>DATEHF010000043.1:0-88809 GCA_035279725.1 Candidatus Acidiferrum sp.
CCCCGTCCAGCAAGCGCCCCACAAAACGAACACGTTCATCCATAACCGAACACTCCTTCCAAGGCATCGCTTCCTCCCCTAGGGGAGGAAGTGTCACCTATGTGTCCGGTACAAACTGTCACCCATGTCTCGGGTCGCTCAGCAAAATTCACGTTGATTCGGCTGCCCTTACTCACCGGCCACCCCTCGATTTGCGCCTAGAAAGCCGGGGTTTTGCGCCCATTTTGCGCCCAAGTTTTCTCTGAGCGAAGGAAGCCACAGGACGAAAAAATACAAGAGATCACAGGCTGACGCGCTGCCGATTGGAGATCGTTTGCTGACACTCCGCGAAGCGGCTGACGTGTTACGACTCAGCGCGCGCACACTGCGCGAATACGTCAGCCGGGGAGAGATCGAAGGCCGAATCATCGGCGGACGGTGGAGATTTAGATGTGCAGACCTTGACGCTTTCTTTGCGAATGCACCCCGTAACTGGGATTTTGCTGGAAAGAATAATCACGGGGATTAGACGGTGGAGCGACGACAACAGGGGCGCGGATGGAACGGCCATTTCCTCGGCTTCTGGGCGAGGCTTAACTGCGAGAACATGCCCGTCATCCCGGCCTGGCTTGTGCGAAGCAATTTCAACGATCCGCGAAAAATCCCCTACCTCTTGATTTGGAAGGGGCGAGCGAGACGAAGAGGTCAAAGAGGCCGTGAGATTGTCCTGCTACGTTGACCCTCGCGATCCTCTTGTGGCACAGCATGCGGAACTGAAGCGCACCGATGGGAGCACCACGGTTCTGCGTATCATCTAAAGCAATACTGCGAGGCTTGCAGTCTGAGTGGTGTTGTTATACGAAGCTGAAATCGTGGCGGAAGTTGAGACGAGAACTACGGAAGTGTTAACCGTGAAGGTCGCACTGGTAGCTCCGGCTGGAACGATCACACTTGAAGGTACGCTAGCCGCATCGCCGCTGTTGGAAAGCGTAACTTGCGCACCACCCGGGGGCGCCGGCCCGCTCAGCGTCACCGTACCCCTCGAAGATTGCGCCCCCCCGATGACACTCGTCGGGTTCAGTGTCAGTGAGGAGAGCGTGGGGAGGGGTATGGGATTCACTGTGAGGCTAATCGTGGTTGATCTCGTCAAGCCGCTCGCAGTGCCCGTGATGGTCGCCGTGACCATGCCGGTCGTGGCGGCGCCGCTGACGGCAAGCGTTAACGTGCTGGTAGCCGTGGCAGGGTTGGGGCTGAACGTCGCGGTCACGCCGCTAGGCAGCCCGGACGCGGACAAGGTGACGCTACTGCTGAAGCCGTTCTGGGGAGTGACTGTAATCGTGCTCGCGCCGCTTCCTCCCTGGACGATGGTCACGCTGCTGGGAGATGCGGATAGCGCGTAGTTCGGCTGGGGGTTAACGGTGAGCAAGGCCGATCTTGTAACGCCGCTGTAAGTGGCGGAGATGGTGACGGTGGTTGACGAAGCTGCAGCACTCGTGCTGACCGGGAAAGTCGCGCTACTGGCTCCGGCCGCAACCGTCACAGTGGAAGGCACGCTAGCTGCTGCCGTGCTGGCGCTGGAGAGTGTGACTTGCGCGCCGACTGAGGGGGCCGGTCCGCTCAGCGTGACTGTGCCCGTGGAGGATTGCAGGCCGCCAACGACACTCGTGGGGTTCAGCGTCAACGAAGTGAGAGTCGGGGCCGGTGCCGGCGTCACAGTCATGGTGATAGCAGTCGTATGCGTTAATGCGGCAGATGTGCCCGTGATAGTCGCCGTGACCGTGCCGATGGCCGCTGCGCTGCTGACTGCAAGCGTCAACGTGCTCGTTGCCGTGGCGGGATTGGAACTAAACGAAGCGGTCACGCCATTCGGCAGACCCGAGGCGGACAAGCTGACGCCACCGCTGAAGCCGTTCTGCGGAGTGACGGTCATCGTGCTCGTCCCGCTGGTTCCCTGTGTGATGCTCAGAATAGTTGGCGATGTTGAGAGGGTGTAGTCTGGTGCGGCGGTCACGGTGAGTGAGGCCGTCTGGGTAACCCCACCATAAGACGCGGAGATAGTAACTGTGGTCGATGCAGCGACAGCGCTGGTGCTGACCGGGAAAGTCGCGCTACTGGCTCCGGCCACAACCGTCACAGTGGAAGGCACGCTAGCTGCTGCCGTGTTGGCGCTGGAAAGTGTGACTTGCGCGCCGACTGAGGGGGCCGGCCCGCCCAGGGTGACCGTGCCGGTGGAGGAATTCCCACCCGTAACAGTCGCGGGATTCAGCGAGACTGAGGAAAGAGAGACAGACGCGGGAGTGGAAGATAGTTCGAAGTCCAAGACGGCGGGATTGGGATCGCTCAGTGAAACGGCCACGAACTTCGAAGGAGAGACCATGTAGATGACAGCGTTGCCTCCCGTGCCGGAAGTGACCGTCATTGTTCCCCGGCCATTGGTGGGCGATGGGATGATCGAGTAAGTGGCGCTGAAGGCCACGCCGGGATTCGGCCCGCTCGGAGTGCCGATGTCTTGGGTGCCAGTCATAGTTCCGGTGGGGGTGATGCCATCCGCCGAGAACTCGCCGGAGAAGGCAGTCACTCCGAATGCCGCCGGGTTGGTCGCGAAGCCAGCATACGTGCCATTCAGCGCGGCATTGTTGAATGAACCCGGTGCCTGGGGTTCGCCGAACCCGAACAAAACATTGACATCGGAGACGAAGAGGAACGCCTGATTCAAGTTTGACAGATAGGCAACCAGGCTGAATCCTCCGATCGAGATCGATGTGCGCCCGTTGCCGGCCACACTGTACGTCCCCGGCGCAGCCGTGAAGGAATTGGGCGCCCCGCAGAAGTTCTCATCGTAGGTCAGGGAAAAGGCGCCGCTGCCATCGGCAGTGAACAAACCCGCGCCGGCTTTGGGCACGCCTAATCCACTGCTGCACGACGATAGTCCTGTAAGGTAAATCACCATGTTGCCATTCAGCGAGGAGTTGGTGAAACCTCCGGCGGGAAGTTGCTGCTGAATCACTTCGCCATTGAGCAGGGGGGTTGCCGTCGAGACCGGGTCGCTCTCCATCACAAACAACTTTCCTGAATTCACGATGTAAAAGACGAAATTCAAACTGTCGGGTGTTCCGCCAAACGTGAATGCGAGGTTCATGGTGCCCCGCCCCGTGGCGGTATCGGACACCGTGTAATTCGCTGCCGTAAAGTTCATCGCATAATCGGTGCCATAAGCGTTGAAGTCCCCAGCTGTGATGCTGAGAGTGCCTGTCCCATTCGAAGTAAAACGGCCCGCGATCGCCGCGCGATTATTTGCGTTATCCAGGCCGGCAGCGCCAAAGGCATAGTCACCCGTTATGCCGGCTGTGCTATAGGCAGTGGTGTCCGCTTTTTCCATGGTCCCGGAGCCGATCGTTCCGGACCCTCCACCGGTATCGAACTCGATGAACTGAGCGTTGCCGTTGGCCATCATCGCGAAGGCCAGCCTGGCCGTGCTGCCCGAAATATTCAAAGTCATTACGCCCCGATTGTCGGCGCCGATCGAATAAGTCCCGGTAAACGCTTGAGCGGCCGCTCCGCCACCCACGGTGTTGGTGTCCAGTTCGCCATTGGTCAAGTTCCCAGCTCCGTCCGCCGTGAATCTTCCTACGGCGGCGAAAACAAACGACCCGGCACTGCTTCCATTAGTTCCGTTGAAGGTAAATGCGTAGTTGCCGTTCAGTTCAGCGTTGTTCGGAGGGTCCGTTGGTCCGGCAATGGTAATGCTCAATGCCTGAGTGGCAGCCTGAGCAGGAACACTCGAGTCGGTCACTTGCACGGTGAAGCTGCTGGTCGCAACTGAAGTCGGTGTGCCGGAGACTTGTCCGCTGCTGGAGAGAGTCAAGCCGGACGGAAGCGTCCCTGAAGGCAGCGACCAACTATACGGGGCGGCGCCGCCGACAGCCGCGAGACTCCGGTTATACGCTAGGGACTGCGTGCCGTTTGGGAGAGAGGTTGTGCTGACCGAGAGGGGCAAACTGCCGCCGAAATTGGAGTTAAAAACCGCATCGACCCAGAAGTTCGAGGAATTGTACCCATTCGCAGGGAAAACGCTGGTGCTGCCGAACGCGTACACGCCGTTCGCACCTCCGGCGCCATTTGCAAGGGCATGGAGTGGGGCGTTGTCCACGCCGGAAGCCACAAAGTAATTCAGATCGTCACTGAAGTGGCCCACATTGGTGTGGTAGGAGGCCACGTACACAGTGTTCGCCGTGATGGCCACGGGATTTGAAAAATTAACCTGCTGCCAGCCCAAAGAGCTCTCCCCAGTGAAAGTTGCACTCGCCAGAAGAACGCCTAAACTGTTCCATAAGTTGCCTACGTGCGTGCCGGTGTTGGCGGCACTCTTGTAGAAGCGAATGCCGGTGATATAGCCGCTGCTGTCCGACCGGAACTGCACCCCGAGTTCCAGTGGCGAGTTGGACCCGGCATCGGCGGTTGTCGGTGTCGCAGTGCTCGGCCAAATCGTGCACGGACATGTTTGCGGAATTGCGGTGACCGTACTGCCTGGCCCGGGAACTTCCAGATTGCCGCTGTCATCTGCGGCCCGACTCTGGATGGTCAGAGGTCCGGAATTACCGGCCACGAGTGTGTAGCTCCAATTCTCCCGACCCACAGCGGGGTGCCAGGTTTTTCCTCCATCCGGTGAGACTTCAACCGCGCCCACGACACCGCCGCCGAAGTCGACTGCACTGCCAGAGATGGTTACCGGAGAACCGGCGCTTATTATGGTCCCTAGAGCAGGTGAGACGATGGTTGATCTAGGTGGAGCACTGTCCGTGGAAGGAGTTGCTGGAACGACGCCACTTTGCAACGTCGCAGGCTGTACTCCCATGTCTGCAAGAAGATTCACAGTTGCCTGCTGCATGTTGGGATCGGCCGGCGCACCAGCGTTAGTGTGTGTAGCGTCCAGTCCCCAGGACCACTGCACCGTGCCAGCCCCGAAAACAAGGGCTCCACTCGAAGCGCGATACAACGTCAGGTGATGGGTGGCAGTGCAAGTACCGATGGTGTAGCCGAGGATGCAGGTTGGGACCGTCAAAGTGGTAGTCGAAAGGGAGACAAGCCCGGCCGGGCGGAATCCATTGTCGGCATCCACATCCCACTCATAGCCAAGGGTTCCCGTTGGAAGAGTCGCGACTTGGCCCGGTGCCAGTGATGCAATGCTAGTATTTCGCCAGAAGCGCATTCTGCCGTCAGCCTGAGGCACAAAGATCGGGTCGGTTCGAGGCGCGTTCACCCAGAAAAGTGTGCCGCTCAGTGAGTTTTCCGGGCGGCCCCCGTCAGCGGGCGGACTGAAGCGCGGGTCGCGCCATATACCTGTCCAGGTGGGGGGATCCTGGGGATCGATTACGACATTGGCGAGCGTTTCCTTGTAGCAGACCAGCGTTCGATAAGCCGTATTTGCCCCATCAATGCTCGGTTCCCAACGAGTCTTCCAGAAGATCTCGTTGCCGCTGAAGAATGCAAGATTGACGCCAGCCGCACGAGCGGCTTCTACATTGGCGCGTTGTCTGCCGGACCAATATTCGTCATGCCCGACCGACATAAAGATTTTGTGCTGCTTGATCAGCGCGCCGTTACGGTCCGTATCTACACCAGCAAAATAACTGACGTCATAGCCGTTAGCTTCGAGCCATCGCCACATGGGATACTCGGCGCTGAAAAACCAGGTGGAGGGGTTCGGTACGTTAAACGGCCGGTTGTAACTAACTTTGAAGGCGCGGGTGGTCGGTCCCGCATAGAGACTGCTGCCACCATAGTCGTTGTAGGCATGCCAGGTGGGGTCACATGTCTGCACCAGTATGTCCGAATGGCTGGAGTCATTGCGCACGACAAAAACAACGACGCCTGTTTCAGCGGTATCCAGCCGCACAAGGTTTGCAAAATAGACGCCTGAGGTGGCGGTACTGGGCACCGCCCATGACGCCGTTACGGCCCAGTTGCCGCAATCGGTTATCCCTGTTGAGGCGTTCGTCAAACAGCCCGGTTGAACTTGGGGTAATGGCACCGAAGGCGAAACAGAGGCCACCAGCCTCGCACCGTTGCCCTGGTAGTAGCCCAACCGGTAGATATCAATCCGGTACGTGCTGGCATTCGTTGCGATCTTGAAGAAGACCGTCTGGCCCACATTCACACTGATGTCCGTGGCAAACCCTTGAATGTTTGGCGAGCCAGCCCCCTGAACGTACCACTGACTTGCGGGAGTGCCCGGCATACAATTCTCCGCCTCGATAGCGGTTTTGGGAGCTGTGCACGTGGCGTGCGCAACGGGCGACGAAAAGCTAAGGACGAGGAAGGCCAGCAGAAGGGTTCCTACGGCTGGTACGTATCGGATGGTTCGGATCATGGCTGGGTGCTTTCGTTTACAAGCACAAAGAAAAACCGCTCCCTAACATCGTCTTTCAATGCCTCCCTTGACAGCGCCCAGACGCGCATTTGCGCAATTCCTCAAGTCCGGGAAATCCGCCATTCATGGCTTAGTATCAGTGCCAGGATGTCCTCGCAATCCGGCGAATATTGGAACAAAACGGTAGGGATTACTTGACGCAGCTTCGGGAAATACTTGAACAATGCTGGCGGAAGCCTAAGGATATAACATTCGACGCTATCGTAGATTCGAAACTATGGCCTTCGCAGGAGCCTCGGCCAGCCTCGAGAGTATCCCGGTCATCCCGGCATGGCTGGTACGAAGCAATTTCAACGATCCGCGAAAAATCCCCTACCTCTTGATTTGGAAGGGCGAGCGAGACGAAGAGATCAAAGAGGCCGTGAGATTGTCCTGCTACGTTGACCCTCGCGATCCTCTTGTGGCACAGCATGCGGAACTGAAGCGCACCGATGGAAGCACCACATTTCTGCGTATCATCTCGCGAATGCTGCCACGGAACGGCGGGCGCGCACTGTTCCTTCTCTATCCTTACTGCGGAAGGCCGCGCCGTTTCTTTTATGGATGGGAATGGGATAGCCATTCGGGATGGTCAAGCAGGGCCAGGAGCATCAGTTGGCGATGCCGCTCTTGCGCCCGACTGCGTTACTCTTCCGAGGGCGGCTATTTGCGTCCAGCTAATCTCGGACGGCTTGGCGAACTAGGCGCGTCGCTTCGCACTGTCGGAAACTTGCCTCGCCCGAAGTCCTAGCTTCCTCACGTGTTCACTTCGCCGGAAGAGGCGGCGGAACTTGGCATTCTGCGAGTTGTCATCCGTGAGTTGGTATGGGAAGCGGTAAGCGCCCGTGAGAATTCAGTTGCTCTGGCACGCACCGCTTTGCGACGCTGTGCATGGCAGCAACAGAAACAGGAGAGGCAGGCCCGCCGGAACTTTCCCTGGTTTTGCAATTAGATGCGATTGGAACTACGCCAGAGCAAGCGGAGTCGCACTAGGGTTTGGGACTCGTGCACGTGCAGCAGGTACTTCTCTCTGCGTCGCGCCTGCTGGCGCGCCACTTTGAAAAGAGAAGCGACTGAGAAGGCGCCGTTCCCTTAACACGCTGGCCGCCTATCGGAATGGAACGAAGAGTTCTACTCTGTTCCCGCCGCCGGCGAACTTGACGCTGTAGACGCTGTAGTTGACAACTCTCCGATCGCGCCGTACTTCTCGTGTGTTATGCCAGGATTAGACGTCGCGAGCCTGTTGCCCGGCACAGGGGCGGCACACGCGATTATGATATGCAAAGGCAATAGCGCTCTGCGGCACAGACTTATGGGGATCTCCTGTTGATTGGCAATCACTTGCGGATTTCGGGGGAATCCTGAATCGGCTTCATCGTCCCAGGGCTTTACCTGAGCATGGAATTCGAATTCTTCCGGCTCAACAATTGCTGTCTTCACTCGATTGAAAGCCCTTGTACAGCGCGTATAGTTCGAGGCTGGACGATAAGGGCCATAAATGTAGGACGAACGGCCCGCGCTGTAGCCTCCGCCAA
Source organism: Candidatus Acidiferrum sp. (assembly GCA_035279725.1). Taxonomy (GTDB): domain Bacteria; phylum Acidobacteriota; class Terriglobia; order Acidiferrales; family UBA7541; genus Acidiferrum. Next base: position 7,924 of record DATEHF010000043.1, read on the forward strand.
CGCCGAACGATTGGCCGCCCCTTCATCGCAGCTCTAACCGACCGAGATTTGAGTACCGTCATCGTGCGCCGTCTTGAGCATTGGAGTCTTTTCTGGCAGCGGAAGCTGCGGCAAGCAGAGCGAAACAGGCTGCACCAAAACCCGCAAATCACCTACGGAGTGGCCTGGCAAATCCTTCGCGGCCACTGCCGCTGCCAGCAGCGGCACAATCCTCCGTTGGCGATAACTGAGAGATTCTATAGGGCGCTCCGATGGACGAAGCAAGGCGGTCTGCCTTGGCTGTTGCTAGGTTTGCTGGTTTGTACGCCGATTGCCCGCGCGCAAATGGCCAGTTCCGTCAGACAGGCCGTCGAGATTTTCGGGACTGTTTTTGTGGAGGGAGGTAGCCGCCCTATAGACGGCGTCATCGTGAACATCCGGTCGCTTACCGGCGGAGCTTTCACCAGCGTTCTGACCGACTGGAGTGGGCGCTTTCACGTGCAGGGGCTCAATCCTGGGACGTACGAAATCGTCGTGGAAGAAGCCGGCTACGAGCCAACTCAGGAGACTGTGCAGTTTTATGGACCTTCACCGCGTTTAGAGCTTTATCTCAAGGCGAGCAACCCTTCGCCCGTGCCGCGGACAGATTACGCGGTATCAGTAAGGGAGCTGCGAATACCCGGGAAGGCGCGCAATGCATTCGAGAAGGGATTGGAGCGTCTCTCAAAGAATGATGCGGTCGGCAGCCGGACGCAGTTCGTGCGAGCTACCGCAACATTCCCAGACTACTACGAGGCGTACTACCACATGGGTGTGGCGGACCTCAGGCTGGGCCACGAAGAGGAAGCCGCACTAGCTTTCCAAAAAGCGATTGATCTAAGCGCCGGCACTACGCCTGGGCACAGTTCGCCCTCGGTTTGCTGCTTTGTAGGCGAGAAAAATATGCCGAGGCAGAGACTGTCATCCGTCAAGGCTTGGAGGTGGATGGGAGGTCGGCCACAGGCCATCTCTTTTTGAGTCTTGCCCTTTTTCATCTGAACCGTCTTGAGGAGGCAGAGAAAAGTGCTCGTGAGGCTCTCTTGAGGAAGCCCGGTTTTGCCTTGGCCTACCTTGTGCTAGCGGACGTCCACGGGCGCAGGGGCGAGTATGCGAGGCAACTTCAGAACCTGGACGCGTACCTCAAACTCGAACCTGACGGACTGGCAAGCAAGCGGGTTCGCGAGGTTCGCGAAGTCGTTCAGCGAATTGTGTTCAGAACGAAAGATGAGGAATGATTTTGCCTCTTCAGGAGCGCGTTCTGGATCGAGATTAGATGGGTGATTGAGGGCAAAGGCATGATCAAGATCAAATCGAGTCAGAAAATCTTTACGGACGCAGAGATTGCGAGCCTGACGGGCATCTGCCTGGAGCATCTGCACAGTCTAGCGCGCAGCCGGCACATCGGCTTTATCGCACGGATGGCTGAAGCGGCGGGCAAGCAGGCGGATCAGTGGCTGTTCACGCTGTCGGACCTGATGGTCCTGGTGAGGCTGTACCCGCGCTGCGAGCACTAAGTTGCGCAAGCGTCCTCGCTGCAGATCAACCGGGAAGCCGAAGGTAAGGCCAGCAATGAGCCCACTACCGAGGGGATCTCCTCCATTGGGCTCGGGAAAGCGACGTGCGACTCGTCGCTATGACTTGGCTCTTCCCATCGTAATACGTGCAGTTCCGCACAAGCGATCCGAGCCTTGTCGCGGCACAATCCAGGATGTCTCTGCCCTTGGGATCTACTTCATCACCGACGAAGAATTTACGCCGGGCGCGGAACTCGCCAGCCATAGGGCGGAGGTAGAATTGGGAAACAGAAGTGCAAATTCATTCCGCGCTTCGCGCGCGAGCGCCGGTCGGTCACACATATCCGCGGCGGTTTCGAAGGCCGACAACCACGCGGTGTTGCGGGCGAACTGCTTACCTTGCAGCAAGCCCACATCCTTCAAAATCCGCCTCAGATTCTCGGCCTGGTTGTCGGACCTCTCTAAGGCTGCCTCCAAAGTCCACAGAATCGGGTATGTCGCTTCCGCCTCTGCATCTGTTCTGCCCTCGAGTGCTTTGCGAACTCGCGTTACAGTCCGGCTGATCAGTTCCCGGTCCTTGCTCCATCGCAAATCCGGGAAAATGCGGACACTCGACGGGCAAAGATCGGAAAATCGGTCTAGATGCTGGGCGACCTTTGGGGGGTCGGAGAACGCCGACGCGGAATAGATTTGTGCGAGTAACAGGTGAGGCAGTCCAAACTTGGGCGCCAATAGCAAGGCTTGTTCCAGGTCCTCGATAGCTCGTTTTGTGTTCCGGCTGTACTCTGCGCGAGCAGCGAGGTAGAGAAAGGCGGGACTGTGCGGATACTTCGCGAGCAGCTTTTCGTATTCCTCGATCACGGCTTCACGTTGGTCGCCGATCCGACCGATTTTCAGGTCTTGGAAGGCTTCGTGGAGAAAGATGTCTTCAGGAGCCCCTTCCAGACCTTTCCGCACTTGTTCGAGCTCTAGCGCCTTACGCTCGGCCGCTGGTTTGCGGGGATCTTCTGGTACACGCGATTTCGCTAGGATCTCCCCAGTCGATTGAGGAGCCTCGCAAGATTGAGCGGAAAAATGCGCCGCAGAGCCAATGGGCGTGACTAGAAGAATGATGACACCAATCGAAATCCGGCGCATCGTTCGTCCTCCTGTCGATGCGAGGATCATATTCTCTCGCTTTCAGTTTAAACCCACAATAGTTCCATCTGCCAAGCGGGTTCCTCGCCCCTTAGCACAACCAGCCGGGATTGACCGCGTGACTTCGCTCATGAACACGGGGTCGCAAAGCGTGTCCCACGCGCAATTGTAAGTGTAATCGGCTATATGTAGGAGTGACCTCCTGCGTAGCCAATTGGCGGTGCCTCTCGAAATTGTGCCTGGATCACGTACTCGAGAACTATTCCTGGCCAGAAGTCCCGTTGGGCGAAATGTCAAATCGAGGTCACCGCAGTGACAGTGAGCAATTCATAAGTACTTGCAACGACTTACAAGAGCACGGACGGCATCGCAAGTCATTGCAAGGAAGTCTTAGACATCACTATTGTGTACCTCGGTGTGTACCACGCTCTTCCCGTGATTCCGCGGGACTTATCGATTGATTGCGGCGTCAGATCACCACAACAGCTTGGCCCCCAGTTGAAGCTGGCGCGGAAAGCCACTATTCACGGTACTGATTCGACCCGGGAACAGGGCGCCAAAATTGGAGTCGTTGGGGTTTGTGTTGAAGCGTTCCAGCGGGAACGCGTAGTGATTCAGCACGTTGAAGGCTTCGAGGCGTAATTGGAATTTGGCGCGCTCACTGATGGGAAAACTCTTGTCGAGTGAAGCATCCATCGTAAAGGTGTGGTACATGCGGATCTGGCCGCTGCGGTAGGACGTTTCGCGGGGCGCATAAGGCGGCAGAATAAGGAAATTGTACGTGGAAGGGGCAGTCCCGCATCCATAGGCAATGCTGTAAGCTTCCGGCGTAATCGCACCGGTATCGGGATTCATCTGCAATACACAGGGACGCCAACCTTGAACCTTTGGGGCGTGCCAGTCCGGAATGGAGAGTTTGGGATCGCGGAGAATGCGAACGTTAACGTTGCTGGGCATGCCGGGCAGATCGGCGGGCTCGCCGGATTGGAAGGTCAGGAATGTGGTTGCTTCCCACGCACCTATGACTTGGTTCAGGAACCCGTGTGCATTGCCGCCTATCCAGTGGCTCCTGCCAAAGGGGAGTTCGTAGACGGTGGTTACCTTCAACATGTGGGGCCGATCGTTGAAATAAAGCCCCTCCTGCGCGATGCCCTGGTAGGGATCGTTGTAGCCCCAGCGCTCGACGGTCTTCGAGAAAGTGTAGTCAGCGAGGAGATTCAGGCTTTTGCGAAGGCGGACGCGGTAATCCACCTGCAACGAGTTATACCAGGTCGCGCCAGTGTTCAGACCCTGTTCGAGCAAATCGCCACTGAACTGCGGAAAGGGCCGAGCGAGCTGAAAACGCGATAGAGTTGGCGAAGTGTAGAAGGACGTGCCGAGAAAAGCCGGCTGTTGATAAAAGGGATTCGGTAGTTTCGCGTCGCAGTAGGCGTGATTTCCGCCTTCGAGGAGGTTGCACTGGCGCCGGAAATCCAGACTAGGAATGTTGTACGCGCGCTGCGTCTGGGTATTGTGCCCGCGGCTGCCCACATAGGAGACTTCGAGCATCGAAGACGGGGATATCGCGGCCTGAAGACCGAAGGAGAACTGATCCACCGAAGGAGTTTTGAAGTCCGGATTGAACCAGGAAAAATCGCGGCCGACGAACGTGGCAGCGCCGCGGCTCGAGCCGGAAGGCGTGAGGATGCCATTCGGATAGGGGTTGGATAGCAGGCCCTGAATAGGCGTTCGCCCGCCGTCGGTACTTGAAACCAGGGGCGTGCTGGTGCTGAATCCCGTCGTTTTATTCCAGTCGTTGCCGGGGTTCGAGAAATAGCGCCCCCAGCCGCCCCGCAGAATGAGGTACCTCTTGAGTTGGTAGGCGACGCCAATCCGGGGCTGCACATTCCAATAGTTGGTGTTCGCCGGCTTCGTGGGATTTCCCCCAACTCCTGTGAAGGTCAACCCGCCCTTATAACCGGCGAGTTCAGGGAACCGGGACGGGTCGGCTTGCGCGTTTGGATCGAAGCGGTAATCCAGCCGGCCGTATTTTTCGTCGGGGGCAAGATTGAAGTCCCAACGCAGCCCAAGATTCAAGGTAAGCCGCGAGCTTATCTTCCAATCATCCTGGACAAAGGGTGCGTAATACCATTGCCGGAAGAAAGGAAATAGCGGGTAATTCGATCCGCCCTCCGAGGGAACGCCTAGCAGGAAGCTCGCCATGCTGTTCCCGCTGAGCGGGTCGCCCTGGTTCCAGGTCTGCTGCGTATAGTTTCTCCAGGCCTTAAAGCGCCAGATGTCGCCCGTATCGTTCAAGATGTAATAACCACGCCGAAAGTCCAGGCCAGTGTGAATGAAATGCGATTTCACAATTTTGGTGATATTGCCATTGACTCCGTAATTGTTGGTGATGTTCACGCTGCGATAGCGGCCAAGCGATGTATAGCCGTCGAATTCGTACCGCCCGAAGAACTTTCCTCCCGGCAATTGACTGATGGTGGAGGCAGGAAAGCCCAGCGTCGTCAGGTCGAAACCAACGTCTCCCGCACCAAAACCTTGCTCAATGAAGCGGTTGAAGGAAGCCCGAACGTTGCCGATGAAGGTGGGGGAGAACGTTCCGACCCAGTCGACAACCCCGGTCCAATTGAGCCGCTGGAAAGGCTGCTGCCCATCCTGCCCCGGCCCCTGAAAAATCCCGTTCGAATTGCGATCTTCAGTACGGCTATTCTGACCGTAGCGGGCAAATATGCGGTGCTTCTGGCGGATGACTTCATCCACGCGAGCAATGAGGTTATAGAACTTGTCCTTCGCGAAGTAGTCCGGTATGGAGAGGTTGTTCTGGCTGTAAGCGGAATTCGGGGTCGTCGTGTTGGGCTTGGGAAAGTAGCTGAGAATCTTCTGGGCGACTGGATTAATCATGCCTGCCGGAATCTGATTATTGAGAAACGGCGTACGAATCGGGTTCCCATTGGAATCAAAGCTGGTGGTAAACGGATTGTAGATGGTTATGGGCTTACCGTTCGCGTCCACCAATTTGCTGAAGTCGCCATTCAGAAATTCCGGCGCCGGCACAGATAGCAGCAAAGGCGAGGGCGTGCCTTCCCGATAGTTTTCGATGCTGAAAAGGAAAAAGGTCTTGTCGCGCCCGTTGTAGAGCTTGGGAAAGCGAACGGGACCTTCGATTTGGCCCCCGTATTGATCCAGGTAGTGAACGGCGCGAGGCGCGCCCTTGGAATTATTTTGGAAAGTGTTGGCATCCAGCCAGGTGCGCCGCATGAATTCCCAGCCGGACCCGTGAAACTGGTTGCCGCCGCTCTTGAGGACCACATTCATGATGCCGCCGGCGGTGTGCCCGTATTGCGCATCATAGGTGTTGCTCTGCATCTTGAATTCCTGCACAGCATCCACAATGGGCACATAGGCGACATTGTTGTCGCCCGCCTGCCCGTTGTTGGGCGCGCCATCAATGAGGAATTCGTTTTGGCGCTGGCGGCTGCCGTTGATGGACCATTCCGCGATCGCGCCATTGTCAAAGGGCCTTTGCCAGATGGCGGAACCGCGAAAAGTCACTCCAGACATCATTGCGCCAAGCATAAAGGGATTGCGAGCGTTCAAGGGCAGTTCGGCGACTCGCTGGGTATCAACTACGCCACCGCGATCGGCCGTGGACGTTTCGAGCAACGGCGCCTCTGCGGTGACCGTCACCGACTGGGTATCCGCGCCAAGCTCGAGTTGAATCGGAAGCGAGGCCGTTTGCGCGACCTCTAACGTGACGCCTTGCCGTGTGTACTGCTTGAAGCCGGGATGCTGCACGCTTACGATGTAAGTGCCAGGCCGTAGGAAGGGAATCGAAAAGTTTCCGTGCGAGTCCGTCTTCCCGGATGAGACTTCATTGGTGCTAATGTTACGGGCTTGAACGGTGGCTTCAACAACGACCAGGTCCTGCGGATCGGTCACACGCCCGGTGAGAGTGGCGCGAAATTCCTGCGCACTGCCGATGGACGCAAACAGGGAAAAAGCCCAGGCCAAGCAGCAACTTCGTCTCATGATGATGGCCTCCGTGTAAAAGGTAGTGACACTAGGCGATGAATCAAATGTTGCTCTCTATGAGAAGAAGCAGCGAAGCGCATGACGGGAGTACAGGCCTGGCTGGCGGCCTCTTACCACAGGGACTGACGGGACCTTATTCTCATAAGAATTTGCTGGCAATAGGGAGATTGCCCGATATTTGCGGAAGGTTTTTCCCCCACTAACCACTGGCTCGAGCTGAGATTAGTCGGCACGCGCGGCAACCGTGACGCGGGGCCAGCACGCTCAGATGCAAAGACACAGAAGATGATCGAGGAAAGGCGCCACGCCTCTCATAGTCAGAAAATTCCCGCGGCGAGGCCCCGACAGGGGCGACGATAAGGAGCCGCGTTAGCGGGCCTGCCCCCTTGGCGGTGGCGAGACCGAAGGGAAGTTTCTCGGCGGTCAATCGTTCAGAGTTGAATCACGGAAAGACCGGGAATTCTTTTGAAGTCGCGCAGGTTCAGCGTCGCTACGTTGTAGCCGAGATGCAGTGCTGTCGCGCCAATCAGCAAATCCTCAAACGCAAACTGGATACCCATCGCTTGTTGTTGCCCTTCGATGCGCCCTGCTAGTCGGGCGATGTCAAGCGTCACCGGATATACCGGCACATCGCTTGATAGTCGCTCGATGAACTCCAACCGTTGTTGCTGTTGCGTTTGGGTTTTTGCGCGAAAGGCTCCATGCACCAGTTCGGCGATAGTCACGACCGATATACCGATTTCGATCTCGCCCTGAGCTACCTTCACTTGTTCGAGAATTTCCCGAACGGTGTGGCCTCTGCGTTCGGCGGCGATAATTACGCTTGAGTCGAGGACTATTCCCACGCTGGCGGGTTCCACGGCTTGCGGTGGTTGAGAATCTCGTCTACGTCTTCCGCAAAGTCTGGATCGAGCACCGGAGCTTTGCCGGTTTCTTCTTCGTGCGCTTTGGCTAACGCAATGCACTCGGAAATGGTGCGGCGCACTGGTTCGGCGGCGTGAAGGACGGCCACAGGCCGCTTGCCGCTTTCGATGATGACCTCCGCGCCCGCGCGCACACGCGCCATCAGCGCAGCAAAGTCACTTGCCGCTTCCGCCTCTGAGATGTGGACCACATTCTTGGCCATGATGTAATTATACACCGCTTCCCCCTTCGTCCGTCAGGACTTACGCCGCGAAATGGAAGAGTTCGCTGATAAGGAACGCCGCAAACTCGGGAACGTCGGAGAAGTGCTGCTCGAATGCGCATGGGCGCAGTTGCAAGCAGCAGGCAGCATTGACCGACTTCTGAAATTCAAAATCAGATCGAAAGACCGCACATAACCGCGTTGAGTTGGGCCTTGGGCTAGCGAGGTGGCTACCATGAGATTCTTGCTGGGTTTTCTGTTTGGCGCAAATTACATCGGGAACCGCGTCTTTCGGGTCGCTTTCCTCCTCCTCATTCTGTTCATGGTGTTTTGCTTCTATCAGATGTCAAAGCCTCTAGGCCGCAACAGGCGGGTTGCTGCATCGTCTCACAGCCGTTGATCCAGTTGATTTCGTCTCGGGCGGAGGCAGATCGGTCGTTCCTCATTGTTCCTTACTGTGAGTCAACACCTGTTCCAGAGTGGCTTGGTTTCGCGTCGCCACCTCCTCTCCGGCTAGGCGAAGAATTTTTGCGTATCTTGCCTTCGCGCGTGCGCGGGCCGCAGGCAGCACCTCTTCGGGAGGTTCAACCACGCAGGTCAGAACGTACTGCAAGAGGGAATTGGTGAGGGCAAACTGTGCGTGTACCAGAGTGAAGAGCGACTGTACTTGCTTCCCCGTATTGGCAAGAGTAGCCGCAATACGGGCCTCAAGCTGAGCTGTTGCTTCCGCACTATCGCTCTCCTGAAGTTCGCGCTCACAGGCTGCAACAAGGAATGCCTGCTCCGAACGGAAGCCCCGTTCTTTGACAGCAAGGCGAACCCTATCTCGCAGTTGGGCTGAAGGGTATCGAAAATTGCGCGAAATCACTGTTTTAGCCATGAAAGATCACCTTTCTTGGGTGGTACCGAAGTGGTATCACAATCGTTTGGAATCGGCCCTCACCAAACAACCTCAACATAAAGAAGTTAGTACAGCAACGCACCACGAAGTGGCCACATTCCTTTATGTTCCAATACCCGCCGAGCTATCTCAACACGCGCTGCCTTGTTGTCTCCAACTGTTTCCAGTTTGTCGCCTTTTTGTAGTTGTCGCTTGTTTTTGTGGCTTTCTGTGGCCTTTTGTTGCTTCTCGTGGCCTCTTGTGGCCTTTTGAGGCTTTTTGTGGCATCGAGTCGCATTGTCGTAATCTGAAGAAAGTTGTTGCCGGGACAAAATGGGACAGAATCGAACAGTCTGGGACAACTGGGGACAGATTGGGACAATCGGGGACACTCTCGACAACTCGGAAGCGAAGCGATGCACAAAATTCTTTCTTACTTTTTCCTGTTTCGAGGTTCCCTAGTAAGTGAAGGGTTTTGTGTCTGCGGACTCGAAAGGAAAGCACGGCGCTGTTCCCGGCAATGCGATGGCAATTGGCTCAAAACCCGCGCCTTGTTCGATTATGGTAGAGTTGGTTCCGCCAACTGCGTCAACGGGTCAAGGAGGAGATTTGGCCCGACGCAGGTACCAGAAGGGACAGATCCTGTTCAGCAAGAGCCGCCAGCTCTGGCTGGGCCGGTATCGGGAGGACACGATTCGACCGGATGGAAGCGTCATCCGCGCGCGCCCGCAGATCGTGCTCGGCACCAAGAAGGAATTGCCGACGCAGCGCCTTGCAGCTCGCAAACTCGATGAAATTCTCTCCCGCATCAATGATTGCGCTTATCAACCAACTCGCATCGCAACGGTGGCCGAATTTGCGGCCGCTGGCGCGAGGAAGTTCTCGCAAAGCGAAAACCGTCAACGGTGCGATCCGCCAACTCCCATCTCGACTCTCACATTCTTCCGCAGCTGGGGAAGCGCCGCCTCGACCAGGTGGGCCCCGAGAACCAACAGGTGTTTGTCAACCAACTTACCGGCGTGTCGAGAAAAACCGTGCTGAATATTCTGAGCACGCTCTCATCGATGCTTGCGACCGCTAAGAATTGGGGATTTTCGAGCGGGGAAATCGCGCTTCGCAAGCTTGTACTCCTCGAAAGAAATGTCCACGTTCCGTCACACTTCACCCGTTCCCAAGTCGAATCGATTCTGTCGCTCGCAAACGAACCGTGGCGCACGTTCTTTATCGTCTTGACGCTTACGGGATTGCGTGCGGGCGAAGCGCTCGGCCTGCAATGGCCGGATGTCGAATTTCATCACAAGTGCATTCACGTCCGCCGCTCTGCGTGGTACGGAAAAGCTCAATCTACAAAGAGCAAGGCCAGTGCAGCGCCGGTGACTCTGCCGGATGCGCTCGCAAACGTTTTGAGGGAATACCGTTCGATCTGGACCGTTAACCCCGAGGGTTGGCTGTTTGCTACCCGAAACAACCGGCCTCCATCGAGCAACAACGTCGTAGAATACCGGCTTTGGCCAATCCTCGACGCGCTCGATATTCCGCGGTGCGGTCTTCATGCTTTCCGGCACTCCGTTGCGTCCTTCATCGTGGACGCAGGCTACTCGCCAGAGGTCGCAAAACAACAGCTCCGCCATACCGACGCCCGCACAACACTCAACTACATTCATTTGCGAGGTGGAATCACAGAGCGGGCGATGGCGGACGGTTCAAATTCCCTGAAGTTGGACGCAGTTGGACGCGGACAAGGGAAGGGAAGCCAGTATATTCAATAGCTTGTAGAGCGTGAGAGGTGGGTTCGATTCCCATCGCCGCTCCAGATTCCGCAACACAGTAATACCTACCCCAGAGAATACTTGAGCCCACCTACTCCTGAAACCGGATATTGCAAGAAAAACTTCATCCGCCGTTCTAATAGTTGCGCGACGGCACTCATGCCGGACCCGCGGTTTTTTTATGAAGGAATAATTTGATGGAACAACCATCTCGATGCATCACGTCATCCAATCTGTTCAATTACACGTTCTGTCCCCGGGTCGCCAAATTCATTCACCCGCTTGTTCATCCTTTTCATGAGGAGGCTACTCGTATGCCCACACGAATCGCAGAAAATTCCCGTCTGGAAAAAAATCCCGTTTTTCGATTCCTTTGTTCTTGGCTTATAACTCTCGGATTCCTTTCCGTGGCTAGTGCCTTAGGCCAGACTGTCGCTCACTCGCCAGGCTGGGTTGTTTTGCCCGTCGAGGAATACAAGGCCCTTCACGCCAAGGCCTATCCCATCGATCGAGACCCTGAACCGCCTCCCGTCGAAGCCACGCTCACGCGCGTTGACTACGACCTGCGTATCGATACAGAACTCGCTTCTGGACGCGCCAGCCTGACCGTCGACGTCTTGAAAGACGGATGGGTGCGTGTCCCCGTTCCGGCCGGTCTTTTGGTTCGCGAAGCACGCCTCGATGGCAAGCTCGTCTCGCTTGTCCCGAGTGCCAGTGGCAAAGGGGGCGGCCAACTTTCCGCGCTCCTTTCGCATTCGGGTCGCGCTGTCCTGCTGCTGGACATCGCGATTCCTGTATCCTCTGTGTCCGGCCAAGAGAGCATCACTCTCCCCTCCACAGCCTCGGGTGTCACTCGCGCCGCCGTCCAACTTCCTCGTCAAGGCGTGGACGTCCGGCTGACTGGCGGCCTCTTCTCTGAAAAATCCGAGTCCGCCGCTGAAAGCAAGTGGATCGCCTACGGTCGTGGCAACGAAGCTCTCACTTTTGTATGGCACAGGAAGACGGAGGACCACCGTGCCACGTTGCCATTGCGTATGCGCGGCTCATTGACGCAACTCCTCGGTCTCGGCGAAGACTCCACCTCCATAAACGCCGAAGTGAATCTCGAGATCACTCAGGGCGCCGCTCGCGCCGCCAAACTCCAAATCCCCGACAAAGTGACCATTAATCAGGTTCTGGGTGCCATGGTTGCTGATTGGGAAGTGAAGGCCAATGAACTCTCCGTCACCTTCCTCGAACCCCTCGAGCAAAACGCCCGTTTCGTCGTGACCGGAGAAACGCGTTGCCCCCGCGACGGCCAGATTGATATTCCTCTCCTTCGCCTTCTCAACACCGAACGCGAAGCCGGAGGCGTCGCCGTGGAAGTCCTCGGCGCCGGCGAAATCAAGGATCTCAAATCCGAAGGTCTCGACAGCGCGGACGCCACCGACCTCGGCGAACTCGTTTCGAGCCGCCAGTCTCCTTCGCTTGCGGCATTTCGCTACCGCGCTGGCGACGCGAAAACGTCGCGCTTCCTTAGCATGAATGTGGCGCGCTACACGCCTCAAGCCGTCCTGATGGCCAACGTTTCCGAAGCGCGCTACCAGGTGCTGGTCAGCAGCGAAGGCAAGACTCTTGTCCAGGCCCGCTACGCCGTTCGCAATAATCAGCGCAATTTTCTGAAAATCACTCTGCCCCCCGGCGCCACGCTCTGGAGCGCCTCCCTCGCAGGCAAGACAGTGCGTCCCGGCCAGTCCCCCGACGGCAGCTTGCTCTTGCCACTCGACAAATCGCGCGTCGGCGAAGAAGCTCCTGAATTTGCCGTCGAGGTTGTCTATTTGAGCCGCGGCTCCGCCTGGAACGACAAAGGTGAATTCAAGCTCGCCCTCCCTGCTCTTGACCTGCCCGTCTCACGCACCGGACTCCTCGTCTACCACCCACCTCTCTTCAAAGTGACGCCCGAAACGGGCACTTTTCGAATGGAACCCTATGCGAATCCACTCTCTTCCGCCCTCAATCCGCCGCCGATATCCAGCGGATCGGGTTTTGGCATAGGACCAGGCGTAGGTGCAGGTGTGGGCGGGGGAGTATCAGCCTCTATGTCAGCCCCTGCCCCGGCATCGCCCGACATGGATGCCAAAGACGAAACCAAATCCAAGCGAGCGCAGGCCGCAACCGACGCCCTTCTCGATAAATTTCGCGCCGAAGCGTTGACAGGGAAACGCGCAGGCATTCTTCCCATCCGCGTTTCGTTTCCCACATTCGGTCCTTCTCTCTATTTGGTTTCTGAATTGACCGCTGAAAACCAGGCTCCATCAGCTGGATTAACTTATCAGCACGAGAAAAAGGTAGGTGGCAAGTGAAAAAGATCTTCGCAATCCTGTTGGCTTGGATGTTGGTTCTTCCCGGTTTTGCGATCGCCGCAGACGAAGTCGTTCCTACTCCTGTCCCGAGCTCAGGCAATGTCACTCTGGCCCTCGACGAGTACAATCGCCTGCTCGAACTCGCGAGCAAACCAGTCAGAAAAGTGGACACGCCACCCGTTCCCTACACAATGAAACGCGCCGACTTGAAACTCACCGTCGCCAACGAATCGGTTCAGGGCACAGTGCGTCTTCAGGGAGAAATTCTTCACAAAGGTGCGACCAAGATTCCTCTCACGAGCGGCATGGCCATTTTCGACGCTCGCCAGGAAGGCAAGGGCTTACCGCTTGAATTGGAAAATGGCACGCACACGGCTGTTATCACCGGGCCGTCAGACTTCGCCGTCACTCTCGATGCTGGTCTTCCGCTTAGCATCGAAGCCGGACGCGCCTCATTCAATCTTCCCGTGCCATCCGCTGGCAGCGTGCGTCTTGCGCTAGCCGTTCCCGGAGACCACACCAACGTTCGAATCAGCCCCGGCCTGATCACCTCCAGGTCTTCCGAGAACGGGCAGACCTCGATCGAAGCCACTCTTGTGCCCGGTCAGCCCGCCAACATTTGGTGGACCACCCGGGAAGTAGTTGCCCCAGTTGTGCCCAAAGAGGTCCGTTTCCTCTCCGATGTGAAGACCCTTGTCTCCGTCAGCGAAGCCGACATTCGAATCGCCGCTCTGGCAGATATTACTGTCGTCGCAGGCGAACCGACGCAATTTCAAATGGAAGTCCCCGCGGGATACGAAGTCACTGGGGCCACTGGTGCATCCGTCGAATCCAGTGAAATTGAATCCGGCGTCCTGACGCTCAAGGTCGCTGGCCCGGCGCAGCACAGCCACCAATTCTTGATCTCCATGGAAAAATCCATCTCTGCCACAAAAACAGACGCGCCCTTTCTCAGTTTCAATGAAGCACAGCGCGAAACCGGCGAAGTTCTGGTCGAAGGGGCGGGAACAATTGAGCTGACGGCCACGGAAGCCGGCGGCCTCAAGCGAATGGATTTCAAGGAAATGAATCCTTACTTGCGTTCGCTCGCGCGCTTCCCCATGCAGGCTGCGTTTCGCTATCACAAGCGGCCCAACGAATCGCCTGCCCTTGCGTTGGAATGGACGCGCTTCCCAGACAGCAGCGTTCTCGCCGCTGTCGCCGAACGCGCCGTAGTCACCACGCTGGTCACCACCGAAGGCCGGTCATTGACCGAAATAAAGCTCACCATCAAAAACCAGGCGCAGCCGTTTTTGAAAGTGGCCTTGGCTGCTGGTGCGAGCATTCTCTCCGCCGAAGTTGCCGGAGAAAAAGTGAAGCCCGTCGAAGGCCCTGACGGCAATCGCGTTCCTCTCTTGCGCGCAGGTTTCCGTCCCATCGATGCTTACACCGTCTCATTCGTGTTCATGCACTCGGGCGCCCCCTTTGCGAAAAAAGGAGGCTCTGATCTTTCCCTCCCGAAAATGGACGTGCCGATTAATCTCCTGCAATGGGAAGTCTTCCTCCCCGAACAATACAAGGTGAAAGACTTTGGTGGTGACGCTATCGCTACAAATCTTCTTCCTCCATCGATCGCAAATGTTACTGAATACGAATCCAATGACATGAACGGTTACGCCATGAATGGTCCCGTCGGCCGATTTGAGCCTCTCTCTTTGCTTCCGGGACAACTCGGTGGCATTTTGGTCGATCCATCCGGCGCCGTAGTTCCCAACGTGCAAATCACCGTGACCCAGCCCGCAACCGGCGCAGTTCGAAACGCCGTAACAGACTCCTCAGGCCATTGGGTCGTCTCCAACTTGTCTTCCGGGCAACTCAGGGTCGCCACCAATGTTCCGGGTTTCAAGCAACTCGTTACCCAAGTCAATTACGACGCCAGCAGGCCCGTTCCAATCGGCTCTACCATGCAAGTTGCAGCAGCAATGGAAACAGTGGAAGTCACGTCGAACGCAATTAACGGTCGCGAATATCAGCGCATCGAGCGCGACCTGAAGAAAAATGCCGAAAAGCAGCAGCAAATGGCTTCCGCCAACGTGACGAATCTTCAGCAGCGTATTTCCGGTGTGTTGCCGGTGCGCGTCGATGTGCCCAGGGCGGGGAACTCGTACAACTTCGTCCGCCCGCTGGTGCTCGACGAAGAAACAAAAGTGACATTCACGTATAAATCAAAGTAGTTCTTGTTAGCGAACGAGGGGAGCAGCATCGGGGATCGAGCCGCGCATAGCACGATCCATCGCCTGCTTCTCTTCCGCTTTGAGGGCACGAGTCTTACCCTTCGAGAGATCGCCGAGAGCAAGCGGCCCAATGGCCACGCGCACGAGCCGAAGCACTTCTATATCTAACGCTTCGAGCATTCGGCGAATGTGGCGATTCTTGCCTTCATCCAAACCGATTTCGATCCACGAATTGTGTTCGCCACTGCGCAACATGCTTGCATTCTTTACGCGAAGAAATTCGCCGTCGCTCGCACGGACTCCATTCCGCAATTTCTGCAGCAGCGATTCATCAGCGATCGCGCCGATTTGCACGTGATACGTTTTGTCGAGGTGCGTTTCCGGCGCGGTAATGCGCGCTGCCCATTCCGAATCATTCGTCAGCAGCAGCAAGCCCTCGCTTGCTTTGTCGAGCCGTCCTACTGGAGCTAGCCAAGGCACACCTTCAGGCAAATACGCGTAAACCGTCTCGCGATCTTTTTCGTCTGCTGCTGTCGTGACCACTCCGCGAGGTTTGTTGAGCGCGAGATAGATTCTTGAAGTCGCCGCCAAGGGCTGGCCGTCGATTTCGATCTTGTATTTTCCCAGATGCACCGGCGTCTCGGGATCGCGGCGCACCGTTCCATTCCATTTCACGCGGCCAGCGGTAATCAGTTCTGCCGCGCGGGAGCGCGAGCAAAAGCCAAGTTTCGAGAGAGCGCGCGCGAGTCCGATCTTTTTGAGCGGACTGCCTGTTGTTTTCTGGTTTCTACTTCTCTTTTTCACGCGCCCATCATATCTCTTTGCGCCCGGTCGCTTCGTTGCTCTATTTTGAGGCAGGTGTTGGTGTGGATGCCGACGATACCGAAGGAGCTGGCGCTGCTGCTTTCGAGTCCACGGATTTGGTTGTTGCAAGCGTTGCGTCCCCTGGTGCTTTTGGCACGTCGTGCTTCACCGCCCCGTAGCGCGCGGCCAGCCATTCGCGCACTTCGGCGGGCGTGTAATTGAACGGTCCAATTCCGCCGCGATACGCAATGCGGCCGCTCTCATCAATAACGTAAAGGCGCTCGGGCCAAGCGGCATAAGCGTCATTGGCGGCGTTGCTCATGTCGTCGACGCCGAAGGGCAACGAAAACTTGAATCTCTTCGTAAAATCATTCGCGATCGCCAGGCGCTGCTCCAGCGTTTTCGGCTGCGCGTAGCAGACGTCATCTTTATCTTTAAGATTGGCTTTCATCTGCCATTCGTCGGTGGGATGCGCTTCGCGCACGTAGACGGTCAGAAAATCGGCGTGCTCCTTATAGTCCTCGTAAATCTGAACGACGTCGCCGACCTGGCGGCGAAAGGGCGGTCAAGTAAAGCTCCCGAAAATGAGAACTAGGGGCCGGTCACCCGTTCGCTCGCGGATGTGGAAACGGGTGACGCCGTCCAGCGCGACAATCCGCGCGTCCGGCGCATCGCTGCCCACCTTGAGCGTGCCGCGATGCATGTGCGGCAGGGCGTAGCGCACCATGCCGTAAGCATCCTTGGGACTTCCCGCCATGTACGACAGACCCGCAAAAGCGGCGACGAATATCACCCCAAGAACACCCGCCGTCCATTTCCAGAAACGCTTCATTCCAGATCACTCCACTTCACAACTAGGCCGTACGCAAACTAGAGAACGCCGTAGCCAAACCTCGCGGCACGCTACTAGCGCAAGAAGGCAGCGCCGCAAGTTAGCATCGAAAAAGGATCGCAAGAATAGTGCATTTACATTAGTAGCCATCGTTAGCGCGAAGGGCTTCTCTTTTGTCCTTGTATTGCGCCAACGCCTTTTCGATTACTTTGACCGCTGCATAGGCCGGCCGGATGTCATCGACTTGGACCTGTTTGCCTTCCAGTTGTTTATAATCCTGGAAAAAGCGCTTCAAAACCAACAAGCGGTGCGATGGCAGTTCGTTGGCCTCAACGTAGCTGTTGAACTCCGGATCGTTCGTGGCCACTGCGATGACCTTATCGTCGCTGGCTCCGGAATCGATCATGGTCATCAAGCCAATGGCCCGTGCTCTGATCAGCGCCAGCGGCTGCACAGGTTCCTGGCACAGGACAAGAACATCCAGCGGATCGTTGTCGTCGGCGTACGTCTGTGGAATAAATCCGTAGTTTGCCGGATAGAAAACCGCCGAATGGATGATGCGGTCTACTTTCAACAGCCCACTGGCTTTATCCAGCTCGTACTTCACGTTGGAACCCAGTGGAATCTCAATCACCGCTTGAAAGTCTCGGGGAAGATCATTGCCCGGTGAAACATCATGCCAAGCATGGAGCATCGCTCTTAGTCCTCGGTGCAGAATGGCTGCTCACATTATGTCCTGAGATGACCGCAAGTGCCAGAATCCGCCGAACTTGCTGGGCCATCCGAACTCGTCGTCTCCCGAGTGGACTCCACAAGGGGAAAAAACAGCAAAATCCCACTTGACAAATCTATGATTTGTACTATACGTACCCTCGTAGACAACTACATTTGGACGGCGGGAGCACTGCTCCCGCTTTTCTTTTTTTCAAGGCAGCCAATTCACCCACCAAGTCCAAACAGCGAAAAGCGCATGTCTTAGAATCAATGACTTACGAAATGCAAATTTCGTAAGCCTTTTATTTTGATATTCATGCAAATTGGTGGGGGGGGGTAGGGGGGGCCAGACGGGCGTGGCCTGCCGCGGCGTTCTGTTAAAATCGCTGTGAAATGACAATCGCTGACAAATTGCGTTTTGCTGTGGGAGACCGCGGAGACGTCTCGGCGTTGTTCCTACGCCCACCAAAGGCGCAGCGGCTCCTGGTTCTGGCCCATGGCGCTGGGGCAGGAATGAGCCACCCATTCATGCAGAAGCTGTCAGACGAATTGGCCGGCGTCGGTGTAGCTACGTTTCGATACCAATTCCCGTACATGGAAGAGCGGCGGCGCGTTCCGGACCCGCCCGCGGTCTTGACGGCTACGGTTGTAGCGGCAGTGCGAGCGGCTTCAGACGCAGCTCCCGGCTTACCGTTACTCGCGGGAGGGAAGTCCATGGGTGGACGCATGACTTCGCAAGCCGCGGCACAGCAGCCACTGGAGGTGCGTGGAATAGTGTTCTTTGGTTTTCCGCTCCATCCACCCAACAAGCCGGGGACGAAACGAGCCGATCACCTTCCGAGGGTTACGATACCGATGCTGTTCCTGCAGGGCACGCGAGATGCACTTGCTGATCTCCAATTGCTGCGCCCAATCTGCGCGAAGCTCGCCTCGCGAGTGACGTTGCATATCATTGAGGGCGCAGACCATTCGTTTCACATGCTGAAGAGTTCGGGAAGAACGGACGAGCAGGTGTTGCAGGAACTGGCGGGAACAGCAGCGTCCTGGGCAGGGACAATCAAAGATGCAGATTAAACTCGCACGGAATCGGGGGACGCTAGCGGATGCATGCTTGAGCAAGCGAAACCTCATGTCGCTATCTTGCTACTAGTTTGCATAAGTCGACGAACGTAAAATAGAAGACATCGTGTTCGAGCAAAAAATCAATGAATTCTTTGGCGACGCCGAGTCTACCGGCTTTGGAACCGGTTGGTGGAGTGGGATATTGTCGGTGTTTTTTGGATTTCTTTCGTTCGGCGGAGTTCTGTGCCTGCATTTTCCCCAGTTCCTGACCTCTGCCGAATTCCGTCCGTTTTATTCGCTGCACGGCATACGTCTTTTAATCCAATTCCTCATCGTCGCGGCGGTTGCCTTCGGAGCGATTTCCTCCATCCTGCGCAAGAAAAAGACTTTGGGGCTGACGGGCATGTTGCTCGCGATTGCTGCAACGGCTTGGGGCGGAGCGAGCGTAAAAGTAAACGGAGGCCGGCTCGAGGGCGTAACCATCGGGATGGACTGGTTTCTGCTCGATTTGCTTTTGATGGCGCTTATCTATGTGCCGCTCGAAAGAATCTGGCCGCAATACCCGGAACAAGGAACCTTCAGAAAAGGGTGGGCGCAGGACGTGGGCTATTTCATGTCCACTCATCTGCCGATTCAGATTTTATCTTTTCTGGTTTTATTGCCTGCTACCCAGGCCACCAAATATTTGGGCGTTCCGGCACTTCAAGGATTTATCGCTCGCATGCCCTGGCTTTTGCAATTTTTCCTGGCCATTGTGGTTGCGGACGTTGCTGAATATTTCATTCATTTGGCTTTGCACAAAGTGCCTTTTCTATGGCGCTTTCATGCTATTCACCATTCTTCGAAGGCGCTGGATTGGATCGCGGGCTCACGCTCCCACTTTGTGGACGACACGCTTGTGCGCGGATTTATCCTTGCCCCGCTCATGCTTGGATTTTCGCAAACGATCATCCTCGTGTATCTGGTTTTTGTTACGCTTCACGCCACCTGGACTCATTGCAATTTCGGTCCCAACGCGAAATGGCTCGAAAAGTTCCTGGTGATGCCCAGATACCATCATTGGCACCATACATCTCAAAAAGAGTCTATCGACAAAAACTTTGCGATTCATTTCCCGTGGATTGATAAGATTTTTGGGACTTATTATTTTCCTGAGGAATGGCCGGAAAATTACGGTCTGTCTGGCGAAGAAATCGCGCCCGGCTTTCTTAAGCAAACGATTGAACCATTTATTCCAAGGAAGCGAACGCCCTAAAAACCCAGTGCGTCCAATGGAACGTCCTTGGGGAGTTGCGCGCCCGTCGTGGTTGCCTTCACCAGGCCCAGATACTTCATCGCTTTCACCGTTATAAATCCAAAGTCGTATTCCGATTTGTCGTGGCTCAGCCGCAAAAGACCCTCGTAGTGGTGATGATTATTTTGCAGGCATGCGCTAAAGGTCGCCGTTACCGGCAGCCACTCGCCGATATTCATGGCGTTGTCTTCTTCATCGTTGTACCGCCGGTATCCAAATTCTCGGGTGTGAGTCCAGTAGTTCTGAATCATATTTACCCACAGTGAAAAAATGCGAATTCCAACCCACATCACCAGCGCAAACTTCAGGCTTCCAACTAACTTCCATAAGAGCCAAAAACTAAACGCTTGCGCAACGATTGCAAAAACAGGATTCGCAACCACCTGGAAAGTCCGGGACTTCAAAATCTTGTCGCCGGCCAAATTCTCTTTGCATTGATACGGCATCATGCAGCGATAGAGCGTTCGCCAAAAACCATCCTCGGAAAGTTTATTGGGATCCCCGGCATGGTCGGAATGTTTATGATGCAGGCGATGGCGATTCACCCAGGCGATCGGATCTACATAGATCGCGAAAGTGTTGTTCGCGACCGTGACGGCTTTCATGAACCATTCCTTATAGTCGAGCGAACGATGCGCGATTCCCAAATGAAGGACATCGGCCAAATACAATCCGCCAAAAAACCAGCAAAAGACAAAATATGCTCCGCCGATCAACATTCCAATCCAGGGCCCCCAATGAGCTGGGGCGGAATACATGCAAGCCAGCACGTAGAACAAAATAATCAAATAGCCTGCGAGATTGTATATTTTCATCATGGCTCCCGGTGGGGGTTATTCAAACAGAAATCGGTGCTCCTTTCAAACAACAAATGAGAGTTGTGAAGAAAAGGAGTCACCGCGCCGGCTGTTCTTGAGGTTGCGAGAAGGACTATTCAGAGCGCAAGGCGACCATGGGGTCGACGCACATGGCACGGCGGGCAGGGACGGCGCACGCTGCGAGCGCAACGATCGCCAGCAAGGCCATGACACTTACCAATACCAGCGGGTCGAGCGGGCGGACGCCATAGATTTCGCTGGCAACGGCTTTTTGGAGGAAAACAGCGGCCACGACGCCCACAATTAAGCCAAGAACAACGAGTTGGAACCCTTCCCGCAAAACCAGCTTGAGAACACCGGCCTGAGAGCTGCCGAGAGCGACGCGAATGCCAATTTCGCGAGTACGCCGCGCAACCAAATAGGCGAGCACGCCATAAATACCAAGCGACGCGAGAAATAAGGCGACTGCTCCGAAGGCGTTTGCGAGGAGCATGGACGTACGACGGGAGGCCAGGGAGAGATCGATGCGCTCTGGCATCGAGTGAATGTCAAAGAGGGCGAGATCCGGATCGAGCCTCGCAATCTCTCCTCGCAACGCTCTAACCACCGACGTTGGATCACCTGAAGCCTTCAGAGCAAACGTAAAACTATTCGCAGGCGACTGCGAATTTGGAACATAGTACGCCCCTACGGCTGCGCCCGAGCCATCGAGGTTCTCGTAGCGAAGCGAGCGCGCAACGCCAATCACCGTCATCCATTGCGTGTGCTCATCAATTTTCAGGAGGTCTTTCGCATCGCTGGGAAAGTACATGCGCCGCCCCAGCGGATCGCTGTTTGGCCAGAAATGCTGGGCCACGCGTTCGTCCACGACGATCACCCGCAGAGCAGTGTCGTTGTCCCCATCCGTAAATCCGCGGCCATGCAGAATGGGAATGCGCAGCGCCTCGAAGTAGCCGGGAGTCACTGCTATTGCCAGTGGAGAAACCAAGGACTCGCCGGGCTTCATCTGGTAGCCCTCGGCAAGAATCACGCTGTCATTGTGATTGCCGCCAAGGGGAACGGCTTCGGTGGCGCCGGCGAGGGACACTCCGGGAATAGCGCGGATGGAGGGGAGCGCACGATTCATAAACTCGCGCGAAAGCTCAGGCTTGGAATATTTGGAGCGTGGCAGCGCGACGGAAGCGGTGACCACGCCGTTCGGGTTGAATCCCGGATCGACCTGCAAGAGCAAGCGAAAGCTGGCGAGAAGCAGGCCCGCGCCCATAAGCAGCGCAAACGCAAATCCAATTTGAGCAGCGACAAGAAGTTGACGCACGCTGCGTGATTTTTTTCCGGTCGTACCAGTGCGGCTATCTTCGTGCAGAGCGTCGTTGACGCTGATGCTTGAAATCCCGGCGATGGGAAAGAGGCCGACAAAGATTCCGGCAGCCAGGGATAGGGCGAGGGAGACGAGCACGACGGTGCCATCCATATGAATTTCGCCAGCGCGCGGAAAATGCTCGAGGCCGATAGCGTTCAGGGTTCGCAGCAAACCTGCGCCGAGAACGGTGCCGCCGATGCCTCCTAGCAGCGCCAATCCCAAGTTTTCCAGAATCAATTGGCGCACAAGCTGCACACGCCCGGCGCCAAGAGCGATGCGGGTTGCCAATTCCTTGCGGCGAAGAGCGAGCCGAGCGAGCGCCAGGTTAGCGATATTGAGTCCGCCAATGAGAAGGACGACGAATGCGCCGCCCCACAGGAGATAGAGAGTCTTCTTGACGTCGGCGGTCAACATGTCCTGCAGAGGCTTGACGACGGTGTGGAATCCGGCGTTGATCAGGATTTCCTTAAACTCGGGCATGCGTTCCATGTTCTCGCGGTTCAGAGCGTCGACCTGGGCCTGAGCTTGCTGCTTGGATGCGCCTGGCTTCAAGCGCCCGATGTGATACCAGTTGTTGCTGTGATGAACGGTCTTTTGTTCAGCGGTGAATGCGAGAGGAATCCAGAGGCGAACCTCCGGCTCAATAAAAGTGAAGTTGCGAGGCATTACACCGACAATCTTGAAGGGCTTGCCGCTGATGCGCAGGTCGCGGCCAATGGCGGATTTGTCTCCGGCGTACAACTGTTGCCAAAGCCCATGGCTGAGGATGACCTCCTGGTCGGCGCCGACTTCGCCCTCTTCGCGCGTGAACGCGCGGCCCAGCGGGGGAGTAACACGCAGCAATTCAAACCACGAAGGTGTAACCAGCATGCCGCGAATCTGCTGCGGCGAGCCGTTCAGTTCCACGGTTTGATCGCGCGGGCGGAAGATGGCCTGGCTCTCGAAAACGGTCATTTCGCGCAAGCGGTCGTAATAGTCGCCGGAACTGCTGTTGTTGCCGCCACTGGCGCCGGCATTGGGGTATTCGTTGGACATGAGCAAAATGGAATTCGCTTCGGCGACTGGCAAAGGGCGCAGAATGACGGAGTTGACAACGGCGAAGAGAGCGGTGTTGGCGGCGATGCAGACGGAAAAGGTGAGGAGAACTGTCAGAGCAAAGGCTTTGTCGCGCAATAAGGAGCGGATGCCGTATTTCAGGTCGAGGAGAAATGCGTCCATGAGTTGCGACCCTCCTTGCGGAGATTCTATTGGCCAAACCTTGAGGCGAACTGGTAGCTAGGATGCTGTACGCAAAGCCAAAGAATAAAGTTCCAATTGCAACCAGGTCAGCGGTCGGCGAGTTCACGCGCGGCGCCTTTTCCGCGTGGGGCTTTGGTCACGTAGTGCGCGGCTCGTTTTACTTCTGGCAACGGCCGTTCCGGAGACATCAAGTCGATTCGCGCGATTTTGCTTGGGATTTCGCATGGGGGTGACGAGGGGTCCAGTCTTTTGGCGGGAAGGCCACATGCCAGAAGGTAGGATTGGGCAGCGCGAACTCCACTCCTATCTGGGGCTGGTCTTTTTGATGCCTGTCAATGTGCGCGACAACACATTCCAGAGCGGCTTTTGTCTGGACGTTTGACAGAGTGAGCCGTTGACCTCTGTGCACCTGTGCCGACAGGAGAATCAAGGCACCGTGGGCGCTGATCGCGCGCGTGTGCGTCTCTTCTTGAAAGGACGCTCCGGCACCGAGCTGTCCGGAGACTCGGACCGGGATCGTCACCAATACTCGCTGACTCCTTCGGCGGTTTGCCGCGAGCCAAGAAGTTTCGCGGGATTCGGCGAGCCAGGAATCAAGAGTCTGAAGGTGTTCCGGAGCAACGGCGGTGAACATCAGCCCCATGCCTGTTGCAACCCGTGAGTAGACGACTCTTGCCCGGGCTTCAAACCGTTGCGCCCCCTTCGTGATGCGCACGTCCGTGACCGTGCCCAAAGGGAGGGCGTCGCTTGTGTCCACGTAGCATCCTTGCTGGCTGAGGTCGCGAACGCGCATGGCGATGCGCGCGCCGGATTCGGCCGCTACGATCTCCGCAGAGGCAATGAACTCGTAACGAGGATGAGTCCGACGGTCCGCTCCAGTAGGGGCGACGGAGGGGGCAGCAGGAGTTTCAGCCCTAGAGGGGATATTGGGAGAAGTCGCGAGCTTTTCCACATCACGGGCGAGGTCGGCGGACTTCAAAAACTTTTCCGCCTGCTCCGCGATATCGCGAGAAATCGCAAGCTGTTCGGCCTCAGTGAGGAGATTGAGGGCACTGGTGAGGTCTTCCACATGCTCCGAGATGTCGCTAGAACTCGTAACTGGTTCCGGGCCGCTGGGGGAGTCTGGAGAGCTCGCGGGGTGTTCTTCGTCCAAGGCAATGCTGAGAGATCCCACCAGGTTTTCTACATCTCTGGAAATCTGGGAAGGGCGCGCGGGTGTTTCCACATAAGGGGGAGTCTCTGTAGGAACTGGTGTCTTTGAGCTTCGTCTGCGTTTGTGGCGCTTCATAACCATACAATTTTAGCGCAATCGCAAGAGGCCTAGGGAACACTGCCACTGAAAATACACCTATCGGTATAGGGCAAGGCGCTGCCCGAGGTCGAAGGGAGAGAAAGGTCGTCCGGCGTAGGGGAGACGCGGGGTTCAGGCGCGTGCTTTGTCGATCATTTCTTCCCACATACCTTTGGATTTGAGGATGATCTCCACGAGTTCACGGGCGGCGCCTTTACCGCCGGGGGCTTTGGTGGTGTAATGCGCCGCGCGCCGTACTTCGGGCAGCGCATCTGCTACGGCCACGGCCAGGCCAACGCGTTTCATAACGGTGAGATCGGGCAAGTCGTCGCCAAGGAACGCGACTTCGGATTCCTGGGCGCCGGTCTTGCGAAGGACGTCTTCGTAGGCGGCGATTTTGTGTCCCTGTTTTTCGTAGACAAACTCAATATCCAGCTCTTTGCAGCGCCGACGGAGAGCGGCGCTGCCTCGCCCTGTAATGACGCCGGTGCGCAGCCCCGCGGTGACCGCGAGCGTTAGGCCCTGGCCATCGTGCGCGCTGAAAGTTTTTATTTCCAGGGCGGAGCCATCGGATTGCGAGAGAAGCGTAACGCTGCCGTCAGTGAGGGTGCCGTCCACGTCCATCAAGAGGACGAGAATCGGCTTGGCGCGTTTCGCTAGTTTTGGTGGGATTTTCTTTCCTCGCTTGCGCAATGGCATCTCCTATTTTCTTTTTTACGTTTTTACACCTTGCTCCCACAGGGGCGGGGCCCTTCGACCACGCTCAGAGTAAACAAGCCCCGCCCCTACAGCGAAAGCGAAAGAACGGGTCTAAAGACCCGCCACTACATCAGCTCTAGAGTCCACAGATCGTGCAGGTGGACCACACCGAGGACTCCGTTTGCTTCGTCCACTACGACAATCGATGTGATCTTGCGCTTCTCCATCACGTTCAACGCTTCGCTGGCTAGCACCTGTGGCGCAATGGTTTGCGGATTCTTCGTCATGCCATCGGCTGCGCTCATTTCCAGCACAGCTCCACGATGTCTTTCCATCAAGCGGCGAAGGTCGCCGTCGGTCAGGATTCCTGCCAGGCGGCCATCTGGTTCGAGGACAGTGGTCATGCCGAGTTTCTTGGCTGACATTTCATGGAAAACGTCGGGCATCGCCGTGTCTTTGGAAACGTGAGGGAGTGCTTCTCCTGCGTGCATGAGATGCTCGACGCGCAAGAGCTTTTTACCAAGGCTTCCGGCGGGATGCAGCGCGGCGAAATCATCAGGGCGAAAGCCGCGGCGTTCCAGGAGAGAGATTGCCAGCGCATCTCCCACAGCCATCGCTACGGTGGTGCTTGCCGTCGGCGCAAGATTCAGGGAGCACGCTTCTTCCTTCACGCTGACGTCCAGCACGACGTCGCTTGCTTCGGCCAGCGTGGAATGAATTTTGCCGGTCAAAGTGACCATGGGCATTTCCAGCCGTTTTAGTGCTTCTAGGAGCCGGACGATTTCTTCCGTCTCGCCGCCGTAGGAAACTGCCAGGAGCGCATCTCCGCGCGCCAGCATGCCCATATCCCCGTGCAATGCCTCCGCCGCGTGCAGGAAGAACGACGGAGTTCCCGTGCTGGAAAGCGTTGCCGATATTTTTCGGCCGATGAGGCCGGATTTCCCCATGCCGGTGACAACGACGCGGCCTTTGCAAGCGAAGAGCAAATCGACTGCCTTTTCAAAAGTGGCGTCGAGACGCGCGAGCACGTCTTGAATCGCCTGGGCTTCAATACGGAGCACGCGCCGTGCCGTGTCTAGGCTCATTTCTCGCTCCAGCGCCGCACAACCGAATTGAGTCCCTTTAATTTCATCAGCAAGGCTAGAAGATCCGACAACGGCAGTGCATTGGGCCCATCGGAAAGCGCTTTGGCGGGATTGTCGTGCGTCTCCAGGAAAATGCCGTCCACGCCCGCAGCCACGCCCGCGCGCGCCAGCGGCTCAATGAACTGTGGCTGCCCTCCGCTGGCCTGGCCCTGTCCGCCGGGAAGCTGCACGGAATGCGTCACGTCAAAAACGACCGGGTAACCCGTCCGCTGCATGATCGGGAAGGAGCGCATGTCCACGACAAGATTTTGATAGCCGAACGAAGCGCCGCGCTCCGTCAATAGGATGTTTGTATTCCCTGTGCTGACCACTTTTTCGGCGACGTTGCCCATATCCCACGGCGACAGATACTGGGCTTTCTTTATGTTAATGATGCGGCCGGTTTTGCCGGCAGCGAGCAGCAATTCCGTCTGGCGGGCGAGGAAGGCGGGAATCTGGAGTACGTCACAAATTTCGCCCGCGGGTGCGGCTTGCGACGCGTCATGGATATCGGTAAGGACCGGCACTTTCAGGTCGGCTTTTATTTTTCCCAGAATGCGCAGGCCCTCTTTCGCTCCCGGGCCGCGAAAGGACTTCACGGAAGTTCGATTTGCTTTGTCGTAGGACGCTTTGAAAATGTAGGGAACGCCCGCGTCGGCAGCGATCTTTGCCACCTTTTCCGCCATCATGCGCGCGTGCGGTTCACTTTCAATCACGCACGGCCCGGCAATCAGAAACAGGGGATTACCGCCTCCGAGGCGCAGCGAACCCAGCGCGATTTCACGTGTCACAGCCATTTGCGATATCAACCGTATTGCAAGCTTATAAGGCTACGCAGACCGCGCCACGTTTGCAACCAAGGTATGATGACCCCGATCCGTCGATAGCGGGACGTGTTTTACAGAGTGGCAGGCGCGAGGAGCCTGAATGAGGCCGTACGCCAGCATAGAACGCCGGTAGGCTGTGTGAAACCGAAGACTACGAATTCTCACCTGCAAGGTGCGTCCTTCGCATACGATGGCGTGCATGCGCAAAATCGAAAAGCCCTCGCCGACCGAATCACCTTTATTGTTCGAGTTCGATCCCAAGCCAGCCGAAGAAATGCTGACCGCGCTGGGAGGCCTACCCCTGGTGGTGCAAGCCTTTCGTTCTCTGGGATTACCAGGCAGTGTGAAGCAACACCTGGTGGTGAAGGAACGCCAGCGGGGTTACGACGAGGCTACGTTTGTCGAGAGCTTCGTGCTTCTGAATGCCGCTGGAGGTGAGTGCCTGGATGATTTTGAGCGACTGCGGGCGGACCCCGGGCTAGGGCAACTGATCGGGCACGAAGTACCTTCTCCGGAAGCAGCTCGGAAGTTCCTGTATGCGTTCCATGAAGAAGAAAAGATTGAGCAAGCCAAGCAGCAACGACTGCCGGATCAAATTGCGTACATTCCTTCAGAGAGTGAAGCGCTAGAAGGGCTAGGAAAAGTGAACCAAGATCTGATCCAGCGATTGGGAGAACGATGTCCGGAGCAGAAGATCGCTACGGTGGATCAGGACACCACGATTATCGAGAGCCGCAAACAAGAAGCCCTGCACACCTACGAAGGGCCACGAGGCTATCAGCCGATGCTGGCGGTGTGGGCCGAGATGGACGCGGTGCTGGCCGATGAGTTTCGAGACGGGAACGTACCGGCACAGATGGCTCCGTTGACGGTGGCGAAAGCGGCGTTCGCCGCGCTGCCCAAAACAGTGACGACCTACTATTATCGCGGCGATGCGGCCTGTCATGAGAAGGAGTTGTTGCGCTGGCTGTCCAACGAGAGACGTGCAGAAGGGCCGCGGGGATGCATTGGTTTTGCGATCAGCGTGCGGATGAGCGAGGCGTTGCGCGAGGCCATTCTGGAAGTTCCGGAAAAGGAATGGAAGGCCTACGGAGAGCGCGAGCCAGGTATAGATCGGGAGTGCGCCGAAGTGGTGTTCGTGTCGAACCAGCCAGCAGAGCCGAAGGACAGCCAGCCACTGCGCTACATCGCCATCCGGTTGCGCCAACGGCAGGGAGGGTTGTTTGCCGACGGCAGTAGCGTGCGACATTTTGCCGTGCTGAGCAACATCTGGGACTGGGAACCGGTGAAACTGATCGAGTGGCATCGAGAAAAAGCCGGGACCATCGAGCGGGTACACGATGTGATGAAGAATGATTTAGCGGCCGGGGTGCTGCCGTCGAAATACTTCGGAGCCAATGCCGCCTGGTTGCGGCTGGCGGTGATCACCTACAACGTGCTCACGGCGCTGAAGCGCTTGGCGTTGCCAGCAGACTTATTGACGGCACGGCCAAAGCGACTGCGCTTTTTGATTTTCCATATGCCGGGTCGACTGGTGCATCATGCTCGTCAACTGAGCTTGCGACTGGGGACGGCCATCGAGGGACTGGCCCTGTGCCTGGACGCCGTCCGATTATTAGCGCTTCCTTCTTAGCGTTTCCCGGAACAGGTTCTTATCGACGGATTTGCAGAGCGCTTTTTGGAAGCGCTTCGAAAAAGAACCGTCCCTCGACTTCCAGATGGATCTCACAAACCTACACGCTTTGCTCAACGACCAAAAGGCGAGCTCTAGCAGCGAATTGACTTCGCATCAACTCGCATTCAGGCTGCCAAGCGCCCGTCACTGCTACCTTACGGACGGATTGGGGGATGAGTGCCGAGCGGAAACAACGCCCTCAAGGATCTCGTATGGCAGTGCTCGTTCACTTAGCCCCCGAGTCGCGTGTCACGCAAATCCGGCGAAATGGGATCGCGCGATCGCGTAAGGCCATAGGTGCTTCTCCGAGGGGTGTGTTTGCGGTGCCTGTGAGTCGTAACTTCTATGCCTCGCACCAGTGGCTACGAGAGGTGAAGCGTCGCAAGCCGGCACCGATCGCAGGCATATACTTTCGCGTTCCAGATGACCAACCGCTTTGGGTTGGGCATTACGGTCAGGCTCATCGTTGGCTATCTGCAGCTGAGGCAGTGGCTCAGTTCTCTGCTGCGGACGATCCTATGGGTTGGGAAGTCGTCATTCCTCGCCGCATCGCCGCCAGAGAAATTCACAGAACGCGACGGGTACCGCAAGTCGTGGGGTGGCGATTCTTCCCGAACGCCAAGGGGAAGCCGCCTTTTTGCACCTGTAAGTTTTGCACGCGTGGCGAGTATGGTTCGGCAAAACTACGCAAGCGGTCAGGATCTCCTGATGATGGATAGCTCGCTGCCTATTCGCGGACGCCGCCGATGATTAGGTGCAGGACCACGGTGGGATCGATGGCCACTTTGTTGCCGCTCCAGCGCGTGCCGAGGACGCCGAAGTCGCGGCGGTCGATGTTGAAGGTAGTCTCGAATCCGGCGAAGTCGCCGATGCCCGGCATCACGCGAACGCCAATCATCTTCACAGGCACGGTGATGTGCTTTGTGACGCCGTGGATGGTGAGGTCGCCTTCCACGTCGTAAGTATCTTTTTCCACGACTTTCACAGCCGTGCTGTGAAACGAGAGCGTGGGGAATTTTTCGACGTCGAAGAAATCATCGGAGCGCAACACTTTGTCGCGGTTCGCAACGCGGGTATCCAGGCTGGCGGATTGCACGGTGACGTCGATTTTACATTTCGCGGGATCTACCGGGCTGTACGTCAGCGTCCCGCTGAAATCCTGAAACGTTCCTTCTTCCTTGAAGACCATCCACTTTGTCGCGGTGAAGGAAAGCGTTGTGTAGAGTTTGCTCAGGGTGTAGGTCTTTGCCGGAGACGGAGGTGCCGCAGGGGTGGCCTTGCGCTTTGCGCTTGCGACGGCCGGAAGCACTGCGAGAATTACTGCAGCAACGACAATTTGAAACTTCCTCATACCACTACCTCCATGAATCAGTCGGTGCTCGACGCAACGGTTCGCTCGCCATGTGCCGCAGCTTGCGAACTTGTGAAAAAGGACGGTGGAGCCCATTGAAGTGTTAACGGAGGCGCTTTCCGGTCCGCGTGACAATCTCAAAAGCAATTCCTCAGCGGCTGAAGCCGTAAAGAAGAGGCGCGGCTTATGTCGGACCTGAAGGTCCGACCCCAACTGCAACACAGATTCCTCCGATTCGTTCGGTAGCGCGACTCGGCGAGTCGGTCTGTTAACACTCGGCGCTGCCGCCCCGTCTTGGAGGCAAAGGAGCAAGCCGATGAAACTTCAAGACACCGGGCGCCGCGAATTTCTGCAACGTGTTGCCACACTAGGATTAGCAAGTGCGATTGGGTCTCATTTTTTGCCATCGCTGGCGATGGGGCAGAACAACCCGGGGCCCCCGCCTCCTGAGCCGTCCGACACGAAGTGGATGACGACGATTGTGCCGGCGGGCGAGCCGGGCGATCCTCTGGTCGTCACCGGACACGTTTTTGCACCAGACGGAGAGCACACCGTCGCAGGCGTGGTCGTTTATGCCTACAACACCGACAAGGATGGCTACTACTCGCCGGACGGCAAAGTCGGCCATCCGCGACTGAAGGGCTACATGAAGACGAACGCCGAAGGGCGATTCGAGTTGCACACCATCCGCCCCGGACGCTACCCCGGGATGCACATCCCCGCGCACATTCATTTCAACGCGTGGGGAGCGGGCTATCCCGTGCAATGGACCGAGGATCTGCGCTTCGAGGGCGATTCGTATTTGACGGAAGCGATGAAGAGCGAATCCGAGGCGCTCGGGAAATTTGCGACGATCCGGCCGCTTTCACGGGACAAGGACGGCGTCTACCATTGCGAGATCAATCTACGCTTGCAGGAAAAATCAAACTATCCGGGACACTGAACGTGAGACTGCGTCGCTCTCGACTCCGGCAACATCCAGGGATCAATTTGTCATCCTGAGGCTTCGACGAAGTCGAATCCGAAGGATCTCACCTTAATGTCTACATCGAGGTGCGGTGCGGTTGAGATCCTTCGCTGCGCTCAGGATGACAGCGGCGACAGGGCGGCCTTGAGAGGACGCAGTTACGTCGTGAGAAGAATAGGTTAGGCGTTAGCGCTTGGAGCAGCGCGTAGCGCGGGAGCGTGTTTCGGTTCGCTCACTGATGCGGTGGGGCGGAGTTTCTGTTTCTTGTGTTCCAGCGCGGCGCCGATGAATGCCGCAAATAACGGATGCGGCTCCAGTGGCTTGGATTTGAATTCCGGGTGGAACTGGCAGCCGAGGAACCAGGGGTGCTCAGGCGCTTCGACAATTTCCACGTAGTTTTCGTCTGGAGTGCGGCCGGTAATGCGCAAGCCCGCAGCGACGAGCGTTTTTTCGTAGTCGCGGTTGAATTCGTAACGGTGGCGGTGGCGTTCACTGATTTCCAGCTTGCCATAAGCTTTCGCCGCGAACGATCCCGGCTCCAGCTTGCAGGGCCACGCTCCCAAGCGCATCGTGCCGCCCATTTCATCGACGCCAAGCAGTTCGCGCAATTTATAAATCACGCGATGTGGCGATTGCGGATCAAATTCCGTGCTGTCCGCCTGCTTCATCCCGGCAACATCGCGCGCATATTCGATAGTGGCGCACTGCATGCCCAGGCAAATTCCGAAGAAAGGCACTTTGTGTTCGCGCGCGAACTGGATGGTGTGAATCATTCCCTGAATGCCGCGCTTACCGAAGCCGCCGGGAACTAGAATTCCGTCATAGCCGTGCAAGCGCGCCGCCGCGGCGGCCAGCGAATCAATTTCTTCTGCTTCAATCCATTCGAGGACGGTTTTGTGGTTGTGCGCTAGACCGCCATGCAGTAGAGCTTCGCGCAGACTTTTGTAAGCGTCTTCAAGCTGCACGTATTTGCCGACAATCGCGATGCGCGCTTCGCCCGCTGGGTGATGCATGCGGTAGACAAGGTCGAGCCACGGTTTCATGTCCGAAGGGCGTGATTCCAGCTTCATTAGCCGAAGAATCTGTTCGTCCAAACCCTCTTTGCTGAGTTCCGCGGGCACGGCGTAAATCGTGTCCACGTCTTCCATAGAAATGACGCAGCTTTCCGCGACGTTGCAGAACAGCGCGATTTTTTTCTTGAGCTCCGCAGGGATGTGATGGTCACTACGGCAAAGCAAGATGTCTGGCTGAATCCCGAGGCTCAGAATCTCCTTGACGCTATGCTGCGTCGGCTTGGTCTTCAGCTCGCCAGCCGCAGCGATGAAGGGCACCAGCGTGACGTGCACGAAGAGCGTGTTCTCCGCGCCAAGCTCGAGGCGCATCTGGCGGATGGCTTCGAGGAAGGGAAGCGATTCGATATCGCCGACCGTGCCGCCAATTTCAACGATCACGACGTCAACGCCGTCGGAGACCTTTTTGATCGTTGCTTTGATCTCGTCGGTGACATGCGGAATCACTTGCACGGTTTTTCCGAGATAATCTCCGCGCCGCTCCTTCGTCAGGATCGTTTCGTAGATGCGGCCGGTCGTCCAGTTATTGTCGCGGGAAAGCTTGGCGTGCGTGAAGCGCTCGTAGTGCCCCAGATCGAGGTCCGTCTCGGCCCCGTCTTCGGTCACAAACACTTCACCGTGCTGGAACGGGCTCATCGTACCCGGATCAACGTTCAGGTACGGGTCGCATTTCTGCAAGGTGACTTTGAAACCGCGACTTTCGAGGAGACAGCCAATCGAGGAGGCAGCAACGCCTTTTCCCAGTGAGGATACAACTCCGCCGGTTACAAAAATATATTTTGGCGCCATCCGTGCAGCCCGGGTTCTTACGCCGGGCTTGTCAGCCCTCCACAGGAGTGACGTAGGCATAATTATGGACGGGACTCGCCCGCGTGTCAAATTGAAGTCGTCGCCCGTCAAAGTCGCGAGAATTTCCTCGGTGCGCACAAAACTTTTTCTCCGGGAACGGGTTTGGAATCAGTGGGGAATACCTTTCTAAGGTTCCGGTTTGCTGCTTGAATGTTGCTGGCCAGGAAATCTTTCGTGGCAAACCGAAACCTCCGAAAGGGAATTCGCCATCTAATGAAATGAACTTTGCCTTGCGCTCCAGAGCTGGTGGAGTCGACTCCGACCCGGTCGGGGTCCCGCAACGCAAAAAGGTTCCGGGTGGAATTCTTGCAGGTGGAAAGGGGCGATGAACGTGACCATCAGGAGTAAAACAGGAATGCTTGCGTTTGCAATCGCGCTGGGAAGCTGCACACTTGCGACTGCGCAAGAAGCAAAGCAGCCGGACACGCAGCAACTCCGCTCGTACGCCATAAGTCGCGAGAGTTCTATTATCGGTACCGTCGTAAAGTTCGACTCCGCCGGCAGCACGCTTCCCGCAGGCGCTCATGTGATTCTTCAGACATCCGCTGGCCAGATCGACGTCCATCTCGGAAACGCCAAAGTTCTTAAGGCTGGCCATCTCGAATTGAATCCCGGCGATAGCGTGCGCATCGTCGGCGAACCATTGGCACTCGGTGACACCACCTACTTCGCCGCCCGCGTCGTCCAGAAGGGCGCGCAAGCCATTGCCGTCCGCAATACCAAAGGTTTTCTGACGACTCCCGCATCCTTGATGACGCCAGCAGAAAAAGAAGCGCTGCGAGGTGTGCGATGAAACGCCTCCTCTTTAGTGTTTCGATTGCACCAGTTCTTTGGGTCGCCGCCTGCAGCGGGGGCAACGGCGTGGTCAATCCGCCGCCTCCCGTGGGCAAGTACAGTCTTGCTAGCTTGAAGGGCCAGTATGCGTTCGTGACGAACGGAGAAGTGTTTGCGGGTTCGGTGGTTGATCAGCTTGCGCGCGT
Source organism: Candidatus Acidiferrum sp. (assembly GCA_035279725.1). Classification (GTDB taxonomy): domain Bacteria; phylum Acidobacteriota; class Terriglobia; order Acidiferrales; family UBA7541; genus Acidiferrum. Next base: position 41,908 of record DATEHF010000043.1, read on the forward strand.
CGGAAGTTTCACCGCCGACGGAGCAGGGAACATTATGGGTGGCGTGGAGGACGTCAATGAGGCCACGGTTGGGGTGACGCCAGCGATCGCCATAACCGGCGGCAGCTACACGGTCAATGCCGATGGCCGCGGTACGCTCACACTACAATTAGCGCAGGCTTCCATCGATTTTGGGATTACGCTGACCTCCATAAACGATGGTCTGCTGGTCGATGAAACGTCGAACGCCAACCAGTCGTCCACCGGCAGTGGGAACTTTGTTAAACAAAACGCAAGCTCGTTCCAGGTTTCAGGAATCGCCGGACCTTACGTTTTTGATTTCCCCGGGCTCGATGCGAACAGCAATCCCGAGTCTTTCGTCGGTGAATTCACGGCAAACAATGGAACAATCAGCGCCGGTTTCTTCGACGACAACGTCAACGGAACCTTTAGCAGCGGAGCCTTCGTTGGAACTGTTGCGCAAGATCCCCTTCAGTCCGCGAGTCTGACGAGTTTCGGACGCGGGATCGCACTCATCGCCGGACAAAATTACGTCTTTTACATTGTCGATGCTACCCGCGTGCGGTTCATCAGCACTAACGGCGGGATGCTATCGGGCGACGCGGTAGCGCAGAGCAATACCATTCCAACGAACGTCAGCAGCATCAACTCCAGTTTTGTCTTTATCGTTGCGGGCAGCTCCGGGAGCGGGGGCATAGTCCGTGTGGGCCGTTTCACCGCCAACGGGGCGACGGTCACCAATGTTCTTGAGGACACCAACGACAACGGCAAGTTCATTAAGACGGACACTACGGCTGCGGCGAGCATCAGCCTTGATGCGGCAAATCCGGGACGTGGCACTTTCACGTTTACCGACCCCAATTTCCCCAACGCGCCCTCAACGTTTGTTTTCTATCTGAGTTCCGCGACGCAAGGCGTCATTCAGGAACAAACCGCGAATAAGAACGGGGCTGTTGACGTTGCCGATGGCACTCTCGCGGCGCAAACCGGGAGCCCCTTCTCCGGCAGCAACATTTCGGGGACGTACGCGCTTAGTTGGAGCGGGCTAAGCCTCCAGAATGGCGGCGGGTTCTCCGTCCAGGATGAGGAAGATCTACTCGGCCAGGTAACTGTCTCCAGCCTAAACTTGACCGGGGCAGCCGACATCTTCCAATTCCAAAATGTCGTGCCCGTTTTCGATCTTGTTACCAGCGGGTCCGTCAACATCCAGGGCGACGGGACGTCAAGCACGGGCAGCTCAAGCCGGAACACCATGAGCGTCAAACTCGTGAAGAGCAATACGACCACGGTCAATTTTGTGGTCTACTTTGTCAGCCCGCAATTGGCTTTCTTCATGAACAATCAGGACCAGAATCGCACGGTGGCTGGCGCCTTGCAGATCCAGCAATAGCCACAGCTCCCATCATCGAAGAGTGCAAAGAGTTGGCGCCCGGCGGAGTCCCCGCCGGGCTGTTTCATTCCTCGAGTAGCTTTTCCACCCGTGCCACATCCTCCGGCACGTCCACGCTCACCGCGTCATGCTCCACTTCAGCCACGCGAATCTTCCAACCGTTTTCCATCCAGCGCAGTTGCTCCAGTTGCTCGATTCGTTCCAGTTCACCCTGTGGCAGCGTCGGATATTCCAGCAAAGCATCGCGCTGAAAAACGTATAGCCCCAGATGCTTCATATGCCGCACAACGATCTTGCTCGCCGCATCCTGCACCCAAGGAATTGGCGCGCGCGAAAAATAAATCGCGTTCTCATCGAAGTCTAAGACCACTTTCACCACATTGGGGTCCATGATGTCGCCCGGCGTCTTGATCGGTGTCGCCACGGTACTGATCGAAGCCAACGGCTCTTCCAGCAGCGCATTTACCGCTACGTCAATCGCATTCGGATCCAGCAACGGCTCGTCTCCCTGCACGTTCACGAAAACGTCGCCTTCTTCATGCGCCGCCACTTCCGCGACGCGCTCCGTCCCGGTGCGGTGCTCGCTACGCGTCAGGCGCGCCTCGCCGCCAAATCCTTCTACAGCTTTCACGATCCGCTCGTCATCGGTGGCCACAATCACGCGGTCCGCGCGCTTTGCCAGTTTGGCCCGTTCGTACACGCGCTGAATCATTGGTTTGCCCGCCAGCGAAATCAGTGGTTTCCCGGGTAGACGCGTGGACCCAAATCGTGCGGGAATCACTACGACGACCTTCGACGCGCTCATGGAGGCTCCAGCTCTCGGGAATTTTTCGACCGCCAGGGAAGTCTATCGTCAATGGAATCGGCGATGCTACCACACGCTACTTGCTCCGCCCGGTCCATCAAACTGTTCAATAGTGAGCATCAAGCAATTGTCCTTGTTTTCGGGAATCTGAGTGGTAGAATCACAATTAGTCCGAACCGCGCGGCCATCCCGGTAGGCCGGGGTGACGGGGGTGCCGTGAAACGCGATTTACCTAGGTTTCGCGTTCGATCTTTCTCCTGGCAAGTTCCGCTGGTCGTTTGCCTGTTCCTGCTGCAAGCCGTCCTTCCCACTGCTGCACAATCTCCTACGGAAGAAAGCAAGCCCAAGGAAGAAGCGCAGCAGTCCGAAGTGAAGCAAATCAAAATAGATGACGTGCGGAAGAACACTGTCAGTACGTCGTTCAAGCCCGGCAAGATCATTAAGATGGACGTGGACCTCGCCCTCGTGAACGTGACCGTCACCGATCCCTACAATCGCCTAGTCACCGGCCTTGAGACCGACAATTTTCGCATCTTCGAGGACAACGTTGAACAGGAAGTCGTCACCTTCTCCGCCGAAGACGTGCCCATCTCCATCGGTGTGATTTTTGATTTTAGCGGCAGCATGTCCAACAAGGTTGGAAAAGCCCGCGAAGCTGCCATTCAATTCTTCAAGACTGCCAATCCCCTGGATGAATTTTTCCTCGTTAGCTTCAATGAGCGCGCCGAACTGACGAGCGAGTTCACCAACAGCGTGGAAGACCTGCAGAGCCGCATGATGCTCACTGTTCCCAAGGGACGCACCGCGCTGCTTGATGCCATTTATCTTGGTCTCAGCCAGATGAGGGGTGCACACAACGCTAAACGCGCCTTGCTCATCCTATCTGATGGAGGAGATAATCATAGTCGGTACAACGAAAGCGATATCAAGCGTCTGGTAAAGGAAGCCGATACCCAGCTCTATGCCGTCGGCATCTTTGACCCGCTTGGTTATCGCAATCGGACTCCGGAAGAACTGGGTGGCCCGTCGCTGCTCAGCGAAGTAACGGAAATGACCGGAGGCCGGGTGTTTGCCGTGGAGAAGCTGGATGATCTCCCGGATATCGCTTCAAAAATCGGCATGGAGCTGCGAAACCAATATGTCCTCGGCTATCGACCAAGCAACAAGGCTCACGACGCGCGCTGGCGCAAGCTTAAAATCAAACTGCGCGCGCCCAAGGGACTTCCGCCGCTCAGCGTCTATTCCAAGACCGGATATTACGCGCCCAGCCACTGAGTCTTCTCGGCGTCTCTTTCCTTTGCGGCATCTCGCCCTGCTAATCTGCGCTGCCGGTGTCTTCGCGTTCCCGGCATTCGCTCAAAGCCCCATACCGACTCCTGCGCCGCCCCCTCCTCCTGGCCAGAATCCCAACTCCCGAAACCAAGGCACGAAAATCGTCCAGTTCGTGGACCTGGTGGTCCTGCACACCACGGTCATCGACGACCGCCAGCGTTTTGCCGACGGCCTCAAGTCCGATAATTTTCGCGTTTACGAAGATAAGGTCGAGCAGAAACTCTCCATCTTCAAGCGGGAAGATGTACCGGTGAGCATGGGGCTGGTCATTGACAACAGCGGCAGCATGCGCGACAAGCGTCCGCGCGTTAATGAAGCAGCTATCACTCTCGTGCAAGCCAGCAATCCCGCGGACGAGGCTTTCGTCGTGAATTTCAACGACGATTTCTATCTCGATCTCGACAAGGATTTCACCAATAGTGTTCCCGAGCTGAAAGAAGCTCTCGAGCGCATCGATTCTCGCGGCAGCACCGCTTTGCGCGATGCCATCTTGGGCTCACTGGATCACCTTAAGAAAGCGTCCAAGGACAAGAAGGTCCTACTAGTCGTGACCGACGGCGAAGACAATGCCAGCCGCAATTCCCTGGAGAAGACGATTCGGGAAATTCAGAAGACCGATACAGTGATCTATACCATCGGCCTGCTGGGTCAGGAAAACAAGAAGGAAGCCAAGCGCGCCCGCAAAGCGCTCGAACAAATTGCCGCGGCCTCCGGCGGACTAGCCTACTTCCCGGAAAACGTGGATGATGTTCACAGCATCTGCGAGCAGGTTGCCCACGATATTCGCAACCAGTACATTTTGGCCTACTATCCCACGAACTCCCGCCGCGACGGCACTTTCCGCGCCGTCACCGTTACGGTAATCCCCCCGCACGGCCGCGGGAGACTAGTCGCCCGCACTCGCAACGGCTACTACGCACCCCTGGACAAGTCCTCTTCCGCCGCAGGCAACTGAGGATCGACCTCTTGCTTTTGCAGGGGCTGCGCCTCAATTCAGCAAGCTCCTACCGATTAGCTCTTTACTGAGCCTTCGGCAACTGCAAAATCATCCCTCCGCCTTGTCCCGTCTGCACCGTCGGCAATTGCCCATTCCACTTGTCAATCAGCGCGCGATTGTTTTCAATTCGCCGCAGCTCCAACAGCTGAGGCGTCAACGAATTCTGCCGGATGCGGTTGGCATCGGCTTCGCCTTGCGCCCGAGTGACCAGGGACTTGGCATCGCCCTCGGCCTCTGCAATTTTCTTCGCGGCTTCGGCCTGGGTAGTCGCCAATTCGTTTCTGGCGCGCTCCGCTTGCTGAATTGCCTGGGCCTTTGCCGTGATGGCCGTTGCGATCACCGTAGGCACACGCGGCGCCCCGATGAATCCGAACTGCTGGATGCTCACACCCACCGGCGACATTTTCTGCTCGATCTTTGATTGCACCTTGCTCAGAAACTCCGCCTTTTTCTCCCCGTAAATATCTTCCACCACGTACGTCGAAGCTACCTCGTTCAGCGAGTTGCGCACCACGTCGCGCAGAATCCCGTGCGTGAACGAATCCATGTCCGCAAGGCGGTACTTCACGTAGAAGTCCGGGGCCTTCGCCCCGTCGATGGCATACGACAGCGACACGTCCACGAAGATTTCCATCCCTTCTTTCGAGTTGAATCCCATCTCTTCGTTGAGCGGATGCCCTTCATTCGTGTCCTTGGTCCATTTCACAGTTTGGACGAATGTCGGAAACTCGATGATCTGCGTGCTCAAGGGCGAGTAGACGACCCAACCGGTGCGCACTGGAATTTCCGATGCGCCGCGCTGCTTCCCCGCTAGATTGATTTCCACTCCCACGTGGCCCGCTTCGATGCGCGTCACGCGCAGAAGGAAAAAGCTGAGCACCAGGAACAGCAGAATCACACCGATGGCGATCGCCCCAAACTTCACCAGCGGCCCATCCCTTCTCATTTCAAACGCCGCGTCGTCGCGGCCTCCACCCCTATTGAACATACGCATCCTCCTTCGGCCAGAGACTGCATTTCCTCTGAGTTCTCTGAGCCTTCAGCTTACAGCACGACACATTAGGAAGTCGTGATGAACCAAACTTGTGTCCACGAAGTCGTAGTGGGGGCTTTAGCCCGGCTGTAGTGGCGAGTCTTCAGGTCCGTGCATTTTCTTCTTTTGGAATGCTGCCAGCCAGCACCAAAGCACCCCCGCACAGAGCCAGAATCTCAAATCCGCTAGTCCACGGCCCCGGATTGTGCAGTTGCCCAATGATGCGGGGAACATACAGCAGCACGAAGTACAGGAAGGCAATCGCTGCAAGAATCGTTGCTGCCAATTCGTACATCTTCCCGATAACGATTGCCGCGCCCGCCGCAACAAAAATAATGCCAAAGAGGTACGCCAGAAGTGGCTGCCCGGGAATCCAAGGCGGCCCCAGACCTGCCGCATAGCGCCCAAAAACAAAATGCTGAATCCCGAAAGCCAAAAAAGCCAGTGCAAAGAAATACCGCCCCAGCCTCAAAAATGGATCGGCTTTTTCGTGCGCCTCCAAAGGAGCGGCGCTCGCGAGAATCCAGGCGCCCCCGCACATTGCCAGCGCCACGAATCCGCTCGTCCATTCGTTCCCATCCTTCGAATTGCCAATGACTCTCGGGATGTGCAGCAGCAACACAAAAAGAAAAAACATCACGCCCAGCATCGTCGCCGCCGGCCGCGCCAACATTTTCGTCAAAATGCCAATAGCCGCAGCAACGAAAGCCACTCCCACAAAGTACGCCCAGAACAGCCGACCTGGCATGAACGCTGGTACCAACGTCGCCACGAATCCGCCGTAAATAAAATGCTGCACCCCGAAAACAACCAGGGAAATCGCCACGAATGTTCGCCCAAGTTTTTCGCGCGTGCCCGTCATAAAAGGAGCGTTGATGCTCTCATTCTGTTTTCACGACGTCCAGGAGTCTACAAGAGTTGGGCCGTTCCGTGGAATCCAAATACGCGCCTTGCCGTTTTGTGGGACGGGAATTCTGCCAATTCCGTGCTAGGCTCTCCCCGTGGATGCGACTTTCGTAGGCACTCCCACGAGTCTCACGCCGATCTTGGATCGCCAGGCGCCGCTTCCAAAGCCGGCCGCGCCTGGCTCCGGCTTCACATTACCATTCGGAGTTTGGCTTATTCTGGGTTTTGTTGGTGGCGTAATCCTGAGATTCTGGCACCAACAATTTCTGCACAGCCTTTGGTCGCGCTTTGTGGCCAGCATCGCACAGCAGTTTCCTGTCCCTGGAGCGGCCTCAAACATCTCCTTATTTGTTGTTTCGACTGTACTAATTGCTTTTGCAGTGGTTGCCATTCATGAGCTTGGGCATATTCTCGCTGGTTTGGCTGTGGGATTTCGCTTCAACACGATGCGCATCGGACCTTTTCAGTTTGACCGCCCGTTCCGGATTTCACGTTATCGCGGCCCGGGAGCATGGACAGGCGGAGGGGCGAGCCTGCTTCCTGGGAACACAGATAATCTGGCTCTGCATGCGGTGATAATGATCGCGGCGGGTCCGGTCGCAAATATTTTGACTGGATCTGCCCTGCTTTTTGTGCCCTATTCAAAGGGCTACTTCTCCTGGGTCTTCATAACATGTTCAATGATAGGGGGCGTGGGTGAACTTCTCATCCCGTTTCGGACCCCGTTCCTTGTATCGGACGCCAGCCGGATCTGGATGCTGTTGCGTAACCGTCAAAGCGGCGAACGCTGGCTGGCGATCATAAAACTCGGCACTGAACTCAATGAAGGTGTCATGCCGGAGTCCTTGTCCGCCGAGTTCCTCGCCAAGGCCGTTGCGGTGTGCGATCTTTCGCCGGACACGGTAACCGCCTATGCGCTCGCCTACTCCGCCGCATTCCACCGGCACAACGATGCGGAGGCAGCTCAAGCACTCGAGACCTGCCTTCAGTTTTCCAGTTGTGTCGCCCCTGTCATCCGCGAGGCCTTGATGAGTGATGCAGCCGTTTTTCAGGCCCGCAAGCGCAAGCGCGTTGACCTGGCCGAACAATGGCTGGCCTCCATGCCGCAGACTACGCAGCGCCCCGGATTGCGTTCTCGGGTTCAAGCCGGGATTCTTGAAGCCCAAGGCGATTGCCAGGGGGCTCTGAAAAAACTCGATGAAGTCGAAAAGGCTGCCCACACGCTCCCCAATCAGGCCCAGCGCGAACTCTCGCTCCGCTTTCTGCGCCGCTGGCAGTCTGACCTGCGCGGCTCGTGAATGTGAAAAATTATCGCTTGTGCAACTCAAACGGCATGCTACTTAACGATACGGTTGCGCTTTGAACAAAGATGTTGGAGCATACGGGAGGTGCCCGAAGTATGACGCCAGAAGAAGCTAAACACGGGCAATTTACAATTGTTCGCTCCCAAGCCTACGGAAAACTGTTTGGTTTGAATCCCGAAAGCTTTTTCCCCTGTCACCAGCTCCGGGGAAAAGTTGGAGGCACCGACTGCATTGATGTCATCGTCTATCCCATCGAGAGGGAGGGCGTAGAATGACCATCGGCTAGAACGCCGTTCCAGGCGCTACAATGAAGAAATGGAACGCAAGGTCTTCTGGGCGACATTTGTGTCACTCGGGCTGATTGCCGACTTCACGCTGCCCATCATGTGGTCGCTGCTGGCTACAATTCCGATAGGCGTCTTCAGTTGGTGGCTGGCCTACCGCAGCGACTGGTTCTGACGTGGCAACCCCAGGCTGGCCCCTACCTCGCTACTTCATTACTTCGTTGCTTCTGTATTTCACTCAAGAAACTCTTCCCATGCGGAATCGTCCCACCGAAATTTTCCGCAATCGTCTGCCCCATATCCGCCAGAGTATCTCGCACTCCCAGGTTCACTCCCGCTCTGCCTCGGGGGGAATACGCCAGAATCGGCACATACTCCCGTGAGTGATCCGTGGTTGGCCAGCGTGGATCGGGGTCGCAGCCGTGGTCCGCGGTGATCATCAACATGTCGGAGAGACTCAGCATCGGCAAGAACTCCGCAAGCATGCGGTCAAACTCTTCCAGCGATTTGGCGAATCCTTCGACATCTTTCCGGTGGCCATACAGCATGTCGAAATCCACTAGGTTGCAAAAAATGAGTCCGCTCTTGCGCTCCCGAACAGCTGCCGTCATTTTCCCCATGCCGTCAGCATTGCCTTTCGTCGTGACGAATTCTTCGACTCCACGGCCATTATAAATGTCGTGAATTTTGCCGACACCGAAAACGCGGATTTTGCGGTCGGCGAGAACATCCATGAGCATCGGCTTCGGTGGATCGACGGCATAATCGTGCCGCCGCGTCGTGCGTACGAAATTTCCTGGCGTCCCGGCGAACGGGCGCGCAATCACGCGCCCCACGCGATGCAGCCCATCCAGCAGCTTTCGCGCGATTTCGCACATGCGGTAAAGCTCAGCGATAGGAATTACGTCTTCATGCGTCGCGACCTGAAACACACTGTCGCCCGACGTGTACACGATGGGCTTGCCCGTGCGCACATGTTCTTCGCCGAGTTCCCTAATGATTTCCGTGCCTGACGCTGGTTTGTTCCCCATCGTCTCCCGGCCAATCTGTCTTTCGAACTCTTCGATCAACTCCTTCGGGAATCCGTTCTTGTACACTGGAAACGCCTGATCCAGCCAAACTCCAGCCATTTCCCAGTGTCCCGTCGTCGTATCTTTTCCGGGTGACCGCGTCGCACCTCTTCCGTATGCGCCGAGCGGTGCTGCCGCCCGCGTCTGATACTTCAATGGCGCGATGTTCGCGAGTCCCAGCCGTACGAGATTCGGAATCTCCAGCGGCCGCGATTCCGCGATGTGTCCAAGCGTGTTTCTTCCGACATCTCCATATTCCGCCGCATCTGGAAGCTCTCCAATTCCCACGCTGTCCAGCACAATCCAAAAAATTCTCTCAAATTCCTTCATGTTCCAGAACCTCGAACACCTTCAGCGGAACTCTACCACACACCGTTGTTCGCCAATGCTGGCCCGCAATTTTCGTTCTTGTTGGCTGTTTTTATTTCTCGCGAGTGGGGCCGAACTCCGTTATTCGTAGCGCCGGCTTCCAGCCTGCCCTTCTCGTACCTTTTCCGCCTGATTGTTGTTGTACAGTGTACCCAACCGCTCGCTGAACTATTTTTCTTTCGCGTGCGTAGTACAAGGTAGCGGAGGTGTGCCATGCCCCAGGACGGTCAGCCCAGACGAGTATCCCTCGTTTTTCCAATCATTCTCATAACCGTGGGTGCTCTCTTTTTGATGCACAATTGGTGGCCGGCTTTCGATCCTCTTCCTATCCTCTGGACCTACTGGCCGCTCATTTTGATCTTTATTGGTATCGGCAAGATGTGGGACAGTGTTCGGAGAAGCCGAAACCCGAGTGCACCTCCGGGAGTTTCCGTGGGCGCGAGCATTGGCGCGGTTGCGTTCGTCGCTGTTCTAGTCATTCTTCTGTGGCATGGCCGCAGTTTTTCTCGACGGCACGGCTTTGATTCAGGTTCCAGGCACAGCACCAAAATTGTAGAGCCACAGCGGGCAAAGTCGGCGCAGGCCAGGTTGGAAATGGGAGCGGGACATCTCACCATTAACGGTGGCGCGATGAATCTCCTCGACGCTGATTTCAACTACAGCGATTCTTTCGACGAGCCGCGCGTGGACTACAGCGTATCCAATGGCATCGGAGAATTGAAGATTTCGCAGGATTCCCACGGCCCGCACTTCGGCCGTTCGCAGAACGATTGGAACCTGCACTTCAGCAAAGACATTCCGCTGGAGTTGAAAGTGGATATGGGGGCCGGCCAGGGCGATCTCCACTTTCACGACGTTCCACTCACCCGCCTGGATCTCAATATTGGCGCGGGACAAATGGATGTTGATTTTACTGGCGATCGCAAAACGGATTTGACTGCTGATATTGAGGGAGGCGTTGGACAAGCCAACATTCGCCTTCCAAAAAATGTGGGCGTCATCGCGCATGCGTCCGGCGGCATCGGCTCCATAGACGTGCATGGCCTGAAGCACGATGGAGATTCCTACACCAACGACGCGTATGGGAAATCTCCGGCAACGATTCACCTGAAAGTGGAAGGCGGAATCGGCCAAATCACGCTGAACGTGGAACCGTAGATTCGTTAGCCGAATTTGATTGATTTAACTCGCCGTTTGCCCTGTTTTGACAGCGGACGTATAATTTGAAGTTTAGTCAGTGCATCCGAAACGCGCTGTCTGAGCTTCCCTTTGGCGACGAAAGAAACGACACACGCAACCGCGGACGTTCGAACGGACCAGGAGTCCATCCGTGTCCGTGGCGCCCGCGTCCACAATCTAAAAAACATCAGCGTCGAAATCCCTCATAACGCCATTACCGTGGTCACCGGTGTCAGCGGCTCGGGAAAATCTTCGCTTGCGTTTGACACCATCTATGCGGAAGGGCAACGGCGATACGTGGAATCGCTGTCCGCGTACGCGCGGCAGTTTCTCGAGCGCATGGAAAAACCGGACGTAGATGAAATTTCCGGGATTGCGCCGGCGGTAGCCATTCGGCAGAAGAACTCCACGCGCAACCCCCGTTCGAACGTAGGGACGTCGACGGAAATCTACGACTATCTGCGGCTACTTTTTGCGCGGTGCGGGCAGACTTTTTGCATTAAATGCGGGGCGGAAGTCCGGCGCGACAGTCCGGACGAAATCGCAACGCGCATTTTGTCGCTTGCTCCCGGGCGGCGGTTTTACGTTTTGCACCAGTTTCGTGTAGCGGCACCGACCGGCGCTTCTGCTTCAAAGCGCGCCTCAAAGAAAACTGCCGGCGCTCCACCGCCGGAACTTCTTCGCCAGGCACTGCTTGACCTGCAGAAACGCGGATTCAACCGGCTCTACCAGGCTGGCAAGATTCACGAATTCTCGTCGCCCGAGACTTTGCTGGATATCGATTTCTCTAAGCCAGTCTACGTTCTAGTAGATCGCCTCGCGGTGAATCCGGAATCGAGGGCGCGGCTCGTCGACTCCATCGAAATTTGTTACCGCGAAGGGCAGGGCGAAGCGATTCTCGAGTTTGTCGCCGACGGCTCTGGGAATGCTGCTGAGAGGCTTACGTTTAATGAGCGCTTCGAATGCAAGAACGACGGCACGCTGTACCAGGAACCGGAGCCGCGGCTTTTCTCGTTCAACAATCCGTACGGGGCCTGTCCGCGCTGCCAGGGGTTTGGAAACACGATCGATTTCGATTTGAATCTGGTGGTGCCCGATCCGAGCAAGTCGCTTGACGATGGCGCCATCGAACCGTGGACGAAGCCGCGTTACCGCGTGCTGTTCCAGGAAGCAAAAAAATGGGCGCGCGGGCGGGGAATTCCGACGAGCGTGCCGTGGCGCCAACTTAGCGCCGAACAGCGCCGCCTGATTCTGGAAGGTGATCCCGAAAACGACTACGAAGGGGTCAAAGGCTTTTTCAATTGGCTGGAGCGCAAGAAATACAAACTCCACGTGCGCGTATTTCTAAGCCGGTTCCGTGGCTACGCAACCTGTCCCGATTGTGGAGGAACTCGTTTGCGCGCTGAAGCGCGTGCCGTCCGCATGGCAGGGAAAGCGATCACGGAAGTCTGCAAGCTCACGGTGAAAGAGGCGCGCACTTTCTTCTCCACGTTGCAACTTTCTGAGGGGCACCTGAAGATCGCGGACAAGATCCTGGAAGAGATCAGAACGCGCTTACAGTTCTTGGATGAAGTCGGCCTTGACTATCTGACACTGGACCGTCTGACCTCGACGCTTTCTGGCGGAGAATCGCAGCGAATTCAACTGGCGACTTCGCTGGGCTCGCATCTCGTCGGCGCGCTCTACGTGCTGGACGAGCCCTCCATCGGTCTTCACCCACGCGATACGCAGCGGCTCATCGATATTCTCAAATCGCTCCGCGACCTGGGAAACACAGTTCTAGTGGTGGAGCACGATCCCGACACGATCCAAGCGGCGGATTGCGTCATCGACCTGGGTCCAGGCGCCGGAGAACTTGGCGGAAAGTTGCTGTTTGCCGGAACTTACGCTGCGATGCTTGATGAGCATAAATCGCTGACTGGTCGTTATCTCAGCGGCGAACTGCGCATTCCCGTGCCCAATGTGCGCCACAAGCCTGTTGGCAAATTCCTCCGCCTCTACGGCGCCAGCTTGCACAACTTGCAGAATCTGGATTTGATGATGCCGCTTGGAACGCTGACAGTGGTGACCGGCGTGAGCGGCTCCGGCAAATCCACGCTGGTTCACGATGTGCTGTACAAAGCGCTGGCGGCGCAACGCGTCGGCGGCAGCATCAAGGAATTTTGTGACCGTCTGGAAGGGGATTCGGAAATCCGCGAAGTAGTCATTGTGGATCAATCGCCGATCGGGCGGACGCCGCGTTCGAATCCCGCGACTTATCTGAAGGCATTTGACGCGATTCGCGATGTTTTTGCCGAGACGCCAGACGCGAAGCGCAGGGGCTACGCTGCCGGTCATTTCTCTTTCAACGTTCCGGGAGGCCGCTGTGAAACGTGCCAGGGCGATGGAACGGTCACGGTGGAAATGCAGTTTTTGGCGGACGTCGAGTTGATTTGCGAGGAGTGCCGGGGAACGCGCTTCAAGAGCGGCGTTCTCGAAGTGAAGTATCACGGGAAAAATGTTCATGAAGTATTGCAATTGACGGTGCGCGAAGCGCTAGCCTTCTTCGTAAACGTTCCGAAGATTGTTTCCAAGCTTCGAGTGCTGAATGAAATCGGGCTGGGCTACTTGCGCCTTGGGCAGTCGGCCACAACGCTTTCGGGCGGTGAAGCGCAACGCTTGAAGCTCGCTGCGCACCTGAGCCGCACCGACAATGAGGGCATTCTCTACATTCTGGACGAACCGACGACGGGATTGCATTTCGATGACATTGCGAAGCTCCTCAGCGCGTTCCGCAAGCTCCTGGAAGGCGGAGCTTCGCTGCTGGTCATAGAACACAATCTGGACGTGATCAAGTCAGCTGATTGGCTGATTGATCTTGGGCCGGAAGGTGGCGATCAGGGCGGAAAGATCATGGCCACGGGAACTCCCGAGCAGGTGGCGCGCAATACGCAATCGCATACGGCGCGGTTCCTGGCGAAGATTCTAAACGGAAATGGCCAGGCCCGCCAAATGGAGGGGCAGGCAAAGCGTCCGGCCAACGGCGCATCCAAAGTGACAGGGCCCTCGGCTGCAATTTCGAATGGGGCCAAGATTCCTCCGGTTGAACCATGAAGCTTGTTCAATTCCCCCCGATCGCCATAGGGATTTTCTTGGGGGGTTCTTGCCTTGTAGTGGCGCAGCATGCTGCGCCACTACAAGAGAACCAAAGCAGCACTAACACGCAGGCTTCTTCCGCGCCCAAACAGAAAACCGACATAACAGCAAAGTCACAAAAGGTGGCAAATCCGCTGAACGATTTGCTGGCGGAAGCTCAGCGAGACATTGAGAAAAGCGATTTTGAAGCGGCGATCGCTCCGCTGCAGAAGGTTATCGCAGACCAGCCGGATTTTGCTTACGCCCACTTTCAGCTCGCGTATGTCTATACGGCGCTCAAGAAAACGGACGAAGCGCGCGCCGAATACACGCGCACGATTGCCATTGACCCCAAAATGTCAGAAGCCTATCTCAATCTCGGCATGCTGCTTCTCGACAAACAGGACAATGCTGCTGCAGTCGCTCCGCTTCGTAAGGCTGTTGAACTGCTACCGGCGCAGAGCAGGCCGAGATATTTGCTGGCAGTAGCGCAAGACCGTTCCGGTGACCAGGCTGGCGCTGCCGAATCGTTTGAAGCGCTGATTCACCTGGACCCAAATGACTTGACGGCTATCGATTACCTAGCCTCAGGGGCACTGCGTCATGGCAAGCCTGCCGAAGCGGAAACGAAATTTCGGCACGCTCTCGAGATTCAGCCAAACAGCACTGAAGCACGAAGAGGACTGGCACTGAGCCTGGACGCGCAGAAAAAACCTGAAGCTGCAGGCGCTTACCGCGACTATCTCGAACTCGAACCCAATGATTCCGAAGCCCGGGCCCGGCTGATCCATCTGCTCGTCGAACAGAAAGATGACGACGCCGCGCTCGCGGAACTCGATCGGCTGGACGCCGGCAAGCAGACCACCGTTGAATCGCTCAAGCTCCGTGCGGATGTGCAAATCGCTGGAAAGAAATGGGACGATTCCATCGTCACGCTGCAGAAAGCTCTCGCTTTAGCGCCTAACGATGCGCAACTGCATGGCGGGCTGGGACGGATCTACCTTCAGAAAAGAGACTTTGCTTCCGCGGAGAAGGAATTGCGAGTCGCGCTGCATCTCGACAACAGGAATCTCGCCTATTTCAAAGACCTCAGTTCAACGTTTTATTTGAGCGGAAACTATCCGGCAGCGCTGGCGGCGATGGACGAGATAGCCAAAGTGGAACAGCCTCGCGCGGGAACCTGGTTTATCCGCGCGCTTTGCTACGATAAACTGAAGCAGCCGAAGCCCGCTTTGGAAGCTTACCAAAAGTTTCTCGCGCTCGATCAGGACAAGAATCCTGATCAGGTGTGGCAGGCTACGGAACGAAGCAAGGTGCTGAAACGCATGTTGGATGGGAAAAGGTAGCGGATGAAGGCCAGAGGGGCGTCCCTGGATGTAGTGCGCGGCCTTTTCGTATTTCTTGTCATGTTGACTCCGGTTGTTGGGCAGAGCCTGGCGGACCTTCAGGGGCGCTTTGATAGGGAGACCAGCGGAGTTCAAAAGGCCAAGCAGATTGGAAAACTGGGAGACGCGCAGTTTGAAGAGGCGCGACGCGCTGGAAAAGCAGGCGACTATAACGCGGTGGGCTTGACGCTGGAAAAATACCGGGACAATGTTCGTGCCGCGGTCGATCTACTGAAGAAGCAACACCCGGACGCTGAAAAGCAATCTAACGGTTACCGTCAGTTGGAGATGTACGTGCGAAAGGGAATCCGCGAGGTTGACGAGACGCTGCTTGTTTCGCCGGAGGGCTACAAGCCGCCGCTACAAATTGTGAGGCAGGACTTGATAGTGGCGGATGAGGAGCTGCTGAAAATGCTATTTCCCCGACGACCTTTGGAGCAGCGCAAAACCCCGCCTCCTGCGGAGAAACAACCATGAATTTGAAATTGCACATCTTCCTGCTGGGTTTCTTGATGCTGTGGGCATCATCACCCGCTCACGCTGCGGCCCCGCCGCAGAAGGACTATCTGTCGTCAGTGGAAGCCGACAAGATTCGCGACGCGGAGACGGTCAACGAACGCATAAAGCTGTTTTTGACATTTGCTGACGATCGTTTGAAGAAGTTTCAGTATGAACTAGAGCATCCGTCCTCGAATCGCCACGGCGACATGCTGAATTCGCTGCTGAATGCTTACGTGGGTTGCGTGGACGACGCGGCGGACCTGATCCAACTGGGGCTGGAGAAACAGGACAACATTCGTCAGGGGGTTGACCTGATGGCGGCGCGAACGAAGGAATTTCTTGTCGTGCTGGAAAAATTATCCAATGATGGCCCCGAGCGCGAAATCTACAAAGACAACCTGGACGATGCGATCGAGGGCACTCGGGACGCGATGAATGACGCGGAAAAGGCAAAAAAGAAAGTGGCGCCGCCGCCGGTTCGTCGAAAGAACTGATTCTTGGGGAGTTCGATCACAGTGATGAAATTAAGCCGCCGCAGAACATCGATGGTTCCGGGAGGCGGGCCGCTTTTTCAGCGCATGTTTACGCGCTTGGGTTGCGAGGGGCGGCCGCCGCGGTTCCGTGTGGAGTTCTATCCCTATTCCAGCCTGGTTCTGACGATTCGGCGGCGCGAGGAAGTTGTTTTTGTGCGGTTCTCCGACCTGTTGCAGAGGGCGCCGCTAGCGGTGCTGGAAGGCGCGGCCGCACTGCTGCTTTCGCGCGTGTATCGTCGCAAAGTGCCTGGTGCACTTACAGAGCCTTATTTGGAGTACGCGCGGTCGGATCGCACGCGCAGCCGCATGAACCGCATGCGGCGGGGGCGGGTTCGGCTGGCAGCGGCCAGTCCGCATGGGGAGCATTACGATCTTGACGGAATGTTTGACGCGCTTAATTCGAAATATTTTGCGGGCCAACTGCAGCGGCCGCACATAGGCTGGAGCACACGGAAGTGGCGGCGGCAGTTCGGGTGTTACGACCCCGGGCCGAACCAGATTCTGCTGAATCGCCGAATGGACCGCCCGGGTGTTCCGGCTTGCGCCGTGGAATATGTTTTGTATCACGAGATGCTGCACGTGAAACACCCAACGCGGCGGTCGGGCTGTAGCATGGTTTCGCACTCACGGGAATTTCGAGAAGAAGAAAAGCGCTTCGCGGAATTCCAACGCGCCCGCCGCATCCTCGACCGCTTAGCCCGCTAGCCGACACCTCGATCATCTATGGCAATGACATCACCGCGTGCTCAGTTTGCTTGACGAAAGACAGCCATTCCGCAGCGACTCGATGATTGGGCAGCCATCCTGCGGAATCATGCCATCGGGAGGAGCTGATCCTGAGTGCCTTATTCTTGCATCACTTGCCTCTGACGTTTTTTCATCCCAAGTATCTTTTGTCTCGGTCTCGCGCGTCGCTATAAATGCGCGCCAACCTCTCCTAGTATCCACGGTTCCGAGTGCGCCGTTGGGCAGTTGTCTTCCTTCTAGGATTGCCTGAAGCCTGAGGAGAACCAATTTCTTCGCGTTGATAATGCAACAGTGCGGGGTTTTGTTTTGAATAACAAATGCCCATGGCGCACCTTTGTCGAAGTATTTGCGGAAATAGTCGTAAGGCCGCTTTGTGCCAGACACATGATCGGCACTACCTGTCAAAATCAATTGAGGGATTTTTTGGGCCTTAGGAGAAATATTTACAGTGTCCATTCCCAGCGAATCAAATTGTGAAGGATCCGCCGGAATAGAAGCGATCACACGCTCCGGCGTGTACTCGGCTAGCCGCGCTACAAGAGAACCGGCGCCGGAGAAGCCCAATAGGATCAGCTTCGCCGAGGCCAGCTCTTTGTGGCCCGAGGACAGCGAGCCCGTCCAATACCGTGCGAAGGGTCAACGTCTATGTCTTCATAGGCTTTCGCACGGCAGTGAAACGGAACAGGAGCGCTAAATCCTTCCGATAAGCAAAAGCTTGAACCTCAGAGTCTCCCTAGTATCGAAGCATGTCTCGGCCTCGATCGAAGATGACCCACACTGCTCGAATGGGTCTTGCGGGATTTGGGATTGTGATCTCGTAGCGGCAATCGGCAAGGATCTCTTCGTCGGGCTTGGGAGCGACGGAGGTCTGACAAACGACGCCTTGCGCAGCGGCAATGAAAGGCAAGAAAAGCATTACCGCTAAAGCCAACCTCATTTCCTCTCTCAGACTAGACGTCGCACCCTGCTGGCAGGTTCATTGAATTGCTTGAAAGGAAACCCGAGCTTTGCGAAATGTGTTGCGGGTGCCCGTTAGCCTTTCTTCTCTTTTTCAACCTGCTTGTAAAGCTTGTCGATTTTCTTGCGGACTTTGTCGCTATCCTCTGCGTGCGGATGTAAGTCAAGGTAGCGCTGGTAGGATTTGACGGCTTGTTTCTTCAGGCCCTTTTTCTCCTGGGCTTCACCCAAGAAACGGAACGGGACGGCGTAACCGGGTTTTGCTTTCGCCGCGTCTTCAAAGCGATCGATGGCAGCATCCAGATCGCCCTTCTTCATGTAGAACTGGCCGACTTCGAGATCTTTTTCCGCGCGCAGGGGATCCCATGTCGGTTGGTCGGGCGCGTTCTGCGTAGCAGAGTCCTTGTTTTTCTTTACGGGAGATTTCGGCGGCGGAGCCGGAGTTTCACCCTGTGGCTTGGAGGAAGACTCCTGTGGAGGCTCTTGCGCAGGCCACTGCGGCACTCCAAAGAAAATGAGAATCGCAGTAAAAATTGGAATTGCCGTCCGGATTCGCATGACTGTTACGGAGCTCTCCCTGTACTCCGATTCGGTCTAGTATGATGGAAGTTGTCTGGCGATTGTAGATTTGTGATTTGAGCCGCAATGGAACCGCGAGAAAAAGCCGCACAGCTTCCGGAAAGCCCGGGCGTCTATTTGTTCAAGGATGCCGGCGAAACGGTTTTGTATGTTGGCAAGGCGCGCAATCTGCGCAGCCGCGTGCGGTCGTACTTCCTGGAATCGCGCTGGATCGATGCCAAGACGGGTTCGCTGGCGCGAGAGATTGCGGATCTCGAAACCATTGTGGTGGGCAACGAGCGAGAGGCGCTGGCTCTCGAGCACAACCTCATCAAAAAGTACCGGCCGAAATTTAACGTCGTGCTGCGCGACGACAAAACCTATCCCTACATTAAGCTTACGGCGGCGGAAAAATACCCGCGCGTTTACTTTACGCGGCGCATCAAGAAAGACGGGTCCATTTATTTCGGGCCGTATTTTCCAGCGGGTCTGGCACGGCGGATCATGCATTTTGTGCACAAGCGTTTCCTGGTGCCTTCCTGCACGGTGGATTTGACTCGTAGCCATCCGCGCCCTTGTTTGCAGTATTACATCAAGCGGTGCCTGGGGCCTTGCGTATCCGGGTTGACCACGGACGAGCGCTATGCGGAAGCGGCGCGGGATGTGCGGTTGTTCCTCGAAGGTCGCCGCCACGATTTGATGAAGAGTTTGGAAGAGCGCATGGCGGCAGCCGCGGAGAAAGAGTTGTTCGAGCAGGCTGCCGCATACAGGGATTTGCTGCGGACCTTGGAGGACATCGAAGAACGGCAGCGCATCGCGGCGGCTCAAGGAGATGACACCGACGTGCTCGCGTACTACGCGGAGCCGCCATTGGTTGCGGCGGATCTCTTTCATTTGCGCGGCGGACGCGTAGTGGATCGCCGGGAATTCTATTGGGAAGAGCTGGAAGAGTTCGATCCAAAGGAGTTTGTGACTTCGCTGCTGAAGCAGCTTTATTTGGAAGCGGAGTATTTGCCGAAAGCAATTCACGTTTCGGCGGACTTTGAGGACCGCGAGTTGCTGGAAGAAATGCTGACGGAGCGAGCGGGACACAAGGTGGAAATCTTCACGCCTCAGCGCGGAACGAAGCGGGCTTTCCTCGATCTGGTGGAGAGCAACGCGAAGCATTCGTTCGAACAGCGCTTCCGCGTCTTGAAGCCGACCTCGAAAGCGATTGGTGAGGCGCTGCAGAATGCGCTCAATCTGGCGGAAGAGCCGATGCGCATCGAGAGCTTCGACATTTCACATATCCAAGGAACGGATACGGTGGCGTCCATGGTGGTTTGGGAAAAAGGACGCATGAAGAAATCGGATTACCGCAAATTCATCATCCGGGGCGAAGAATTAGGCAATGGGAATCCGCTACGCCAGCTACGACAGAACGACGATTTTGCGAGCATGCGGGAAGCTGTGGGGCGGCGCTATCGTCGATTGCAGGAAGAAAAAAAAGAACTGCCCGGGTTGATTTTGATCGACGGCGGCATCGGACAGTTGCACGCTGCAGCCCAAGCGCTGGAATCTTTGCAGATTATCAATCAGCCGGTGGCGAGCATCGCGAAGAAAGAAGAAATTCTTTACGTTCTTGGACAAGAAGATGAGCCGATCGTGTTGGAGCGACACTCACCGGTGCTGCACCTGATTCAGCAAATTCGTGACGAGACGCACCGGTTTGCGGTGACCTTTCACCGGCAGCGGCGCGGAAAACGCCAAACGGAAACGGTGCTCAGCGAAATTCCAGGAGTAGGGGAGAAGACAGCACAGAAATTGTTGAAGGAATTTGGGAGCGTGGCAAATATTCAGAGAGCGGGCTTGGAAAAACTGAGCAGCGTCGTTTCGCGAAAGAGCGCGGAGAAGATTCTCGCGCAGTTGGGAAGCCCGACTCCCTAGTAACCAGCTCATGGAAAAATGCCGGTTAGGGCGCATTGCATGCCCCCAAGTCCTATGCTACGTTTTCCCTGGAGGCCGTTATGGCAGACAACGTAGGTTCCAAGGTCACGTATTTTCTTGTCGGGCTGGGAGTTGGGGCGCTGGTGGGAATTTTGTTTGCGCCGAAGTCCGGCGAAGAGACACGCGATTTCCTGGCGAAGAAAGCCGATGAGGGCAAGGATTATGCCCAGAAAAAAGCCCGCGAACTGCGGGAGCGCGCCGATGAATTGATCGAGCGCAGCAAGGAAATTGCGGTGAGCAAGAAGGATTCCATCACGGCGGCGGTAGAAGCCGGACGTGAAGCGTATTTGCGCCAGTCGAAATCGTAACGGTTCGGCAAGGGCGGTGGGGCGGCGTTCCGTCTTTTTAGCGGGGCGCGCGGGGTGCCATGCAAATCTGGTTCGTATTGTTCATCGTCGTCGCGATGGTAGCGCTGGTCGTGCAGGTCGTGATTCTAACGGCGTTGTTCTTCGAGGTTCGCCGCACGACGGAGAAAATGAATCGCTTTGGTGAAGACTTGCAGGCGCGTGTCGGGCCGATTCTCACGCGAGTGCAAATACTTCTGGATGATACTCAGCCGAAAATCTCCAGCATGGTGAACGACGCTTCACACATCGTGTACCTGGCGCGCGGGCAGGCGCAGAAGATTGATCGCGTTTTTACAGACGCTGCGGATCGCCTACGCGGACAACTAGTTCACGCGGACCGCATCTTGACGGGGACGCTCGAGGCCGTGGAAGACGCGGGGACAAAGTTCAGCCACAGTTTCTGGCGGCCGATGCAGAAAGCGTCGGCGTTGGTGCAGGGAATTAAAGTGGGCCTGGATTTACTCCGGTCGCGCCGAAGTCGTCGAAGCGGTGACGAACCGCGTGAGCAGCAGGAAGAAGAGCTGTTCATTTAGAAAATAGAAACTGGAAAATCGAAATTTAGCTTTCGGGCGCGGTGGTTGCCGCGCCTTTCGTTTTTTGGAACCGCAGGGTCCACGAAAAAATAGTCAGCGGATCCAGCCGCCGCCGAGGACGACGTCGCTGTAGTAGAAGACGGTGGCCTGGCCGGGCGTGATGGCGCGTTGCGGAGAGTCGAAAGTTACGCGCGCGGTGTCGGCGTCCAACGGCTCGATGGTGGCCGGCGCGGGCTCATGCTTGTGGCGGATTTTGGCGAAGGCGCGCACGGAGCCGGCCGGTCTTGCGCAGGAAATCCAATTCACGCCCTCGACTTCGCATGTGGTCTTGCGCAGGACATCGTCTTCGCCGACGACGACGCGGTTCTTTTCCGGATCGATCGAGAGGACATAAAGCGGCTTGCCGGCGGCGAAGCCCAGGCCCTTGCGCTGGCCGATGGTGAAATTATGAACACCCTTGTGGCGGCCGATCACGTCCCCGGTGTCGTTGACGATTTCGCCGTCACCGTTTTGCAACGAAATGCCGCGCTCTTGCGAATACGCCTGAATAAATCGCACATAATTTCCGGTGGGCACGAAGCATAGCTCCATGCTTTCCGGCTTTTCGGCCACGGGTAAATTCGCGCGCCGAGCCAGAGCGCGGACTTCTTCCTTGGTGAGTTCACCGAGGGGAAAGTCGCTGCGGGAAAGCTGTTCTTGCGAAAGGCCCCAGAGGAAATAAGACTGATCCTTGGAATCGTCGCGCGCGCGAAGCAATTCCCAGCGGCCAGTGACGTCGTTCTTGCGAATGCGCGCGTAGTGGCCGGTGGCAAGGCGCTCGGCGCCAATCTGGCGGGCCATGCGAAGCAACGGCTCAAACTTCACATCGGTGTTGCAATTGGTGCAAGCGATGGGCGTACGACCGGCAAGATACTGGTCCACGAACGGGCGTACGACGCGCGTCTCGAATTGCTCCTCGAAATTCACAACGTAGTGCGGGAAATTCAAGTGTTGCGCCACAGCCTTAGCGTCATAGACGTCATCGAGCGAGCAGCAGCGGTGCTGCGCGGGGCCATCACCCTGAAGTTCCGGGAGGCGGCGCTGGTTCCAGAGCTGCATAGTAAGGCCGACGACGGCACGGCCATGCTGCTGCAAGAGGGCGGCGACAGCGGAAGAATCGACACCGCCGGACATGGCTACGGCGACGAGTCCGCGCTGGGTTTCGGCGCGCTCGGGCAGAGTGTCGAATTGCGTGGCCGTGGTCATTCGCAAAATCGGGACACGAAGTATCGTGCCCTACTTTCATTCTACCTGGCTTCGGCCAACTTTCTATAGGTTGGCGATAGTTCCCGGAGTTGGGCGACCGCGGCGGGCACTACGTTCAAGGCGAACTCGATGTCCGCGGGCATGGTGTGGCGTCCTAGGCTAAAGCGCAGGCTGGCGCGGGCTTCTTCGGGCGGGAGGCCGATAGCGGTCAGGACGTGCGAAGGCTCTACAGCGCCCGAAGAGCAGGCGGCTCCCGTCGAACACGCGAGCCCTTTTAGGTCGAGGGCAATGAGAAGTGCTTCGCCTTCGACGCCGGGGAAGACGAGATTTGTAGTGTTCGGAGTGCGTGGCGCGGCGCCGCCATTAACGCGCGACTGGGGAACATGGCTCAGAAGGCCTTGCTGCAATTTGTCGCGAAGGGCGGAAGTTCGCTGTGCATCTTCCGCCAGCGTCCTGCGGGCGATTTCGGCGGCTTTGCCGAGTCCCACAATTCCCGGGACATTTTCGGTGCCGGGGCGGAAGCCTCGCTGGTGATGGCCACCATACAGGAGTTGCCGCAAGCGAGTGCCGCCGCGAATGTACAGGGCGCCGATTCCCTTGGGTGCGTAAATCTTGTGGCCGGAGAGGGACAGTAAGTCCAGTTGCAGGGCTTTAACGTCGATGGGGATTTTGCCCGCCGACTGCACTGCGTCGGTGTGGAAGTAGACGTCAGCTTCTTTTGCGATGTGGCCGATTTCTTCGAGGGGCTGGACCGTGCCGAGCTCATTGTTGGCATGCATTATTGTGATCAGAACGGTTTCCGGCTGAAGAGCCCGGCGCAGTTCGTCGAGATCAATCAGTCCTTCGTGATCGGTCAACAAATAAGTGACACGAACGCCCTCCTTTTCTAGAGCTTGGCAAGCGTTGAGCACGGCTTCATGCTCAACGGCGGTGGTGATGATGTGTTTGCCGGTCTCGCCAGAGCGCACAGCCACGATTGGCTGTGCCACAACGCCGAAGATGGCGTGGTTGTCGGATTCAGTGCCGCCGCTGGTGAAGACGATTTCCTGGGGGCGTGCGCCGATCAGGGCAGCGACCTGTTCGCGGGCGGTTTCCACGGCGGCACGGGCCTTCTGCCCCGGGGTGTGAATGGATGCAGCGTTGGCAAATTCGGCTGCGAAGTAGGGCAGCATGGCATCGAGCACTTCCGGCTCGACGGGCGTTGTGGCGTTGTAATCGAGGTAGACGCGGTTCATGGAGCTTCCAACAGGATACTACTAGCACGCGGAAGTTGCCTGCTGGTATAGAAGTAACATCCTGGTCAAGATTCTGGCACGTTTGAGTCTTCCGGGACTGGGTGGGAACTAAGCTAACGTTAGGAACTCTAGTTGGCGATAACCGGGAGTTACGTGTGTGTTTTTGAGTATTTTCGTAAGTGTTGATTCTAAGTGATTTGTCGCGTGTGACATTTTGGCCACTGTGCAGAATTGAGGGGTTATATCCGAGTTCCCGTGAGGTTTGGCTCAAAGGGGAGCCCTTGCTGAAAATGGGCGCCCTGAGAAAGAAAAGCGGGAGCCCTTTGGCTACGCTCGGGGTAAACAAGCTCACGCACTCC
Source organism: Candidatus Acidiferrum sp. (assembly GCA_035279725.1). Classification (GTDB taxonomy): domain Bacteria; phylum Acidobacteriota; class Terriglobia; order Acidiferrales; family UBA7541; genus Acidiferrum. The sequence continues at coordinate 66,077 of DATEHF010000043.1, forward strand.
CAAACACAGTTATCTACAAGATACAGTATAGTACGAATTAAGGAGATTTCAAGGGCTATTCGGTAGTGGGTCTGTTTCCGATACCCTTATCATGCGGTGGAGCCAAGCGCAAAAAATCTCGGCCCCGCTCCGGTCCTGCTGACCTCTCAACTCGCGGTCTCCGCGAGTGCCGTCTCCGTTGTCGTGTCGATAGGTTTGGCCGTAATTTCGAGTCCACTCTTGTTCATATCGAATCTCCGCTTCCGGTCCAAGCCTTTGACGAAGTCACGTGCCGCCTTACCGATCGCCCCAGGAAGACTCGACGCCTCCACTTTGACCGTCGATTCCACTGTCTCTTCATTTCGATCTCGATAGCGAAATTGGACCTCAAACGTTTTCATACTCCAACCCTCCTTTTCTGACAATAAAAAACAGAAACCGGTTCACGCTCCAAGCCACTCGGAGATCTTAAAACTGCCGTGCCTTTAGCTCCGATGATGTTTGCGATTGGCAGCTTTCTTTCCGGAACTCTTCGTTTTCAGGGCCTTGATCTCTGCCTTTAGCTTGTCGTTCTCTTTCGTCAAAGCATCGCGGGCCGCTGTCATTGTTTCGAGATCGTTGCCCACTTGGCCGTTTTCTTTCTGAAGTTCCGCCACCCGGGTTCTTAATTGCTCGTTTTCTTGCAGAGTTTTTGCGTCTTTGCAGGCAGTCAAGGGCAAACTCAGCGCTGCTGCCACAGCTAGAATCGCCCAAGTGTTTTTGCACGTCATACGTCATCCTTCGTTGACAAGAATTTGAATTGCAAATGGAGCAACCGATAGCGGGTGAGGAGGGAAGCCGCCGCTGGCAACTGAGCCAGCGTAATGGAGTTTCACAGATCGCGCAAGCCTGATTAGCCCTGCAACTGGAGAGGTGGAATTAACTCCTGGGCAGATGTCCCGTAATCCGACTTATCAAGACTTGACCCAGTGAGGCTGGAGTTTAGTCAGAAACTAATGGTGGTCTTCCAAGGAACTGAATCCTCTCCTCTTGCACCAGTCAAAAGCATCTGTCCCGCCAATCAATCTCATATCTCCGTTGTTCAAAAGAGATGTTCCAGCGATGCCACTCCTATTGATCCAAAGCAATTTCGTGAATGCCCTAGGGCAACGACAGCTCAAGCTGGTTCATGAAACCCTAGAGTAGAAACACAGAAAAAGGCCGCTCTGGCCTTTTGCAGTAGCGTGCTCCGACAGAAAAGCGAAGGCGAATGCCCGCTGAGACAAATTCTTGTGGCTTGGAAATAACGTCCAAGTGACCACTCTCAGAGAGAAATTCGGGCGACGCTTGCGGCAGATTCGGTCACAGCGCCAGATGACCCAGGAACAATTCGCCGAAACGCTCGACATATCTGTGGACTTTCTCAGTCTGATGGAGCGGGGCAGAAATGCTCCATCATTCGAGACCTTGGACAAACTGGCCAAGCGCTTGAAGCTGCCGGTTGCCGGTCTATTCACCTTCGATGGTGGGTAGGGAGCAAGAGAATTTGGCAAGAACTTCCGACTTGCACCGAAATTACGCGTGAAGCGTGAAGCGCGGCGAACGGAATGTGAGTTGCCAAACGTAGGTAAGAACCGGTTTCGGCCCCGCGGGGTGCTCTTTGACGCTTGAGCATCCGATCTACACAAACACAGCGAAGGTAATCTGAACGAGTTCCCAATTCCCGCGGACAATTGTTAATCCCGGTCTAACTGCCTCAGCAATCATCCGTAGTCCCGTTCGGTGGTGCCCGTAACGATACTACGGGAGACTTCCGGCGCAGACGTTCGGTCAGACGACCCGGACAATCGGCGAGAAGTGGGTTCAGAGGCTGCGGGACTGCACATAGAGCAACAGGGGGTGAAATGATTGACGAGTGGAGCAAGGAATCCCCGACGAGCAAAATCGTGACCTTTAAGATTGCGGGAGACAGAGAGTCAGGTTTTGTATGCTCGGCGAAGGTGGAAGGACGGGACATCCAGGAAATCACTGGCTATAAGAAGGTGCTTACGCGCAAAGAGGTGGAGGCCCTGTTCGTTGATTACGCTCGAGAGTAGAACCTGAACTATTGCCATGAATTCATGGTGGGCAGTTCCCAGAAGGCATTTCGAACGAGAGATTGTGTTTAAACCCGGTTCCGGCGCAGACGTTCGGTCAGACGACCCGGATAATCGGCGTTGTCTTATGTTCACTTTCCAAGAATAACCACGATGAGGGGCGGGAACGTGAAGCGGCGGAAAGCTAGACACACCTACTCGATCAGATTCCTTCGAAGCGAAGGAAACCGTAGATTTTACAGAGTCAAGATAACCGGTGACGAAGAGCTTGATTTCATAGGCTGGATTGCGCCTACGTCAGTGACTCGGATGGGCGTCAGCGCGGAGATCAGAAAGTGGTTTGAAAGGAATTTTGACAGGCTGAAAACGGGAGAGACGATCGCGATCAAGCTGGAGGAAGTTCGAAATCACTAGTAGTTAGATGCCATTTCTCCAATCGCCCAAGCGGAAGCCCGGCAACTCCTGACCACCGCGCTTGCCGGAAACTGGCCGACTACCGACTATTCGGATTGTTTTTTGGGGCGCCAGTTGACGAGGTTGCTGGTGTAGAGGGCGATGCAGAGGAGATTGGCGGGAACAAAACCGAATTGGGCGGTGCGGAGGCCGATAACACAGACGACAGCGCTATTGAGGGCTGCGACGACCCAGCCCTGCCAGAGCTTCTTGCCGATGAGCACGGTGGCGAGCACGGTCAACACGCAGGAGAGATAATCTAGCCGGATGATCTGGAGCATGTTCAGCATGTTGTGATGACGCGCGAGTAGCCAGTTCCCTACGGCGTGAGAAAGTGCAATTGTGAGGCCATTCGTGGCGAAGTCCCGGGACAGGGTCTAATTCGCATGGAGGCTGCAAGTCCTTGTGAAGCTGCTATTTAGAGCCTCGTGAAATGAGGGTCAAATCGAGGTGTGAGCCTGCTTGCGGCGTTTATGGTCAGTCTGAGACAGTTTGTGTCAGCTTGAAACTTTTTCCCGTGAGAATGCGAAGGATCCAAGGAAGCCGATGCGGAAGGATTCTTGCCGGTGTTTACGGCGGACTTTGGATCGGATGAGATCCTTTCCGACAAGGTCGGAACCTTCGGTCGCTACGCTCAAGATGACAGCGGCCGTGTTACAGTTTCCCGCTACAGGAGAAAACAGTGGCGTACGCTGACCTGCGGGAGTTTGTGAAGAGGCTAGAGAAGGAAGGGGAGCTGAAGAGGATTCGGGCGGAAGTCGATCCCGTGTTGGAGGTTGCGGAAGTGGTGCAGCGCCTGGGACGGCAAGCGCGAGAGGCAATTCCTCAGGGGCTAAAGCCCAGAGTATCGGAGGAGCAAAATGTCGGAGCTCCCGACCGGGTCGGGACAAGTGCCGCCCCGGCGCCCAACCCTTGCGGATTGGGCCCGGCCTTGCTGTTTGAAAAACCGAAAGGTTCGCGCTATCCCCTACTCATCAATGCATTTGGAAGCGTTCGCCGGATGGCGCTGGCGTTTGAAGTGGAAAAGCTGGACGACGTGGCAGAGCGCATCCAGGGATTTTTGAAAATGGAGACGCCGCAGGGATTCTTCGACAAGGTGAAGATGCTGCCGAAGCTGGCGGAACTGGGGTCCTTTTTCCCGAAGAGTGTGAAGACCGGAGCGTGCAAGGAGGTCGTAGAGAAGGGAAGCGACGTCAACCTATTTGATTTCCCCATTTTGAAATGCTGGCCGCAAGATGGCGGGCGCTTCATTACATTCCCACTGGTGTTTACCAGGAATCCCGAGACCGGGAAACGAAATGTCGGGATGTACCGCATGCAGGTCTACGACGAGCGGACAACGGGAATGCACTGGCAGACGCAAAAGCATGGTGCTGAACATTTTCGGCGAGCCCGGGCAAAGAATCCTGAAGGCAGAATCCCTGTGAGCGTGGCGATTGGCGCCGATCCTGCGACGGCACTTTCAGGGATGCTGCCGATTCCGCCGGACCTGGACGAAATGATGTTCGCCGGGTTCTTGCGCCGTGAGCCGGTGGAGATGGTGCCGTGCGAAACCAACGATCTGGAGGTGCCCGCCAATACTGAGATTGTGTTGGAGGGCTACGTCAATCTGAATGAGATGCGTACGGAGGGCCCGTTCGGAGACCACACCGGATTCTACTCGTTGGAGGGGGAGTTTCCGGTATTTCACGTGGAATGCGTCACGCGCCGCAAGGAGCCCATTTATTTGACGACCGTCGTGGGCCCGCCACCGCAGGAAGACTTTTACATGGGCTATGCGGTTGAGCGCGTGTTTTTGCCGGTGATGAAGATGCAGTATCCGGAAATCGTGGATGTCGCCATGCCGGCCGAAGGAATTTTTCACAACTTGATGATCGTGGCAATCCGGAAATCCTATCCCGGACACGCGCGAAAAATCATGAATGCGATTTGGTCGCTGGGGCAAGCGATGTTCACGAAGGTGATTGTGGTTGTGGACCACGACGTGGACGTCCACAACTACAGCGAGTTGGTCTGGAAGACGCTATGCGCGCTGGATCCCGAGCGCGACGTTCAGTTTTCGCTTGGTCCCATGGATACTCTCGATCACGCGGCGCGGATGCAAGACTTCGGATCGAAGATGGGAGTCGATGCAACGCGCAAGTGGGCGTCGGAAGGATTCACACGGCCATGGCCGGATGAAATCCTGATGGATGAAGCAACAAAAAGGCGGGTCGATGCCCTGTGGAAATCTCTGTCCCTGGATAAATCGTGACTAAATCCTCAAGGAAAAAAGCACTGAAACCCCGACGAGAAAGACTGGAGCGAAAGAAAACAGCTTACTGAATTAGGATTTCGAGTAGTACTTTTCCGAGCTAGGGGACTGATTTCAAAGGATAACCGTCCCTCCGTACAGGTCTCCAGGATCGAAGAACCACAACTAATTGTGGCCACTTTCGGCGGCAACCACAACATGACCGGGTAGTACCGGTCAATACCCCCCAAACTGCCTAGAACTACCCGTATTGTTAGGACAACAGCCCTATAGATTCCCTTGACGCTCGGAGTGATAGAATGTCATAAAGCTCCCACGGGTTGCTTCCCCGGGAGAGTCCGCAGCGCAGACGGGGAGCAGCAAACGGTCGTGAATTTAGATGTGTGCGGATGCCGGGGTGGCGTTCCTCGTGAGCGAATCGCGCGAAGTGATGAATGTGCGGCAGGCGTCGCAGTATCTGGGCATCTCCCCGGATACCCTGTACCGTTACATCACGGAGGGCGAGATTCCCGCGTTTAAACTCGGCAACCGTTGGAAACTTCGTAAGACGATCCTGGACCGCTGGATGGAACGTAAGATGAGCCAGGCGACCGCGAGGCGCCGGTAGTCCGGCGCGTGAGTCAGGGAGAGAGGCCGCGAAATGTTCGGAATGGGAAAAAAGAGCCGGCAGCTCGTGGGACTGGATATCGGTTCCAGTTCGATCAAGGCCGTGGAATTGAAGGCTAGCAAAGCGGGCTATGAGCTCGTGAGCTTTGGAATGGAATCGCTGGCACCGGACACGGTGGTGGACGGAGCCATCATGGACGCTCCGCAAGTAGCCAACGCCATCAGCAAGATTTTCGACACGCAGCGAATCAAGACGAAGAACGTGGCAACTTCTGTATCGGGCCACTCGGTGATCGTCAAGCGCGTACCGCTCCCGCTGATGACGGAAGACGAGCTTTACGACCGGATTCCTTCCGAAGCCAGCCAGCACATTCCGTTCGACATCGCTGACGTAAACCTGAGCTACCAGTTGCTCGAGTCCATGGACTCACAGATGGACGTTCTTCTAGTGGCAGTAAAGAAAGACAAAATTTTGAACCACACTAACGTTTTGGCGCAAGCCGGCAAAACGCCAGTAGTCGTGGACATCGATGCCTTCGGATTGCAGAACTGCTTCGAGGTTAATTACGAACCCGATGCGGGACAGACGGTGGCGCTCTTGAATATCGGCGCGAGCGTTATGAATATCAACATCGTGCGCGGCGGCGTGCCGCTGTTTACGCGCGACGTTAGCGTGGGTGGTAACCAATATACGGACGCACTGCAAAAGGAATTGGACCTCAGTTTTGAAGATGCGGAGCGTTTGAAGAGGGGCGATTCGCTTCCCAGCGTCACGGACGAACAGAAGCAACAAATCCTGCGCAGTGTTTCCGACATTCTGACGCTGGAAATTCAGAAGACCTTCGACTTCTTCCGAGCCACTGCCAGCGGCGAAAACATTCAGCGCATCGTTGTTGCGGGCGGCACGGCGCGCGTTCCGGGCCTCGTAGATCTGCTGCGCGAAGAATTTGCGATGCCTGTGGAAGAATTGAATCCCTTCCGCAAGGTGAATATTGATCCCGGCAAGCACAGTGATGACCAGATTCGCGAAATGGCGCCGCGGCTGGCCATTGCCGTAGGTCTGGCGCTGAGGAGCTTCGACTAGCCATGATTCGCATAAACCTACTTGGACAGATTAGGCCAAAGACCGCACGGCGACCGGTGGACACCGGAGCGGCGATGCCGGTGGTATTCATCGGCTTGGGATTGGTTCTCGGCGCCCTGGTTCTTGGATTTTTCTATTACACCTGGCAAAACCAGTTGAACAAGGAAAACGCGGAAATCAAGAGGCTGACAGCGCAGAAAACGGATTTGGAGCAGACCAAGCTGCAAGTCGAGGCTTTTGAAAAGCAGAAAGTAATCTTGCAGCAGCGAGTTTCTACGATTGAGCAATTGCAGCGGGACCGCACCGGCGGACAGGAATTGCTGGACATGGTCGCCAATACGGTGTCTCGCACCGAAAACCTGTGGCTCACGGAGATGGTCCGCAAAGGCAATACGCTTTCGATGGAAGGTTCTTCTGCCTCCATCAACGCCGTCGCGAACTTCATCACCGCGCTGAAGCGCTCCGGCTATTTCCAGAAGGTGGAAATCCAGGAAACGAAGCAGGACGAAAAAACCACCGCAGTACAGTCGTTTACGTTCCAGATTACGGCTGAAATCACTCCGCCCCCCGCAACGCAGGCACGCCCGGCCAATGCACCGGCTGGCACTGCGGCTGCGAAGGCGCCGGCGAAAAAAGGATAGGGGCGCGCCATGGCGAATCCATTTCGAGACATGTCCGTGATCATGCAGGCCCTGGTGGCCGCAGCTGTGGCGGTTGTTCTGGTTCTGGTGGGCGTTTACGTGCCGGGTTCTCCGATTGCGCGAGAGCGCGACGAAGTGGACACCGCCGTCCAGAAGAAAACCAAGCTGAACCAGGAAGTCACGCAACTCCAGGTTTACAAGCAGCGTTACGGAGAATTGAAGCAGCAAATGGACGGGCTCTCCAAGCAACTCGAGACGCTGAAGACCATCGTGCCGGAAGAAAAAGAGACCGACGAGTTTATCCGCCTGTTGCAGGGAGCGGCCAGCGCGTCTAACGTCTCCATCCGGCGTTTGAAGGCGCAAGCGATTGTTCCCAAGGAATACCACTACGAGATGCCTTTTGAGGTGCAGGCCGATGGCCCGTACTTCAACTTACTGGATTTCTTCGGAAGGCTGGGCCGCCTGTCGCGCATCATCAATGTGGGCGATCTGGCTTTCGACGATCCGGATAAGTCGAAGGGTACGCGGTACGCAACACGGCCGGGGACGACAGTTTCTGGAATTTTCACGGCAACAACATTCTTCACCAAACCAGCCGACACGGGCGCTGCTGCTCCCGCAGCGGGGGCTAAGCCTGCAGCCGGGGCGGCTCGGTAATGGTGAACGGGAATGAGCGAACTATGCGTTCAGCGATAACTCTCGGACTAGGGATATGGATCGCGGCCGCGACGCCAGCATTGCGCGCGCAGGTCAGCCCTTCGACGCCCAACAGTGTGAAGTCCGCGCTGCAGGGCGGGGGCGCGCCGGCGCAGCAAGCGGCTAAGCCGGCTGCACCAACCGCGACCAAGCCCGCACCACAAACAGCCAAACCGGCGGCCAAGACTGCCGGCAAGAGCCCGCGGAAGTCTCCTGCGAAACCAGCCGTGAAAGCAGTGGAAAAGCCCTCCACTCCGGGAACTCCACCGGAAGCTGCGGAGAGCGAAGTGAAGCAGGCGCGCCGAGATCCCTTTGAATCGTTAATTGGCCGGCAGACTAAGGCTCCACAGAATTTGCCACCGGGCAAACTTGGTTTGCAGGTGAGCACGCTCCGCCTTGACGGCATTGTGCGCGCTCCCAATGGGATGATCGCGGTGGTTTCCAATCCGCAAGCCCGGACCTATTTCCTGCGCGAAGGGGACCGTCTCTATGACGGCAGCGTAGAAAAGATTTCGATGGACGGCGTTTCGTTCCACGAAGAAGGCAAAGACGCCTTCGGGAAGCCCGTCGAGCATCAAGTGAATAAACGAATTTACTCCAGTCCAGGAGAACAGCAATGAAGACGAATTGGCCGGCCCTACGGCATGGCTACCTGATCCTTGCAAGCATGGCGGTCGCGGCCAGTCCGATGCTTGCGCAGACGCAGGCGCCCGCTGGCGCAGCATCAACCTCGGCGGTCATCTCCAGCGTTGCCATTACGCAAGCGCCGGAACGGTCGGCGGTGCGCGTGGAAGGCGAGGGACGTCTCGACGTTCACGCCGGCCGCATGCAGAACCCGGATCGCCTGGTGCTGGATTTCGCTGGAGCCCGGCTCGCGGTGCAGAAGACGGCAATCCCTGGGAACTCCGCGCCCGTGCGCGGGGTGCGCATCGGTCAATACCGCCCGGATATCGCGCGAGTGGTTGTGGATCTGACGACGGCGACGCCTTACCAGGTTTCGCGTGACGGAGACGCCGTAGTCATTTCCTTCGAAGCTCCCAAGTCGACTCCTCTGCGGCCGGTTTCCAGCATGACGACCCTGACTTCGCAGCAGAGCGAAAAGGCACGTCCGGAAGTCAATTACGTTGCTGAGTCTCCGCGCGTAGTCACTGCGCGCGCTTCCAAGAATTTAAAGCTTTCTGCTCCTCGCTTCGCGTTGCCCAGCGAACTGACCCAGCCCTCAGTCACTCTGGCATCATTCAGCGAAAAAGAGCCCGCTCGCCCAGATTCCTCGACGCAGCAGGCGGCAGCTCAACAAGCGGTAGCGCAGGCCAACACTGCAGCAACGACTATGGCGCAGGCTCCGGCAGCGGCGGCACCCGCAGGAAAATACACGGGTGAGCCGATCTCCGTGAACCTGAAGGACGTTGACCTCAAGGACTTCTTTCGCCTGATTCACGAAATCAGCGGCTTGAACGTCGTGTTGGATCCTGCCGTAAAGGGGACTCTCACGATCGTGCTGGATGAAGTGCCCTGGGATCAAGCGCTCGACATCGTGATGCAGAACAACAGCCTCGACAAGCAGTTGAACGGCAACGTCCTGCGTATTGCTACGCGCTCCACTTTGAAGAACGAAGCGGAAACCATGCGTGACCTGGAGAGAGCACAGGCCGAAGCGATCGCTCCAGTAACCGTGCCCCGCGTACTGAGCTATGCCAAGGCGGCTTCGATGGCCCCGCTCCTGAAAAAGTTTCTCAGCACCCGCGGCGATATTTTGTTCGATGACCGTTCCAACCAGCTGATTATTCGCGATATTCCCTCGGTGATTCCGATCATCGACAACCTGATTCGCAATCTGGACCGCAAGTCGCAACAGGTGGAAATCGAAGCGCGCGTCGTTTCCGCTTCCCGTTCTTTTGCGATTGATATCGGCACGCAGTTGGGTTTTGCGGGATCCGCCACGAGTGGGCGGTCAGTCGCAAGTGGAGATAGCAACGTCGGCGTTAGCACTGCGGGAGGGGGTTCACCACCACCCCCGGTTGTGGCCGCGGGAACCACTAGCCTCCCGTTGGCCACCAATCTCGGAGCCGGTGCTCCGACAAGCGGAATTTTCCTCGGACACCGTTCACCGAACTTTGCCGTCGACTTCTTCATCACCGCGTCGGAAGCCAAGGGCGTCGGTAAGCTGCTTTCCAAGCCGAAGGTCATTACACAGAACAACGAGAAAGCGACGGTTAAGCAGGGTACTAAAATTCCAATTCAGACGACCATCAACAACACCATCTCGGTTCAGTTTATCGACGCGGTGTTGAAGCTGGAAGTCACTCCGCAAATCACCGCAGAAGGCACGATTTTCATGGACGTGCTCGTAGAGAATACGCAGATTGACGTCGGTATCCCGCGCGTTTCGGGAATCCCGGCTCTGAATACCGAGTCCGCGGAAACGAAAGTGACCGTGGCCGATGGTGGCACCGTCGTAATCGGCGGCATCATCATCTCCTCGCAGCGTACCGACATCCAACAGGTTCCTCTGGTGGGAAGCCTGCCACTCATTGGGCATCTGTTTAAGCGCACAAGCGTGACTACACAGTCGCAGGAATTGATGTTCTTCCTTACGCCGCGGATTATCCCCGGATAATTCGGCGAACACTTTCAACTTAGGACGGAAACGAGGAGACTTAGGTCTCCTCGTTCTATTTATGAAGACTCTTGTTCAACAACGCCGCCGAGACCTGGCCGCTTGCTTCTCGGACGCGAAGATCGACGCGCTGCTTTCCACCAACCCGCCGAACTGGTTTTACTTGACCGGTTTCACTGGCGAGTCAGGCGCCCTGATCGTGTCGCGCAAGGGAACCACTTTGATCACGGATGGCCGATTCATGGTGCAGGGCTGCGAGGAAATGAAGGGAGTCCGCCTCGTCCAGCAACAAGGGTCCTTGCTTGGGTCTATTGGCCAATTCTTGAAAGATGAGCGGTGCCGGCGAGTAGGTTTTGATTCCACGCAGGTCACCGTGGAACAGCTTAGGAGCCTCCGCAAGGCCGCTGGGGCGAATGTGGGGTGGGTTGCGACTCCTGGGAGGGTCGAGAGCCTCAGGATGCGAAAGGACGCTGCAGAACTGGCGCAAATGCGACGGGCGGCCAATCTGGCGGACCAAATGGTGCAGCTCGCTATTGGCCTGCTGAAACCTGGCATTCGGGAATTTGAGGTTGCGGCCGAGATAGAATATCAAATGAAGAAGAAGGGCGCGTCGGGTCCGGCCTTTGAAACTATCGTTGCTTTCGGAGAGCGATCCGCGCTGCCGCATGCCCGGCCAACGTCCAAACAGCTGAGGAAAAATGAGTTGGTCGTGCTGGACCTGGGTGCTATACTCGGCCACTATTGCAGCGACATTACCCGCACCGTCTATGTGGGGCGGGCTCCAAAGCGCATAAGGACGTGGTATCAGGCTGTTTTGGAGGCCCAGGGGGCCGCGATTGCAGCGGCGAAGAGCGGTGCGGTTTGCATGGATGTAGATGGGGCGGCGAGGCAAGTCCTGGCCGGGTATAGCTTGGATGGCCTCTTTGTCCACAGCACGGGCCATGGGCTTGGAATCGAAGTCCACGAAGATCCTAGGGTAGCGCGCGGGCAAAAGAAGCGCCTTGCGCCGGGAAACGTGATTACCATCGAACCCGGCGTGTATTCGGCTGGCATCGGGGGGATTCGCATCGAAGATGATGTCGCCATTCACGCCCATCGCACGGAAGTACTGACCCGCGCGCCGCGGGATCTCATTGAGCTCTAGAACAGGCATGAAACGCAAAAAGCCCAGCAAATCCAGTCCGTCGTTTGACAATCCCGAAATTCAGCAGATTGAACAGCTCCTTCGGTTCATGACCGAGCATAATTTGGAGGAGTTTGAGTATTCGAGGGGCGATTTGCGGATCCGGCTGCGCAAGCCCTCCGCAGGCCTAGTGGTCTCCGCCCCGAGGATGGTCACCGCACCAGAGATCATTGTTCCAGGGTCGGTAGAAGCCCCGCAGTCATCTTCAGGCGGCGGGCAGGCTCCTGCTTCCGAGCGCTCCACCGAAGACCTGCACCTCGTCAAGTCCCCCATCGTAGGCACCTATTACGGGTCTCCTAGCCCCGGTACGGAGGCCTTCGTAAACGTAGGTACCTTCGTGGAGACCGGGAAAGTCCTCTGCATCGTGGAAGCCATGAAACTGATGAACGAGATCGAATCTGACGTGACCGGCGAGGTCGTCCGGATCTTCGTCGAAAACGGTCAACCGGTCGAATACGGTCAGCCGCTCTTCGGCATTCGTCCGAGCCGGAAGAAATAGCCGGCGCCCCCGACCATGTTCCAGAAAATCCTAGTTGCCAATCGCGGGGAGATCGCCCTGCGGGTCATCTGCGCCTGCAAGGAGCTGGGGATCTCGACGGTCGCCGTTTATTCCGAGGCCGACCGCAACTCCCTTCATGTTCGCTTCGCGGACGAAGCTGTGTGCATTGGGCCGGCGCGGAGCAGCGAGAGCTATCTGAATATCCCACAGGTGATTAGCGCGGCTGAAATCACCAACGTGGATGCCATCCACCCGGGCTACGGATTCCTTTCCGAAAATGCCAATTTTGCCAAGGTCTGCGAAGCCTCGGAAATTACATTCATAGGTCCCCGGCCGGAAATTATCGAAATGATGGGGGAAAAGGATCGGGCGCGCAGGGAAGTTAAAACCGCGGGCCTTCCCACCATTCCCGGCAGCGACGGCGCCATCGAAGGCGAGGAACAACTTGCCAAAGAGGCGGCCAAAATTGGCTATCCTTTGATCCTGAAAGCCGTTGCCGGAGGCGGCGGCCGCGGTATGCGCGTCGTCCGCAAACAGGAGGAACTCCTCTCTGCTTACGAAACGGCTCGCAGCGAGGCCCAGCAAGCGTTTGGCACGCCTGATGTTTACGCGGAGAAATTCCTCGAGCATCCGCGGCATATCGAGTTTCAGGTGCTGGGCGACCAGCACGGTAAAGTAGTTAGCCTTGGCGAGCGCGAATGCAGCATCCAGCGGCGCCACCAGAAATTGGTTGAGGAATCTCCCTCACCGGTGATGGACCCGAAACAGCGGAAGGATCTCGGCGCCAGAGTGGTGAAGGCTTTGGAGAAAATAGGCTACACCAATGCCGGCACGGTCGAGTTCCTGATGGATCAGGATGGTTCGCTGTACTTCATCGAGATGAATACACGCATCCAGGTCGAGCACCCGGTGACGGAGCTCGTCACTGGTGTGGATTTGATCAAGGCGCAAATTCGCATTGCCGCTGGCGAAAAAATGGAAGATGCGACCGGTGCGATTATCCCTTCCGGGCATGCAATTGAGTGTCGGATCAATGCCGAAGATCCCGTCACCTTTGTGCCGTCAGCGGGGCGTATCACGACGTTTCAGGCGCCGGGAGGCACCGGTGTGCGGGTAGATTCCGCCGCGTATGCTGACGCCGTCATACCTCCGTACTACGATTCCATGATTGCAAAGCTGATCGTCAAAGGGCGCGACCGCAGCGAAGCCATCGGCCGCATGAAGCGAGCGCTGGAGATGTTCGTGATCGAAGGCATCAAGACGTCCATCCCGCTGCATCGCCGGATCTTGGCCGATCCCGAATTTGCCGCTGGGAAATTTGATACCCACTTCATCGAGAGATTGCTTGGAACGAACGGAAAATAAACGGTGAAGCGCCTTGTTCTACCTCGGCTGTATGTGATATTAGAGGCAGCATTGCTTACCGTTCCCGAAACAGAGTGCGCTGAAAAGCTTGCGGCTGCCGGTGTCCGATTGCTCCAATACCGGAACAAGCAGGCGTCTGCGCGCGAACTCTTCGAGTCGTCCAAACGACTCTCTTCTTTACTGATCCCCCGAGGCGTGAACTTTGTCGTGAATGACCGCGCGGATGTGGCGGTGGCTGCGGGAGCCGCTGGTGTTCACGTCGGCCAGGAAGATTTGGGAGCGGAGGCCGCGCGATCCGTAATCGGCGATGGAAAACTGCTCGGCGTTTCGACGCACAATTTGGAACAATTCAAGGATGCTGCTGAAACCTCCGCCGACTACATTGCGGTTGGCCCGGTATTTTCCACGTCCACCAAGGCCAACCCGGATCCTGTTGTCGGAATCGAATTGATTCACCAAGTTCGTTCGCTGACTGACAAACCCATCGTGGCGATTGGCGGGATCACCCTGGAGCGCGCGGCCGATGTCATTCGAGCGGGCGCCGATTCGGTGGCCGTCATCAGCGACATTCTGCTCGCACCAGATCCGGCACAGCAGGTACGGCGATACTTAGACATTTTGGAAGCCGCGAACCATGTGGCTGCGGTCTGAGGCGCAACCGAATGGCTGACACCCCGAACGTCACCTCACAAGCCAACGCGAAGAATGAACCGGGTTTTGTGCGCGCCATCGGATTGTTCGACGGCACGATGATCGTCGTTGGCTCGATGATCGGGTCCGGTATCTTTATCGTGGCGGCGGATATTTCGCGCCAGACCGGTTCCCCCGGTGGACTTTTGCTCACGTGGATTCTCACGGGTCTGCTGACCATTTCCGCCGCGCTCTCCTATGGCGAACTCGCCGCGTTGTTCCCCCATGCCGGGGGGCAATACGTCTATCTGCGTGAAGCCTTTTCGCCGCTCTGGGGATTCCTATATGGCTGGACGCTCTTCCTGGTGATTCAGACCGGGACGATTGCCGCTGTCGCTGTGGGCTTTGCGCGCTATCTTGGCGTTTTGTTTCCGTCGATTTCCCCGACGGCGTGGCTTGTTCAACCCATCGCATTGGGCTCCAAGTACGCCATCAGCCTCTCGGTTCAGCAGTTGGTGGGCGTTGTGATGATCGTGTTCTTGACGTTCATCAATACGCTGGGCGTGCGGCTCGGCAAACTCATCCAGAACGTGTTTACCAGCGCCAAGACTCTTTCCCTGGTCGGATTGATTTTCCTGGGCATTTTTGTGGGGAGAAATGCTGGAGCCATCACCGAAAATTTCAGCCACTTCTGGGCGATTCGCAACGCCCAGCCCATCGAACCCGGTGCGAATTTCTTGAGAAGTTTCGTTCCGTCGATCACCGCCGCCAGCGGCGCCTTCGGCCTGTTAGTCGCCTTTGGAGTAGCTCAAGTTGGGTCTCTTTTTTCTTCGGACGCGTGGAACAACATCGGGTTTACCGCCGCGGAGGTGAAAAACCCAAAGCGCGACGTCGCGCTCTCCATGGCTTTCGGAACGATCATCGTCACCGCGCTTTATTGCCTGGCGAATCTGGCCTATCTCTGCACACTGCCACTGGTGCAAATCCAAACCGCTCCCGATGACAGAGTTGCTAGTGCGGCCCTGAACGCCATCTTCGGGCCTACCGGGGCGATGATTATGGCGGTAGCCATAATCATCTCCACCTTCGGCTGCAACAACGGTTTAATTCTCGCAGGCGCGCGTGTTTCTTATGCGATGGCCAAGGATAGGCTTTTCTTCAAATCCAACGGGAAGCTAAATCGGAATGGCGTTCCTGGCTCTGCGCTGACGTATCAGGGGATTTGGATCGCGATTTTGATTCTCTTGCGTACGAGAAGAGTCAGTGAAGCCGGAACAGTGACTTACGGCAATGTTTACAGCGATCTGCTCAATTACGTTGTTTTCGCCGCCTTGTTCTTCTATGTGCTCACGACAATAGGGATTTTTGTTCTGCGAAAGAAACGGCCAAATGCGGAGCGGCCCTATCGTGCTTTTGGATACCCCTTTGTTCCGCTGCTCTATGTTCTGGCGGCCGTCACAATCATGCTGGTGCTCCTTCTGTATCAGACGCAGACAGCGGGAGGAGGATTTGTGATTGTGCTCCTCGGGTTGCCGGTGTATCTGCTGTGGTCCTGGTGGTCGCGGCGGAGTCAGGCCGTTATTTCCGAGAACTAGCTGAATTTTCTTGTAGGGACTCGGCATGCTGCGCCCCTACAATGCTTAAGTCCAATTTGGCAGTCCGACAGGAATCGGGGCCAACCCCCAAAGGAGGAGTTGCATGGGCAACCCCTTGTTCGCAAGAAAGCCGATGAGCATGCTGCTCTCTGAAGCAGAGGAAGCGGGCTCGCACAGCTTAAAACGGACGCTCGGCCCGGTCCAATTGACCGCACTGGGCGTTGGGGCGGTCATCGGTGCAGGCATATTCGTCTTTTCAGGACTGGGCGCGCACTATGCCGGACCAGGCCTGATGCTCTCTTTCGTGCTGTCCGGATTGGGTTGCGCGTTTGCGGCGCTGTGCTACGCGGAATTTGCCGCCATGATTCCGCTGGCGGGGAGCGCTTATACGTACGCCTATGCCACGCTCGGCGAACTTTTCGCATGGATCATCGGCTGGGACCTGACCCTGGAGTACGCCATGGGCGCCAGCACGGTTTCTTCCGGATGGTCCAACCACTTTATCGAGCTACTCAATATTTTTAAGATCAAAATGCCACTCTGGCTTGCCTATGACCATTGGACCGGGCTGAGCACCGCCACAAAAATCATCGCGCGACAAATGGCGCAAGCGTCGGACGCGACGCTGCAGCCGGGCACGCAGGCGTTTCTCGATAAGGTCGATGGCATTATCGCCGGGCACTCTCCGGAACTGGTGCAGCGGGCGCACGATTTGCTTGGTGCGCCAAAGATTTTTGGGGTCGAGGTTGGATTCAATCTTCCTGCGTTTTTGATCGCCCTGATCATTACGGCGATACTCGTCATCGGCATCAAGGAAAGCGCTCGCTTCAACGGCGCCATCGTGGCCATCAAGGTCGCCGTGGTGCTCTTCGTCATCGGCTTGGGAATCCAATATGTCGATTTTGCCAATTGGGGCCATGATTGGCACAGCTTCGCGCCCATGGGTTTTGCGGGAGTTGGAGCCGGGGCGGCGTATGTCTTTTTTGCTTACATCGGATTTGATGCGGTTTCCACGACAGCGCAGGAAGCGAAGAATCCGCAACGCGACTTGCCCATTGGGATCATAGCTTCCCTGTTGATTTGCACAATTCTGTATATCTCGGTCGCCGGGGTGCTCACCGGCATGGTGCGGTGGCAAGACGTGAACATTGAGGCCCCGATTGCGCGCGCCTTCCTGGACCGCGGATTGGCGACGGCCTCGCATATCGTTACGCTGGGGGCGTTGGCGGGACTAACCAGCGTGATGCTGGTCATGCTTCTTGGCCAAACACGCGTGCTCTATTCCATGGCCAACGACGGCCTACTGCCGAGGAAGTTTTTTGCGGCAATCCATCCGAAATTCCGCACACCGTATAAGAACACCATGCTTGTTGGTGTGCTCGCCGCGATCGTGGGCAGCGTCACGCCGATCGACGACATCGGGAAAATGGTCAACATTGGCACATTGCTGGCGTTCGTCATCGTCTGCATAGCTGTTATGATTCTCCGCAGAACGAATCCCGAGCAGTCACGGCCGTTCCGTACACCTTGGGTTCCCGTGGTCCCGGTTCTCGGAATTTTGTTCAACGGCTACATGATGTACAAACTCGGCTGGGTCAATTGGGCTCGCCTGATTGTGTGGTTGATCATCGGCCTGGTGATTTATTTCACTTACAGCCGTTACCACAGTCGAGTCAGCAACCCGCAACAACAGTAAGACTTCCTTTTGGCAGGCCGGGCTGCACTAGCGCTCGGCCTGCAATTTCGCTTCAAAAACGCTTGCCCTGCATTCGCTGCGCCGATTCAGGTAGAGTAGTGTTTCTACTGACTGAACGATGACACCCTTCCGCGCCAGCCTCAAAGAAATTTGGAGCCGCCTCACGTGGCCCGACCTGGCCTCCACCGCGGTGCTATTTGCTGGAGTTCTGGCAGCCATTTTTGAATTCAAGGCAGGCTTCTTCAGCTTTCTGAAATACCTCGCGGTTCTTGCTGGCATTTATCTCATTTTCCGGCTTATTGGGTGGTGGCGAAACCGCCTGCTTTGGAGCCTGCGAAATCGTCTGATCGTCGCCTATCTGTTCATCGCCGCGGTCCCCATTTTATCGATTGTGACGCTGGCGGTGCTTGCCGCGCGCATTCTGTATTCGCAGTTGGGCGCCTATCTCTTGTACGAAGATATTCACCAGCGCATCGAAATGACCGCGGACATCGCGGAGCACATTGCCATCGCTCATCAAACGCTGCCGTCCTCCGTCACGGATTCGGAATCCGAGAGTATCCTCGCGGCGCAGTCCCATGCGGTTCACGATCGCGAACTCCCTGGCTTGACCATTGCCTTTTCGAACGACCACACCCTTTCAGGTAAATTGATTCCGAAGGGCAAGAGATCTTTTGCCGGGTTGTTGCAAGAGGGCGATAAGCTTTTCATTGCGAGCCTTCGCATCATTCCGGATAGGAAGGGTGAGCGCGTCGTCAACCTCCGGGTTCCGGTTACCCCCGACTTCTTGAGCACCGTGGCTCCGGACCTTGGTGGTATCCAGCTAAATCTCATGGAGCGGGACACGGGCGGCGCGCAACAAGGGCTCAAATATAAGTCGGGTGATACGCAATATGTGGTCGCACACCCTATCGTGGCCCGAAACCGCATGTTGCAAGAGGCCTTGTTCTGGATTGATAGTCAGGTGGACGTGGTATCCAGGCTTGATTCAGTTTACGTTGGGCCCGACGGCCACGTAGAGCCCGTTCGTCCGGTCTTTGCCGCTTCCAATGCGCGGCCTTCGCGTTTGAACGGGCGGATCTTCACGTCGCTTGGGGAGCTGCGAGACTCCTATCTTATTTTCTTCATCCTTGTGGGAATTGTTTTCGTGCTTGTTGAGGCGGCCGCTTTCGCCACGGGAATTGTGCTTACGCGCAGGATTACCCGGGCAGTCGCCGACCTTTACCGCGGCACTCAGTATGTCCAAGGCATGGACTTCTCTCATCGCGTGCAGATCGAGCGCCGCGACCAACTCGGTGAATTGGGCGAATCCTTCAATCGCATGACCGGCTCGATCAGCCAGCTCATCGAAGAAGAAAACAAGCGCCGCCGCCTGGAGAACGAGATTTCCATCGCCCGCGAAGTGCAAAACCAGCTCTTCCCAAGTACTTTGCCCTCCGTCCCCGGCGTTGAAATCGAAGCCATTTGCAAAGCAGCGCGTTCCGTCAGCGGCGACTACTATGACTTCATTCAGCTGAGCCCCACGCACATTGCCATTGCTATCGCGGATATTTCGGGGAAGGGAATTTCTGCCGCGCTGTTGATGGCCAGTTTGCAGGCAGCTCTGCGCAGTCAGCTCCTCGTGGAAGGCAGCGAGCAATTGAGCATGGTCGAACTCGTCTCCCGCTTGAACAAGCATCTGGTGCGCAACACCGGGGACGACCGCTTCGCCACGTTTTTTGTCGCCGTCTACGACAGCGCCACCCGCACCCTGCGTTATTCAAATGCGGGACACTTGCCGGCCTTTCTGATTTGCAAAAGCGGTGCGCAACAATTGGACAAAGGCGGCATGGTCCTCGGTGTTTTGGAAGATTACATCTATGAGGAAGGATCGATCACTGTGGCCCCGGACTCCTTGTTGATCGGATACAGTGACGGTCTGATTGAACCGGAAAACGTTTACGGCGAGGAATTTGGGATTCGGCGCTTGCAGGAAGCTGCGGTTCGCGCGCAAGCCGCGACGCCCCTAATGGTGGCGGAATCGCTGATGGCGGCAGTGGAGGAGTGGGCCGGTACTCCCGAGCAAGCCGATGATATGACGGTGATCGTCGCGCGGCTGCGATAGTACCGCTGTTGTTGCTAAGCTATACTGAGTTTCTTTTCAAGAGATTCGCTGGGGAGAAGCATGTCGCTTCGCAATCGGGTGGCGCTGGTAACGGGTGGAAGCAGGGGCATCGGCCGTGGGTTGGCCCTGCGGCTGGCGCAGGATGGCGCGCGGCTGGCCATCGCTTACCGCTCCAATAAAGTCGCCGCGCAACAAACACTGCGCCAATTGCAAGCGAGCGGAGTGGATTGCGTTGCGGTGGAAACGGACATTACCGAGGCCGGCCGTTGCGACCAGTTGGTCAAAACCGTCGTCGATCGCTTTGGGCGCCTGGACGTCATCGTCAACAATGTGGGCGATTTTCGATGGGGCACGCTGGCGGAATCATCGTTGCCGGATTGGCAGGGCATTTTCACTTCAAATTTGTACACGGTTTTGTACATGTGCCGAGCGGCGCTGCCGCATATGCGCAAGGCCCGCTGGGGCCGTATCATCAATATGGGCGCTGTCGGCGCCGAACGCGCGTTCGGCCAAGCTAAGATTTCCGCTTACGCTGCGGCGAAAGCCGCTATCGTGGCGTTGTCGCGATCCCTGGCACTCGAGGAAGCCAAGAACGGCATCACGGTAAACGTGGTGAATCCTTCGAGCATTGATGAAAACGAACTAACGCTGGAGGAAGCCCGCAAAATTCGCGACGCGCGTTTCCCCATCGGACGTCCGCCCACCGTTGAGGACGTTGCGGCAACGGTGGCATTTTTCGCCTCCGAAGAAGCCGAGTACGTTACCGGGCAGGTCGTCAATGTCAGTGGCGGCTGGATGCTTTGACCTTGTCGTGAGCCTCCCATGAAAGCCCTCACCGCCGCTGAAATGCGCGAAGTCGACCGCCTCACCACCGAGCGCTACGGCATCCCCAGCCTGCAATTGATGGAAGCAGCAGGGATGCATATTTCCAATACGATGCGAGTGAAGCTTTTTGCGAATGCAGGAAATGGCAACCAACGAACTGCCTTCCTTTGTGGCAAGGGAAACAATGGTGGCGATGGACTCGTCGCCGCTCGTCACCTGAAAGAAGGCATTCTAAACATTAATCTCAAACCAACCGTCTTTCTCTTTGGTTCGCCGGATGAATTGCGTGGCGATGCTGCTGAAAATCTTTCTCGCTGGCTCCAATGTTCGGGAGAAATCATCGAAATTAAGGACAGCGCTTCGCTGGAGGCCGCCTGGCCCAAGATCGCATCCGCCTACGCAATTGTGGACGCTCTGCTAGGGACGGGACTCAGGGGTCCCGCATCCGGAGTTATCGCGGAGGCCATCGCGCGACTAAACAAATTATCTAGAAACGCGACGCTCTCGCGCCCTGCCTTTATTTTAGCCGTTGATATTCCCTCCGGTTTGCCGTCCGATGGCGAGTCCACGGAAGGGCCAGTCCTGTTCGCACACCAAACTGTCACGTTCACCGCCCCGAAAATTGGCCAACTTATTTCGAATCAGGCCGGCTCGTGCGGGCAACTCGAAGTCCGTCAGATCGGCTCACCCGCTGCTCTGGTAGAGGAAATCGGCCAAGGCTCCGCTCGTTGGGCCGAGCCGGACGAATTCGCCTCTCTCCCGCTCATCCGCGCGGCCGATTCGCACAAGGGAACCTATGGGCATGTGTTGCTTCTGGCCGGTTCCGTAGGAAAGAGCGGGGCGGCCATCCTTGCTGGACGAGCCGCGTTGCGATCTGGCGCAGGCCTGGTCACGATTGCCACGCCAGAATCCGCTCAAGCCATCGTTGCTATGGGTCAGCCGGAGTACATGACCGAGCCCCTCAAAGCCACGAAATCTGGCGGACTCTCAGTGAGAAGCCTGTTGGATGGCACGTTTGGCGATTTAGAAGATGGGAAGAGCGTCCTCGCCATCGGCCCCGGTCTTGGCACCCATCGCCAAACCCAGCAATTCATTCGTACGATCGTTACACAAACCGACCTTCCTGTCGTACTCGACGCCGATGGATTGAACGCCTTTGCTGGCGAGGCCAACAGCCTCCGCAAACGAAAAACAAAATTTCTGGCCGTCACTCCGCATCCCGGCGAAATGGCGCGACTCCTCGGAGTTGCCACGAAGGACATCCAATCCGACCGTTTGAAAGCAGCGCGGGAGTCGGCGGTCAAATGGAAAGCTCATGTCATCCTAAAGGGCTTTCACACCATTATTGCCTCGCCCACCGGCGATCTCTTTGTCAACACGACCGGCAACGCTGGCTTGGCCAAGGGCGGCTCCGGCGACGTTCTCACCGGCTTGCTGGCCGGGCTCACGGCTCAGTTTGGCACTCAGGACTGGCATCGTGTCCTGACTCTTGGCGTTTACTTGCACGGGATCGCTGCCGAGAACTCCGCACAAATACACGAACTCTCCGGCGTGCTGGGCCAAGAGGTTGCGCAGAGCATACCGTCGGCCCGCGGCAGGCTCATTCGGGAGCTTCAGCGTGGCTGAAGAGATCATTACTCATTCCGCCGAGGAAACCACCAACTGGGGCAGGGAATTCTCGAAACGATTACAGCCCCCCGTGCTCGTTCTCCTCACCGGAGACTTGGGCACAGGGAAGACCACTCTGACCAAAGGCATTGTCTCCGGCCTCGGGGCCGCCAACGAAAACGACGTCACCAGTCCCACCTTTACCCTAGTCCATGTTTACGGCAAGCCCCCCAAGGTCTACCACGCCGATCTTTACCGCATCGAGAGCTTTCATGATTTTGAGACTCTCGGCATGGAAGACATGTTTGCCACTCCCTCGGTAGCCATCCTCGAATGGTCCGAACGCTTCCCGTTGCAGTCTCCCTGGCCGCAGGTCCGCGTTCGGCTGGAGCACCTTGGTGGCGACGCTCGCCGCCTCACCGTCCTCTAACCTTCAGAGAACTCAAGACTTGTCAGAAACTCCAAATCGCCCTTGAAAAATCAATAATTTGTGATATAGTTATCCACGTAGATAACCATGTTTGAAGTGCGGGAGCCTTGCTCCCGCTTTTCTTTTGGTGCTCGCTTTTATCCTTGCTGCTGCTTTGATCATCGATTGCGCCGTCTTTTGGAATCAATAACTTACGAATGCAAATCTAGAACCCGTTTCTTTTGATATTCATACAAAATGCCCGGGGGGTATCCGAGTCTGTGTGGCAACTTCGTTGCCCTGCGGAGTTTTTGGTGATTTCCATGATCCATTTGCTTTTCAGTGAAGTTGTAGCCCGGTGCGGTTTTGATTTTCTCCGCGCGGGGTATTCTCAGCGGGCAGTGAGCCGCCACA
>DATEHF010000044.1:0-68813 GCA_035279725.1 Candidatus Acidiferrum sp.
GTACCTCGTGCAACACTTTCAAGCGGTCCCGTTCTCGTTGGCTCAAAGTGATTCGCTCCGCTTCCATAGGGCCCTCGGCCATCCATGAAAGCGGACATTTCTACTTTGCACAAACCGGACATTCTCATTTTGCGGCGACACCAAAGGAAATTTACTTGACTGAATAGCAGGGGAATAGGAGGATGCCACCAGTTTCCCTCTCGGGAACTGAAAGTTTTGACGCGATCTATGTCGATGAGCGCTCGCGCTCCCAGAACGAGCAGTGCTCATGCCCATTCGTACGGCGTGAGTCCGTCGTTCTCTCCCTCGGAGCTTCCGCTGTCCGTCATTGTCTTCAGTGAGCCGGAAATTCGTGCTTGTCACTCGCTAGAACGTAGCGTGTCGCGAGCATTCTGCACGGAAATGTAGCTACGCCGCGTGTCGGCAGTAGTGTGGTTGCCGAGCGGAGAATTTTCGGCGCGTCTACTAGCGAAAGTAGTTGAGTAAAGCAGCCCTCTTGGGAGGCCTTTGGCCATGAGCAATCCCTTCTCGAATCCCCAGACATCCTCGCGAATGGAACGAATCGTCGCCGCAACTCGCGATGCGCTGCGGCGAATGAATCTTGCCGGCGGCCCGGCGAAGAGTTCGCTCGGATGGATGATCGCGCTCGTAGTGTGCGCCTTGCTGGTAGGCGGGATTTCACTCACTTCCATAGCGAACAAGCGCCAATCGAAGAGCGCGAAGACTTTGACGGCGTCAGCCGCTCCCGACACAAAAGCGACCGCTGCTTCCGCGAAGTTGGAAGAGAAGCCAATCGTGAAGGGAAGTGAAAACGCTGGTACGAAAGGCAATGCAAAGAAACATCTGGCCTCAGTCAACAACGTAAAAATCAAGCGCGATACGAAACCCGAAATAGTCGCCGAAAAGCGGACCGAACCAGGAATTCGACTTCGCCCGGCAGTGCAGCTCTCTCCTAGCCAATTGGACACTGAAGTCGCCGAAAGCGAGCAAGAGAGCGGGGATGAAGTCCGACAGCGCGCGAGCTGGTTCTTCGACCAACGTGCCTATCCCAACAAGCACATTCCCGCCGATGCGCTTCAGAAGGCTATCGAACAGCGCGAGTCAATGAGGCAGCAGCAACGCGCGGCGTTCAAGCCAGCCGCAGGCGCGCAAGCCATCGTTTCCTTTCCCGGTGACGCCCTCTGGCACCTTATGGGGCCTCAGCCTATCAATACCCCGTTTGGGCAGAATAGCGGATTCCCGACGGCATCAGGTCGAGTGACCGCCATTGCGGTAGACCCGACCAACGCAAACATTGTCTATATCGGCGGGGCGGCCGGCGGTGTTTGGAGAACTACTGACGGTGGGATTACGTGGACGCCTTTGACGGACTCGCAACCTGCGCTGGCGATCGGATCGATTGCGATTGACCCCAACAGTTGTACTCCCACCCCTTGCTCTACGATCTACGTGGGCACGGGCGAAGATAATTTCAACGGTGACGCCTTCTATGGCGCAGGAATTCTGAAATCGACGAACGGCGGAACTACATGGACGCAACTGGGTGCTTCTATTTTTGCGGGCGCGAAATCGAGCGGCGTCGGTGGAGGGCAAATTGGCGGCATCGCCGTTCAGCCCGGCAATTCCAGCATAGTGCTGGCTTCCGTGTTCTTCTTCGATGGAAATGACGCCAATGGCGGCGTGTGGCGGTCGACCGACGGCGGAACGACGTGGGTACGGCCAACCACGGGAGCGCAGGGTTCTGCTGGGACCGGCGTGTTTTTCGAGTCGACAATCAATGCCGGGGCGACGGCGACGGCCTGGGCCGCTCTGGGTGACATTTTTCCGCCGAGTCCCGCTAGTAACGGTATTTGGAAGTCCACGGACTCTGGTGCGACTTGGACAAAGCAGGCGGGCGGATTGCCGACCGTTAACTTAGGACGGATTACGTTAGGCTACGCACAGTCGACATCGGGTGCTGCCGCAACTATTTACGCGGCGATTGCAGATTCTTCCACCACTTCGAGTAATTTGCTGGGCCTCTTTAAGACAGGGAATGGCGGGACTGCGTGGACTTCGGTCACTGGGCCAGCTGTCACGGGCGGATTCTGTGCGCACCAGTGCTTTTATGACATGGCGATCGGGGTGAGCCCAACCAACCAAAATGTGGTTGTTCTGGGAGGCGGGGCCGGACCGGATAATTTTACTTCGCTGTTCGAATCGACGAACGGTGGAACCTCGTGGACGCCTGCGACTGCGGCTGCGGGCGATTTCAGTTTTGGATCAACAAGCACGCACCCCCACGTAGACACACATGCGCTAGTTTTTAGCGCGAACGGCGCGATCCTCTACGTTGGCAATGACGGCGGAGTGTGGAGCACGAATACCCCCACTCCAGCCTCAGGCGTATCCCCTACCTGGTCGGACTTGAATGCAGGCCTCGCCATTACGCAGTTCTACCCCGGTCCAACCGCCGCCGTGTCCGACGAAAATTACGGTTTCGGCGGAACTCAGGACAATGACGTAGAACTATTTCAGAACTCGCTGACTTGGCAGAACGAATTTATCTGCGGAGACGGCGGCTTTACGGCCATCGACCAAACGACTCCATCAACGATCTACGCCACTTGTGACGCTGCGGCCGGAGCCAAGGTAAAGAAAGCCGTTATGAACGGTCAGTTTCTGACGTTCGCGAACACTCAGCAATTTCCCGGCTTCGACGTTGCCGAGACAGCGATCACCGGTTCCGGAGACCACATGCAGTTCATTCCCCCCATCGCTCTGGATGATAACAATCCCGAGAACCTGTATTTCGGAACATGCCGCGTCTGGCAGACCACCAATGCCGCTTCTTCACTGGCCAATTCCTTCCTCAAGGTGACGCCGGCGTGGACACCAATCAGCGGTGACCTGAGCAATGGAAATGCGGCGATAGCGACGTCGTGCCCCTCAGCAGGCGGTGGGGGAAACATCACGACCGTGGACGTGGGGCATTCCAACTCCAATCTGATCCTCGCAGGCACAAGCAACGGCAAAGTTTGGGAGACGACCACGGGGGGGATTCTCTGGAATCAAATTGACCACGGTCTGCTGCCTCCGCGTCACGTCACCGCTGTTCGGACCCAGCGGAACGATTCGACTGGGAATATCGCTTATGTGGCGCTTTCAGGGTTTGGATCTTGTGCTGGATGTGGCGCCACGCCTGGCCACATTTTCGCCACGACTAACGGTGGCACGAGCTGGACCAACATCAGCGGCGATCTGCCCGATATCCCAGTGAACGACGTCATCGCTTATCACCAAGGCAGTCCCGCGTACGATGCCCTGTACATCGCCACGGACGTAGGTGTGTTCTCTTGCCCGAACCCGGCGGCAACGTTGTGTGCGAATTGGACAGTCATCGGCGATGGCCTACCGAACTCACCTGTGCTTGGCCTGGCCATGCGGCGTTCTACGCGGATTTTGCGCGCCGCCACGCATGGCCGCAGCACCTGGCAGATTCAATTGACCGATGTGAGTCCACCGCCCCTTGCGTCCATCAACTCCATCACTCCTGCGGCAGTAAATGTCGGTGCAGCAACTACGGCAATCACCATCAACGGCCTGAACTTTAGCACCAGCACGCAAGTGCAGTTTGCCGGTTCGAGCACGGGAGTCACCACTTCCTTCGTCAACACCACGCAACTGAACGTGACGCTCAGCAACACCTTGTTCACCGTTGGCGGAGTATTCCCAATTACGCTAACTGATCCAGCTGGAGTCGATTTAGGTTCATCGTTGCTTACCGGCGGTGGCGCACCCTTTGCCGTGATGAACCCCCTCTTGGATCCGCTCACCATGACGCCGACGACGGCTCTAACCTATACGGCTGTTCCTTTCCATTTGACGTCAGCGACCGCCACAGAGCCTTTTCTTCCAAATACCGTCCTGGCCTTTTACGACACCAGCAATCCTCCAGTGCTGCAGTTCCAGTTGCCGACCGTGCCTACCGTTGGCACTGTTTCCGGAGGAGGCACCGTCTACGATCTCACCACGGCGGTTACGCAGTTCACGACGCCATTTACCTATCAAGTGGTTCCTTACAATCCGCCCCCGGGAGGCGGCATTGACGACCTGGCGCTCACCGTAGCTGCCGGTGGGCCTGTGCCTTTCACTTTTACCGTCACCGCAAATCCCGGGCCAGTGGTCCTGGTGAATCCCAATCCCATCGTCCTCGGCCCCATCGCCGTTGGAGCAAACACTTCGATCACTACTTTCCAGATTCAAAATCCAGGCAGCACCAATGCTCTACACATTACCAACGCGACGTTCTCAGGTGCGAATGCAGCCAATTTTGTTTTTGTGGCGCCTACCCTGGCCCCGACATGCACTTTCGAAGGCGCTCATACTGTGACTGTTGTTGCGGGAGCCTCCTGCTTCTTCGGAGTCAAATATACTGCCGGCACGCCCCCAGGTAATGCCAACAGCGTGGCCACATTGAATATTGCGGACGACGCCCCGGGTAGTCCGCAGGCCATTTCCGTCACGGGTCTGGTCCTTAGCTCGACTGTGGTTGTCGCTGTGTCTCCCGTGAATTTCGGCGCCGTGGCCATTGGAACAACCAGCCCGACAATGAACGCCACGCTGATTAACCTCAATTCCGTAGCCCTTAATGTGAACGCAACGGGCTTCACGATCAGCGGCGCAAACGCATCGGATTTCCATTTCACCGCCGCCGCGGCAAGTGGCAACCCCGCGTGTCCGGCGCTCGCATCGTTTGCTCTGGCCGCTAACTCTTTGTGCGACGTAGGGCTGAACTTTACGCCGTCGGTTGCCAGCGCCGAAAACGCCACGATCAATGTGGCCGATGACGGCCCAGGTTCTCCGCAGAACGCCCCGCTCATAGGCGTCGGCGTACAGATCACTTCTATCTCCCCTTCAATCGTGTCCACTGGCGGACCTGCGTTTACGCTGACCGTGAACGGTGGTGGGTTTGCCTCCAGCGCGATAGTCAATGTGAACGGCAGCGCGCGCCTCACTACATTCGTAAGCGCGAATCAATTGTTGGCCTCGATCCCAGCCTCTGACATTGCGGCCGCGGGTTCCTTGGCGATTTCAGTCACCACTCCTGTGCCCGGAGGAGTGCAATCCGCGCCAAAGACTCTCGTGGTCGCTCAGGCATTTTCCGCCACCAACGACGACATCCATTTCGCTACGGTTGTAAACCCTGCAGCGTTGCCGTTCCGCGTTGCGCAGGACACCACTCAGGACACGCCAAACACGGGCGGTGTAAACGACCCAGCAGTCTCTTGCGGTTCCAATAGCGTTGCGCGCAGTGTCTGGTTTTCTTTCAAGCCCACCGTCAGCGGCAGGGTCATAGCGGACACCCGCTTCAGCAGCTACACGACAATTCTTTCTGCCTGGACAGGTTCGATCGGAAGCCTGAGTGCTGTGGCAGGCGCTTGCGCCACAGGCAACGTTCCCGCGGCCGGTGCTTCACCCGTGGAGTCCTTCATCGGTTTTAACGTCACCGCCAATACGCAGTACTTCATCATGGTGACCGATGCTAATACCAACGGCCCGGGCGGCACTCTGACCTTCACCATGGACTTCGCCAGCGCTGCTCCCGCGAACGATGCGTTCGGCAGCGCGACGGTGGCCTCCGTGCCGTTCTCGAACACTGTCAATACAGTTCTCGCCACTCCTAATACGGGGGCAACCGACCCGACGCCCTCCTGTGCACCCGTTGGCGCCGCAAGTGGAGGCATGGCCAACAGCGTTTGGTACACCTACACCCCAACGAGCTCCGGCACCCTCACGGCGGATACCCTGACCAGCCCTTACGAGACGATCCTTACAGCTGTTACAGGAGCGCCTGGCAGTTTCGCTCAGGTTGCATGCAACCAGAGCGCTGGCGCCGGAATTGCGCAATCTCAGGTGTCTTTTGCCGCAACCTCCGGCACCACCTACTTCTTCATGGTCTCGTCGTTCCTCGGCGACGGCGGCACCACCAATTTCCATCTCACCTTTAGCGCCTCCGCCAGCAATCCGGTTCCCACAATCACTTCGTTCTCGCCGACCAGCGCGACGGCCGGCAGTGCAGCCTTTGCGCTGACCATCAACGGCACAAACTTCGTCAGTGGCGCTACCGGCACGTTCAATGGCGCCGCTCGAACCGTCACCTTTGTCTCCGCCACGCAAGTAACTATGGCGGTCACTGCTCCGGACATCGCTGCGGCGGGATCTTTCCCTGTCATCGTAAGCAACCCGGCTCCTGGCGGCGGACCATCTGCTCCCATGAACTTCCTGGTCAACAATCCCGTCCCAACCACAACGTCGATTTCGCCCACCAGCGCTACGGCTGGCGGCGCAGGATTCACGCTAACTGTGAACGGCACGAACTTTAATGCCTCCTCCGTTGTGAACTTTAACGGAGCTCCTAAGACGACCACGTTTGTGAACGCGACGCAAATCACGGCGACGATTCTCGCAGCCGACATCGCTACGGCAGGTTCGGTGAACGTCACCGTAACCAACCCTGCACCGGGCGGAGGAACTTCGGGCGTACAAACATTTACCATCAACAATCCGGTTCCCACGATCACATCCCTTTCTCCAACCGGAGCCACGGCAGGCGGAGCTGCGTTCACTCTGACCGTGAACGGGACGGGCTTCGTGGGCACCTCGTCTGTCAAATTCAACGGCACTGCTAGGGTGACAACCTTTGTCAGCGCAACACAGGTTACGGCTGCAATTCTAATGTCCGACATCGCCTCGGCCGGGACACCGCCAGTAACGGTCACAAATCCGGCACCGGGTGGCGGCACTTCCAACGCCGTCAATTTCAATGTGAGCGCGGCGAACAATCCCGTTCCGACGATTACTTCACTCTCGCCGACCAGTGCGACGGCAGGCGGCGCAGCCTTCACTTTGACGATCAACGGTACGAACTTCATCGCCGTGACGACCGGCACCTTCAATGGCACGGCCAGGACGATCACTTTCGTTTCGGCCACACAGGTGACGATGGCCGTCACGGCTGCGGATATAGCCTCGGGTGGAACGTTCCCGGTTGTCGTAAGTAACCCTGCGCCCGGTGGAGGAGCGTCAGCGCCCTCGAACTTTACGGTCAACAATCCGGCGCCCACGATTACTTCGCTCTCGCCGACGAGTGCGACGGCTGGCGGTGGTGCGTTTACCCTAACGGTCAACGGCACCGGCTTTGTGCCCACTTCTGCGGTGAATTTCAACGGCGCGGCAAGGACCACTACGTTTGTAAACGCGACTCAGGTGACCGCGGCCATCACGGCGGCTGATATCGCTACGGCCGGCACGTTCCCGGTCACGGTGACTAACACCGCGCCCGGCGGTGGCACGTCCACGGCTAGCAACTTCATCGTTAACAATCCAGCACCCACGATTACCTCGCTTTCGCCCACAAGCGCAACGGTAGGTGGCGCGGCGTTCACGCTCACCGTGAACGGCACGGGTTTTGTGTCCACTTCCTCTGTGAAGTTCAATGGCAACGCCAAGACCACCACGTTTGTCAACGCGACGCAGGTGACTGCAGCGATCACGGCTGCGGACATCGCGGCTGCGGGGACATTCCCGGTCACAGTGACCAACTCAGCGCCCGGCGGCGGTACTTCTGCGGCGACCAACTTCACCGTAAACAACCCCGTTCCCACGATTACTTCGCTCGTGCCGTCCAGCGCGACTGCCGGCGGAGTTGCGTTTACCCTCACCGTCAACGGAACTAACTTCGTGAGCGGCGCGAGTGCCACGTTTAATGGCACGGCGAGAACGACCACGTTCGTGAACGCCACGCAAGTGACGGTGGCGGTCACTGCTCCGGATATCGCTGCGGCCGGCACGTTCCCAGTCGTGGTAACAAATCCCGCGCCCGGCGGCGGTGCATCCGCAGCGTCCAACTTCACAGTGAACAATCCTCTTCCCACCATCACCTCGCTTTCGCCCACAGGTGCGACCTCTGGTGGCGCGGCCTTCACTCTTACCGTGAATGGGACTGGTTTCGTCGCAAATTCTTCGGTCAGTTTTAACGGCAGCGCCAGAACGACGACATTTGTCAGCGCGACACAGGTAACGGCTGCAATTCTAATGTCCGACATCGCCTCGGCCGGGACACCGCCAATAACCGTCACAAATCCGGCACCAGGCGGTGGCACTTCCAACGCGGTCAATTTTAACGTGAGCGCGGCAAACAACCCTGTGCCCACCCTGACTTCCATCAGTCCCACGAGCGCCACCGCAGGCACTGGGGCTTTCACATTGACGCTTACTGGCACGAACTTCGTCGCTAATTCCACGGTTAGTTTCGGCGCGAATCCTCCGCTGGTGCCGACCTCCCAAACTGCGACGCAACTGCAAGTAACTGTGCCGGCCGCCGACATCGCGACGGGGGCTCCCTGAACGTTACCGTCACAAATCCTGCGCCCGGTGGAGGAACTACCGCGGCTCAGACGTTCACCGTGAATAATCCTGCGCCGACAGTCACCACGCTTTCGCCGACGAGCGGGACGGCAGGCGGCGCTGCGTTCACGCTAACCATCAACGGCACCGGGTTCGTGTCTGCCTCGCAAGTCAAGTTTAACGGCAACACAAAGACAACCACCTTTGTCAGCGCGACCCAGGTGACCGCGGCCATTACGGCTGGGGACATCGCGACCGCGGGATCTTTCCCGGTAACTGTCACGAATGCGGCGCCGGGAGGAGGCACGTCCGCGGCGGTCAATTTCGCCGTCAACAATCCCGCGCCAACGATCACGACCCTCTCGCCGGTCAGCGGCACCGCAGGCGGCGCGGCTTTCACTCTGACCGTGAATGGCACCAACTTCGTTGCGGCTTCCATGGTCAACTACAACGGCAGCGCGCGAACCACGACTTTCGTCAGCGCAACGCAGATCACTGCGGCCATTACCGCTGCGGATATCGCCACGGCGGGCTCTTTCCCCGTTACCGTAACGAATCCCGCTCCCGGCGGCGGAACTTCTGCGGCCGTCAACTTCGCCGTAAATAACCCGGTTCCCACAATTACATCGCTCAGTCCGAACACTCTTGTGGCTGGTGGAGCAGCATTCACCTTAACGGTGAACGGGACGAACTTTGTCTCCACGTCGCAGGTCAAGTTTAACAGCACGGCAAGAACGACCACCTTCGTCAGCGCCACGCAAATTACCGCGGCGATTCTCGCCAGCGACATCGCTACTTCCGGGAATGCCAATGTGACTGTGACGAATCCGACTCCCGGCGGTGGCACCACTGCGAATTTTGTTTTTGTGATCACCACTGCACCGAATCCCGTTCCCACGCTGGCTTCCATTTCGCCCACCAGCGCGACCGCAGGCGGCCCAGCTTTCACCTTGACAGTCAATGGCACCAACTACGTGTCGAGTTCCGTAGTGAACTTTAATGGTTCTGCCAGGACTACCACCGTTGTCAGTGCGACTCAATTGACGGCGGCCATTACCGCTGCCGATATCTCCACCGCGGGATCCTTCCCCATCACGGTGTTTAACCCGGCGCCCGGGGGTGGCACTTCTTCCGCCATCAACCTGGTTGTCAACAACCCGGTGCCCGCGATTACTACGCTCTCTCCGGCGAGCGCGACAGTTGGCGGCGCAGCCTTCACCCTTACAGTTAACGGGACCGGTTTCGCGACTGGGGCCACGGTCAGCTTCAACGGCGCCGCCCGGACCACTACCTTTGTCAGCGCGACCCAAGTCACGGCGGCGATCACCGTTGCGGACATCTCTGCCGTCGGATCTTTCCCGGTCACGGTAGCAAATCCGGCGCCGGGCGGCGGAACTTCCGTGGCAGTAAACTTCAGCGTCAACAATCCTGCGCCAACGATCACTTCGCTCTCGCCAAACAGTTCGACGGCAGGTGGCACGGGATTCATCCTTACCGTCAACGGAACGGCCTTCGTGAATGGAGCGGTGGTGAACTTCAACGGAGCCGCGAAGACAACCACGTTTGTCAGCTCAACGCAGTTGACGGCGGCAATTCTGACTCCGGATATCGCGACTGCAGGAACCGTCAATGTCACAGTGACGAACCCGGCTCCCGGCGGCGGTACTTCAGCAGCAGCCGCGTTTACCATCAACAATCCGTTACCGGCGGTCACGACTCTTTCGCCTAACAACACGTTAGCAGGTGGCGCAGCTTTCACTCTCACGGTGAATGGCACAAACTTTGTGTCGAGTTCCGTCGTCAACTTCAATGGCGCGGCAAGAACGACCACATTTGTCAGCGCCACTCAGGTGACCGCGGCGATCACAGCAGCAGATATCGCGACTGCCGGATCGTTTAACGTCACGGTTACCAATCCCGCGCCGGGAGGCGGCGCTTCGGCCTCGGCCACATTTACGGTCAACAACCCAGCACCGACAATTACCTCCGTCTCGCCGACATTTGCCACTGCTGGCGGACCGGCGTTCACTCTCACCGTGAACGGCACGAACTTTGTCACCACTTCCGGGGTGCAGTTTGGTGTCGCGCCAGTCGCGATGCCCACGACGTTCGTGAGCAGCACTAAGCTCACGGCCAACATTCCCGCCAGCGCCATTGCGTCGGCTGGGCCTAGCCCCGTCTCGGTTGTCAATCCCGCTCCGGGCGGCGGCAACAGCGGGCCGACGACATTCACCATCAATAATCCTGTCCCTACGATTACCTCGATCGCGCCGACCAGCGCTGTGGCTGGCGCAGCCGCGTTTAACCTCACCGTCAATGGGACAGGCTTCTTCTCCTACACCATCGTGAATTGGAACGGCGCCAATCGCCCGACCACCTTTGTGAGCAGTACGCAGCTCACCGCCGCGATTCCGGCTACGGACATCGTCGCTGGCGGAACGGCTACCATCACCGCGTTCAATCCGCCACCGGTTGGCGGCACGTCCACCGGCCAGACCTTCACCATTAATAATCCGGCGCCCGTGCTCACATCGCTTTCGCCGACCAGTGCCAACGCAAGTGGCGCGGCATTCGTGTTGACTGTGAACGGCTCGAAATTCGTAAATGGAGCTGTCGTCAGCTTTAGCGGCGCCGCGAAGACCACCACCTTCGTGAACGCCGGTCAGGTAACCGCGGCGATCGCTGCGGCGGATATCGCCACCGGTGGAACGTTCAACGTGATCGTCACGAACCCAACTCCGACTGTAGGTCCGTCCAACACGCTGACATTCAACGTCAACAACCCTGCGCCCACAGTTACCAGCGCCAAGGTGAACGGTGTTACGCACGCTTCCGGCGGAGTGGCTCTGAACATGACCATCGGTGGGACCAACTTTGTGATCGGAGCCACGGTCAACTTTGGAACCAATCCAGCGATCACGCCAACCTCCGTGACCGCAGCGCAAATTCTGGTGACCGTCCCTGCTAGCGATGTCGCAACGGCAGGCAACGTGAGCGTGACGGTCACGAATCCCGCGCCTGGCGGCGGCACCACTGCGGCAACGGTTTTCACCGTGGATGGGTTCACGGTGAGCGGCCCGGCCAACACGCCCGTCAAAGCAGGGCAGCCGGCCAATATCGTCATTACGATTACGGGGACCAACCCGGCCGGCTTCGCGAATCCGATTACGTTCGCGGTCACCGGGCTGCCGGCTCACTCGACGGCAACGTTCAGTCCGGCGAACATCCCATCGTTCACCACTTCGGCTACCACCACTACGCTGACGATCATGACCATTTCTCGCGGAGCGGCGCCGCCATCACCGCCGGTGGAACCGCCAGCATCGCCGCTGACGCGCCTCTTGCCGGTGCTGTGGCTCGCCGCCATGCTGGCGGGACTTGCCGCTATGCGCATGGTGCGCCGCGTTCCGCAGCGCAGACGCTATGCCACCGTCGTGCCCCTGGCCATGTTGCTCCTCACCGGAGCCGTCCTCGCTGGATGCGTCGGCGGCCACGCCGGTACGCCCGCAGGCCCGGCCCAACTAACCATCACCGCCACGTCCGGCACCATGGCCGTAACGACCAGCAGCGTCACGCTGACCGTTCAGTAGCAATGGCGCAGTTGCTGCGGAAGTGCGATTCACTAAGCTAGACTGACCGGCAATCAGTGGGTCAGAGGCCAGAATCCGGCGCCGTTCACCAATTATTTCAATGAGTTGGCCATTCCTGACCAAGACACCTGCAGAATATGTGCCTAGGTTTGTGCCCCCTCGGCTCAAATTTCCTATAGTTGGTTGGGAACTAGTAACCCTTCGGTTAACAGTTGCGGCGCTCGTCTTTCCTACCAAGTGCGATCTCAGCGGAATTGAATTTGAGCCGGGGTGGGCACAAAAAAGGGCACAGTTTTTCCTGAGCGAAAAGCCAGATCAAGCTAACTCATTGAAAAGACTTGGTGAACCGGGGAGGACTCGAACCTCCAACCCGCTGATTAAGAGTCAGCTGCTCTACCATTGAGCTACCGGTCCACAGGTTGATTTTAGAATTTTACACGGGACCGCAAATTTTGTCGAACAGTGGGAATCGCCCGCAACTACGCGAGAGAGCGTTATTTTCCGCGCAGCGTAGCGGCGAGACCGCGCGCTACTTCTCGTGCCCGAGCCACTTCTCCCGGTTCGAACGAAATGGCCGACACGCGCGGATGGCCACCGCCGCCAAATTTCTCGGCCAGCGAAGCCAGGTTCTGGTTCGCAGTTGCCTGATTCCACGGGTTTGTGCCCAGCGAAACTTTCGCGCGGACCGCGGAAGCGCTGACGCTCACGGAATACACACATTCCGGGTGCAGCAAATAAGGAATGAATTTGTTGTAGCCCTCGAGGTCCAGATCGCTGACGTCGAAGAAAATCACTCCATCGCGCGCTTCAATACGTTGGCGCAAAATTTCGATCGATTTGCGGTGCCGCTCCAACAGCGGCCCAAGATGCTTGGTGACCAGCGGCAGCTTCACCATTTCGCTCAGCGGCCGGTACGCCAGTTCTGGAATGATTCGCGCCGGCAGTCCATCTTCCGGCGCCGCTTCAATCACCAGCGCAAGTTGCGTCGCCGGTTCAACCATCTCGACGGCAGATTCCGGCGACGGATATTGCGCACCATCGATGATATCGCCCCAATAAATCAAATTCTCCAGCGGCTGCGTGTCGAAACCAAATTTTTCTATCGCGATCGTCGCGATCAACTTGGTGCAGGACTTGTAGTCCGGCTGGTAAAACATGTGCTCGCCGGGATTTTTCTTGAATTGTTCGGCGTCAGCGGGCGTCAGAAACGCGCTCTGATGATGGTCAAACCACCAGGTCACTTTCGGCGAATTGGAAAATTTGAAATCCACGATGACGTTTTCGTCGCCATCGAACAAACCCGGCTCCCAAGGCTGCGCGGCGCGGTGCGTCATCCCAGTGAAGCCAAATTCCGCGTTCTGGTCGAATTGTTCGCGGTAAAAGCGGTAAAAGAGAGCGGCGGAAGCGGTGCCATCAAAACAGCGATCGTGAAAGCAGAGCCGAACCTTGGTCATAAGTGAGCGAGTTCGCCGCTTCACCTTGGCATCGTTCGAAAGGAGAGGCGACGAAGCCAACCAAGATGTACGTGCGCGGCGGGATTGTCAAGAAGAAAGGGCTGCCTAATCGAATTAGAAATTTTTATTTCGTCCCCCGGCAATCCGCATGTAATTTGAGAGCCCCCTTCGCTTGACATCTAATACGGAATAGCCGTACTTACTCTAATACCCAGCAATCACAATCGATTTGTAAGCCCAGGAGGCTGCATGCCCGAAGAAAAGAATCTCTTTGCGGGACTCTTCGATTTCGGATTTAACAGTTCGCTGCTTCGCCGCCTTGTAAAATTATTGTATGTCCTCGCCATCGTTTTCGGCGGAATCACGGTCGTGGCTGAAGTCGTCGTCGGCTATCAGCAATCTCCCGCGCAAGGGATAATCAATCTCGTTGCGGGAATTGTGTCTCTCTTCGTGGGCGTTCTGGTAGTGCGCGCTTTGTTAGAGCTCGCATTGGTTATTGTGCGCATCGCGGAAGGCATCGAACGCGCCACGCATCCTGCGAACTGAAAACAAGACCAACTCGCCGCGCGACGCCGCCGTTTTTTCAGGCTCGCGCGATTTGCGCGCGCGTCCTCGCGCCTCCGGTTCTTACCGTAAATTTCTGCGCGAAATAAGGCGCCTGCGCCAGCGCTTTCTGCAGCTCAAGATCATCCGCGTAACGCCGTTTCGGAATTCGCCGCACCAAGATGCTGATCTCCAGCGGGTCGCGGCGAAACGGGTAAGGTTCCAGCGTAGCCGCGTTGTTTTCCTCCGGCTGCAAATCCCAATCCACTTCCCCGCCCTTGTAGTCGGCAGGCACGGCGTCGATCGTGGCAGGCTCTACGGGACCGAGGCAAAAATAGAGCGACAGGCGATCCAGTGCTTCCAGGCGCTGGGCGTTCGCTTGCAACCATTTTTCATCCGCAAAATTTTTTGTTATAGGATCGCCGCGCAAGTCTACTTTTAGGCGCAACTGCTGTAGGCGCAGCCGCTGCAGGAAATCATTGACGATGGGAGCTTCCTGGGATTTTACGTACTTCGCAGAGAATCCCGGAATGGTGGCGCGCGTTTTGTCGTACAGGCCGGCGCAATGCATGCTGACGAGCAGTCCGGCGTAACGGTCCACTTTTACCACACGTTCGATGCCGCGCTGGTACAGATCCATATGCTCCACCGTGGGCAGGGACATGAAGCTGTAAGGCAAGAATGTGACGGGATCGATGCGCGGCTGCAGCTCCCACTCGTTCCAGCCGTTGTCGTGTTCCGTCGCGGCAAGCTGGAAGGAATCGACAGGCTCGGGGCGAGCGAAGATTTCGTTGCCGATTTCACGCGCAAAGTAGCCCGATAGGACGGCATGGTCCGTCTGGCGAATCAATATTAGATGATCGCCGTGCTCTTGAATGATCATGACGCTGCCCTCGTTCGCAGCGGCACCCACGCGCGCGCCCTCTTGGGATAGGCGCTCAGGTCTTGGCGGGGGGACTGGGCCAAGCAAATTCTCTTTTAGACAACAGTATTATGCACTTGTCTCCGCCCCTAATCCAGCACCATCCTGCAGGCTCCCGCAGCCGCCAAGCCATTGAAATGCCGGCCAAAATCGCGGTGGAGCGGGAGTCCCAAGCTTGTAGAATAGAGTCACCACCGCAGGAGTGGTGGAGCTGGCAGACGCGCAAGACGTTCTGGGGCTTTTGTTTTTGTTACAAGAATTTTTTGTTACAAGAATAAGGAACGAAATCTGAAAATTAAGCTATCAATTCCCGTTTCGCCAGCGGAACCAAAGATACCGAACGTCGGTCCGGCGGACAATTTCTTGAGACTGGCGCCAATGTGTGGGCCTCCCGCGTCGCCGTAGGAACTGCCATGGCCCAGGGCGTTTGCCGCGAAGCTTCGCTAACCAACTCCATGCGGCCGCGTACGCGGAACTTCGCCAGCAGCGAGGAGACATGGAATTTCACGGTGCGCTGGGAAACATTCAAGTTAGCGGCGATTTCCTTGTTGGCGAGGCATTTCATCAGCCCCGACAGAACTTCTTCCTCCCGCCGCGTCATCTTCACCTGGCTGGAGATGGATTTACCGGCTTCCAATAGCTTGTCCGCTTTCTCTTTGAGACCCTCCAGGATCTCGTCTTCCGCCTGCACCATTGCAACGTAATCGCTTGTGGATTTGCCCCTTACCATACAGTGCATCGCCAACAGGCCGGCGGCCTCGTCCGCGGGAAACCTGCCGTCTGGTCCGGTTTGGACCTGAAAGTGAGCCTCGCCGGTGCTTTTCTCATAGAAAAAGAAGACGTCGCGGGGAAGGGACGGGGGAGAATTTGTCAATTTCTGCGAATGTTGATTCCTGCGGATTACCTTCACTGCGTACCCCCTCAGAATGCAGCCTCGTGACGGAACCGAAGTTATTTAGTCTTGTTTCGCCCCTCAAGAGACTGCATTTTCATTGGAACCTATAGACCAAATTGCGATTCGGGTCCAACTGGCAGAATTACTAGGGGAGCCTAGCTCTAGGATGCTGTCGAAGCTGTTTAACAACGAATCTAGATTTTGCGTTTAATGGATGTTCCCTCTGTGTGTCTTGACAGTTCCTTCCGAATTGTAGGGAAGACCATGCTCTTAGCAAATGGAAGCGCAAATACCGATGCTCCTGATATCGATCTTGGTCGGCGCGCTTGTTTTATTGTTCATCTCACCGAGACAGATGGGTGGAGCTCGCAAAGGGAGCCGCTGGCATGGTTAGGATGGATTGGAAGGCGTGCCCCCTGGTGCTGGAAGAGTAGCGGGCCACTTTGCATCGATCTGCTCCATGGTGTGCAATCTGTACAGCATCCACCAGCAACATGCGCATAAACCGATTGCCCTGTTTTGACGTTCGATCCCAGCCACTGCCTTCCACCCGAACGGTACTCGCGCGGAATCACCGCCACTGTGCGCGCCATCACAGCCGCCAGTGCTGAAAATGCCTCGCAAAATCACGGTGGAGCGGGAGTTCCCAAACTTGTAGAATAGAGCCATCCACCGC
Source organism: Candidatus Acidiferrum sp. (assembly GCA_035279725.1). Classification (GTDB taxonomy): domain Bacteria; phylum Acidobacteriota; class Terriglobia; order Acidiferrales; family UBA7541; genus Acidiferrum. The sequence continues at coordinate 16,469 of DATEHF010000044.1, forward strand.
GGGAGTGGCGGAACTGGCAGACGCGCAAGACTTAGGATCTTGTGGCCGAAAGGCCGTGCAGGTTCAACTCCTGTCTCCCGCACCAAGCTCTCCGATGAGGAAAGCTTGTCCCGAGCGAACACCGTGAGCCGAGGGACTTTCCCCGACGATCTCCCAGACCGCTGGTCTTGCTACCTCCTGCGGGATCTCCCAATGGGGGTACCCCCGGCAATTTGTATGAATATCAAAGGAAAAGACTTGCGAAATTGCATTTCGTAAGTGCTTGATTCTAAAGAAGGTGGTTTAGCTAAGCAAAACGGGTGGCAGCGTGAAAAACAGCCCCAGAAAAGAAAAGCGGGAGGAAGTTCCGGACTTCAAAACGTAGTTATCTACTAAGTAAATGTATCACAAATTAGAGAATCGTCAAGGATGGTTTGAAACTTTCTTGGAAATGATTGAAGGGAAAGCGATTAAGCGGATGCACGGAAGATGTAGAAATCGAAATTGACGGAGAAGAGGGCCGAGAACCCCCAGCGTAATATGCTCAAGACACGCGGGTTCGGACCGCGATCATGAATGAATAAGGATGACATTCAACTGCTGCACGAATACGACCGGTGGGCGAACGACCGGGTTTTGCGGGCGGCGGCTGCGCTTAGCGATGAGCAGTTCACGCGGGATCTGGGCGGCAGCTTTCGGTCGGTGCGGGATGCCCTGGTACACATCATCGGCGGGGAGTGGGGTTGGCTGACGTATTGGAAAGAACCGAACCCAAATGCCGCCTTCGTCGCAGAGCTGTGGGATCGTCATGAGGTCCTGTTCCGTCCGGATTTATTTCCCAACATCGCGGCGGTACGGTCCAAGTTGGCGGAAATCGAAAAAGAACAGAGTGAGTTCGTGAACGGCGTGACCAACGAATCCTTGGAAAGAATGCTTCCTCTGCGCGGAACGCAAATCAGTTTGGGGCACTTGATGCAACATCTGGCGAACCATTCCACTTACCATCGGGGACAACTCGCGCTGATGATGCGGCAACTTGGCGGCAAGCCTCTAGCTACGGACTTTCATGTGTTTCTGGTGGAAGGGCGCGGCGGCTTTAAGTTGTAGGTTCTTAGTTGTTAGCGGAGGAGGGGAGGAGCGAGGACGGAAAAGAGCGAAGACAAACCTCAACTACACCGCCCTTGCCCCGACCCGGTCGGGGTAAACGCCACCCGCAAGAACGGGGCACCCGCCAGCGTAGTTAAGTTATGAGTTGTAAGTTATTAGAAGGCGTTAGTTGAGGAAGGGAGAATCGGGGGAGAGAGCGTCTGGATCGGGCGAGATTCATAAGAACAAAGAGGCTAGCCAACGGCAGCCGCACGGTTTATCCCACGAGGGAGGCGGGCCGCCTCTCAGAAATCGCAACGCAGCAATCGATTCAGCAACTTTTGCAGCAAGACTTTATCTCCCAGGTCCATTCGCGTGAACTCGACGCCAATGCCATCCCCAGGGACACTATTTCGCACGATTGCCTCTGCCCGCACCTTTCCGCTGGGCACTTCAAACACCAACCTGAGTTTCGTGCCCACGGGCGGTGGATTGGGAGTGGAAATGAACAGACCTCCCATACCTAGCGTCTGGACGCGTGAAAAAAGTTGGAGGTCGCAGTCACCGCCATGCCAACTCACATTCATTCCCCTCGGCAGTGAGATGCGGGGGTGTCGGCGTATCTGCCGAGGCTCCTGAGCAATGTGCGGCAAAGGCGGACCTCCTGCGTTAGCGCACGTTGGGCAAAGACCAAAGTAAGCGTATTTGCGTGTGAAAAGGAATGGGGCGCTAGTACTAGGGAGGAGTACCTTAGTCCTGTGGCGCACGAAGGGAGAGAACCTGGGATCGCGCCCGAGTGAAATTCATAAAAACAAAGAGGCTAGCGAACGGCAGCCCCACTCTTGCAAAAACCCCCGCCAAGGTGGCCACCCAAAGGCGCCTTGCAGATCGGTCGGCCACCCGCCCGCGACGGTCCGCCGAATTCAGAAGCCTGCCCGTATAAATGGCCGAGTGAAAAATAAGGTATCCACCGTATTTACTGTACCTCGACCACTGCCTAGCCTCACTCAGGCTGCCACCGTGTCATGAAAAATGTAGCCACGAAAAAGTCAGGAGGAGGATCTTTCTGTGTCCAGTCATGCCAGCAGTGTTACCCGTGCCACTAGGTTCAGCTTGCGGTCGGGAATGATTCTCGCCCTGGCTGCATTCTGTGTCGCGACTCTGGTTTTCGCGGCAACTCCATCTTCCAGCACTCTGAACCCCGTAAATGGCTCTTCCGCCAGTTGGGCGGGCAGCGGGATTGCTGGCGCAACTACGGATGAAACCACCTGCGTGGACGGAACCGATTGCGACGTATATACCATCACGCTTACGGGGTCGCCAGCCAACTACAAAGGTTTGGTTTTAGCCATCAGCATTTCCCACCAGGTCAAGCTCAATGATTACGATCTTTATGTGCACAAAGGCGGTCTGACTGGTCCGGTGATCGCCAGTTCTACCGGCGGCATACCGGAGACCGGCGAAGGCGTGGTGATTGACCCCACGGTTTCCGGAACTGGGGTGTACACCGTGCACGTTGTGGATTCCAATGTCGCACCTGGCGACCCGTATAGCGGCGTGGCCACCATCGTCACCCCGCCGGCTGACTCGCCAGCTCACGGCACCGCGCCCACCTATGCAAACTACCAATCGCCGTCGGGTCTGGGTGACAATTCCGGCGAACCTTCGATTGGCGCCAACTTCAACTCGGGCCGCATCATGACGCAAGCGGTTTTTGACACCTTGCAGGTCAATTTCAACACCAACACTTCGCCTGCGACAGCAACTTGGCTGCTCAAGGATGGACCGAACACGAACATCACAACTCTGGACCCCATTCTTTTTACGGATTCCCACACCGGCCGCACGATTGTGTCTCAGCTCTTCGGGACCACCAGCCTCTCTTCTTTTACCGACAACGATGGCGAAACCTATACTGTAAGTCAGGGTGGCGGAATCGCTTCCGGAGTCGATCACGAGACCGTCGGCGGCGGACCATTTCGCCTTTGTACCGCCGATCAGTTGCTCGTTACTCCAGCGCCCTGCGCGCAGTTAGCCGCTCGCGGCCCACTCACGCAGTATCCGAACGCCGTCTACTACGCGTCGCAGGATATCGGCGATGCGGAGATGGCCTTGAGCCAGGACGGTGGCTTGACCTATGAAGAAGCCCACCCCATGTACACGCTGGTGGATTGCGGCGGGTTGCATGGCCACATTAAGGTCAGTTCCAGCGGGATCATCTACGTTCCCAATAAGAGCTGTGGAAGCACGCAAGGGCTGGTCGTCTCCATGGATAACGGACTCACCTTTACGGTGCAGCCCGTTACCGGAAGCTCTTCGAACTCCAGCGACCCGTCCATCGGGATAGGCTCCAAAGGACGAGTCTATTTTGGCTACGTTGCGAGCGATGGACATCCGCACATCACCGTTTCCGATGACCAGGGCCGCTCTTGGCACAATGACTTGGATGTTGGAGCGCCCTTCAGTATTCGCAATACAGTGTTCCCTGAAGTCGTCGCGGGCGACAATGACCGCGCGTCTTTCTTCTTCCTGGGCACGCCGTCGGCTGGTGATGGCACGGGCGCAGACACCGGACCAACTCCGTTTAATGGGGTGTGGCACGGCTACATAGCCACTACTTACAACGGGGGCAAGACTTGGTTCACGGTGGATGCCACGCCCAACGATCCCGTGCAGCTCGGCGTGATCTGCACCAACGGGACTACGTGCCCGAACGGCACCAGGAACCTTCTGGACTTCAATGACCTTACGGTAGACAAAGCTGGCCGTGTCTTCGCCGCGTACACGGATGGCTGCATTACTGCCGCTTGCATCACGCGCGGCAATAGCACCACCGCCGGCCATACGCGTCTCGATAACGATCAAGCCACCAAGGCCACCATCATTCGCCAATCCACCGGGCTAGGTCTATTCAAGAGCCAGGACGCAACTCCCTTGCGGCCGTGACAAGGAATGCTGACGTGGCGCGGCTCCGCAATCCGCGCCACTTGTTCCCATCCAATGTGAATTGAGGAGAAGACCGCGATGCAAAGAACTGCAATTCCAGTCTTGCTGCTCTTAAGTGTCGCTCCGCTCGCCGTCGCTAAACAGCCGGCTCCACGAATACTAGGTCTGCACCTCGGAATGTCACATGCTCAGGCGCAGTCGCGGCTCAAGGAGATTGGCCAGTTCAAGTCCGAGGATGAGGGCCAGCAGGTTTGGATCCTCAGCCATGACCAGCGCTATCAATATGCCATTGTTGGCTTTGACCGCAGCCGTCACCTGCGCTACATCACCGTGCTGGCCCGCCCTGAAGGCAAACCGGTCAGCTACTCGGACCTCGGAGATCTTGCGAGCGCGACGCGTTCTGGAGGGCCGGGGAATCTGCGCTACACATGGAAAGCCCACGATGAGATTGGGGGCTTCGAATACGTCGTTATTGCGAAAGGCAAAAACAATCGCTACCTGGATCGCTATGCGGTCAAGCGCCTTGACGTGGAAAGCGAGACGGAAGATCGGGATAACTGAGTTCCGAAGTTCAAGCCACCGGGACGCGCATCGGGAAAAATCATCCGGAAGGTCAATTGCGAGATCTGCGACCAGCCGAACGGCTAGGAGGTACTATTGCCTGCCGCGAATCAGGTTGGTAGATTTGGGCATTCTCACTTCCAGCCTCAATCCCTGAGGGCGTAGCGAGTCGCCTGCGCAGGCCATCTCGCGCAACGCCCGCTTTTGAAGGGAGACCCTCGATGAAAGTGCAATTCTCATTCAAGCTTTTTTGCGTCTTGACCCTGTTGTTGGGCTTGTTGCTTCTGCCGGCTGGGCTGTTCGGGGCGGCCACACCACAACTTGTCGTGGACGACGACAAAGTACAGTGTCCCGATGCAGCGTTCACCAAGATTCAAGATGCGGTAAACGCAGCGACTCCTGGCGCAGTGATTCGCGTTTGCAAAGGGACTTACGCCGAGCAAGTGGCGATTCACAAATCTTTGACCATCGCCGCGGACAGCGGCGCAGTTTTGATGCCCGGCACGATGCAGCAGAACGCGACGAGCCTTTTCGACGGAACGCCCCTGGCTGCGGCAATTCTGGTGAGCGACACGACTGACGTGACGATCGACGGCTTGACCGTGGACGGCTCGAACAACGGCGTGGTGCAGTGCTCGCCGCGGCTTTTCGGAATCGCTTTTCAAAACGCTTCGGGGCAGATCAGCCGCGCGGCCATTCGTAACTTTAAACTAGGCACAAGCCTGGGAGGCTGCCAAAGCGGCTCGGGAGTTTTCGTGCAAAGCGGCGGGGGCGGCATCTCCAACGTGGAAATAGAGAAGTCCACGATCCACGATTTCCAGAAAAACGGCATCACCGCGGACGAAGTGGGGACGCAAGTGTCCGTCCACGGCAATGTCGTTACCGGTATCGGGCCGACCAGCGGAGCGGCGCAGAACGGCATCCAGATCGGCTTTGGCGCAGGGGGCTCCATTTCGAGGAACACGGTGACAAACAATTTCTGGTCACCGTGCACGGCGGTGGATACCTGCACGGCGGTAGCGACAAACATTCTGGTCACGCAATCCGATGGAGTGGAGGTGAGCGACAACCGCGCCGGGATCAGCCAGGTGGCCATTTTCGTACACGGGAACCAAGGGCTGGTGGCGGGGAACGAGACGTTTGCAAGCAGCGTATTCGACGGGATACGTATCGAAGGCGACGGGAACCGAGCGCGGCGCAATCAAGTTTTCAACGGCGCGGAAGCCGGCATTTTTGTCGTCGGCAACAACAACGTGGTGGAACACAACAAAATTACGGAAGCGGCCATCGGCATTCTGAAACAGGCTGGGTCGCTCGGCAACGTGATTCGGTTCAATCAGGTCTTCGACGCGCCGGTGGCAGTGCAGGATCCTGCTACACCAGGGCTGGCGAAAGCCATTTTGCCGGAGCGGTAGCGAAGCAGGCGATCAAGACGCACGCTACGAAGGGTAGCGGACGCGAAGTGAGACACCGCGTTCAGCGCGAGTGGCGGAGAGGCCTCTTCGCTCCGCGAATCAAGGTGCGCAGCGCCGAATTTACAGATTGCTCGTCAGGAAAATACTCGGCGACGTCCGGTGAAAGCAGCACGAGGTTTGTTCCCGCTCGATAGCGCGCGAGGTATTTGCCACGCACGCTGCCTTTCAATTTGGACAGGTCGTACTCCGGCCTTAATTCCTGCCGCCGTTCCCTTTTCTCATTCTTTTTCTTCATATTGTTTGCGTTCGCGTGGCGTCGCCTTACGAGCGCTGATGATCCTGACGTTTTCGCTACGATCCACGTGCGCGACGATCAAAACCCGGGCCGCGCCAGACACTCCAACGGTAATAAACCGCCTTTCGAAAGCGAATGATCCGGGTCAGGATATGTGATCGCCAAGGCATCACCAAATACGGTTGCGGCCTCTTGGAATGAAACCCGGTGTTTCCGGCGATTTTGACGAGCTTTGCCCGGGTCCCATTCAAAATTCACCATATCATCTTACAGCGCTGCCGTCAGCGGGAGCAATCACTCTGAAGGTCGGGAGCGATGTTCTTCACATCGCTCGCATTTTGCACTGCCCCCAAGATTGGACAAAATGATTTGAAGGCTTACGGCAAATCTTTTTGCATGCGCTCTACGACTTCTTTGGGCTCGGTGACTGGGGCGTTGTTCAGATACTTGCCGAAAAAGACCAAGTAGCGCTGGAGGCGGTCGACGAGGTGGCGCGGCTCGGTGAAGCCGTGATTCTCGCGGGGATAGACGACGTATTCGACGGGGACGTGGCGCTCCACCAGGGCGCGATAAAATTCTTCGGACTGTGGGATAGGCACGCGCGTATCGGACTGGCCGTGGAGAATCATGGTGGGAGTCTTCACGTTGTTGACAAACTTCATCGGGGAATGATCCCAATACTCCTGAAAATTGTCCCACGGCGCTTTTTCGTTGAAGTATTGCCTCATGTAGCGATGGTTGTCGCTTTGCGAATACATGGAATAGAGGTCGGGCAGGCCGGCGCCGGGTGAAATCGCTTTGAAGCGGTCGCTCTGGGTATCAATCCAGAACGTCATGTATCCGCCGTACGACCAACCGTACGCGCCGAGTCGATCCGGGTCGGCCCAGCCGCGGTCGATGACGGCCTGGACTCCGCTTATGTCGTCCTTGTAGTCGCCATTGCCCCAGTCGTTCTGGTTGGCGCGGGCGAATTTTTCGCCGCGACCGATGGAGCCGCGAAAATTGGGCTGTAACGTCATGTAACCGTTCGCAGCCATCACTTGCCCATTGATCGAAAACGAAAGCAGCGAGGCTCCCGTGGGACCGCCATGGGGGTTCAGCAGGAACGGCACCTTGTGCGAGGCGTCGTAGTCCACGGGCTTGGTGACGATGCCATCGATCTCCATCCCGTCCTTGCTGCTCTTCCAACGAATGACTTCGGTGTCGCCGAGGGCGTATTCGGCGAGCCAAGCGTTGTGATTGGTCAGCGGCTCGATGGAACTGAAGCGGAGGTCGCTGCGGAAAACTTCGTCGGGATGCTTGGGATCGGCCCAGGTGCCGACGGCGGTGCCGGTCTTCGCGTTGATGACGGCGAGGTGAAGCACGCCGGGCTTGTCCGTCAAACGGTGGACGGTTGCAGCAGTGACGTCGGCGGCGAAGACTTCCTCGGTTTCGTGGTCCACAGTGCTGAAATAAATTGTTTTGCCGTCGAGCGCCCACATGGGTTCTTCGGCGTTCAGCTCGAAGGTGCCCATCAGCTTTCGCGGTTCGCCGCCGTCAGAGGCGACGACAGAAAGATTCTGCTGGTAGATGCCGTCGCCTGCGGTGCTCAGGTAAGCGATCCATTTGCCGTCAGGCGACCAGCGGGCGGTGTGCGTGGCGTCTTTCGTTTCGACGAGTTTGCGCTGCTTCCCTGCCGCGACGTCCAGCACCCACGCTGTTTGTAGGCTGCCATCGTCGGCTAGCGGAGTCGGATTCGATGTGAATGTAATATGCGCTCCATCCGGCGACCAGCGCGCGTCGCTGACAGTAGAGTCACCGTGCGTGATTTGCTTCTCGTCGCCGGTGGTGATGTCCCAAGTCCACAGGTGCTCCATCCTCAAGTCATGATCCACGACGACGGCGTCATCTTTATCTTTCTTGCGTTTTTCCTGGTCGGCGGCTTCGGGGACCGTTGCCGTGAGCAGCAGCGTTTTGCCGTCAGGCGAAAACTCGTAGGCGCCGACTCCGGATTTGTGTTTCGTTACTTGCCAGGCTTCGCCTCCATCGGAATAGAGAAACCAGACCTGCGGCTTGGCGTCTTTTTCTTCGCCGCCTTCTTTTGTAAATGCGAGGATTTTTCCGTCCGGCGACCACTTGGGATTGGAGACGCTCTTCTCGCCGCGCGTGAATTGTCGTGACGCGCTCGCCGGGCCTGCTGCAGAAACTACCCAAAGTTGCGAGACGTATTTTCCCGGCGCGCCTCCCTTCTCCACGGCGTCTCCGTCCTTCCCGGTGGTCACCGTCGAGACCAAATACGCGACGCGCGAACCATCGGGCGAAACTCGCGGAGCACTCACGCGCGCGATTCGCAGCATGTCGCCAGCGCCAAATAGTTTCTTGCCATCCTTACTGTGCGCGACTACTGCGGCTTGCTTGGGGGAAGTTTCCTGTTTCGGCGAGGCCTCTTGCCCCTCGGCCCCAACAGCTGTCGCCACGAGCATCGCTACCAGACTAAATTTCGAAATTGCGCGCATCTTTTTCCCCTGACCGTCCGTTTAGACTCGCACTCTGGCCACTCGAATCGGTGGCATCCTACAACACCAAGCGCCTCTGTGCGCCGAATTTCTTCGTCGGCTCCGTTTTCGCTTTGCTGACGCGGGGATTGGGGGTATGAAGTGAGGCTGGCTTCTAATAGGATGAGGGTCGACGAAGGAAGGGACGGGGGAATCGATGGAACGCGATATTCGAGAGCTGCTGAATCTCTACAATCCAAATGATCCGCTGGATCATGCTTGGACGATTCCGTCGCCGTGGTATTTCGAGCCGCGTGTGGGCGGACTGGAACAGCAGAGCGTGTTTGCAAAGACGTGGCAGGTGGTGGGGCGGGCGGATCAGGTGCGGGAGAAGGGGAGTTTTTTCACGGCGGACCTGGGGGGAGAGCCGATCGTGGTGGTACGCGGAGAGGATGGGCAGTTGCGGGGGTTTTATAACGTTTGCCGGCATCATGCAGCGGCGGTGGTGACCGAGGCGGAAGGGTGCGCGAAACAGTTCCGGTGTCCTTATCATGGGTGGACCTACGGAAATGATGGGGCGCTGAAAGGGATGGTGGAGTTTGAGGGCGTGTGCAATTTCGACCGGGCAAAGAACGGGTTGGTGCCGGTGATGGTGGAAACTTGGGAGAATTTTGTGTTTGTGAACCTGGATGGGCGGGCCGGAGAGTTGCGGGAATTTCTTGGCGCGATTCCAGAAATTGTGGCGCCACTGCAACTGACGAAGAAACTGAAATATTTTGACCGGCGCGTTTACACTCTGAAATGCAACTGGAAGGTTTACGTGGACAATTATCTGGATGGCGGGTACCACGTGCCGCACGCGCACAAGGGATTGAGCAGCGTAATCGAATACACGAAGTACACGATTGAGAATTTCGAACGCGCTTGTTTGCAATCGAGCCCGCTCTCCTCGGGCACGAAGAAGGAATCGGGAGTGGCCGCCACACGGCAGGGGCGCGCGTTTTACTTGTGGATCTATCCGAATTTCATGATCAATGCGTATGAAGGCGTGATGGACACGAATCTTGTCTTGCCCCTGGGCGTGGATAAATGCGCCGTCGTCTTCGATTACTATTTCGCGAACGTCAGCAAGAAAGCCTCGAGGAAAAACCAGGCGAGCATCAAGGTGAGCGAAAAGGTGCAGGAAGAGGATGAGGCCATCTGCGACGCGGTGCAGCGCGGGCTGGCTTCACGGGCGTATGTAGCAGGGCGACTATCGGTGCGGCGCGAGGCGGGAGAGCATCTGTTTCACCGGTTGCTGCATGCGGACCTCACCCGGGCGCTGAATCGGAGTGTCGGTGCGGGGTAGCTGACAAAAAGAAATTGTGGTAAGATTGTCTTACCATGGACACAAAAGTTTCGACAAAGGGACAGGTGGTGTTGCCACAGGCGATTCGCAGAAAGATGAATCTGCGGGCGGGAGATAGCTTGCAGGCGCGGATCGAGGGCGAGCGTATTGTCCTAATTCCCAAGAAAAAGCGATCGCGCAAGGGACGAATTATCAAGGATCCGATTACGGGTCTTCCTGTTTTGACAGCAGGCCCTGGCGCCCCAAAACTGACAAGTAAGCAAGTGGCGGAGATTCTCGCCGATTTTCCATGAAGTATCTCTTAGACGTGAACGTACTGGTTGCACTGTGCGTCGACGAACATGAGTTTCATGAACGAGTCGCGGCGTGGGTGGAGCAGTCTGCGCGGGCTGGGCGATCTGAATTGATCACGTGTGCCGTGACAGAGATGGGATTCCTACGGACGCTAGTGCAGGCGGAGCCTTACGGCTTTACGATCGAGCAGGGAAAGGACTTGTTGTCTCAATTGAAATCGAGCAAAGAGTTCCATTTTGCGTTTCTTTCTGACGGTCTCGGGGTGGCCCTACTACCGCGATGGGTGAAAGGGCCGAAACAGATCACGGATGGACATCTGCTGGGGCTTGCTAAAGCGCACGGAGCAGAAATGGCGACTCTGCATGAACGGATTCCCGGCGCGTTTGTTATTCCTGGCAAAGCTGAGAGGATCGCCAGATGATCGTGAATTGGCTTGTACTCCGACTGCGATGTTTGACCCTGCGGTGGGCGTCGCCTATACTGAGAATTCGAGTTGCAGGGTGAGTGCTCGCCTGTTTGGCCTCTTCTGAAATGAAACCGGGTTGCCGGTAGCCTCAGACCGAGTCGCGTGCCGTCGAGACCAGCAACCGTACCGTCAAGAATCCGAGTGGTCCCGAGAAAGGACTGTTGCATGGCTGAAGCAACGTGCCGCCGCGAGCTGGAATTGGAAATTCCCGCGGAAGAAGTAACGAAGAAGATGGAAAGCGTGGCGAAGGAATTCGCGCGGCTGGCGAACGTGCCGGGATTCCGGCGCGGCAAGGCGCCGGTGTCGCTGATCCGCCGAAAGTTCGCGGAAGACATTAAGGGCGAAGTGCTGCAGTCGCTGGTGCCGGACCGCGTCGAGAAGGCCGTGGCGGAGCAGAAGCTGACGCCGGTTTCGCAACCCCAAGTGGACAAACTGGATTTCAATGAAGGGCAGCCGCTGAAGTTTCGCGCCGTGTTTGAGGTGCTGCCGGAATTTGAACTGGGCGATTACAAGAATCTGGCGTTCGAAATGCCGACGATGGACATTACGGACGAGGATGTGACGAAGACCATCGAGGGCATGCGCGAGCGGGCCGCAACATTTGCACCGGTCGAGGGACGGGCGATTGAGGACGGCGACTTTGCTCAAGTGAAATTACTCGGGACGCCGGAAGGCGGAGGCGATCCGCTGCAGGCAGAGAGCGTGCTTTGCCACATCGGCGCGGAAGAGACGATGGAGCCGTTCAATACGAACTTGAAGGGCGCGAACGCGGGCGATCATAAGGATTTTGACGTGGAGTATCCGGCGGACTATCCAGATCCCAAGCTGGCGGGAAAGAAATATCACTACGCTGTGGAAGTGCTGGGAATCAAGACGAAGAAGCTGCCGGAATTGAACGACGAATTCGCAAAAGATGTAAGCGACGCGACGACGCTGGACGACTTAAAGAAGAAAGTTCACGAAGGGCTGGAGCACCAGCGGGACCACAAGCACAAAGAATTACTGCATGAGAAGGTGCTAGCGGAGATCGTTAAGCTGCACGACTTCCCCGTACCGGAATCGCTGGTGGAGCATCAAATGGATGTGCGGCTGGAGCGCGTGGTGCGGTCGTTGGCAGCGCAGGGCGTTGATCCACGCGCGGTGAACGTGGACTGGGTGACGCTGCGGAAGCGGCAGGAAGAACGCGCCAAGGATGACGTAAAGGCGGAACTGATCATCGATCACATCGCGACGGCGGAAAATATTGATGTGACCCAGGAAGAAGTCACGCACGAGCTGGAACACATGGCCAGCCATAGTGGCGAATCGGCGGAAGCGATTCGGGCGCGTTTGACAAAGCAAGGGACGCTCGATAGGATGAAAGCTAAGCTGCGCAGCGACAAAACGCTCGATTGGCTCGCGCAGAACGCCAAGATCAAGACCGTTGCGGCAGCGAATGCAGCGACGGATGCGAAATGAAACACCCCGGCCGCGGCCAGCGACATTCACCCAAATGAAAAAATTCGAAGAACCTGAGTACTACGGAACAACGCTTGTACCGATGGTGGTGGAACAAACCAGCCGCGGCGAGCGAGCCTACGACATTTACTCGCGACTGCTAAAAGAGCATATCATTTTTATTGGCACGCCGATTGATGACCACGTTGCCAATTTGGCGACTGCTCAAATGCTCTTCTTGCAGGCGGAAGATCCGGAAAAAGACATTCAGTTGTACATCAATTCCCCGGGCGGATCGATCACGGCGGGATTCGCGATCTACGATACGATGCAGTTCGTGAAGCCGGACGTGGTGACAACTTGCGTTGGACAGGCCGCTTCGATTGCGGCGGTGTTGCTCGCCGGTGGAGCGCCGAAGAAGCGCTTCGCGCTGCCAAATGCGCGTATCCTGATTCACCAGCCGTGGATGTCCGGGCTGGGCGGGCAGGCGACCGACATTGACCTGCACGCAAAAGAAATTTTGCGCATGCGGACGACGATCAACACGCTGCTCTCCAAGCACAGCGGGCAGCCGGTGGAGCGGATTGAGAAGGATGTCGAGCGCGATTACATCATGAATCCCGAGCAAGCCAAAGAATACGGGATGATCGACGAGATTATTTTCAAGCATCGGTAGATTTCGGTCCGCGAAGTGCTTTGTGGCTTGAAGTGGGGAATGCACAGCGGTTCCAAAAAGTTAGTATCCTTTCGACTTTCTCTTTTGCTCAGGAGAATAATCGGCCTAGAATAGTGGATAGAGACTCCGTCGAAGCCCAGCGGAGGCGAGGCCTTCACACCAGTGAAAAAATTCAACCCAGACGAGCCATTGCGCTGCTCCTTTTGCCATAAGACACAGGAGCAGGTCGAGAAGCTGATCAGTTCGCCTTCGGACTATCCGCGCGCGTACATCTGCAATGAGTGCGTGGGCGTTTGCCAGACGATTCTGGAGGACGAGAAGCGCGAGCAGGCCACCGCGCCGGCGAAGCAGCTCCCGCGTCCGCCGGAGATCAAGCGCTTCCTGGATGGCTACGTCATCGGGCAGGACCGCACGAAGAAGAAACTGGCCGTCGCGGTTTACAACCACTACAAGCGGATTTTCCTGAACAAGCAGCCGGGAGACATTGAACTCAGCAAGTCGAACATTTTGCTGATCGGGCCTACCGGGACAGGCAAGACTTTGCTGGCGCAGACGCTGTCGCGCATGCTGGATGTGCCGTTCGCGATCGTGGATGCCACAACACTGACCGAAGCGGGTTACGTGGGCGAAGACGTCGAGAACATTATTTTGAAATTGTTGCAAGCCGCTGACGGAGACGTGCAGAAAGCACAGCAAGGCATTATTTATATCGATGAGATCGACAAGATTGCGAAGAAGGATGAAAACCCGTCGATCACGCGGGATGTGTCCGGCGAAGGCGTGCAGCAGGCGCTGCTGAAGATTCTGGAAGGCACGGTGGCGAATGTGCCGCCGCAGGGCGGGCGGAAGCATCCGCACCAGGAATTTACGCCGGTGGACACGACGAACATCCTATTTATCTGCGGCGGAGCATTTGTCGGGCTGGAGAAGATTATCGAGAAGCGGGCGGGACGGCGTTCGCTGGGATTCCACACGGACTCCGCGCCTACTACACCGCAGCGCCGCAACACGGAATTGCTCGAGCAAGTTCAACCGGGCGACTTAATCCGCTATGGGCTGATTCCGGAATTTGTGGGCCGATTGCCCGTGGCCGGCGTGATGAATGACCTGGACAAGGGCGCGCTAGTGAAGATTTTGACGGAGCCGAAGAACGCGCTGCTGAAGCAATACCAGCGGCTGTTTGAATTCGAGAACGTCCGCTTGCGATTTACGGACGACGCGCTCGAGACAGTGGCGGAGTTGGCACTTCAGCGCAAAGTCGGCGCACGCGGCTTGCGAATGATCCTAGAAGACCTCATGCTGGAACTGATGTACCACCTTCCCATGCAGCGGAAGGTGCGCGACTTCGTGGTGACCGCGGACATGGTCCGCACACGCGAAATCAATTGGAGTTTGCTCGAAAAGGCCGGATAAGCCGCTCGGGATTGGATCTTACAGTAGGGCCGCTCGGGGGCAGATTTGCGGCCGCACAAGCAGAATCCAGGGGACTGAATGTTCACTCGTGAAAAACAGGAAATGAAGCGCGTGCCGATGATGCCGGTGCGGGATATGGTCATCTTCCCGCAGCAGATGACGCCGTTTATCGTCGGCCGGGAAGCGAGCGTTCGCGCGCTGGAAGAAGCGCTGGCCGGCGATAAGAAGATTTTCCTCTCCACGCAGCATGATGCTTCGGTGGATGATCCCAAGCCGGAAGAGATTTACGCTGTCGGGACTCTCGCTAACATCGTACAGAGCGTCAAGCTGCCTGATGGAAATATCAAGGTTCTCGTAGAAGGAGTTGAGCGGGCGCGGGCGTTGTCGATCGCCACGGAAGAAGGATTCTTCCGTGCGACGGTTCGGCTGCTCGGCGCGCGCGTCGAAGATTCGCCGCAGGTCAAGCAGATCGTAGAAAAAGTGACCGGGCTATACGAGCAATTCATCAAGCTTTCGCAAAGCCTGAATTACGACACGATGATTGCGGCTGCGCGCGTGGACGATCCGGCGCGCTTGTCGGACACGATTGCCGCCAACCTGCAGCTCCCTGTGGATGAAAAGCAGGATTTGCTCGAAACAGTTGATCCACTGGAACGGCTGAACCGCATCGCCGACATCCTTGAAATCGAGCTGGAGAAGCTGAACGTCGACCGCAACATCAATACGCGCGTGAAGCGGCAAATGGAGCGCGCGCAAAAAGAGTACTACCTGAACGAAAAGCTGAAGGCCATTCAGAAGGAATTGGGCCGTGGCGAGAAGAACGAAATCGACGAGCTGAAAAAGAAGATTGATACCGCCGGGATGTCCAAGGAAGTTCACGAAAAGGCGATTCAGGAGTTGAAGCGCCTAGAATTGATGCCACCGATGTCGGCGGAGTCCACGGTCAGCCGCAATTACCTCGATTGGCTGCTGGCGGTGCCCTGGAAGAAGAAGTCCAAGGAAATTCGCGACATCAAGGCTGCGGAAAAGATTCTGAATGAGGAGCACTACGGTCTCGACAAGGTCAAGGAACGGATCTTGGAGTTTTTGGCGGTTCGCCAGCTTGTGAAGAATCCCAAGGGGTCGATTCTGTGCTTCGTCGGGCCTCCGGGCGTGGGCAAGACTTCGCTGGCGATGTCCATCGGCCATGCCACTGGGCGCAAGTTTGTGCGAGTTTCACTTGGCGGCGTGCGGGATGAAGCGGAAATTCGCGGCCACCGCCGAACCTATATTGGTGCGCTGCCCGGTCAAGTCATCCAGATGATGAAGAAAGCCGGCACGGTAAACCCGATCTTCGTGCTGGATGAAGTGGACAAAATGTCCACGGACTTCCGTGGCGATCCATCGGCGGCGCTGATGGAAGTGCTCGACCCGGAACTGAACCACTCGTTCACGGACCACTATCTGGACGTGGAGTACGATCTTTCGAAAGTCATGTTCGTATGTACGGCGAATGTGCTGCACACAATTCCGCAGCCGCTGCAGGACCGCATGGAAATTCTGCGACTGCCGGGCTATACCGAGCAGGAAAAACTGGAGATTGCCAAACGCTTCCTGGTGAAACGCGCACGCGAAGCGACCGGGCTCAGCGAGAAAAACCTGACGTTTACGGATGAAGGCCTGCTCCACCTGATCCGGCACTACACGCATGAGGCGGGTGTTCGCAGCCTGGAGCGCGAAATTCAGAATATCGCGCGGAAGATGGCCCGCAAGGTCGTCGCTGACGGCGCGGATTCGAATGTGGAAATCACGCCGGCCAATGCCAATGAGTTCCTCGGCGTGCTGAAGTACCGCGAATTCTGGCTGGAGAAGCAAAACGAAATTGGCTTGACCACCGGTCTGGCTTGGACGGAAGTCGGCGGCTCCGTGCTGGCCACGGAAGCTACGCTTATGGAAGGCAAAGGCCGCCTCACGCTGACCGGCAAACTCGGCGACGTGATGCAAGAGTCGGCGCAAGCGGCGATGAGCTACGTGCGCTCGCGCTCGCACCTTCTGGGACTGCCAAGAGATTTCTATCGTACCATCGACATTCACGTCCACGTGCCCGAAGGAGCCATTCCGAAGGACGGTCCTTCTGCCGGCATCACTATCTGCACGTCCATCGTGAGCGCGCTGACGAAGAATCCCGTGCGCCGCGACGTGACCATGACCGGCGAAATCACGCTTCGCGGCAAAGTGCTGCCCATCGGCGGCGTCAAAGAAAAACTCCTGGCCGCTCACCGAATGGGCTTGCGTACGGTACTGCTTCCGAAGGACAATGAGAAGGACCTAGCGGAAATCCCGCAGGAGATCCTCTCCAGTCTTACGATGCATTTTGTTGAGACCATGGATGAAGTGCTGCAGATTGCGCTGGAGCGGCCGATTGTGCCGCTTGAGCATGCCGCGGTTGCGCCCGTTACGGAAACATTCGTGGCCGGCGCCGAGAAAGACAAGAGTTTGACCAACTAAGCAGCGTGGTTCTGGGTACGGCCCTTCCCGCGAGTTGACCCCGGCCAAGCCGGTGTTATTCTTGAGGAACTCACAGGTTTTGCCGTGGCCCGGCGTTGCCCCGGTTGCAGAAAGTCTGGTTTGCCCCATCCTGGCAAGATTTTGCTCGTCCGCCAGTGCGGTGCACCACCTCAAATCAATCCGGATTCCCAGGGTCAATTTTCACCATAAAAGTTAAGGACATATGCCAAAAGAAACAAACGTTGAAGGAAACAACCAGATGAGCATCAGCCTTGCTGAGCTCAAGGAAAAGAACATCACTGACCTCGCCAAGATCGCCAAGGAACACAACATTGCCGGGGCGAGCGGAATGCGCAAGCAGGAGTTGATCTTCCAGATCCTCCGCGCGCAAACCGAAAAGAGCGGGCTGATCTTTTCCGAAGGCGTGCTCGAATGCCTTCCTGATGGATTCGGATTTCTCCGCGCGCCGGAATACAACTACCTCCCCGGCCCAGACGACATTTACGTTTCACCGTCGCAAATCCGCAAGTTCGACCTGCGTACCGGCGACACCGTCTCCGGCCAGGTTCGCCCGCCCAAGGACGGCGAACGTTACTTCGCGCTGATCAAGGTGGAAGCAGTCAATTTTGAGGACCCGGAGGTCGCGCGCAACAAAATCTTCTTCGACAACCTGACGCCGCTCTATCCCCAGGGCCGGCTAAAGATGGAAACCACGAAGGAGAATATGACCGGCCGCGTGCTGGATCTGCTCTGCCCGGTCGGTAAAGGGCAGCGCGGACTGGTGAATGCGCCTCCACGAACTGGAAAAACCATGATGCTGCAAGCCATGGCGAATGCCATCGCGACCAATCATCCGGAAGTGGCGTTGATCGTGCTGCTGATCGACGAGCGCCCGGAAGAAGTCACGGACATGCAGCGCACGGTGAAGGGCGAAGTCATCAGCTCGACGTTTGATGAAGCGCCGCAGCGCCACATTCAAGTTGCGGAAATGGTATTGGAAAAAGCCAAGCGGCTGGTGGAACACAAGCGCGACGTGGTTGTGTTGCTCGATTCGATCACGCGTCTGGCGCGTGCTTACAATGCGGTCACGCCGCCGTCCGGCAAGGTGCTCTCCGGCGGTATTGATGCGAATGCCTTGCAACGTCCGCGGCGTTTCTTTGCAGCCGCGCGCAACGTTGAAGAAGGCGGTTCCCTCACCATCATTGCCACGGCCCTGATCGATACCGGCAGCCGCATGGACGATGTCATTTTCGAAGAGTTCAAGGGCACCGGTAACATGGAAATTTATCTCGACCGGCGCCTCGCCGATAAGCGCGTCTTCCCTGCCATCGACATTCAGCGCTCCGGCACGCGTAAGGATGAATTGCTCCTGCCGCCGGATGAGTTGAGCCGCGTGTGGGTGTTGCGCAAGGTTTTGAGCCCGCTCTCGACCGTCGAGGCCATGGAACTGTTGATCAGCCGGCTCTCGAAGTCGAAGGCCAACATGGAATTTTTGAGCTCGATGTCCGCTCCAGCGTAATCGAGAAGAACGAATCTACGGCGGTTCCGCGTTTCCGGGGCCGCCCACTATCCCCTTCCCGCAAGCTTATCTCTCAAGCTGCGTTTCAGAAGTTGCATGGCCGCGCACCAAAGCGGCCGCGCGGAGGAACGCACTTGTACGACGATTCATCGCACGCCAGCCCATCTTCGATGAGCGGCCAAGGTTTTTGCCTACGAACTGTTGTTTCGCGCGGGGCCGCAAAACATTTTTCAGCCACGAAAAGATGCGTCGAGCAGCGTCATCGTTGATTCGGCGACGCTGTTCGACCTGCAGACGCTGACGGGACATGCGAAAGCGTTCATCAACGTGGACGAGGCCGCGCTTCTCAGCGGCGCCGCCCGGTTGCTCCCGGCGAACCGCATCGTCGTAGAGATACTCGAAACTGTTCCACCAACGTCGGAAGTAGTTCAAGCCTGTGCCGATCTCTGCGAGGCTGGAAACTCCCTCGCACTCGACGATTTCGCGGACCATCCGAAATGGGAGCCGCTGATTCGGCTGGCCAAATACCTGAAAGTCGACTTCCGCGACAGCGACGCTGATGCGCGGTGCGCGATCGCCAAGCGCCACCGCTCGAATGGCGTGCACCTTCTGGCGGAGAAAATCGAAACGCAAGAGGAGATGAAGCAGGCACGCTCCTTTGGATATAGTTTTTTTCAAGGATTTTTCTTCTGCAAGCCCGTGATGGTGGAGGGCAAGGATATCCCGGGAAGCAAGCTGACTTACGTTCAATTGCTCGAAGCCATCGCCGAGCCCGAACTCTCTTACCCTCGCGTCGAGGAATTGCTGAAGCACGAACTTTCGCTCGTTTACAAACTCCTGCGGTACTTGAATTCGCCGCTGGTGGGGCTGCGCATCGAGATCCACGGCGTTCGAGAAGCCATCGCATTGCTCGGC
This sequence comes from Candidatus Acidiferrum sp., assembly GCA_035279725.1. Classification (GTDB taxonomy): domain Bacteria; phylum Acidobacteriota; class Terriglobia; order Acidiferrales; family UBA7541; genus Acidiferrum. Next base: position 35,780 of record DATEHF010000044.1, read on the forward strand.
GAACGGGAATTCCGGCGCTGGGTATCGGTCGTAGCGATCGTTTCAATGGCATCGGATAAAACGCCCGAACTGATTCGTACCGCGCTAACCCGCGGTTACTTCTGCGAAGATCTCTCGCGATTAGTCGGCATGGGCGCGCAAAGCTCGGACCTTTTCCTGATGGGATTGCTTTCGGTTATTGACGCGCTTCTGGACCGGCTTTGGAGCAAATCATCGCCAACGTGCCGGTTTCCGCGGAGGTTCGCGCGGCACTCTCTGGGGCACGAATCGCTTTCGGGATGTCTACGATACGCTGCTCGCTTATGAGCGGGCGGACTGGACTACACTTTCCGCCACTGTGGCGCGGTTCAATTCGATTGAGGCGCAAGTGCCGGGTTGTTACCTCGCTGCAGCAGGCCGCGCAGGCGAACTGGCCCCTTGAGTCGAGCTTGAGAGCCTCAGATTCAAAAAAATGGCGCAGTGGATTTCTCCACTGCGCCGGTTGAATTGTTCCGTGCAGAGCTGAATCGTCAGGCCGCGGCCTCTGCTTCCACCGCGGCGATGTAATCGACGATGCGCTCTGACCAGCCGTCAACGTGCGTCCAGCCGTTGCCGTAGCTAATGCCGTGCTGGTACGGGGCCACGTTCACCACGTACGCGCGCGGAGTCCATGCACGGAGGATGCCGTCGTGCGACTGCTCATCGGTAATAACGATCAGCCGGTTAAGTTCGCGCCACTCCGGCTTTTCATGGAGCTGCGTCAGGGCGCGCTTGAGGTACGTCCCCGAGTGCGCCTGCGAGCCTACGATAGCGTCGCGCAGCGCAAAACAGCGCCGCGGAGGGAGTTCGACGCAAGCGTCGGAGAAGGTCGCGATGGAGGACTCCTCGGCCTTCTCGCGAAGCAGAATCGCCAGCCCTGCGGCTGCGTCCATGCGCGTGGTCTCGCCCTTTTTCGCCAGCTTGTAGTTCATAGAACCGGACACGTCAACGACGAGTCCGGTCGAGCCTGCAAGCTTTTCGAGTCCGGCGATGCCCTTGAGCATGGCCTTTTCGAGAGCGTCCTCGAGCTTGGGAGCGTGACGAGCCGCCGTCACGAATCGGAACGGCAGCGCTCGCGCGACGCCCTTGTCCAGCAGCTCACGGATGAGCTTCGGATCGACACCCGATGCCAGCATCAGGCGGAGGTTTCGCAAGACGGCCATGCCGCCCAGCTTGCCCTCGCGCAGGAGTCTCTCAAAGTTCTCGCGCTTGTCCTTCCCTGCGGACAAGGCAACCTCCCAAGTATCGGGAGGTTCGAGCGTGTTCTCAACGAGCTTCTTCCAGAGCGCCGCCTGCGCTTCGTCCTTGGGCTTCGCGTGGCAGAGGAACAGCACGTCGCGGAGCTTGACGGCCGATTCGCGGTCGTACTTCGCAAGCTGGTAGGCGTCAAACTTCGTGAACGCCCGGGCCAGCCCGCGCTTTACTCCCGCGGAAAGCGGCTGCTTTTTATCCTTCCAGTAGAGGGCCACGAACTCGCCGAGTTCGTCGGCACGCTGGACCACGTCCTCAAGCGTTTCCGCAACAAGCGGACCCGCGCCCGTGCGGCGCGCGAGTTCGCGCGTGAGGAAGAGCGGTGCGTGACGAAGCCGCATCTTGCCGCGGGCTTCGCGCGCGAGAGCCGCCACGACTTCCGGCTTGTTCTCGGCGGCGAGCGCGGCGATGCGCTTGGCGACGTCGTTGCCCTTCTCGTAGAAGGTGTCTTCCCAGAGCAGGCACGTGAGCACCGTGCGCCGGAGTTCGCTCTTCGCGTCCACCTTCTGCGCCACCGCCCCTTCGTGCGTTCGCACCGGGAACATCCGCTTCCATACGTTCATCTTTGCCATTGCTGCCACTCCTCCTTTCTCCGAAAGCTCTGTGCTCCGGATGCCATGCTCCAGAGCACAAAGCTCCGGACGTTAGTCGAGAAACGCCAGGAAGCGCATGGCTTTCGAGCGGCTCTCCGTATTCATCAACACGCGATGCCAGCCGTTCAAATAAACGGTTTTGTGATCGCGGTGCGCGATTTCCCCGCGAACGTAAACCGTGGCATCACGCTTCATCATCCGGAACCCGCGGTTGCGCTCCTTTTCCGGCAGACGGAAATACTCTGTCGCCGTCAAGCCGGAGGGATATTTGGTCGAAACGTAAACCGTTTCGCCACCCATCCGGTAGCACAGTTCCGCCCAGTGAGGCGATCCGCCATTGCCGCGCGAAATCGGCTCATTCCTGAGGAGGCGCAGAGGATCGGTCTGTATCTCGCCTGCGGGGAGGAAAAACCATTCCCCCTGGCGGATAAAGGCCGCGTTCCTGCGACGGAATCCCTCTTTTCGAGTTACTCCCATCGCTTCTTCTCGCGCCCGGACTTCTCCGGGCTTCAACGCGATTTGTGCTCCGGCGACAGTACTCACCGGTTCGTCTTCGGGGATGGCCGCAACGAACCAGTGCCCTTCGTCCTGACCGCACAGAAACTTCTGCTTCGCGTGAAGCTTACCCTGCTCGTCAAACTGACGGCTGAGCAACAGCAAGTGCTTTTTCCTGGGCTCGGCGTTGAGCACCAAAAGCTCGTGACTCATGCCGGCCATCGTGCGAATTTCGAAGAACTTTCCTAGCTTGTCCCTGCCAATATTGAGGACAACGCGAAGGTCTTCGCCTCGAGAATTCACTCGGCTCCAGCCGGATCTCGCCATTGCAAATTCGGTTACTTTTACGCGCGCTCCCATCCGGAAAAAGAACTTTTCCAAGTTAGTGCCCACTGCTCTTTCCTCTCTAAGACTGCGCGTGGCAGTCGAAATATGTTCACGGATCGGCGTCTTGCTCCGAGCCGTTCAAGGACTGGCGATTTGGCTGCGCGAAATTCTTGTCCTGCTTCATTTCTTTTCTCCTTTGACTACTTTCAAAAAAATTGCTGGACGGGAACGTCCGGTCAGGGACATTAGGCGCTCTATCCATTGAGCTACTGACCCGTCGCAATGGAACAGGTGGGATTCGAACCCACATCCTCCCGCTCTTGAGGCGAAGTAACCCTGGACCTTCACCACGTCCAACTCGTTTGCGCCGGGGCTCCAAACCGCATCGCCAGCCCTTTAGACGAGAGCAGAATTACCGATCGGCGGCTCTGTGCCTGCTTTCTGGACTGCCGTTGCGATGACTCTGGCTCGACTCCAAACCTCCAGTTCGCTCCGGAACGCGAATACGGTTCTGCGCACGGCGTGAACATGCCGATGGACCGGAAGTGACTCACTGGCGTCCCATCGCTGCACGCACCGCACGGAACGGTGGAAGTAAACAGTGATTTCTTTCCACGATTCCAGGCGCTCCGCGCGAGCCGCCCGAACGCGGTCCGCGGCGGTATCTTCGGTAGATACTCTGATGCTCATGCCTTTGGTTACATCCGATCTTCCACTCTTTTTCTCTTTCAACCATGGTCCCGTACCCTAAACCAAAAATTGCGCCGTCAAGAATAATCAAGCAGAGTTGCAGGGCATAAGCCCCCTTGTCGTTTGACGGACGAAGTAACTCTACCCTGCGCCGTTCCAAAGGCTGGTTCCCCAGCCCCGGCGCGAGCCGCCGACTGGTCCGCAGCTCGCGCCGGCCAACATTAAGCCGGGAGGAATAGTCGATCAGAGTAGCGGGGCTACAGCCCCACGTCGTTTGACAGACGAAGTAACTCTTCTCCGCGCCATCCCGGCATCTTGGTAGCACAGCCACTCCTGGCTGTGCTCTTTCCTTTTCCGGCGGGAACAAACGGCCCGCGTGTTTTTGTCTGAGCTATTGCTTCTTGCGAAGCAAGCGAGAATCGAACTCGCGGCCTCCCCGGCTTTCGCCGGGTCGCTCTCCCGAAGTAACGCGCACCTTCACCACACCGGAATATTTCTGCGGCGGGAATAATCGGCTCGAGACTGTCCAATGCTCTGCCACTGAGCTACGGCAGCTTGCGCCACCGGTGGGAATCGAACCCACAACCGTTGGTTCCGATGTAACTCGTTCCTGCACCACGCCGCAAACTCTTGAATCTTTTTCTTCGCCTCCCAACCTCCTAGCTTCCTCACTCTCTTCTTCCGAACACACCCGTAGCGCACATTCGCCGCCGTCGCATCACTTCGCCGATTTCACTTTCGAGAAAAATTCCGGGAAGAATTGGCGTTCACGGAATCGGGAATCGCACCCGAGCCTTGCGGCTTCGTGTCAAGAAGTAGCCGTGAACTTCACCATCCCGGGATAAAAATCCCGCAGTGGATCGCTTTGGATCGAAACGACTTAGGCGGTTTGCTTTAGAGTTGCGTGAACAAGCAGTAGTCCACGAGACCCGGCCGCATTGGCGTCATTCCGACTTGGCTTTTGTCTTCGTGTCTCAAATCTGCCTCTTCACGCTCAGTGAGGTTCCCGGCTAGACCGGGATGTACGACTGAGGTATCCCGAAGGTAAACGTAGATCGAATTTCTGTCAAGCACTATTTTTGAAAAATAGCGTTTTTGGCTTGTTTTTCGCATAACTTGTTAATTCTAAAGTATCTAGCGATGACGGACCGCCTAAAACCGCCGTTCCGAGGGAATGGACTTGCGCGGTGATCTGTCGAGGAAGATTGGAGAGATTTTCAGTGTGCGGTTTCCTTGTCACTCCTCCACCGAGTGCTTGAGACCGTAGGAGCTTCGCGACGTATGGGCCACGATCCGCGCAGTTCAAGAGTTGGTGGCAGTCTCTCAGGTGTGTTAGCGTGCGGCTCAGACGAGGTGCAAGAATGAAAACCATAGAACGGCGCACATTCCTTGAGGCTGCCATTTTCCCGCTGATTACGCTCGGACAATCATCCGCACCGCAAGGATCCGGTCGCGTCGTTCGAGTGGAACACGGCGTGGACCGCTTCAGCGTGCAACGCACAAGCGCCGGCGCGAACAAAATCGCCTACAAAGTCTCCAGTCAGGATACCAATGGCGGGCTGTTCATATTTGAGCAGGTCAGCTTGCGTAAAGGTGGTCCGCCACGCCATTTCCATCATAGTCAGGAGGAATGGTTCTATGTGATGGACGGCGAATACGTCTTCGAGGTCGGACTGGAGCGGATGCGGTTGAGACCCGGCGACTCCCTTCTTGCGCCGCGAAATGTACCCATGTCTGGGCGTACGTCGCCGAAACCCCAGGGAAGATACTCATCGGCTTTCAACCTGCCGGCAAAATGGAGACCTTCTTTCAAGAGGCGGCAAAGATCGCCGACTTCGCAGCTGATGAGAAGCTGTACCGTGCCTGCGAGATGGAAGTTGTGGGCCCGCCACTCTCGCTAGGATAGTGGATCGGCATTTTTGCAGCAGGAAGGATTGCTTGCTGCAAGAAAACGGCGTGGCTCACATTTTTTCCATGGTACTTACCGTCAATTCTTTCTCACGCTCGTGCGCGAGCATGACGATGAGGCGAGCGGTCTCTTCGATTCCCATCGCCGTATTGTCCACCAGAACCGCATCGGCAGCGCGCACAAGCGGTGAGACCTTGCGCTCGCGGTCACGTTTGTCGCGTTCGACGACTTCGTCGAAAACTTCCGCCAGCGTGATCTTGTCGCCTTTTTCCTGGTGCTCCTTCCAGCGGCGCTCAGAGCGCACTTCGGGCGAGGCATCCAGAAATATTTTCAGCTCCGCTTTGGGGAACACTACCGTTCCAATGTCACGTCCTTCCATTACGGCGCCGCCGCCCGCGCCGGCGCGCTGCTGCTCGGCAACGAGAACTTCGCGCACTCTTGCAATCGTTGCGAGCCGCGAAGCGGCCTGAGCGACTTCCGCGGTGCGAATGTCCAACGTCACGTCCGCGCCGTCGAGGAAAACGCAATTCTTCGCACCGGCTGCCGCCTGTTCCGCGTTCGGCGCTTTCAGCTCGATGTGTGTTTGATTGGCAAGTTCTGCAAGTCGAAACTCGTCAGCCGACGAAACCTGGCGCTTCAGCGCCTTCAGTGCTAACGCACGGTACATCGCTCCGCTGTCGAGATACAGATACCCGAGCATGGCCGCAACGCGGCGCGCCACACTGCTTTTACCGGATCCTGCCGGACCGTCAATCGCAATCGTGAGCTTTTGCATGCAGAGGTCCGTCCGCTACAAACTTTTAGGGGCACGATCCATCGTGCCCCTGCCGCCACTCACCACTCGTCACGCGCCACTGCTTCAAAACCCCATGATGTTGTAGCCGCAATCGACGAAAATCGTCTCGCCAGTGATCCCAGAGCCCGCATCGGAAAGCAAAAATGCCGCCGTCGCTCCGACTTCGCCGACATCCACATTGCGCTTCAACGGTGCGCGCTCCACCTGGGTCTTGAGCATGTCGCCAAAATTCGAGATACCACGCGCCGCGAGCGTCTTGATAGGCCCAGCAGAGATGGCGTTGACGCGAATAGCCTTCGGCCCAAGGTCGTTCGCCAGATAGCGCACCGTGGCTTCCAGAGCTGCTTTGGCCACTCCCATCACGTTGTAATTCGGAACCACCTTTTCGGAACCGTAATACGTCAGCGTGACGATTCCGCCGCCCCCAGTCATGAGCGGTGCAGCGCCTCGCGCAACAGCAATCAGCGAATAGACGCTGATGTCATGCGCGATGCGGAAGCCTTCGCGAGTGGTGTTCAGAAAAGGGTTCTTCAATTCGTCGGGCGGAGCAAAGCCCACGCTGTGCACCAAACCGTGCAGCACGCCATAGCGCGATTTCACTTCGTCGAATAAACGTGCAATCTCATCGTCTTTGGTGACGTCGCACATGAATCCCGCGGCTCCGGTCAACTCCGCGATCAAATCTTTCGCCTCGAGTTCGAGCCGCTCGTTCTGATAGCAAATCGCCAGGCGCCAGCCTGCTTCGTGCAGTTTTTTCGCGATGGCCCACGCGATGCTCCGCTTGTTTGCCAGGCCGAAAATGACTGCCGTTTTCTGCGTCTCACTCATCGTTTCTCCCGCTCGTCACTCGCCACTTCTTCTAAATCCGATGAAACGCCTTCTCAATTTCCTTCATGGAATAGCGCAGCACCACTGGCCGTCCGTGCGGACAGCTCATCGGACAATCGGTTTTCGCCAGCGCATCCAGCAGCCATTCCATTTTCGAGTGTTCCAGCGGCATGTTGACTTTGATCGCCGCATGGCAGGCGGTCGACGCCGCGATTTTCGCTTGCAACGTTTCTATCGAGATCGCGGCATTTTCGCGCTCGATGCCATCGAGAATTTCCGTGAGCAGTTTTTCCGCGTCGGGCGCGCCGACTCCCGCCGGCACGGCTTGGATCGCCACGCTCTTCATTCCCATGAGGTCGACTTCAAAGCCGTTGACGGCAAGCTCTTCCGCGATTTTGCCGAAGATGACAATCTGGCGGGGAGAAAGATCGACGATGATGGGCATCAGCATACGCTGCGCTTCGACTCTTCCAGCACGCCGCGCTTCCAGGTGCTGCTCGAAGAGCACGCGTTCATGCGCAACGTGCTGGTCGACGATCCACAGTCCTTCGCCGTTCACCGCAACGATGAAACTCGCGCTGACTTGTCCCAGCGGTTTCAAATCTGCAATCTGTTCTGGCCGTGGTAGCGTCGCAGGAGCGTCCCCGCTCGCAGGCGCAAGATTCGCCGCCCAGTTCCCTGCCGTCGAAATCGGCGTTGGCACCGCTGCCGCGCCGAACATCGCTCCGGGCGAAAACGGAATCCGTTGCTCCACCGGCTGCATCGGCGCGCTCGAAAGATCAAATCCTCCGTCCGACCCCACGCCGCTTCCCAGCCCCATCTCTTCCATCGCTGGAATCGGGTCGCGCGGCAACTCCGCTTCCGTGCGCGCCGCGCTCGCTCCGGAGAACGCAATTCCCGATCCCGCCATTACCGGAGTCGCACCCGCTGCCGCAGCAAAACTCGGAACGGGCCGCGCGCCCATCAACGCCTGGCGAATCGTGTCGCGCGTAAAATCGTGCACAAAGCTTGGCCGCCGGAATCGCACTTCGATTTTCGCCGGGTGCACGTTCACATCGACTTCGTCGTACGGCATCTCCAGGAAAAGCAACGTCGCTGGAAATACCGCTGGCGGCAAAATGTTGCGGTATGCTTCATGAATGGCGTGCAGGATCAACCGGTCGCGCACCAACCGCCCGTTCACAAAAATATAAATCCCGTTGCGGTTTAGCCGCTGCACGTCCGGCCGCGAAGTAAATCCGCTCACGGTCAACGAAGCTTTTTCTTCTTCCGCCTCCAACTCCGGCTCGGTGATGGCCGCGCGAAAAGGAGCCATAGCCAAGGGGATTTCCACCAGTTCGTCCAGCGCCTGCCTTCCGAACAATTGATAAACGCGGTCCGCCAGCTTTTCCGCCGGCGGGCAATTAATGATTTCCTGCGTCGGCGTCGTCAAAACAAATTGCTTGCGTGGATTCGCCAGCGCATAGTGCGTCACCAACGAAGCGATGTGTCCCAGCTCCGTCGTGTCCGATTTGAGAAATTTCCTGCGTGCCGGAACGGAATAGAAAAGGTCCGCAACGCTGACGGTCGTCCCCGGTGGCAATCCTGCGGGCTTCACACCGATCAGCTTTCCGCCGGCAAACTCGATGCGCGTCCCTTCGGCTTCCGCTTCGTCGCGCGTTTCGAGCAGCAATCGCGAGACCGCCGCAATCGTCGGCAGCGCTTCCCCGCGAAAGCCCAGCGTGGCAATCGAAAGCAAATCGTCAGCGGTTTTGAGCTTACTCGTCGCGTGTCGTTCAAACGCCAGCAGCGCGTCGTCATGCGTCATCCCATGACCATCATCAATCACGCGAATCATGCGCTTACCGCCAACTTCTGTTTCGACGCGAATGCTCTTGGCCCCCGCATCAATGGCGTTTTCGAGAAGTTCTTTCACCACCGACGCCGGCCGCTCCACAACTTCGCCCGCCGCGATTTTATTCGCCACCGCCTCCGGTAATATGCGTATACGAGACATGAGTCTATTTCGCCGGATTCCTCTGCCCCAACTCGGCGCGGTCCTCCCGTTTTGGCAACCCAGAAATTCTCTTAAACAACAACACGACCCCAGTAAGAGCAAATTTCAAAACATAGTAGAACATGAGCACGATGGTAGCCAGGATCGAGATTCCTAGCAGTACGGCAATGCTTCTCTTGAGTAATTCCGGCACCCCCGGAACCGGTGCCAGCGCCATCATGAGAAAAAGCAAGACAACTGCAGTACTACCAACAGCTATGAACTTGTTTTGTCGGTGGGACCACGCCTCGACAAAAAAGAAAGAGAGTGCTTTCCACATCGTTGCCTCATATGTTGGACTTGTCTCCGGCATTGACAATCTGAATTCCGAGTTGATCGAGCTGTTCCTTGTCTACTGCCGACGGTGAATCGGCCATTAAATCTTGCGCTGCCGTAGTCTTCGCGAAGGCGATGACTTCGCGGATCGATTTTTCACCCGCCAGCAGCATCACCACACGATCAATGCCCAGCGCGATGCCGCCGTGCGGAGGCGTCCCGTAAGTCAGCGCGTCGAGGAAGAAGCCAAAGCGTCGCCGCAACTGTTCTTCAGATAGTCCGAGTGCCTTGAACAGCCGTTCTTGAATATCTTGCCGGTGAATTCGAATGCTGCCAGAGCCAAGTTCATAGCCGTTCAAAACGAGGTCATAGCCTTTTGAACGGACTTCCCACGGCGCGGATTCCAGCTTTTCCAGGTCTTCATCGACGATGCCAGTGAACGGATGCTGCGCGCTCACCCAAGTCTTGTCGGTTTCGCTCCATTCAAATAGCGGAAATCCTGTGAGCCACAGGAATCTCCATTGTGATTTGTCGATGACGCCAAGCGCTTCGCCAAGTTGCAAACGCAATTGCCCGGCGATCAGCGCGGCGGCTTCCGTACCCTTGATTTGTTCCTTCGCCGAAACTGCAACGACAAGATCGCCTGTCTTTGCGCCGCATGCTTCGGCAAGTTTCTTTACGTTCTCCGCGCCAATCAATTTCTCAACGGTCGATGTCATCCCCTCTGTCGCCAATTTCACAAAATACGCGCCCCGCGCGTGGAGTGCCTTAGCCTTCTCGGTCAACTCGTCGAGTTGCTTGCGCGAATACCCCGCCGCCCCAGCAGCGGCAAACGCAAAAACATTGCCTTCAATCTGCAACTTTTCCTTCGCCTCGGCCGGGAAACAACTCGTCACTTCGTGCAATTCCATGCCAAAGCGCATGTCCGGCTTATCGCTGCCGTACTTGCGAATGACATCCTTATATTGCATGTGAGGAAAGGGCGCTTGCGCCTTGATTCCCGCGACCGCGCAGGCGCGTACCATCACCTGCTCAATCACATGAAAAATGTCTTCCTGCCGCGGAAACGACATCTCCAGATCGAGCTGTGTAAACTCCAACTGGCGATCCGCGCGCAAATCTTCGTCGCGGAAGCATTTCACGATCTGGAAATATTTATCCATTCCCGCAATCATCAGGATCTGCTTGAAAATCTGCGGCGATTGAGGCAACGCATAAAACTGCCCGTGATGCACGCGGCTGGGCACGAGAAAATCGCGCGCGCCTTCCGGAGTCGACCGCGTAAGCATGGGCGTTTCCACTTCCAGGAAGCCCAACTCATCCATCGTCTTGCGAATTTCGAGAATGATTTTGTGGCGCAGCGCCAAATTGCGATGCGGCTTCGAGCGGCGCAAGTCGATATACCGGAAGCGCAGCCGCGTCTCTTCCGCCGCATTGATTTCGTCTTCAATCGGGAACGGCGGCGTCTTGGCGTTGTTCAAAATGTGCAGCTTCGTCGCCACCAACTCAACTTCCCCGCTCGCCAATTCCGGATTGGCCTTCTGCCGCTTCAGTACTTTGCCTTCCACCGCGACCACGAATTCACCGCGTGCCTGCTCCGCCTTGGCATGCGCCGCAGGCTGCGTCTCTTTGTTGAACACCACCTGCACGATCCCAGTGCGGTCCCGCACATCCAGAAAAAGCAAATTGCCCAAGTCGCGCCGCCGCGCCACCCAGCCCATCACCAGCGTATCGCGGCCGTCATCCGACGCGCGCAACTCCCCGCAGTAATGTGTCCGCTTCAAGTTCCCCAGAAAATCCAGCACGTCGTTCGTCCTCTCAAAATTCCGATTCCCTGCCCTGTAGCTCAGGCCTTCAGGCCTGAGGTTTTTCTGCACCAGTGTCGCTAACTTGCCGCATCGCAAACCCTCGCCCTAAAGAGTCAGTCGCAACTGGGGTCGGACCTTTAGGTCCGACATAAATCGATCCTTCGGTTCACGGCTTTAGCCGCTGAGGAACTGGTTCCACCGTTACGACACAGGCTAAGGGCTGAGCTACAACTGCTTCTTCAGATGTTCCAACAACTCCAGCTCCGTAAACTTCGCCTGCGACCCATCCGCCAGCGTCTTCAATGTCCACAACCCCTCAGCCACTTCATTATCCCCGAGAATCAGCGCATACCTCGCCCCAAGTTTGTCCGCCTGCCCAAGCGCCTTGCCAAATTTCAACTCGACCGGCGGCAGTTCCACGCTGAATCCCGCCCTGCGCAAATCTTTCGCCGCGCGAATAGCGGTAGCGTGAGCGTGTTCACCCATCCAAGCGATGTAAACGTCGCGGCCTTGCTGCGCCGCCGCTTTCCCGCCTTCCTGCAACGACAAAATCAATCGATCCTCGCCAATAGCAAAACCGATGCCCTTCGTCGGCGGCCCGCCCAATAATTCTACCAGCCCATCGTACCGCCCGCCCCCGCACACCGCATTTTGCGAGCCTAACCCCTGGGCCGTGATTTCAAACGTCGTCCGCATGTAGTAATCCAACCCGCGCACCAGCCGCCAATTCTCACGATAAATCACTCCGCGCATTTCCAGTTGATGCTTCACGGCCGCGTAGTGCTTCGCGCAGTCTTCGCAAAGATGATCCGCGATCCGCGGCAGCGTCGCGATAATCCCCTGCTCGCTTTCCAGTTTCGAATCGAGCACGCGCAGCGGATTTGTCTCAATGCGTCGCTGGCTGTCCGCCCCGAGCTTGTCCTTTACCTTCATCAGCTCCGCGCGCAGCAGCTCAACATATTTCGGTCGGCATTCGCGGCAACCAATCGAATTGATATCCAGCTGGACGCCCTGTAATTCCAGCCGGTCGAAAAACATCATGACCATTTCAATCACTTCCGCGTCAATCGCCGGAGCGTCGCTCCCGCCCAACACTTCCGCCCCAATCTGATAGAATTGCCGGTAGCGCCCCTTCTGCGGCCGCTCCCGCCGAAACATCGGCCCCATGTAGTACAGCTTCACCGGCTGCGGCAGTTGCTGCATGCCGTGTTCGATATAAGCACGGCAAACGGAGGCCGTCGCTTCGGGGCGGAGGCTGACCTGCGCGCCCAAGTGTGTCAATGCGTCAAGGATCTCGGCAAGCGCTTGCGAGGCTTGTTCAAATTCGGCGTAACTCGGTGAAGCAAGAGAACTGAGAGGAACACGCTTAGATAGGATTTGAGAAGCCGCCTTGATTCGATCAAATGTGTTTTCATTTGCTGCCGTTTTCGGAATTTCACCTCGCTGCCAAGCGCCCTGCGCCAACTGTTCTACTTGCAAGATCCATAGAACGGACGGCGCAGCTGGAACTTCTATCGCCTTGCTTTCGAGAAACGAAAACATCTCTTTGAATACAATGTCGCTATCGCTACCAATGGAGCGCGCAAACAGCTCCGTTTCTTCGAAAATGGGAAGACGAATCTCGCCGAAGCCGAAGGTCCCGAATACTTCGTGCGCAGTTTGCTCGACCCTATTCCACAGAGCAGTCTCGGAGGGCAGGAGGTCGCGTGTGCCACGAATCGCCTGGAACTTGCGCGGCTTTTCTTCTTTTTTGGCTGCGCCTTCGCTCACTCGGTGGGTTCCTCGCGATAAATGTTTTTGTAGCTGACGTAGCGCTTCGCATACTCATCAATCGAAGCCTGATCGATCCCCGTCAGCATGCGCTTCACTTTGCCCGGCGAGCCCATGACCAAGCTGCCCGCAGGAATCGCCGTGCGCTCAGTGATCAACGTCCCCGCAGCGACGATGCTCCCCGCGCCAATGGTTACGCCATTCAAAATGACCGCGCCCATGCCAATCAGGCAGCGCGACTCGATCGTGCACCCATGCAGCGTCACCGAGTGCCCGACGGTCACGTCATCGCCTAAAATCAGCGGCCACTCCCCGCGCATGACATGGCAAATCGACCCGTCCTGAATATTCGTCCGCGCCCCGATGCGAATGTAGTGCACGTCCCCGCGAATCACCGTGCAGGGCCATACGCTCGAATCCTCCCCAATCACTACGTCGCCGATAATCACGGACGCAGGGTCGATGTAAGCCGAAGCCGCAATCTCCGGCCGCTTCCCCTTATAAGGTCGAATGTCCGGCAATCGAGCCAATCGTGTCCCTATTCTTTGCGCTTGCACCGTAGGGCCCGCCTTCCGAGGCGGGCCGCTGCCCTAGCCATTCTAGGCACCGCTATCTCATTGCAGGCGCACGATATATCTGTACCCAATTCTTTGTAGGGGAGGGGCTTGCCCCTCCCACCATCGCAAAAACTTGGCGTATACCAAATCACGTCAAGATATCATCCGCCTTAGCCGACTGACAAGGAAGCCCGGCTACCGTGCCCGGAAAGCGCTTATTCAAACGTGCCCCGCTGGACGCCGCATCATAACTGCGCCATCATCGCTCCGTGGAAAAGCAATGCTCACATTGCGGCGCAGCAATGACTTGCCAGCCGGAAGGCGGCTGCTGGTGCGCGGAATTACCTCACGTCGTGCCAATGCCGACCGATGCTCAGGGATGCCTGTGCCGGAACTGTCTGCTCGCCAAGATCGAAGCCTTGAAGGAATGCCCCAACGCTAAGAAAGCCTAACCGGCCACATGACGTCGGCAGTTGTGCTGGACTGTCTTCAGACCGGTTCTTTCTCGCCACTCGCCACTTTTTTTAGTCGATCTGAACCGCCGGCCCGCCCGAAGTCCCCGCCACCTCATCCAGTCGCGCCACGACCGCACGCGCAACATTATATAGGCTCTTCGCGCCCGCACCCTCTTCGCCAAGCGCCGCCACCGGCTTCCCAGTATCCCCGCCAATTCGAATGCGCGGATCGATCTCCACTTCCCCCAGCACCGGCACGCCATAAGCAATCGCCGTCTTCGAGCCTTCGCCGTGCCCGAAAATATCCACCGCCTTGCCGCAATGCGGGCAAGCAAACGTGCTCATGTTCTCGACCACGCCCAGCACTTCCACATTCACCTGCCGGAACATTTCAATCGCCTTGCGCACGTCCGCGAGCGCCACCGTCGATGGGGTAGTCACCAGTACAGCGCCAGTCACAGCCACCGTCTGAATCAGCGTCAATTGCACATCGCCCGTTCCCGGCGGCAAATCGATAATCAAATAATCCAGCTCGCCCCACTCCACGCTGCGCAGGAATTGCGTGATTACGCTGTGCAGCATCGGCCCGCGCCAGATCATCGGCTTATCGCCTGGGTTCAGCAGGCCCATCGAAATCATCTTCAGCCCCTGCGACTGCACCGGAATAATGTGTTTGTCCGCTGTGGCCTCCGGCTGCTGCGTCGCCCCCAGCATAATCGGCACGTTCGGCCCGTACACATCGGCGTCGAGCAATCCGACTTTGTGCCCAAGCTTCATCAAAGCCAGCGCAAGATTCACCGCCACCGTGGTCTTGCCGACGCCACCCTTCCCGCTGGCGACCGCGACAAGATTTTTCACGCCTGGAATCGGCTGACGTTCCGGCTGCTGCATCGGTGCTGGAGGCATCGTTTCTCCTGAGGCTTTGACTCTACTTTGTCATCCTGTAGCTCAGGCCTTCAGGCCTGAGGCTTTTCTGCTACCACTCCACTCACGTCGGCGAACGCCTCGAGCTATCTCATGGAAAATCCTCACCCCCCAAAGGGGTGAGCTACAGCGCCGCTACGCGTTCGCCCCGTGACATTTCTTGTATTTCTTCCCTGATCCGCAAGGACAAGGATCGTTGCGCCCAACCTTCGCGCCCGCGCGAACCGGCCTCGGCGCCTCCGCCTGCGCCGGCCCTGCCTGATACTGCAAATCTTTTTGCTGGCGCTGCTGGCGTCTCTCGATATCGCGCGCGACGGCAGGCAAATGCTGCGGTTCGTTTGCTCGCGCCGCAGCGGCGCCAACTGCCGCAGCCGCGCTTTGAGGCTGCGTGCGCGGCGGCTCCGGCCGAGGCTGCCGCGCTTCCGGCGGCTGCTCGCCCTGCTGCACTTGAATATGAAACAGATATCGGATCGTTTCGTTATCGATGCGCGCCATCATGTCTTCAAACAGCGTGAACGCTTCTTTCTTGAACTCGACGATCGGATCTTTTTGCGCATAGCCGCGCAGCCCAATCCCCTCTTTCAAGTGATCCAGCGAAAGCAAATGGTCTTTCCACTGCGAATCCACCACGTCCAGAATAATGCGCCGCTCTAGCCAGCGCATCAGTTCCGCGCCAAACTGTTTTTCCTTTTCTTCGTAGCGTTTCTGGACTGCCTCCGCCGCCGCATTCGAAAGCTGGTCGTGACTAAGCGCGCCCGGATCAGCCCCCGCCGCTTTCATGTCAATTCCAAACTGCGCGTTGCTCTCCGCCAGAAACTGCGTGGTGTTCCACTGATCGGGATGCTGCTCGCTCGGGCAAAATGTTTCGGCCAATTCGCGCACCACGTCTTCCGCGATTCCCAGAACGTAATCGCGCTGATCCTTGCCTTCCAGCGCCGAGCGGCGAATCGCGTAAATCGTCTCGCGCTGCTTGTTCATCACATCATCGTACTCAAGCAAATGCTTTCGGGCGTCGAAATTTTGGGCTTCTACGGACTTTTGGGCGTTTTCGATGCGATTCGAAATCATTCGCGATTCGATGGGGACGCCTTCGGTCATGCCTAGGCGGAACATCAGCGCTTTCACGCGCTCGCCGCCGAAAATGCGCATCAAATCGTCTTCGAGCGAAAGAAAAAATCGCGAAGAGCCAGGATCGCCCTGGCGTCCTGCGCGTCCGCGCAACTGATTGTCAATTCGGCGGGCTTCGTGGCGTTCCGTGCCAAGAATGTGCAATCCGCCCAGCGCGACGACTTCGTCGTGTTCCGCTTTGCACTGCGCAGCAAACTGGTCGATGACCGGTTTCCACTGATCGGAAGGAACTTGAAAGATTTTTCCTTCGTGTTGGAAAAGAACCATGGGAATCGTGGGCTGCGGATTATTGCCGTCCGGAGATTCCGCTGGAATCACAGCTGGAGCTGCCGCGTAGGGCATCGCCAATTTATTTTTTAGAAAATGATCACGCGTCATTTGCTCGGGATTTCCGCCAAGCAAGATATCCGTGCCGCGGCCAGCCATGTTGGTTGCGACGGTGACCGCGCCTTTGCGCCCCGCCTGCGCGACCACGCGCGATTCGCGTTCGTGCTGCTTGGCGTTCAGAACTTGGTGCGGGATGCCGGATTTTTTTAGCAACTCCGCAATCGCTTCCGATTTTTCGATGGAGATCGTGCCCACCAGCACGGGTTGGCCGCGCTCGTTGTATTGACGGATGCCGTTCGCGAGAGAGTTGTCTTCCTGCAAGATGCCGTTGACGACGGCTTCAAATTTTTCTTTTTCGGTGCGGTAAACAACGTCGGAGGATTCGATGCGGATCAATTGGCGGTTCGTCGGAATGACGGTGACGTCCAAATTGTAAATCTTGCCGAATTCCGCCGCTTCCGTTTCCGCCGTACCGGTCATGCCGGAAAGTTTCTTATACATGCGGAAATAATTCTGGAAAGTAATTGTCGCGAGTGTCTGATTTTCCCGCTCGATCTTCACGCCTTCCTTGGCTTCCACCGCCTGATGCAAACCGTCGGACCAGCGGCGCCCGGGCATCTGGCGGCCTGTGAATTCGTCGACGATGATGACTTCGCCGTCTTTCACGACATAGTCCACATCATTCTTGTAAAGGGTGTGGGCACGCAACGCCTGATAGACGTGGTGCATGATGTCGATATTCGCGGGGTCGGACATGTTCGTCAGTGAAAGAAGGCGTTCGCATTTTGCGAACCCTTCTTCAGTCAGCGTCGCGGTGCGGTGCTTTTCATCGAGCGTGTAATCAATGTCCTGAATCAGCTTGGGAATGATTTTGTCGATTTTGGCGTACTTATCGGTGGACTCTTCCGAGGGGCCGGAAATAATCAGCGGGGTGCGCGCTTCGTCGATCAGGATGGAGTCCACTTCGTCAACAATGGCGAATTGGTGTCCGCGCTGAACGCATTGCGCGAGGTCGTACTTCATATTGTCGCGTAGGTAGTCGAAACCGAATTCGTTGTTGGTTCCGTAGGTGAGGTCCGCGCCATACGCCGCGCGGCGCTGCTCGTCATCGAGATCGTGCACGATCACGCCGACGCTTAGTCCCAGCGACTTGTAGAGCGGGCTCATCCATTCCGCGTCGCGCCGCGCCAGGTAATCGTTCACGGTGACGACATGCACGCCGCGTCCGGCCAGCGCGTTCAGAACCGCGGGAAGCGTGGCGACGAGCGTTTTGCCTTCGCCCGTCTTCATCTCCGAAATTTTGCCTTCATGCAAAACGATGCCGCCGATGAGCTGCACATCGAAATGCCGCATGTTCAGGAAGCGGCGGCCCGCTTCGCGCACCAGCGCGAACGCCGGAACGATGGCCGGCTCCAACGCATCTTGAAGTTGCTGCTTGTAAGCCGATTCCGCCGGATCGGCGTCCTTTAACTGCTCCTGCACCTGCGCGCGAAGCTCCGCAAAACGCGTTTTAAGCCCTTCATCGCTGAGCGCCTGCACGTCGGCTTCGCGCGCGTTGATAGCCGCGATGACCGGCATCAATTTCTTGATGTCGCGCTCGTGCTTGGTGCCGATAAATCGAGCGACAACGCCGTCTACAACCTTAGCTACATCCATGGGTGGCTGGCCGTCTCCTGACAGTCACTAGAACTACGTTCGCAAGGGCTGCTTTCTAACCGCACATGCAAACAATCTATTGTAACTGGTGGGATGCGGAAGAGCCAAGAAACAGCAGTGGCGAGTGACGAGTGGCGAGACAAGGAGCCGGGCTGAAGCCCGGCCTCTACAAAGCGCGGAGAAAGCGGCAGCAAGGCTGCCGCACTTCAAGAAAAAAAGAGCCGGCTAGAAGCCGGCGCTACGAAATGCGCGGGCGAGCCGAAGCGAGGGGGGAGGCGAAGCCTGCTTGCCAGCACCTCCTGGGTAAGGCATAATCAAGATGTAAGGAATAGATGTAGAGCAAGGAGTAATTCATGCCGCATTCCACGGTCACCAGGAAAGGACAAACAACGATTCCAGGGAAGATTCGCAAGGCACTGCAAATCAAACCGGGCGATAAGCTCCAGTACGCAGTGGAAGGAGACCATGCCACGATCCGCGTGCATCCCGGCACGCGGTCGCTGAAGGGCGTGCTGGCAAGCAAGAAGGGCAAGAAGGTGAGTTTCGGCGAAATCCGCGAAGCCGCCGCGAAGGCGGCGCTGGACCGCACGAGTACCCGATGAGCGCAAAGCGAAGGCTCGTGGATACCAATCTGATCGTCCGATACCTGGTACAAGACCATGAAAAGCAGGCCAAGGCGGCAGGAAAGCTCTTCGAAGCGTGCGATCGCGGCGATGTTGAAATTGTCGTGTTGCCGGCGGTCCTAGCTGAGTGCGTGTTTGTACTGGAGTCTTTCTACAAGCATCCGCGCGCCGACATCGCGGCGGCGCTTGGCACTCTGATCTCGAGCCCCGGTGTTCAGATCAGCGAAGCCGCGATTCATCTGGACGCGCTAGACCGATATCGAAGGACGAAAGTTCATTTCGTGGACTGCTTAATCGCCGCGGCTGCAAGAGCTGAAGACACCCCAGTTGCCACGTTCGATGAGGACTTCCGAAAATTTGGCGACGTGCGAATCGAAAACGCATGAGGCTGAAGAAACGGCAGTGGCGAGTGGTGAGAAAGAGTTGGAAGGTTCGCAGGTTTGAAGGTTAAGAGGCTTGGAGAGCAGAAGAGGCAAATGAAAGAAAAAAAGTGGCCCGCCTCCCCCGACGCGGTCGGGGTAAACGCCAGGCGGCCCCTAGAAGGAGATCCGGGAAACTGTCCCCCGGCCCCGCCGCCTGGCGCCCTAAAGAAAATGAGCCGGCAAGATGCCGGCGCTACGAAATGGGGACGCGTTGAAACGCATTCCTCTGCACTTCGTAGTTACGCGTAGCGCCGTACGAGTTCTTCCTCGGCACGCAGCCAGTCTTCGACGTCGTGGCCATCATGCCGGCCACGTGATTCGTACAGATGGAACGCGAGTTGGGCAATCTCGTCGTGGGCAGGGGCCCGTCGACCGCCGGTGTTTGGTCCCATCCCCCACTCACCAGCGGCGTGCGAAGTGACGAAATTAGATGCTTTTGTGATAACTCTCTTGTCCAATCCCCCGACAGCAACGTCCAATCCGGTTGGTACCTCGCTGATGCGAGGCTCGTTATCTGCCATGGTCTCAGGCTCCTTTCGCCGCCGATTTCTAGTGCGCCTGGCCCAATTCTTTCAACTGCTCCTCGGGGCCGGGACGCTGTTGGCGGCGTGATGTGTTGTTTCGAGATTCATTGCCAAGTTCCTTTTCTAAGAACATCTCGTCGCGCCGACTCGGCTGAGTCGATTGTACTGGAAGTCGGGGGACAGACGGGACGTCTTCTGATGTTCAGGTGATATCGATCGTTTGGCTCGTAAGGATGGGAGAGTTTCAGAGTAGGGGAACTTCCCGTCTGGCACCCGGCACTGCGGCACCGGCCCGGCAACACAGCGAAGAGAAAGCGGCGTCGAGCCGCCGCACTGCAATAAAACCTGCTGGAAGCCGGCGCTACGAAATGCGAGGGCAGCCGCGTTAAAACGCAACTTCAAGCTGGCGGGGCATTCGGTAGCGGATGAAGTTGCAGGAAGGCGGCTGCGGCGTCGCGGGCGCGTCCCGCGATTGCGCGGGGGTTCGGACGCTTGGCAACGCCAAGCAGCAGGCTGACGAGCAAATCGCGCCAGAGCAGCCCGGCGAACTGCTCGGCAAGTTCGGCAGGACGGCCTGTGAGCAGTCCGGACGCCTGGGCTCCGTCCATGATTTTACGCAAGGCGGCGCGGCTTGCTTCGCGTCCTATAGAGTCGAGCGCACGCGCCACTTCGGGGGCCTGGACCGCTTCGCCGATCGCCAGCCGGAATACCGCAATGACCGTGGGATCGCTTACCTCGCGGACGAGCTTGGTCCCGAAAGAAGCGAGCACCTGCTCCAGGGTCTCGCGATCGCACAGCACGGGCAGGTCGGCGGGCACGTCAAATCGCTTGGCGCGCTCGCTGATGCAGGCGATCAGCATTTCCTGTTTGTTGCCAACCAGCGCGTAAAGCTCTCGCTTCGAAACGCGCGCGCGCGTGGCGATCTCAAGCGTGCTGGCCGTTGCGTAGCCGCTCTTCATGAACGCCGCAAAGGCCGCCTCAAGGATGCGCTCGCGCACCGCGGCTTCGTCGCCGCCTTTCTGGCGGCGTTTTGACATCGATGCCTTAGCCATCACCCTCTCCTTGCCGACGCTGGTACCCTATAGTACCACAGTGGAGTGATGGCCGTTTGGCCTGGCGGCAGGGAAAGAGTTGCGAGTCATGTAACTTTCTCCAAGTTCTTGCGTCTTATCAGTGTGTGGTACCCAGTGGTACCAATACAAGACCAAAGTTTCCGCGAGGAATCAAAGGAGCTCAACAATGAAGATTGAAATGGCGTACCTGTTGCTGGTGTTCGCGACGGTCCTGGCACCCATGGCGCAAGGCCAGTCCACACCGCCGCAACCCAAGATCACCGGCGTGTTGGCGATGCTTACGCCAAAACCGGGGGTTACGGTCGAGCAAGTCATGAAAATCATGCCCGCCGAAATTCGTGCGACCGTTCCCCTGTATCTCGACGGCAAGATTCAGCAGTGGTTCACGCGCGGCGACGGCAAGGGCGTCATCTTCCTACTGAACTGCAAGGACGTGGCGGAGGCTCGGGCCCTCATCGAAAGCCTGCCTCTCTCGAAGGAAAACCTCGTGGATGAGCAGTTCATTCCGGTCGGGCCACTCTTGCCGCTCGGGATACTACTGAGAGATAGCCCGACCAATAAGTGAAGCCGTCAATCCAATAGGAGGCCAAATGTCGCCAGAAATCATCTTCAATCTGCATCTCATTTTAGGTTATGTCGCGTGGCTGCTTTGCTTCGGCGTGTACGTGATGCCCAGGCTCAAGTCGATGGACCTGGTCGCAGCGCAACGCGCCATCGCTACGCTGCACAGCTTCCGCTTCTTCGGGCTCGTCTTTATCCTTCCAGGCGTTATCGGCCCGAATCTACCCGCCGCTGGCTTCGCCACGTTCGCCGCGTACTGGGACCTAGCAACCGGGGTGCTGGCGATCCTTGCGCTTCTCACGGTAAGGATACGTCCGCTCTTCTGGCTTTTCGTCGTCGCCTTCAATCTCGTTGGCACGATTGACCTCATCCTCGACTATTACCACGCCGTCCAGGTCGGTCTTCCTGCGCTGGCGGGACAGTTGGGCGCCACGTACGCAATCCCGATTATCTACGTGCCCGTGCTGATGATCACGCACGTCGTGGCATTCTATTTGCTGCTGCGCCCACAGGCCAAGGCGGTTCGAGCCCTCGTTGGCGACGCAGCGGCATCTTAGAGTCCCCGCGTTTGTTCAAAAGCAGTAGAAGTTTGGGTGATGCGCGAGAAGCGGGCGGGGCAAGCCCCGCCCCTACAAAGCTCGGATGCACGGCGCGTTGAGGTTCTCAATCCCTGGGATGTGGTGTGAGCTAGCTTTTGGTTTTTGTGACGGCGGAAATCGGGAGCCAGTCCCCCGGCGACCCACTGCTTGGACTACTCGGCGGCGGGAAACTCCGCGGGAAACAACAATTCATTTCCGTCGGGATCGACGATCTTGATCACGTCGTAACCCCACCAGGACTTCTCGGTGGGAACCGAGCGCTCGACGATTTCACGGCGAAGCGCGGTGAGTCCAGCGACGGTCAGTTCCACGAACAAGCGCGCCTTGTCTCTTCGCGTGGCATCCTCGCAAAGGATGAGCTCACATCCCGCGCGATTGACTTGGCAGACCCCGCCCGCGCCGTCGCCCTCATGCCAAGTCTTCTCGAAACCGAGCATGTCGGTGTAGAAGCGAAGTGCACGGTTCACGTCAGCAACGAAGAGCACGGGGCGCGCGTACCACCGGTGAGTGATTTGCTCGCTGACAGCTGTCTTGGTCATACCGGTTCCTGGTGCGTCCAACTAGTAGCAGGCCGACGAGCATATCACAGACTCGCGTCGTCGTTGGATGCTCGGCTTCGGCGGAGAGAAAGCGGTGTCAAGCCGCCCTTCGGCTTCGCTCAGGGTAAACCGCACTCCAAAAAAGAGCCGGCTGGAAACCGGCGCTACGAAATGCGAGATGGCCCGCTTCAGAAAACGGCCGTTACAAGAGAAGCTGGCGGCGGGAGGCCGCGGCTATAAAGAAGGCTAGCGAGAGTTGGCGACGCGGGCAGGAGCGATCAGTTCGGCGTCGGCGGGATCCTGCAAGCTGGAATTAGGAGAGAGGTTCCCGGCCAGCATGCGGCGGTACTTGCTGCGTTCATCGAGGTTCATATCCACGATCTCGAACGCCATATCCTGCGCGCGGGAGTCGCGCATCAGCGCAGTGGCTTGCAAAGCGCGCATCCCCACTTGCAATTTCAGTTGCACCTGCGTTCCAGGCGTCAAATGCCGGCTCAGCGTCGCGACGCCGCCCGTCAGGCTGGCGGTCTTAATCTCCATGGAGCAGCCCTCTTTGAGGTTCGTGCATACCGCTCGGACCGTCTTTCGCAGCCGCACACGCGTATGGCGGCGCTGCCGCACAAATCTCGACGTAACCGGAATCTCCAGCGGCGCGAGCGTGAAGTCTTCCCTATCAATTCCACTGGCGGGCAGATAGTTGAGGACCCAATCCGGGTCGATTTTCTCAAGCGCCTGCAGCGCGGCAATGCGCAGTTCCTGCGGCTCGACCCATCTAAATACTTTCTTGGACTCTACAAGCCGCTTCAAGGTGCTGGCCGATTCCGGCGCCTGAATTCTTCCCAGCGCTTCAATGGCTTTGACGCGCAGATAGGGCCCGCCGCCCGCAGGCAAGTCACCATCAGCGATGGTCAGCAACCTGCCGAGCGCCTCGCGGTCCGCGGTAACGCCGATCTCGTCGATCACCAGCGGCGTGACCAGAGGGTCCACGTGATCCAGTAATTCCAACAAAATGTGGCAGCGCCGCACTGCTCCACTAGCGGAAATCTGCCGTACGATGCGGTCTTGCGAAGACCGCGGAAAATCCTTCATCCGGCCCGGCAGATAGACCATCACTGATTCCGGATCAAGACGGCTCAGCAGCCCGGCCATCTCCACGGCTTCGGTGATTGGCCCACCGCGCACGGTGCTCCGCAAATACTGCACCGCCTCTTCGCCCAGGTCCGCTGCGAGATTCGCCACATGTTCGGAATCATCACGCAGACTGCAGCGATTGAATCGCGCCGAGAGCTGCTCCATGGTCGTTTGCGGCAGCAGCTTCAAGACATTGGTCAGACCCGCGGCCACATGCCGCGCCTTCAGAGCTTCCTCGACAAAATCCGGCACGCGCTCTTCAATTCCCATTTTTCCGCGCAAGGTTCGCGCGATTCCGGGCCTCTGGGACTCGACGCCCGCAATCAGATCAAGCGCCTGCTCCATCGCTGGAAACTGCCGGCTGGTCGCTGCCTCCTGGCTGAGCCGCACGAAAGCCGCACTCACAAGTCCTTGTAACTCCGCGTCTTGTTCGACGCTGAGCCGCAATCCCAGGTGCCGCAGCGCTTCACCTAGCAGCTTTGGATCAGCTTTAGCATACAGCTCGGCCATCTCGGAAAGTCCGACCGCGGTTTTTTTCCGCGCATCCGGCTCTTCGCTGTCCGCGCAGGCGGCATAATTCTGAAGAATACTGATCGCTTCCGCGACGTTCCCGTGTTCGATCAATTCGCCGACGTACGACTGCACGTTCCGCGGCGGAATGCACCAGGCTTCTCCCGATAAGAGCACGGCGCGCTTGCCGCTGTCGGGCACCGCGGCCCAAAACTGTTTGTCCAGGATTTCGCGATGCGATTCCGCCAGGATGCCCGCTTCGGTCATCTTGTCTTCATGAGCACCGAGAATCTTTCTCAGGTTCTCGATTTCCTGGTTCATGCGGTCGAGCATCTGGCGAACCGCGTTGACTTTCACTTCGCCGCGTTCGAACCTCTCCAGCGCGAATCGTATCGCCAGGTGCTCCGCCAGTTTTATGAGCACGGACTCATCCGGTCTGGAATCCGGCGCTTGCGCAGCCAGGGCAGCCAGCGCTTGCCTCAATGTGTCTTGCGCGCTGCCCGGTAACTGCGCCACTTGCGACTGAAACGCTCCCGCCGCGGCCATGCCGCCTTGCCCCGCGCTGACATTCCCGAAACTCGTCAGCGCTCCCAGAATCCCTAGAAGCTCTTCCTCGGTAGGCTCGCCGCGCCCACCTGAGGCTCCGCCGGCGAGACCGGCGACCACTCCCGAAACAAGGCTCGCGCCGCCGTCACTGCCAGCAACTCCGTTCCACATACCGGCTGAGCCGCCACCAGGTCCACTTCCACCTGGCCCCCCCGGCCCCGGTCCCCAACCTACGGAACCGACACTAGGGCCACCCGGACCCGGCCCGAAACCTGGACCTGCTCCCGGGCCGCCTGGGCCCAGCCCCAACCCTGGACCGAGACCACCACCACCCGGACCAGCCAACCCTCCGCCGCCCGGCCCTGGTCCCAAACCTGGACCTAAGCCCGGTCCTAAGCCACTCGGGCCCCCGGCACCAACTCCACTCCCGCCAGATCCTGGCCCCGTTGTTCCTGTTCCCGCTCCAGTCGCCGCGTCCCCTTTGGCGCCCTGCGCCGCCGCAATCAATTCGAGTAATTTGTGCGGATCGTTCAACAAATCAGTGAACTTGTCCTGATCCCTGCCGAGCGAGGCAACCGCCAATTGAGCGGCCATACTCGCGTCTTTTAGCCGCGAATCCGTGGCCACGAAACAAATCTCATTGATGCGAATTCCCTGCGCCCCGGCAAGCGCCGCCTTCAATTGCAGCGCCAGCTCCGCTGGTTTGGCTTTGCCCGTGGGGAAAGCGCGCGCGAATCGACCAATTTCTTCTTCCGTGACCGAAGCAAAAAACTGCACGCTTGCCAGGCCCGCCGCAGAAAGCAGTTGTGCGAACTGTTTTTCAACAGGCGATCCTTCCAGAGGTACGCCGTCCAGCAAGAGTTGTGAATTCGTCGCCCCAAGCAACAGCCCTGTGTCCGTCCCTATGGGAATGGCAGTGCGCAGCTCCTGGCAAGCGATCTGGAGCTGTTCGTTCGTCCGGGCATGTTCGTACCCGTACAGGCGGGCAAACTTCAGCAGAATGTTCAGGCTTCTTACGAAGGCGCGTCCGGCAGCTGCTTTTGGGTCTGTTTTCATCCTACGCCGCGTACTCCCTGTCTAGGACTTCCTCACTAGTACCTTAGGGTTAGGCATAGTTTGCGGCAATGGTACAGCAGTCCCATGTGTCCCTGCGGTCAAGCCACCAAAGGACGGGCATTGCCCCTGACCACACGGACGGGTGCACCTTGAGAGAGGACAGGTGGGAAGGGAGTATTCCCGCCGTGAAAAACTCCTGATCTAACCTTAGGCCTTTGTAATCGCCACACGCCCGCGGCGTCGCGTGCGGTTGGTGACCTGAGCAACCATCGGCAAACCGCCCAGCTCGAGCAAAAGCTTCCGCAGGCGGTAGCGCTCATCCAGATCCATTTCGACGAATTCAAAGGCCATTGCTTGAGGCCGCGCCCCGCGAACCATTGCTTGAGCCTTGATATGGCGCACGCCATGCGAGAATTTCAGCGTCAACAGTGATCCCGGAGCCAAATGGCGCTCGCCAGAACCAATTCCGCCTCCAAGGTTCAATTCTGGGATGGAGAGCCGGAAGTTATCCCGGAGATTGGTGGTGACAGCAACGAGGTTGCGCGAGAGTTTCAGCCGCGCGTAGCGTCTCTGCCGAATCACCGAAGCGTTGGGCTCCGGGTCCGAGGGTTCCAGCGTCAGCTCTTTCTTATCGAGTCCGCTCGCGGCAACCTTTTCCATGCCTACGGCTTTGTCGACGCGCAACAACGCTTGCGCTGCCGCGATTCTCAATTCATTTGGATATACCCAGCGCCAAACCTGGCGGGTATCCAGGAAGTGCTGGAACAGCGCGCTGGTTGCTGTAGCGTGCAGCCGGCCGAGCGCTTCAACGGCTTTAACCCTCGTGAAGCCAGGCGTGTCGTCGGTCTGCACCAGCTCGATCAATTTTGGAATGCAAAGCGATTGTCCGCTCATACCCATCTCATCGATGGCCAGAGGCCGAATCATCACGTCCAGGGAATCGTACAAGGCGATCAGCAGGCGCGCCCGCTGTTCCGGAGGCGTCGCGGAAAGTTGCCGCACGGCCCGGTCATGCGCGGAGCGCGGCCATTGCGAGAGCCGCGCCGGAAGAATCTTCTCCACGTTTTCCGGGGAAAGCTGGCTCACCAACCCGATAGTTTCCGCCGCCTCAGCTGGTGGCGCAGTCTGCAGTGTCTCCAGCAGCCGGTGCGTGGCCTCTTCCCCCAAGTGGTGAACAATGGAGGTGAGCAGTTCGCAGTCTTCGCGAAAACCGCAATGCCCAAACCGATTGGTAGCGTACTGAATCGTGGCCTTGGGCATCAGGCTCAGGATGTCCATCATCCCATCCGCAATATGTCCGCTGCGCATCGCTTCTTCGATGAATTCCGGCAAGCGTTCCTCGGCGCCGATGCGCGGCCGGAGGCTCTGTGTCGATCCCGGCCTCATCGCCTCAACACTCTCCAGGGAAGAGAGTGCCTGTTGCATCGCCGGGTAGCACCGTTTGGAAGCCGCTTCCTGGCTCAAGCGCACAAATGCGGCGCTCACCAATGTCTGCAATTCCGGTTCGCGCTCGATGGCCAGCTGGTTGCCCAGTCGGCGAATAGCTTCCATCAACGCACTGCCATCTCCGCTGCCGTACAATTCGCCCAAATCCGAAAGCCCGATCGCAGTCGTTCTCCGCGCTTCCGGCGCTTCCAGCCCAACGCACGAAGCGTACTTCATTAAGATTTCGTTGACGGTCTTCAGTTCCCCGCGCCGCAGCATGTCTTCCAGGAAGATGCGCACATTTCGAGGCGGCACGCACCACGCCTCGTCCGAAGTCAGCACTTCTTTCTTGTTTTCTTCCGGTACCTGTTCCCAGAATTCCTGGTCCAGCAGCTCCGTGTACGACTGCACGGAAAGCCCCGCCTGCGACATCATTTCTTCCTGCGTCGACAGGATTTTTCGCAGTGCTTCAATTTCCGTGTTCATGCGGTCGAGCAACTGTTTTACCGCGTTGACGCGCAGCTCGCCTTTTTCGTAGCTGTCCAGAGCGAACCGGATCGCCACGTGTTCCGCCAACTTCAACAGCATCGGTTGGTCGGGTTTCGCGTCGGGAGCTTGCGCCGCAAGCCCCGCCAGCGCCTGCTGCAACGTGTATTGGGCGCGCACGGGCATCGCGCTCAAGCGCGATTGGAACGTCGGCACATCCATGCGGTGCTCGGAGTCTTTCCGCGATTTCCCAAGTTGGGCGAACAATCCCAGCATCTGGCGGACGTCTTCTTCTTCAACGGTGTACGCCCCGCCGCCCGATCCTGTACCGGTACCGGTTGCAATTCCGCCGCCTACCCCGGGCAGACCGGCCCCGCCAGGAGGACTTCCGCTTCGCAACAGCGCGGAAGCTGTAAGCCATTTCCCTGGAGGCGGATTCTCACCACCGGCAGTCGCAACTCCCCCGCCGCCCGCGCCCGCGCCTGCACCCCCACCCCCAAATCCTCCGCCACCCGTGCCGGTTCCACCTCCTCCACCTGCACCTGGCCCACCCGGGCCACTACCTCCTCCTCCGGTCCCGACTCCACCGGTGCCGGTTCCGCCACCACCCCCAGTTCCAACTCCTCCGCTACCAAATCCTCCACCTGGACCACCACCGGGGCCACTTCCTCCGCCCGAACCACCTGTACCCGTTCCTTTGCCACCACCCGATCCGCTGGAATCCCACAAGTTGGAGCCACCGCCGCTACCTGAACCGCCAGTTCCGCTACCTCCAGTTCCGCCGCCCGAGCCTCCGCCACTTCCAAGTCCGAATCCCGGGCCAGGGCCGCCCGAGCCGTGCCCCGGTCCACCCATTCCCCCGCCACCACCACCGCCGGCGGAGCGCATACTCTCCGCGGCCAGAATCATTTGGAGCATCTTGTTCGGGTCTTCGAAGAAATCCTTGAACTTGTCGCCCGCGGCGCCCAGCACCTTTTGCGTCAGTTGCGCCGCCACCTTGATGCCCGCCACGGAAGAATCTTCCGCCACGTAACGGATTTCATTGACCTTGATGCTCGTTTCGCCGGCGAGCGCGGTTTTCAATTGTTCCGCGAGAGAAGAAGGCTTCGCGTTTCCGCTGGGGAAAGCGCGCACAAATCGCGCGAATTGCGGCTGTGTCAGCGTCGGAGAAAAATGAATGCTCGCGATTCCGGATGAAGTCAAAAGCTGCGCGAAGCTGCGTTCGCCCGCGGCCGATCCCAGGGGCACGCCGTCAAGCAAGATCTGCGTTCCAGAGGCGCCCAGCAACACCCCGCCGCCGCTGCTGTCATCCAGCGCGTTGCGCAATTCATTCCACGTCGTTTCAAACTGCGATGAAGTTTTCGCGTGCCCGAATTCATACAGGCGCGCAAACTTCAGCAGAATGTTCAGGCTGCGGACGAACGACCGCGCCCCGCCTCGTGGTTCCTGATTCATGGTTGTCGGGGCAAGCCCTGCCCCTCCTCACGCTATCCTTACAGTAGTGTCACGCACGCCCCCAGACAAGCCCCCTCCTCCCTCCTGTACCCATCTCAATAACAGATTCTCTTGTCCTTTTGGAAACATTGTTGGTGTTACAGCGAAGGCAAGCCATCGAGATTTTCAGGCTGGCCCGTCGGATTGTCAGCTTATACAGTCGCACTAGGAGAGAGCACAACATAGGTAGCGAACTGCCAAAGCCCTCTTACAGATCGCGGACCGTGCCTCGGATTACGAATTCTGTGGGGAGGATGCGCTGGCTAAAAGTCATGCGCGGATGATGGAGCCGCTCGAGGAGCATTTTCATGCAGGTTTCGCCGATTTCTTCTTTGTGGACGCGAACCGTCGAAAGCGGCGGGTCCATCAGAAGGGCCTCTTCGCGGTCGTCGAAGCCCACCAGGCTGATGTCATCGGGCACTTTCATTCCGTGCTGCCGCAGCGACCGCCAAAGT
Source organism: Candidatus Acidiferrum sp. (assembly GCA_035279725.1). Lineage (GTDB taxonomy): Bacteria > Acidobacteriota > Terriglobia > Acidiferrales > UBA7541 > Acidiferrum. Next base: position 65,067 of record DATEHF010000044.1, read on the forward strand.
CCATAGGCGATTTCGTCATTGCCCGCTACCACGGCAGTGGCTCGCGGCTGGCGGGACAGGATTCGCCCTACGCTTTTTTGACCGAAATCCACGAAACTCTGAGGATTCCGCGCTGTTATTAGGATGGGCTTTAATTTCTTCTCGCGCATTCCCTGCCGGTAGCCTTCGAACCGGTGCTGGAGCCATGGGTAAGAAACGTCTCCCGCGAAAACAATTTGGCGATGCCCTCTGCCAATCAGGTAGCGTGTGACCTGCAGCATCCCATTGAAATCATCGAACCCAACCTGGTCGTATTCCTGATCTTCGTCCATTCCAACCACATTGTTACTGAAGGCCACGAAAGGCATATGGATGGATTGGATCCTGCGGAGCAGATTCGGATAAATCGTGCCGGCAAGAATGAGTCCGTCGATTAAGCCGTGTTCCTGAAGAACGGGAGGCAGGTCGATCCTGTCGGCAGGAGTTCTCGGAGAATAATGCAGCGCGGCAAACAGGACATGCTGTTTTACGCTGGTGGCATAAGACTCGACGCCCTGCAGGATGCGCGCGTGAAACGGATGGAGAAAATCGCGGTTGCTCAGGAGAAAGCACACCATTTCCGTGCGCCGCCGAAGGATTCTTCGGGCTTGCGCGTTCGGGCGGAAACCCAGACGCCGGATGGCCTCAAGTACGCGCGCACGCGTTTCCCGGCTGACCTGTGAGCTCGAATTCAGCACACGGGAGATCGTTCCGATGCCCACGGACGCAGCCCGCGCGACTTCCCGTATCGTCGTTTTTCTTGGAACTGCTTCCATGTAAATGCAGCCTCTGCCGCTGGCCTTTCCTACCCGGATCTCTGCGAGGCCTTATTCCTGCCGAATTCTAACACAGCAATTCGCCGCTGGCGTCTTGACTATCATTGACGCCCGCGGTTGGGAAGAAGTTAGAAAGCTGATTCAATCCATCGGCTTCCTGAGATTCTCGCTTGACATGAGGTTTTCGGTCAGTTAGGGTGTGGAACCAGTTCCAAGCCTTTAATGGCTTCCTCGAAGGTGGTCTGGGGTTATTTCGAATCGCGTGGGGGTGTAACGTCATGAAAAGCCTATTTGGTTCCTTTTTTTCCTGGATGCCTGGCCGGTCCTCTGCCTCGGCTCCCGGACAATCTAGTCTCAAACGTTGGTGCTTCAGTATCGCCATACTTCTGGGGGCAATCCTCCTTGGGTTTTCTGCGCCTGTCTTTGGGCAGGCGGTTAACGCAACTTTGCTGGGGACGGTAACTGATTCGAGCGGCGCCGTGGTAGCAGGCGCGAAGATAACGATCACGGAAACGAAGACGGGTGTCGTTCACTCGGCCACGACCAATGATAGCGGTAACTATGAAGTGCCCGACCTCGCCCCGGGCCAATACGAAGTCTCCGCCGAGAAACAAGGATTCAAGAAAGCGGTCCACTCGAAAGTGGATGTCCTTGTGAACACGGACACGCGCATAAACCTTGTTCTGGACCCGGGCACGGCCCAGGAGACGGTAGTGGTCAGCGGCGAACTTCCCATTCTGCAAACGGATCGCGCAGACATCGGGCAAAAGATTGAGGAGAGGCAAGCGGAGGAACTGCCCCTGGGATTCAACCGAAACTTTCAGGGACTGCTTAACCTGGTGCCTGGCACGACTCGGGGACACCGCGAGCATTCCTCCTTCTTCAACTCCCAAGACAGCCTTCGGACCGAAGTGAACGGGCAATCGGGGCTGGCAAACAATCTGCAATTTGAGGGCTTGAATGATAACGAGCGGACAGGTCTGCTGTCGATTTACATCCCCCCTATTGAATCGATTCAGACAGTCGATGTCACAACCAGCAATTACGACGCTGAATTGGGACGAGCCAATGGCGCAGTGACAAATGTCATCCTCAAATCAGGTGCCAACGAGTTTCATGGCGGCGCTTACGAAATCAACCGCATCAGCGCGCTGGCGGCCAAGCCTTTCTTCCAGACCGTCGCACCGAAAGCGCCTGCGGTTTACAATTACTATGGAGCCAACATCGGCGGGCCCATCGTCAGGAACAAGACCTTCTTTTTCGGTGACTTCCTCCGCATCAATGATCACCAGGGCCAATTCTTCAATGGCACAGTGCTCCCCTCGGCCTTTCGCGGTGGGGATTTCAGTCAAGCAACAAATAAGACCGGGCAGGTGATTCCCATCTACGACCCAGCGACGGGCAATCCGGACGGAACGGGTCGAACGCAGTTCGCCTTCGGCGGCGTGCCAAATGTCATCGACCCTACCCGTATCAGCCCTATCGCTACGGCCATCCTCGCCAAGATCCCCCTCCCCAACGTTCTCCCCTCAGGCTGCACGGGCAATCCCAACAATCCCACTGGCCCCGGCTGTCTCGTTGCCACCAACAACTTCCAGGGAACCACGAAATTCATCAAGGATACGACCTCCTTTGACGTTAAGATCGATCACAACATAAACGTCAACAGTCGTCTCTCGGGACGCTTCAGTTTTTCGGACCAAAGCCTCAGCCAGGCCCCAATTTTTGGCGTAGTTGGTGGCCCTTCCAACGGCGCTTTTTCAGGGACTGGCAAGCAGCGATACTGGGCGCCGGCGGTCAATTATTATCGAATCCTTTCACCGACTTTCCTCACCGAACTCCGCGTTGGCGTGGATCACTACCGCAACGTGGCCAACAACGCCGACCGCGGCCAGACGGTTAAGAGCGAAATCGGCATTGACATCCCGGGAGCAAACCTCGGTGACTCCAACACCAGCGGCATGCCCTGCATCGTGCTCACCGGGAATAACGCGGATAATTGCCTCGTGGGCTATTCGGCAAGCTTGCCTTGGATCCGCGGAGAGACAAATCTTAATGTTGCCAATAACTGGACAAAGACCCTTGGCAATCACACCTTCAAGTGGGGCGTGGATTACCACCGCCTCCGCGATGATCTTGCGCAATGGCAGGACCAGAATCCTCGTGGAGTTTTGCGGTTCACCAATAATGTCACCAGTCTCAATGCCCCCACCCAGCCAGTGACTAGTTCTCAGGTCAACACTGCCGCAAGCTTTTTGCTCGACAAGCCCAATTCCGTGGGGCGAGACGTACCGATAAACGCGAAGGCGTTTCGCGGGAACGAGCTGTTCCTCTACGGCGCCGACAGATGGCAGGTCTCCCGGAAACTGACGCTGGATCTGGGCCTCCGCTGGGAGTTCTATCCGCCCTTCACGCCGCCAGGATCAGGGCGCTTCTCCAACTACGATCCAACCAACAACAACCTTGTGATTGCGGGTGTCGGCGGCAACCCGTCGAATTTGGGCAGAAGCACACGGTACAAGGACTTTGCTCCCAGGATCGGCCTCGCGTATCGCCTGACGGAAACTACCGTCGTGCGCGGTGGATTTGCCATAAGCTACTTTCCGTATCCCGACAACGATTACGCATTTGACTTCCCGGTACTGCAAAACAACGCCTTTCCTTCGCTGAACGGCTCCAGCTTCACCCAGTCAGTGGACGCCTCCAACAATCCCATCTCAATGGCCAGCGGATTCCCTGCCCCCCTGGTCGCGAACATTCCTTCAAATGGCCTTATTCCAGTCGTCGGCAAAGTCGGCACCACAAGCCTTCTAAATCAGAACTACACGGTCGTGAATCTGAATTTCCGCGAGCCGTACACGGAATCCTGGAACTTGGCCGTACAGCACTCCTTGCCCGGGAGATTTGTCTTGGAGGCGGCGTATGTCGGGAATCACGGTGTGGATTTGCCGAC
>DATEHF010000045.1:0-106748 GCA_035279725.1 Candidatus Acidiferrum sp.
CTGGTCAGCTTTATGGAGTACGATCTCGGCTACATCGATCTGGAGGAAAAAACTCTGCAGCCTCTCGACAACCCTTTTGGCCCAAAAGTGTAACCTATGTCTCCGGTACGATCTGTCACCTATGTCTCCGGGCCGGACCCAAAATAAATGGCGCGCCAGGAGGGATTCGAACCCCCGACCCTTAGCTCCGGAGGCTAATGCTCTATCCATCTGAGCTACTGGCGCGCGGTCGGCGCTCGTCGATTCCCATCGAGAGAACAAAACGCAGGAACTCAGACGAACATTAAATATTCTATCCGGTATGAATCGCTGGCGCTAGGACGTATTCGCGACGAGCAGGAGGGTTCAGCCCTTCGCGCGAGACCTGATATCTTTCGCAAGTTTTTCGATTTCTTCCGTCTTTCTAACCATAGCCAGGGAGAGTACCTGGACGGAATCTGTCTTTTCCACTTCGGCCTTCAATTCGCTGGCAAGATCGAAAAGCTTTTCCACGTTCTTCTTAATTTCCTTTTGATTGGCTTCGAGAATCAGCTTGGGATCCAGCTTGGGGGGACGCATATCGTCATCTTTTTGTTGCGGAGGGTTTTGACGCTTGGCGCGGACCTGCAGGACGGGCAGCAAAGCAAGAATTCCCGCCGGCAATCCCACCGCGAGAGTAGCTCTCAAAAACCTGCGTCTTGATTCCATGGACAGGTCCCCCTTGCGTCCGCGCGCTCCACCCCCAGAGTGGAGAATGGTTCCTCGGAGCACTTCCAATGTTATACTCCCCCTCTCGTAAAAATCATGCCTAGTTCCATCACTCACTGGCTGGAATCAAATCTCTCCAACGCACTCCATCTGGCCGGGATTCTTGTGGTCGCGCTGGTGTTGAACCGGTTGCTGCGCGCACTGACCAATCTGGTCATCAGGCAGGCCTCGGGACAAGGCCGCCCGGCGCAATTGCGCGAGCAGCAAACGCGCACGCTGGCAGGCGTACTCTACGGCGCGGGGAGCAAGGTGGTCTGGGCCGTAGCGCTCCTGACGGCTCTACATGAATTCAATATCGACATCACGCCGGCTGTCACTTTGGCGGGACTGGCCAGCCTCGCAGTAGGCTTCGGCGCGCAAACCCTGGTTCGCGACGTGATTACCGGCTTCTACATCGTGTTGGAGGACCAGTATGTGGTCGGAGACACCATTCAAATCGCCGACAACATCGGCCGGGTGGAACACCTTACATTGCGGCGTACAGTGATCCGCGACGCGCGCGGCGCGTTGGTTACGATTGCAAATGGGGAGATCCGCACGGTCAGCAACCTTAGTCGCGACTGGTCGCAGACATTCGTGGATGTGTCGCTGGCGCCGGAGAGCCCAATCGAGAAAACGTTGCAGGCGCTGGAGACGGCGGCGGCGGCACTGCGGGGCGATCCAGCCTGGTCGCAAGCTTTGGTAGACGGGCCGCGGATTCTTGGCGTGCAGAACTTTGACCGCAATTCTTCAACGGTGCGATTGCAGGTGCGCACCGCGCCCACGCGGCAGGATGAGGTTGCACGCGAACTGCGTCGGCGCATCCAGATTGAGTTCCAAAAGCAGGCTATACCCCTATCAAGCGTGCAGCGCATCGAATTAGCGGGCGTTTCTCATTCTCCGCAGGAAGCACTCCAGTCAGACGGGACGAGTTAGACCGAGGAGGACCGGCAGTGGCCCAGATAACGTACGACGAAGTGAACTTGATGCTGCGCTTGTACGATATGAGGCGGGAGATGCGACTACGCCAAGCGCGCGCCTGGTTCGTCGAACACTTTCACCCTACATCTCCGGAAGAGATGATGCAAAAGTACCCGCAAGGCAGCGAAGAAAATACTTATATAAGGATGGTGATCAGCTATTGGGATATGGTCGCGGGAATCGTCAACCGCGGGCTGATCAACGACGAATTGTTCTTCGACAGTAATGGGGAGATTTGGGTGGTATGGGACCGCATGCGATCGATTGTTCCCACCTGGCGGGCGGCATTCAAAAATCCGCACCTTTTCCAAAATATCGAGGAAACCTGCAAGCGGCTGGAAGCCTGGCGTGAAAAGCGCGCACCAGGGTCCACAGCGGCGATGCGGCAGATGATGGGGCAGGCAAAACCCGGAACGAAGAACGTTTAGAATTTGACCTTCGGAAGAGTATGGAAGGTGCGAGCACAGACCTACGATCAGCGGCGCACTTGGACGGGCACCTGAGTTTGCAACTCAGCTTCGGCAGTGGAGATAAAGCTGGGAACCTTGGCGAGAAAATTTGCCTTTGCCCGGTTTTCGGCGGACGCGGCGATTTGGGCGTCAAGCAAGAGTGGTTTTATGGAGAGAGAAAGTGCCAGCCCAAAACGTACCAGGACCATCAACAGTGTTGCCGAGGTCCGAAACGATACCTTGATTTTGGTAAGACGACCGAGCAAGAAATTCCCTCCGCATGAGGAAGGCACGCGGATGTCCATCCAGGACTGCGCCAACTAGGCTAGATGATTGAAAAGAATCGAATTCGGTTCAGCATCTTCCATTCTGGTTGGGGGGAAGATACCCACGATGGAACGAAACCGCGGAAGTGGTTCAATTTGAAACCACCAATTGAATCATACGAACTGACTCAGCTGAGAAACATGCAGGCACGTGCAGGCTCTATCTGATTCCTGATCCTCCCGCATCGGGGCAAATATGCCGATAATTAGCTCAAGAAGGTCTAGGTTACTGGAGCCCCCAATCAGGCATGAACTAGGACGGCTTCGTTAGCGGCCTTTACTTCCCGCGCGCCGGTGGAAGTAAGGTCTTGGGCGCCAAAGCCGACCCCGATTTTCTTTAGAAAGGCTGTGGGTGGCTCGCCGCCGGCGAAGATCCACACGTAATCATTGGGAATCTCTTCTTGCTTGCCATTAACATCGAGGATTACGGATCTTTCCTTGAATTCAACAGGATTGGAGTTGAAAACGACTCTGACTTTGCCCTTGCGCATGGATTCCTGGATGCGCTGAGCGTTGCGTTCCTTGATGCGGGTGAAGGCGTCTTTGCGGTAGCTAAGCGTAACTTGATTGCCGACCTGATGGCCCAAACCCATGGCAGCTTCGATCGCGCTGTCGCCACCACCGACAACCAGGATTCGCTTATTGACATAATGATCGGCCTCAATCAAGCGATACATGACTTTGGGCAACTCTTCGCCCTTGACGCCGAGTTTTCGAGGGCTGCCACTCTTCCCAAGGGCAAGAATCACGGCGTGAGCGCGATATTGGCTCTTCGCGGTGATAACCGTGAAGACGCCGTCTTCGCCCTTTTTGATGTCCTCGACCTTCTCGCCCTTGCGAAATTTGAAATCCACGCGGCCAATGGCTTTGTGCCAGAACTCGATGAGCTCTTCCTTGGAGATTTCCGTTTTCTTAAACTTGCCGTGCAGCGGAAATTCTACAGGGCTGGTCAAAACCAACTTCTGCCGAGGATACTTGGCAACGGTGCCGCCGATTTCCCCTTCCTCCACAGTCAGACAATTCAATTTCTTCTCGATAGCGCGTAGTGAGGCGCTGATTCCGGCGGGGCCGGCGCCGACGATGAGGACATCGAGGACATCCGGAGTGTGACGCGTTCCGCTGAGCGAAGCGGCCTTACCCGCGAGGTTATCAATGCAATCGCGGCCCTGGTTGATCGCGTTCTTGATGAGCGCCAAGCCGCCGAGTTCGCCGACAATAAACATGTTCTTGATGCTGGTTTCGTACTGCGGAGTGAGGTGCGGCATGTCCGCCCCCATGCTGGGACTGGCCATGACCATGGTGATGGCGCCGACGGGGCAGACTTCCGCGCAGAGGCTATGCCCGATGCACTTGTAGCCGTTCACAATCACGGCTTTGCCGCCTAGCATTGCGAGAACGTCGCCCTCGGGGCAGACCATGGTACAGGCCGCGCAACCTATGCAATAGTTCGCGTCAATGTGCGGATGCTGGGATTGCGGACCACTCGAGTAGAGCTTGCCTTTTTCGGCGGCTTCGCGCGCTAGCTCCGCTCTTTTTTTCTCGCCCTTCAAATAACTGCGCATGAAGAAGCCAATGACGAGCACGGCCACGACGAAAGCGACAAGAGTATCCATAGATCAGCGGGGCTTCCTGGCAGAAGCAGTGTCTTCGCCGGCCGACGGGGAGTTGAGTTGTTGAGATGCGACACCCGGATGACCGGGGGGCAAGGCGGCTTGGCCCGGCGTTCCGGCGGGATTCAAAACGGAATTGAAGTTCGGCAAGCTTCCGGGATGAACGGTTTGATTCTGATGCGGGTTTTGGCTGGGATCAGGGTGCTGCATGGCCCCTCCGGCGGCCTGCGTTCTCAGTACTGTCCAGGAGCCATCTCTCTTTTCCAAATAGTAAGCGACTTGCATGCCTGTGCCGGGTGCCGCGCCGGTCTTCGGACGGAACTCCACCTCGGCATGGGCTTGGTTTCCATTGATGGAAACGTTGCGGATGTCCATCTGCATAGCACTGATGTTCAGCGTGCCGACGGCCTTCAAGTGTTGCAGGATGCCAGCACGGATCGCGTCATTGTCGCTGGTCTGCGTCTTGCATCCGCTAGCACCGTAAAGAGCGGCGAAAACTAGAACGGCTATAGCAAATCGTTTCGTACGCATGTTCCTTTTCCTGATTTACAGTCTATAGCCCATAAAGAGGGCGATGCCAATATGCAGCACGGCAAGAATAGCAAAGGCGTAACTAAAGGGACGGTGAACGACGTGCCAAAGTTGAAAGATTCGCTGCGTACGGCTAAGGAAAGCGATGCTCTGAGAGAGCGAGGACTGTCTTTGCGCTAAAAGGATGGCACGCTCGAGTTTCGCGTCGCGCGTGGAAAATAGGCCAAAGCCTGAGAACACCCAGGGACCGAACCCCGCCTGTTGCAGCCGCAACAGAGAAGTCTTGAAGGGGCGCTTGATGTCGAGCACGAACATCGACAAGAGCGACGCAATCAGGGGCGTCTTGGCAACCTGTGCCGGAGACGGCAATTCGGCCAGGGCGTCGACAGAGAAGCCGAACGTGGCTTTCTGTTCGGCGAGTTCCTTACGCAGAGCTTCTTCTTTTTCCTGAATCTCTTTCATGGAGAGTTCCGCGGCGCTGAGGCCCCGCGGAATATGGGCATACAGATAGCGGCCCACGAAACCGCTAAGCGTGACCATCATCATGCTGTAGAAGGCCATGCCGGCGATGTTGCCGAATTTAAAAGAAGCGTGAAACGCAATGATGACTGGCGCGGCCGTGCCCAGGACTACGTGGAAATCGAGCCAGTGGCGCGAATTCCCCATCCTTCCCAGCCAACCCCACTTTTTGCGCAGCGGATACAAATAGATGAGAAAGAACATCAACACTCCCATCATTCCCAGCTTGACGCCAATTGTGCCGCTAGGGCGTAGGATTTGATGCTTGGGCGAGAATGGGCGCTCGGAAGCGCTCAGCGTGTAGTAATTCATGCCGTAGCTGGCAATGACCAAAACAAAGGCCAGTGCGAGCATCCAGGCAAGGAACACTCGGATGCGATGGCCCTTTTCGGGATCTTCGCGAGTCAGTACCGCGGAACCAATGGTAGCGGATGCACTCATGGTGTTTTCTGTGCCTCTTCAACTTGAATTGTGGCCCGAAATCTCTTGTAGCCGGCAAACCTATGGATATTTCGCCAGTGCTGGCGGGGGGTCTCGACATCGATGACAGCGGAAATCGGCATCCAGTAGGATTCCTCTGGGTCGCGAAAATGAATTGTGGCGTAGTGAATCTCGCTGCGCATGCTCTGGAGGCCGAGGTCGTTCAAGCTGTTGTCCACGGACGCAATCAATTTAGCGACCGCGCCCGTCTGCTCTTCGATCCAAATCGTCCCGGAAAGGGGAATCGGGTAGCTCTGGCCGCGAAGTTGAAATGCCGCAGGCGAAGAAGCTCCGGGGACGGGTTTGAAATTGACTTTGGCCAGCGTCGCGCCGTCGACGTTTTCCTCACCAACAGGCTCGAAGGTGTAGCTGGCTTCGTAGCTCGGATGAATGATCAGCAACATGCTGGTGAAGCCGTTGGTGATGAGCAGCGTGCGCTCCGAATCGCGAAAAGCAGCTTTGCGAGTGTCTCGGGATTCGACAAGTTTCAATGTTCCGCTGTTGATGTTGGCTTGAAGCTGGTAGTCAAAAACGGATTCTTCTCTATACTCAGCCTTGCCGTTCTTTCCGATCACTGCTTGTGTGACGTTCTCCATGCACACGACATTGGCCGCTTGTTGAAAATATTTCTCGACGGTCTTGCGGGCGCGCAGAAGCGCGTCAATCCCGGGTGAGAGAGGGGCGGAAGGAGTTTCCGTCGCAGCCGGGGCCGGATTGGCGGTCTGGGCGGATGACGTTCCAGAAAACAAAAGAGGAGCGATCGCAAGAGCCGCAATGCCTAGGCAGTTTCGCCAAGTGTGTTTTGCAAAGTTCCGGGGAAGAAGGCAACAAAGGATTCTCATTTCCGGAATCCTCCAATGCGATAGCCAAAAACCGACGACCACTGGGTATAGCTCAGACTGGAACCGTGATACCAGCCGAAATTGCCTTCCAGGAAATACCGTGGGCCGACGTTCCAATCCGCAACGCCATTGACGAAATTGGAGTTGGTATTCGTGGATAGCGCGGTATCGAATACTTGGTGTCCGCCGTACATCTGGACGCGGAAAGTGTCGGTGATGCTCTTGGAGAGTGAGAACGATTCATATTTCCCGCTTCCAAATGAGCTATTGAATTTCGAATAGTGGAGGTCGAGAAGCACGCCGGTGTTCCAAAGACGGCCCAGCGAGAGACCATAGGCTTGGTTGAGTGAGTTCTTTTTGTCCGTGGTTGTTTTGCTCTTTCCAAGACTGACGTATAGCCCGATATGCTTCGGGAGCGCCAGCCGCACGTCGCCGCTGAATCCCTGGAAGAGATATTGATCGAGTAAGCCAGTGCCCAGCAAGCGTGGATCGAAGGTCGGTAACGAGTGGAAGTAATTGTGGTTTACGCCGAAGCCAAATAGCTTGATGGGTTGGAAGTGCAGCGTCGAATAGCTCTGCGATACCTCCGTGGGGTTGCTGCCGCCATTGACCAGCGGAGAAACCCGGGCTGCGTCCGCTTGCAGTGAGTTGTAAAAAGAAACGTACTGCTTCCACGACCAGGTATTTTCAAGAAAAGCGAATTGCCGGGCCACCTTCCATTGGATGCTGGTCACTGCCACTCCCATGGTGCTGAATATTCGGAAGCGGTCAAAGCTGCCATGCTCCAGGTTCACGAAAGTTCCGGCAATGTGCTGATTCGGGTTGTAACTCCAGGAGGAAGGGTCCGGTGTAGAGCCGGCAAAGAAGCCGAGAGTCGCTTCCCTGGCGAACTTCCTGCCAAGGTAGCCGCCATCAATGGTACTCAGGCTTGGCGCCCAGGGCAGAAATAATCGGCCAACGCCCAGCGTCACACGGGAATAGGGACTTTCGTAGGTAAATCCGATGCGATAGGTGCGGTTGACCAAGTCCGTCAGCGTCTGAGTTCCCGCACCTGGAAGCGTCGTGCTGCTGCTTCCGAAATTCCCGCGCCACGAGCCTATGAAATTCCAGTATGTTCCGCCGATATTCCGCATATTGGCATCGATTACGAGGCCCGTTTGTCGGGAGGTGAATCCCCCGGATTCGCTGGTGCTGCCGTAATTAAAGCCAATGCGTCCCTGGGAACGCTGTATCACACTCATGTGCGTCGCCTGGGCCTCTTTATTTTCGCGGACTTCTTCATCGAGTGGATCGCCGTAAGTAAAGGTCATAACGATCGGGTATTTGTCCTCATCGGCTGCCTGTTGCGCCTCGCGCCGGTTACGAACGCTTTCCGGCGTGAGAAACGCCGCCTGGCCAACCTTCAATTCTCCCGTCGCACTCACCACGTCACAAACGGCTGATGAGTCTGACGCTGAGGACACCACCAACTCCGCCACATGGTCGTAACCGCGGTATTGAATTCCTTCGGCAATCACACCATCGGGTGGAGCTTCGACCACGGAAAGCTTCATACCGTCCTGCAGATCCGCATTGCGGCCGGCTTCGAGGTAGACTGCCTTGTCACCGACATATTTGACGCGGAATACCGTAGGCTTCTTGCTTGCCGATTCCAGAGGGTTAGCGGGAACAGCAGTGCGAACGGGGCCTTCGGGTACCTGCGCATGAACCCGGGCGGGCCAGCAAAAGCACAATAAAACTGCGAAAAAAACGAGCCCGCACGCGGGTGCGCAAAGGCCACCTGAATATTTCCCTTCCTTTCTGATTCGACCTGACGCGGACATCCTTCCCCCAGTAACTGAATTCGCTGGCTGCCTAAGCCCGCTCAATACCTTGCAGAAACCTGCGGAGCATTTGCTTCGTTCATTCACCTAGCCCTTGTGACAATTCACGCAAATCGTGGCGCTATAGGTATAGCCATTGACTCCACCGTGATGACCATCCGTTTGCGTCTTGTTCGTATGCGGCGAATTTCCCGTGTGACAGGCGCTGATGCAGGAGAAAATGGCGTAATTTGTCGAGTTGATATGGCAATCGGCGCACGCAGAGCCCTGGTGCGGAATCCGGAAGTAAGAATGGTTGAATACCGCACCCAGCCAGGCAGTAGTAACATAAGTTATATGGCAGCTTATGCAAGTTGTCGGGTACGACGCGGCTACGTGATTCGGCACGTTCGTGCCGTAGGTCTGCGCATTCGTGAAATAAGTCTGGTGGCAGCCGTAGCAATCCGTCGTCGGATAACCCGTCGTGTAGTTGCCGCCCAGGTGGCAATCCGTACATGCATTGACCATCGGGCCGACCGCTCCAGTAACGGCCGTACGCGGCGGCAGCATGTGCGGACCTTGCAGCGCGAATCCGGTCGTGCTGTGATCGAACTTGCCGTCCGTCCAGAGAACGGTGTCGTGGCAAGTGGAACAGAGCGGCATCGGAAAACCCGCTGTGATGTGATTCGGCACGTTTCCGCCAAACGTCGGTGTGTTGTTCCAATCTTTCAGGTGGCACCCGCTGTTGCCACAATCCGCGGGTGGAAAGCCGGCCGTGTAGTTGTTTCCAGTGTGGCAATCACTGCATTGCACCACCTTGCCGGCCGGTGCCAGTTGATGCGAACCAGCCAGCGGAAAACCCGTCGTGCTGTGATCAAATACCGCCGTCGTCCATGCGATCGTGTTGTGGCACGTCGAGCAGTTCCCGATAGCGAAAGGCGCTCCAGCACTCGAGTGCACCGGATTGTTTGTCGTATTGTAGGTCGTCAAGTGACATCCAGAGTTTCCGCAGTCATTCGGCTGAATCGCCAGCGTCGAGTAGTTCCCTACATGGCACTGATCACAACCTGTCACCTTGCCCGCTGGCGCGATTTGATGCGAATTCGTCAACGGAAAACCCGTGTTGGCATGGTTGAACGTTGAATCCGTCCATAAGATCGTGTCGTGGCATTGTGAGCAGAGTGACGTCGGGAAACCTGCCGTGATGTGGTTCGGCACCGCCCCGCCAAACGACGGAGTGCTATTCCAAGCTGCCTGATGGCAGCCGTAGCAATCCGTGTTCGCCGCCGTAAACGTGTAGTTGTTTCCGACATGGCAGTCCGTGCAGGCATTCACCTTGCCCGCCGGCGACATCTGATGCGAACCCGTCAACGCCCAGCCAGTAGCAGCATGGTTGAAAGTTACGTTGGTCCATAGCGTCGGGTTGTGGCAAGTCGAGCAATTGGCCGCCGCGAAGGATGTTCCCGCCGCCGAGTGCGTCGGATTATTCGTCTGCTGCCACGTCGTCAAATGGCACCCGGAGTTTCCACAGTCATTCGGTTGAATCGCCAGTGTCGAGTAATTTCCCACATGGCACTGGTCGCAGCCCGTCACCTTTCCGGCGGGCGCGATCTGGTGCGAATTCGTCAGCGGAAAACCGGTATTGGCATGGTTGAACGTCGAATCCGTCCATACGATGGTGTCGTGACACTGCGAGCACAGCGATGTCGGGAAGCCCGCCGTGATATGGTTCGGCACCGCGCCACCAAACGAGGGAGTGCTGTTCCAGGCCGTCTGATGGCATCCGAAGCAATCAGTATTTGCCGCCGTAAGCGTGTAGTTGTTTCCAACGTGGCAGTCCGTGCAGGCATTGACCTTGCCTGCCGGCGCCATCTGGTGCGAACCCGTCAGCGCCCAGCCAGTAGCAGCATGGTTGAAAGTTACATTGGTCCACAGCGTAGGGTTGTGGCACGTAGAACAATTCGCAGCTGCAAAAGTGCTCCCGGCAGCCGAGTGCGTCGGATTGTTCGTCTGTTGCCAGGTCGTCAAGTGGCACCCGGAATTTCCGCAGTCATTCGGCTGAATCGTCAAATTGTAATTGTTGTTGCCGTGGCAGTCCGTGCAGGCGTTGACCTTGCCGGCTGGCGCCATTTGATGTGAGCTCGTCAACGGGAAGCCCGTCGTGCTGTGGTCAAAATTCGCCGTCAGCCACGAAACCGCATTGTGGCAGTTTGAGCAGGTCGCAATTGGAAAAACCGCAGCTGCCGCCGAATGCTTGGGGTTGGTCGTCTGCTGCCAGGTCGTCAGGTGGCACCCGGAGTTTCCGCAGTCCGTCGCCGCTACTTGCAGACTGTAATTCCCGCCAACGTGGCAGTTCGCACAGGGAACATTGGCGTGGCCGTTGGTGAGGGGAAAACTAATGGGCGGAGCCGCGTGGTTAACCGTGGCTCCCAGCCAGCTGTCAAAGTTGTGGCAGGTGTCGCAGGTTTGCGGAAATTGCGCGGCTACGTGATTCGGATTGGTGGTCTTCTGAAAATCGGTCAAGTGGCATGAGGCGCAAGCTGTGGAAAGACCCTGAAACTGCCCGACGGCAGCTCCTTTATGGCAATCCTCGCACTGCACTGCGGCGTGCGCCCCCAAAAGCGGGAAGCGATTCTGGTGATCCTTGACTTGCTGGACAGCAACATTCCAACCCTGGACCGTGTGACACTGGGCGCAGTTCGTGCCCATCTTGCGCTGATGCACGTCGGAATGGCAGTCCTCGCAATTCTTGCCCACGTCCGTGAAGACTGGTTTTACATGGCATTGTGCACATTGCACTTTTTCGTGCATGCTGCGCAATGGGTATTTGGTGTTGTTGTGATTGAACTCTGGCGTGGCTTTAATAGGCTTCCAACTGGCCGCGGTGTGGCAGTCCTCACAAGGAATTTTTAGGGGCCCGTGCGGGCTACGAGTCGTCTCCCGTTGCGGTTCAGGCCGTGCAGGTGCAGATGGCTGCCCAAAAAGAAGGGACAGCCAGAACATGGCCTGGACAAGCACCGTATAGGCAGCCACCCGGAGCCCTCGATTATTCCCCGTGCTGGGTGGGGACAACTAATGCTAGCCACCATTTTCAGTCGCTACGCTTCTCGCAACTACTGTACGGAAGGCCAGTTTGCGGCCAGAGAACCACACTGTCCGGAACTCCCTTTCGGCCACGCGCACGAGGCGGAGGCGTCGTGAATCATTTGTTGCAGGGCAATTCGTTTGGGGTCTGCTTAACGAATTTGGGAAGCGTAAATATGAGGTGCCTCAAACTCTTGGTTTGAGCTGACCAGGATCCGTAACGTGGCATTCGGCACACTTCAACGGCGTGGGCTTATAGAAAAGGATGTCCTGGCCTGAGATCATTCGGAATGTCTTGTGACAGAGATCGCATTTAACGTTGGCGTGCCCGCCTTGTAGCGGGAACGGCGTTCGCTTATCGTGATCAAACGTGGAGGGAACCCATCGGGCCACGTTGTGGCAGTCTGCGCATGGCGTTTTCCCGGTTTTGGCGACGATGAATTGACCGCCGTGTTTGTCCACGTGGCATTCTTCGCAGCTCTGCGGTGTCCCCTTAAACTGCGTCTCCTTTAAACCGGGCCGCGGCTTGTGACATGCGCCGCAGGCTACCGAACGGTGCGCTCCGAGCAAGGGAAACTTCGTCTTACTGTGGTCGAATCCATTCACATCGGTCCACGACCTGGTGTTGTGGCAAGCCTCGCACCCAAACGTCGTGCCGTCCGGCCGATGACGCGCCATGCGTTCGTTGAACTCTCCATGATGGGGGTCCAGATGACAAGCCGTGCAAGTTCGGTCTTCAAAGCGGAAGGGCAAAATCTTATCGGTGCGATGCGTCATTTCCGGCTTGTGGCAATCATTGCAAGGGACAGCCACGTGCGCGCCCGTCAGTGGATATCTCGTTTCTCGATGCTGGGCGATGGTGAAGAGCGAGCGGTGAAAATCCAGGACCGTGTGGCAATTTTCGCAACGATTATTATTCGGGGCACCGTCAAATTGACCGTCGTGCACGTCTTTGTGGCAGTCGATACAGTTCGCAAATTTCACTTTGTAGATCGTATCCTTGCTTTCGGGTAGATGGCATTTGTCGCATTCCACCTTTACGTGTTTGCCCTCGAGGGGGTAGCGCGATGTGGAATGCTCCTTAACTCCGAAGAGCGATGGTTTCCAGCCCTCGACGGTGTGACATTCCGCGCACTCGCCCTTCTTGGCGCGAGACGCAAATTGGCCGCCATGGGCATCCTTGTGGCAGTCCATGCAGTTCGCAAAAAGCAGCTGTTTCTTGAAATCGCCATTGATGTGGCAAGAGGCGCAGCTGACGGTGGCGTGTTTTCCCAAGAGCGGATACTTCGTCTTGGAATGGTCAAAACTGAATGCCGGAAGAAGTTTCTTCCATCCTGCGGTAGTGTGGCACTCCTCGCAGCGCTGCTTGAATGACCCTTTGTGTGGATCAATATGGCAATCGATGCAAGCCTGAAACTTCATGGCCTCGTAGCGCGCGGCCCCGCCAGGCTCGTCTGCCTTGTGACACTTCTCGCACCCAACCTTAATGTGTAGTCCGGTCAATGGGTACCGGGTCTTGGAGTGATCGAACTGTTTCGCTGCTTTCCAGTCCGAAAAATTATGGCATTGCAGGCAATTGTTCCCCAGTTGTCCCTTGTGCACATCCTTGTGGCACGTCACGCAGTTCTGTGACAATCCGAAAAAAGACTTGGAAAGATCCTTCATCTTGATGAGCGCGCGCTCATCGGGAACCATGTAGCCAGGTATGTGGCACTTTTCACATGCAATGCCAGCGTGCTTGCCTTCTAGAGCATACGCTGTGAGCTTGTGGTCGAACTGCTTCTGCGATGGCTCCCAATGGATCAGGTTGAAGTCTTTTCCATTGTGATCCAGGTGGCACCGAACGCAATTCTTGCTGTTGGGATTCGCCATTCCCAAGCGCGCGTGATAGCCGTGGTTTAAGGTTAGCCGTTGGGCTACCTCTTTGTGACAGTCGAGGCACTTGAAAGTGGGCGTGCTGGTTCCGAATTGATGGCAACTCGTACACTGCGTGGTCCCGCTCAGAGGCTGATGGGCGTTCGCAAGCGGGCCAGGTGAGATTTGTGCGGACGCGAACGTCGCGGAAAGAAAGCCTGTCAGGAAGAAAAAAAGAAAACTCCGAAACACCGCAGATCGTGGGTTCTTGTAGCCGTCCCGTCTGACAGCAGTTTCGCGGAAGACCAAAATGTTCTCCGTGCTAGTGCTGCAAAGCAACAGCTGCGGGCTTGGTCTTTCAAAAATAGCACGGCTGAAGGCACGCGGATTGCGAAGCTGGAATATGTGTCTATTTTGAAAAAGGCGAAATTTTGCTTGCTGACGGATTGATAGACGAAATCCAAATACCCGGCGTGATCTAAAGCTGCGAAGTTCCTTCGGCCGGGACTCCGCCAAAATGAGCCTGAAGTGCGGACACCAGGGAATTTTCAAGATTATTATTGGACTCCAATTCCCAATATTCCTTCTTCATCGCAAACTGATCTTCGTTTCGGCCATAACCACGGAAACTTGCCCGAATGATCGTCCGCGTGTACCCATCGGCTAGTCGGGCGGAATTCACGTGGACGCGGACGGTCCCCGCATCCCAGTCCACCCTCTTTTTCTTCGAATCTTCAGTCGTATCTTGCAGCAGATCATCCCCGCCCAGCTCGAGGGAAAACGTCCAGGAGTCTGCGGTCAACTGGTCTCCGGTGATTTTCCACTGCCGCTCTCGCACATGGGACCGGAGGTATTCCTGAATCTCGAGCCCCGGAAACGCCAGCTCTATGCAGGCCCCGGTTTCCGGGCGAAGCCCTCTCTTGGAGTTCTTCAGCCGGTTTTTTCTTGCGTGCGACGCAGAATCGTTCCAGGAATCAGCGCACGGCCTGATAACCGGTTTGGGAGCGGCGCTTTGGGCCAGAGTTACCAAGAAAAAAGTAAGCGTACTACCCAGTAGGAAAATCATCTGAAGGCTAGTTTACGCAATAATTGGAAAAGTGGAACGCGCGCTTTTTCGTGCTGTTGGCAAGTGTTCTAATTCCGCAGACGCGAGGCAGGCAATGAGAATTCCATTTCTCTTGATTTGAGAAACTTGGAGGCGCGGGTGGGATTCGAACCCACGAATGGAGGTTTTGCAGACCTCTCCCTTGGGCCACTTGGGTACCGCGCCGAATCTCTAAGTATAGCAAACTTGGTGGAACTCTTCGGACATCCCCGGCGACGTCAGTGCTGCAAAACTCTACTTTTTTTCCGCCACAGCAGTAATCTTCGCCTCACGCAAGAATCGCGCTGATTCTTCCGGCGGAGTTGGATTGATGTAAAAACCCGTGCCCCATTCGAAACCGGCCACTTTCGTCAGCTTCGGAATAATCTCGATATGCCAGTGATAGTGATCGTTGGTCTCCTCACCAATGGGAGACGTGTGAATCATGAAGTTGAGCGCGGGCCGGTCCAGCACCTGATCTAGGCGCATCAACGTGTCTTTCAGCATTCGCGCAAGACTTAGGTACATGGAACTCTGATTGTTTTCGTAAGAAGACCCGTGAACTTTTGGCAGCAGCCACATTTCAAACGGGAAGCGCGGCGCATATGGGGCCAAAGTAATGAAGTGCTCGTTTTCGCCAATCACGCGTTCGCCAGTATCGCGCTCTTGCCGGATGATATCGCAGAAAATGCAGCGCTCCTTTTCATCGTAGTAGTGCCAACAGTTATCAACTTCTTCGCGAACGCGCCGGGGAACAATCGGCAGCGCGATTAACTGAGAGTGGGGATGGTCGATGGTGGCGCCCGCCGCCTCCCCGTGATTCTTGAAAATCAGAATGTAACGGAAGCGCTTGTCGTTTTTCAGATCCAACATACGGTCCCGATAGCCCCAAAGCACGTCCTCCACGGCGCGTTCAGGTAAAGTAGCCAGCGTGGCAAGGTGATTCGGCGACTCAATCACGACTTCGTGCGCGCCAATCCCATTCATCTTGTCAAAGAGCCCTTCTCCTTCGCGGTCCAGTTCGCCTTCAATACCCAACGCTGGAAATTTGTTTGGCACAACCCGGATGCTCCAGCCAGGGGTATTTGGACCGCCACCGTTCCTTCCGTAGACGAGAATCTCCGGAGGAGTACGAGATTCATTGCCGACACAGAACGGGCAATTCTTTTCTTCGCGTGGAATGACGCTCTCGCGGAGGAAGTCGTTCGGGCGCTTCCCTCGTTCCGTCGAAATGATCACCCATCGGCCCGTAATCGGGTCTTTACGCAACTCCGGCAAAGCAATCCTCCTCGAACAGGTTCTTGAGTCACCCGCAGGGGCGGCACCTGGAGACTTTGAATTGTACCGCGTCTGCGGTTTCTGTGAAGATGTTCCCGCCAGCCCTTCACATCTTAGGGCTGAAGGCATCCTTATGTAGGCGCACTACCGGCGCCTTCCCGGGGCAATTGTCAATCGCCATCACGTCGAAACGGCATGGACAATCACCAACGTGACGTTCCGCCAGAAATCGCTGAGCCGTGCGAACCACTACATGTTGTTTTTCCCTGGTAACGCTCAACTCAGGCAGCGCCGGCAAGTCTTCACGGACGGTGCGCGTTCTCACTTCCACGAATGCAAGAGTCTTCCCATCGTATCCCACAAGATCAAGTTCGCCTTTTATGCCTTTCGGGGTGTCATTCCGCGCTACGAATACGTACCCGTGCCTGCGCAAATACCAGTAAGCGTAAGTTTCTCCACGAATTCCAGTGCGCCGGGCTGCTAGTTTTTTCGCATCGGTAGAAGGGCTTCCCTCCTCGCGCAGCCCCCGCCGGGCTGCCCACTGCACCGCACCAAACATCAGTATTGAAAAGATCGGCATGGTAACGCCGCCTGTCCTCGTGCATCCCACGCAGTATAAACAAAAATCCCGTAGCTGCCGTACTCTTCTACGACAGCCACGGGACTCTTTCAGGTTCTCCTCTGCGCTCTCCGGTGAACTCTGTGTTAAATCTTTTTCTCTGCTTCGCGCAAACAATCTTCAAGCGAATGCACGGCAGAGTCCGCTTGTTCCTGATCGATCAGGAGCGGCGGAGAAAGGCGAATCGTGTTTTCGCCTGCCCCAAGCACCAGAAGGCCTTTGTGAAACGCCAGGTCGACGATCAAATTGCGCAAGTCGGCGGCCTTTTCTTTGGTCCCCTGATCCCTAACAATCTCAATGCCAACCATCAATCCACGGCCTCGAACGTCCCCGACGATCTTGAACTTTTTCGTCCAATCGGCGAGGCGCCCGAAAATGTAGTCACCCATGCTATGGGCGTTTTCTTTGTATTCGTTCTCGATCAAATCCATGGTGGCCAGCGCGGCAGCAATGCATACCGGGTTTCCGCCAAACGTAGTGCCATGCGCGCCGGGTTTCCAACGCATTACGCTTTCCCTTGCGATGATCGCACCCAGCGGCATGCCACTGGCGATACCCTTTGCGGAGCAAAGGATATCCGGCTCGATTCCAGCGTGTTCACACGCCCACCACTTCCCGGTGCGCCCCATGCCCGACTGCACCTCGTCCACAATAAACATGATGCCGTGCTGCCGACAGATGCGCTGCAATTCCTGCAGGAAGAACTTTGGCGCGGGCACGTACCCACCTTCACCTTGAATGGGCTCAATGATGATGCCCGCGACGTCCTCGGGATCGAACAAGCGCTTAAAGATTTGTCCTTCAAGCTGCTCGAGGATCTCCGCGCCGCACGTCTCGGCAGTGTGCCCATGCGCACAGCGATACGCATATGGGTATGGGATGTGCTCGATGCCGCTGAGCAGCGCTCCGAATCCCTTGCGCTGCGTCGATTTCGACGCCGTAAGAGAAAGGGCCCCCATCGACCGCCCATGGAAGCAGCCGTAAAACGCAACCATCTTGTCCCGTTTGGTGGCGTACCTGGCCAACTTGATGGCGCCTTCAACCGCCTCGGTCCCTGAATTGGTGAAGAAGACCTTCTTATCTTCTGCGCCCGGCATCGTCTTGCCCAGACGCTCCGCGAGCTGCGGCATGCTCTCATAGTAAAAATCGGTGCCGGACATGTGAATCAGTTCGGCGGCCTGCTTCTGAATCGCCGAAACCACTTGCGGATGGCAATGTCCGGTCGAACAAACCGCGATACCCGCCGCGAAATCCAAGAATGAGTTGCCGTCCACGTCTTCCACGATTGCGCCGTGGCCCCGCTTGGCGACCAACGGATAGTCGCGGGTATACGACGGCGACATAAACTTCGCGTCTTGCTCCAGAACGCGTTTGGCGTTCGGCCCGGGCAGGGCCGTCACGAGCCGGGGTGTTTTCAGTTCTAAAGTCGTTGGCATTTCTTCCTCCATAGAAGAAACAAAAGGTTGGAGTTAATCGAAACTGCGGGTCAAAGCAGGCGCGCGAACGGACGAATCCGCTGGCGGCCTGCGAGAGAAAAATAGAATTCAGTTAGTCGACGCCGTAGAGTTGTGGCCGCTGGGCGGCCGGCGGGCAGTTCCCCGGGAGGAATGACGGGCGAATTTGGAGTTTAAGGCTCACTTGCGTTTCCAGCGGACGCTGCCATCTTTAGCGTCCTCAATCATTATACCACGATCTGCGAGTTCTTTGCGGATCCGATCCGCGGTAGCAAAATCGCGCCTTTTCTTAGCCGCGTTGCGTTCTGCGACTAGGTTGTCAATCTCCTCGTCGCCCGGTCCGCTGTCCGTGCCGCCGTATCCGAGCGCGTGCAGTTTTTCGCCGTCATTGTCATCAACTACGGCAAAGACTTTGTCGAAAGTAGCCAGAAACTCCAGCACGGCGGCGACGTCACCCTGACGGAATTGGCCTTTATCAACGGCAATATTCGCCTCGCGCACTAGGTCGAATGCCGCCGCCAGCGCCCGCGCCGTGTTCAAGTCGTCCGATAGCCCTGCATCAAACTCTTCCGCCGCCTTCGCAACGCGTGCGGCCATACCTTCTTGCTTGCCCGCCGGAAATTTTCCGCGACGCACGCGATCGGCAAAATTCCGCAGCCGCTCCACCGAGCTGGCCGCTTGTTGCAGACCCTCGAACGTAAAATTGAGCTGCTTGCGATACGGCACACTGGCAAGAGCAAACCGCAGCGCCGAGGGTTTGTAGCCCTTCGCAAATAAATCGCGCAACGTAAAAAAATTCCCCAACGACTTGGACATCTTCTCGCCTTCAACCAGCAAATGTTCCGCGTGCAGCCAATACCGCGCGAATGGCTTGCCGGTAGCCGCCTCGCTTTGCGCGATTTCATTTTCGTGATGCGGAAATGACAGGTCGATGCCACCAGTGTGAATGTCCAGCGTTTGGCCGAGGTATTTCATGGCCATCGCGGAACACTCAATATGCCAACCGGGACGCCCCGGCCCAATCGCCGTCTCCCAAAAATGTTCTCCCGGTTTCGGGGCCTTCCACAACGCAAAATCCCGCGCGCTCTCTTTTTCGTAGCGGTCGTTGTCCACGCGCGCACCGGCCTGAATGCCAGTCAGATCGATCTTCGAGAGCTTTCCGTACTCTGGAAACTTCGCGATGCGGTAATAAATCGAGCCTTCGCCTGGATACGTGAACGTTTTTTCCTGCAAGCGCTGGATCAGCTTGACCATGTCGTCGATATGATCGGTCGCTCGAATCCAGTGCTCGGGCGTTTCAATGCTTAGCGTCTTGCAATCATCGAAAAACGCTTGCACGAATTTCCCAGTGTAGTCGCGGATGCTCACCCCGGCGGCAGCCGCATTCGCGATGATGCGATCGTCCACGTCCGTGAGGTTCATCACGTGGTTCAGCTTGAATCCGCGCAGCTTCAGGAAGCGCCGCAAAATATCCTGAAAGACGAAAGTGCGGTAATTCCCGATGTGCGCGTAGTCGTAGACCGTCGGCCCGCACGTGTACATGCGCACTTCGCCCGCTTTTTGTGGGACAAAATTCTCGACTTTCCCGCTCAGCGTATTGTGCAGCTGAATTTCGGCCATGGGCTGTAGATGGTCTCTTTCCGCAGACGGATAAGCGCTCGATTGTATCTGAGCCTTTCGAATCGTAGCAATGTCGAAGCTGCACAAAGTTGCGCCAATCCCCTTCAATGCGACCCGATTAGTCCTAATTGACGCTGGCGGCTGACGCGGTTAGAGTCCTCTCTCTCAATCACAGAAGGAGTCCTCGATGAATCGCTCTCTCATAGCCAGCGCTCTGCTAGCTTTCGCCTCCCCCATCTTCGCGCAAGGGCAGCCCAAGGCCGGTGGCCTCAAACCGTTGACTCCTGAGGCTTCCTTGAACCTGCGCAGCATCTCAGACCTGCAATTTTCCCCCGACGGCAGCCGCCTGGCATTTGTCGTCACGGAGCCCGCCAAGGGAGAGCGCCGCGCTCGCCACATTTGGATCTACGAGAAGCAATCCGGCTCGGTCCGGCAGTTTACTTACTCGTCGAAGTCTGAGTTCTCGCCGCGATGGTCGCCCGACGGCAAACAATTGGCTTTCCTATCCGACCGCGACGAACAAACGCAGATCTACGCAATGCGTGCAGACGGCGGCGAAGCGAGCGCGTTGACCAAAGGAAAGCGGGGCATCCGCAATTTCGCCTGGTCTCCTGATGGCAAGCGGATTGCTTTTCTCGCCCCAGACGCCAAGACCGAAGCGGAAGAAAAAAAGGAAAAAGACAAAGACGACGCGCACGTCTTGGACAAGGACGACAAACACGCTCGCCTATGGCTGCTAACTCTCGGCTCGGGAGACGCCAAAGCGCTCACCGAGCCCAAATGGGATGTACGGGAAGCCGTCTGGCACCCAGCCGGCACAGGCCTAATGCTCAACGCTACCGATCATCCCGAGTCCGATCAAAACACCGAGCGCATTTTTTTCTTTCGTCTCTGGGATCCCACGAGTGGCGACCACAAAGAAGTCAACTCCATGATGCAGCTTCTTGCTCCTCGCGGTCCCTTCGGCAATATCCGCGTCGCCGCCGATGGCCAGCGGATGGCCTTCGTGGGCTGCCGCGAAGACGGCCCCACACCGCACGACCTTATCTTGGCCCGTCACGGTGAAAAGGGCACGCAGAACCTTACAGGTGCTAGCGTGGACCGCCCGGTCTTTGACTTCCGATGGTCCAAAGATGGCGGGCTGCTCATGGTTGTCGAGGACGGTTTCCACACGAAGTTCGTCGCCTTCACTGCGGAAGGCGCGATGAAAGATCTCCCTGCGATACCCGCCAACCCAAACAATTTCGGCCTTTCTGATTCCGGCGAGGTCGCTTTTGCCGGACACACCGCGACGACTCCCCAAGAGTTGTGGCTATGGGACCAGAAGACACCACCAAAGCAAATTTCTCACTTGAATGATTCGTGGAAAGAGTATGCCCTCAGCACTCCAGAGTTCTACAAGTACAAGTCCTTTGACGGCATGGAGATCGAGGCAGCGCTCCTGAAACCACTTGGCAGCGACGGTAAATCAAAGCTGCCGCTCATCGCCCTCATCCACGGCGGCCCTACCGGAGCTTGGCAGGATTCTATTGAAACCTGGGGACAACTCCTTGCCGCCCGCGGCTACGCAATCTTCTATCCCAACATTCGCGGCTCAAGCGGTTACGGCCAGAAATTCATCGAATCCAATCGTGGCGACTGGGGCGGCGGCGATTACCGCGATCTGATGGCTGGTGTCGACGACCTCGTCGCCAAGGGCATTGCCGACCCCAATAAGCTCGCCATCGGCGGATGGTCCTACGGCGGCTACATGTCCGAATGGGCGATCACGCAAACTACCAGATTCAAAGCCGCCATCTCCGGCGCCGGCCTCTCCAATCTCATTTCCGAATACGGCACCGAGCAGGGCCCTTCTTACGATGAGTGGTTCTACGGCCTCCCCTACGAGCCGGACAAAGTCACCGGCTTCCTGAACAGCTCTCCCTTCGTCCACTTAAAAAGCGCCAAGACACCGACGTTGATTCTCCAAGGCGACGCTGACCCAACCGATCCCCTCGGCCAAAGCCAGGAACTTTATCGCGGCCTAAAGCGTTACGGCGTCGAAACCGAACTGGTCGTCTATCCCCGCGAACCCCACGGTTTCCACGAAGAAAAACACCTCCTGGACCGCCTAAATCGCATCCTCGCCTGGTACGACAAGCATTTAAAAGAAAGCCCAGCATCTCCCAAGTAGGTACGCGACATTCCTCGCTTGTGGCGCTGCAAATTCCGCCACAAGATTTAGCGCAGGGCTTTACACGCTGTCCACATCATGTTACTGTTTTTTCCCGTACCGCCATCCTTGCGCCAGGCGGCTGGGCCTCTGACTGAGAACCTGCCAAACGTTTTTGTGGGCAATCTCCGTGTGCACGGGATTAGCCCTGACGATCGAAAGCCCTCCCCACGAGGAATACAACGTCGTCTCTCCTCGCGTTCGATTACCCAGCTCTGGATGATCAGGTCGAATGTTTTTGGCATCGAACTTGAAATAGCGCGATTTGAGGGACAAAGGGGACATCTTGCTGAAGCTGCGTAAAGTGGAAATCGTAGGCTTTAAGTCGTTCTGCGAACGCACCGTTGTCACGTTCAGCGGTTCCGGCACAACCTGCATCGTCGGCCCGAACGGCTGCGGCAAATCCAACGTGGTGGACGCTATTTCCTGGGTTCTTGGCGAGCAGAGCCACAAATCACTCCGCGCCGAACGCATGGCCGATTGCATCTTCAATGGCACCACCAAGCGCCCGCCCCTGGGTCTGGCGGAAGTCACCATCACTATGGAAGATCCCGAACTAGCCGAAGCCGCACGTTTCGTCATGGAAAGCGGCGCGTCCGACTCTGCAACGGACTCTGTGGCGTCTCTCAATGAAAACGCCGAATCTTCCGGGTCAACCGATACGACCACCGAAATTCTCTCGCTCGACCCCGCGCAGCCCCCTGAATCACAAGAAGCTATAACCGACGGTTCGGCGTTAGTCCCCGCTGAACCGGGTAGCAAGTTTAAGCGCAAGAAAAAGCCCGCTGACAAGCCCGTGCTGGCAATGAAGCCCGGCGAAGTCGTCGTCAGCCGTCGGCTTTACCGCTCCGGCCAGAGCGAATACTGGATCAACGGCCGCGTCGGCAGGCTTCGTGACATCCAGGAAATGTTCATGGGCGTCGGCCTGGGACCAGATTCTTACGCCATCATCGAACAGGGCCGCATCGGCTTGATTCTCTCCACCAAGCCCATGGAGCGCCGCGCCATCATCGAAGAAGCCGCAGGCGTCACGAAATTCAAGACCAAGAAGCGCCTTGCCGAAGCCAAGCTGGAATCCTCGAAGGTGAATCTCTCCCGCGTCAACGACATAGTCGTAGAAGTCGAGAAGCAGCTTGGCTCTCTGAAGCGCCAGGCCGCCAAAGCCCGCCGCTATTCCGAAATCCGCGACCAGATGCGCGCCATCGTCCGCCAGATGCTGGCAGGCAAGGCGCGTGAACTCGACGCTGAAGCCGACCGAGTCTCCAAGCAACTCGAAGAACTGAGCGCCGCCGAGTTGGAACGCGCCACCGCCATCCAGCAGCAGGAAGGCGAACAGGACCGCCTCAACCAGCGAATTTACGAACTGGACGCCGAAATCCGCCAGAACCAGAATGTCCTGAATCTTACGGCGCTGGAAGTCGACCGCAGCGAAAATCGCATCGCCTTCAACCGCCAGCGTGCCGAAGAGCTCTCCGGGCGGCAAGGCCAAGTGAATGCGCAACTGGCGCAAGCGACCGCGCAAGCAGTGGAATGGGAATCGCGCAGCGCTTCCCAGATTCAAGCAGTGACCATGCTGCGGGAAGAGTCAGGCACTTTGACGGCTCGCGTGGAGGACCTCTCCAAACGCGCCGAGTCCCGCGCCACACAGATTTCCGAATCTGAGGCGCGCATCGAAGCTCTGCGCCGTTCCTCATCGGAAGCCGGCGAAAGCCTGCTGCGCCTCCATGGCGAACAAAAGCAAGCCGAAGAAGCCCTGGTACACCAAGCCGAAGCTCTTCGGAAGCTCGAAGCTACCGAGCACGACTTGCTCGAAACTTCCATGCGCGCTCGCGATGATGCCGAGAGCGCTGCGTTCCATCATGAATCCGCTACCAGCGAGGTCAATGCGTTAAGGCAGAGCGCCGCGGAGCTTCAATCCAAGCTTGCTGGATTCCGCGAGCAACGCGACGCCATGTCCAAAGAGGCTGGGGTGCTCCGCGATTCATTGGCGGGAGTTCGTGCGCGTCATTCCACTCTCACGCAAATCCTGAACGACCGCTCCTACACTGCGGACGCGGTACAAAAGCTCTTTGCCGCCAACGAGCGCGGTAGTAGCCACGATTTTCGCGCCGTCGGCGTGCTCGCCGATTACGCCGAAGTCGAAGAGCAGCACGAAGCCGCCGTGGAGCAATACCTGCGCGACGAACTGGAATACGTCGTCGTCGAAACTTACGACCATGCCCGCGCCGGCGTTTCCATGCTCCGCGACGAGGTCGGCGGCCGCGCGACTTTCTTCGTCGACTCGCTTCGCAACCTGCGTCTCTCTTCCGAGTACGAGCCGATCGTCAATTTCCGTCCCGAAGACGGCGTCATTTCGCGCCTGGACAAACTTGTGGGATTCCGCGATCCGCTAGGCGCTGCAGCGAAACAATTCCTGCCACGCTTGCGCTCCGCCTATTTGACGCAAAGTGCTGCCGCTGCTGAAAAATTGTCCAAGGAGAATTCCCAATACGCCTTCGTCACGCCCGACGGCACCTGCTACCAAGGTCGCATGGTGACCGGCGGCCGCCCTGACGAAGTCGGCCCACTCGGGATGAAACGCGAGTTGCGTGCACTCGACGCGGAGATCCTCCATCTCGAGCATCAAATGACCGAAAAGCACGCTGCACTTGAATCAATCGCCGCTGAACTGCGTTCGACTGAACAAGCGCTCGCCGAAATCGACGAAAAGCAGCGTGTGGCCGAACGTGAAGCTATCTCGGCTATGCACCGGCACAGCCAGATGCAGGGTGAGCTAGCCCGTCTCGGGTTGGAACTCGCCATTTGCCAGAATGAGCTGACCCGCATTCGCCAGGAAGTGGAAAACGCCCGCCAACGTGCCGAACGCGCAAAGAACGAGCATACTGCCGCTGCTCTGACTCGCGCCGAAGCGGACGCAGAAAGCGCGCGGCTCGCGGAAGCTCTCGTCGAACTGCGCGGTTCCATCCAATCTGAACAAAATGAACTCGCTACGGCCCGCGCCGAATTGGCCGCCATGAGCGAGCGCCTAATGGCCGCTGAAGCACTCTCTGCAAGGCTGAGCGAAGAGCGCGTAGAACTTGGACGGCGCGAAACCGCGCTTCAGCAACAAGCCACTTCCATCAACGACGAAACAGCCGCTCTCGCCAAGCAAAGCGAAGACCTCGCCCTCCAACTCGAAGGCTTGCGCGGCGAAAAATTACGCCTGGAAATCCGCCAGCGCGAACTCGAACAGGAATGGGACGCTGCCCGTACCCGCGTCACGCAGATGGAGGATCACCTGCGCATGGGACGCCAGTCGCTCCAGGAACTCCGAGAGCAGCGTAGCCATGCCGAAGTCGATCGCGCCAAGAATGACTCAGACCGCCAGCACCTGCGCGAAACTTGCATGAGCGAAGTGAACGCCCAGCCCGAAGACCTCATCGCCACCGAAGCCGCTTTTATGTCCGGTGAAGAGCTGGCCGTCGCCGAAACCAACTATCGCGAAATGAAGCAGCGCATCGAGTCCATGGGTCCCGTCAACATGATGGCTCTCGAGGAATACAACGAATGCGACCGGCGCTTCACCTTCCTCACGCGCGAACGCGACGACCTCCTCCAATCCATCGCCGACACCCAGCAAGCCATCGCCGAACTCGACCTCGCTACCAAGGAAAAGTTCGAGCACGCCTTCCACGCCATCAACAAGAGCTTCTCCGAAGCCTTCCACACGATTTTCGGCGGCGGCATGGCGGAGATGCGTTTGACCGAGCCGGACAGCTCCGGCGACGCCGGCATCGACATCGTCGCTTCGCCTCCGGGCAAACGCCTGCAAAACGTTTTATTGCTCTCCGGCGGCGAAAAAGCCATGACCGCGCTCGCGCTGCTCATCGCCATCTTCCGCTATCAGCCTAGCCCATTCTGCATCCTGGACGAAGTCGACGCCCCGCTCGATGAAGCCAACGTCGGACGCTTCACGCGACTGATCGGCGAAATGAGCTTCCAGACGCAATTCATCATCGTCACCCACAACCGTAAGACTATGGAAATGGGCAGCGTCCTCTACGGCGTCACCATGCAAGAGCCCGGTGTCTCCAAGCTCGTCAGCGTCCGCTGGGAAGAATCCGAATCGCAAGCGCCCAAGCAACAAGCCGCAGCCGCCTCCGCCGCGTAAGCTCTCGCGGAATTTATTTGTAGTGGCGCAGCATGCTGCGCCACTACAAACTCCGAACTAAGACTTACGCCAGTCTTCCGGACCTCCATAATTTTTCCTTATCTCGTTTTACGAAATTTTCCACCGCGCGCGCCTTTGACTTCGCGCTCCGCTGCGCTAGAATGCATCTCACTTTGTCGGGGGAAGTTTTTCGTGTCGCCTGCTCCTGCCATGAAAGTTATCCGGGAAACTCAATTCGCCGGCCTCACACCAGCCGCGCGCGGCAAGGTCCGTGACATTTACGATCTCGGCGACAAGCTCCTGATCGTCGCCACCGACCGTCTCTCCGCCTTCGACGTAATCCTCCCCACGCCCATTCCCGACAAGGGCCGCGTACTCACGCAACTCTCGCTCTTCTGGTTCGATCTCTTAAAGGACGTCATTCCGAACCATGTCCTCAGCTCCACCGATTTTCCCGCGCCTTTCGACAGCTTCGGCGACGAGCTCTCCGGCCGCTCCATGGTCGTCCGCAAAACGCAGCCCCTGCCCATCGAATGCGTCGTTCGCGGCTACGTCTCCGGCTCCGGCTGGAAAGACTATCGCGTCACCGGAAAAATCTGCGGCATCCCGTTGCCAACAGGCTTGCGCGAATCCGACCGTTTGCCGGAAGCGATTTTCACTCCCGCCACCAAAGCTGCCTCCGGCCATGACGAAAACATTTCGTTCGAGCATGCAGCATCGCTCATCGGCAAGGAACTCACCGAAAGAGTCCGCTCCGTCAGCCTCGAACTCTACGCCCGCGCTACTGCTTACGCTGAACCCCGAGGCATCATCCTTGCCGACACGAAATTCGAATTTGGCTTGCTCCACAACGAATTGATCTGGATCGACGAAGCCCTCACACCCGATTCCTCGCGCTTTTGGCCGGCCCGCCTTTACAGTCCAGGCGGTCCGCAAGCCTCTTTTGACAAACAATTTGTTCGCGATTACCTCGAGCGAATGCAGTGGCCGAAAACCCCGCCCGGCCCGGAGCTGCCTTCTGAGGTTGTCGAAGCCACTCGCGCCAAGTACCGGGAAGCCTACCGCATCCTGGTTGGGCGCGAACTGGATTAGCAATCCGGGCCCCCGCATCGCAAGTTCTCTAGCGGAGCGTGTCATCGTGAAAGATCAATTGGAAGGGCTCGTCAATCAGATGGTCGAGCGCGGGATTCTGTTTGACGAAGCCGTCGGCGAATTTGAAAAGCGTTTCATCAAGCGCGTTCTGGACCGCACCAACGGCAATCAGTCTCGCGCCGCAGGCATTCTGGGCATTCATCGCAATACCCTCAGCCGCAAGATCGATGAATACAAGCTCGACTCCAACGGTCACCGTCGCAGTTCCCGCTGAAGAATCTCAGCCTCCGGCAAAAACAAAAAGCTCCCCGGCATGACCGGGGAGCCGTTTTCCTGAGTACCTTTGAGATGGAGAAGTCTACGGTTTTGCGGCCGGCTTCCTTGCTGCTGGCTTCCGCACCGGTGGCTTCTTTGGCGCCGCCTTTTCCTTCGGGATGTCCTCTTGCTTCACTTTGGCTTTCTCCCAGTGCAGGAAGAACGCCGGATCGGGATCGTAGGAAGTCAGCGTGCCCGTAAAATGCACGGCGCTGTCTTTTTCCACGCGCGCCGCTTCTGGCTGGCCCACAACCTTTACGTCCATGTTGGGCGTCGTGGCAGCATCGAACTCCGCATCACTCGTGACGAACGCAACCTTCAGCACGATCGGGTCCGACGCACTCGCAGCGGGCACAACTTCGATTACCTTGCTCGGCACTTCGGGGAATTCCAGGCCGCACGATGCCAGCCACGTCAATTTGCCCTTGTCGCCGCCTGCTTTTAAGTCCGCGACCACTGAGGCGATGGTCATGTCCTTTTGCGCGGCGGCCAGGTCTGCAGCGCTGGGCATGGAATAACTACTGGGCCGCTCCGCCGAGCTTCCGGCGAGTTGCAGGAGTTCATTCAGTTCCGCATCCGTCAAGCTATCGCATACGGTTCCGCCCTGATAGTTGGCTACCAGTTTTCGCAAATAACTCTTGATTTGCCTCGACTGCGCTTCCGTGGCGCCCTTCGACGTCACAGCTCGTGCGATGTACCAGAAAGCATCCATCTGCTGCGGCGGACTCACACACATGTACGCTTGACCGAGCTTGTAGTTGGAAATCGCATCATCCGGGTTCAGACCCAGCACGGTCTTGTAAGCCTTTGCCGCACCCGAGCAGTCCTTGGCGTTCATCGATGCCAACGCGATCACGCCGTTCAACGTAATTTGAGATTGCGACTTTTGCTTGGCCCAAGCGTCGTCCGTGACGTTATCGGGCTTCTTCAATTCGTCTAACGTTTTCTGGGCCGAATTAGCAGCTGTTATGGCCGCCTGCGCGAGCGTCGCATCCTTGGCCTCGGCCGCGTGCGCCGGGTCTGAAACCAGCGAGTAATACGATGTAGCGTGTGCAAAGTAGGCATTGAAGCGTGTCAGCCCGTCCACTTTGTCGCCCAGCCCGGCAAGCTTGTCGGCACTCTCAATCATCTTCGCGTAGTTCTTTTGCGCGCTGTAGGCCTGGTAGTAGAGCGGATAGATGTAGGAGAGAAGGTCCGAGTTCGGATATTTTGCGACAAAATCATCCAGGCACTTGATCAGAGGCGCCGGCGATTTTTCCGCCGCACACGCTTGCTCGGCGTTGTACTCCGCCTGCGTGTACTTCGGCCCTTTGGCCGCTCCGGTGTCCTGACCCGTTGCCGCTGCTTGTGCATAAGCACTCAGCCCGCTCCCAGCCATCAGGATCAGGGCTGCGATCATCGCGAACCCCGCCAATCTTTTTGTTACGTTCATTCCTGTTTCTCCTCGCTCAAACTTCAAGCCTGAGTTTTCTATTTCCGGTACACCCGGAAATCCTTGTGCCGGGACTCGCTTTGGTTCGGAAAACCTTGGGATTATAGGAAACCCGCACCCTATCTGCAACAAGTACCCCTTCACTCACTTCACGACCTGAGGAAGTTTTTTTCATGAAGAAAGGGTGCTGCTCTTGAGTTCCTCACAGCCGGCTGGGATCCCAAGTACCGCGGAAAACTCTAATGATAGGATGAGTGTCGCACAAAAAGAGTGGCCCGACGAGGAAGATTTCTCATGCCGCAAATAAGTAATACAGATGAACAAGCCCTTCAAACGAAGCCTCTCTCACGAGGCGTGGCCCTCGTCACCGGAGGAAGCCGTGGTATTGGCCGCGCCATCGCGCATCAACTGGCCTTGCTGGGCGCCTCCGTGTCCATCTGCGGCCGCGATTCCGCAGCTCTCGAGGACTGCTCGCGCGGACTAGCAAAGCTCAGTGTGCCCGTTCATAAGCAAATCGCCGACGTCACAAACTCCGCCGCCGTCGCGGACTTGATCGCCCAGACAGAAGCCGCTCTCGGCCCCATCACTATTCTCGTCAACAACGCAGGCATCGGCCTCTTCGGCCCGGCTCACGAGAAGACCGAAGCCGATTGGGATCGTGTCCTCGACACCAATCTGAAAAGCGTCTTCTTGGTTTCCCGCGCGGTCGTGCCTTCCATGCTCCGCCGCGGCTCGGGCGACATCGTTAATATCAGTTCCCTGGCTGGCCGGAACACGTTTGCCGGCGGTGGCATCTATTGTGCTTCCAAATGGGGCGTCATCGGTCTTACCGGCTGCATGGTCGAAGATCTCCGCGAATTTGGCATCCGCGTCAGCGTGATTTGTCCCGGCAGTGTGGCCACAGATTTCTCTGGACGCGGCCCCAAGGACGCTTCGAAAGTGTTAACCGCGGAAGACGTGGCCCACGCCGTGAAAGCCATCGTCACACAAGGCCCGCAAAGCTTCCTAAGCGAGATTCACCTCCGCCCGCGCCGCAAACCCTGAGCCTGATTTTTTGCCCCTGCCACTACATCTACGCCGCTCACGCACGAGTGCCATCCTGGTTGCGTCGGGGTTCTCGGCGAGCGCGGCGATCGAAGGTTCCGGCCTTGCCGGAAAGGATCTCAACTCATACTCACTTTGGCGTAGTTTTTCCTCTTGACAATCATCGTTATAACAACTATATTCCCATCGTGAACTCGCGCTCCAAATCCTCCAGTCCCCCAGTTTCCCTGGAGAACCGCGTTTTCGTCGCGCTCCTGCAAGCAGCCGATTCTCTCGGCCAGGAAGCCGAGCAGCTTCTGAAGTCCGCGGGGCTTACCGGCGCGCAATACAATGTCCTCCGCATCCTCCGCGGGGCCGAACCGGAAGGTCTGGCCTGCCGGGCCATCGGAGACCGCATGATCTCCCATGACCCGGATATGACTCGCCTCCTGGACCGTCTCGAGAAGCGCTCTCTCATCACCCGGGTACGCCAGATCGACGACCGCCGCGTCATAAAGACGCGGATCACGCCGCAAGCACTCGGTCTTCTAAAAACACTCGACCAGCCGGTTCGCGAGCTTCACAAGCACCAGTTCCGGCATATGTCTGCCGCGCGCCTTAAGCTTCTTTTCGATCTGTTGGAGGAAATCCCTGTCCGGAATTCTGCCTAGCAGACCCTTCAGGATGAGTTTCAAATTCTCAATTCAAATAAAAAGAGGAGAAAAAACATGGGCCACTATCTATCTCGAATCGCAGTAACTGCCGGGCTCGCCGCTGTTCTGACGCTGCCCGCCAGCGCCGCCACATCTGAATGGAAAATCGATCCCGCGCACTCTTCAGCACAGTTTTCCGTCCGCCACATGGCGATTTCGACCGTGCGCGGAGCCTTCAGCAAGGTAAACGGCACCGTCGTGCTCGACGACAAGGATGTCACCAAGTCCACTGTCGACGTCACCATCGACGTCACTACTGTGGACACTCGCGAGCCCAATCGCGACAACGATTTGCGCAGCGACAAGTTCTTTGACGTCGCTCACTTCCCCACCATGACTTTCAAATCCAAGAAGGTTGAACAGGTCTCCCCTGGAAAGCTTAAAGTCACCGGCGATCTCACCATTCGCGGCACCACTAAGGAAGTCGTTCTCGATGTCGAAGGACCGACCGCTCCCGTCAAGGATCCCTGGGGCAACCAGCGAGTCGCTGTAAATGCCACCTCAAAGGTCAATCGCCAGGACTACGGAGTGAAGTGGAACGCCACCTTGGACAACGGCGGTGTCGTCGTCGGTGATGATGTCAATATCACCATCGATGCGGAAATGATCAAACAAGTGCCGAAGCCTGCCAACTGAGGCAACTCTGCTCGCACAATTCAGGCTAGGAGTGGTCGGTACGCTTGCACCTTCCACTCCGCCCGGATCATCAAACACGGCATAGCAAGATTGGAATCCTGAGGAATAAGGGCATGAAGAAGACAGCGCAGAGCGACTACCCAGTGCACAACCTGATTCTGGAACGTTGGAGCCCCCGGGCTTTCGCCGACAAGCCAGTTCCACAAGACCTTCTACGCAGCATTTTCGAGGCTGCGCGATGGGCGCCTTCCAGCAACAACGAACAACCCTGGGCCTATATCGTGGCCACAAAGGACGATAAAGAAGGCTTTGATAAGATGCTGAGCGTTCTCGTGGAATTCAACGCCAACTGGGCGAAGAGCGCTCCGGTGCTGGCAATCGCCGTGTCAGAACTGGCATTCGCAAAGAACAACGCCCCAAATCGCAACGCGCAATATGACACTGGCGCAGCGTCTCAGCTGCTTTCCATGGAAGCCACTGCCAACGGATTGTTCGTCCATCAAATGGCCGGATTTGATCCCGAAAAGGCGCGCCAAGTCTTTGGAATTCCCGCCGGATGGGACGCTATCGCCGCATTGGCCATCGGTTATGCCGGCGACCCCGCTTCCCTGCCTCAGCCGCTTAAAGATCGCGAAATGGCGCCCAGAACACGCAAACCCATCGCCGAATTTGTCATGTCCGGTCACTGGGGGCATACTGCTCCTTTCGCAAAGAAGTAATGGGAGACCGCTGCCCCAGCCCAATATGCACCGCACGCTAGAATTCCTTCTCCATCACGGTTACGCACTCCTGCTCGGATGGGTTTTCGCGGAGCAGATTGGCTTGCCCTTGCCTTCCATGCCTTTGCTTTTGGCTGCCGGGGCGCTCGCCGGTACCCGCCGCATGAGTTTCGTTGCATGTCTTTTTTACGTCATGCTCGCCGCTGTCGCCGCCGATTCCATCTGGTATTATCTCGGGCGCCACAAAGGCATCCGCATCCTCCAACTCCTCTGCAAGATTTCATTGGAGCCGGATTCCTGCGTCCGCCGCACCGAAGGGATTTTCTCGAAACAGGGCGCGCGCTCGCTGCTGGTAGCCAAATTTCTCCCTGGTCTCG
The DNA here is from genome assembly GCA_035279725.1 of Candidatus Acidiferrum sp. Classification (GTDB taxonomy): domain Bacteria; phylum Acidobacteriota; class Terriglobia; order Acidiferrales; family UBA7541; genus Acidiferrum. The sequence goes on from DATEHF010000045.1 coordinate 31,929, forward strand.
GCACTGTCGCGCCACCGCTCGCCGGCATCTTTCACATGCGTCCGCGGCGCTTCCTTCTCTTCGATGCCACGGGATCACTGCTGTGGGCGGGCACGTTTCTCGGCCTCGGCTTCATCTTCAGCGGGGAGATCGACTGGGTCGCCGAGCACCTCGCCTCTCTCGGCGGCTGGCTTCTCGTCCTTATCATCGCTGCCCTCGCTGCCTATATCACAAAGAAATTCGTCGCGCGTCAGCGCTTTCTTCGCGATCTGCGCATCGCCCGAATAACCGCGGAGGAATTGAAGGAGAAGATCGATGCCGGCGAGGAACTAGTCATCGTGGACCTGCGCCACTCCGTGGACTTCGAAGCCGATCCGGAAACTATCCCCGGCGCCTTCCGAATGGACGCCAAGGAGCTTGAAGAGAAAAACGACCGCTTGCCCCGCGATCGCGAAATCATTCTCTACTGTACTTGACCAAACGAAGCCACCAGCGCCCGTGTGGCGCTGCTTCTCCGAAAAAACGGTATCACCCGCATCCGCCCGCTCCAAGGCGGCTTGGATGCCTGGCGCGAACGCGGCTATCCCATGGACACCATCTCAGTTGAAGTCGAATCTAAATAGGAGCAACCGGTAAGGCCAGCATCCCTGTTGGCTAGAGCGCACTCTAAAGCAAAGCATAGAGATAAGTTGTCATCCTGAGCGCAGCGAAGGATCTCAATCGATCCCGATGCAATTATCAAATTCAGATACAACTCTTCAGAGCCGCGGCAAGACTATCCCGCTCTGCGACTGATACTTCCCCTTCTTATCCTTGTAACTCACTTCGCAATCTTCGTCCGACTCGAAGAAAAGCACCTGGCACAGCCCTTCATTCGCGTAAATTTTCGCCGGCAGCGGCGTCGTATTGCTGATTTCCAGCGTCACAAAGCCTTCCCATTCCGGCTCAAACGGGGTCACATTCACGATGATCCCGCATCGCGCATACGTCGACTTCCCGAGGCAAATCGTCAGCACGTTCCGCGGTATCCGGAAATATTCCACCGACCTTGCCAGCGCAAATGAATTCGGGGGAATGATGCACACGTCGCCCTTGAACTCCACAAACGATTTCGGATCGAAATGCTTGGGGTCTACGATCGTCGAATTCACATTCGTAAAAATTCGGAACTCGTCCGCCACGCGGATGTCGTAGCCGTACGACGAAACTCCGTAACTGATCACTCCCTCGCGCACCTGCCGGTCCGTAAACGGCTCGATCATCTTGCTCTCCAGCGCTTTGCGCCGGATCCACCGGTCTGGCTTTACAGACATCCATTCCTCCTCAAAATTTGATTCGATTCGTCTCCTCGAGCGGTTACGAAACGACCAGGCACACTCAACGCAATCCAACCTGTCCGCAGGTGCCTTGTAGGGCCCGCCTTCTTAGGCGGGCCGCTCCTTCTGCAATCCCGCGATCGCGAGAAATTCGCATTTACTAACGTTCGGGGGAAAATCCTGAACGCCAAAAGATGTTCAGTGTAGATTACCCCTCACGTCTTGACAACCTGCGCCGCACCCTCTAGCATCTGGCTCGGAAGCGTTGGAGGATTGCGTGATCAAGCTGGACATCGTAAATGCTGTCGTCACCTCGACGAACATCAGCCGCACCAAAGCCGAGCAGGCTGTCGAAACTGTTTTTGAATCGTTGAAGCAGGCTCTCGGCCGCGGCCAGCGCATCGAACTCCGCCGCTTCGGCGTTTTCAGCGTCAAGCCTCGCAAGACCGGCATCGGCCGCAATCCCCGCACCGGCGAAGAAGTCAACATTCCCCCAGGCAAAGCCGTCCGCTTCAAGCCCGGCAAAGAACTTCAAGGCATCGAAGAAGAAAAGAAATCCTAACAACCGTGTCTTGATCCTTTCTCAAACGATTGAGCCAATCGAATTCTTCGGTAATTCCAAACTGGCGCAAACCCCGCCAGCTATGCTGTACTGGTTAGTGATGATTCCACTTCACGCGCAAAATATTCCGTGACCCCACCGCCCCCAGAAAATCCTGCCTCATCCATCCCGGCCAACGTCGATTGGAGCGCCGCCCCCGCTTACAGTGTCCGCTCCACTCCGCCTCCCTACCATCCGTCCAGAAAAATGTTGCTCCTCGCGTGTATCCTCTTCTTCCTCACACTCTGCACCTGCCTCGTCGCCGGAACGCAGTTCGCGACCGCTTATTCGCAGAACCAGGCCTTTTCCTCCGACGAATTTCTCCGCTCTTTCACTCTCTTTTACAAGAACCCACTCGGCCTCGCTGCCGGCCTCCCCTTCGCTCTTACTCTGATGACCATTCTCCTCACTCACGAGCTCGGCCATTTCTTCGCTTGCCGGTATCACCACATCCGCGCCACCTATCCATTCTTCGTTCCCTTCCCCAACCTGAACGGCACCTTCGGCGCCTTCATCCTGATTCGCTCTCCCATTCTCACCAACCGCGCCTTGTTTGATGTCGGCGCTTCCGGCCCGCTCGTCGGTTTCGTCTTCGCCGTTCCGGCACTCATCTACGGCGTCTTGCACGCCAAGCTCGTTCCCGGCCTCGCCAATCCCGCCAACGCCGAAATTATCTACGGCACTCCCCTGCTCCTGCGATTTCTGGACGCCATCATCCATCCCGGCATCTCCCCCGACGCGCTTCTTCTGCCACCGATCGGCCGCGCCGCGTGGGTTGGGCTCCTCCTAACCTCGCTCAACCTTGTGCCCGTCGCCCAACTCGATGGTGGCCACATTCTTCGTTCCCTCTACCCTCGCCTTCACTGGTATTCGTCCCTCCTTCTGCCCGCCGGATTCGTCGCCCTCGGACTCCTCCACTTCTGGGAAGGTTGGTACTTTTGGGCCGCTATGATCCTCGCCATGCGCTTCCTCCGCGTCGTTCCCATCTACGATCCCACAGCTCTCGATTCCAGCCGCCGCTGGGGAGCGCTCCTGGCCCTTCTAATCTTTATTCTTTCTTTCATGCCCGCACCTCTCTACATTCCTCCAAATCCCCATTGACCACGCGCCATCTCCAGTTATGATGCCTCGGTCTGCGCAGCGCCCTGTCGCGCCAGACCACCTATGCCCGAGTTAGTCCGCACACTCCGCTTTCGCGACCTCCTGCTCCTCTTCATCGGCTCGGTCATTGGCTCCGGCATCTTTCGCACGCCCGGCCCCATTCTCCGCCAAGTCGGCGGCTCCGTTGGCCTCTCCCTCTTGGTCTGGATCGTCGGCGGCGTACTCTCCCTGCTCGGCGCGCTGACTTACGCCGAACTCGCCGCAGCCAATCCTGAAGCCGGTGGCCTGTATTGCTACATCCGCGACGGCTTCGGCCGCCTCTCCGCTTTTCTTTACGGCTGGTGCTTGTTTCTCGTCATCGCCAGTGGTTCGGTCGCCGCTTTGGCCCGCGCCTTTAGTGAATATCTCGCCCGAGTTCTTCCAATCTCTCCCGTCGAGCAAAACATCGCTGCCGTCCTGATGATCGGAATCGTCACCGCTATCAATGTCTGGGGCACACGCAAAAGTTCCGACCTTCAGAACTGGACCACTCTCGTCAAGGTGGGCATCATCGTCATCCTCAGCGCCTTCTTGCTAGCACTCGGCCACCACGGCCGCGATATTCTCCCCACCGTTGGTGCGACCCAGCACGGAGTCGGTCTCTGGTCCAGTTTTGGATTGGCCATGATCACCGTTCTTTGGGCCTATGAAGGCTGGCAATTCGGCACCTACAGCGCCGGCGAAGTCGTCGACCCACAGAAAGCCTTCCCGCGCTCGTTTCTAACGGGCTCTCTAACTCTCGTCGGACTCTATCTCCTTGCCGTGGTCGCTTATCTCTTCGCCCTCGGCCCGCAAGACATGGCTCTGACCGATACCATCGCCGCCACATCCGTCGGCGTCGTCCTCGGCTCCTGGGCGGGCAAGATCGTCGCCCTCACCATCCTCATATCCACCTTCAGCGCCGCCAATAGCGTCATCCTCACCGCCCCTCGCGTTTTCTACGCCATGGCCCACGACAACCTCTTCTTCAAAAAACTCGCGGAAGTCCATCCAAGCTTCAAGACTCCCGCAGTAGCCATCGTTGCACTTGGAGTGTGGTCGGCTGTTCTGGTTTGTGCGGGGGAGCTAGGAACTTTTGGCAAACTAATCGAAGGTGTGATTTTTATCGGCTGGATCTTTTACGGTCTTGGCGCCGCCGCTATTTTTCCCATTCGCCGCGCCACGGCAGGCCGTCCCATTCCCTATCGCGTCCCCGGCTATCCCTGGACGCCGCTGCTCTTCGTCCTCGTCGCTGCCGTCATCGTTGGCAATGCCATCTATCTAGCTTTCCGCGACCCGTCCCAATTCATGAACCTGGCCGCCGCCGTCATCCTCTTCCTCATCGGCCTTCCCGCCTACTTTTTCTGGCGCAAACGCGCCGCCTAACTTGGAGCGCGGCGGGTTGACGCCGCTTTTCGTCAGCCTCGACTCAATCCCGAAACGTCCCGTTCCCACGACACCAAATGAAAACTCACTCTGCATTATGGTTCTTTGTGAGTATCTCCTGCACTACCTCGCGCGCCTGCCGCGCATTCTGACTGTCCGCCCCATTCGGCTCCAGTTTCAAATAAGCTTCCAACCCTTGCAGTTGCGCCAGGTATTCCTTCTGCCGCCCATAAACGTCCGAAAGCAACAGGTAAGCCTGCGCGAGTTTGGGGTTGCGCAACAACGCTTCCCGCGCTGATTTCTCCGCCTCATCCAGACGATTCAGCCGCAGGTAGGCCATCCCAAGAAACAAGTACCCGTCCGCTGAATTCGCATCGACTTCCAACCCTCTCCGAATGGTCGTCACCGCCTCGTCCGTTTTTCCCTCAAGATATTGCACGTATCCAATCCCAAAGTCCGCCCACGCATACCTTCCAGCGCTTAAATCAATGGCCTTTTGAAAAGCCGGCATCGCTTCATCCAGTAGGCCTTGCCTCGTCTTCACCAAGCCAAGATGGTAGAAGGCCTCGTAGTAATCCGGGAACGCTTGCACAGCCTTGGTGAAGTGCTCTACGCTTCCCGCGAGGTTCTCCTTGGTCAAAGACTCCAATCCTTTTTTATATTCGTTTTGCGCTTTGGCGGGAATCTTCAGGTCCCGTACAGAAACCGTGTAATTCCTCCGATCAGCGTGTGTCGTCGCGGGTGAGTTTAGGTACAGAACGAGCTTCGACGATGCCCCATCCAGCCGCGCGCTCACTTCCGCCGGTTCATAGCCCGGCTCATCGACCGTCACTTCGTAAGTGCTTCGCGGCAGACTTCGTACCTCGAAGTGGCCTTCCAGGTCCGTCAGGACACTACGGAATACTCCGGCAACGTGTGATTTCAGTTTCACTGCTACCTGGCTAGCCGGCAAGTTGCTGGTTCTGAGCAGCACCGTCCCCGAAATCGTTCCGTCATTAGACCCAGAACTGGGTTCTTGCGCCTTCGCTACAGGCACACAGGGGATCGCCGTCATTTGGAGGAATACGCCGAACAGGATTCCAGCTCTTGGAAGCAACTTCTTGAAGTTTTTTGGTTTGCACAGCATCTCGACCTACTGCGCACTTTTGAGATACTTGCCTCTGGAGACTTGGCGGTTGGGGAAACGATCCTCGGCTGGCGAATCAGCCACTTCCTACAGTCATTAGGGCTGCGGTTGTGGTCTCGCCAGCGCGCTTTGCACCTTTCCCATTGACCAACCGTCACGTGCGCGGACCAATACCCTCACAAATGCACCGCGCATGCCAAAAAGCACACCACTTCATTCTTCTCGCCCCGCACAATTCTGTAGCGGCGGCGGCATTCATCCCGACACGGCCGGGACGCCGCCATCCCCTTTCCTTTCAACACAACTCTCTCGAAGTTTTTCCTCAGCTCAGCCGATTTAGTAGCCATCTCGGCACTAGTCGCCGCATCGCCGCTTCCTTTCACCTTCATGTCGAAACTGTCTCAACCAGCGAATCCCTGTGCTATGTTGACTCACTTTGAGATTTGCGAACGCTCGTCTCGATTTCCGTCAAGGAGCTTTTCGATGCGTAGATTCTCTGCCGCACTCCTGATTCTTTTTTTTCTGGCCGCAACTGCTGCTGCGCCTAATCCCGACGACCCATCCAAAAAGTTCCTCGGCGCTTGGCGCTTGGTGTCCATCGAAGGCAATCCTCCCGGACGGCCCTTCGTCTACGACCGGCCCACCGGCCTGATCATGTACGACGCTTCCGGCCACATGTGCGTCAACATCGTGCTAAAGGCCGATCGCAAACCGTTCGCGCCCTATGCAAAAGGAATTGTCTCCGCAACAACCGAAGAAAAAGCCGCCGCCTTCGAGACCTATGCCGCCTATTTCGGTACGTTCACCATCGATGCCAAAGCCGGCACCGTCACCCACCATCTCGAAGACAATCTCGTCCCCGGCCGCCAAGGTACCGACAACGTCCGCTGGTTCGAGTTTCAAGGCCCAGACCGCTTGCTGCTGACTCCCATCGAAGACGGCAAGGGCGGCGTCCTGGCCCGCAAAGACGCCACCTACAAGCTCCTCTGGGAACGCCTCCGGTAGGGGCGCAGCATGCTGCGCCCTGATTTTCGACTATTCGCTGTAAAACACTTAACATCTTCATTAAGGTGTGCTATCCTCTCCCGTGTCTATTCAGAGGCAATAGCTGCGAACCATGTGCGCCTTTGCATCCCGGTTTCCGTACCGGGGCCCGCCCGCTATGGGGCCTTTCCATCTCCCGCACCAGCCTCAGGCCCTCAGGTATTACTCTTTTTAAAATACAAAGCTCCGATAAACCATTCAGAATCAACACTTCTACAAGTGTTCTTTCTAAAGAACTTAAAACCCTTTGGAATCACCACTTTTTCAAAACAGGGGAGGGGGGGCTCCATTATGGTTAACCATTTGTTAGAAGCCACCCTCTGCATTCAATCGCTGGTTCCCTCGCTACTTACCACTCGCCACTTCTCGTTACAGCAAGCTCAGCGGATCCATGTCCACCAGGACCGCCGTGTCGGGAATCTCCTTCGCGTCGCAATACGCCATCGCGCCGCCGAGCAACTTCGTCAGCACGGAGCGTTTCGGCGATTTCAGCAGGAACTGGAACCGATGCTCTTTTTTCAGCCGCGCCAGCGGCGCCGTTGCTGGCCCCAGGATGCGCACACCCTTATCATCATGAGGAGAAAAATATTTCGAAAGCTGCCGCGACCAGCGAATGGCCTTCTCCAGGCTGATGTCCCGAACGATCACGTTGGCCAACGACGTGAACGGCGGGTACGCCATCATTCGCCGGAAATGCAATTCGCGCTCGAAGAAAGAGAGGTAGTCCTGCTTCACCGCGTCTTGAATCGCGTAGTGATCGGGGTAAAACGTCTGAATCAGCACGCGCCCGGCAAGTTCGCCGCGCCCGGCGCGCCCGGCTACTTGCGTCAACAATTGAAACGTCCGCTCGGCCGCGCGAAAATCCGGCAAGCTCAAGGACGAATCCGCGCTGACCACGCCGACCAGTGTCACTCGCTGAAAATCGTGCCCTTTCGCCAGCATCTGTGTGCCGACAAGAATGTCCAGCGCTCCACCGGCGAACGCTCCCAGCGTTTCCTGATACTGCCGCTTCGTTCGCGCCGTGTCGCGGTCCAGCCGCGCGATGCGCGCGCCGGGAAATTCCTTGCGCAATCGTTCTTCCAGGTGTTCCGAGCCTTCGCCAAAAAAATAAACATATTTCGACTGGCACTTCGGACAAACTTTTGGAATCTGCTGAATCGATCCGCAATAGTGGCATTCCAGCCGGTTGCGCTGCTTGTGATGCGTCATCGAAATGCTGCAGTTCACGCACTGGACGGACGCGCCGCAGCTACGGCACAGCACTGACCACGAATACCCGCGCCGGTTAATCAACACCAGAGCTTGCGTGCCATTCCCAAGGCATTCCTGAATTCCCGCATGCAGCGCCGCGGAAATCGGACTTGTTTTGTGGGTTTGCTGAAAATCCTCGCGCAAATCCACGATCTCCACACTCGCAAGCGAACGGTCCGCCACGCGCGAAGCCAGAGTCAGCAATTCGTACTTCCCTTCCCGCGCGTGGTGATACGTTTCCATCGAGGGGGTGGCTGAACCGAGCAGCGCCAGCGCGCCTTCCATTTTCGCGCGCACAATGGCCACATCACGCCCGTGATAGCGCGGCGTTTCTTCCTGCTTGAAACTGTTTTCCTGCTCTTCATCGACGATGATGAGCCCGACATTCTCCAGCGGCGCAAACACTGCCGACCGCGTTCCCACCACGACGCGTGCTTCGCCGTTCCGCACGCGCCACCATTCGCGGGCGCGCTCGACATCGCTCAGCGCCGAATGCAAAACGGCGACGCCCTCAAATTTTGCGCCAAACCACGAGCGGCACTGGCGCCCGATCCACAGCGTCAACGCAATCTCCGGCACCAAAATAATCGCGGTTTTTCCGCGCGCCAGCGTGTCCTGCACCGCGCGCAAGTAAACTTCCGTCTTTCCGCTTCCCGTTACGCCGTGGAGCAACTGCACGCCGAATTCGCCCAACTCAAACCGCGCGCGAATCGCTTTCATCGCGCTTTCCTGCTCCGCGTTCAATTCATGAGCCGGAGGCGAGTAGCCCGTGTCAAACGGATCTTCCGCTGGATCAATCGGCTCTTCCCAGCTTTCCAGCAACCCGTCGCGCAACATCCGCTCGATGAAACTTCGCGTCACCGCAGCCAGCTTGAGAAGTTGTGGCAAAGGCAGCGGCCCGCGCTCTGTCTCCAGCAACTTTCTAATTTTTCCTTCTCTGCGTTTCTGTGCGCTTTGCTTGTCCTGAGAGGAGTCGAAGGGCGCTTCTGCGTTATCAGTTTCCTCGGTTTTTTTCAGCGGCGAATTCTCATCCGTTGCCGCATTGCCCTTCCAAGCGATCACTCGCTGTGTTCGCCTCTTTCTCCCTTCTACCTTTTCGCGAATTTCAATCAATCCGCGCCTTTGCAGCCGCTGCAGTGAAGCTGAATCTATCCCCAGCTTTCCTGCTGGACCGAGCAGCAGTGTTCCTTTTTTCTCCTTCAGCTTCGCGAGAAATGCTGCCTCGGCGGCCGTGAGTCCATGCGATAATTCCCCGCCGCTCAAACTACCCGCCGCTTCCCGGCCCGCATCCGTCAAAACGATCTGGCGCTGCGATTTCACTTCCGTCACCGGGGGCAGCATCGCTCGAAACACTTCGCCGACCGGGGCCAGGTAATAATTCGCGATCCAGTGCGCCAGCTCGATCAATTTCGGCGTCAGCGCCGGAACAAAATCCAGGACGCGAACGATTTCACGAATTTTCGCTTCGACGGGCGCGCGCTCCGCCAATTCCACAACAACGCCAACGAGCGTCTTCATGCGAAATGGCACAAGCACACGGCTGCCAATGCGCACTGTCCCTTGCAGAGTTTCCGGCACGGCATAAGTAAACGTCGTACGCAGGGGCACCGGCAGCGCGACATTGCAAAACGGAGGAGTCATCCGCCGTGTAGTGTATCAGTAGGTGGAAATACATCTAAAAACGAGGAAGCTCGTCATCCTGAGTGCATCCGATAAGGATGCTCGAAGGATCTCAGCGTAAATCCATCCAGAAAGCTTGTCGAGGAAGAACCGCTAGCGGCTGATGAGAAAAATCCCCGCGAAGATCGTCGCGATACCCATCCACTGCCAACCCGAGACGTGTTCCTTGAGGAAGATCGAGGCAAGCCCGACGGTTACCGCACCATAGAGCGAGCCAAGCACGCTGATCACCGGCACCTGTTCCAATTGCATCCCGATATTGCTGCCAACAAATGCTCCCGTATCCATCAAGCCCATAGTCAGGGACATTTTCCAAATGCTGCCACCAGGTGTGCGCGGCCTCTTCTTGGCAAACAAGAACACCAGCAGCATGGCAAGAGAACTGGTGAGGCGAATCATCCAAACGGTTTGGGCAGCGCCGACACGGGGAATCACGCGATTGCCGAGCAGCCAGAAGAGCACGCCAAATCCAATTCCCGAAGCCGCGGCCCAACCCATCCCACGGGTGTTCGGCGCGCGCACACCCTCGCTTGCCGAATCAGCGGGTTTCTCGCCCGCCGCGACCAGAATTACACCGAAAATGGTGAGAACGATTCCGGCGAGCCGCACCGTAGAGACGCGATCGCCCGCGAGCCACGAAATCACAAGCGTCAGCGCCGGATAGCTCGCCGAGAGCGGTGCAACTACCGCCATTTTGCCGACTTCAAAGGAACGGTATAGCGATAGCGTCGAGAAAGCATTGATGAGGCCGGCGGAGGCTCCCCAGGCCCACGGCCGCCAGCCGGAGCCGTCCGCAAGGTGGCCCCACCCGCCGAGCCATGGAAGTGCCAGCGTCAACAAAGCGAAACCGCAACTCTGCATGTACAGTGTCGTGCGAAGCGCCCCGACGCGGTGGGCGGCAAAGCGGGCAATAAAATCCGCGCCGCCCCAGGTAAGCGCGGTAAGCAGCCCCAGCAAGATCCCCATGGCGAGTTAGGAGGACTTGCCTTTTTTCACTTCGAGACCGAGGAGGGCCATGACCTTTTGGAGGTCTTTCCAGACTTCGCTCTTGGCGGGCGGGTTGCGCAGAAGATACGCGGGGTGATACGTGGCCATCAATTTTCTGCCGCGAAACTCGAGCCATTCGCCGCGGAACTGGGAAATGCCGCGGTTGGTCTGGAGCAAGGTCTTTGCGGCGGTGGCGCCAAGGCAGACGATTGCTTTCGGAGCAATAACGTCGATTTGCCGAAAGAGAAATGGCGAGCACGCTTTGACTTCGTCTTCTTCGGGCTGGCGATTTTCGGGTGGGCGGCACTTCACCACGTTGCAGATGTAGACGTCTTTACGCTGCAAGCCCATGGCTTCGATCATTTGGGTGAGGAGTTTTCCGGCACGGCCGACGAAGGGCAATCCTTGGGCATCTTCATCAGCGCCTGGGCCTTCGCCCACAAAAACCAGCTCGGCTTTGGGATTTCCGTCGCCGAAGACAATCGTGTGCCGTGTTTTGTGAAGCTTGCAGCGCGTGCATTCGCCAAGGTCTTCGCGAGTCTTGAGCAGCGTGTCGTCCACAATCTTGTCTGCCGCTTCGAAAAGCGACGGTCCCGCAACCACCGGCAAGGAGGCGATCTTGGGAATGACTGGCGGCACAACCGCCGTTGATTTTGGCAAGACGGATTTTGATGCGGGCTTGGGCAAGGGTTGTTCCTTTTGAATTACTGCGGTTGAGAAATGAGTGGATGCTGCTGCTTCCAACGGACGCTCGCTCTTCCTTACTGCAACGGAGCTGCGGTCGCGATAGAACAAGCGGATGCCGATGTCTTCGTAAAAGCCCAGCCTGGCGGAAAGTTTTTTCTCAAGAGATTCGGAAATGGCGTCAGGCATAGAGGATCAAGCGCCGGAGCGCTTCAATGCAGGCGTTCCATGCAAAACGCTTCTTAGGCGCCCAACTTCATCTAAAATTCGCTGCGCTACTTCGCCCTTGCTCATTTTCGGGAGCGCGAGGTCGCGACCGTCACAGGAGAAGAGCGTGACAATATTTGTATCGCGATCGAAACCTGCTCCTTCGGCGGTGACATCGTTGGCGACAATCAGGTCGGCATTTTTCGCGGAGAGTTTCTTTCGCGCGTTTTCGGCGACGTGGTCCGTCTCCGCCGCAAACCCCACAACGATTTTCTGCCCCTTGTTTTTCGCCACTTCGGCCAGAATGTCCGTGGTCGGTTCGAACGAAATCGTCAGCGCGGCATCACTCTTCTTGATTTTTTCCGCGTGTTGCTCGACTGGACGGTAATCCGCCACCGCGGCGGCGAGGATGGCGATGGAAACACTTCCAACTCGCTCCGCAACGGCGTGGTGCATTTCTTTCGATGTGCGTACGTCGATGCGTTCCACACCGGTGGGCGATTCCAAATTCACGGGGCCGCTAACAAGAATGACCTTCGCGCCACGAAGCGCCGCAGCTTCTGCCACAGCATAACCCATTTTCCCGGAAGAGCGATTGGTGATATATCGAACGGGATCGAGGTCTTCACAAGTTGGACCCGCAGTGACGAGAACTGTTTCCCCGTCCAAATCCCGCACCGATTTCAGCGCTTCGCGCACAGCGTCTACTATGGCCTCTTGCCCCGCTAGCCGTCCCGCGCCAATCATGCCGCATGCAAGGTAGCCCTCGGCGGGATCCACGATTTTCACGCCGCGCTCGCGTAGCTTCTCCACGTTTTCCTGCGTGGCCGCGTGGTTCCACATGTTCACGTTCATAGCGGGCGCCACCACCACCGGCGCGGTGGAGGCCAGATACAAAGTCGTTAGAAAATCGTCCGCAATTCCGCGCGCCAATTTCGCGATGATATCCGCCGTGGCCGGTGCCACAAGGAGCAGATCCGTTCTTTGCGCCACGGCGATGTGTTCGATTGCGCTTTCCAGGTTGGCTTTACCGCCGGAGGAATCGCCGAAGAGGTCGGTAATCACTTTCTGTCCGCTCAGCGCCGCGAACGTCAACGGCGTGACAAACTCGCGAGCGCCTCGCGTCATTACCACCTGGACGCTGAACCCGTCTTGCTGCAAACGGCGCACGAGTTCCGCGGCTTTGTAAGTCGCCACTCCGCCGGTCACACCAAGCGTGATTCGCATCGCTGCTTTTCGCGGCCCGTTACTTTCGCCGCTTATTCCCTTCCTTATCCACGTCGATCGAAGACGGCTCGGTGAAATCGTACTCGATCAAGCTGTTCTCCAGCTCTTCGCACGCAATCCGCGTGGCTTTCAGTGTTCTGGGGTTTTCAATCAACGGCGGCGCACCCGCCATGATTTGCCGCGCACGTCTCGCCGCCAGCACCACATACGCAAACTGGCTCTCCGGAGCTTTTGTCTGCATAGTCATGTCCGTCATGCCCTCCCAAACGATGCCAGAAGTTGTTCCACTCTCGCCCTCCGTCGCGCGGTGGTGCAGCGCAAGGCGGTGACAATCGCCTGCGCTTCCCGTCCCGCACGTTCCACATCCTCATTCACCACGCAAAAATCGTAGTACTTGCCGAACTGCGCGATTTCGTCGCGCGACTTGGCCAGCCGCCGCGCAATTTCTTCGTCTGAATCCTGGCCGCGACTGCGCAGCCGGCGCTCCAGCTCTTCGCGCGACGGCGGCAAAATAAAAATCGCGACCGACTCCGGAAGTTTTTCCTTCACCTGCGCGGCGCCTTGAACATCGATCTCCAGCACCAGATCGAGTCCCCGCTTCCGCGATTCCTCCAGCCACTTCTTCGGCGAGCCGTAGGAATGTTTTCCGAAAACTCGCGCGTACTCCAGGAATTCGCCGCGTGCGACCATGGCGTCGAATTCCGCTTCCGTTACGAAATCATAACACTTCCCGCTGGCCTCGGTCGCGCGACGCGCCCGTGTAGTACATGAGATCGAGGGCATCGTGCCAGGCAGATCCAGAATGCGCTGCACCAATGTCGATTTTCCCGATCCCGACGGCCCCGACACGATCAACAGCAGCGGCGCGATCTCAGTCTCCTTGCTCATTCGATGTTCTGCACCTGCTCCCGCAGTTTTTCGATTTCCGCCTTGATTTCCAGCGCCACTCCGGTGATGGCCAGGGCTTCGTTCTCCACGCCCGGTGTTTTCGAAAGCATGGTATTGGCCTCGCGATGCATTTCCTGCAAGAGAAAATCCAGTTTTTTTCCCAGTTCGCCGGCGCCGTCGAGCAGCTTGGTGAACTGTTGCAGGTGGCTTTTCAGGCGGTCTAATTCTTCACTGATATCGCTGCGTTCTGCAAGCAGTGCGGCCTCCTGCGCGAGCCGTGCCGGATCGATTCCGACGCCGCCGAGCAGCTCCTTCAATTTATTATCCAGGCGCCGCGCAAAGGCCGGGCGCAGCGTGGCGACCAGACCGCGCACTTGCTCGACATGATTGCCAATGCGCGCCAGGCGTTCACGCAATTCCTCCACCAAGTGACGGCCTTCCGCCCGGCGCATATCATCCAGCTTTGACAGCGCGTCACGCAAGCCGGTGTCCAGCACGCGGCCAAGCTTCTCTTGCTCTTCCTCCGACTCCGGAACGGCTGTGGTGATGCCGGTAATCACTCCGGGTAATCGCAAGAGCGCGACAACATCCATATCAGTTGCGGCCCGGGTTTCTTGCCGCAGCGCTTCGGCGGCTTTCAGATAGGATTGGACCAGCTCGCGATTGACCTGCACCGGTGCCGCTTTCCCTGGTTCCACGTTCACGGTCACTTCCACGTGCCCGCGGTGAATCCTGTCGCGGACGATTTGCCGGAGCCGCAAATCATACAAATCAAATCCTTCGGGCATGCGCAGCTTCAAATCCAGGAATCGGTGATTGACACTTTTTACGCTGACGCGCACCGCCCAGCCATCCTGCTCGGCTCGCGCCTGCGCATATCCGGTCATCGAGAAACATTCGATTTTCTTTGTCGGTGCTGTGGTCGTTTGGCTCATAGAGAATCCGATGTTCCGTTTGACTTTCCAGGCGCAGCTTGTGCCGACGCCAGCATGTCGTCGTCCGCAAACTGCAAATCGTGAAGCCTGGCATAGGTTCCGCCGCGGGCGATCAATTCCGTGTGCGTGCCGCTCTCCCGGATTTGGCCGTCTTCCAAGACGAGAATATTGTCCGCGCGGCGAATCGTGGCCAGACGATGCGCGATTACGAAAGTGGTTCGTCCAACCATTAGGTTGGCAAGCGCCTTTTGCACGAACATCTCGGACTCGGCGTCCAGTTCGGAGGTTGCCTCGTCCAAAATCAGAATCGGCGAGTCTTTCAAGATGGCGCGTGCTATGGCGATTCGCTGGCGCTGTCCTCCGCTCAAACGAGTGCCCCGCTCGCCAATTACGGTGTCGTAGTCATGAGGTAGCTCGGTGATGAAATCGTGAGCCAGGGCAGCTTGGGCCGCAGCGATAACTTTCTCCTTGGGAATATTCGTCAAGCCGTAACAAATGTTGTTCCAGACCGTGTCGTGAAAGAGGATGTTCTCTTGCGTCACCATGGCGATCTGTTCGCGCAAAGACTTAATGGTCACATCGCGAATGTTCTGGCCATCGATGCGGATGGCGCCGGAAGTGGCTTCATGGAATCGCGGCAGCAAATTCACAAGCGTAGTTTTCCCCGCTCCGCTAGAGCCCACGAGAGCAATCACTTCCCCACGGCGCGCGCGGAAATCAATGTGCTCGAGCACGTGATTCGAATCATCGTCATACGCAAAGCCCACATTTTCAAAAACAATTTCGTTCGAAAACGGCGCCAGCGGCTTCGCCCCCGGCTGCTCGCTCTGCTCTTCCTGGCTGTCGAGATAGGCGAACACTTGGGTGCTCGCTCCCTGCGCGAGCTGAAATTGCTGGTACACCTGGCCGATGCGCTTCAGCGGCATGTAGGCATTGAACATGGCAAAAAGAAACGCCATGAAAATCCCTGGCGTCATCAGGCCGTGCTTGATCTGATCGCGGGCAAACAGAATCAGCAGCGGAATGACCAGCGCGCCCAGCAAATCCATGATCGGTCCAGTAGCCACTGCGGCGCGAACCCAGCGCATATTTTCACGCAACAGCCTTTGCGCGGTATTTTTGAATTTGGCGATTTCAAAATCTTCCATGCCGAAGGCCTTTACGACGCGGTTGCCGCTGACTGTCTCTTGCAGGATCTGGGTGAGGTCGCCCAGGCGGCTCTGGCTGTTTTCCGAAGAGCGGCGAATTTTCTTTCCCAGTTTTCCCACCGGGACGACTACAAGAGGCACCAGAATGGCGGTTCCCAGCGCCATCTTCCAATTGAGCACGACGACAACCGCCAGAAATACAATCAACGTGAAACCCTTTTGGAACAAGTCTGCTAAGTATTCTGAAAGCGCGATGCGCGTCCGCTCGACGTCGTTGATAGTAGTCGAGAGCAAGCGTCCCGTTGGATGGGTCTGAAAGAAGCCGATGGGCTGGCGAATAATTTTGGCGTAAACCTGGTTGCGCAGCCGGGTCACGGCCGCTTGCCCGACGTATTGAATCTGCGTGACGCCCAAGTATTCAGAGATTCCTTTCGCGACGTAGAGGGTCACCACTGTCAGGGCAAACATCGTCCACACGTGATGGATACTGGGCGGGAAGAATTGATTGAGATAGATGGTGTAGCCGTTGGGGAAGGTCACCAGCGGGACGACCGAACCGGACACAGACGGATTCAGGACGTAGTCGAATCCAGGCCGCAGCATCAACGCCACGATGCCATCGGCCAGCGCGGTAACCGCCACGAGCGCAATGCCGACGCCCAGCCGAAAAGAGTACGGCCGCACATAGGCGAAGAGTCTATTCAGTTGTGGTGATAACAACGAGGCCACGCTGCAGGCTCCCGGACTAGTCCACTAGGTACGCTATTCGCCGCGTCGCGGCCTGTCAAGTTTCGGAGGGCTTCAGGTTTCGCGAGTTGCTCCGAGTTGACCGTATCTTCAGCAGAGCAAGGAGCAGCGCGACGGTTGTACAATGGGTCCGTCTTCAAGAAGCTGAAGCTGTTCGCAATGAAACAGTTGTTCAGGATCGTTCTGGTTTTCTGTTGTCTAGTCCTTCTCTGGAACCCGCTTGGTTCTTGCAATGAGGGGACCCAGCTAATTCTGTCTCTCGATTTGCGCCCGATTGGTTACTTGTACCCTGTCGCCGAGCGAGATTTCCGTGCTTACACTTTCCTGCGGGACTCAGTCGCTTTCCTTGATGACGGAACCTTAGCTGTTTCGTTCTACCGCAAGAACGAGCGCCCTGGGCTTTTCCCGCGCGACGGCACTCCGGGCAGTGCGGTTGTGTTTCACAGCGTTTTGCTGGACCCACTGACGGGCAGCGTAATGGGCCAGCGCACTTGGGGCAACGCCGGAAATTGGAATGCACTCCTTCCACTCGAGAACGGGTGCTTCCTTATTCAGGATGAAGTATGGGTCAAGGTCTATTCCAGAGAACTTAGGGAAATCGCAAGCAAGAAACTCGAAATGCCGGGGGATATCCTGCCGCGCTTCTCGGTGTCTCCTAGTGGGCATTCGCTCTACGAATTCCAGGACTGGTTGGACACTAAGCGCGGATGGCTAACAAGAATAGATCTGCTTGACCCTGCGACGCTCCTCACGAAGCAATCCAAAATTACGCCGGGCCACCAGTTTGAAACTGTCTCCGATACTCGGGTTGCTTATTTCCCAACGGCCATCAAGGGTGCGCTGCGTCTGTTCGTATACGCTATCGACGATTCCTCGCCGGCAAAGAGTCCCGAGCTTTTCGACCAGAACACTGGCACAGCGAAGGACTTGACCAAATCCGGCTGTGAGTCCGCCTCTTTCGTCAACAACGATGTCATAGCTGTCACCGGTAATTGTCCTTCACTAATGCTGATTCGGTCTGGCGAAGAGTTTGCCGAAGTCTATCTGCCAGAGTATTGGATTGGAGGAGAAATTCGACCTTCAAGTGGCGGCCAACGTTTTGCATTTTCCCGCATGAAAAGGAAAATGCGGCATTCGCACATTACCTACCTTGACCTTTGCGTATATGATTTTGCGCAGCATAAGGTTGTTTTCACCACCGCAGTATCTCCACTACCCCAGCATAAATTCGCATTCGCAATTTCACCAGATGGCTCACTTCTCGCGATGCAAAGCGACGGCTTATTACGCGTCTGGCGCGTTGCCTATTCGCACTGATTCCTCCAGAGCGCGTGAGTTGGGGATGCAAGGTGAGGGCGAATTTGCCCTTTTTGTTGCTAACCTGGATAAATCCGATTCGGTAGATCTGGAGGTGGGCGGTCTATTTCTCGAGGTCGCGATGGACGACCTTGGCGGAATACCCGCGCTTCTCGAGCGACTTCCTTACCGACTCCGCCAGCATTACGGAGCGGTGCTTCCCACCCGTGCAGCCGAAAGCGATGGTGAGGTAGCTTTTTCCTTCGCGGATGTAATGCGGAATCAGATAGGTCAGCAAGCCTTCGATGCGGCGCAGGAATTCTCCGGTCTGCGGAAATGAGCGGATGTACCGCCGCACCTTCGGGTCTTTCCCGGTGAACGGCCTCAAGCGCGGCACGAAATGCGGGTTGGGCAAGAATCGCACGTCGAGAACCAGGTCTGCATCCGATGGCACGCCGTAGCGGTAGCCAAAACTCACTACCGAAACCAGCATCGGCCGTTTGTCCGGATTCTTGAACCGCTCAGTAACGAAATGCCGCAACTCATGCACGTTGAATTGCGTAGTTTCAATCACCACGTCCGCGAGCTTGCGGATTGGCTCCATCATCGCGCGCTCGTGCGACAAACTTTCCCGCACGGAGAAATTCTTGCCCAGAGGATGCGGACGCCGAGTCTCGCTGTACCGCCGCAGCAGGGCATCTTCGTTGGCTTCGATGTACACCAGCGTGATGGGATGATCTTTTTTCAAGTGTTTCAGAAGCGGCGGCAATTTTTCCAGTTGCGCGCCTTCGCGCGCGTCCACTAGCAGCGCCGCGCGCGTAAAGTCTCCTTCGCCCGCTGCGTGCAGCTCCGCAAAAATGGGGATTAGCTCGACAGGAAGGTTATCCACGCAGTAGAAGCCCATGTCTTCGAAGGCGTGAAGGACGGTGCTTTTCCCGGAACCAGAGAGACCCGTGAGGATGACGAGTTGCCGTGCGTCGTGTCGCGTCTGCGGCTTCACAGTGCGGCGCCGCTCAATTCTTTTCCCGGCGTTGGTGGGTGCTGGGAATTCTCATGTCTTCGCGATACTTGGCGACGGTGCGGCGGGTGACGTGAATGCCCGCTTCATCCAGTTTGTGGGCAATCTGCTCGTCGGTCAGCGGATGCGTGGCGTCTTCCTCTTCAATCATTTTCTTGACGAGACGCTTCAGCGTCAGCAGCGACATCCCACTGCCTTCCGGCCCGTTCACGGACTCGCTGAAGAACGACCGCAGCTCCAGAACGCCCTGCGACGTATGCGCGTACTTGCTGGCCACCGCACGGCTCACCGTCGAAGGATGTACGCCAACCTCTTCCGCTACTTCCTTGATCATCATGGGCTTCAGAGCATCCTGGCCGTGATCGAGAAATTCGCCCTGGCGTGCAATGATCGACTGGCAGACGCGCAGAATAGTGTGCTTGCGCTGCTCGATGTTCTTCATCAGCTGGACGGCGGCAGTGAAGCGCTCCTTCACATAATTGCGCACGTCGCGGTCGGCGGCATCTTTCACCAGTAGACGCCGATATGTGGGGCTCAGCCGCAATTGCGGCATGTCGTCTTCATTCAAGAAAGCCTGCCACTGATCATCCACTTTACGGAAGTAGACGTCGGGCTCGACGAGCCTGGGCTCGGTCTTGTTGTAGCGTAGCCCGGGCCGGGGATCGAGCTTCTTGATCACTTCCAGCGCGTGCTTCACGATCTCGAGCGGCCTGTTCAGCGCCCGCGCAATTTCCTTCAACTGGTTCGATTGCACTTGCTTCAGATGCTCTGAGACGATTTGCTGGGCCAACGTGTTCTGTGGGTCGAACCTTTTCAACTGCAACAGCAGGCACTCGCGCAAATCCCGCGCGCCCACTCCGATCGGATCGAAATCCTGCACCACGGCCAGGGCGTCTTCAAAATCGTCCTGCGAATACTTCCCGTTTTGCGTCAGCTCTTCGGTGGAAGCCGTCAAGTAGCCGTTCTCGTCCAGATTGCCGATGATGCTCTCGACGATCTCCGTCACAGAGTCCGAGCAGATGGTGACGCTCAATTGCCACAGGAGGTGGTCAGTCAAACCACTCGGTGAGGAAAGGAACTTTTCGAAGGATGGCCGTTCGGAGACTTCGCGCTCCTGCGATTGCCCGCCGTCGCCGCCGGTATCCAAGTACTGGTTAAAGAAGGTTCCGACATCGAATTCGTCAAAAGGATTGGCTTCCGGCTTTTCCGGCACTTTTTCGGTTTCGGCTTTCAGGAAAGTTTCATCGCTGTAGTTGTCGGTTTGGGTGGGCTCTTCGCTCTGCTCTTCGAGGACTGGGTTCGCAATCATCTCCTGGTTGATCATCTCGCGGAGTTCGAGGCGGTTGAGCGCCAGGACGCTCACCATCTGCACGAGGCCGGGCGTCAGAATCTGCTTCTGCGAAACTCGGAGATTGAGTTTGAGTCCCTGCCAAGCCATGGATGGTCCCGTGTTCCCTTTTCTAACCCACTTCCCTAATTTTAGTTCAGGCGGAAATGATCGCCAAGATAGACGCGCCGCACTTCCGCATCATTGCTCAATTCGTCCGGGCGGCCCTTCCGGAATATTTTGCCACTTTTCAGGATGTAGGCGCGATCCGTGACGCTGAGAGTTTCCCGGACGTTATGATCGGTGATGAGCACGCCAATTCCCGACTTTGCAAGGTCCCGGATGAGTTCCTGGAGATCCTTCACGGTTAGAGGGTCGATGCCTGAAAAAGGTTCGTCCAGAAGAATAAAAGAAGGTTGCAAAGTAAGGGAGCGGGCGATTTCGAGCCGGCGGCGCTCTCCCCCGGAAAGCGTGTAAGCCTTGCTCGTTCGCACTGTTTCCAGCCCCATCTGCACCAGGAGTTCCTCCAGGCGGTCGCGTTGCTGCTCAGGGGTTAATGGAAGCGTCTCCAAGACAGCCAAAAGATTCTCTTCGCTGGTCAATTGCCGGAAAACCGAAGGTTCCTGGGGGAGATAGCTGATTCCACTGCGGGCCCGGAGATACATGGGGAGATCCGTAATTTCTTCTTCGTTGAGGAGAACGCGGCCGGAGTCGGGACGGGCAAGCCCTACGATGATATAAAAGGTCGTCGTCTTGCCTGCGCCGTTAGGACCGAGCAAACCGACGACTTCACCCTGTCCAATCTCCAGTTCAACGTCGTCAACGACCTTGCGACCACGGTAAGACTTGCTTAAATCGACGGCCTGGAGCTTCAGCATACCTCTTCACGGGCGGCCGCGGATTTGCTGGATTATTTCTCGACTCGGTGCTTGGTCAAAGTCCGCGAACCATTTTCTGAGTCGACGATGATCGTATCATCCGCTAAAAAGAAGGTCAATTGATGGCCGGTGGTTGTCCCTTCTGTGGCGTCAAAAATCGTGGGATTTCCACCGCTCATTACGAATTTTCCGTCCGTCGCGGAGTATTCTCCGCGCTCGGCGGTCGCTTTCCGAGTTCCTTGTTCTACGATTACCCCACCCGTTCCCACTGCCCGGCTGATCTGCTGTGCGCCCGCTACTGGATTTGCGGATGGGGAATTTGCCGCCGCACTGAGGTTTGGCTTTTCTGCCCTCGTGAAATAGAGATCCACGGCGGCGCCGCGCATCGTTTGCTCCGCCGATTGCGCCACTACATTTTTTTCCAGATGCGCGCGGCTCTCTGTGTCACGGTAGATCAGCGTTCCCGCGGTCACGTGCCAGAGCCGCGGCTTCTTTGGCCCGGCTCGCAAAGCCACCGTCTGCGCCGCCGATTGCCCTGCCGCTTGAGGGAATACCGCGCGAACATTTCCGTTGGCGTTCATAACCCGAGATTCGCGCAGCAGCTCGATCGAATCCGCCTCCATCACCGAATCGCCTTGCCACAATCGCGCGTGTCCAGTGTACAAAGCCTTGCCAGCCTTTGAATTTCCCTGTAGCGTGTCCGCCGAAATGTTCGCCGGCACCGGTGCAAGTTGAGCTCCTCCCCCTTTGGCAGAGAACTCCGTCGAGCGCACGCCGCCTTCGGCACGAATTTCTCCGGTCGTCTGCACAAAGGTGATTCGCGGTGCCTGCGTCTCGGAAGCCGTGTCGCGGGCCAGGGCTCTCCCCGTCAACAGAGCCGTTTGCGTGGCGCGCACGAAGGTCGCGTGGTCGGCTTGGGCACTCCGGTCGCCTTCTTTCAATTTCACACTTCCTTGCAAATCCATCTGTGACCAGCCGCCGCTCGCAAGCAATTGCGCCACTCCGCTCTGCGCAGTGGCCGTCTGCACTGGTTTGCTGCCGGCGGCGCGCTCCATCGCTACATTTCCGGTTGCCACCAAGTGTCTGGCTCTGCCCTCTTCGCCGAATTCCATTTCAAGTTTATCCGCCTGAAGCCTTGTACGCGCAGCATCGCCGCTCCCGGCAGCTCCTGGAGTCGGCCCTTGCGCCTCTGAGTCCGTCCATTCGATCGTTCCCGCACCTAGAGTCTCCGCGCGCTTGAGCTTGCTGCCTTCGCCCTTTTTCCCATCGGCGAATTGCACCTGCAATTCATTTGTTTGCAGCGTGCGTGTTTCGCCGGCACTTTCCGCTCGGGTTTTCAGAAGCACCCTGCCTTTCAAATTCAGCTCTTGCGGCTGGTTTATTTTGGGCCACAACTCCATCTTGCCTTGCTCCGCGCGGAAGTCCTCCGTCTCTTTTCCGGCTTGCCGGGTGCCTTGCAACATCCCCACTGCCTCAATTTTCGTCAGCCATCCCTCGGGAGCAAGTTGCGCCGTGAGAGTCTCCGCGCTGAGGTTCGTCGGACCATCCTGGCCCCGGGATTCCAGCTTGGGATTTTTTCCATTTGCTCCGGGCGTAGCTAAGATTTTTTGTGCGCGAAACGCTGCGTCCAGCGTCAGCGTGAGCTTGCC
This sequence comes from Candidatus Acidiferrum sp., assembly GCA_035279725.1. Lineage (GTDB taxonomy): Bacteria > Acidobacteriota > Terriglobia > Acidiferrales > UBA7541 > Acidiferrum. The sequence goes on from DATEHF010000045.1 coordinate 54,422, forward strand.
CGCATACAAACTCGTCGTCTGCGTTTTTGCTTCCACAGGTCCGTAGAGCTGCATCGTCCTGGACTCCCGCTCAAAATCAAGGCTCTTCCCTGTCACGCGAATGGGTTCTTTCGCAGCCGTGCTCAAGGAGACTTTCTCCGCCGTCGCCTTGCTCGGCGCCATCAGCGAAAACTGCACATCTTTCAGCAGCCGCACCGTCCCGCCTGCGGATTGATATTCCACCCCCACGGCTTCTCCCGTTCCATTGGGAAAGTTGAATTTCACAGGTTGATCCGTTCGAGCCAGACCGCTCGCGCGGTTAAAAACCACGCGGCGAGTTTCGACGTGCACTTTTTGCTGCGCCGATTTGTCTGGATTTCTTGCGGCCCTCTCGGCTTCTGCCTTGCTTTCTAGGTCGAACTGGACTTCACCGCTACAAGCAATGTCTCCGCCGTTTTTTTCATACTGGCAGCTTTGCGTATGAATGATGTCGTGGCGCTCGCCGGAATTCCCGAAGATGGTGATCTTCACGTCCTCCAGCAAGCTGGCGTCCTTGCCCTTGAAATCCGTCATCTTCGACGCTTCCACGGTGAAGATCTTTCGTGTTCCCTCCCCTTTGGAAAAAGTGATCCCGTTCGAGCGCCGCTCGACATCCTGCGGAGCCGGCGGCGGCGCCTTTTGTTTTTCTCGATAAGCCACCCATTTGCGCTCGAGATACACGCCAGCTGTCAAGCCCGCCAGCATCAATGCCGCCGCGGCCGACCAGCGCGCATACTTCGCCGCTTCGCTTCGCCTCATGTCATCAGTTAAGCAAAATTTTGCGGGAGTGTATAGAAGTGGGAGCGCGTTTCAGCACAAGACCAGGACTATCCGGCAGACTCAGCGGTAGCGGCGTTCGGCAGGATGCCAATATTTGCCGCAGCAACGCTGTCGCGAGCGGTATTCTTCACCAGGTACATGGCCTCGTCGGCGAGGTGCAGCAACCCTTCCTTGGTTCGCGAATCCACGGGATAGGATGCCACGCCCACGCTGGGGGTGAGCTTGATATTCAAGCCTTGGTCGACAAGCCAGACAGTCTCGCGCACCAGTTTGTGCAAGCGCCGCGCCACATTCAACGCGTTGTCTTTCGAAGTCTGCGGCAGCAAGATCACAAACTCATCGCCGCCGTAACGGAACGCGAAATCGATCAGCCGGCAGTGCTCCTTTAGCGCGCTTCCGATTTCCGCCAGCAAACGCGAACCTACCAAATGCCCGTGCGTATCGTTCACCTGCTTGAAATGGTCCAGGTCGATGAACACGATCGAAAATTCATAGTTGTAGCGCTGCGAGCGGTAAATCTCCGTTTCCAGGATGAAGCCCATGTGCCGCGCGTTATAGAGCGAAGTGCAATCGTCCGTAATCGTCAGCTCATGAATTTTCTTGACGTGCCGCGCGTTCTCCAGCGCAATCGCGGCAAAGTCCGACAGCGCCTCCAGTAGCTTCAGGTCGCGCGGATCGAATCCTTCCGGCCCCATGCAATTGATCAGCTCGATGACACCCAGGCATGTATCGCGGAATCTCACCGGAACCGCGACGATCGATTGCGTCTCGGTCTTCGTCTTTTCATCTACCTTCGAGAAAAAACGCGTGTCCTTCGTCGTGTCCGGCACTACTACGGTTTCGCCGTGTTGCGCCACCCAGCCGGCAATTCCCTGCCCCATCTTAATGCGTACATCCTTCAGCGCTTGCGAAGCTTTTCCTACCGCCAGCTCAAAATACAATTCCTGTTTGGCTTCATCGAGAAGCAGCAGCGACCAGTTATCTGGGCGCAAAAACTCATCGATCTTCTCCATAATCGTGCGGAGTACCTGGTCGAGCTGCAGCGAAGACGTCAGCGCCTTCCCCAACTCCTGGAAGACGGCAACCTCTCCTTTTTCCCGCTGCTCCGACGGCAGCCCCGGATTGCGGCGGCGTTCAACGGCTGGAAATTGGTTTACTTCTTCCACTCGCGCTTGTTCCTTCCATTGTGGATACCACGCCGGGCAATGATCGCGCCCGAACTGGACATCGCATACTAACGTCGAGAAACACGAATTCCCACGATTCTCGTCTGCGCCGGCGAATCTTGGTCAGTATAGGCCCCTCCCAAAAAGGCATGCAACCCGCTCGTGGTACAGGCGTGGCTATCTCGCCATCCCATCCTGGGCCACCTCGCCTTTTTGCGCCGATTTCAACCTTGCCATCCTCAGTCCTACAGCTTTATAGCGGCGACTTTACTTGTCCTGATCCTGCCGGAGGACCTTAGCCCTTTCTCTCCCTCCCGGCCCTATATAATTTGTGTCGCAAACTGAGGGTCGGACCTTTAGGTCCGACTTAGGTCGCGGTTTGCTTCTCGGCTTTAGTTCACCCCTGAGGAACGAAGGGCCGCGGAGGAACTGGTTTGCGGTTCTTCTCTGCGCTCTCCGTGTACTGTGCGTAAAGCATTTCCCAGCACAATCTCGCTACTTCGCCGCCCACTGAAAACACAGGCTATAGCCGTCCGGATCGCGCAGGTACAACTGTTTCATGCCGTAGTGCGCAACCTTAGGCTCCTCCACCACAACGCCGCGCCCACGAAGATACGAGTACGCCGTGTCCACATCCGGGCACCCAAAGTACAAGCAGGTATCGTCATGCGCCGCAATCCGCCTCTGATCAGGAGCCGGCGGCCGCGCATCCTCCTCATAAGCTGTATTCAGCATCACCTCCACGCCATCCAGTCGCAGCAGCGCCCAATCAAAGTGTTCTCCCCGAGGCGTCGACGTGGTAACCACGTCAAACCCCAGCACATCGCGGTAAAACGCAATGGACGTCGCCATATCAAACACTTGAAACAGCGGCGCCATCCCCTCTTATGTCAATACCCATGCGAACCTCCCGCGGCATGCTAACCCAATTAAGAAAACCAGGCCACCGGCAATATTTCAGATTCATTGCACTTAAGGAATAGGCGTTCCGAATTCGACCAAGCGAGCGCCTGCGTGGGGATGATAATCGCCCTATGGAACGGAACATGGCGAGTGGACTGGCGGCGCGAGTGGTGGCCATTGGCTTGGTCGCGTTGCTGATTTACTGGATGCTGCCTGGCGCAGGCCCCTCTGAATTGAAAAGGATGAACGTGGCTCTGCAAAATGCCAGGAGCTGGCGCGTGCAAACGGTGGTAACTGAGCCCACGAAGAACGTGGAAAGCCTGACGGAAGTCTATTGCCCCTCGCGGGTTCGCACCGTCAATAAAGCGGTGTCCGACGAGGGCGGGCGGCATTCTGAGGACGACAGCGAGGACATCTGGATTGACGGTACCAGCTACGCGAAAAAAGGATCGCACTGGGTGGTCTCGCAGGTTGAGAGGTCGCGTACCGCTAGCTGCTCGGTGGGGCCACGCGCCACGGATGCATTGCTCCAGCCGCTGGATTTGATTCTGGCCACGGGCAAGATTCGCAAGGGCGACAAAAGGATTGTAAACGGAGAGCGATGCCGGGACTGGACCGCCAGCGTCTCTGCGCCGGCAGGGTGGCGCGAAGAGTTTGTCGTATGCATTGCGGAGGATGGATTACCACGGGAAGTGTTTACACCGGATCGACGGCTAGTGGAGACCTATACGGACTGGAATGCCGCTATCAAGATTGAGCCGCCTCCCGCCGAGCAAGTGCGGTAAAGCGGCGAGCCGGAGAGTAGGAGTGAATAGCACGCTATGAGCGCAAAAAGCGTACTCGGAATTGCATTAGGCGTCGTTCTCCTGCTGGTAGTCGCGTATTACGCCATACCCAATCCCGGCAAAAAGGCTTTGCAACGCGAGCAGCTTTCCTTGGAGGACGTAACCAGCTGGCGCATCGGCACGGAACTTAACCGGAACGGACGCCCGACAGTGCTGCGGGGACACTCGGCTATCTGTCCCGATAAAGAGCATATTGTTGAAAGTTCAATGGGGGATTTCGCTGAGTATATCCGGGTTGGCGAAGATGTTTATTACCGGAAGAACCGCTATGAGTGGGTGAAAGGAACGCCCGGGCCAGACCTATTTGCTCCTTTGCCTATGCCCAGGCCGTGCCTGTCCGACCCGGGAGAGCCGAGTTCCAAGCCTCCAGGGGGAGCCGAACAGTTGAGGCTGGCATTAGAGACCGACATAAGAGAAGGGCACATCGACAAGGGAGAGCTAAAACCCAATCGCGGCAGTCCGTGCCGCGAGTGGACCATCATGAGATACACAACGACGGATAAGCTGGGGAGCTATACGGCTTGCCTCAGTGAGACGGACAATCTGCCGCAGTACATCCGGGCGGCAAACGATAGCTTCAATATTTCCTTCGAATGGAATCCATCGGTGAACATCGAGCCGCCCGACATGAATTCTCCTGGCAAGGCGCCAACTCCGCCATGATTCCGTGTTGATACAGCGAGCGACTAAGTAGAGGGATCCTCATCCTTCCCTAGCCCTATTCCACAGCCCGTTTCTCTTCCGTTTGACACCGTGGGATTGCTCCGCCTATAGTCCGTTCAGGGATGGCACGCTGAATTTTTTTGCTACTGCGCTCCGTTGTTAACCGCTTTGCGGTGGCAACGGGATTGTCGAGGATAGGTTTCAGTTCATGGCCAGGGGAAATTTTGGTGAACGCCTGAAGCGCGAGCGCGAGCTCCGCGAAGTCTCCATGGACGAACTGACCAAGGCCACGCGCATCAGCAGGCGTTTCGTGGAAGCCCTCGAAAATGAAGATTGGGCCAAGCTGCCCGGCGGCGTCTTTGGCCACGGGTTCGTCCGCACCATCGCGCGCTATCTGGGGCTGAATGAAGAAGCGCTGCTTGGCGAATACGACCTCGCCCGCGCGGAGCATTCTCCCGCGCCAGAGTCCAGGCCCGAAGAACGCATTCCGTCGCCACCTAAATGGCTTCCCGTTGCAGCCGTCGTAACCCTGTCGCTCGTCCTCGTTGGGATCTTTTACGCGGGCCGTTATGGCTGGCACCGCATTGCTGCGTATCGAGCTTCTAAAAAATCGGCCGCGGCCTCTGCGCCATTGCAACAACAAGTTCAATTTGATCCGAATTCACCGGGAGGGCAACCATCTCCCGCTGGCGATCCGGCTAAGGCTCCGCTCGATCTCTCTGTCTCCACGTCAGCCGCCACACGCGTCCGCGTCCTGGCCGACGACAAACTTTTGCTCGACGCCGAGTTGCCGGCCGGTGAGACTCGGCATTTCCCCGCCAATGACCATTTCGAGGTCAGTGCGGGAGACTCCTCCGCCGTATTGCTGGAATTGAACCACAAGGCCATGCCGCCCCTTGGTGCGCCCGGCGCCTCCGGTAGAATAGTCCTGAGTGAGAAGGACTTGAGGCCGTAACCCAGTGGAAACGCTCAGCCCCGAAGTTGTCGAAGATCTGCGCCACGGTCGCGCCACGCGCGAACGAAAAATCGCTGTCTGCTCCAGCGGCGCGCACCTTTCTCCCGCTGATCACGCGGAAATTCTCGCGGTGCTCACAAACGACGCCGACGAAATGGTCGCGTCCCGCGCGCAGGATGCCATTCTCTCGGCGCCGCTGGAAGCATTTGTCGAGGCACTCAAGCGCGAGCATGCGCTTCCCGCGCTTTTTTCCTACGCAGCCAGAAATCTTGCCGACAAACCCGGCGTCTGTGACGCCATGGTGCAAAACAAGAATTGTCCTGCGGAACAGCTCATACCCTTGGTTCGCCACCTCTCGACTCTGGGCATCCAGGCGCTGATGGAAGAACTCGACCGCGTCAGCGAATCTCCGGCGCTGGCTTCGGCGCTCGAACATTCCAGTTTGTTGACCCCCGGTCAAAAAAATCAGCTCCACGAACTTCACAGCGCTGGTACTCCCCTAGACGAAGCCGCGCTCGACGAAGCCGCCGCAGCGATTGAGCCCGACCTTGCCCGTCGCCAGACTCTGATTCAGCGATTGGCGAAAATGACCGTCGCACAGCGCGTTCAATTCGCGATGAAAGGCGGCTCGGAAGCGCGCCGCACGCTGATCCGCGACACCAACAAGGTGGTGCAGCGCGCCGTATTGCAATCTCCTCGTCTTACGGACCAGGAAGTGGAAGCGTTCGCAGGCATGACCAGCCTCACCGACGAGATTCTTCGGCTGATCGCCGGCAACCGCGTCTTCCGCAAGAATTACAGCGTCGTCCGCAACCTCATCAACAATCCCAAGACGCCGCTCGACGTCACCCTGCACATGCTTCCCATGCTAAACGCCGTCGACCTGAAGCGTCTTACAAGCAACAAAAACGTTCCCGAAACACTGCGCACCACGGCCAACAAGCTGCAGCGCACACGCGCTGAACTCAAGAAATAAAATCGTTCGTACGCGGCAATTCGCGTCGGCCCATCCGGAGAGTTTAGGAAGTAGGTGGCAGCTTGGGATGCTGAAGATGGAAGCCGGTAGCCTCCTGATAAGCGCGCGCGAAAGCCAACAGCGCCGCTTCACCGAACAATTTTCCAAGAAACGTCAAGCTGGTGGGAGTTCCGGGCCCGCCGGCGTTTCGAAAATCGCTCACGTCATCGGACGGCGGCTTCGGGGCGTCGCCGCCGCGCAGGCCGTTCGGCAAAATTACAGCGGGATGTCCCGTTAGGTTTGTGATGACGAGTTGCTGTCCGCTTGTCGGTGCCACGATCACGTCAAGATCTTCGAACACTTTGGCGACCGCATCCATGGCCATTCTGCGAGCTCGCGCCGCCTGAATGTATTCGACGGCAGGGATGAAGCGAGCCGTTCGAAACGCATTCGGCCAGTCGTAGTCTTTCTGCGAGGTAAGCAGCTTGTCTTTTCCGGTGCGGGTCAGTTCGTCGAAGGCCGCCGCCGATTCGGCAGTCAGCATAGGGACCATGGCATCGTAAGGAAATTTTGGCATTTCGACTGCGACGAGACTCACTCCCATTTCGCGGAGCTTTGCCAGGGCCGCCTCATTGTATTTTCTGTCGTACTCGGCTCGCGAACGTGCCGCTTCGCGTCGCTTCTTCTGCTCTTCGCGCTTCTTTTGTTCCTCGGGAGTCGCCGCTGGTTCTTGTTTCGCTGTTTCTTGCTGGTCGTCCGGCCGCCGTTCGAACGCGGTTTTCAGATAACCCACGCGCAGCTTCCGCCAATCCAGGTTGGCATCCCAATTGAAAGCCGCGGGCTGCACCGTGCGATCCATGCCGTCCTGCCCATAAATCGCATCCAAGACGAGTGCGCAGTCTTCTACCGTTCGGCAGATAGGCCCAAGCTTGTCCATGCTCCAGGAAAGCGCCATCGCGCCCGTTCGAGGGACGAGCCCGAACGAAGGCCGTAGCCCCGTGCAGCCGCAGCGTGTGGAGGGCGATGAAATCGAGCCAAGCGTTTCTGATCCGATGCTGAAGGCCACGCAACCCGCCGCACTCGCCGAAGCCGGTCCCGCCGACGATCCGCTCGACCCCTGATTCGTGTTCCACGGATTTCGCGTCACGCCGCCAAACCAGACATCGCCTTGCGCCAAAGCTCCCAGAGTTAATTTCGCGACGAGCACCGCGCCCGCTTCATCCAAACGTTTCACCACCGTTGCGTCTTCATCAATCATCTGGGTTTCGAATCCGCCTGCGCCCCAGGTTGTTCGATAGCCCTTTACCGCCAGCAAATCCTTGGCGCCCCAAGGCAAACCGTGAAGCGGCCCACGGTATTTTCCGGCAGCAATTTCCGCGTCCGCTTTTTTGGCTTGCATAAGCGCGCGTTCTTCCGTCAGCGTCACGACAAATTTCAGCGTCGGGTCATATTTTTTCAGGCGCCCCAAGTACATCTGCGTGAGCGCGAGCGAAGAAACTTTCTTTGTTCGGATGAGTTCCGCAAGTTCCCGCGCGCTTGCAAAAGCCAAATCTTCGAGATTACTGGACACGCTGGCGGGAATAGGATGCGCAATTTTGGAAATCTGTAAGGGCTTCCGTCCGGTTTCAAGCTTCATCCCCGGCAGGACGGGATCAAAAATCAGCGCTGGATCTACAGAGTTTGGAATGTGCAGCTTGTATATTTCTTCATAGCCCTTGGCATGGTCGTTCAGATTTTCGAGCATCATCTCTTTGTATTCTTCGGAAATCGGGACGTCCGCAATGGCCGCGGCATTCTCAATCATCTGTTTGGTGATTTTCTTTGCGGCTTGCGCTTGTACCTGCGCCCACAGCACGCCGGGAAACAATGTTCCCGCCAAGCCCAATCCAGAACAGGTCTTCATGAAGTCTCGCCGGTCCAGCATCGTCATCTTCTCCTTGGGAGCGATATCGCAAGCGCCCGCGTAAGATACCACACCAATTCTCCTCATCCACTCGAGATGCTTCGGTCGCCGTCGGTCGTCACAGAGACGCGGCCTCCTGCCTTGATCGGCAAAATCGGCCCCAGAACCGGCCCATTCGCACCTATGGACATTGCAAAGGAGAAATGATAGCTTCCTTTGGAGTGCGCAAAGGAAGGACGACATGGCGGAAGCAAAGAAGTCGGAAGTGCTGCAAGGGACGCTGGACTTGATGATCCTGAAAACGCTGCATGCCCTGGGGCCGCAACACGGATTTGGGATTGCGCGGCGGATCGAACAAGTCAGCGGGGATGTGCTGCAGTTGAACGAAGGCACGGTGTACACATCGTTGTTGCGCCTGCTGCAGCAAGGGTGGATCGCTGCGGAGTGGGGAACGTCTGAGAACAACCGCAAGGCCAAGTTCTACTCGATCACGGCACGGGGCGAGAAGCAACTTGCGGTAGAGACCGAGAATTGGGAGCGGATTTCGGGCGTGGTGGGGCGTGTGCTGCGACTGGAAGGGGCGAGATAGCCATGGGGAACGCGAGGATTTCCAGGCTGCGAGCGTTTGCGGCGAGGGTGGCGGGACTTTTCGGGCTTCGAAAACGGGACAGTGATTTTAACGACGAGGTACAGGCGCATTTACAGCTGCTGGTAGATCGCTTCGTCGCGCAAGGAATGACCCGGGAGGACGCCGCGGCGGCGGCAAGGCGTCAGTTTGGAAACACAACGCTGTTGCAGGAAGACCGGAGAGAATTGCGCACGCTTGTGTCGGTAGAGGATCTCGGACGAGACCTGCGTTATGCGCTGCGCAGCCTGGGACGAAGCCGCGCATTTGCCGCGGTGGCGATTGCCACGCTGGGACTGGGAATCGGCGCCTCGACAGCAATTTTCAGCGTGATCGACAATGTGCTGCTCGAACCGTTTCCTTATAAGGATGCTGGACGCATGGTATTCCTGCGGATTCACGACACGGCCCGCGGCGAGGAAGGCGATCGTCAGGGTTACACGTCCAATGAGCTTCTGGAATTTGCCGAGCAGAACCACGTATTTGAGGGCACCATCGCCGCCTCGGAAGATCTAGTGCTCTACAAACAGGGAGAAGGAGTTGAGCAGTTTGACGGAGCCCACGTCACGCCGGGCACATTTGAATTCTTCGGTATGCCGGCGATGTACGGCCGCGTGATGCAGCCGGCGGATTACCAGCCAGGTGCTCCGCCGGTATTCGTGATGCGGCACAAAACCTGGATGGAGCGCTTCAACGGAGATCCAGGAGTGCTAAACAAGATTTTTGTACTGAATGGGACGGCGAGAACCTTAGTCGGAATCATGCCACCGCGGTTTGGCTGGTATGGAGCGGACGTGTGGATTCCCGAGACCCCGGTTCGTGGAGTGTCAACGGGGTTTGCGGGAATGCCGGCGCACTGGTTCTTGCTGGGGCGACTGAAGCCGGGCATCTCGAAAACCCAAGCCGAGGCAGATGCGACCGTCATGGTCAACCATCTGGCGAAAATTAGTCCGCAGGATTATCCCGCCCACTTCCAAGTGTTAGTCAGGAAGTTGGGGGACACGGTCGTGGGCCGATTCGAGTCCACGCTGTACACGATTCTTGCGGCGGTTGGATTATTGTTGCTGATCGGCTGCGGCAATGTTGCAAATCTGATGCTAGCGCGAGCGACCTCACGAGAGAAGGAATTCGCCTTGCGCGCGGTGTTGGGAGCAGGGCGAGCAAGATTGGTGCGACTGCTGCTGGTTGAGAGTCTAGTATTGGCGATCAGTGGAGCGGCGCTCGGCGTGCTGGTTGCTTGGAGTGGATTGAAACTGATTCTGGCTGCAATGCCACAGGATCTGATTCCTTCGGAATCCGTCATTGAGCTGAATGCGCCGGTGTTGATTTTCGCGCTCGTTGTGGCTGGATTGACCGCTCTTATTTTCGGACTGGCCCCAGCGCTGCAGGCCGCCCGGCGGGATTTGAACGATCCGCTTCGCGATAGCAGCAAAGGAGTAAACGGCGGATTTCGCACCGGGCGGATGCGCGATACGGTCGTGATGATGGAGGTGGCGGTGTCGCTGACGCTACTGATCGGCGCTGGGCTCTTGATGCGGAGTTTTGTCGCGCTCCGCGAGGTGCATTTGGGGATTCAGGCGGACCACGTCTTGAAGATGCTGTTGCCGTTGCCCGACGATCGCTACAAAACAGCCGCACAAGTGCGAGGATTTTTCCGGCCGTTGCTGGCGCGTGTGAAGGCGCTCCCCGGGGTGGTGGATGTGACGGAATCGAGCGCGCAGCCCCCGTACAACGGTGCGGACTGCAAGATTGAAATCTCCGGCAAGTCGCACGCAGAAGAATGGCACGCGCTGTCGCAAACCATCAGCGAGGGCTATTTCCGGGTTCTCCGCATTCCGTTCAAGGCGGGACGGCCGTTCAGCGAAATAGAAATCAACGACGCAAGAAAAGTGGCGGTGGTGAACGAGACATTTGTGGCTTCTTACCTTCGCGGTGAAGATCCGATCGGGCGCCGAGTCAAGCTGGCAGGGTTGGAGACCCTGGCAGATCCGGTGCGCGAACCGTGGTTTGAAATTGTAGGCGTGGTGGCTGATGTGACCAACAATGGTTTGCAGGCTTCGGTTCAACCGGAAGTTTGGGTGCCGTACACCGTCACGGGTTCGGGAGCCACGGTCCTAATGGTGCGCTCGCAGCAAACGCCGATGGCGTTGATGAATGACGTGCGCCAAGCGGTGTGGGCGACCGATGCCGGAGTGGCGCTGGCGTTTCCGGGAGCGCTGGAGGATCGCATCAACCAGCTGTTGTATGCGGGTCCACGCTTCGGGTTCCTGTTGATGGTGATCTTTGGAGGCCTGGGGCTGATTCTCGTGACGGTAGGCGTTTATAGCGTACTGGCATACGCGACAGTGCGAAAGACGCATGAGATCGGAATCCGCATGGCGCTCGGCGCGGCACGTGCTGACGTACTTCGACAGGTGATGAAAGCGGGCTTGCGGTTGGTCACCGCAGGAGCTGCCATTGGATTGATAGTGAGTCTGCTGCTGGGGCGCGCCATCGAGGCGGAGTTGTCGCGCGGTGTAAAACCTTACGATCCCGCGACTCTGGCGGGCACGACTTTGCTGTTAGTGACGACCGGTGCGCTGGCGTGCTGGATTCCGGCCAGAAGGGCGGCGCGTGTGGACCCGATGGTGGCCCTCCGTTATGAATAAGTAGGCAGACCGGCGGCCCCAACGGCAAATTCAGGTGTTTCCAGGCTAACGAAAAGAGCCCCGACGAAGTCGAGGCTCTTCCTGGAGTAGATGTTCCTGCCTTGCTGTTTTCTTTCTTCCACGAATCGCGTCAGAAGCAGCAGGCGCCGTTACTCGTCGTCATCATCGCCGGCACTCTGGCCAATGGCGACAATCTCTTGATCCGAGTGCAAGCTGACGCGGCCGATAGTGCGGTAGTCGCCCAAGCCATTTTTTGGTTTTGGCGTGTGATAGCCGGCAAAGACCACGGTGAGGTTGTGATGGTCAAAGAGTGTTCCGCTCGGAGCGTATACACGGCCCCAGAACCAACCCATGGCGTTCCCCACAACCGGAGTGTTTGCCGGAAAGGTGACCGGGGTGCCACTCGCGTCGGGCACACCTTTGGAATTGACGGCTATGGTGAACGCGTTCGTCGAAACGATTGGATTATTGATACCATTCACCACGGTCCAATGCAGAAGATCGTGGGACTCGGCGTAGCCGATGTATTGGAACGAGTCCGAGTCTCCACTGATGCAGCCGCCACCGGAGAAGAGCAGGCCGTATTTCCCGCCTTCCAGTTTCATAAGCGTTCCAGCAGTTGCCAGCCAGCGCGTACCGTTCACGGAAACATCGGTGGGATCGTTCAACCCCTGGAGGATGCCGTCATTCTTGAAATTGATGCCGTCGGTAGTCTCGGCGAGCCGGAGATAGGAAATATCATCGTTCACCCCGGTTCCGAAGGGATTGGTGTTGTAGTAGTCGGCCCAAAAAGTGTTGCACTGCTGCGAAGCAGGCAGTGCAGTGCTCCCGGTATTGTCCCCGCTGAGGATTTTTTGCTCGTAGATAATTTTTAGCGGCCAGCTTCCCGGGACAACGCCGAGAATGCCGTCAGGATTCAGCAAGCCAGTGGTATGGAAAGGCAGTTCCGGTGTCCCGGCGGGTGACGAATCGGTCGCCGCATCGTCCATTGCAGGCGCGCCGTTCAACGGCAGTCCCGGCTTCGGGAACAGCTCGTGAATGCCAAGGTCATCCGAGTCAATGTGGCCGACGGAGCGGGTCAACGTATATAGATAAGTGTGGCCGGCGATGTTGATGACGAACTGATGCCCCTGGCCGTCGTCGTCGCCGTTGTCGCTGTTGTTTGGGTTGGGCGTGGTTTCCTTGTCTCCGTCCGGCTCTTTGTTCAACTGATTTGGGCAAGTAGTTCTCAACTCCAACACTTTCTGTTGAAACGTCCAGGTATAGCCAGCATCGTCGGAAGACGCCGCCACAACCCCTTCATCGGTATCTTTCGGCCGCCAATCGAAATAGCCTTGCAGGTGCTTTCCGTGCCCGTTGATGACGGGGAAATAGTACGGTTGCATCCGCTCAGTTCCCGGATTTCCCACCTGATTCCCATTGCTATCGCAATAGTTGGAGGACTTTAGGCCGTTGGCCGCCCCGGACTGTTCCAGGGTCCATGGTCCGCCCGTGATATAAGTTTCGGCTGGTGCTCCATTCCTTTTCCAACGAATATGATCTTCATCTGCTTGTGTCGCAAAAGCCGCAAAAAATACGGCCGAAACAGCCATGAAAATTTTGACTGCAGTCTTCAAGTGTGTTCCTCCCGATCAAACGAATTTGCCTGTTGGCCCTCCGTCAGCCGGGAAACGGTGCCACAGCGATGCCCACACTTGATGAATCGCTTGTAAAAGTTGCATTACGGCAGGTTCAACACTGACTCGTACTCCCTCTCTCAGTACTCGTAGCGGGATCTGTCACGGAACTGCTATCGCTGTGCTGAACTCGTAGACTCCCACTGCATAGAGAGCGTCTTCTTTGCGCCTCCGTTCCTGAATGTTGTACCATTTGCGCATCTTGAAAGGAGTCTCGATGACCCGTTTTGCAAAATACTGTGCTCTCTTGGCGTTGTTGCTTTTGACTTTTTCGTTCCGGCACCTGCAGACGGCCATGGCCGGGAATTCGCCTGCCGAAGGGAAGGAAGTTCTCCTCAAGGCGGCAGACATCACTGCGAAAGTTTTTCCCGAGCGCGTTTTTTTCCGCGGCCAGAGTGCGCCGGTACAATTCCGCAACAGCGGTGGCGTGCACTTCGCCGACGATCTTTACGTTCTCGCGGGAATGGTGGACAGTTCTGGCTACTCGACGGGAATCAAGGAGAAGTATCAAGCTTACTTGTTGAACGAAGTCACTCTGGAAATCGCCGGACAAACCTTGAAGCCCGGGGCTTACGGCATCGGATTTCTAAACGGCGGAAAATTTGTGGTGATGGACATCGGCGCCAATGACGTTTTGCAGTCCGCTTCGCAGCGCGATGCGGATATGAAACGGCCCGCTCCGATGCAAGTAGTTACTGCTCCCACGGCGGGAACCTACCGGCTCTACGCCGGACGCGATTACGTGGAGTTCCACAGGACCCATTAGGTCGAGCGAGTTCCGCTAGAAAAACAACCGTGCCGAACTTAAGTTCGGCACGGTTGTTTTTGGGCGAAGATGCAATCGCAACGGCGATCTGCCGATTGCTTGACGGTTAGTCCTTGTCGAATTTCAAGCAAAGTTCAAGCTGCTTGATCGCCTGATTGGTGGCTTCGATGGCTTCCACGCGGTGGCCGCCGAAGTCATGCGCGGCATGCTCCATGTGTTCTTTCGCGTGACGGAGGGACGCGAGAGCTTCGCGGATTTCCGGATGGGGTTCTGCCGCCGGAGTTGCCGCCGGTGCAGCAGGCAGCGCGTTGGCCGCAGGAGCCTTTGCGTTGTTCGGGGCCGCCGGCGCCGTGGCGATGAATGCAAACGCCAGGACCAGAGTTGCCAAAACCAGGAGACTAACGATTCTTGTTCTCATAAACCACTCCTCTCGTCCGAATTGCGGCTCGGACCGCCGAATTTTGCCCCTACTCCCATCTGCACGCCCGCCGTTTGGTCCCGCGATTGGCATACACCGCCTAGAGGCGTCCTGAAACCGGCCGAATTACCTCCGTGACCTGATAACTCCTTTCTTTTAGGCCATCTTCAGGGCGATGAACAGCACATTTTCGCCCCCTGCTACCGATAAGAGAACAGGCGGGCACCCCTCTTGTTTGGTTTCAAGCTCGAATTTTGCGCTTGCAAAATATAACAATATTTGTTATATTTCTTGGGTGAGTTCCCTCTTAAAAAGAGCGCGCACAGGAAGGTAGAACTGTCCATGACCGGCCAGGATTTACGAGAAGCAAGACGAAAAAAGGAGTGGACCCAGGAAGAAACAGCGGAAAAGCTGGGCGTCACCCAGGCTTATCTTTCCATGCTTGAGAGTGGCCGCCGTTCGATGCCCTATCAATTGGCACGCATGGCAGCGGAAACTCTCCGTGCCCCTGCGACGGCTCTTCCCTTGTGCACGCAGGTCTTCGATGCCCCTGTGGAAAGTGAAAAGCTGGGATTGCAATTGACGGCCCTGGGCTATCCGGGATTTTCTCACTTGCGATCGAAAGCGCGCCGCAATCCAGCCGAGGTTTTGCTCACTGCAGTCAATGCGGCAGATCTCGATACTCGAGTGACAGAAGGCTTGCCGTGGCTGGCGCTGGCGTACGCGGACATGGACTGGGATTGGATGGTGCACAATGCGAAGCTACTGGACCGTCAGAACCGGCTAGGCTTTGTCGTCACCCTGGCTTCTCAACTCGCGTCCAAGTCCGCCGATTCGCGTCGTGCGGGAAGGCTTCGGGAATACGTGGGCGTGCTGGAGCGCTCGCGGCTTGTAAAGGAAGACACTCTTTGCCAGGATTCCCTGACGGAAGCAGAGAGAAAATGGCTCCGCGCGCATCGCCCGGAGGAAGCGGCCCATTGGAATCTGCTGACGGACCTGAAGGCGGAGAATCTCCCGCATGCCACACTCTAACCAAGCGCCGGAACCCTGGCATTCCTTTCTGGCTGAACTTGACCGGGAAGCGACCGAAGAAACACGCCTGGATTGCATGGGCGGATTTGTAGTGACGCTTCTTTATGGACTACCGCGGGCAACCGCCGACCTCGACGTGTTGCTGATCGCTCCCAGCAAGCAGCGCGCCCCGCTTCTGCAGCTTGGCGTCCGGGGCGGTGCGCTTCACAAGAAGTATAAAATCTATCTGGATTATGTGGGCGTGGCCAAGGTGCCGGAAGACTACGAAGAACGGCTCACCGAGATGTTCCCGGGCGCGTACAAGCATCTTCGGATTTGCGCCCTGGATCCTTACGACCTGGCGTTATCCAAGCTCGAACGCAATATCCAGCGCGATCGTGACGATGTAAAGCACCTGGCCCACTTCGTCCCGCTCGACTTGAAAATCCTAAAGGAACGGTACGAGAAAGAGCTTCGCTTTCAACTTGGAAATCCGCGGCGTGAAGACCTGACTCTCAAACTCTGGACTGAGATGATCGAAGAGACGAGACAGCGTCCGACCTAAAGCGCAAGTGATTCTCTCCCTATTTTCCTTTGCATCCCAGCAAAACGCATCATAGGATACCGCCACCCGTTCCATGACTTTCCACAATGAGGAGTCTCTGTATGCACATGCATAGCTTGAATTGGCTCGCGATCTTGGTGGCTGCCATATCCACGATGGTCGTGGGATTCCTGTGGTACTCGCCGATTCTCTTTGCGAAACCCTGGATGAGGGAAATGGGCTACGACCCGAATGACAAGGCCAAAGTCCAGGAGATGCAGAAGAGCGCTGGTCCCGCTTATGGCGGCTCGTTTGTTGCCAGCCTGGTGTCTGCTTTCACGTTGGCTTTGATCCTCCATGGACTTCGGGCAGAGGATCTGCACTTCGGCATCATGGCCAGTTTCCATATTTGGCTCGGTTTCGTCGCCACCGTGCAATTCACCAGCGCGCTCTTCACCAAGCAGAGCATGAAGCTTTTTGCAATCAACACTGGCTACCAACTGGTCTGCTATCTGGTGATGGGAGCGATCCTAACCCTTTGGAAGTAATGCAATCTTATTACGGAGCATGGCATATATTTTTCTGCAGCTCCGTTCCCCTTTTTGCCAGGACGGTTGCGCCAAGCTGGGGACAGGGCGCTTGGGTAAGCCTAGCACAAACAAAGGCTTGCCTTTGTACCGCCGCTGGCGCTCCGTCCCGGATATTCGTCTACCGCGCAGCCCCATTCCGCTTCGTTACATTTCGACCGCATGATCCCTGCCTTAGGATAGGAAGTATGACCGAACTTTTGAACAACACACTGGCTTGCAAGAATCTCTTCGGGCAGGGAGAATGTCCGGCGATCACTTGCCCACCGCAATCGCCAACGAGAACAGCAGGTCTTCGCGTCCCGCCAACCGGGTGATCGCGCTGCTGGCCTTGGCCGCGCTAGTTAATTACATCGATCGGGGCAATCTTTCGATTGCGGCAGCATTGCTGAAAGATGAGCTTGGCCTGTCGGCTTCGCAGCTCGGCATTCTGCTGTCCTCATTTTTCTGGACATATTCTTTTTTCCAACCGGTTTCCGGCTGGCTGGCGGACCGCTTTGATGCCAAATGGGTGTTGGCTTTCGGCTTTTTTCTCTGGTCCGGAGCGACGGCGGCTACCGGCGTCCTGCACACGTTCGGGGCACTGCTTGCCGCGCGTCTTATGTTGGGAATCGGCGAATCGACAGCATATCCCTGTTACGCCAGGACGCTGGTCCGGCACGTTCCCGAGGTGGGCCGGGGATTCGCAAACGCGCTGATCGCCGCAGGAGTGGGATGCGGTCCCGCGCTGGGCACGTATTTCGGCGGCACACTAATGGCGCGATACGGTTGGCGCCCGTTCTTCATCGTTCTCGGTCTCATCAGCATGATCTGGCTGATTCCGTGGCTCGCTTGGGTGCCTCGAGGAAAGCCAGCCATTTCGTCCGCGGAGGAAGGCGCAAAGGGATTCCTTAGGCTGTTGACAGAGCGTTCGATGTGGGGAACGTGCGGAGGCCTTTTTGGGGCCAACTACGTGCTCTATTTCGAGATCACTTGGCTGCCGTATTATCTGGTGCACGAGCGCCATTTTTCGATGGGAGAAATGGCCAGGACAGGGACCGCCGGATATCTGTGTTACTCCGCTGGCGCTACGTTGTGCGGCTGGATCTCCGACCGCTGGATCGCTGCCGGAGGCTCGCCCACGCTGGTACGCAAAACGTTTGCTGGAATTGGAGCGGGAAGCGCCGGATTGCTCCTGCTTGGCTGTGCCCTGGCAAGCCCGACTATTTCGGTGATTCTGCTTCTTCTGGCGTTTGCCGCCGGCGGCATGTGCGGGTCCAATATTTGGGCCATCACGCAAACGCTGGCGGGTCCAAAGATGACCGGTCGGTGGACTGGACTTCAAAACTTCCTTGGAAATCTCGCAGGAATCATAGCGCCGGCGCTGACCGGGTTCGTGATTGATTACACCGGACATTTCTTTGTGGCTTTCGTGGTGATGGCAATCGTAGCAATGCTGGCTGCTCTCTCCTATTTCTTCGTGATCGGCCCGGTAAAAGAGATCGTCTGGGGCCATTGAGGCGAGTATTCTCTTTGACTTAGAATCCTGCTCATGAACGTTGATTGGCTGCGCGAGGTTTGCCTTTCCTTCCCGCAGGTGACGGAACAAATCCAGTGGGGCAACGACCTGCTGTTCAAAATCGGGGGGAAGATGTTTGCTGTTACCCCACTGGAGCCTGCGCGTGTGTGTCTCTCGTTCAAGGCTTCGCCGGAAAATCTCGCGGACCTTATCGAGCGGCCCAACATTATTCCTGCGCCGTACCTGGCGCGAGCGCAATGGGTGGCGCTCGAAACAAAAGACGCGTTGCCGCGGGACGAGCTCGCGCGCTTGCTCCGTGAATCCTATGACCTGGTTTTCGCCAAGCTTCCCAGGAAAACGCGAGACACGCTATTGAGCGCGAAGACCGCAGCGGTCAAGCCACGAAAGAAGAAGCCGGTCAAAAAGAAACGCGGGCGTAGCCGCTGACCGCGGGAAAAGATATACTCCGCTGAGTTTCGCGAATTCGGGCGCGAACGACGATTCGTCGAGGTGCTCCATGCTTGCACACCGGTCATTGCTCTTCCTTTTCATGATTTTCTTCGCTTCGGCGACGCTGTGGGACGCAAAGTCAGCTCCGCCTGCAAGCGGCCTTCTGGTAGTGGCAAATCAGAAGGAGCACACCTTACTGCTCGTGGATCCCGATAGTCGCCACGAACTCGCAAAGATTTCCGTCGGTGTGAACGGCCACGAGGTCATCGTCTCGAAAGATGGCCGCCTCGCCTATGTCCCGATTTACGGCAACTCCGGCGTCGGTAAGCCCGGCACTGACGGCAGCACCATCGATGTCATCGACCTGCAGGAGCGCAAACTCGTCGCCACGATCGATCTCGGCAAACCGCTCCGCCCGCACTGCGCCGAATTTGGCCCCGACGGACTGCTCTATGTGACCGCCGAGCTGGCCAACGCCGTCGAGGTCATCGATCTTTCCACGCGCAAAGTCCTCGTGGAAATTCCCACTGGCGAGCCGCAGTCCCACATGTTGGTTATTTCGCCCGACGGCCATCGCGGTTACACCGCCAATGTAGGCGCCGGTACCGTCAGCGTTCTTGACCTGGTCAAGCGCTCTCTCATCACCACGATCCCAGTGGCCAAAACCGTCCAGCGGATCTCCATCTCACCCGACGGCAAACGGGTCTTTACTCATGACCAGGATGCACCACGAATTGCCGTCATCGATACAGGCACAAACAAAATCTCCAGTTGGATCCAATTGCCGGATGAGGCGTACGCCTCGGAGCCAACCCCCGATGGGCGTTGGTTGCTGTCGCTTAGTATGAGCGCCAACCATCTCCACGTCGTGGATTTGCAAACACTGAAAGTAGTGCGTTCTTTGGACATTCCGGAGCGCTCATCGGAAATCCTGATTCGTCCGGGTGGCGACATCGCTTACGTCAGCGGCACTGGCGCCGGAAAGATCGCCGTGCTGGACCTGCACTCCTGGAAAATGCAGCCGACGATTGACCTGACTCCCGGCGTCGATGGCCTGGCTTGGCTACCCGCTTCCCGCTAGAACCCTCCGTATTCGCGAACTAACGATTGCTCCCGCAAAAACACGAAAGCCCGCTCCCCCTGCAGGAGGAAGCGGGCTTTCTGTTCCATTCGGCCGGAGATGTTCCGGCTGTGCCAAGGACTCAGGAATATCCGATTAGAGAGGGTTGTCGGTGTTCGCGCAAGCCGTGCCGCCCGCGTTGTAGCGGATGACGCCGGACTGGTCCGAGCAGAAGGCGCGTTGGCCGCTCTGTCCAACCACGCTCGGCAGCGCCAGCGAGGAGTATTGTACGATCACCGGTGCGCCCACCAAGTTGCCGATCGAGAATTGGTAGCCGCTCTTCACCGCCGTATTTGCCAGAACATCGTCGATCAAGCAGGCGGTGGTGGAAGTTGCGCCCGTGGCAGTCGCGCAGGTCGCGGCCGCGCCGCCGAGGGCAGACAGGCTGGCATACCCAATCGACGGATAGGTCGTTGTGTAAGTCATTTCTGCGGTATCAATCGTACGGAGAGAACCAACAGCCGAAGCCTCGTTGGCAGCCATACGCGACCGGAGTAGGTTCGGAATAGCAATGGCTGCGATGATCAGAATGATGGCTACTACGATCAGCAGCTCGATGAGTGAGAATCCCTTTTGTTGTTTACGCATTTTCTTACTTCTCCTTGGCATCTCAGTTTTTCGCTTCGAGTTGACTTGCACAGCGCCTCAACCTGATGCAAGTATGAGGGCAGAGACTTTATCACACCATGAAGCACCAGTTCCAATTTGAACCGGACCCCTGTCCTATGCCCAGTCCCCCCTTTTTCCGTACCCTAGAACTAGTACTGTTTCTGGCTCGACACTGTACCTGACTCACCTGTACATCATCAACTGCATGCAAATCAATGATTTACGCGGTGGCCGTGGACATCAATTTTCAGCATCTTCACTGCGTAGCGTTATGTTTGCACCCGAGGCACCTGTACCAAGCACATCCGAGCCGCCTCCTGATGAATTGACGTGAAGGAGCTCACAAGCGTTGCCCGAGCTTCTCTAGGTCGACAAACTCCACCTGCCACGGGGTTCGTTCAAGCCGTAGAATTGCCACCGTGATCGGTAACTGGAATCGCCGCGGCCCAGCGCTTCCCGGATTAATGTAAAGGATGCCCTGCCGTTCCGTCTTTCCCGGTTTGTGAGAATGGCCGCTGACCACGATGTGAAAGCCCGCTGCGGCAGGATTCAAGTCCAGCGCATTCACATCGTGCAGAACATAAATGAGGACAGCGGCCGCTTCCGCAACAGCCGTCTCTGGAAGGGCGGACGCCCAAGGTGCCGTGTCCACATTCCCCCGCACCGCCACCACCGGCGCAATCTTTCTCAGCCCCTCCAAAATCTCCAGCTTACCCACATCCCCCGCATGAATGATTAGCTCCGACCCGCGCAAGGCTTCGATCGCCTCGGTGCACAGCAATCCGTGGGTATCCGAGATCAGCCCGACTGTCTTCACTGTATTTGCCATCCCGTGGAGTCCCTTTCATAAAAACGGCACGTGTGGGGAGCGAACCATCAATGAGCACGTCCTTGCTTGACTCAAACACCCTCGGCGTTTAACTTAGTCAATGATGCGTTTGGCCGAGCCAATTTTTCTAGCGATGCTATCAGTCGCCCTCGCCGCGTATGCATTTGATTGCGGTGCCACGACGACGCCGGAACAAGCGATGCTGTGCTGCAACTCGATGCCCTGCTCGTCGCACCGGCATCACGCTCAAGATTGTTGCAAGACCATGCAAGTGATGCACGCTCCTTTTGTGCAGCCCTCCTCCGTGCATGGCGTTTCGTATTCTCCCGTTGTATTGGGGGCGCTCACAGGGGTTAGCGAGTCACCTACCCTAGTCTCTTCTAAGCGCGCGCTTGTGGCACATTGCCACGCTCCGCCTATCCGCAACGCCCAAGCCCAACTGCCTCTTCGCATCTAGTCAGTCCTCCAGTCGGCTCTTGATTTGGAGTATTCGTGTGCTTCGGCATGCCCGTTTCTACTGGAGGAGGCATTGGTGAGAACTCGAAATTCATATTTCATCCGGCGATTTGCATGCGCGGCCCTGTCGCTCCTGTCCCTGTTCTGTGCACCAGAAGTCAAATCTCAAGGCCCAGCCCCCGAAACGGCCCCGCCCTTATTTCCCGGTGGCGGTCTTATTTCCTACAATTCCATCTTCACCACGCGGAGCATCATGCCTGGAATTTCCAGCGGTATTCCTGCAACAGCTTTCCCTACTTTCTCCCACGAGGCTGATTTCAACTTCACCTGGGGCTTCTATCGCAATTTTGATTTGACCGTTCTCGTTCCGGTAGTCACGAATCACTTTGACAGCGGGAACGCGTCAGTCGCCGGCGGGACAGGCTTGGGCGATGCGATGGTGCTCGCGAAATACCGATTTTTCCGGCGGGATTCGGAACGCGGTACTACGCAGGCATCCGTCACGCTTGGCCCCAAGATCCAGACGGGACGAACAGATTTGACCGACACAAACGGGAAACGACTGCCTGCGGGTCTGCAACCCGGCTCGGGCTCAACCGATCTGTTCCTGGCGGCAAATTGGACGTACACCGGTCTGTTCAATTTGAGGCGTCTTGTTGCTAATGAGGATTTCCATTCCTTGATTCGCTCTCAGGGAACACAGGCAACACGACTCGGCAGCAACATCGAATCACGTTTCTGGCTGTCGTACAGACCTTATGAATCCAAGAACGTCGCTCGAGAATGGTTCATTGGCCCGGTGTTGACCTGGTTGCATTCTCAGGATGAGCGCATCGCAGGCGTCACGCAGAGCGGGAGCGGCGGCGATTTCCTGCTTGCCGGAATCACCACCTACGTAGGGGTGCGTCCCGGAATGCATCTCTGGCTCGGGATGGATGGGAACGTGGCGCACTCCACGGGCGCGATGTTCATGCCCGTTCGCCGACATCTCAGTTTTGGAATAACGCAGCAATTTCGGATGCACCGCTAAGGAAAGGAGGAACGATGAATACAAAAAAACTCGCACTGCTTGCCCTGCTCGTCTCGATAGTCAGTCCAGTTGCTCAAGCGCAAATCAAACACATTGAAATGCGCGTCGAAGGCATGACTTGAAACTTTTGAGCATACGGGGTGAAGCAACACCTCGGACGCCAGTCTGGCGTTCAAAATGTGGAAGTCAGCTTGATCGACGGAAAGGTTGAGGTCACGCCCAAAGAGGATGGGCAGATTGACCCCGTTCAGCTTCTGAAGGCGACCTACGACAGTGGGGTTACCGCTGCGCAGATGGATATGACCGCGCGCGGGAAAATCGTGAAGGACTCTTCGGGCAACTTTGCCTTACAGGTTGCGCCCCATCGGTCCTTCGATCTCACATCGAATGAGTTGTCCAAAAGGCTTGAGGCCCTCGCAGACACCCAAACGATGGTCAGTGTTCGTGGTCAGCTCTACAAAAAGCCCGCGGGGAAAAAGAAAGCAGACCCTTCGACTCCTCTGAAGCTGCTGATTCTGGAAGTACAGAAGAAGGAATAGATGCAGAGAAAACGCTTGTTAGTTCTGAGCCTCGCTGTGGCAGGACTCGCCGGATGCAAACAGCATTCGGCGAGTCCACTACCTCAGCCGAAAGAAAATGCGATTGCGGCGGGTGAAATTGGTTCACGGTTGCCTGAGTTCTCCGTCAAGGATTTGCAAGGGCGCGAGATTTCCTCGGCAGACCTTCGCGGCAAGGCAGTGCTCATTGATTTTTGGGCCACCTGGTGTCAACCGTGCAAGAGAGAAATGCCCGGCTATCAGAAGCTTGTAGAAAGCTATGGCTCTCGAGGATTCGCGGTTATCGGATTCAAATTTGACACCATGATGGATATGGAAGACCCCGTCACGTTTGCAAAGAAAATCGGAGTCCGTTATCCGCTGGCGGTAGCAGCTGATGACTTGAAGGAGAAGTTTGGCGGCATTGAAGGTCTACCGACAACTATGCTCTACGACCGCCAAGGAATACTTCGGAAAAGGGTCATCGGGTTTGAATATACGGATGTTATTGAATCCGATTTAAAGCCACTTCTCTGAGGAAGCAAAGCGGAATTGAGACGAGGAGCAGCAAGCGACCGTCCGTTTTACGCGGACGCTTTGTTGGGAACGATCCGGCGCAGCGGTTTAGAGCCTGGAATCGGAAATTGCATGTGCCAGAAATTGGTCTCCGGAGAGACAAACTCCACTCCGATATATTGCTTGCTATCGCGGGCCCGGTGGATCGAAACGACGCGGCATTCCATGGACTGCGCGGTGTGGTCGTTCATCAGAATCAGGGTCTGCCCTACCAGGACAATCTCATCCAGATGAAATAACGCTCCGTGCCGGTTCACTGACTGAGAAAAGGTCTGCGCGCAGAACTTCTTGCCGTCATCTGTTTTGCCGTGGACTGTCAGCGGCACCGTAAGTGCCACTCGTAGAGTTCGTCTGCGCTCTTTGCAACGAAAATGAAGCAGGGACATTTCAGCCACGACCTCACATCAGATTTACGATTCCACTTCGCTAGTGACTAATTCGATTGACGGGTGCTCGTCTACCAAGTCGTGTCAGCAGGGTGCCGAAGCGACAGAACAACAGAACAGATATGACCAGCACGAACCTTGCCCACACAGCCCCATACTGCCCATTTGCTATTTCCAAGACAATGGCGGAAAGGTACCACAAATGCCTATTCCGTAACAGTACCCTTGTACTTCCCCATTGCCTGCTATCAACTGGGCTACCAGACCTCGAAGCAATCGTAGTTCCGCTGCCTGATGATCTTCCCTTCGCGGAATTCCAGAAACACCGCAAAGAAAGCCTTCATTCGCCCCCGGCTGGAATCGACCCAAATGGCATCGCCAGAGTTCCCACCCGTTCGACCTCCAGCGCTACTCTGTCCTCTTCCGCTATCTCTTGCGTTATCTTATATATCTGTTGGGACATGGTCTGCTTACCCCGCACCGCCCCCTCCAGTGCCGCAGCCAAGTCTCGCTTCTTCCCTTGCGACCTCAGCCGGTTCGGGAATTCCTCAAACACTGCGTCGGGAGCGAAAAAACAACTGAGCGCTGCTCCCATCTCGCCCGCTCCAGAGCCTTCAGGTAGCTCCCTGCGATTTCCAAATTGTTCGCCGGTTTTTCCACTTACGCCTCAGAAGAATGATGCCCTCCGTCTTCCACGCAGTTCGTAAGCGCCGGTATGTCCTAACTAGTGTCTGGACCAGCGCGTTCGTTTCATCTGTTCAAGGCTTCGATATCGGAGAGGTCTCCAGGGAGGAGTTCCCTAGTAATTTTACGAGGAGCAGCGGATTTACCCGGGCGCGCTCCACCGTCAATCCCCAGTGCAGGTGCGGCCCGGTGACTCGCCCCGTTGCTCCCACTTTTCCAAGCACAGTGCCGTTTTCCAATACGTCTCCAACCTTCACATCGATCTCAGAGAGGTGCCCATAAAATGTGTAGATGCCCAGCCCGTGATCCACCACCACTGTGTTCCCAGCAAAAAACAATTCCTCAGCCAACGCGACGCGACCGCGTTGTGCGGCATGAACTGGCGTTCCAGTCGCCCCCGGCAAATCCGTCCCGCTATGCGGCGACCCGGGGTTCCCATTCAGGATCCGCCGCCGCCCAAAATTCGAGCCGGTCGTCACGCCGTCCAGCGGAATCCGAAACTTTCCGTCCCACAGTCGCTCCGGCGTCACGCGGTCAAAAATATCGCGTAACTTCTGGCGCTCTTCGTCCGCCCGCTTGATCTGCTCCGCGCTGGGTTCCACAAACTGCTTCCCGACCTGCAGTTTTTCCGTCGCAAACTGGCCCTTCCTCACTGTCACTGTCGTGCTGCAACTGATTTTCTCGCCATCAGCCTTCTGCCCCGTCAACTTCAGCTCGTACTCGCCCGGGGGTTTCTCGAGGTCCACCGCCAGCAATCCTTTTCGCTGGTTCTCGTCGGGCTTCTCACTCCACAGCGGCACGCTCCGCCCGCCCCATTCTCCCTGCACTTCCGCCAAGCTCTTTGTGCTTTTCAAATCGATCAGCAGCAGACTCCCCTGGCCTGATTCGGGGGCGCTCAATCGCAAAATTGTTCCGGCGGTACAAGCGCTCGCCTCTTTCGCCTTCGCCGCGCAGGGACCCAACGTTGCAATCATAACGAGGACCGCAACAACACTCTGTATCCTCGCCTTCTGCACTGCCGCCATGACGTGGAAGCTCATTTGTGCTGCCGCATCGCCGTCACACGCGCCTCGACTTTTCCGAACTGCTCGCGCGCGATCTTTGACCCCAGGATCGCTTTCTCTATGCTTAGAAACAGCTCTGGATTATTCATTCTTACGCGAATCTCTGTCAGGAACGGCCGCACCTTTGCAAAGATAAAATACATTTCGCCGCAAAACGACACTTGAAAGAATAGCTTTTCGCTCACCACGCCATTCAATACAAACGAAACCGCAACGCCCCAATAGCTGCCCACCTGCCTCAGCCAATTGTTCTCCTCCGACCCCATGGCGGTCGCGACTTTTACGAAGTCCTCCGCACTCTTTGGCCAAAACGTAGTCAGCCACCATTGCCGCGCTTTGCGCAGTTCCGCCTCACGCCTCAAGTCGTACAGTTTCAGAATCAATTTCGCGTCATCAATGGTCGGCTTCTTTGGCATGGCTTCCCTCCCCGACTCTTGCTTGGTGATTCTACCCCAGAAAGCACTAGCAGTTTCCGCCCCTCAAACTGTCCGGCAACGCGACACCTTCATCCCGCCTGCGGACATTCATCACCCGACCGAACCTCCGTCCCCAGCCAAAAGTCTTTTTGTTTCTGTATTTTGTGCCACGCACGCCTACGGTATGCAGATTGCCCTGACTCTCAACGGGAATTTGTGTTTCCGCGCGTCTAAGCAAGCGCTCACAGGGAGGCTTCCATGAAAAAGATCGATCGCATGCGCGAGAAGGTCACTATCCTGCCCACCTCCGTCTACCTCTCGAAAATGCACGATGCCGGCTGGAGCCTCGTGGCCCTCGAATGGGAACGTGAAATCGAAGTTTCCGGCATCCCCGAAGAGCCGCCAGTCGCGGAAGTCTCCGAAGAGATCCCCTTCGGCCTGCGCATCGCCTCCGACTGCCGCCACCTCGAAGATGACCCCCTCGAAATGCAAACTCTCAAGTTCCTCGCCGAAATGATTGTCCAGGACATCTCCTTCACCAGCATGGCCGACGCCCTGAACGTTCGCGAGTATCGCACCCGCGACGGCCGCTCCTGGAGCGCCGCCGCCGTCTTCAAGCTCATCCCGCGCCTCATCGATGTCGCCCCACGTCTTCTCTCCGGCGCCGAATGGGAATCCCGCAAAAAGCAACTAACCCGCGTTACCTGGAACTCTTAACTCGCTCCCGGCACTCCTAGTCACCGCCCGCGCTGGGAGGATAACTTGCGATAACTGTCCAAAAGTGAACAGATTCCCGCAAACCAGACTTTTACCCTTTTATTAGATTTTGAGCTGCACTTCTCTCGCTAGAGTGGTGCAAGCATATCGAGAACCGCCCGACCAGATGCTGCGGGAGTGAGCTATCATGACACAAGTAACTTCCTGTTCTAGGCGCTCTATCTCTCGTGTCGGAACGCCCAGAGGCGTCTATGTCTGCTGGGGCTTCGGTGGCTATGACGGTACTTCGCAAGTTCGCGATATGAGCCCGCGCGGCCTGTTCGTCCTCACACGCAAGGCGAAGGCTATCGGTGCGAAGACCAACCTTTATTTTCTCGTCGAGGAAGGGCAGATCCGGGCCGACGCTGTGGTGCGCTATGTAAAGCCCGGCCGTGGATTGGGCCTTGAATTCATCGGCGTTTGCGATGAAGATCGCCGGCGTCTCGCCGATTTGCTCAAAAGAGTCCGCGAATCAGTTTTATTCTCGAAGCATCGGAAAACCGAATACAACCAGCAAGCTCTTCTGCAATAAATGCCGCCGCTAAGGATGCCAGACCCCGAGTCGCATCTCGTCCCCCATAGTCAACCCACCCCTTTGCCCTTCCAGCCACCCTCGAATTTCATATAGTATTTGGCCGCATCATGTCGACTTCGATCTCTGCTCCCGCCAAGCAAGAAGACTTCGTCAAGCGGCATCCGGTCGCCTCCTACTTTGCGTTGACCTTTGCGCTCTCCTGGCTCGGCGCTTTCGCCGTGGCTGCGCCGCATCTCCGGCGTGGGGAAGCCATCCCAAAATTTGCCGGCCTCATGATGTTCCCCGCCATGCTTCTCGGCCCCGCAACCGTCGGCATCCTCTTAACCCGCATCATCGACGGCCCCACCGGCTTGCGCGATCTTTTTTCCCGCATGCGCCGCGTCCACGTTCCCGCCCGCTGGTACGCCGCGCTTCTCATCCCGCCAGTCCTGGTCCTGACCGTTCTTTTCTACATGAAAACATTCGTCTCTCCCGTTTTTTCCCCCAACCGTTTTTTCGTTGGCATCGGATTCGGTTTCGTCGCCGGCTTCTTCGAGGAAATCGGCTGGATGGGCTTCGCCTTCCCAAAAGTGCGCCGCCCCGGCAACGCCCTCGTTCCCGCCATTCTCCTCGGCCTTCTCTGGGGATGCTGGCACATCCCTGTCATCGACTACCTCGGAACTTCCGTGCCTCACGGCTCCTACTGGCTTCCATTCTTTCTCGCCTTCACCGCCGCCATGACCGCCATGCGCGTCCTCATCGCGTGGGTTTACTCCAACACGAACAGCGTCGGCCTCGCCCAACTTCTTCACGCCTTCTCCACCGGCTCCCTCGTGGTCTTCAGCCCTCCCGGCCTTTCCGCTGCCCAGGAGTCTTTCTGGTACGCCATCTACGCCGCCGCGTTGTCGCTCGTAGTCGCCCTCGTCGCTATCACCCATGGAAAGCGCCTATCGCAATAGGTCGTCGAATAGGCGAACGATTAGCGCGGATGCCCCATCCTTGCGGGTGCAAGGGTGGGATCTTTCTGTTCTGCCTCTGGTTCACCCTGGCGTAAACTCTGCCGATTCCGCGAAACGATGTCCCTCCCCGATTCACTACCCCTAGTGAACTGAAGTGGGTCGAGGGCAATATGAAAGCTACACCGAGGCGATTCCTGCGAGCAGCGCTTGTAATCTCAGCCTGCGCGTTCGCCCAAAGCTGTAAGCCGCCCAACTCTCCAACGGGAACAATCGAAAAGCAGTTCTACGCCAACGGCACGTGGGCCGTCACCGTTCAAACCGGCGCGATGTGCTGCGATTCCCTCGGCAACAAATTTGATTTGTACTATCCCACCAATCTGGGCGCTGGCGGCTTCAAACATCCCATTATCACCTGGGGAAACGGCACCCTCGGCAAGGCCAGCGACGTCGACTATTTTCTGAAGCACATGGCTTCCTGGGGTTTCGTGATTATCGCCACCGAAGACCAGAACACCGGCCCCGGGCAAACGATATTGGACGCCGCAAATAAACTGATCACCGCCAGCACCACGCCCGGGAACATATTCCAAGGCAAGCTGGACACCACCAACGTTGGAGCTATCGGCCATTCTCAAGGCGCGACTGGAGCGATCAACGCTCTCATCAAATCCGCCGGCACCATCAAGACCGTGATTCCCATTGAACTTCCCTCCCGGTCTTTGTGCAGTAGTCCAATCAATTGCGTTGACACAACCAACCTCACGACCGGCTCGGTGTTTTTCGTCGACGGCTCTTTGGACCCCCTCTCACCCCCAAATCAGGGCGCGACCGTCACCGGAGAACAATCCATTGACGCGTACTACACCGCCGTGCCAGCCGGCGTCGCCAAATTGAAAGGCACGCTGAACGGCCCCACGCACAACGATGTAACCGGCCAGCCGGATTGCACGCACGCCAAGCAGCCCTGCCTTTTCGGTGTGTATGGCTATTTGGGATATCCCACGGCGTGGATGATGGATCGCCTCCAGGGTAACGCCGCCGCCCACGCCGCCTTCGTCAGCGGCACCGGCGAAATCTTTCACCAGCCCCTAAACTGGCAGTTCGTCGCCAGCAATATCCCGTAGGGCACGATGCATCGTGCGCGGGTGGCCCTCTTTGCGGTTTGCTTTTTGCAAAGGGTGAGGACTTCGACTTTGCTTTGTCCTGATTCCAAGTCCCCACGCGGCCAGCGGCGGGTGCCCCACTCTTTGCGGTTTGCTTTTCGCAAAGGGTGGGGACTTTGACTTTGCTTCCGGTTTTAAATGCTTTTCGACCCCGCGCCAGCCGATGCCGCCCGCGCCGCAACATTCTTCTCCGCCTGCTCCGCTACGCTTCGGTCGATTTCGATTGTACCTTTGAATCCCGCGCCGTCTTCGATCATGATCTGCGCCGTCGTCAAATTCCCGATGATCGCACCGTCCTTCTTGATCTCGATCCGTCCCTTCGCGCGCACGTTTCCTTTCAGGTAGCCGTACACCACCACGTCGCGGGCGTCGACGTCCGCCGTGACCTTCGCCGCCGTTCCCACCGTCAGCTTCCGCTCATCCAGATGTATCTGTCCTTCGACCGCCCCGTCGATCAGCAGATCCTCGGTGCCGGTGATTTCGCCTTTCACCTGCAGGTTGGACCCAAGCCAACCCGTCTCGTGCTCCGCCGTCGCATCCATCGGATTCATCGCATCCGTATTCTTCTTACCCCACATGGTAGAAACCTCCTTACGGTGTGTCTCGGGGGACGAGCTGGGTGGGTTCCGGCGAGATGCAGCGCCTCAGAATCCTACTCCTGCGCAGCGCACGCATCAAGCCGCCGCACGTCAAGCACGTCAAGAAACGAAATACCCCCTGCTCGCTAGGACTCGCCGAGCTAAAAAATGGCGATCTTATGGAACCAAGAAAGAAGGGTGAACCGCGCGGACATTGGTGAACCGCTCAAAATCAACCGAATTAAAAGTTAGGACGCTCTCGATTGCATAGACACTCATGATGGCGGCCAGCCGGGCGTCGTAAACCTTGACGCCTTGCACCTTGTGAGCGGCTACGATCTGCCTCCAGGCGCTGTAGATCGCCGGAACGTCCGGCAGTAGCGTCAACGATTTTTCACTGTTGCTGACTTCTTGCCGCACTTCTTCCGGCGATAGCCTCAGCCCGTTCCGATCCGCCGGACGCGTGGCCGCATTCCAGAATTCGGCGATGTTTTGCGCACAAAAAAAGACCGCATCCTTTTGCCGGATTAGTTTCGAAACCGCATGAGTGGCTTGCGAGCAGAGCGGGTGATTCGGTTGGACACTGCGGAGGAGAATATTCGTGTCCACCAGGACGCGCATCAGTCGTCGCGGCCTTCATACATCGCTTCGCGGCTGACAGCGTAGTCAGAGAGCAACGGAGTAGGACGATGCCCGGCCGACCAAGCCTCAAATGCTGCCGCGCGCTCTTCCGCCGAACCACTCTCCTGCGCCTTCAGAAGAACTGCTCCTTCCATCATGGAATGCAGGTACTCCTCCAGCGTCATTCCGCTGGCCTGCGCCTGCGTCAAGAGCCCCGCTTCGACTTCCGGCTTCAGTTTCAAGGTGACGGTCATCGCTTCCTTAAGGCTCAGTATAACAATTCTATGCCGGGGCCAGCGATTCCTCTTTTTTCTGATTTCGAATTTCGAGTTTCTAGGTTCGAATTTCTCTCTCGTCTCGTACTCGCTTACCCCGCTTGCCCCGAGCTTCGAGGGGAGCCGAGCCGCAGGGCCACTCGTCACTCGCAACCGTGCGCAACGCCTTCTAATTTCTAGTTTTCCTTTCTCCGGCTGATCGCCGAGAACCGGCGGAACATTCTGCCCTCCGGTCGCGTAACTCTCACGGGGAATAAAATGAACAAGACTGCTACCGTTCTTTTCGCTGTTCTTTTTCTTTTCGCTGTTCTTTTTCCTTTCGCTGCCGCACCGCAGAATCCGGATCTCCCTCCGGTCCAGCGTCAGGTCCGCGATCAAACCATGATTTCTCAGGAGCTGCCCTCTGCCGATTTAACCTTTGGCAAGGACTTCCAATACGTAGGCGGGCAGGTTGTCAATCTTTACGGGAACGCGGACGCCGAGCAGCATCTCTTCGTGAAGACCGCTGGCAGCGGCCCCGTTCAAGCTTTCTACTGGGTGCAGTTCGAGCATTTTTTGCCAACCAACCAATACACCTACGACTATAAGCCGGACCGCACCACAGACATTGGCGGCTTGCAGTTCATCTACGACGTTAAAAGTTTCACCGACTACACGGTAGTCCTGCATGACCCGCGTTCCGATAGCGCCGCCATCGGTAGCCTCTTGGCCCGCCACAGCCTTGCTTTCCCCAGGCGAGCTGCGCGCGTTCGCATGTTCCATCTGCCAACGCCGGATCGCCGCACCGAACTCATGATCATCTACGGGGAAGCAGTGCCGGACGATTCCCACCTGCCAGCCGGCGATGACGGCGTTCGTCTGGATGAGGTTTCTCCCGAAGCCGCAAAAGTCTTTCTCGAGCACGCCCGCCAAGGCTTGACCATTCGCAAACACGCAAAGCCTTCGTAGGGGCGCCGCACCGCTGATTTTGCTTCTCTTCGGCGGTCGGAACCTACCATAGCAGCCCAGCTTCCTTTGCATGCTTGGCGTATTTGTCTTTACCCACAGATTTCCACAATTCTTTCGAATTCCACCCCTCCCGCAAGCCGTTTCCCTCGACCAACTTGAACCCCACCGTCTCAATTCGCGACGCCCATTCGAATTACAGTATAGTTATCCTTGACAGCCATTACTTTTTGTATTACCCTGTCTTTTGATAGTTCGCGCCGACCCCCGCCTCCGTTCCCCCGCACAGCTGCTCGGCGCTCCTCCTAATCTCCGCGCTCTCAGCGACCTCTGTGTTGAAATCCTCCCGCTCCTCAGCTACCAAAGCCGCACTGCGTGCCTTCACTCAGCTCACGCGGCCCCGCCCCAGAAGTCCTTCAGAATCAGTGTCCATTATGTACAATTTTGGCGCCGCCTAAGTACCTTTAGAATGAACACTTCCAAAAGTGCATCAAAACAAATGACTCTATCTCCCTTTGGAATGAACACTTTTTAAAAACAGGGGAGGGGGTGTCCAGTTATTGTTAACCAGACACCCGACTAAGTGTGTCTGTCCCGAGCGACTACTTGTCCCGAGTGCAGCCGAGGGATCGGGAGCCGAGGGACCTGTCTTGAACTCGGTCCCGTCGGCCCGTGCGTTAATGCCGTCCCGCCATTTCACTACCCACCGCTCACGGCCCACTACTCACTCTCTTCCCTGCTATCCTGCTCACCACAGGCAGGACGCAACCCTTGCCTCGATCGCACCGACAACCGCAAGGAGCCCCATGCAGTCGCTTCGCCTGAACCCCATCCTCAACACGGACTCCTACAAGCTCACCCACTGGTGGCAATATCCCCCGGACACGCGCCACATCTATTCCTACGTCGAATCCCGCGGCGGCATGTTCGACGAGACCATGCTGGCCATGCTCCAGTACATCGTCAAATCCAATTTCTCCGGCCAGGTCTTCACCCTCGACGACGTCGAGGAAGCCCGCCGCATCGCTCACGCGCATTTCTCCGGGCGAGCCAAAACTTTCAATTACGAAGGCTTCAAATCTCTCTACGCAAAACACGGCGGCCGCTTGCCGCTCCGCATCCGCGCTATCAAGGAAGGCACGGTCGTCAAAAGTCACAACGCTTTCATCACCATCGAGAACACCGATCCGGAGTTCTACTGGCTCACCAACTGGGCCGAGACCGTTCTCCTGCAAGTCTGGTATCCCATCACCGTCGCCACGCTTTCCCGGGCGATCAAGCAAGTCATCGGCAAAGCGCTGGTGCGTACCGGTGATCCTTCGCTGCTGCCTTTCAAGCTCCACGACTTCGGATTCCGCGGCGTCTCTTCCCGGGAATCCGCGGCCATCGGAGGCGCCGCGCATCTGTTGAATTTTCTCGGCACAGACACGCTAGCCGCCATCCAGCTTCTCAATCAATATTATTCCGCCGATCTCGCCGCGCAAAATCCGCTCGACTGCGCTGCTTACAGCATCCCCGCTTCCGAGCATTCCACCATCACCGCTTGGGGCGAAGCACACGAACTCGACGCGTACGCCAACATGCTCGAAAATATTCCCGAAGGAATCGTCGCCTGCGTCAGCGACTCCTACGACATTTACAACGCCGTCCGCAATCTTTGGGGCGGTGCACTGCGCGAAAAAGTCCTGCAGCGCAACGGGACACTGGTGATTCGCCCCGATTCCGGCGAAGCCGTAACTGTTCTCGAAGAACTATTCAAAATTGTCAGCGAAAAATTCGGCTACGAAGTGAACCGCAAAGGCTGGAAGACTACCGTTCCGTGCGTGCGATTCATCCAGGGCGATGGCGTCAACTTCTACACCATTCAAAACATCACCGCGCAGCTCACGCGCAAAGGCTGGTCGCAGGATATCTGGAGCTATGGCATGGGCGGCGCGCTATTGCAGCAAGTAAACCGCGACACGTTAAAATTCGCGCTGAAATGTTCCGCCATAGACCGCAACGGCCAATGGCATAACGTTTACAAAAATCCCAAAACCGATCCAAGCAAAGCCAGCCGTGGCGGCCGCTTCAATCTAATCCAGAACGGCAAGGAATTCGCCACCGTCGAAGTCGTCGAGGGCGCGCCGCTTCCCGCCAGCAACGCGCTCGAAACCATTCTCGAAGACGGAAGAATCCTGCGCGATCAAACTCTCGCGGAAGTGCGCTCCATCGCCTTTTCCTTCGACACCTACAATGACCGCGTCTGATCAATCTCCCGAAAACGTAGCGGCGAGCTTCAGCCCGGCCGCTCTTTGTATGGCCTCGACTGCGATCATTCCTGATTCGTACGGGCGTGCATCACGTAGGGGCGGGCCTTGGCCCGCCCAATCGGTTTCATGGGCCGTGCAATTTGAAACGCTGAATTTTTCCGGTCACAGTTTTCGGCAACTCGCTGCAAAACTTAACTTCCCGCGGCACCTTGTACGAAACCAGCCGCGCCTTCACGTGCTCGCAAATTTCGCCGGCCAGTTTTTCCGAGCCTTGAACGCCCCCGCGCAAAACAACGTGCGCCACCGAGTACGACAGTCCGCGCTCATCCGTCGCGCCGACCACGGCGGCTTCAGCAACATGAGGGTGACCGAGCAAAGCGTTCTCCACTTCCATCGGAGAAACCCACATGCCGGCAACCTTCAGCATGTCGTCGGCACGCCCGCAGTAATGGAAATAGCCGTCGGAATCGCGAAAGAATTTGTCGCCGGTCACCGCCCAATCGCCGCGCCTGGTGCTCGCCGTCAATTCAGGAATGCGCCAGTATTCCGCAAAGGCGCTTTCGCCACGCACCCAAAGATTTCCAATTTCATTGTCGGGTACGGACTCTCCGTTTTCATCCACGATTTTCAGTTCGTAGCCAGGAACGGGGAAACCGCAACTCCCGGGCTTGCATTTTCCGGGAACGCTCGAAATAAAAATGTGCAGCATTTCCGTGGAGCCAATGCCGTCAAGGATTTCAAGTCCGAAGTGACGTTTCCAAGCGTTGAAGATTTCAGCGGGTAGCGTTTCTCCGGCCGATACACACATGCGAACAGAAGAAAAATCAACGTGACTGCCGGGACGTTCCGCTTCCCGTAAGATCGCAGCATAAAATGTAGGCACTGCGAAGAAAACCGTCGGCCTGTGGCGCACAACCAACTCGGTGACATTTGCGACGGAGGTGCGCTCCGGGTTCAACAGTGTCCGCGCACCAGCGGCAAGCGGGAAATACATTCCATTTCCCAAACCGTAAGCGAAAAACAATTTCGCCACGGAGAAAGTCAGGTCATCAGGTCGCAGTCCAAGAACGGACTGCGCATAATTTCGGGAGGCAACCAGCATGTCCGCATGGCGATGCACTGCAGCTTTGGGAGCACCGCCGCTGCCGGAGGTGTACAACATGAACGACGGATCTTGGGGCGAAGTGTCCGCCGCGGTGAGTTGTTCACCGGCCGACGCAATCCAGGCTGTCCATTTTGCGGAGGACACTCCGTGCAGGCCTTCATTCTCTTCGCCGACAATAACAATCGGGACTTGCGGGAGCACGCTGGAAGCCGGCAAGAATTCCGCAAGCGCATGGGAATGGACCATGGCCACCCGGGGCTCGCAATTCTCAAGGTAGTGAATGTAATCGGAAGCGCGCGCGAAGGGATTCACGGGGACGGCCACAGCGCCGATTTTTGCAGCGCCAAAAAAGGCGGCAATGAATTCCGCTGAATCGAGCAACACGATCAGAACGCGATCGCCGCGGGAAACGCCCTGAGCACGAAGCGCGTTCCCAACGCGATTGGTGAGCGCAGCCAGTTCTCCGTAGCCGACGGATCGAGGTTCACCAACGATTGCAATGCGCTCCGGGTGCCGCGCGGCAGGCGCATCGAGAAAATGTGAAGCAATGTTCAGACTTTTCAATGCTGGACCGACTTAGAGATAGCACGAACGGGCGGGAAGTTGAATAGCATAACGGGCGGAGAGATTCATCGGTCCGATCCGGATTCGACGGCGGTTCGCAGCGCTTTCGTCACTTCGCCGGCGATGTCGTCCTGGACCATCAAGATATCGTCGAAAGGGCGATCGTAGGTTTCGGACCAGATTACGTAGCCGTTGCCGGCGCGAATCAGGCGCGCGTCGACGCGAATCCTGGCGTTAGATTTGCGGACGCTGCCATCGAGGACATAAGAGACTCCCAGTTGCTTAGCAATATCCGCGATGGTTACTTGCGCGGTTCCCTTCGAACGCGGCCAGAGTCTGCCCTTGAAATAGAACGAAGAAGTGGGAGGTGGTACACGAAGGCCAGGAATTTTGGAGAGTTTGTCGATCAGCTCCTCGGTCATGCCGTCAGCGAAGGGCTCTTCGTTCATCTTAGCGGTCAAGTCGAGGAATGGAAGTACGGCGATAGATTTCTGCGGCTGCGGAACAACCGCGGGAGGTGGAGAGAGATTGCCCTTCGCAAACTTGCCGTAGAACAAGAGTGCAAACACTAGCGCGAGGCAAAGTGCTGCTCCTGCAGCCCACACGAAGGCAACTCTAAAGCGCGGCGTGACTGTTTGCGCAGGGGCCGCTGATTCAGCAGTGGTCACCAAGTTCAATGGCTTATTGTCCGAAGCATCCGAAAGGCCGTGCCGTGCAATGGGCTGATCCTCCCAAGGGCTGACCGCCGCAACCATTCGATAGCCAAGACGAGGCAGTGTTTCGATGTAAGCGGGTTGCTTGGCGTCGTCGCCCAGCACACGGCGGAGAGATGTCACCGCCTGGTAGACGGAATCAGGCGCAACGGTGACGTCAGCCCAGACTTGGTCGAGCAAATCATCCACACTGACGACCTGGCCGGCGCATTCCGCAAGGCACACCAGGAGTCGCATCGTACGCGCCTCGACCCGAGCAGTCTCTCCATTCCGCGAAATCTGGTTGGAGGCCGGATTAACGCACCAGCCGCCGATGCGAAGCATTTTGGTTATTGGTCGTGCCATGGTGGATCGGTGATTCGTGTCGCTCTTCAGATTGGTTAGGCGGCGCGCACCGAGTATATCAATGTCGAGCGATAACTAGACACGGCTGGCCGTCGTTGCGCTGCCTACGCAACCGCGGCGGCGCTTACTATTTCCGTTTCGCGATCCATGCGCCATCGGAGCGCCCTTCGACGCGCATTCGACCCTTGCCAGAATCGCCGTCAATCCAACCAGTCAGGAAGGCATTGACCGGACCGGGAGCTCCCTGCCGGCTTTCTTTCGGCCATTCACCCGTGAACGAGAGTTCCACATAGCCGTCCCGCCAAGTGCCGTTGATCGCGCGGCCTTCTCCAAGCGGGCCGGACCACGTTCCAGCCACTTTGTCTCCGTCGCGGTGCAATTCCATTTGGGCTTCCATTCCGCCAGCGTCGCTGGAATAGCGCATCTGCCAGGAACCGGCGACGTCGGATCCGTTTTTCACGTTCTGAGGGGCGGCCGGCGTAATCCGCACGTTGGAGAAATACGCTTCCTCATCGGTGAAACTCCACAGCCCGACAGCGCCGTGCAAATCCTCACCCTTCAAGCCATCTACCACCAAACTCGGCTTGGCCGATCCGTTTAGATAGAGCTTGGCAGCGCGGCCAGCCACCTCGATGCGCATTTTTGTCCAGCTCTCCATCGCCAGTTCCGCATGAGACTCATAAACCCACGGCCATTGGCGGCGCAGGCGATACCATCCGTGGTCCGGTTCCGAGACATATTGGACTGAGTGGTTTCGCATCGCCTGATCCGGGGCCTGCGAATTTCCTGGCCTCAGGTAAAACAACTCGTAGTGCGACGAATCCGACCGAACGCGGAAGGCAATTCCGACAAAGCCCGGATACCGGACACCCGGCGGCACAGTAGTCTTCAGCGCGATATCCGCTTCGATGATGCCATCTTGGAAATCAGTTCCGGGGAGCAGCGCGAGGCCTTCGTGGTCCTCACCATCGATGGTGATCCGGACGGACTTGCGTCCAAGATACTTCACCGCTTCCGCCTTGACCTTCGGCGCAATCAGACCAGTGGCATCGCGGAGAGGAAAGGTTTGTACACGTGGCGATGGCTCTGCGAACAGGCAAACGACCGCCAATAGCGTTAAAGCGCCGCAAGCCAGCAAACGCTTTAGATTGATCATGTAAATTGCGGGTACTTCCAGAACGCGAAATGCGGCCGTAACCAACGCTCGGGCTGACCCTAAATGTACCAGGCGAACAGATACTCGTGAAGTGCTCATGCGCGTTGTAACCTCATGCCCTGATTGCAGATTGCTTGGGACCTGAACAGGTAGACGAGAAGGCCAAAGAATCGATAGCAGGCCACCCCCAAATGCCCCCGTTTGCCCGGCCAGGAATTGTTACCAGGATCCCGCCTAGGGTTCGCACCGAATTTCAGAACTATTCAGAGTGTTTCAGAGCAAGCTCAGGACTTCGGGGGCATCACCTGCGTAAGGTGGCGGTGCGGATTGCGGACAAATCAGAGGTGAAAGTGAGGATATCGGGATGACAGGAGAATCTGTAACGGGCTTATCGGGGAAAAGGAACGCGATATTGGCAATCGGCGTGGGCGGAGGGATTGCCGGAACACTGGACCTGCTGCAGGCTTGCATCCTGTTTGGATGGGACATCCCGCTGGTGATTGCCGGGGGGGTGCTGGGGAGGGACGCGTTTCACGGAGGCGCGGGAACGTATGTTCTGGGGGTCGGACTGCACTTCTTTATCGCTTGCTCGGTGGCTGCGGTTTATTACGCGGCAAGCCACTGGCTGGGATTTATGAAAGAACATTGGGTAGTGTGTGGTTTGTTCTTTGGTGCTGCGGTGGAAGATGTAATGCGTTTTATCGTGTTGCCGCTCTCCGCGCTTCACTCCAAGGGCCCTTACAAAATGAAGGACCTGATTCTGGGGTTGATCGTACACATGGTCGTGGTGGGGTTGCCGATTTCCTTCAGCGTTCGGCGATTCGCGAAATAGAAGCTCGGGGCGAATGACCAGACAGGTTATTTGGCTGGGATGAGCGTGCTGTGGCTGGCCACGCAGAGCCAGACACCGTCGCGTTTGATCCAGGTGTCAGTGAAACGCGAGCGGACAACGTAAGGTTTGCCTTTGTTCGTACCGGTTTCGCGATAAATACCGGTGACCACGGCCGCGTTTCCATATACCTTCACGTTCTGGCCTTCATCGTAAATGTGATCCGCCTTTTGTCCTGGCGACACGACCCATTTCATATATTCCGACTTATTCATGAACGAGCCATCGTAATCCGTGTAAACGAGGGTGTCTGCGAGCAAGGAGGAGACTTCCTTGACTTCCTGTTTGGCTTCGGCTTGATTCCAGGCGCGTTCGAGCTGCTTGATTTGAATTTCGTCCGCGCTGGCGGATTTGTCCTGAGCGAGCGGTGCGCTAACAAAAAGGAGCCCGACAAGAGTCGCGAGTGTTAGACGTTTCATGGCGTGTGCCTCTTTGCTGATAGAAGTTGATGAATGTTAGCAAGTTTGGGCGGCACGGAACCGGCGAGATTGGGGATTTGTATACTAAGAGGCAGGGCGAATTCAGTTGTTCGACGCGGAAAGGCAGGGGTCTTAAGACGCGCCACTACAAATTCATTCTTCGCCGATGTCTTCGTGCCAAATTTCAGGATGTTCCGCAATATATTTAGCCAGCATCTCAACGCATTCGTGGGAGTGGGCGTCGAAGACTTCGGTGCCGTTTTCGCGAAGCCAGTCGATGCCGCCTTGAAAATTCGCAGATTCGCCTACGACTACGGTGCCAATGCCGAATTGGCGGATTAGGCCGCTGCAATACCAGCAAGGGGCAAGAGTGGTCACCATGATTTTGTCACGGTAAGTGCGCTGGCGGCCGGCTTTGCGGAACGCGTCCGTTTCGCCGTGCACGGAGGGATCGCCTTCCTGCACTCGCCGGTTGTGGCCGCGGCCCAAGAGCTTGCCTTGGCGATCGAAGAGCGCGGCACCGATGGGGATTCCACCTTCGGCAAGGCCGAGGCGGGCTTCGTCCAGAGCAGTCTTCAGCATCGCCAGGTATTTCCCTCGGTTTTTTTCTGCATCCATTCCCATTCTTCGGTGCCCCTCAATCTAGAGTCCCACAGATCGCTTGCTAGTTTCTCACACGGGCGGGGCAAGCCCCGCCCCTACATGAGTAACCGCTCCCGAAAACTTCCAACGCAAGAGAAGATGGGTCGGCCAATAAAGAAGCGCGACGGTGCCTGCAAAGATGACGGCCAAGTGCACGGGAGCGGGGCCCCAGGAGCGGTGAAACAGAGGATCTCGGAACGCATAATTCATGTTCAACTCGAGAGAGAGGAAGCGGGAAAAAACGAGCAAGACCGCGGCGATCGTGGATTGCAACGCGAGAGCGCGGGGGTCATAACCCATTTTTCGCATGGCCCAGAGCAACACTAGCGGAAGGCCAATGTGAAACGTTGAAAGCAGGCGAATCCAGAGAGCGTAGTGTTCGTCCCACATGTACTCGGTTCCGCCGACCAAGTGGTGGCCGGTGATCAGGCGCCAAGCGATGTCCAGGCTCCAAAGGACGCCAACGAAGAGTGAGCCAACGGCTTGACTGGAGAACAGGAGGGGAATCTGCATAAAGATTCCCAGACAGGCGATGATGGCGCCGACGTCGCAGAAATGCATCATGTTCTGC
Source organism: Candidatus Acidiferrum sp. (assembly GCA_035279725.1). Classification (GTDB taxonomy): domain Bacteria; phylum Acidobacteriota; class Terriglobia; order Acidiferrales; family UBA7541; genus Acidiferrum. The sequence goes on from DATEHF010000045.1 coordinate 95,006, forward strand.
CAGCCCCAGGCTTGCACGTTCGCCGGCAGCCATAACAAGAGCCAGAGCAAAACGCCCCAGCGAAGAAGTGGATGCAATTCCGTACTTCGAGTCATGGCTGTTCCCGCGCGGGTGCCTCAAATGCAGCACAGCCTATCATAGGGAGGGTCGATTGCCTTGTTGGTGCACCAATATGGAGCTTGGCGTTTGATGCTCGGATTCCTAGCATGGAGCCATGAATGAGCTGATGCCAGAAATGGGGAAAAAAGCCGACGACCTATTGCAATGGCTTCGTGAACGTGAGAACGAGATGGCCGAGTTGCTGGCAGAGTTGGTGGCCATACCGACGGAAAATCCGCCGGGGAAAAACTATGAGGCTTGCGTCAATTTGCTCGAGAAACGGCTGAGAGGGTTTGGCCTGGACTGCGAGCGCGTTGAAGCCCCACGGCTGAAAAAAGAGGACGGCGAAGTACCGGTGACCTTGATAGCTGCGTACGGCCGCGGAAAGCGGGTGATTTACCTCCACGGACACTATGATGTTGTACCAGCGCAATCGCAGGAACAATTCCAGCCTATGCGAAAAGATCATTTTTTATTTGGGCGCGGCGCTTGCGACATGAAGGGCGGGATCGTGGCGATGCTCTATGCGATTCTCGCTCTGAGAGCATGCGTCGGCGAACTGGGGGGAAGAATCGAGTTGACGCTGGTGCCAAATGAAGAGACCGGAGGCGAGGGCGGGTCAGCGTGGCTGGCGGCGCAAGGACGGTTGGGGCGAGGCGGCATCGGCATGTTGTTGGCAGAACCGACCAGCGGCGTTGTGTGGAATGCGAACCGCGGGGCGATTTCGTTGCGCGTTCGAGTGACGGGAAAATCAGCCCACGTCGGGTTGCAGCATCACGGAGAAAACGCGTTTGAGCGAATGGTTCGCGTTGTGGAGCGGCTGCAAGAATTGAAGCAGGAAGTGGAGCAGAGGACTACTGAATCTAACATCGGCGTGGATCAGGCGCGGCAATCGATCCTGATGCTGGGTGGACAGAGCTGCGGAGGCGCAAATTTCAACGTGGTGCCAGAGGAATGCTGGTTCACGATCGACCGGCGAATCAATCCCGAAGAGAATCTGGATGAAGAGAAAGCGCGATTGATCGAGGTGCTGGAGAGCTGCAGGCGCGAGGGAATCCGGCTCGAATGGGAGGTATTCCAAGAGGGGCGATCCTCGGCGTGCCGCGAAGAAGAGCCGCTGGGGGAAACCCTGGCACAGAGCGTACACGCGATTACGGGTGAGGCCCCACGCTTTGAGATGTGCCCGGGACTGCTTGAGATACGGTTCTATGCTGTGCAGGGTGTACCGGCGTATGCTTACGGCCCCGGGCTGCTGTCTGTCGCGCATGGGCCGAATGAATGTGTGGATCTGCGGAAAGTGATCGATTGCGCCGCGATCTATGGGCTGACTGCTTGGGGCATGTTTTGAATCCGAACGCGGCTAAGAACGGCTAGGGTTATAGCAGGAGTCCCCATGAAGGGCGAGACAGACCTATCCTACCTTTCAGCTTTCTATTATACGGCAGCAGGTCTTCTGCTGCTGACGAGCGTCTTTGCGGCCTTCAGCCGGAGCTGGGGAATAGCCGCCGTCTGTTTCATTTTGGGAAGCGTTCTGTTTAGTTACCGGGTTCAAGCCTCAAAAACCCGCAAGCAATCCAGTAAGCCTATTAGATACAACGAATTGCATGGCGATCAAAGGCGCTGAAAGACAATTTTGCACATTTCCCCGAATTAGTCCCCTCGTACTATTCAAGTTTCTCGCCGATTTGCCGATGCTCCTCAAGTATGCCAACCCTCTATTTTTGCCAACCCCACGCGAAAAACCAGGGGATGCTTCGCGCCGTACTTTCCGTCAACGAGTGTGAGCGGGTCGTTCTTGAGCACGCTGCCACCTATGTTGGTGAGGAGTTTCCCAAACTAGGCGACGAGCAGGGGTCGGCAAACGATTTCGCAGTGCTCAACTTCCCTCCCAACGAGACTCCGGCGGGCTGGCGGTCCGGCTATTACCGGCTGGACTCGGACCTGACCAAACTGAACGACTCGCTGCTGGCACTCTCGCGCTAGTTTCTGAGAAGTATTACCGAATCAAGTAGAGCCCAATCGATTAGGATTTGCCGCGGACTTATTTCCATCCCCCGGAGGAGGCAACTAGTTGGAGCCCGATGGCAAAGGAGCGACCTTCGAGGGGTTCGCAGTAAACGACTCGCGCCCTAGCCCGGAAATCACCCGGGAGGGACCACAAGTTCAGCCGCTCATTCAATCTCCAAGGATTGCTAGAAACGACCCGGACGCCATGAGAGCTTACATTTTCCGTTAGGCCCTCCTGCGCGGGATGGCGGACGTCGAGGCTGCAGAGATCAACTCGAACGGTAAGGGGAGTACGTTTCTCCAAACGGCGTGCAATGGCTTGCATGGGGACACCCCTGCGGTCTTATGCAAAACAGGCTGGGGATGTCGGAGGTGGGGCCGACGAAATGATTATACGCCCTTTCGGAACTGGATTGGGCAAAATCCATCGGTTTGTTTTATCACTTTTTGCCTTTAGGCACCTTCGCTCGAGTACCCGCAGGCGCTTTCCTCTTCAATTTGCTCTGATTGTAATCAATGGCGGCACGGACGAGATTTTTTAGGGCACGCTCATTAACCTTGTCGTCCTCGAAAAGATCGATCGCTCGCCACATGTTGCCTCCGAGGCCCGCGTTAAAGAGCTTGTCAGGATCGGGGAGGCTCGCCCCGTGGGAAAAGGTAAGCTTCACCTTATCTTTGTGGGCGTTGCCGACGGCGATCATTCCGTCGCGAGACCACACGGGGCTTCCCATCCACTTCCACTCCTCGATGATGTCCCGATCGGCCTCGAGGATGCTTTTGCGGACACCAGCGAGCGTTTTGCCCCGCCAGTCTGTGAGTCCTGCAATCAGTCGGTCAATACGTTCCGATGGATTCATTGGATTTTATGCCTTCAATTCCGATCTCTTCGAAAAAAGTCGTCGAAGGAGATGGCCTTTCCACATCCAAAGCCCCGAAAGCACAAGTACAGGCACGAAGACAAAGCGAGTAGGGGGCGCGTAATTTGGGATCTGATCAAACGGACTATAGATATATCCGAGTATGGGAATGGCCAAGACGAGATGAATCCAGCGAACAATCGAACGCCTGGTAGTCTCTTTCATGATTTATTTGTCCTCTTTCTGAGGCGGCCAGTTGGGCGCCTCGATACCGAACTGTTTGGCGTACTCCGCGTGCAACCGCTGCCAGCCGTCGAACTTCATAGCGTCGGGGCCAACGATGCGGCCGATGGGAGTTCCGCTGAGAAGGTGATCCAGAACATCGAAACAAATGTGCCACCCGGCAGCACCCATGGCGATGTAGCGGTGACCGATGTTGGTCCACAGCGTCAGGCGCGTACCGCCACCCAAGTCTTCGAGTTCCCACCGCATATCGAAGCCACCCCACTTGTACTCCAGCACCTCGGGAGCGACCGCTCGCGTCACGGTTGTTTCGGTAACATGCGGTGCGGGCGCACCCACCGTGGTGAGCTTCACCGTGGTTCCAACCGTACCCAGGCTTCCATCGGCTTCAAAAGGGGCCCACTTGCTCAGATGCGCCGGGTCGGTAAGCGCCTGCCAGACTTTTTCCGGCGGATGGCGCAGTTCCCTGACGATAACGAGCGTCCACTTCTCTCCGTCCTTTTGTATCTGCGCCCCTCTGGCGGGACCCGGTGCGTATTGCTCGCGCTCTAGCATCTTCTTCTCCTTCAATAGCGTGCCAGCTGCGTCAGCTGAATCAGGTTGCCACAGGTGTCGTTCAGCATCGTAATGGTCGAGCCGGTCACGTCCTTGGGCGGCATGGTGAACTCGGCGCCGCGCGCCTTGATCCGCTCGTAGTCTCCCTTGATATCGTCGGTGAAGAACATCACTGCGGGCTGGCCCTGTTGAAACATCGCCTGCTGATACGCTTTGGACGCTGGGTTGTTGTTCAGCGCCAGTTGCAGCTCCGTGCCGTTCGGCTCCTCGGGAGAGGCCACCGTCAGCCACCGATACGGGCCTTGGCTGAAATCGGTCTTCTTGGCAAAACCCAGTACTTCCGTATAGAAGCGCAGGGCCTTGTCCTGGTCGTCCACGTGTATGCTGGTCACTTTGATTTTCATTTCTTTTCTCCTTTATCATGTTCGCGGTTTGGGCCGCTTGGTTTTTTCCTTGTCTTCCTCTTCGCCGGTGTGGCCTTCGTTGGTGTCAAAGGTTCCATGCGGTCGAGGTGGCGTTCGAGAGCATCCACATGATCGGACCAGAACCTTCGGAACCGATCGAGCCAGGCATCCACCTCCTGAAATGGTTCAGGTTTCAGCCTGTAAAGGCGGCGCTGTGCGTCCACCATGGATTCCACGAAACCAGCCTCGCGCAGCACGCGCAGGTGCTTGGACACCATGGGTTGCGGCATGCCAAGCCGCCGCTCGATCTCACCTACCGATTGTTGCGACGAGACCAGCAGGCTCAGAATCGCGCGGCGGTTCGGCTCGGCAATGATTTCGAACACCGATTCCATGTTCTTCGTATACTCTACGGAGCATATACGTGTCAAGGTATATTTAGAAGGCAGGCCCAGGTATTAGTGAACTGGATACAAGGTAGTACTCGTGGCCCATCGACCACTGCAAACGGTGCAGCGAGAATCGACTCAATTCAGAGAATTCCAATTTCAGGCCCCTTCTCTCTGAAGCGGTACTCCTGGGTTCTGTCGAAGCGTCGAAGTGGAGGTTTTGCATGAAACCGTTTAGTTTGTTAAAGATACCGATGATGTTGGTGGGCATGGGGGCCGTGTTGCTCCTCGCGCCGAGCTGCAAAGCACAGTCGGAAGTGAGCCCGGATCATTTTGATGGTACGGACTCTTGGGAGATTGCTGCGCGAACGCCGGTGGCTTCAAGAGCCAAACCCGCGACGACTGCTTCCTATCAAGCACAGAACAAGAAGACCAGTTCGAGCGCAACAATGCAGTTGGCAGCGCTGCGGGAAGTGACGAAAGCTTCGCCGCGCAGTGCCGTAGCGTTGCAGGACAAGCGCAAGATCGTAGCTCGCAAATCAGACCCGAAATAGCGGAGTCACACAATTGAAGGTACGAGGGAGCCGGACTAACCAAGCTTAGCCGGGCTTGAGGGCTTCCTGCGCCTAACTCGCCAGTGGCAGCCAGTTCTGCAATACGTCCAAAGAATTTGGCAGGACTTCCCCGAACTTCAATCCCATCCCAAGATGTGCAACGGAATAGACGACTGTCGCAGGCGCTTCGAAGATGTGTGAATCGGTGAGAATTTTCAGGCGGACGGCTGTTCCATCCACCAGCGGATTGATGGTGTCCACGTAACAGCCGGTGGTACTGATATCGCTAATGCGCGCAGCCAGTTTGGTGCCCGCCTTTTCTTCCAATACTTCCGCTGAAGCAATGAAGGGAAATCTTGGCGCTTGGCGACGTTCTGGGTCCATGACTTAACCTCTCGGCAAAATGGGGGGGTATTCTAACGCAAATGGGCCATTCCCGGCATCAAATTCTATATTTGTCGGAGCGTTCTACGGGTACCTCTAGCGCCATCCCGCAGCTTGATCTGGACACCATGTTAACGGGAGAAACATGTTGTTCAAAATTGGGTGACTCCCCTGAAAGACCGAAGTAACATCGAATGAGTTCCAGGGACCCTCAAGCGTGGGGTGGGAATGCCTCCAGAAGGCGTGCGTCGCAGCAGCCGTATTCCTAGGGAAATAGGAATCCTGTTGGTCGGCAGCGACATGGAAGGCAAGATGTTCTCCGAGCAGACCAAAACCGTCCTGATCAGCCGCCATGGCGCGGGCATCGTGTCGCAATATGCGCTTTACGCAGAGCAAGAGCTAATCCTTCGCAGGCTGGACACCAACAAAGAAGCCGAAATCCGCGTCGTTGGGCAACTCGGTGCCGACGGCAACACGTATACCTACGGCGTGGCCTTCCTGGACCCGGAGATGGACCTCTGGGGTATCAAGTTCCCCGGAATGACGGATTCTGAAAAAGTCGCTAGCCGCGTGTTGCTTCAGTGCAGCAGTTGCAAGACTCGCGAGACGGTGGAGCAGAGTGACCTGGAATCGGATGTCTACCTTGTGAATGAAGGCATCGTGCGCTCTTGTAAGAAGTGCGGGTCTTCGACGTTCTGGAAACAAGCCACGGACGATGAAAGCAACGAACTCGTTCCGGTAGGCACAATCTCAACTTTGGAATTTGGAGAGAAAGAGGGGGCTGCCGCAACCCCGCCGACCGCACTTCCGGCTGAGGTGCCGGAGCCTGCACCCACCGCTAAAGCCCCTGGACGGGTCGAAAACCGACGCAAACACGTACGTACCAAAGTGAGCTTTAAGGCTTGCATCCGGAGCTACACCTTTGGAGACGATATTGTGGCATGCGAGGATATTTCGCGTGGTGGCCTGCGATTCAAGACCCGCAAAGCGTACGTTCCACAAACGGATATCGAGGTGGCTGTGCCCTATTCCCCGGGTACACAGTCGATTTTTGTGCGGGCGCAGATTGTCCACGTGGAGGAATTGAAAGGGGAGAGACGGTATCGTTGCGGGGTCTGCTACGCCAGTAAGTCTTGAGGCAAACTGCTAGGGGTGATTCTGAAGCGCCTTCTCCAAGTCACTCGTAACGCGGACGACGGCCCCATTCCAGAAAATAGCGGCCGGAGTCTGCCGCCAAGTCGAATGTGATGGAAATAGGATAGCTTCATCCCAGAAAAAACCATTGTCGATGCAGCAATCAGGCTTCGGTCGCTCAGGGTGAGCGCTAGCAATTTTAACAAGCTCCTTTGTGACGAGATGCTGGGGGTCCCAGAATTGGCTGGCGCGCTTGTCTGCAATTCTAGCCAGCGCGCTGCGAACCGGTGAACGAAGGTCGGTCGAAAGCATCGGCTCCCACACCACCAGTACCCGAAGAGAAGGGTCCGCGTTGCGCTGCAAAAGTTGTTCGGTTGCGGAGGCCCCCCGCAGACAGGTTGATCAAGTGGGAGAAAGAAGAAGTATCAGCCGGGGTCCGTCCGTGGATTCGTCAAAAGCCGTTTCGAACCTCGCGAAATTCGATGTGGAGAGCGTGGCGAGGGGCTCCTGGCCCAGCGGAGTTGCGGAATCGATTCGCAGATAAAAAGCTGCCAGAAGCAGTCCGACCAGGGCAAGGCCGATCGCGAGTTGTTTTTTGCTCACTTCGCGGCTCCAGAAAGATGGTCGGCGATAAATCCTGCGATTTCCTGCGGGAAAGCGATCATGGCAACAACAAAGACGACGGCGGTCCAGAGCAGTACTGCGCTTAGATGACTCTGCTTCACCGAGCACAGCTTAGCGCGGCGCCGTTGCCAGAAACCAATTCCCAGCAGAAGGATGGAAAGCGCCAGGAGCCAGGGGCGAAATTTTTGCACGAATGCGCTTGCGCTTGCGGCTCCCAACGCACCTGCAAAGCCCAACGGAAGACAGCAACCCATCGTGGCAAGAGAACTCAAAATAGCACCGAGGGACGCGGAGATGCCGGACCCTTGCTTCAATTGTTCTTTCCCTGGAGGGACCCGCTTTTCAGTATTTTCCAAATTCATTACCTTCTAGCAATCGCTATTTTACATTTCCTAGAGATGAGAGGAATCAAACGGCTTGGGAAACAGCTCACGCATCTGCAGGACTTCCATTTTACCCTTGAGATTGGACATGATCACTGGAACGTCGCCGCAAAATTCCCAGATGAGTTGACGGCAAGCGCCGCAGGGTGGCGTCATCGTGTCCGTATCGGTCACGACGGAAATGGCATCGAAGCCGCGCTCGCCTTCGCTGATGGCTTTGAAGATGGCGATGCGTTCGGCGCAAACGGTGAGGCCATAGGTGGCGTTCTCGACGTTGCAGCCGCCAAAGATCCGCCCAGAGGTCGCTCGAAGCGCCGCGCCAACGCGAAAATTGGAGTACGGTGCATGAGCGTTTTCCCTTGCCTGCCGGGCCGCCGCAATGAGACTTTCGTATTCGCTCATGCAATGGCCTCTGAAATTCGCGGAATCACTGCTTTCAGTAGGCCAATGAATTGACCCTTCACGCGTTCTGCGGTTTCCAAAACCTCGATGTGGTTGAGCGGCTGATCCAGAATTCCCGCTGCTGCATTGGTGACGCAGGAAATTCCCAGCACGCGAATGCCGCTATGCCGCGCGGCAATCACTTCCGGGACCGTAGACATGCCAACCAAGTCGGCGCCTATCGTGCGCAGGAAGCGAATCTCTGCGGGCGTTTCGTAGCTGGGCCCGAGAAGCCCCGCGTACACGCCCTCGTACACCCCGATGCCCATGCGCTTACCTTCACCAACGGTCATTTCACGGAAGCGCTCGTCGTAGGCAGTGGACATATCATGAAAGCGAAGGCCGAATCGCTCGTCGTTCGGTCCGGTGAGAGGATTGACACCCTGCAAATTGATATGGTCACTGATCGCCACCAGCTGCCCTTGGGAGAATTCGCGTTTGATACCGCCTGCAGCATTGGTGAGAATCACGGCTTTGACACCCATGCGCGCGAATACGCGAATAGGAAACACGACCTCCTTGGCGGAGTAACCTTCGTAAAGATGCACCCGGCCTTGCATCCCCGCGACGGGAATCGCTCCTACTTTGCCAATGACGAGCTTCCCTGCGTGGCCGATGGCAGTCGACTGCGGATAACGAGGGATTTTCGCGTACGGAATTTTTGTGGCACTGTCGAATTCGTCGGCGAATGCGCCGAGGCCCGAACCGAGCACCAAAGCAATCTTGGGCCGAAGCGGCGTCTGAGAAAAAATGTAATCCGCCGCTTCACCGGCGCGCTCGAATTCTCCATGCGCGGAGATACGAGGGGAGGAGGAACTCGACTTGCGAGTATTTGACTTCGCGCTCTTTCTTGGACTCACGAAATAATCCCCAGAATGGAAGCAGACGCTAAGTATGCCAAAGAATCCCGACGATGGAAGCTGACATCAAGTTTGCCATAGTGCCCGCGAGCATGGCGCGGATGCCGAATTTTGCGAGCTGGTTGCGCTGTTCAGGCGCCAACGCGCCGATCCCGCCGATCTGAATGCCGATGGAACTGAAGTTGGCAAAGCCGCAGAGAGCAAAGGTAGCGATGGCAAAGGTCCGCGGGTCGAGCGCGCCCTTCATGGGGCCAAGCTGGCCAAACGCAACGAACTCATTGATGACCATGCGCGTGCCGAGAAGATTGCCAATCTTTGACGCTTCGTGCCAGGGCACACCAATCAGCCACGCCACCGGAGCAAAGATCCAACCGAAAACGGTCTGCAAACTCTCCGGAAACCAGGCCATGTGCGGCCAGTTGTGAATGCCGCCCATCATGGCGTTGAGCAAAGCCAGCAGGGCGATGAAGGTAATCAGCATGGCGCCGACGTTGAGAGCAAGGTGTAAACCGTCGCTGGTTCCGCGTGCGATGGCGCCTAAAAGATTGCTTTCCTTTTCCATGGGCGGCATTTCTACGCGGCCGGCGGTCAGCGGCTGCTCGGTTTCCGGGACGAGCATCTTGGCCATGAGCAGTGTTCCCGGAGCAGTCATGATGACGGCCGTTAGAAGGTTTTTTGGATCCGCGCCTCCCACCTGAATGTATCCCGCCATCATGCCGCCGGAAATGTGCGCCATGCCACTGGTCATAACCACCATGAGTTCCGATTTGGTCAGCTTAGGCAGAAAAGGACGGATTGTGAGTGGAGCTTCCGTCTGGCCCATGAAAATGCTGGCGGCCACGTTGAGAGACTCCGCGCCGCTGGCGCCCATTACGCGCGTCATAATCCAGGCAGCAGCACGAATGATAAGTTGCATCACGCCGAGGTGATAAAGCACCGCAAAAAAGGCAGCAATAAAGATGATCGTCGGAAGTACCTGGAACGCGAACGAAAAGCCGAGCCGGGAGAGTTCCTTCGGCAAGCCAATGTCGCCGAAGACAAACGCAGAGCCGGCATAGGAATAGCTCAAAAGCTTATTCGCACCGGCGCCGAGAAAACCAAACACCGAACTGCCAACATCCGAGCGGAGAACAAACCAGCCCAACGTCAACTGGAGCCCGAGCCCCCAGGCAATAGTCTTGAGCTTGATCGCTCGTCGATTGGTGGAAAAGAGCCACGCCGCACCCAGAATCGCGGCCATGCCGAGTACTCCGATGAAACGTCCCATGAACACCCCTCTCCAGACGGCGTTTTCAAGCACCAATCAGGCGGCGCACCAGCGGCCGCACTTCTGTCGGAGCTTCCTCGCCGATGTGATAACTATCAGAGATGAGGCTCTTCGCTTCGGCAAGTTTAGCGTCGTTATTGTAATGAATCGTGGCCAGCGGTTCTCCCATTTCCACGCGATCGCCGATGCGCTTGTGGAATTCGAGGCCCACTCCGTGATCGATCTTGTCTTCCTTCTTTTCGCGGCCGCCGCCGAGCATGGCAAGTGCGATGCCAAACTCCTCGCAGTTCGTACTGGTGATAAAGCCGCTGGCCGAGCTGGGAACGTGGAAATGCAGGCGCGCGATAGGCAGGCGCTCTGGTTCGTCGATCACGCGCTCATCGCCGCCTTGCAACCGAATCCCTTGGCGGAATTTTTCGAGTGCCTGGCCTGTGGCAACCATTGTTTCGGCCAGGCGGCGGCCTTCTTCGACACTCTTGGTTCGTTCGCCGAGATAGAACATCCAAGCGGAGAGTTCGAGGCTCAAATCGCGCAAGTCGGCCGGGCCGCGCCCTCTCAGCACTTCAATGGATTCGGCAACCTCATTCGAATGGCCAGCCATGCGGCCCAGCGGTTGATCCATGTCGGTGATCAGCGCTACCACTTTTTTGCCCATGCGCTTGCCGGTTTCGACCATCACTTCGGCGAGTCGCACGGAGTCTTCTTCTTTCTTCATGAAAGCGCCGGATCCGGTTTTCACGTCGAGCACGAGAGCGTCAATACCTTCGGCAAGTTTCTTGCTCATGATGGATGCGCAGATGAGGCCGATATTTTCAACCGTCGAAGTGGCATCGCGCAGCGCGTAGATTTTCTTGTCGGCGGGAGCAATTTCCGCAGTTTGCCCAATCAGGCCCATGCCGCATTCGCGGAGAACACGACGGAATTCCTCGAGCGACAGATTCACATTGAAGCCTGGAATGGCTTCCAGTTTGTCGAGCGTTCCACCGGTGTGACCCAGTCCGCGGCCGCTGATCATTGGAACGGTCAGACCGCCTGCGGCCACAATGGGAGCTAGGATGAGCGAAGTCTTATCGCCAATCCCCCCCGTGGAATGTTTGTCTACTTTTTTGCCGGGAATCTCAGAATGATTGAGGACTTCTCCGGAATACAGCATCCCTTCGGTGAGCGCCGCGAGCTCGGAGCGGTTCATGCCGCGAATCCACACGGCCATCAACCATGCGGCCATCTGGTAATCGGGAATCTCCCCGCGCGTGTACCCCGAAACCAGGAAGTCGATTTCTTCGCGGGAAAGTTCCCCGGAGTCACGTTTTTTGCGGATCAAGTCGACGGCGCGCATGCGTTGGAAAAGCGAACGGCGAGCGTAACACCCGCTTCACGGGGCGTCAACGCGAGGCTCGCGCTGTGTCGCCGCAAAATGAGAATGTCCGGTTTGTGCAAAGTAGAAATGTCCGCTTTCATGGATGGCCGAGGGCCCTATGGAAGCGGAGCGAATCACTTTGAGCCAACGAGAACGGGACCGCTTGAAAGTGTTGCACGAGGTAC
>DATEHF010000046.1:0-32827 GCA_035279725.1 Candidatus Acidiferrum sp.
TATCGGAAGTGCGAGTGAGCAAGCTGCACACACGAACACGGTGTGTTTGCGCGCTTTCGATACAACGACTTGAAGGTGGCCGCTGGCGGTTGCGGCGGATGCGGGCTAAGGGGCCCGATCTAACGGCTATGGGAATTCAATTTTTTCGCTCATCTGTAAGCTGTTGGTTTTGCGGTACTTAGAAAATGAGCATGTGCGAGAACCGCAATGGGATGCGCTACGTTGAGGCATAACGCGCGGAGCATAGCACGCGAAGCGTCCGCCGCGCCAGCGGCTTCGTTCAAGTCGGCTAGTGTTTACTGATGATTTTCGGGGGCAGGTCTCCAGTTATCGGACTCGAGTCCTGGTAAGCGCGCTAGCCGGAAACTGACCCACTAGCTTGGCACTTACTGTCCCCCTCGGGCGTCTTGCTACGCTTAAGGCCTAACTCCCAGCACGAGAACGAACCTCTTTCCCTGCCCACACCTTCCTTATCAAGAATTCAATTCAGTGAATCAAAATTCTGCGTTGTACAACTACCCCCCGCCCGTTCGATAAACTGGTATGTACTTCCGTGACGGTCGAGGCCAGAACGGTCTTCACGATGCCCGGCCCCTGTCCCCTCAGGGCCGCCATCCCAATTGGGGCCACCCGGACCACGACGCCTGCGGCACTGGTTTCATCGCCCGCCTCGGTGGCGCTCCCAACTACGACATCGTCCAGCATGCATTGAATGCGCTAGAGCGCCTCACTCACCGCGGCGGTGTCGACGCCGACGGCGCCAGCGGCGATGGTGCCGGCCTGCTCACTTCGCTCCCGCAGGCTTTTTTCCGCGCCCGCGCCCAAGAGCAGGGAATTGAACTCCCTGAAATGTTCGCCGTTGGCTTCGCGTTTATTCCATCTTCCGCCCTCGACGAAGCCCGCGCCGCCATCGAATCCGCCGCCGACATCGAGCGCCTGCGCGTCATCAGCTGGCGCCGCGTTCCGACCAACACCAATTCTTTAGGCCGCCGCGCTCTTGAGACGATGCCCGAAATTTGGCAGTTTTACGTCGAGCCTTTTCATCCCGCGCGCGCCGCCGCCCGTTTCGAGTGGCGTCTCTCCCTCCTCAGAAAACGCGCCGAATCGCTCCTGCCCCCGCGCAGTTACATTTGTTCGCTCTCTTCGCAGACCATCGTCTACAAAGGCCTGCTCACGCCATGGCAATTTCCCCAATTCTACGAAGACTTGCGCGATCCTTCCTTCGCCATCACCTTCGCTGTTTTTCACCAGCGCTATTCGACGAATACGCAGCCCTCCTGGCATCTCGCGCAGCCCTTCCGCTACGTCGCCCACAACGGCGAAATCAACACCATCGTCTCCAACCGCCGCTGGCTCCGCGCCAAAGCCTCCGAATTTCGTTCACGCCTCACCGTCGGCTCCTGGTTCCCGCTGCTCGAAGAAAACGTTAGTGATTCCGCCAGTTTCGACAACGGTTTCGAGCTCCGCCTCCTCGAAGGCCTTTCTTCTGAAGAAGCCATGCTCGCCATGGTTCCTCCCGCCTTCGAAAAAGATCCGCTTCTCTCGCGCGACGTCCGCAGCGCGTTGACTGCTCTCTCCCAGCAATCCGAACCCTGGGACGGCCCCGCCGCCCTCGTTTTTTCCGACGGTCAATTCGTCGGCGCCAAGCTCGACCGCAATGGCCTTCGCCCGCTTCGCTACACCCTCACGCACGACGGCCTTCTCATCGCCGGCTCCGAAACTGGCTTGGTCGACCTCGACGAATCCCAAATCGCCGAACGCCAGCGCCTCGGCCCCGGCGAAATGATTCTCGCCAATCCCGCCACCGGACTTTTTTTGCGTTGGCGCGATATCCTCAAGCGCCTCGCCATCCAGCAATCGCGCAACGCCATTCCGCAAAAAATGCTCGGCGCGACCGTTGCCTCCACACCCGTCCCCGTCCCCGATCCCAAGCGCGTCGCCGGCGCTGCCGGTTGGACAGAAGACCAATTCAAGATCCTTTTTTCCGCCCTCACTCACGGTAAAGAAGCCGATTGGAGTATGGGCGACGACGCTCCTCCCGCCTTTCTTTCTGCGCTCCCCAGAACGCTGTGGGATTACTGCAAGCAGCGCTTCGCGCAGGTTACCAATCCGCCGATCGATCCCTTGCGCGAAACCCACGTCATGTCTCTCGATGTCCACTTGAAAGACGGAATCACGCTGCCCAGTCCCGTGATTTCCGCCGGACAACTTTCGCAACTCGCCGCCATTTTTGGCCCCGAGCAACGCATCGATATTACGTTTCCCTCCGCAAGTGGAGTTCCGGGGGCGCGCTGCAGTTTTGCTCAGCTTTCTTCTACCCCTCTGAGCAGCAGCGGGCGCCCGGGGCTCCTCCTCCTTTCTGATCGCGCCATCAGTGCCGATCGCGCCCCGCTCCCCGCGCTCCTCGCCACCGCCGCCGTCTGGAAAGCCATGGTTCGCGAAGGTCTCTGGGACGTTCCTCTCATCGTCGAATCCGCCCAAGTTTTCGATACCCATCACGTCGCGCTCCTTGTCGCCGCAGGCGCCAGCGCCGTTGTCCCCTATCTTGCCGATGAATTCGCCGAGTCCCTCGAACCTGGCGGCCTCGAAAAAGCCCGCGCCGCCATCAACGCAGGCCTGCGAAAAGTTCTCGCCCGCATGGGCGTCTCCACCCTGGCCAGCTACCGCAATAGCCATCTCTTTGAAATCGTCGGTCTCTCCGAACATCTCTGCGCCGAAGTTTTCGAAGACGCCGCCGATTTTCCCGGCCATAAATCGCTCGTCGATCTCCTCTCCGATTATCTCCGCATGCACAAAGCGGCGTTCTCCAACGATTCTGATGAACTCTCCGACTCTGGCCTCTATCGCTTCCGCAAAGGCGCCGAGCTTCACGCAAGTTCGCCCGAAGTCGTCCGCCGTCTCCACGCCCACGTCCGTGCACCCGGCGCGAAAACATATTCCGCTTTTGAAGAATTAGCCGAGCACCAAGGACCCGTTTTCTTGCGCGATTTGCTCGACACCGTTCCCGACGCCGCCGTCGCGCTCGACGAAGTCGAGCCTCTCGCCTCCATCGTCAAGCGCTTCAGCACCCAAGCCATGTCGCTTGGCTCACTCAGCCCCGAGGCCCATCGCACTCTCGCCCTCGCCATGAACGAGCTCGGTGGCCGCAGCAACACCGGCGAAGGCGGTGAAGATCCCAACACCTATCGCTTCGAGCCGGCCGCCGCCAACAAAATCAAGCAAGTCGCCTCCGGCCGCTTCGGCGTCACCGCCGACTATCTCGTCCACGCCGAAGAGCTGGAAATCAAAATGGCCCAGGGCTCCAAGCCCGGCGAAGGCGGCCAGCTCCCCGCCAAAAAAGTCAGCGAATACATCGCCCGCATTCGCCACGCCACTCCCGGCACGCCGCTCATTTCTCCGCCGCCACATCACGACATTTACAGCATCGAAGACCTCGCCCAATTGATCCACGATTTGCGCGCCGTCAATCCCCGCGCCCGCATCGGCGTAAAACTCGTCTCCGGCGCCGGAGTCGGAATCATCGCCGCTGGAGTAGCCAAAGCAGGCGCCGACGTCATCACCATCAGCGGCCACAACGGCGGCACCGGCTCTTCGCCTTTGACTTCCATCAAGAACACCGGCCTCCCTTGGGAAATCGGTTTGCGCGAAACGCATGACACTCTGGTTCGCGCTGGCCTCCGTTCGCGACTCTCTCTCCGCGTGGACGGAGGCCTGAAATTCGCCCGCGACATCGTTCTTGCCGCCATTCTCGGCGCCGACGAATTCGGTTTTGGCACCGCCTCGCTCCTCGCCATCGGATGCGTCATGGCCCGCCAATGCCATCTCAACACTTGCCCGGTCGGCATCGCCACTCAGGACGAAAAGCTGCGTACCAAATTTCAAGGCAAGCCTGAGATGGTCATCGCTTATTTCAGTTCGCTCGCCGAAGAAGTTCGCCATCGCCTTGCCCAACTCGGCGTTCGCTCGCTCAGCGATCTCACCGGCTGGTACGATCGCCTCAGCGCTCGCTCCGGAATGGATCCGCTCCTCATCGTTCCCATCTCTTCCTCCAATCGCGTCGCTCCCCAGCAGGAGCCCGCTCTCCACGTCGGCGCTCTCGAGGAATCTCTCCATTTCAACACCGCCCTCCGCCTCCAGAACGAAATTCAGCCCATTCAAAATTCCGACCGCAGCGTTGGCACCGGCCTCAGCGGCGAACTCATGCGTCGCCGCAAAAACTGCCTCCCCGGCGATGACGAGATCCGCCAGAATTTTCATGGCTCCGCAGGCCAAAGCTTCGGCGCGTTTCTCGCCGAAGGCGTCACTCTCCGCCTCACCGGCGAAGCCAACGATTACGTCGGCAAGGGTCTCTCTGGCGGCACTATCGCTATCTCTGCCGGACTTGCCGCTTCACGGCGCGGTGACGTTCTCGCCGGCAACACTGTCCTTTACGGCGCCACTTCCGGCCAGCTCTTCATCGCTGGACGCGCCGGCGAACGCTTCGCCGTCCGCAATAGCGGTGCCCTCGCCGTTGTCGAAGGCGTCGGCCAGCACGGCTGCGAATACATGACCGGCGGCGTTGCCGTCATCCTCGGACCTCTTGGCCTCAATTTCGGGTCCGGTATGACCGGTGGCCTCGCGTATGTTTTGCGAGCCGAAGCCGAAGATGTGCTCCACCGCGACTTTGTCACGCTCGCCGAAATCGATTCCGACGAAGTGAATTGGCTGCGCCGCACTCTCGAGGAACACGTTTACTTTACCGCCAGCCCGCGCGCCTCACGCTTGCTCTCGCGCCGCGGAGCGTTGCCGCTCGTCCGCGTGCAGCCCGTTCATTTTCAGGGCACTGTCGCCGCCACCTGGGCCCACATCCTCGCCCAGTTCCAGCGTCGTCAAACAATTTTGCCGGCGCCTGTTGTTGCCCCGCTTTCGCAGGCAGCGATTCACGCCTGAAATATTCTTGTAGGAGAGGGCTTGTTTATCCTGAGCGTAGCCGAAGCGCCCCTCCCGCCTTTAGGCCCAGAAAGGAAGGACATTAACTCCGCTTCCGGCAATCAGAATCCGTTATAATCCCTTGCCGAGCGCTTCTTAACTATGGACTTCGACCAACTCGCCACTTTCGTCTTCGTCGCCAAACTAAAGAGCTTTTCTCGCGCGGGCCAGAAAGTTTTCCGCTCGCAATCCGCTGTCAGCGCCCAGATTCGCCAGCTCGAACAAGCCTACAAAGCCAAACTCCTCGACCGCTCCGCCAAGTCCGTCGAGCTCACTCCCGCCGGTGAAGTTCTTTTCGAATATGCCGAAAAACTCCTCCGCCTTCGCGACGAATCCATCCAGGTCGTCGCCGACCGCGGCAATGTCGTCCAGGGCCCGGTCGTCTTCGGCGCCAATGAAGCCACCTGCCTCTATCTGCTCCCCGATATTTTTGCCGAATTTCAGCGCCGCTACCCGCTCGTACACATCAGCATCTACCGCAACTTCAGTCACAAGATTTTGCAGCGCGTGGAAGACGGCTCCGTTGACGTCGGCATCGTCACTCTGCCCATCAAGTCGCCCAACCTGAAGATGCACCACATCTACAAAGACCGCTTGCGCTTCATGGTCAGCACAAAAAACGCGTTGGCCCATCGCTCCAAGATCACTCTCAACGAAGTCGCCGAGCAGCCGCTCATTTTTCCGCGCACGGGCTTCACCCGCCAGGTGCTCGACAAACTCTTCCGCCCCTATCGCGCGCGCGTCCATGTCGCCATGGAGCTCCCCAGCATCGGCATGATCAAGCGCTTCGTCGCTGCCGACGCCGGCATCTCCATCATCAGCGAGAGTTTCGCCAAGGACTACGTCAAAGCCGGTGACGTGAAGCTCCTCACCGTCGAAGGCGTCGACCTCTGGCGCGAGCTCGGCCTCGTCTACCGCCGCGACCGCAGCCTCCCGCGCGCTGCCCAGGCCCTTATCGGCATGATCCGCGAACACCGCAAAGTCTCCGAAGCCGCTGAAGCCGCCGCCAGTTAACCCACCGCCGCAAATTACCCGCGGCCATCAGTGCACCGATATTCCCTTGTAGGGCGCAGCACCGCTGCGCCCTCTTGGAATTTGCCGGGTGCACTACTCTTGAACCCAACGAAGTGTCGTTTGCTTTATGTACGCTTTGGCCATACTTGCCCACAGCCGCCTTTCCGTATTCTAAAATCAAACTCATGTTGCACCAGGATTGGTTCTGGCTGAAGTTCCTCCTCGGAATGATGGCTTTCTGGGCGATTTTCCTGACCATTGTCTTCCGCCTGGAAAAGCGCACCGTCTCGCCCTACGGTGAACTGGAATTAACGCCATCCTTTGCAGATACCACCGGCTACGCCGCCCGCTGGGTGGCCGACGCCGTCCAAGCTGGCTTCGTCTTGTTGGGTTGGGCCCGCGACGTTCGAGGCTCAGTCTATCAATGCAGTTATGCCTTGCTCGTCTCTGGGGACCGCACCACCTTCATGGTCATCAGCGTCGGAACCATCCTGAAAATCCCCATGCAAGGTACGTGGCTGCACACCCCGGCCATGGACGGCCGTTCCTACAACACCACCGACAAACAAGCCGGCGTGCAAATCGATCTCTCGGGGAATTGGACGAATCAGCTTGCCCCCGTACCCCGCTTTTCCCAGCTCCTTCAGAAACATCGCGAGTGGCTCCAAAGCCTCAACGTCCTTCCTCGGGGTTTTACTCCCAACCGCGAGTTCGTGGAGTTCAAGGAGTTGCGTGACCAGCACTACCGCTCCATGGAGCGCGCCGGCCTGCTCCGTTTCACCGATGCTAGCGCCACCCAGTTTTATTACACACTCCCCGGAGCCGCCAAAACCGCCACCTGGAGCTACCTCGTCGGCTTGGCCCGCGGCCTCTCCCAAGGCTCCTTCCCCCGCAGCGCCTGAAAGCGTTCCCTCCGCACCGGCACCGCGCTGGTGGGTCAGTTTCCGACAACTCAACTTACGAGGCAGTTGAACAACCCTAGTAGTTGCCTTAAACCACTATCTCTTAACCTGTACTACCGACCTAGATTGAAAACAGGTCGCGCTGTGGTCGACTGAGGTAAGGGAGGAATATCTGATGAAGATGCTCTATGCCCTAGTCTTCATTTCACTGCTCACGATTTCCAGCAGAGCAGGCGAGCTCGCTAGTTCATTCAAAGAAGCTTGCGCCCGAGCAGAAACTCAAGGAGAGGAGCGCTCCGAACAGGCATACATTCATCTTGATCTGACACCGTATTACAAGAAAAAATACTCGCCGGTCTATCAGTCTTGTCTAAGGTCGACTGAACACCCCGACACATCGCCGTTCTCATTCGTTGCGGCAATTGGAAACGACGGTCGTGTTTTGCGGCTCTACGTAGATCATGAAACCAATATATATGCCTGTGTGCGGGAGACGCTGCGCCAAGACCAATTTCCACACCCGCCAGTCGCTCCCCATTACTTCCACGTTTCGATGAGCTTTGGGAATTAGATATGAGCTCCGCTCTTGTGAAAAAGGATCGGCCGGGCGGCCGACGCCCGATCCACAAAGACGACTCTGGGTGCCCTACCCTTGCGGTTCTGTTTTTTGCAAGGGTGGGGGCTTTTTGACTTTTTTCCTTTGCCCCTAAGTTTTTAGGTTGACCGGCCTTACCGTTGTGGTACAATACCCCTGTTGTAAACTGCGCCCCGGTTCCAGCCGGGGCGTTTCCATTTTGTAGTGCCGGCTTCTAGCCGGCTCTTTTCAGTAAGCAAATCGCAAAACTCAATCTAAGGAGACTTCCATGTCCTTACTTAGCCCCAAGGACCGCGCGTCCCTGTGTTCATTTACGTTCGCGGACGGCCGCCGTTGCCGCATGCCGCGCTTCAACAAGCAATCCCGCTTCTGCTCCGACCACGCCGAAAAAGAAGCCAAGGCCCGCGCCGTAAAATCTCTCGGCAAAGACCTCGACTACTTCTTCTCCGGCAACTACCTCTCCGCCTGCGATCTCTGTACCGCCCTCGGTCGCCTCATCCCCGCCGATGTAAAAACAGGGGAGCGGCCACTGGTCACATGGCGGTTACCAAGGCTCCTTAGGGATTCATTGAATCTGGGAGGCAAGAAGTAAGCAAGCAACTCTCTCGCGCTTTTCTTCTCTTACTGAAGAATGACAACTGAATATAGAAAACTACAAATTTGCCTAGTGCGTGCTGAAGTCCAAACTCGCAATCGCTCGCGCAATCACGTTTTCCTGAATCTGAATCAGGTCGCTATCGGCATAGGTCATGGCCAGCACCGTGAACATGTCCTTGCCGCGCGCCACCACTACCAGCCTTCCTGACCAGTCGTGGTCGTCGGCTTTCCCGCGGTATTTGTACTCCACCGCAGGCATTCCCCCGACTGTCGATTTGCGTTCCGAAAGCCGCTGATAGTTGGCGTAAACCTCGTGAAGCCGTTTTTCTACTGCCGCAGCCGCAGTGTCCAAAGGTTCCTTGGTTTTCTCCTCACCAACCACCAGCAAAGTGGATTCGTTGGAAGTGCCCATCGCCACAATGGCATTCGGCAGAGCCCCGCGCGCCTCTTCGATCAAGTTCCAGCTCGGGGCTTTGTACATCCGAAAGCCGTGCGTGTAATTTGTATAGAGATTGCCCTGGATGTCTTCCTTGTTAGCAGGAAGCTCCGGTTCTTTCGGCGGGGCAGGCGCTGCCGCAGCTGGCGCCAGTCCATTCGTCGCCGCAGCTGAACTTGCCTTAATCGCGGGCGCCGCGACATTACCAGCCGTCGCACTCGCTGGAACTTCCGGTTTCACCGCAACATTCGTGATTTTCGGAGCCGCCTTTTCTACTTTCCCCGCAGGGCTCGAATTCGTAGTTTTTGCGCTGGCATTCGCCGCCGTGGCCGCTGGATCGGAAGGCGATGCATTCGACGGATCAGTCTGTACCGTGGGTGCCCCACCCTCGGTTTTTGAGGTTGGGGAAGTTGTGTCTTTTTTCCCCGGTTCCGATTTTCCCGTTGGCGTCGACGGAATGATGGATTCGATTTTATCTTTTTCGATCAGCTCATATCCAAAATCGGTCTTGATTTTGAACATGTTGTCTTCGTACGAGACGATTACGCCATACAGCTTCCGGCCGCCCTTCAGTTTAAACTCATCCGCGCGTGCCGTTAGGGCGCTCGCGCTGAAGGCCAGCACCAGCATTGCCGCTAGTAGGGAGCCGCGCTTGTAGGGGACAGCCATACACAAAGTATCCCGCCGCCCAGTGCCGCCTGCAACCCTCACGCTCCGGGTGGTGTCCGGCGTGCTACCTCCGTCAGCAGTGCCTTTGTCCGCCCCACCAGCCGCTCGATTTCGCTGATCGTGGCACTGAGCCGTGCTCGCAGTGGCTCCGGCAGTTGCGCGTGCGTCTGGTGCATCGCCAGCGCCTCGGCAATGATGCGAATCTGTCCGCGGCTCCGCGGATTCAGTCGTTCCCACAGCCGCCGCTTGCTGCTGAGATTTCGCCCCAGCCACTCCTCCCCGGTCCCCGCGGGACGCCCCGTCTCCGGCTCTGCCACCGGCGCTGCGTTCGGTTTTTTCGTGTGAAATAGCATGTTTAGCTCTCGAAACTCGTCGTCACTCGATGGTCCGAATTTCGTATTTCGATTTTCGAATTTCGTCTTCTATTTCTTCAACGCCTCGAGCTTCTCTCCCTTGATCTGCCCATCCGGTTCGACGCGTCCGGTGACGCGCAGGGAACGAGTCTCAAACACCAGTCTGCCGTAGCGGTCGTAAGCATCGGGGAAGAGCACCACTTCATAAACGCCGCGCTGGTCTTCCAGCGTGACGAACATCATGTTGCGGTAATTTTTGGTGCCGACGTGCCGGTAAGTCACCACCCACCCGCACAGCGTCACGCGCTTCCCGCGCAACCCGGCGAGTTCGTCGCTCCAAACTTCGCCGTTGCGCGGCAAAAAATCCAGCGGGTGCCCGCTCACGCACACTTCAAGGATTTCGCGTTCGTAGCGCAGTTTTTGTTCCAGCGTGTATTCCGGCATGGGCATTTCCGCCAGCGCCGCGCCAATCGCATCTGTGGCGTTTGCTTCCTCAAATAATCGTTCTGTTTTTTCCGGCAGCACGATTCCTTGTCCTGTCTGCCCCGAGCTTCTCGGGGTGCGGATGCGAGAAACACTTTGCTGTGCGCTCTTGCTGGACGCTTGCAGAAAATTCCAGCGCCAAAGCATTTCCGGTCGTGTCATCGCCGGCGTTTTGCCGTGCACTTCATCAAACGCGCCGCATTTGATCAGCGATTCGATCTCATCACGCTCTACTGGCACGCGACGCAGAAAATCTTCGAGCGATTGAAACGCGCCGCCTTCTCCCCGCGTCCGCAGAATCGCAGTGATTGTTTCGACTCGCAGCCCACGTACTTGCATCAAGCCAACACGCAGCGCACGTTTTCCATGGCCACCGTCTTCCGCCGTGTACTCCATCCGCGAATGATGTACCGACGGCAAGCGCACCTCGATGCCCCAACGTTTCGCCTCCTCCACGTATGCCGAGACGTGATAAAAACCAGCGCCCGCACTGCACATCGCCGACAGAAATTCCGCCGGATGATGGGTCTTCAGGTATGCCATGCGGTACGAAATGTCCGCATACGTCGCCGCGTGTGCTTTGCAAAAACCGAAGCCCGCGAATTTTTCTACCATCATCCAGGCTTCTTTGCGCTGGGCGTTTGTCATCCCCATCATTCCTGCGGATTTCTGAAATTTCCCGAGCAATCGCTGACGATCGCGCCGGCCGGAAAATTTTGTGGATGCGCGCCGTACAAGATCGGCTTCGGCCAATGACATCTCTCCAAGCTCCTGTGAAATCCGCATCACTTGCTCCTGGAAAATGCATACGCCAAGCGTGTCGCCAAGAATTGGTATGAGTTTTTCATGTGCAAATGTAACGTCTGCCTGTTTGTGTAGGCGCTTCACAAATAGCTCTTTCGACCCGTACTCTGCCGCTCCTGGACGAATCAGCGCCAATGCTTGCGCCACTTCTTCCAGTGTCCGTGCCTTCATCGCGCGCAATAGCCCGCGCATAGCTGGCGATTCGATCTGAAATACTCCCATCGTTCGTCCGTCTGCGATGACCGCGCACGTCGCAGGATCGTTTTCTGGGATAGCGTCAAAATCAATTTCACGTGGCTTCGGACAAGGCGTCACTCCGTCCGGAGCAATAGTTGTTTTTTCATTGCTGCCTGTCTTTGCTTTTTCGATGTTGTCCAGCGCGAGTGACATGGTGGTGAATCCGCGCTGTCCGAGGAGATCCATCTTGATCAGGCCGAGCGCTTCGATGTCATTCATGTCGTATTGCGTCACGACGATGCCTTTTGTCGCGCGCTCCAATGGCGTCAATCGCGTCAAGGGCCGCGCGGAAATCACCGTTCCGCACGGATGAATTCCCATGTGCCGTGGCGCATCATCGAGACGCAGAGCCACTTGCAAAATTGTTTTCCAGGGCTCGTCGTCGATCGGCAAGTCGCGGCATTCCGGCAGGTCGCGAATGGCCTGCAAAATTTCACGCACTGGACGGTGCGGCAGCCGCTTCACGAAGCGGTCCACTTCGCCCGGAGGCACGCCAAACACTTTTGCGACTTCGCGCACGGCGAGCCGCGCATGCATGGTGATGAAGCTTCCGATCATTGCCACGCAGGGCTCTTGCCGAGCTCCCGCGACGTGTTCCGCACCCCAGTGCGCGTAGACGTAATCGAGCAGTTCGTCGCGGCGCGCTCCGCAAATATCAATGTCGATGTCCGGGCAATCGCCGCGCTGCTCGTTCAAAAATCTCTCGAAGTAAAGTCCCCAGCGCAGCGGGCATACACAGGAAATTCCCAGGCAATACGTCACCATCGAACTCGCTGCCGACCCGCGCGCTACCGCGGGAATGCCACGCCGATTCGCTTCTTTCACGATGTCCAATACGAGCAGAAAATAGGGCGACAAGCTCTTTTTCTTGATAACTTTCAACTCGCGCGTCAGCCGCGAATGCACGTCTGGTGTTACTGAGCGATAGCGCTTTTGTGCGCCCTCGAAACTGACTTTTTCTAAATAGGAATCCGGAGTTTCGCCTGCCGGAACGGCACATTCCGGGAAGATCAGCTTGCCCAGTTCGAGTTGTAAATTGCAGCGCTCGGCGATTTCCAGCGTTGCTTGCAGCAGCTCTGGATGATCAGGAAAAAGTTTTTGCATTTCTGCTGCTGGTTTGAACCATGCTTCGGCGGTAGTGATTTCTGGCGAAGTCACGGTGGTCAGCAATCCGCCGGTGCGTATGGCGTTCACCGCGCGATGGTGTAGGTGCTCTTCGGGCTTGAGAAAATACACATTGTTTGTTGCCACGAGCGGGATGCCGAGTTCGTGGCCGAGGCGTTCGGCTTCGCGCAATGTGCGGCCATCTCCTGGTGAGAGACGCTGCACCTCGATGTAGAGACGGTCGCCGAAGATTTCTTTGAGTTGGGCGCAGCAAGCTGCGCCACTACAAGAGATCGCGTCACGCGATCTTGCCGGCAACGGGCACAATGCAATCACGCCGCGGTTGTGTTCGGCCAATTCTTGTAATGTCACGGGGCGGCCATCGGCTTCAGACGGATTCATGTTTTGAGACAACTTTGTTGTTGCGAGATGGCGCAGCGTCACGAGTTGGCAGAGATTGCTGTAGCCTTCCATGTCCATCGCCAGCAGCGTTAGAGTTGCGCTCGCCGAATTTCGCGTTTCGAGTTTCGAATTTCGAAGCGAGCTAGTCCTGACAGCCGTCGAAGGGTCACGCGAAATACGAAATTCGACATCCAGCACCACGCCCACGATCGGCTTTATCCTTTTATCTTTTGCGGCCTTGTAAAAGGATACGGCAGCATACAAACCGTTCGTATCCGTCAGCGCCACGGCCGGCATTTTCTGCGCGACCGCGGCAGCGATAATTTCTTCCGGCGACGCCACGCCGCGCAGAAACGAATAGTGGCTATGACAGTGCAAATGTGCGAACACGGTTGCCCCGGCTTGGAAAGGGAAGAAAGCATGCCCGCCTTCGGCAGGCATGCTTTTTAATTTCGAATCAGGTAGGGGAAGGGAAGGAAAAAACCAAGCTTGCGTAGGGGCGGAGCTTGCCCCGCCCGCTGAAGCCCCGGCACTATTTGCGAGGGAGACCCAAGGGTCGCCCCTACGACGACAGGCAGGAGCGTCGAACCCCTACCGGGATAAGCAGGGCGTGGAGAGGACCAGGCCGTTGGGCTTGGTGGCGTAATGTTCGCGGAGCTCGAGGCCATTGCCGTAGAAGACGGCGTTCCAGCCGTAGCGGCTGCGGACGGAATCGAGGCCACGGTTCAAGTACCAGCGGCGGTTGGAGTCGGTGTCAAAAAGTTCGTGCTGGCGTTTGTCGGTTTCGAGGTTGTACACGCTGACGCCGACGAGGCGGACGGCCACGCGGCGGGTGAACAGTTTGGTGAACAGGTCTTTTGCGGCGGCGAGCAGTTCGCGCTCGTCGTTGGTTGGTTTGGTGAGGCGCACCGTCTGGTGCGCGGAAAAGTGGTCGACATAGCGGATGCGCAGGCCGATGGTGCGCGCCTGCTTGCCGTATTCGCGCAGGGTTGAGCCGATGCGCTCGCTGAGATATTCGATCAGGGTGCCGAGAAACTCCGTGTCGATGGTGCCGCCTTCGATGGTGGTTTCGCGGGAGACGGATTTGGGCGTGGAGGGGAGCAGCACTTCGCGGCCGTCGAGGCCGCGAGCGCGCTCCCAGATTTGCTGGCCGATGGCTTCGCCGAAAGCCGCTTGCAAAGCGGCTTTCGGCACCTGGCGCAACTGGCCGATCGTGGCGATGCCACGCTCGGCCAGCGTGCCGGAGTGAACGTGGCCGATGCCGTGGAGTTTTTCCACGGGCAGCGGCGTCAGGAAACTTTCTTCGTCGCCGGGGGCGACCATGCGAAAGCCACGTGGACGCGTGAGGCGTGAAGCGATGGAGGCGACGACTTTGGTGCTGGCCGCGCCGACGGAAACGCCCAGGCCGGTGCGCTCGCGGATTTCCGCCTGCACGCGGCGCAGCGTGGCTTGGTAATCGGGATAGAGGCGCTGGGTGCCGGCAAAGTCGAGGTAAAAATCGTCGAGCGCGGCGGTTTCCACCGCGGGCGTGTAGGTTTCGAGAATGCGGCGTACGCGCTCGGCAAAATCGGCGTAGTGCTCGTATTGTCCGGGGACGACGATGGCTTGCGGGCAGATGCGCAGCGCTTCGCGAAAGCCCATCGCCGTGCGCACACCGAGGAATTTCGCTTCGTAGCTGGCCGATGCCACGCAGCCGCGGCCTACCAGCACGGGCTTGCCGCGCAGCTTGGGATTGAGCACTTGCTCGACGGAGGCAAAGAAAGCGTCCACATCCACGTGGACGATGTTGGGAATTGGAACGCTCTTTGTAGTGGCGCAGCATGCTGCGCCACTACAAGAGAGGTTTTTGTGCTCGCGGGTTTTGCATAGTCCCAGCCAGGCCCAGGCGGACCAGGGAATTTTTTTTGGTGCAGATTCCGTCTTCGGCGTTTCGGATGAATCCGCAATGGCAGGAGAATCCTCAGGGCTAAAGCCCTGAGCTACAGTTTCCTGCTCCGCGCCTGTCTCGCGATGCGGGTCGAGAGATGCCGCGCGATCATTTTCTTCAGCGGTTGCTTGGATCACGTTGATGGCCTGAATCGGCGGGGCGGTGAAACCATTTTCGACACAGACATCCATGGCGGCTCCTGGTTCGGCAGTGGGGATAGGGAATAGCAAAATCAATTCCTCAGGGGCTAAAGCCCGATTGATGTTGCTGACTCTAATGTCGGACCTAAAGGTCCGACCCCCAGTGGTCTTCGGAGTCGAGGGATCACTCTTTCGAGTCGACCCCTCACCCCGCTTACGGCTCGGAACTTTCAACGGGGGGCGGCCGACTCGTGAGAGCCTGATCGGCAATGGAGGCGGCGCGCCACCCGTTTCCCGTTTCCTCTACCGCCTGACACTATAGGCGAATAAAAAGCGAAAGTCAAGGCTTTCCCGAAACTGAGTACTAAGCCGATCCCTAAATTGTACGAATACATTTGGATGGCGGTTGTTTAGTAAAATAAAGATGTGGGTGCCCTTTTGATTGCAGAGATAGTGCCTGAGTGGTACGACGCGGAGGGCGGAAAAGTTTTTCGGCCCGACTCTCGGCGAAACAGTGGATTCAAGCCCACCTTTCCTGCAGGTCGTTTCATCAGCCAACCTCTAAGACATTGGTGCTCTGACCTTCCAGAACTGCGGCGTTTTCTTGCTGAGTGTAAGTACATGTCCGATCAAGAACAGTTTGGAGAGCGAGACTACTGGCAGCCTCCCGAGCAGTTTGAAAAGAGCAAAAAAGGGGATTGCGAAGACTTTGCCTTGTGGGCCTGGAGACAGCTTCTCCATCTGAACTATCCATCCAGATTTACCTTGGGCAGCGCAGGCCGATACGGCGAGGGACATGCATGGGTGACTTTTCAAAAAGACGGAAAGACCTATTTACTGGAACCGCTTAGTTCACCAGTAGGACTAAAACTGCCCAGGCTATCCATTCTGAGATATAAGCCAAAATTTTCAATATCGTGGGACGAAGAAAAGATCTCCTATTTTGAGCACGAAGAAAAGAAAATCAGCTGGTCCTTGAAACAGATTGCGTTGCTTGTTGGAGAGTGGCTTTTCTTCTGGATCACTTTTTGGCTGAAGTTTGTGATATCGCTAACACACCGACGTGCTAGATCACGTGCTTAAATTAACGCGAGCCGTTAGAACACGCGGCCGAGTTGGAAGAACCATTTGCGGTGGCCGGAGTCGCCGACGCTGCCGCCGATGAAGAAGGGGCCGACGGCGGTTTCGGCCAAGAAACCCAGGGCGACATCGTTGGGGAACTCACTGCCGGTGGTGACGCCGTACATTTTGCCGATTTCGTAATCTGCAACGGCGTAGACCTTTTTACCGAGAAATGGCGGCAGGGTGAGAAGGTCGTGAAGATAGCCCGCGCGCAATAAGTAATATTGATTGCCTTGAAATTCGTTCTGGCCATAGGCGCTGAGGCGCACCGGTCCACCCAGGAAAAACTGAGGGACCCCGGTGCCTGTGTTGCCGAAGGTGGTGCCGCCTTCGCTCTCTACGAAAAGCGAGGCAGGCTTCGTGATGGGCTGAAAATATCCCAACTTCAAATCCATCGAAGGAAAAGCGCCTTTCGCTCCGGGGCTTTGGTCGAACCAGCGGAAATTTGTTTCTGCGCGGAAACCGCTGCGGGGAATGACGGGGTCGTCGGCGTGGTCGAGCAGGTAGCGCAGGTGCGTCTGCCCGACGCGACCCTGCACTGAAGGAATTTCGGGCGCGCCTAGCCGCAGCTTGGTATTCAGCGAGCCGACTTCGTAGCCAACGCGAAATTCGCCGAAGCGTCCGAAAGTGTAGCCCAGGTCAACGCCGATATTGGTGCGATAGATGCGGTAGTCGGCCAGCGGATCGTTTTTGGCGTAAATCTGAAACGTGGTGTCGCTGGCGCCGGCGTGCGGCGCGAAAAACCAGCGGCTCTCGGCGCGAAACGGGCGAAACAGTTCCGATTGAATGCCATAGGTATTCCCGATAAGCGCATCGGTGCGCCATTCAGACCGGAAGCCCGCCACGTCCATGAATGTGAAGCGCGTGCCCATGGTGAAATCCACGTTGCCGCTCTGTGAGCCGTCCACTTCGAAGGCCGTCTGGAACATGGGCGGGGCGTTATTTTTTTCGACCACTTGAATGAGCAGGCCGGTCTGGCCGTTTTTGTCGATGAGGCGGTAGCCTGCAGAATCGTAGCGTCCTGCACCGGTTAGGCGCGTCAGGACTTCGTCAATTTTTTCGGGATCGATGGGCTTGCCTTGGAAGCGCTTCACGTAGCGAGAGACGTCGGTGGCTTCGTGGGCGTTCGTTCCTTCGACTTCGATGAATTGCGGTGCGGGAATATCGCTGCGCTTGCGGGCTTCGCGCACCTGCTGACGTTCTTGCCATTCCGCTTCGCCGACGGCGAACGCTTCGAGCAGACGTGCGTGTGCGTTGGCGGCTTCATAGCCGCGCTTCATGATCGGAGCGCTCTTGCCGTAATCGCTCATGTGGTATTCAGAGAGCGGGACGGAAATTACGGCGTCGGCGCGCTCAAGGCCGCGCAACTCGTTTTCTTGCAGGACCGCGCTTACGGAATGGTCGAGGACGTTGAAGACGGACTGAATGTCCTTGGCTTCGACCGGGCCGCGTTCGAGATGCACCGCGATGACGATTTCAGCGCCCATTTGGCGCACGACGTCGGTCGGGAGGTTGTCTAGGATGCCGCCATCCACAAAGACGGCTTTGCCGTCGTGAACTGGCGAGAACGCGCCGGGAATCGACATGGTCGCGCGCAGGGCTACGGCGAGCGAGCCGTCTTTGAAAACGTAGGGCTTGCCGCTGACCAGGTCGGTGGCTACGCAGCGGAAGGGAACGGGCAAGGTGTCGAAGGAAGACACGCGGTCATAGGGAAGTGTCACACGGTCGATCAGTAAGCCGATCTGGTGGCCGGCGTTGAGACCCGCGGGCAGCGAGAGGCCATCGCGCAGCCCAAAAACAAGGGAGTTCGGGTACGCGCGCTGATCTTCTTTGCGGCGGAAGGAAAGATCTTCATAGGGAGTGCGGTCGCCGAGAATTTTGCGCCAGTCCATGCCGTTGATGAGGGTTTGCATTTCATCGGGGTTCATTCCGGTGGCGTAGAAGCCGCCGACGAGGCCGCCCATGCTGGTTCCAGCGACGTAGTCCACGGGGATGTGGTGCTCCTCGAACCATTTCAGGACGCCGATGTGGGCCAGGCCCATGGCGCCGCCGCCTTCGAGGGCAACGCCGATTTTAGGGCGCGGTTTTGCCGGAGGGGAATTTTGCTGTGCGCGCAAGGGCAGGGGGAGCAGAAGTAGAAGGAAAATCAAAATAGAGCGGCGCATTTGTGGCTCCTCAACGATCCGTAAGATTGCCCAATTCATGAATAAACAATGAGTTTGGGGCAGCATGGAGACTCCAGCAAGCGCGAATGAAAACGTCAGCTACCTTTGTTTTCTTGCAGGATGTTGCCGCCGTCGACGACTAAGACTTGTCCAGTGATGTAGGAAGCTTCAGGGGAGGCGAGGAAGCACGCTGCTGCGGCGACTTCGTCGGGCGTGCCAGCGCGACCGAGCGGCGTGTGGAGGCCGGCGATTTTTTCGGATTCGGTGGAGGAGGCCGTAGCAATCCAGCCAGGGGCAACGCCGTTGATGGTGATTCCGCCGGTGGCGGTTTCGATGGCGACGGCCCGCATCATGCCGTCCATCGCGGCCTTCGCGGCGCCGTACGCGGCGGAGCCGGTGTTGCTGACCAGCGGGCCAGTCACCGAGGTGATGTTCACGATGCGGCCGTACTTTTGCTGAGTCATGGCGGGAAGCACGGCGCGGGTCATGCGGAAGGCGGTGTGCAGAGTGATCGCGATCTGGTTTTGCCACTCCGCGAAAGAGGTTTCGATCAGAGGCTTACTCGCGGTGGGCCGGCCAGTCTGCGCCATGCCCGCATTGTTCACGAGGATGTCGATACGACCTGCGCGCGAGAGGACGGAATCGACGAATCGTTGCACGTCGGTTTCGACGGTGAGATCGGCGATGAAGGAAAGAACTTTCTCACCGTCGGCGTCGAGTTCGCGAGCGCGGGCGTGGATGCGGTCGGTGGTCGAAGTAATCACGACGCGCACTCCGGCAGCGTGGAGACGGCGCGCGACGGCAAAGCCGATCCCCTCAGCGCTGCCTGCGCCGGTGATCACGGCGGTTTGCCTATTCAATGGCAAGGTCATGAAGATGTCCGCAGAAGAAATCTTACATCGTCCAGGCAGGAATGCGATTCGCCTGTGGGAACAGTTGCCGAGATAGCCCACTCTGCGCGGATTTGTTGTCGCGCACTCTGCGACCTGTGCATCCAAAGCGGAGAAGGCGTGGCTAGGGACGAGTAGGTGCGGAACGCCTTGGACTTGGGAATTCAGCCAGCTGTGGAACGCGAATTGCTCGCGTTCATCTGAAGACGGCCTGCCGAATCGGGGGCATGGGGACGAGGCAACAGGAATGAGGAACACGGTCTGGCTGTGGGGCGAACTGTTGGCGATTTACGTGGCCGTGCCGGTGCTGATGTACGAGCGCGTTCTGCCGAACTGGCCGATTCCATTCCTGCTGGTTGCAGCAATCTGGGCGCTCGTGGTTCTGTGGAGAGACGCAACGTTTGAACGGCGAAGGCTAATTAGCTTTGCGCGCATTCAGCAGGAACTGTGGCGGCTGTTGTTGCGGGACATTCCGCTGCTCGTACTGCTCGGTTTGGCAGTGCAGCTCTTTGCACCGGAGATGCTTTTCTCGTTGATCCGGCGCACTCCGGCGGTGTGGCTTGCGGTCATTTTTTTCTATCCGATCTTTTCTGTCTATCCCCAGGAAGTGCTCTACCGCGCGTTTTTCTTTCACCGTTATAAGCCACTTTTCGGCGATGGAGCCGGAATGATTGCGGTGAGCGCGGCGGTCTTTGGACTTGCGCATATTATTTTTGTGAATTGGGTGGCCATAGCCTTGACGGCGATTGGCGGCCTGCTGTTTGGCTGGACGTACCGGAAATCCGGATCATTGGCGCTGACGTGCTTCGAGCATGCGGTCTTCGGCGATTTCATATTCACGATTGGAATCGGACAATTTTTCTACCATCTCGCGCGGCGCTAAGGGCGGCACAAGGTTACTGAAAAAGTGTAAGGATTGGGCGGGAGGGGGCTATAATTTGCGGCTGGGAATTGCGGGGCGCGAGGATGACCGAAGAGAGAAAAGATACAGATTTGGGAATGGGCCGCGAAATAACGCGCCGGGATTTTCTAAACGGCGTAGCCGTCGGCGTCGGTGGCACGCTGGTTGGCGGAGGAATTGGAACGGAGACTCTGCTCTCTGCAGCGGCACTTGACGAATTCGCGCCAGAAAAAGCGGCGGATTATTACCCGCCAGCGCGGATGGGAATGCGTGGCAACCATGATGGAACGTTTACCTTCGCCCATCGCCTGCGCGACGGCGAGAATGCAGATTCGTTTGGAGAGCCGGTCGATACCGGTGAGAAGTACGACCTCGTCGTTGTTGGCGGAGGCATCAGCGGGCTGGCAGCGGCCTATTTCTTCCGCAAGAGCGCGGGAAAAAACGCGCGCATCCTGATTCTCGACAATCACGACGATTTTGGCGGCCACGCAAAGCGCAACGAATTTCACGCCGGCAGCAGGACGTTGCTGAGTTTCGGCGGCACGCTATCCATCGAGCGTCCTTCCCAATACAGCGATGTCGCGAAGAGCTTGCTGCGCGATCTAGGAATCGATACGCAGCGTTTCTATAAAGCTTACGACCGGAAGCTGTATTCAAAACTAGGGACTGCTGCTTTCTTTGATCGAGAGACGTTCGGCGAAGACAAACTCGTCCCGGGGATGAACGCCACGCCCTGGGCGGAGTTTCTTGCCAAGGCGCCGCTTTCGGATGTAGTGAGGAGGGATATCGCACGGGTCTACGCCGCGAAAACTGACTACCTGGCCGGCTTCTCCAAGGAAGAAAAGCTCGCTAAATTGTCAAAGACGAGTTACGCGGACTACCTTACGCAGTACTGTAAGCTGTCACCGGAAGCCTTGCCATTTTTCCAGACGTTTCCTCACGATCTGTTCTGCGTTGGGATCGAGGCGGTCTCCGCGCTGGCCTGTTTCTATGCCGGTGATGACTACGGTTCGTTTACCTATCCGGGTTTCGACGGCCTGGGGATTGGCGAGGAAGAAAAGGAAGAACCGTATATCTTTCATTTTCCAGACGGAAACGCCTCGATTGCCCGGCTGCTGGTTCGATCCTTGGTCCCGGCGGCGGTTCCGGGATCAACGATGGAAGACGTGGTTACCGCAAAGGCGGACTACAGCAAGCTGGATGATCCCAGCGCAACGGTGCGCGTTCGGCTGAATAGCACGGTAGTTCATTCGGTACACGATGGTCCGCCAGAGACGGCAAAGAGCGTTCGAGTCACCTACATGCGAGGAGGAAAACTTCATAGCGTGCAAGGGAAGAAGTGCGTCCTGGCCTGCTACAACGGAATGATTCCCTACATTTGCCCGGAGCTGCCGGAGAAGCAAAAGGAGTCGCTATCGTATCTGGTGAAGGCGCCACTGGTATACACGCACGTGCGGCTGCGCAATTGGACTTCCTTCGCGAATCTCGGGATGCATCACGCGGTGGCGCCGGGTGCGTATTTCAGCTATGTGGCCCTGGATTTCCCGGTAAGCCTCGGACAATACCAGTTCCCTGATAAGCCGGAAGAACCCATGGTGCTCTTCCTGTTACGCACGCCTTGCAAACCGGGCCTGCCACCGCGCGATCAACATCGCGCGGGCCGCGCGGAACTGCTGCAAACATCATTTTCGCAATTTGAGAGAAAAATCCGCGACCAGCTCGCGCGCATGCTCGGCGGTGGAGGATTTGACCCGGCGCGAGACATACAGGGAATCACTGTGAATCGCTGGGCTCACGGCTATGCGTTCGAGCCGCGTCCCTACAACGCGCTCTTTGACCCCGACTGGAAAGAGGAGGAGCAGCCCTGGGTGCTCGGGCGAAAGCGGTTCGGAAGAATGGCCATCGCCAATTCCGACGCCGCGGCCACAGCGGAGACAGACGCCGCCATCGATCAGGCGTGGCGCGCCGTCGAGGAACTGCAGGACGGGTAACAGGTTTCTCCGCCAGCAAGTAAGGTCAGACCACGACTCCTGAACAATGGCAAGCCGGGGACGAAATGAACATGCGGCCAATCGCGGAGAAGTGTGTTATCGTCGTGAGGTAGACTCCCGAAGTAGAATTGCCTGGATTCCTTGAAGGGTGTGTATTTTGGGGTTCTCCCTCCACTGATTTCAGCCAATTTCAGGCTAACGTCTCGTAGTGTCTGGGAAGCGGCACTTCACCAAGATCCTGCGCTCGTGGTGCTTCGAAGAGTACAGGGAGATTCAAGATGAAGAGTTTATTTGTGGGCAACATGAGCTTCCAGACGACGGAAGGCGAATTGCGCGAGCTGTTTTCCCCCTTCGGCCAGGTAACGCGGGTGCACATGGCGATGGACCGGGAAACCGGGCGCGCGCGGGGTTTTGCATTCGTGGAAATGCCCAACGACGCGGAAGCAGCGGCGGCCATGACCGCTCTCGACGGAAAAGAGCTGGGCGGGCGCAACTTGAAAGTGAATGAAGCGCGTCCGAAGGGCGAAGGCGGCCCGCCGCGCGGTCCCAAGAGCTTTGGCGGCCCGAAGAACTACGGCAGTGGATCGGGCGGGGGTGGTGGGCGCGGCAAGGGTGGTGGCGGACGCGACCGCTTCTCCAACGAAGATTACCGCGAGTCTGCGCGGCAGCCGCGCGAACCGCGCTGGTAGTTTTCCTTTTCCATGAATGGCTAGACGGCAGGGACCAGGGCCCTTGCCGCACTCTGCTGTGAGGAGAGGCTTATGACCACGACATTCCAGAAACGCCAGAAAGAAATGAAGCGCATCGAAAAGCGCAAAATGAAGGAAGAAAAGCGGTTGCAAAGAAAACAGGACAAACCGCCGGCCTCCGAAGTGACCTACGATCCGGCATCCGACCCGACGATTGATTGGAACCACAGCAACGAGATCGGCACGCAGGAATA
The DNA here is from genome assembly GCA_035279725.1 of Candidatus Acidiferrum sp. GTDB lineage: Bacteria > Acidobacteriota > Terriglobia > Acidiferrales > UBA7541 > Acidiferrum. Next base: position 22,644 of record DATEHF010000046.1, read on the forward strand.
ATTTTCGACTAATCCTCAAGGCTACCCACACCCGCGAATTTTCTTTGCTCCTCAGCGGGGCGGAGGGACAGCCTCGTCTGGGCGTTGGGCCGCGTGGTGGCCAGTTTCCGGTAAGCCGAGCCAGCCCTTCCCCAGAGATAATCAATGGCGTTTCAGAGTGCTTTGTCAGTGTTCTCAGATGTCGTACTCTCCAGCTTGGAACTTTTCGCTCCGACCGGGTGTCAATATTTATGTGGGGAGGCACGATGCAAGACTCAACCACGAGTTGGGATCTGCGATAAACAAAGCCCCGGGAATTTCGGCTTTGAGCGGTTCTCTTGGGGAAATGGCAAGGCTGGTCTCATTTACCGCATTCCTCGTCGTTTTTGTATACGTTGTTCGATGGCGGGTGATAGCACGCCTGGAACGAAGAAAACGCGAGTGGGAAAGATTCGCAGGAATGTTGCAGACCATGAAAATACCCAGCAGCGGAGGATCTCCCACCATTAATGGAACCAGGCTGATAAACCGTTATTCGGAGACTGACAACGTCCCGGCCTTCATATGACTTAGTAATCTGCGCGCGGTTCTGTATAATTTTCTTCTAATCGTGGAAGGCCAGCCATTGCGGGGCTTTTCGCAAGCTTTCAGGTGAAAAGGGAATCATGCGGTCAGGTCGACGATATTTTTGCGCGCTAGTTCTGTTGGCGGCACTGGCGGTGTCTTTCGCTGTTAGTCCAGCCGACGCGCATGCGGTGCTTTTGGAATCGACGCCAGCGCTGAAGAGTTCGGTAACGGGGCCGGACGTTCCGATCAAGCTGCGCTTCAATGTTCGCATTGATGCATTGCGTTCGCGCCTGACGCTGATCCGCCCTGACGGTTCCTCGCAAGCACTCGAACTCAGCAAGCTGTCTCCTGCGGACACGCTTACGGCTTCGGCTAGCGGACTGGCTGCCGGTGAATACCGGCTTCGCTGGCAGGTGCTGGCCTCCGACGGCCACATCACTCGCGGTGAGATTCCGTTTACTGTCGCGCCGTCCTGATCGCGATCCATGGCCCGCTTACTGCAAGTCTTCAGTTTTCTCTCCGTGCTGTTTCGCGGGGCAACTCTGACGTTTCAATCCCTGGCGATTGGCGGGATTGTTTTTCTGATTTTCGTCGTTCGACGGGCCAATGAAGACTCTTCGGCGGTTCGGCAAGCCTGCCTGAAGTGGATTCGTCGGTCGGCTACAGCGCTGGCCGCGATGCAGGCTTCCTATGTTGTGGCGAACTCACTGATTCTGAGGGAGTCGGCCGAAATGTCGCTGCGCGAAGTCATCGGAGCGAATTTTGTTCTAGCCGGGCTGATTGGAATTGCAGGGGCATTCACCGTCATCGTTCTTACTTCTCCAACGCGTAATGCTGGCTATAGCGATCTGCTTCTTCCTGCGGCTGCGATCATCGCGTCTTCGGTCATGACTAGCCATGCGATGGCGCGTCTGGACTATCGCGCCCCGTTGGTGGCGTTCACTGCTCTGCATCAAGCGGCGACAGCAACTTGGCTTGGCGGATTGCCTTACTTGTTGATCGCTATCCGGCGAGCTCAGACTCCGGAATACGCGCGGCAGCTTAGCGCCCGATTTTCGAAACTCGCGCTGGTGAGTGTTGCCGTGCTGGCTTCGGCGGGCCTGGTGTTGGGATTCGCTTACGTTGGCTCGTTCAAAGCCGTATATGGAACTTCCTACGGCGCGATGGTCGCCACCAAAGTGCTGCTCTTCGGCCTGCTTCTATTTCTCGGTGCACTCAATTTCCAACTTGTTCGAAATGGACCGGCAAGTTCGATACTCGCCAGCCTGAAGCGTTTTGGCGAAGCCGAAATTGGCATCGGCATTACTGTAATTCTTACGGCTGCTTCGCTCACGTCGCTTCCGCCGGCTGCGGATCTCACTCACGACCGCGTCACCAGCCAGGAAATCGTCGCTCGTATGTCCCCGCAAGCTCCAAGATTCTCCAGCCCGACGGTGCAGGAACTGCCCGAAGACATCTATGCAGCGCAGAAAAAAGCGTTCGAAGTTGGATCGCTCTCGACCGAATCCTACGTTCCCGGACAAACCGGAACGCGGCCGAACACTCCCGCTGAAAAGGCCTGGTCGGAGTACAACCATCACTGGGCGGGCGTCGTCGTTCTATCGATGGGAGTGCTGGCGCTCGTTGCCCAGGCAGGAAGAGTCTCTTGGGCGCGCAATTGGCCGCTGGCGTTTTTTGGCTTATCGGCGTTTTTGTTTTTGCGCAGCGATCCGGAAACCTGGCCGCTCGGGCCCGTTGGTTTCTGGGCGACGCTGGCCGACCCGGAGGTACTCCTGCATCGTTTCTTTGCCGTGCTGGTGATCGCTCTGGCGGTGTTTGAATGGCGTGTGCAGACGGGACGCGTTGCTTCTGGCGGGGCGCGGCTGGCCTTTCCCGTGCTTATCGCGATTTCGGGCGCGTTGCTGCTCACTCACTCACATAGCCTCGGCAACATTAAGGAAGAAGTCTTGGCCGAGCTGAGCCACATTCCACTAGCGATTCTGGCAGTGGCGGCGGGATGGTCGCGCTGGCTGGAACTTCGGCTGCCCGGGGAAAATCAAACGCGCACGGTGATGGCGCGTCTCTGGCCGCTGTGTATCGCACTGATTGGTGTTGTTTTGCTGAACTATCGTGAAATGTGATTGGAGTATTTCGTCCTGGGGCGGGGAATTAAGTGAGAGATTCTGGTTCCGGGACGTGGACTCGAACCACGATACTCAGCTCCAAAGGCTGATGTCCTACCGATTAGACGATCCCGGAACGGCTCAAACAGTGTAGCAGAGGCCTGCAAATGCGCCCAAGGGCCTCCAGTTGACAGGTTTTCCGGCTTGGCGATTTATGACTCAGTTTGCCGTTAAGCGGTGTTAATGCTTCCGGCCACGACCCCGTCATACCAATTGGAATTGGCTGCCGCGGTCGAAACCTTTTTAGCCAGTTTCACGTAGAATGGGCAAGGAAAAGGTGCGCATGAAACGCCGGCTAATGCTCAAGGAACCGATTGGCGTGGCGCTGGAGACGCTCCGCGCGCACAAAATGCGTTCTTTCCTGATGCTCCTGGGCATCATTCTGTCGGTTTCCACCTTGATCGTGGTTATCGCGCTCATTTCCGGCGTGAACCGCTACATCGCCGACCGCGTCGCCAACATGGGCTCGAACGTTTTTCTGCTGACGCGTTTTCCCATCATTACGGATGTCGACGAATACGTGAAGGCTAACCGCCGCAACAAGAAAGTCACTTGGGACGACTATGAATCTCTTAGAGCCAATATGAAGCTGCCGCTGCGCGTCGGCGTGGAACTTCGTATTGATGGAAAAGTTCGTGCCGGTTCCCACGCCCTGAATGACACGAATATCCGCGGCGTGACCCCCAACATGGTGGACATCGATATTGTCACGCCGCGCGACGGCCGCTATGTTTCCGAGGGTGACGACCAAAGCCGCGCCCAAGTCACCATGATAGGCAATGACCTGGCCGTCCAACTCTTTCCCGGTATCGACCCGATCGGCCACGAGCTGATGATTGAGGGACGGCCTTTCCTGGTTGTGGGCGTTGCCAAAACCATTGGCACGGCTTTTGGGCAGTCGCAGGATAACTTCGCTTACATTCCCATCCAGACGTACTTCAAGATGTATGGAACCAACGATACCATCTGGCTTAACATTCAGGCGCGGGGGGCGGATTGGATGGAGCAGACCCAGGACGAAGCGCGAGCTATGATGCGCGCGCGGCGCCACCTCTCTCCCAATGAAAAAGATAACTTTGGTATTTTCGACCAGGCTACGCTGATGGAATTGTGGAAGAACCTGACCGGCGCAATCGCGACGGCTATGGTCGGCGTCGTTTCCGTATTTCTTGTCATCGGCGGCGTGGTCATCATGAACGTGATGCTTGCTACCGTGACCGAGCGGACCCGAGAAATCGGTATTCGCAAAGCTCTCGGCGCCCGGCACAACGACATTCTCCTGCAATTCCTGATTGAAGCCACGGTCATGGCCGCTGTGGGCGGCGCTATTGGTGTCATCGCCGCTTATGGAATTGCAGCCATCGCCGCTGCCATGTCGATTCCCATGAATGTTCCCCTTCCCGCCGTTTTGCTCGCGGAATTGATCTCCGCGGCCGTCGGCGTGTTCTTTGGCGTTTATCCGGCGCGCCGTGCCGCGAGCCTGCAACCCATCGAAGCCTTGCGGCAGGAAGTGTGAAGCCATGAAGATTCCCGTACGCATGAACATTGGCGAGAATGCTCAAATGGCGCTCACGACGCTGCGTGAGAACAAGATGCGCTCGTTTCTCACCGTTCTGGGAGTGGTCATCGGCATTACCGCGGTTCTTTCCGTGGTTTCTATCCTTGTTGGTGTCTATGGAGACGTGAACGCTTATTTGTCGGACTATGGTTCCGAAACCTTGTTCATTTTCCGCTTCGATCCTGGCATCCATACCGGCAGGCTCACTCCGGATGAACGCGCGCGGAAGCCGCTCACTCTAGAAGATGCCGAAGCCATTGGACAATTGTGTCCGGCGGTGAAAGCCGTCACCGTTAGTCTATATCCACGGTGGACAGACGAGGGTCCTGGCACGGGGCCGGTCACGGCGCGATATCTCAGCAAGGAAGTCTCGGGAATTGATTACAACGGGACGCTTTCCTCCAACGAAGAAGTTTTCAATTCCAGGCCGAAAATCGGGCGATTCTTCAGCGACGCGGAAAACATGCATCGAGCCGACGTGGCGGTCATCGGCCCGGATATCGCGAAAACGTTGTACCCGGATATGGACCCGCTCGGAAAACCCATACAGATTAGCGGTGTATCTTACGAGGTTATTGGCGTGCTTGAACCGCGCAAGGGCCAGCTCGTAAAGGATCAATCCGCGGACAAAGCGGTGATGGTTCCCTACCGCACCTATCACAAGCACATACCGCAGGATGACGAAGTCATGATCGGCGCGGTCGCTTACCAGGGCCACATGCCAGAAGCGGAAGACCAGATCCGCGGCGTGTTGCGGCGCCGCAGAAATGTGCCCTACAGCAAACCTGATAACTTTGGAATTTCGAGCGCCCAGCAGATTGCCGATCAGTTTCGTCAGATTACCGCGTCCGTTGCTGGCTTGATTTTCGCCATCAGTTCCATTGGACTTCTCGTGGGTGGCGTGGGCGTGATGAACATCATGCTGATGTCCGTCACGCAGCGTACGCGCGAGATCGGCGTTCGCAAGGCTATTGGCGCGCGACGGCGCGATGTCATCTGGCAATTCCTCACCGAAGCCATGGTGCTCACCGGTGCAGGAGGCGTCATAGGCGTTTTGCTCGGCGGCGGCATCAGCCTGCTCATCAACCTTGCGGTGCCCACTCTGCCGTCGTCCATCCCGCTCTGGGCCATCGTAATGGCCGTGGGCGTCTCCATGGGCGTCGGCCTTGTCTTTGGCATGTACCCCGCGATCAAAGCGGCACGGCTCGATCCTGTCGAAGCCCTCCGCTACGAATAATTCAGATTGGTTAGTAGCCCTCGGAATGAATTCCCAGAAGCGTAGCGCCGCCTCCGGCAAGAAAGGTAGTTAATGCTTCGTGATGCAGTTGGTGGGCCTTGTTCAAGAGCGACGTAAACTCCGTCCGAGTGCGAAGCGAATCCAGCCAGGGGTCGCGCAACATTGCCTGATGGCAAAAGAATCCGTTATCGACCGCACGGGACAGCAGCTCCAGCGCTTGTCCTTCCTGGCGCAAGTATGCGAGTTGCCGTCCCAAATAATACATTCCTTCGGGGTCGCGGAACGTCGCTTGCATCAGCTCTTCGCTCACTGCCAAGCTTTCCTCTCGCTTGCCTTCCAGCAGCGTGCGCAAGGAAGTCAGGTACAGTTTTCCGAGGCGCCAGGGCCGGTCCTGTTCCCGTTGCAGCAGCATAGACACGGCCTCCTCTACGCGACCGGTCATGCCCAGAACCACTGCCGTTCCATATCCGTAGTCGCCTCCGGAATTTTCGAGTGCTCGCGCATAATCTCCCAGCATGAAGTACGTATGCATCACGCTCGTCGAAATCAGGGGATCAAGCCGCCGGGCTTCCTGGTGAGCCACCAGAGCCGCTCGCAGTAGCCCACAATAGCGGCACACATGTCCCAGCCCCGCGAAGATTTCCGCATCGCTTCTTCGCTGTTGCGCCCTGCCCAGAAGACGCCGTAGCGCATCCAGTGTGCGGCCCTGGTCTATCTGGACATGTGTATATAAATTGTGAGCGAGAGTTAAATTAGGATTCAGCCGCAGCGCCGTCTGGAACGCTACCTCGGCTGCGCCTAGCCCTTCCAGCGACCCCATTCTGTACTTGTCGCAGAGCCAGCGGGCACGGCCAAGCCTCGCCCAGGCAGCCGCATACGCTGGATCCAGGCTGACGCAGCGCTCATACATCTCGATGGCACTTGGAAGATTTTCCCATTGCCTGCCCACTTCGTTGGCTTGCAAATAAAGCTGGTAGACAGTCGCGCTAGCCGGGCGGTCTTGCTGCAATGCCTGGTGCTCTTGCGCCGTCAGCGAAGGCAGGAGGGACTCCACCACTCGGCCGACCAGGTCGTCATGAAGTTCGAGCAGCTCGCGATTGGTCGCTTGCGAAGAGTGCGACCATAGTAGCGTTCCGCTCGGCACTTCGATGAGCTGGGTAGTCAGCCGGAGCCGCTCTCCCACGCTGAGAAGCGCGCCCGTCAATACAACATCGACTTCCGCTTCCTTGGCGATTTTCTGAAGATCGGGGGTATCCACTGAATAGCGCGAAGCTGCAATCGAGGAGCGCACCACTAGGTTTTCCAGGCCCGCCAGCGATACTGTGATGGCCTCGGGCAGGCTGTAAGCCAAAAACTGAATTTCCTCGCTGGGCCGCAGCATTCGAAACGGCAGGACGATAATTCGCCGCAGCGCCCGTGCTTGGGCCTTGGTCTCGATTCCGTCCATCTGCAACGTGGCCCGCAAATCCGCGGCCATTGCTTCCGCGCTCGGGTACCTGTCCTGCGGTTCGCGTGACAGCGCGCGATGCACGATTCGGCCCATCGCCGCGATCGCGGGCGATCCGCTGAGTGCCGGCGGAGATCCCTGTAAGACCGAATGCGCGACTTCACCAAACGTTTCGCCCGGGAACGGCGGCTGGCCGGTGAGCATCTCGTACAGAATCACGCCCATGGAATAAAGATCCGAGCGCGCATCCACGGGACGCCCACGGAACTGTTCGGGCGACGCATATCTAGGAGTTCCGAGAAAAATTCCCGGAGCTGTCGCGTCGCCGAGACTCGCAAGCGTTTCCTCGTTCGAGTGCAAAGGAACGTGTTTGGCGATGCCGAAGTCCAGAAGCTTTGTGCCGCCGTTCGAAAGCACGATGTTGCCGGGCTTCAAGTCGCGGTGAACAATTCCTATTTTGTGGAACGCTTCAAGGGCGGAGAGAAGCGCCAGTGCGATTTGTCCTGCCTCTTGAGCGGGTAGAGAGCCGCGCTCGAGACGCCGCGTCAGCGACTCTCCTTCAATGAACTCCATCACCAGGACCAGGCGGTCCTGTTCTTCGGCGATGTCGTAGATGCGGCAGGCATTTGGATGCGCCACCTGCGCCGCCAGCCGCGCCTCCTGCCAGAACCGGCGCCGGCGAGTCGCGTCCCCATCGAACTCGCGAATAACCTTGAGCGCCACAACGCGCTCGAGCCGCTGATCCTCCGCCTTGTACACCACTCCCATGCCGCCTTCGCCGACTACGGACAGAATGCGGTAAGGGCCTATGCGCTCGGGCATGTCTGACATGGAGTGCCTGGTTGTGCTTCGCCCTAGCTTATCCAACTCACTTGCAGCGCGCCACAGCGCCACTAGCTCGCCAATATCTTGCAATGCCACCCGCGTGGATGCTTCGCTCCGCCGCCATGTGCGCGAAGCGAGGGTTTCTGCTAAATTGGTAAGGTTGTTCGCAACGCCGGAGAGGTGGCCGAGCGGTTTAAGGCGCACGCTTGGAAAGCGTGTGTAGGTTAACCCCTACCGTGGGTTCGAATCCCACCCTCTCCGCCAAAATAACGCCTTACAAATCAAACTAATTCACCGCCCGCCGTTTTTCACGTACTTGCCGCGTACTTGCGGGCGGCACTGCCACTTCCACTTCTTCACTCACCGGCGCTGCTTCGTCCGCCCTCTCCAGCTTGGCGTCGGCCAAATTCGCCGCGTCCTCCCACGCCAAAACCGGATCGTTAATCCACGTCCGCCGCATCGCCGCGCTGGCCTTCTCCTGCCGGTCCTTGCACCACTTCGCGTAATACTTCTCCGTCACCTTGATGCTCGCGTGGCCCAGGAGCTTCGAAAGGTCCTCCATCGAAGTCCCTTTGCTCAAATGGTCCTTGGCGAACGTGTGACGGAAACGGTGCGAGTGGCCGTCCAGGATTCCCGCTTCCTCGAAAATCTCCGCGAGACGCGCTTGCCAGTCCTTGCTTGCCGTCTCTACTAATCCGTTGCCGCTCCAAAACCAAAACCGCTCGCTGGCCTTCGGAATTTCATCGAGCGCCCGAATGACCGCCGGCGGAATTTCCAGGTAGACGTGCGATCCCGTCTTTTGCGTATGACGGCCCAGTTTCCCGTCCTGCAGCGAGGCCACTTCCGCGCTGGTCGCGTCCCCGATTCTCAGGCCACTATAGCGCATGAAAAAGATCAGCGCACGGCATCTTCGCCAGTTGTCAACGGCGTCTTTGCGGGCCTCTGTGATTTTTTTCGCCGCGCTCCCCAGAATCTTCTGCATCTGCGCGTCGGTGAATGCGTCTTTCGGTTCGGGCCGGAATTTGACGGGCTTGATTCCGGTCGTGGGGTTCCGGTCGATCCAAGCGGACTCGTGCGCGAATTTGAAAAACTGGCGCACGCGCTCGAATTTTTTCTGCCGGGAATTCGGGCCATCGGTCCACTCGGCGCGAAACGTGAGGATCGAATCCTTGTCGAATTGCTTGAGCACTCGGAAGCCTCGCGCCGCCGCGAATTTGTCCAAGAGCCCGAAAAGGAATTCGTATTTGTAGATGGTCCGCCCGTTGAGGTTCCGCGTTTTGAGATCGGCCAGAAATTCTTTCTTCCCGTCCTCAATCGTTTTCCCTTCATCGGACGATACTTTGACCATCTCGACTGCCGGGGAGAGGTCGTGTTCCAGCCGGTCGGCCTTCTCCCGCGCTTCCTTCGGGTCCGCCGTGTCGAGGGATTGACGGAGATATTTTCCCGCATCGCTCCGCCCCTGGACCGCGAAGTTGCAACCGCAACGCGAATAAAACCGGCCCTTCGCCTTTGCGGGGCAATCGTCCACATGCCGCGTGTAGAGGGTTAACGGCACAGGACACCCCCGGAACCCGCTACAGCCTGGACATTCTGGTGATGACGCGCTCGAAAACCAGGCGCGGAATTCGCAGCGTGAGGTAACGCCGCTTTCCGTTGGCCGAGTGTCCGAGCCTTACTACCCCTGGTTCGTCCTCGAAAGTCCTGCGGACAAACGTTGCGCTGACTTTCATGAGCGTCGCCACTTCCGCAACCGTCAGCAATGGTTCGGGAAGCGACGCATTTATGACTTGGCCTTCCATGTGACCGTTTAATCACTCCGGTTTCTCCTGAGATTCGGATTCGACACCTTCCTGCAAGCAGCATGCTCACCCCTCACCGTTCAGATACACAAGTGAGAGGTTACGCAGTCGTCACTGGGGGACGATGAACGAAAAGGCGGGGAATAGGAGGGAAGGCGACAGTGACGGGTGCAACGTGGAACAGGAATCGGGAGAGTTCCAATACGGCAGGAATTCCTGCTCTCCACTCTCTGTTCGTCTTTCCGGCCCGCCCGCCTGGATTCTACGGATGGGTAATTATCGGTGTAAAGCTCCGCGCTGTAACCGTCAAGTGAAGAAACTGTTCGAAATCCTAGTACTTGTGCAAATTTCTGAAAACAGAGCGCATAAATTTTCTCTTTTGCTTTCCCTTTGTTGAGTTTTATTTGGAACTTTTGGATGTTTCGCGGACAGGATATGATTTCAACACGTCTAGGGTTTTTGCACAGGGACCGGTACTAACGGACTACTCGGGTACTAGGAACAGCGGAAAAGCAAATCACATGACAACGGAAGAAAAACAAATCGTAAAAGACATGAGTAAACTCATTTGCGAGATGATGCTGAAACAGAGCGTTTTCCAAACCCTCGT
>DATEHF010000047.1:0-10994 GCA_035279725.1 Candidatus Acidiferrum sp.
GAATTGTTTGGAGAAGCAGAGCCACCCGCAGCATACTTCTCTTCAAAGATCAATTCAATTGATAAGTGTTGTGCAAACAGGTGAATTGATGTGCAAAACCAGTCCAAATGTTCCTGTAGGAACATTTCATCCGATTCGAAAGCAGGAAAGTGTTCCTGCAGGAACAGTCAGCGGGTCAGGAGACCAAAGAGAGCACAAGACGATTCCGCATCACAAAGCACTCGACGTGGCCTCTCGCCGCAAGAGATTTTGATCTGAGTGTTCCTGTAGGAACACTTTGAGGTAGGCGAGGGGACGGGTCGAGTACTCGGAACTAGTGGAAATGTTCCTGCAGGAACGTTTCTCGTGCTCGTTGAACGTTCGCATTGTTCAAGCGTAAAACTTGAGAAGTGTTCCTGCAGGAACACTGTGGAAAACTCATTGCGGGACTGTTGCAAATTTAAACATATTAGCGATTTTTCCCACTTTCAATACTACTTTTGAAATATTTTGGTCAGGCATTGCTTAGTACTAGGGCCATATCTCGTATTTCGTTCCACTTATTACTTTCTTGGTGCGTGCTGAAGCTCTCGACAAGCGCTTAGCAGGTTACATGCGATAGCAAAGACTCTGGTCTGGGATGAGGGGATCGCGATGGGAGTGGACCAGTTTAGGGCTGGAAGGGCCGATTGTGCCCGCGGCAGCTGGGTCTGGCCTATCAGGAGTGCCAGACGGCCACCTGGGGCAACCAGGTTGGCCGCTACCGGCAGGATCGAGTCGAAGTGCTCTACGGCGCGGAGGGTGACGACGGCGAACGAGGCACCAGCGAGTGATTCCGCACGTGTGGTTTGTATATTGACATCGGTCAATGTAAGGGCGCGGGTGACTTCTTTGAGGAAGGTGGCTTTTTTCTGGTTGGATTCGATCAGGGTTAACGAGACCTCAGGCGCCCAGAGTTTGATGGGGATGCCGGGGAATCCGGCGCCGGAGCCTACGTCGGCAACCTCAACACCTTTCACCACGGGGGGCACAGAGGGACACAGGGGAAACAAAATACGGGCGGCGAAGAGGCTTTCGCCGAAGTGGCGGGTGACGATGTCTTCCTCGTCGCGGATCGCAGTCAGGTTGATGCGGGCATTCCAGTGTTGGAGTATATCGATGTATGTCGATATACGTTGCAGGTCGTCGGCCGTCAATCGTCGCTTGCTGGCGGAATCCAGGAACGGCTCCAGCAGTTCGAAGATACGGGACGGGTGCATGCGATTGACATTCTATGAGCAGCAGAGAATTCGGGAAAGAGCGGCACGCGGGTCCGTACCTCCGACCCTGCCCAAGGGAACTGGACTGAAGGAGTCTAACGCCAAGAATCCCCACTTCTGGCAACAACGGCCAGAAGTGGGGCACCCCGTCGGGTTGAATGGTTCAGGGTTGCTACTGCTCGTGTGTGAGGGCTTCGTCTGGGCTGTAGGCGTAAATGCCGCGGATGACGGCAGTGGGGGGCTTCTTGCGTAGGACATAGACGAAGCGGCGAGGGGCCGGGCCTTTTTGTTCTGTTACCAATTCGTAGAACTGGCCTTCGTGGGAAATTGTGGTGAGCTGGGTCCATTGCTTGGGACGGCAGCTGAAGATGCGGAGGGACTGGCCGCTGGGATCGATGACAACATCGTCACGGAGGCGGGCTCCCATGCTCCGTTCTTTCTGTTCGGCGCTGAGTTGGGAGTGGGCGTACTCGAGCAGCTTGAGCGGAAGCGACGGGACGGTTTCACGGCTGGCGATGGCGGCGATTACGCGCACGAGTCCTTCGAGGAGGAAGAACGCGAAGAGAATGGTTGTGATGCGAAAGCAAAAGTCGATCAGCGCGAAACCGCCCATACTCGCGACCGCCGATTCTCCGCCTTTTTCAGCGGCTTTCTCCATGAGGAGAAGAGGAGTCGCCGCAAGGCGTTCGTTCATGTACGTGTTGTAGCTCTGAATGAGGAAGCCGAAGGCGACGGCAGATTCCAGGAAGCCGCCGAGGATGGATCCAGCAGAAGGTATTTCGAAAGCAGTAAAAGCGTCGCGATAGCGTTTCGGCAAGAAGGAGAGGATGACCGCAGTGAAGATATTCATCGGGGTACGGAACAGAGTAGGAGTGAATGGAGGTGGGGACAAGATTACGTGGGTGTCGTGTGCATTGCTAGCGGGAATTGCACCTCAGGCAACTGAAACCGGAGCAGAAAGAGAACAGTTGTGGTGTTCTGGCTCAGCCTGAAATAGAGGAGCGACGTTCTCCATTAGTGAGTATTTCCGCCCTTCGGGCGGAGATTTTCAATGTATGGGGTCTTTCGATCCGAAGGGGGTTCGCGCGGCGCAAGAATGAGTCCTCACGTTTCCGTTTTCACCGTCTCGATGAGCCCAGCGGGCTATCCCTCGGCATGGTTGCGTCCCCGCAGTGCCCGCTTCCGTTTCGCCCGGCAAGGCTTCGACGATTCATTCGTATCGCAACGCATCCAGCGGATCGACCTTCCCGGCCCGTCGCACCGGCATCCAGCACGCCAGCAGCCCCACTCCCACGAACAACGCTCCGACCACAAACAACGTCGCAGGATCGCTGGGCTTCACCTCGAAGAGGAAAGACCTCAGCACGCGCGACAAAACAACTGCCAAGGCCACGCCGACGAGCACGCCGCCTGCGATCAACCGGAATCCTTCCCCGAAGATCAACTTGTGAATGTCCTTTTGTTGCGCGCCCACCGCGCTGCGAATGGCTAACTCCCGGCGTCGAGAGGCCACGGACAACGAAAGGAGTCCATAAATTCCCACCAGGGTTAGGATGCTTCCCACCACCGAAAACCCGGTTGGAAGATGCATTGTGAACGTCCGCGATGCCAGTGATTCGTCGCGAATCTGCTCCAGCGTCTTCACGTTTTCGATCGCCGCCGTTGGATCTACGGAGCGTAGTTCACGTTCCACTGCAACCACTACCGCGCGCGGGTCCGCCGTCGTCCGTACTACAAGGTGTTTTGAAAACGCGGTCGCCTGCCACAACGGGAGATAAATCTCCGGCGACGCCCCTTGAGTCAAATCGTCGGTCCGTCCGTTGGCGATCTCGCCGACAATTTCCGTGCCCGGTTTATCTCGCCCGCTCATCCAGAATTTTCGTCCAATGGCGTTGCCATGCGGAAAGTAGCGGTCCGCGAAAGCTTTATTTACGATGGCCACGTTTGGCGCCTTATCATCATCGGTCGATCGAAATGCCCGCCCTTCCATCAGTGACATTCCCATCAACTTGAAATAATCAGGCGTAGCCGCGCGCAGCGGCAGCGCGGTCTTGTCGCTCTCTTTTACTGCCGGGGGCTGGCCTTCAATTTCCAGCGTTGCCGGCCAATTATTTCCCGTCAGCGGCACTCCCCAGGCAAAGGCCGCGTACTGCACGCCCGGAAGCGCGGCAACGCGCTCGAGCGCCTGCCGGTGAAAGCTGCTCCACGTCGACCAGCTCTGGACCTCCGTCACGCTCATCGTCAATATTCGACTTGTGTTGTACCCTGACGGCACCTTCGCGATCTTCACCATCGTGCGGATCAGCAATCCCGCGCCCACCAGCAGTGCCAGCGTCAGCGCCGTCTGGAGCATTGTGACTCCCTGCAGCAGCCGCCTCTCCCCGATTCCCGCCGTCCCTTTCGGCCCGGCGTTTTTCAGCACCTCCATCGGATCCAATCGAAACGCCCGCAGCGCTGGGATAACGCCTGCGAAAAACGCCGCAAGCACGGCTGCCCCAAGTCCCCAACCCAAAACCGCCCAGCCTGCCGTTACTCCATCCAGCCGCGGAACGGCATGGCCCGCAATCACCTTGAACAGTCTTATGGCGCCAAAGGCGATCCCGACTCCAAATGCCCCGCCAAGCACCGCCAGTAACAGGCTCTCCATCAAAACTTGCCTCAGCAGGGCCACGCGGCCCATGCCCATCGCGCTGCGCACTGCATATTCTTGCTGCCTTTGCAGTCCTCGCACCAGCAGTAGTGCCGCCGCATTCCCGCAGGCGATCAACAACACCAGCACCGCCGCGCCCAGCAGCGGCAGCAGTATCCGCCTCCCATCCCGGTTCATTTCGTCGGTTAGCGGCTCCAATCGCGGCGTGAACCCTTCAAACTCCTTCTGGGTCTGCGCCTCCCTCGCCGCCAGTACGGCGAGTTCCGTTTGCCCTTGCTGCGGAGTCGCCCCCTCCCGCAGTCGCGCGACCACGCTCCAATACGGATCCTTCAGATACTTGGGATTCGGATCCACTGGCACCCAGAAATCCACCGTCGCGTTGACGTCGTAATTCGGTTCCTTTGCCGCGCCCGGCGAGGGCAGGAATCGCACTCCAGGTTCCATCACCCCGATCACTGTCGGCGGCGCCTCCCAACGGCTGATACGCACCGTCTTCCCGATAATTTGCTTATCGCCGCCAAATGCCCGTTGCCAGAACTCGTATCCCAGCAGAATCGACTTCACCGGCCCTTGCCCGAAATCTGAATCCACGAAACCGCGCCCTGCTGCCGGCTTCAGTCCCATGACCTGAAAATAATTTTTGCTGATCTCCATCCCCTGCATAGACTCGCTGGCGTCATTGCGAATCAAGAAATTAAATGTCCAGCCGTAAGCGGCGATTCCCTGGAACGATTTTGTTTCTTTGTTCCACTCCAGCCACTGTTGCGCCGCCCAGCCCCGGGGGCTGTCCATCTTCTGGCCATCTGTGCGCGCTGTTGGAATCAGCACCAGTTGGTCCGGCTGCTGGTAGGGCGGCGGTGTGAGCAGCACGCCCTGAATCAGACTAAAAACCGCGGACGTCGCCCCAATCCCCAGCGCCAGCGTCAGCGCCGCAATCAGGCTAAAGCCCGGCTGTTTCAGCAGCATCCGAATCGCAAACCGCATCTCTTGCAGCATGTGCTCACCTTACTCCGTTTGAGTTTCTGTGAATCCTGCTCGGCATTCGCAGAAGTGAAGACGTTGGTTAGACTGCCTGTCCCTTCACCTATCCGGTTGGACGATGGAAAGCCAACCCGGTTAGAGACCAAGTTGTAGATTTCCGAGCTGGCCGGTCTTCGCCCGCAGGGCTCATTGCCAGGTTTTCCCTGATCCGCTTCGCGGGTGCCACGCGCAGTGATTATACGGAGTCGATCGGTAAGGGTAACACTGGTCTGCGCACGGTTTGTCGGCGGCGTTCCTGACCGAATGCACTCGATTTCGGCGACTTCTGCCAGCGCTCGATCTTGCCATGCCCGAGATGCGAAACGAACTCCTTGATGCCGCGTCAGGCATCCCTGCGGGATGCGGATTTGTTTTGCCGGCTCTCCGGCCAGTGAACTGGCGGGCTTATTTTCAGACGTCCCTCCGGGACTTGGCTCTATGTGTGTCGCTTTTGGGGAGACTGGCAAAATGCCCGTCGCTACCATCCGGTCGCGCCCACAGCAGATTCCTCCTTGGCGCTGCGCGCTTCGTCGGAATGACAATGGGGTTTTGGGCGGGGTGCGACACGGGCTTCCGTCCGTTCCGGGATGACAAAGCTTTGGCCGTGGGCCCCGCGCCGCCGGACTATGTAGCGACGCGCGCCTCACCCGGGTAGCGCTTAACAGAGTTGAGTTGTCAAGTTGGGATCGACAAATTTTTGAAAATTTAATGGGAGTCCTTCGGCGGAGATTTAGCATCCCAATCCGGTATGAAGCCGAAGAATCGGAAAATCTTTGACGAGGATTATCGAGTATTGGCTGTTGAAAGTCAGAGACTGACCATTCAAGGGGTGCGTAGCGGAGAGGTATTGACCATCGTGACGCAGAACCCTGAGGCCCCGCTGTCGGCGGCGGAATATCGGCCGGGGCAGTTGATCACGTTAAGCGATCCGTCCAGTGGTGTGGCGAATTAATCGAAGCTCCCACTCTGGTAACGGAGGCCAGAAGTGGCCCACACGGGTTCCGGCGGATACCTCGATTTTGGTCGGGATTACCATGCCGGGAGATTCCGCCTCGCTTCGCTTCGGCGGGACAGCCGAGGCGGCTGTCCCCACATGGCTTGCTCAGGACGTGGCCTGTTCAGATGCGCATCGGCATGACGATATAGCGATACTTGTAATCGTCGCCCTCGGCTGGGCGCAGTTGACCTGCTGACTGGGGATCCTTCAACTCCAAGCGCACCTCGCTGGTGCCGGCGGCCTTTAAGAAATCGACCAGGTACGCGGCGTTAAAGCCGATCGTCAAGGGATCTCCGTTGTAGGGAGCTTCCAGAGAATCTTCGGACTCGCCGGCTTCGGTCGAAGAGGCGGAAAGCTTTACCTCACCCTTTTCCAGGCGCATGCGAACGGCGCGCGAGCGTTCGTCAGCAAACTGGGCGACGCGGAGAATGGCTGCATTCAATTCGTCGGCATTCAAGGCGATCACTTTGCTGTTGTCCTTGGGCAGGACCGCCTCGAAGTTGGGGAATTGCCCGGTCAATTGCCGCGAGGTGAGCAGACGGGATCCGATGCGGAAGTATAGAGTCGACTCATCTTTCGCGAACTCGATCGTCTCGGCGTCGGTCGAGTCGAGCAGCGATTTCAACTCATCCATTGCCTTCTTGGGGACGAGGGTCTTCATCTCGCCAGAGACACCATCGAACTTTTCGCCGGCGCGTTCGCAATGCGCCAGGCGGTGCCCATCGGTCGCGACCATCGTGATCGATTCGGGCTTGAGCAGCATGAGCGCGCCGTTCAGCGTGTAGCGTGACTCTTCGTTGGAAATTGCAAAGCCGGTGCGGGCAATCAGGCCACGCAGGACCTGTGCCGGAATCGTAATAGCTCCAGACGTCGGGAAGACCGGGAGGCTGGGGAAATTTGATTTCGCCATCCCGACCATCTTGGTGTTGGAGCGGCCACAGCGGATGCTGACCCAGTGGTTGTCGAGCAGTTTGATGGTGATATCTGCATCGGGCAGCAGTTTCACATAGTCATGCAACTTGCGGGCGGGGATCGTGCAGGAGCCTTCCTTCTTGACCTTGGCGTTGCAGGATGTACGAAGGCTCAAGTCCAAATCGGTTGCCGTCAGCGACAGGCGGTCTCCAGCAGCCTCGAATAAATAGTTAGACAGGATTGGAATCGTGGTCTTGCGCTCGACAACACCCTGCGTGGCGGTCAATTCTCGCAGCAACTCGAACTTGCTGACCGTGATCTCCATGGTACCCGCGGCAACGGCGGCCTCCACCGGCATAATGCGTCTCCCCTGCTCTTCGCCGGCAGCAGCGAACCTCAGCGGCTAAAGCCGGCTCCATTTCGAATGCTATACGGCGCGCCTAAAGTCGCGCCCTTTCAAAAAAGCCACATTGCTGTAGCAACTGGCCAGCTACTTCTATTACTTCCTTATATCAAATGCAAAAGCTATAAAACCAGCAGTAACAGTAGGCGGTGCGGAAACGTGGAAAACTTTGTCAACTGTCCCGTTTCCACCGACTTCGCACTGCACCGTTGATGTGAGAAATTGGACCATTTCAATTCGGAATCCCTACTGTAACTCGTCACTGGATTCAGTTTCACTGTCTCTAATTCACAACTTCCACACCGTATTCACAAGGACCAGCGAGGAAGACCGGATTGCAAAGTGGAAAACCCGCGGGGCCCGCGATCTATCCGCCTAATTGCTCAGTGAGTTTATTGATCAACCTGTTCAAATCTTTATCGTTCTTGCGGACCTCTTCGATCTTCTCGACGGAATGGAGCACGGTGGTGTGATGCTTGCCGCCGAACTGCCGTCCGATTTCCGGCAGCGAGGCCTCCGTCAGATGTTTGGCCAAGTACATCGCAATCTGCCGCGGATAGACGATTGCGCGTGAATTGTTTTTTGCTTTGATCTCGACCATGCGCAGGCCGAACTGTTCTGCCACCATTTTCTGGATTGATTCAATCGTGACCTTACGTGCCTGTGAGTCGATGAAATTTTTGAGCACCTGCTGTGCGTAAGGGAGCGTGATCTCAGCGCCGATCAGTGAGGAGTGAGCAACCAAGCGGATGAGCGCTCCTTCCAGTTCACGAACGTTCGAGCGGATGTTGGACGCGACGTATAAGGCAACGTCGGTGGGCAGCGAGACCTTTTCTTGCTCGGCCTTCTTCTGAAGAATCGCAACTTTGGTCTCGAGATCGGGCGGTTGGATATCGGCGATCAGTCCCCATTCGAAGCGGCTGCGCAGGCGATCTTCGATCTCAGCGAGCTCTTTGGGGGAGCGATCGCTGGCGATGACAATCTGCTTCATCGACTCGTGCAGAGCGTTGAAGGTGTGGAAGAACTCTTCCTGGGTACGCTCCTTCTGAGCGAGGAACTGGATGTCGTCGATGAGCAGCACGTCGACATTCCGGAACTTGTCGCGGAAGGTGGTCATCTTGTCGTAACGCAGCGAGTTGATCATGTCATTGGTGAATTTCTCGCTGGAGACGTAGCAGATGGCGGCGTGCGGTGTGCGGCGCTTGATCTCGTGGCCGATTGCCTGCATGAGGTGCGTCTTGCCCATGCCAACGCCGCCGTAGAGGAAGAGCGGGTTGTAAGCCTTGGAAGGACGCTCGGCCACGGCCTGGCAGGCGGCGTGGGCAAACTGGTTGCCGCTTCCGATGACGAAGGCGTCGAAGGTATAGCGCGGATTCAATTGCGCCGCGCCATCCCAGTCGAAGCGGGCCTGCGAGGGCCCGGTTGACGCGGATCCTGAGGTCAGGCCGCCATCATGCCGCACGGGAGTTGCCGCGGGATCATCTTCCGGGGTTACGAACCTCACATCATTGAATCCGAGCCCGAGAACATCGATGGCTTCCTGAATGAGGTCTGCATACTTATCGCCGGCGTGACGAAACTCCACGGTGGGCACGCGAACGAAAAGAACGCCTCCACTCGAGTGACTGTAGCGAGTGGGTTTAAGCCAGGTGTCGTAGGAATGCCGGTTGATCTTTTTTTCCAGAGCATCAAGAATGCGCGCCCAAGGGTTGGGGGAGAGGGTCGTTGTGCCGGTTGCTGACATATATGAAATTTCACCAATGGGCGTCCCGTGGCTGGGTGAGAGCGCCTGTTAAAAACATCCGTTGATCAGGTAGCTGGAACCGTCAATTTTACTGCGGAATGCGCCTGTTTTAACCGTTGCGGCAAAAAATTTCGCGAAGCTCAAACGCAGGACCAGTCGTGGATACTAGCACAAATTTTTTTGTCGTGTGGAAATCATTTCGGCTGGATTTTTTTCGCGAGTCTCTATTCAGAACCGCATCGCATCGGTTGTCAAGTACCGCGTGAGTTAATGTCGCGCGCGCGGTGCAAATTTTGATTGCAAGAGATTGCCCAGAGAAGGAACATGGTGAGGCACTCTAAGAAAATCACTTCTGGCAAAAGCGGCCAGAAGTGGGGCACCGGTGCTGTTGCCGCTCTCGCAACCAAGGGTGCAGCTTATAGAACGACCGCAGGAGGCCAATCGATGCTTCGCAACGGCAATTTCCGGGTCCCAAGCGCGATCGCAGCTCTCACAGCATTCGCGCTTCTCTGCATCACTTGTGGCGGCTCGAGCCACAGTCTTTCGCAAGCACAGGCGCAGGCCATTTCCCAGCAATTGTTCAGCGCGCTAAACTCCGCGATGGTGGCCGGACTTACGCCATCCGGCACGAGCGCGGCCGCAACGCGTCCGTCTCTCGGGCAGATTCTGGAGCGCTCGCGGACCGCGCAATCGTCGGGATGCACCGTCATAAACAGCGGCGAGTCGTGCAACATTCCGATTACGTTCCAGGGCGCTTGCCCGAAGGGCGGCAGCATCAGCGTCATGGGCGATTTCATTTACACGCTGGATAATTCCGGGAACGGAAGCGACAGCTCTACGGTGACGGTTACACCTGCAGCTTGCGCGGTCGACAGTGTGACGTTCAACGGAAATCCCAGCGTGACGTTTTCGACCCAGTTCAATCTGCAGAATTATGGGCTGGCGTTTCCAATCTCGTTTTCAGGAACGGGCGGTGTTTCGTATGGGCCCAATCCGGCGGGAAGCTGCAGCATCAATGTGAAAGGGACTGCCACGTCGATCAGCTCGTGCAGCGTCAGCGGGAGCATTTGTGGACGGTCAGTCAGCGGACACTGCTAGAGGAACGTGGATGTGGCGCGTCGAATGTTAAGGCGCAGGGAAAAGAATTGTGCCGTCCGTTAAAGCGGACTCGAACCGTCAAGTATTGGCTAAAGGGACGCGGAGTGAGAGAAGCGCGAGGTCCCTCCACTGCGCTCGCTTTCGCTCGCTTCGGTCGGGATGACAGGTTTTTAAATACCTCAATACAGATTTTAAATCCCACTTCTCCCAAAAACGGGGAGAAGTGGGGTACCCAGCCTTTGATTTGCTCCTTTGATTCAGTACAAGGCGAGGGCGCGAGGACTTCAGTGTGAGTCGGGAGCGAACTCGACTAGCCAACCTAGGAGACCGGGGAGACAGAATCCTACTGCGTTCAGAATTCCATGGGTGCGCGCCATCTGCGGAATTGGCAGGACGTCACTGCCACGAAAATCAGCAACCGCGTATGCGGTCGAGAGCACCATGCCAGCGAAGACACTCGCTGACGCGACGTGAAACAGGACACGAGCTGTGCCCGAGTCCAGTCTTTTGGCGGAGGCGCGCAAAACCACTGCCAGGACCGCGACTGCTGCAGAGAAGAGTGCGGCTGCTCCGAGTTTCAGTTGTGGAGAGATCACGAACCCGAGGGCGACGATAATGGGCATAGTGACCACGATACCCACGAGCCAGGACAGCCAGCGATGCTGCTCGTGCTGTGATGTGAATTGCAGCAGCGCCGCAGCGATCATCGCGGTGGCGAATCCCGCATAGTGAAAGTGCACGGCAGTCAGCAACCCGATCGGTTCCTGAATCCCCATTGGCCGCGAGCCAAGGCGCGAAGCGACCAGCCAGGCTCCGCCGACAGCCAAATCCAGTTGAGCGACGGCGAGGGGAATTCGATGAATCGCGGAACGGATGCCGCGGTCGGGCCGCGTCGCGAGAGAGGTAAGGTCGATGAGGGCGGCGACAGTCAT
>DATEHF010000048.1:0-82874 GCA_035279725.1 Candidatus Acidiferrum sp.
CTATTAAAGCGGTACGTGAGCTGGGTTCAGAACGTCGCGAGACAGTTCGGTCCCTATCTGGTGTGGGCGCAGGAGAATTGAAGGGAGTTGTCCCTAGTACGAGAGGACCGGGATGAACAGACCTCTTGTGTACGAGCTGTCCCGCCAGGGGCATCGCTCGGTAGCGAAGTCTGGAAGAGATAATTGCTGAATGCATCTAAGCAAGAAGCTCGCCCTAAGATAAGTTCTCCCAAGGCTTAATGCCTAAGAAGGGCAGTCGAAGACTACGACTTTGATAGGCTGGAGGTAGAAGCGCAGCAATGCGTGAAGCTGACCAGTACTAATCGCCCGTTCGGCTTAATCATAAAACTTTCTCAAACCGTCTTTGAGGAAGTGCAGAAATGCACAACGCTTTTTCTGCACAGTGTTGTTCGACCTGAAGTCGAACTTGTAATGCCAGCCTATTTCTGTCGGCCGCACTTGCGGCCGCGGATTCTGTTGTCGCACTCGCGATCCTTTGCTCGGGATGAGCACAGGAATCTGTTCGCGAGTTTCGAGTTTCCGGTGGTTATACCGCGAGGGTCACACCCGTTCCCATCCCGAACACGGAAGTTAAGCCTCGCCGGGCCGATGATACTGCACGGGCAACTGTGTGGGAACGTAGGTCGCTGCCGGGATTAAATTAAATCAATGAGGCCGGTCCCGGTTATAACCGGGATCGGCCTTTTTTGTTTGGGCTTCTCCCCTTATTGCGGTATTTTCCTTCCCTATAACTTGGTTGCAAGCCACTTCTTGCCAATTCAAAAGCGCGAGCCAACCCGCTTCTGGAGCCGAATGTGAAAATGAATGCCTTACGTCTTGCGATTTTCGGTGCCTGTTGCGCGAGCAGCGCTGTTGCGCAAACGCCCGCCAACGATATGGCGGACTCGCTGGGCTTAACTCAACTGAAGAATATTCGAGCCACCGCGTTTCTAGCGGCAACAGTTACATTGCCAGCAACGAACGAGCCATCTTGCAAATCGAAGGAAGGCGCGTCCCCCCGTATCATTGACCACCCGGAGGCATGTAAAAAAGTACTATTGACCTCGACGTTTCGCAGGACTATTTTTAAGTGTCTACCCCCAGGCCCCGTAGAACTTCCGCAGAGAGGGTCCCGATGGCCATAAAGCTCGCACCAAGTCCTTCAGACGTTGTCGCACAGGAACGATGGGAAAGATTGCGAGGCCACAAGCGCATCATCTCCCGGGTCAAGCTATTGGTGGAGTGGGACCAGGGTGGGGCAAAGGAGCGCGCCAACGCCGTTACCGTTGACGTAAGCCACTCCGGCTGCATGGCCGTGGTGGGAGCGGACCTGCCGCTGCGCAAGCGTGTCAGGCTGATTCACCCCGAAACTGGCCGCAAAGCGGATGCTGAGGTTGTCTGGCGCAGCCATGAAGCCTGGGATGCAGGCTTCGAATTGGTGAAGCCCGATGCTACGTTTTGGGGCCTAAAGTAGCGCTCTTCTTGTCCGCCTGATTCGAATCTATTGCGGCCATTTCTCTTTGGGCAGGCTCTTCTGAATTGTCTCCAGATTCTGAAATCCGTCTTTGATGACGGTTTCCTTCACGTTTGATTTTGTCACTGCGATCGGCACCAGAAAAATCGCCGGGATCGTTTTGTTTCCAACCGCAAATCCATTCGTGGTTTTGACCGTTTCGCCCTTGGCCGCTGCCACAGCGGCTTCGGCAGCTATGCTAGCTTGTGAACCGAGTGGTTTGTACACGGTCATTGTCTGGGTACCGTCAAGGATGCGAATAATAGCTGCCAGATCGGCGTCCTGACCCGACACCAGAACCTTGCCGGCAAGTTTGTGGTCGTCCAGAGCCTGGATTGCGCCTCCCGCCGTGCCGTCATTGGAAGCTACGACTGCGGCGATATCCCCTTTCGTGGAGTCAATGGCTGCGGACATGTGTGCGTAAGCTTCTGAAGGGTCCCAGTCCTTGCTCCACGTATCGGATACAATCTTGACGTCGCCCCGAGCCACTAGAGGCTTGAGAACCAGCATTTGGGCTTCGTGCAAGAATTTTGCGTTAATATCCGTCGGGGAGCCGCCGATAATCACATAGTTCCCTTTCGGGGCAAGTTGGGTGAGGGAAGCCGCCTGCATGTAGCCGACTGCCGACGCGTCGACGCCAATAAATAGAGAAACATCCGGGTTGCGTACCAGACGCTCGTAACAGAGGAGCGGCACCTTCTTGGCTTTCGCCGCACTGACGATGCGGACCGCTTTTTCGGCGTCGTGGGGCACAAGAACCAGAGACTTGACTCCAGCGGCCAGCAGTTTCTGGGCCTGCTGCAACTGCAACTCGTCGTCACCTTCGGCCGTTTCCACGAGCACTTCAGCGCCTAGCTCTTTGGCGCGCTTCTGAAACTTGTCGAGATCCGTCTGCCAGCGCTCAATTTTCAATGAATCCAGCAGAAAGCCAATTTTGAGAGACCCAGATGAAGATTGCTGGTCTTGCGCTAGCACGTGAGGCGTAGAAAAGAGCAGCAGAGTTGCTACAAGAGCAAGCTGCAGCCCACTCCTGGGGAGAGTTAGCATCGAATGACCTCCAAAGCCATTGAAGAAAACGTAGCACCGCCACGGAAGGGGAACAATATGAATGCTATAGAGCACATCGAATGCGTACTGTTAAGGCCCTTGCTACCGTACCGGGAAAGGCATCGACGAAACGCTAGGCGGATATTGCGAGTACCAGGCTCTATCTACTACCGGCGATAAGCCGATCGATACGGGAAGAGACGCCCAGGCTGAACTTGGCGACCCACAGCGCCGCAACGATTCCCGTGAAGACATCCATGGTGTAGTGGGCGCGCAGGACCAGCACCGTTGCCACCTCGAAGACGACAATCAGTACAGCAAGGGCAGTCAGCCAATTCCGGCGCAAACGGGAAAGCTCTATCGCTCCGAAAACGGCGATGGCTGTGTGCCCCGAGAAGAAAAAATCGTTAGCAACGTGGTAAGTCACCAAAAGGGACGGGAACCCCGGATCGTGCCAGATCATGTTCGGCGGCGGAGGCAACGCGCAGAGTCCTTGCATCACCTGGCGCAGGGCCATGAGCACGAACAATCCGAGGAAGGGGCGAACACTTCCGCCGAAAAGCCAACGACCCAGGAGGAACAGGCCCAACGCGTCGATCAGCGCGGAGCTTACGATAAGAAGCGCGTTTGCTGATCTTAAGTTCTGTCCGAAATAGGAGTTGAGCCCAGCCGTGAGGTTGTGGAGCCCATCGCCGATTCCGGATGCGGGAGCGACGCGCGCGCCGATCAGCGACTGCGTCCAGAACCAAAGCGCGAGGACAATCCCAGTTACTAGAAGCCGCCGCCGTAACCGCCGCCTGCCGCCTGGATCTTCAATTTCAGTCATAGAATGACCATTCATCGCAGGCCATTAGCCAACTATTCGATGGGCGCCCGCTGCGTCATTTCAATCGCCAATGCGCGCGCTTTGCGCAGGTCGAGCTTGCCAGTGCCGAGATAAGGCAGGTTTTCGATGCGCACGAACTGGTCCTTGCGTGGCCGCCATAGCGCCGGCAGGTCGCTCTTTCCCAATTTCTCCAAGCATTCCTCCAACTTGGGTTCATCCAGAGTGTGCAGCACAACCAGTCGCTCGCCTTTCTTCTCGTCCGGCACGGCGGTAACCACAAACGTCTGCTCCGTCGCGCTGGCCAGTTCCTGCAGCAAATCTTCGACCTTGATGTGCGGCACCATCTCGCCGCCAATTTTGCTGAAGCGGCTCAGGCGGTCGGTGATGCGGACGAATCCCTCTTCATCCATCCTTGCCACATCGCCGGTGTTGTACCAGCCATCCCGGAGGACTTCCGCAGTTTTCTCCGGCTTATTCAGATAGCCGCGCATGATGTTCGGGCCGCGCACCAGCAACAGCCCCGGTTCATCCACGCCGACGGGCTGCAACGTATCCGGGTCCACGATCTTCACCGAGATTCCGGGCAATGGATGCCCGATGCTGCCGCGCTTCGCTCCCACTTGGCGGAACGATGCGGCTCGAAAATCGATGGTGTTTACGGTGACGGCCGGCGAACATTCGGTGCAGCCGTAGCCCTCGTTCGGACGAATCCCGAATTGATCTTCGAAGGCTTGTGAAATGCGCTCGGGCAATTTTTCCGCACCGGCCATCACGAATCGCAGGCTGCCGAAATCTTCGGGCGTGCAACGGCGTGTGTAGGCATTCAGGAAGGTTGGCGTTGCCAGCAGCATGGTTACCGCGTACTTATTCACCAGCGCCCCGATCACGCGTGAATCCAGTGGATTGGGATGGAAGACGACGCCGATGCCGGTGGCAGCGGGCAGGCAAAGCGTGCCCGTGAAGCCGAACGAGTGAAAGAAGGGAAGAATTCCCATGATGCGATCGTCGGCGTGCAGCATGAAAACCTGGTTGAGCTGCTCCACGTTCGAAGCAATGTTGTAGTGGGTGAGGATGACGCCTTTAGGATCCCCGGTCGAGCCGCTGGAAAAGATAATTGTGGCAATGTCATCCAGGGACGCCCGCCGATCGGCGCCCGCAAATTTCGAGACGACTTTTGCCGGCAAAAAACAGGCTGCTAACGCTGCCATGAGGCGTTCACCGAAACCAGTATCTTTCGCCACATCCTCAACAAAAATGACTTCGCCGGGCGGTTGGATCTTAACTTTTTCAAGGAAAACTCGCGCCGTCACGATCGTTTTCAAGTTGCACTGTTGCGCGCAGGAAGCCAGCGTTTCATTCGAAACGGTGTAGTTCAGGTTTACCGGCACCTTGCCCATCAGCATCGCCGCGTAATTCACCAGCGCGCCTGGAACCGATGGCGGAAGCAGCACGCCTACCATTTCCTGGCCTTGCCAATGTCTTCGCAAACGCCGTGCCAGGACTAGCGCCCCTGCCAATGCCGAAAACCAGCTCAGCTTCGGTCGCTGCCCATCGGCCATGGCAAACCGGAAAGGATGCCGGCGCGCCGAGTAAATAAAGGACTGCGGCAACGTATGCATGCGTTTTTTCCGACGCGCGAAAGCTTCCGTGCCGAGATCTTGTACGGCGCGGCGCACCTCCTGAGCTGTCGCGGTGGATGGCAATGCTTTTCCAAAGGTGACGCGCACAGGATAAGGAATTCGCCGGGGAAACTTCCAAAGAAATCGACCGCCGGCAAAACTGAAGATCGAACCCCACACGCCGTCCAGATTCACCGGAATGATAGGCACGTCGACGCCTTTGATGATGCGCTCCATTCCTCGCCGGAACGGCAGCATCTGGCCAATCCGTGTCATCTGGCCTTCTGGAAAAATGCAAACGACTTCGCCGTTTTTCAGCGCTTCGGTTGCCAGCCGCAACGAATGGATCATTTCGCGCGGTCCTTGGTCCGACGCAATGGGAATCACGCCCAAGATTTTTGCAAACGGTTTTATAAGCGGGTGCTCGTAAGAGCCCCTGAACATGATGAAGCGAATCGGACGGTCGATAGACGCGATAAGCAGAACCGCATCGGCCATGGAAACGTGATTGGGCGTCAGCAGCGCCCCGCCGCGCGCTGGCACATTCTCTCGGCCAGCCACGTCCAGCCGGTACAGGGTGTGCGTGGCAATCCAAAGCATCAAACGCAGCAAGGAATCCGGCAAGAGATAGACGGTGTAAATGGTGGCGATCAGGGACATCACCGCGGTCCAAATGAAGAAAGACCCCAGTCCGGTATGCAGATAGTGAGTCGCGCCGGAATAGATCGCTGACGCCGTAATCACGCCGACAAAAGAAAGAAAGTTTGCAAAGGCGATTACGCTGCCCTTGTGAGCTTCCTCGGGGCGGTGCTGGATCAGGGCGTTGATAGGTACGACGAAAAACCCGCCCGCAAAACCGAGAGCTCCTAGCAGCAGAAGAACCTGAAGAAAACTCAATCCATGAATTGAAATAGCGAAGGCCAACACCGACATTCCGATGGCCCCGAGCGGGATGAGCCCGTATTCGATCTTTCCAGAAGAGAGCAAACCGGCGGCGTAGCTCCCAACTCCGATGCCAATGGCCAGCGCCGCTTGTAAATAGCCACCGCGCGTCTCATCGAGGTGCAGGACTTCACGCCCGTAAAAAACAATGACGAATTGAAGGAGTGCGCCGAGAAACCAGAAATACGTATTGCCGGCAATGGCCAAGTGCAAAACCCGGTCCGGCCAGACCAGTTGTACCTGTTTTCTCAGATCGCCGAAAATATTGATGCTGAATTTCTTGACAGGATCAGCAGGTAGCACGCGTGAAATTCCAAAGCTCGCCAACAAGCCAACTAACGAACATGCTCCGAAGATCAAACCAGCAATGGCCTCTCTCCCATGAAAATGCTGAGCTAGTGAAGGGCCAAATACCGCGCCAGCAATAATTGCCAGAAACGTGGTGAGCTCAAGAATGCCGTTGCCCCAGGACAGCAACCGGTCCGGCAAGAGTTCGGGGAGCAAACCGTATTTCGATGGGCCGAAGAAGGCGGCTTGCGTGCTTGCCAGGAAAATCACCGCGTAGGCCATGCGAGTGTTGCCGCGAGTGAAGGCATACATGGCGAAAATCATCGCGCAGACTTCAAAGAGCTTCGTAGCGATCGTGACGCTACGTTTGCTGAAACGATCGGCCAGGAATCCACCAGCCATTGAGAACAAAAGGAATGGAAGTGCGAAGAGATTCCCGATGACAAAAACCAGCAAATCTTTTTCTGAAGCTGTCGGATTGGTTCCCAGGATCAGGAAAATGACAAAGAACTTCAGCCCGTTGTCGTTGAACGCGCCCTGGAACTGCGTGACGATCAGGCTCCAGAAGCCGAGCCGCCATTTTTTTTCAGGTGCAGGCATGGAAAGGTTTTCTTCGGCTGGCATGCACGCTCACCCAAGCGTTGCGATTAGAACGTAAGTAGTCTCTTTAGTCTAGCAATCCTACCCAATTCGAAGAGCGGCGCTTGCATCCCCTGTGCCCAAAAGTTCTGACCGGGGAAGCGCTCAGCGCGAGTCCTCCCAATTCGCGGTAGGATTGCCTTCGCCAAGGGGGCCACATGAGCGCGGAGAGCGGAACTCAGACGATTTTGATTACAGGAGCAACGGATGGACTCGGGAAAGCTGCCGCGTTGCTGCTAGCCGAACGAGGCTACCGCGTCTTTGCCGCCGGGCGCTCGGCGGAGAAGCGCGCACGGCTCGACGCACTAGCCAAGCAGAGGAATCTCCCGCTCGAAACCCTGCAGATGGATGTGTGCGACGACGGCTCGGTGCAAGAGGCCGTGGATTCCGTCTTTCAGAAGGCCGGTGCGATCGATGTGCTGATCAACAATGCCGGGCTAGTCTACGTTGGCGCCGTCGAAGACCTCCACTTGGAAGACTGGCGGCGGCAATTCGAAACAAACTTTTTTGGCGTCATCCGCGTGACTCAGGCTGTCCTTCCCCACATGCGCGAACGCCGCAAAGGCCGCATCTTGATGATGAGCTCCGTCTCCGGCTTTGTAACGCCGCCCACGCAGGGTGCCTACAGTGCCTCGAAACATGCCATCGAAGCTCTCAGCAACGCTTTGCGCCACGAACTCTATCCTTTTGGCATCCACACGATCCTCATCCAGCCCGGCTACATCGTGACCAACATCCAGCCAACCGCCATGGAGTTGGCGCAAACTTACCAGGAGAGGTTCAAGACCGGGCCTTACTCCAAAATCTACGCGTCCTATTTGGAAAACGCCACGAGCACTCGCGCCAAGTCCGGGACCACTCCTGAGGATTGCGCGCGCATCATGCTCAAAGCCATCGAAGCCCCGCGGCCCAAGGCTCGTTACGGCGTAACCTCCCTCGCCTCGTTCGCGAAGCTAGCCAAATGGCTGCTTACCGATCGCGTAGCGGATCGCCTGATTCGCAAGCGATACGGAATCACACGCGAAAACTAGGCGGCGAACTCTTACGAGACTGTGTTGCAACTAGGAGCCGGACCTTCAGGTCCGACATAAGTCGAGGCTTTGCTTTACGGCTTTAGCCGCTGAGGAACCGGTTTGCAGCTGCGACAGCCTTTCACGGGTTGGAAACTTGGAAGGAGAGGCTGTTTTCCCGCTGCTCTTGCCACATTTTCGACCATGCTTCGTGCACCGGGCTCTCGGAATAGTCAGCCGCGGCTTCCGCGCTCGCGAATTCGATGGCGTAGACGCCGCTGAACTCCTTGATTTGATTGCGCCCGGTTTTCAGCCATACGTTCTTGATACCAGGAATCTTTCCAGCCATGTCCTTGATCCCGTTGATGGCGCGCTCCCGATCGTAATTCGAAACATTGTCCTTGAACTTGTACACCACCACGTGCAGCACCGTTTTTGGCTGCCCAAACCGGTTCTGAACCGCCGCGCTGCGCGCATGCAGCGTGCCTGCTGCAATGCCAGCGATGAATATCATCGCGCCTACAAGAATTTGCGAGCCGCGCCTGAGACCTGATGTCATTTCTTCCTCCGCGATGAGATCCCAACCAGTTTATGTAATGCTTCCAGTTCAAAGCAACTCGCCGCAATAGTCCATCTCCATCATTCCTCTGAATGGTTTGACGCAACAAGGCCATGGCCGTTACGCTGCCAAGGCACACGAAGTCGAGGGCGAAATGGATTGGTCCGGCGGAGAATCGCAAGAGCACCAGGCGGAACCCGGGGCGCTGCCCCCGTTCCCGCGCATTTGGATCGGCTACCTGTTGGGCTTTGCCACGCTGATTTCGGAAATCATTGCCGTTACCTTGCACCCGGAACTTGCCAAAGAACCTCTGACGATACCGCCGCTGTATCTGTTTCTTACGAATTTCGTCAGCCTGGTTTATTGGCTCGTCTGCGTTTATGAATTCCATGTCGTGCTGAGGCAAGCGTCAGGCGGAACGTATGCCATCAAGCCGGCCCGGGCAGCTTGGTTTCACTTCATTCCGGTCTACAGCCTCTACTGGGTCTTCAAGTGGCCGCGCGAATTGGCTCGCTTTGTGAACAGCCGCCTGGAAGCACCACTTATGAACCCCGGTAGAACGGGGTTTGCTGTGCTCGTCGCCTTTATCGTTTTTCTTGTGCTGAGCCATGGATTTGGCATCATCGCCCTATTCTGGGCCGCGTCGTATCTGTCGCGCTGCCTTCGTTACGCCTTGTCGGCGCGGCCTGCCTCGTCCACGGGGCCACTGCCTTTTTCGTGATCTTTCATTCCGAGGAGAGTCAATGAATAAAGGGATACGCTGGATCTTGTCATTCTGCCTGTTTACGAGTTGCGCGCCCCAGGGACGAACTCAAGCCCAAGACCAAACCAAGCAGTTGGCTCGCGACATTTTCAAACAGTTGATCGAGATCAATACCACCGACTCCGTCGGTAATGTCACCACCGCCGCCGAAGCGATGGCCAAGCGTTTGCGCGATGGCGGTTTCGCCGAGAGTGATCTCCACGTCGCCGGCCCCAATGAACGCAAGAAGAATCTCGTCGCGCGCTTTCGCGGCACCGGAAAACGCAAGTCCATTTTATTCATCGGACACCTCGACGTCGTCGAAGCCCTTCGCTCGGACTGGACGACAGATCCCTTTGAATTTATCGAGAAAGACGGCTATTTCTACGGCCGCGGCACCGAAGATATGAAGGAGGGCGACGCCATCCTAATCACAAACTTCATCCGCCTTAAAAAAGAAGGCTATCTGCCGGACCGCGATCTGATTCTCGCCCTCACTGCCGATGAAGAAGGCGGCTCTTTCAACGGCCTCGACTGGCTTCTTCGCGAACATCGCGACTGGCTGGATGCCGAATACTGCATAAACCTGGACGGCGGCGAATTTGAAAAGGACAAAGACAAGCGGCTCCTTGCTGGAATTCAAGCCAGCGAAAAAGTTTACGTCGACTTTCAATTCGAATCGTTGAATCCCGGCGGTCACAGCTCCGTCCCCAGCCCCGACAACGCCATCTATCATTTGGCTGGTGCTCTGTCCCGGCTGCAATCTTTTTCCTTCCCTGTAAAAATCAATGAAATCACGCGAAGTTATTTCGCACAGACCGCGTCAATGGAAAGCGGACAGGTTGCTGCCGACATGAAGGCTGTAGCCAAGCAGCCGCCGGATCCCGCGGCCGTCCAGCGCCTGTCCGCAATTCCCTATTACAATTCGCTCTTGCACACCACCTGTGTCGCCACCATGCTTTCCGGCGGCCACGCGCCAAACGCGCTCCCGCAAACTGCCCGCGCCAACGTCAATTGCCGTATTTTTCCTGGTGAAGATCCCGGGGAGGTGCAGAAGGCCCTCGAACGCGTAGCCAACGACCCGAAAGTTAGAATTAGCGTCATTCCGCAATTGACTCCCGACGGAAGAGTGGTGCCTGTCGTGCCAGTGCCGCCTTCCCCGCTCCTTCCCGAAGTGACCCATGCCATGGAGAAAATTTTGAGCGTCACCTGGCCCGGCGTTCCTCTCGTTGCCACCATGTCTACCGGTGCCACCGATGGCAAATACGCCCGCATCGCCGGCATCCCCACCTATGGCATTTCCTGTATGTTTTTTGACAAGAACGATAATCGCGAACATGGAAAAGACGAGCGAGTCGGTGTGCAGGATTTCTACGACGGCGTGAACTTCAACTACCAACTCATGAAAGAGCTCTCTTCATCTCACTGAAAGAGCCACAACAGCAAGAAGCTGAAGAAAAAGAAAACGACCCGGTGAAGAGTTCTTCCCCGGGCCGCACGATTGAATTGTTTGAGTTGGCTGACTATGGCTTGCCTTGCGCAGGTCCATTGGCCGGAGTTGCCGCGCTCGCTGCAATGGGTTTCCCGGCGTCCGCGCCATAACGCATCAAATACGGCATGAACGGGGTGACTTCAAACGGCATCTTCTCCCGTTCCGCGACCGTGCCCACGGGCTTGCTCTTGATGAGCTCCAGCTTGTCGTTCCAGGGATCCAGTTTCACGCGTCCGCCGATCGGAAGCGCCGCGATCATCTGCGGATTCTGCTTTTGATCGACAGGTGCCGCCGACTTGAGGTCCCCGATCACCGGAACGCGATTGCCGAGATGGCCGCTGATCAGGTTCGGAATCTCTTTTTCGCGCGTCGTGAGGGCTGTCAGGAAAAGCCCCGCATTGCCGAGCTGACTTTTGTACGGTGAGTTGTTCAGCATTTGAATTGCTTTGGCGCTGGCTGCGGTCTCCTCATCCGGAGTCCGCTGAAACCCGAAGTGCCGGAAGGTTTCCTTGTCGTCGATCAGCAACTGATCGAAGAACGCGTAGCTCGAATCGAGCCGGTGGCCTAGAACGACGTGGCCTAGTTCGTGCGCAATCATGGTCGCCAGGCTGGCCTCATCGGGCAGCACGTCGATCAAGCCGCGGCTCAGCACGATGGTGTGCCCAACCGTATAGGATTCCAGAGTCGTCGTCGTCATGACGCGGCAACGAACTTCGGGCTCGACGTCAATATTGTTGGTAACCTCGAGGTTGTTCACCACTGTCTCGAGAACCTTGTCAACTTCTCCCTTGGGAGCGATCAAGCCGATGCGCTCGAGGCGATCGATCACGTTATCTTCCGCTTGGCGGTCCCAGGAGCGTTGCGCTTGAATCGGGGAAAGGTCGTTGGCCGTCTTGGTATCGTCTTGCACGGGTGTCTCAACCAGGATCTTGCTCAATTCCTGTTCCTGGCTTGCATGGCCGAGGTTGTAACCCCACAGCCGCGTCTGTGCCTTGAAATCCAGCTTTTTCGACAGATTGTAATGCACATCCTTTTCTTCGCTGTACACGAAGGAAGGCATCCATACGCCTGGCTGCACATTGGCGCGCCAGCTGTCGAAGTGGAACCACCAGCTAGAGTGCCCGTTGCCGCTGTACGCGCCATTGAAGCGCACAATGTTGTAGTCCTGATCCTCCACCCAGATGCGTCCGAGGAACCGGCCTTTGCCGCTCTTTTCCTGTGGCGTCACATCGAATACCAGGCAGCGCACTTCGCCCAGGAATTCCCGGCGTACATAGTCAAACTTGTAGTGCTGCTTGTCGAATCCGTTCGTGTCGATGAAGATCATCTGCAGGAAGCCGTCCGGGACAAATTGCAGCGCGAACGAAAAGAAGTTTCCGATCGAACCGAAGATCTTTTTCCCCTTGCCATTGGTATCCGTCAGGGAAACCAGCGAAACGCCCTTGCTGAAGTCCGCGCGGCCTAGGAAGTATTTGTCTCCGGCGGGAGCGTAACCAAGATCCTTATCGGGCTTGAGGTTCTGGATGTACGTCTCTACCAGCGGCGAATATTGGCGGATTTGTTGGCTCGCGCGGTTTTCGTTGGTGATCACCCGGTCGATGACGTCGTCCATGGTCCGTGCCTGATCGGCCGGCTTGGGAGCCGCAGCGGCGGCAAGGGTACCCAGCCCGCTCAATATTAGAGCGGAAACAAAAGTTGTTGCCTTACGCATTTTCTCTCTCCCCTCAATATGCCAAACGGAATTCAATTCGAACGCGCGCCGGAAAATCCACTGCCTGACCTTCGCGCTTCGCGGGCTTGAACTTGATCTGCTGCGCCGCCCGCGACGCTGCTTCATCGAGACCATGGCCCAGACCGCTGATCACCTTGTTTACCTGGATCGTCCCGTTTGCCAGAAATACCATGTCAAGAACGACGTCGCCTTCTATCTTCAGACTACGCCCTTCCGCCGTGTACTCCGGATGTGGCTTTTCTAATATGTCAACAGGCGTCGTGGCGCCCTCGCTCGTAGATGCTTTTTTCTTGGGTGCTTCTGTCGCCACGGTCTGGTCCGCAAAGCCGGTGGACTGCAGCGTGCCCCGCTTGGCGGCTGGTGGAGGATTCGCCGTACCGTTGCCAAACCCTGTGCTCGCTACTGTGCCACGAATTCCTTTGTCGCCACCGGTGCCGTTGCCGTA
This sequence comes from Candidatus Acidiferrum sp., assembly GCA_035279725.1. Classification (GTDB taxonomy): domain Bacteria; phylum Acidobacteriota; class Terriglobia; order Acidiferrales; family UBA7541; genus Acidiferrum. The sequence goes on from DATEHF010000048.1 coordinate 12,855, forward strand.
TCCCGGTCCGCCAGGCAAGGCAGGCGATCCAAGCCGGTTGACGTTCGTCGCTTTGTTCGGATCACCTTTGCCCGGAATTCCGTTGGGATCGCCAAAGCCGCCGGTCTGCACTTTGTTGACCGGAGCCGCCACCGTTGCTGGTGCGGCGCTGCCGGAAGACATCAAGCCAGTCTTCACTTCATCCTTCGGTTTCTTCGGTTGGTTCGCTGGCGTATCGATCTTCACCTGTTCGAACACAGGATTTAGTTCCACCGGTTTTGCTTCCAAGGTCTTTACCTTGGGCGGCTCCACTTTTGCCGCCAGGAAAACGTGTGTCTGTCTGGGGTTCAGCTTCACCGGTTCAGGCACGACCGGTTTTGGTTGAGGTGGGGCAACCTTAGGCTTGATCTTCGGTGGCGGTGGGGGCTCTGGGGCGACCGGGACTAGCGTGACGGGCTGCATCAGTTCCGTGGGCCGAAGGTTCAAAGCTGTTCTCATTTGATTCGGGAACAGCAGGGGGAGCAAGAGCAAGAAACCAAAAATCGCAAGTTGGACACCTGCGCTTACGCCCAGGCGGTTCCAATTGGGTTTGGCTTCGGGCAGCAAGGCAAGGCGTGCCGGAATAGCTTTGGTTCCGATGGCCTTCTTCCAGGCTTGGGGATCTCCAGAACGGCCGCGGTTTCCTTCAAAACCGACGCCCATCGACGTCTTACGTGGTGGATCTGCAATCATGGTAGTCATCCGCGTGCCGCCTCGTGAAATTTCCGGCCTGCAAAGTGGAGTTGTCTTGGGATCAAAGCTTCCCCAAGTCCACTTGCAGGGTGGATACTGCGCTCGAGCAGTACCAGAGTACGTACGTGGCTGGGGGAGCCCGAATAGGACTTTCGTACTAGCGTCGCGAAGTCGCTAATGCTCCCGCGAGCGCACCGTCGCGCACCCATACCAACCCGGCGAGGCAGAATCAGTTGCGAGTCTGGGGACGCAACACCGTATAGGATACCGCAATTCCCGGCGGGGTTGGTTTAGATTTGCGGAACCATTTTTGGTCTGCCGGGCTTATGCTCTAGGATGCCAGGATAGGTTCGGGGCAAGTGCGGGTCTATCCGGGATTTACCCGTCTAACCCGGCAGGTTTATGATGGAAAATCTCCCAAAAGGCGGCAATGAACAGACCCTGACGGATTTCTCCCGTTCATTCGAGAGCCAAACCGCTCTTCTGGAGTGGCTTTATGCCCAGTCTCAGGCTGGCCGCTGGGGAGTTTCCAGGGAGCGTTTCGCCGCCGCACTTGAGTGCAGCGCTAAGAAGGCCTTGACGCCGGGAGGGGCGACACCGCAAAAATTACACGATTACCTCGGGGCTCTTCATTTGCAAGATCTCGCACTCACCACTGCTTGCGCCGAGGGACTTGAGGCTGCTTGGGAGCATTTCGTCGCCACCTACCGGGTTTACTTACGGACGGCCGCTGCGGCTATCCTTCGTTGCCAGGTGGCTTCAGCGGAAGCCTGCGATCTGGCGGATTCTCTTTTCTCGGAGTTGTACGGCTTGGCCGGCGGCAAAAGGGCGGAACGGTCGCTCTTCCGCTACTTTCACGGACGCAGTTCGCTAAAGACCTGGCTCCGCGCCGTCCTTGCTCAACGGCATATTGATTCCATCCGTGCCGGCCGCCGATTCGAGGAGCTTGCCGAAGACGACAGTGGCGACGGATCGCCAAGGACGTTGCCAGGTCCGCTCGCGCAACCAGCAGATCCTCACCGGGAACGCTACGTCGCATTTTTCACCCGCGCTTTGCAGACTGCTCTGGACGGCCTCGCGCCTCAGGAAAAGGAGCGGCTTCGCCTCTACTACGCCGAGGAAAAAACTCTCGCGGAAATCGGCCGGCTTTTGGGTGAACACGAATCCAGCGTGTCTCGTCATCTGGACCGCGTTCGCCGCGATTTGCGGCAAGTCGCCGAAGAAATTCTTCGCAATGGGATCGGGGCCGCAAACGGTTTCGCGGCACAACCCGGCATGAGTGACGCAGAAATCGCCCTCTGTTTTGAGTACAGCTCGGCAGACATTCCCATCGACTTGGATAAATTGTTGCCGCGCTCAGATTCACCGGCACCGCCGGCGGGAAAGCGCACACCATGACCGCGCCGTGCAAGAAAGCAGTGGAATTTCGTTCTAAGGATGGAGAAGCCTATGGCGCCTGACGAACGCGATCGGATGCTTGACAAAGCGCTTGCTCGCCATCTGCGTTCCAGTGTGTCTGCCGGCGAAACTCCAAGTGTTGTCGGCCCGCAGAGCAGCGAATGCCCTGACCCGGAAGCGCTGGCGGCTTACCATGAGCGCTCACTTCTTCCCGAACAAATGAATTCCTTGAAAGAACACATCGTCGGCTGTGCAAATTGCCAGACCGTTCTGGCTCATCTCGAAATGACGGATGACATTCCCCTGCAAGCGGCGGAAGAAGAGCAAATCCTCGCCGAGTCGATGGAGGCGACTGCAGCGGTTGTTCCCAGTTCGGCCCCAGCGAGTTCTCCAGAAGCACGCGCGCGAAAGTCCCGCCGCCTCCGCCTTTTGAGTGGCGCGCGCTGGCAGTGGCTTGCGCCCGCCGGCGCCATCGCCGCTGGACTCCTCGTGTGGATCTCCCTCCACGAGAATCGGCCCTTGCCCCTGCCCTCGCCGGGCGAAAACGAAAGCAAAATGGCAAAGAACCAGGCTCCTCCTCTTCCCATCCCTTCTGGTGTCACACGGGAGCCGCAATCTTCCCCGCCTGCCAATCCATCCCCCACACTCGCTCGCCCTCAATCTTCCGCCGATGGGTACGCGGTCTCCAATGGGCGCGCTGCGTCCGGCGCCGCCAAGCAAAGCCAGGTGTTGGGAGGCGCTGCAGGCGCCAGGTCAGCGGATGCCCTCACCGATGAGGAACTCCATGAGCGAAAAGACCGCCAACGCGATGAAGTTGCAGACCAATTGACCGCTGCTAATCGCACCGATCTCGACACTAAAACCGCTGCGGAATCATTGCGAAAGAAAGAAGATGCGTCTTCACAAGCTTTGAAGATCCAGGCGGAAACCGTCGAGGTGCAAAACGCCCAAATACAAAATCAAAATAACAGCAATCTCTCGCAAAAAATCCCTGGCCCAGCCCCGATGGGTCAAATGCAAGCTCCCGCGAAGAAAAAATCCGCACGCGCGGCTGCATCTGCAGCTCCATCCGCTGCTCCTCCCCCGCCTCCGGCCGAGGTAAATGGCGCCGTATCCAGTTATGCCGACACCGGCTCTCTAATAGTCGCTCGTTCGATTTCCAGTTCGCGGTTGTTCTCGTCGCCGGGTTCGAATTCGATCTGGCGCGTTGGCCGCCGTGGCCTCATCGAATTCTCCAAAGATGCTGGCAATTCGTGGTCTTCCCAGAGCAGCGGTGTTCTCGTCGACCTGGTAACTGGCTCCGCTCCTTCCGATCAAGTCTGCTGGATCGTCGGCAAAGCGGGCGCCGTCCTCCTGACCATCGATGGCGGCGCGCATTGGAGAGTCCTCCCGTCACCGCCCACAGAAGATCTCGAAGGAGTCCTAGCCTTTGATGCGCTCCACGCCACCATTTGGAATGCTCGCAAAACAAAAAGCTTTGCAACTAGCGACGGTGGCCTGACATGGAAGCCCGCACCGAATCCGTGAGATGCAGTGGAGTCTGGTTCAGCTTTTTCGGTGCAAGAAATTTCGCCCGCCCCGTTCTACTAGGGAAGGCATATCAAGATCGAGGAGAAAGTGATGAACACGCCCGGGAATAAATCCACTAATCGGTTGTTTTGGAAAATCTTCGCTGTCGCAGTTCTTGCTGGCGGTGCCGCAATTTCTTACCCAGCCATCCGAGGCAGCAAAGTCTATGCCGCCCAGGAAAAAGAGTCCGCCCGCGGAAACGCCGGCGATCAGGCCACCAGTCTCAGCGATCAGACCGATCTCAACGTCACGGTTTACAACTCCAACATCGCTCTCATCCGCGACGTCCGCAATCTCACACTCCCAGGTGGAACCTTCCGTTTGAAATTCACGGATATCGCCGCGACCGTCAATCCCGCGACCGTTCATTTTCGCTCGCTGAACGAACCGGAAAAACTCGGCGTCATCGAACAGAATTACGAATACGATCTCCTCGAGCCCGCCAAGCTACTCCACAAATACGTCGGCAAGGAAGTCACCCTGGTGCGTTCTTACCAGGAAAACGGCACCACCAAGCGCGAAGAAATCAAAGCCACTTTGCTTTCCGACAACAACGGCCCTGTTTGGAAAATCGGCAACGACATAGTCACCGGAATGTTTGCCGAGAGCTATCGCTTCCCCGAAGTTCCCGCCAATCTCTACGAGCGGCCCACGCTGCTGATGTCCCTGGAAAATTCCGGCGCAAGGAAACAGCAAGTCGAAGCGTCCTACCTTGCGAACAATTTGTCTTGGAACGCCGACTACGTTCTCACCGTCGCGCGCGACGACAAGAACGCCGATCTCGATGGTTGGGTCACCGTCATAAACAACAGCGGCACCGCCTTCCACAACGCTCGCCTCCAACTCGTTGCCGGTGAACTAAACCGCGTTGCGAATGACACCGGCCGGCTGAGAATGGAAATGAGCGCGGCAATGCCCGCAGCCAAGGCCGCTCAGCAATTCCAACAAGAAGCTTTCAGCGAATATCACCTCTATTCACTCGGTCGCAAAACCTCCGTCGAGGACAAAGAGACCAAGCAAATCAGCTTGCTTCAAGGTTCCGGCGTTCCCGTCGAGAAAATCTTCATGGTCAACGGGCAGAGCTACTACTACCGCAACCAACAAGCTCCCGGCTCTCCGCTCAAAGATCCCGTCCTGGTCTACTACAAATTCAAAAATGAGGAAAAAGCTGGGCTGGGCATTCCTCTCCCTGCCGGCAACCTCCGTGTCTATCAGAAGGATTCAAAGGGCGGCATCCTCTTCGCCGGCGAAGACCGTATCGACCACACTCCCAAAGACGAATTCGTGAACATCCACATCGGCAATGCCTTCGACGTGGTCGCCGAGCACAAGCAGACCGACTACAAGCGCATTGACACCCACACCTGGGAAATGGAATTTGAAATTACCCTGCGCAACCACAAAGACGGCCCCGTCACCGTGCAAGTGAACGAACCCATCGGCGGCGATTGGGAGATGATCATTTCCAGCCACAAGTACACGAAGACTGCGGCCTTCGCGGCCCAATTCATCGTCCCAGTCGCGAAGGACGGCACTTCCGTCCTAAAGTACCGCATCCGCGCCCGCTGGTAGCTCCTCCGATAGTGTAGGGGCGGGACTCGCCCCGCCCGCGTCGGGGCAAGCAATTCTGTGCTACTGTTCCTCCGCCACAAAAATCATCTCTGGCGAGTCATCCGCGATGGGTGTCCGATCGAAGTTCCCATATTCCGCCGCCACCCGGAACCCGCACCGCGCCAGCAAGTGCTCGACCTCATAGCGAAAGAAATAGCGGAGTGGCCACGCAAACACCATTCGTTCCTGGCGGCCACCCGGATGCACCACGGAAAAGATCATCTCCACATCATTGATCTGCTCCGCCCGGTGAAACCCGGCCACCCGCTCCGTGATCTTCACGTTCCGCCCGTCGGGCGTATTGTATTCCGTCACCAGCATCTCCCGCATGTGTACGGGATCGTGTATGCGCTCGGCATCTGTTTGGAACACATCCAGGACTAGCCGGCCGCCCGGCGCGAGATGATTGCGCACGCATTCCAGGCAGTCCATCTGTTGTTTCACTTCCAGCAGGTGCTGTAACGGCCGGAAAGGAATGATGATTAGCCGGAATTTTTCCCCGAGATCAAACTGCGCCATGTCCCCTTGCACGAGATGAACGCGCTCGCGCTCTTCCGTGAAAAGCGCGGCGCGTTTTTTCACCGCCCGTTCGAGCATCCTCTCCGAGAGATCGAGTCCGGTCACCCGTTTTCCCGCTTGCGCCAGCGCCATGGTGATGCGCCCCGTGCCGCAGCCCAGCTCCAGCACGGGATCGCCGAAATCGCGCGCCGTATCGCGGTAAAACGCCACGTCCTGCACCCGCCCCTTCACCACGGGCGACTCGTCGTAATAATCCGCGATAAACGAATCGTACAGCGCGTTAGTCATTACACTCTTTCTTCGAAGTTAGTCGAATTCACCAAACGCATTCAGCATTCTCGCGGAGCGTCATCCTGAGCCTGCCTGCCGCAGGCAGGCTCAGGGAAGGATCTCAACTCACAAACAAACCGAAGCTGCAACAAACAAGTCTCCTTTGCTTCCTTTACCTCATGACCCTCATTTACTTCATTCCACAATCGCGTCGGCTTCAATCTCCACGAGCATTTCCGGCGCGATCAACTTGCTCACCTCCACCATGCTCGTCGCCGGCCGAATCTCCCCGAAAAATTCTCCGTGCGCGCGGCCGACTTTTTCCCATTCGGCGATGTTGATCACATAAATTCGCGTTCGCACCACGTCTTTCAAGCTCGCTCCGGCCTTGCCGAGCGCCGCTTCGATGTTCTTGATCGTTTGCACCGTCTGCGCGCGCAAATCGCCCACGCCGACGATCTTTCCATCTGGCCCAGTCGCCGTCGTTCCCGAGACGGTAATGACATTTCCAATTCTTACCGCGCGCGAGTAGCCGACAATCGGCTCCCATGTCACTCCGCTTGAAATATTCTGCCTTGGCATTGTTGGTCCCCCTATTCTTCGAAATCTTCGAAAGAATAATCTACTCTCTTCTTGTTTGGTCGTAACAAAATGGCTGGTGCTTTGTAGGGGAACTCTTCGGGAAGATGTTAGACTGAATTCGGTTCGGCGGGGAAATCGAGAAGACAGATGAGGTGCAACAACATACTCGAAGCGGTCGGTCACACGCCGCTGGTGCGCCTGAACCGCATCAATAAGGGCCTAAAGCCGCAAATTTACGTCAAAGCGGAGTTCACCAATCCGGGCGGCTCGGTAAAGGACCGCATAGGCATCAGTATGATCGACGAAGCCGAGAAAAAAGGCTTGCTCAAGCCCGGCGGCACGATCATTGAAGGCACTTCCGGCAATACCGGCATGGGCTTGGCGCTGGTCGCGGCGGTCCGCGGCTACAAATGCGTTTTTACCACCACGGATAAGCAATCCAAGGAAAAAGTGGATTTGCTGAAAGCGCTCGGGGCTGAAGTGATTGTTTGTCCGACCGCCGTCGACCCGGAAGATCCTCGCAGTTACTATTCGGTGGCGAAAAAGCTCGCGCGCGAAATTCCCAATTCTTATTATCCCAATCAGTACGACAACCCGATGAATCCGGAAGCACACTACTGCACCACCGGCCCTGAAATTTGGGAGGATAGCGAAGGCAAGGTCACACACTTTGTTTGCGGCGTGGGCACCGGCGGCACCATCAGCGGCGTAGGCAAATATCTGAAAGAAAAAAATCCCAGCGTCAAAATTGTCGGCGTCGATCCGTACGGTTCGCTGTACTACGATTTCGTCAAGACCGGACAAACCATCAAGGCCAAAACGTATGTCGTGGAAGGTATCGGCGAGGATTTTTTCCCCACGACCATGAACCTGAAAATTCTCGACGACATGATACAAGTGAACGACGAGGAATGTTTCGTCGTGGCGCGCCGGTTGGCAAAAATGGAAGGCTTGTTTACTGGCGGCTCCGGTGGTGGCTGCATTTCGGGGACGTTGCGGCTTGCTAAGGATTTAGGACCAAACGATTTTGTGGTCGCGTTGCTGCCGGATACCGGCACGCGCTACCTCAGCAAGGTTTACAACGACTTGTGGATGCACGAGCGCGGCTACGTGGACGCGGCTACCGCCCTCACCGCAGCGGAAGTTGTCAATGCCAAGCACACCAGCGGCAAAGTGCGTGAACTGGTCATTGCGCGCCCGCACCAAACTGTTTTTCATGCGCTGAAAACCATGCAGGAACAGGACATCTCACAGATTCCAGTTTTCGAGGAAAATATGCCCATCGGCACGATCTACGAAGACCAAATCCTGAATCTCGCGCTGCAAGGGAAAGATTTGCGCAAGCTTGTTGTTCGTGAAGTGATGAGCAAGCCGTTGCCCCAGGTACCGAGGACCGCGCCCGTCGAACGCATCACACAAATCCTCAGCCATGAAAATCCCGCAGTCTTTGTCGAGATGGGCAACGGCCACTTCGAAATCCTCACAAAGTATGACCTAATGAGCACCGTCGCTAGCCTCATGGAACAGAAGAGATAAGGAGCTCGCTTGGGCGGATATTTTCCAGGTCCTTTAGGCTTCGCGTCTTTTGTTGCCGTAAAGTTCGGTGGGTACGCGCTTGCAGGTATCGCCCTGAAGAAACTCCAACCAACGATCACTGCTAGCGTCGTAAAAATCGCGGCCACGAGGACTGGACTAGGCATTCTCCTGGGCCCGCCAATGACCCTCTTGGGAGCTTTTGTAATTGGTCTTTTGTTTTCGAGTGCCAAGCCAGACACATCCGACTACGTGGGTTATTTGGCCCTTCTGCTTGTGCGAGTCTTAGTTTGGGGCCTAGTTATTTTCGTATTTACAAAACGGTCTGGCCTCTCACGAACACACTTATGGGCATATGCGACTGCAGGAGCCGTATGGTCATGTCTACTGGATTGGCCGGGATTCAAATTGGCCATGATCGCGCCCGGACAAATCCCTGTTTGCTAGTCACCTCATCCGATGTGAGCCGATAGAGCGATAAATGAAAATACTCGATTTTAACGAGCGGCTGAAGGACTCGATACTCATCGCAGACGGCGCAATGGGCTCGATGCTGCACGAGACCGTAGGCACGCAGCGCTGCTTCGATGAGCTGAACTCGACCGAGCCGGAAGCGGTCTTTCGCGTGCATCAGGCCTACATCGAAGCGGGCGCGCAAATCATCGAAACCAACACCTTTGGCGCGAATCGCTTTAAGCTCGCGCCGCTTGGCCTTGCCGAAGAAGTGCAGCGCCTCAACAGCCGCGGCGTGAAAATTGCCCGCGAAGCGCGCGAATCGGCGTCGCGCGAGGTTTTGATCGCAGGTTCCATCGGCCCGTTGGGACTCGGAGTGCAGTCGCGGCATCCCGCGGACGACGAAATTCAGGACATCTTTCACGAACAGGCGCTCGCGCTGGAAGAGCGCGGTGTGGATTTCTATATCTTGGAAACCTTTTCCTACATTGAGGAATTGCTGCTGGCCATTGATGCGATTCGCTCTTTTTCCGGATTGCCCATCGTGGCGCAGCTTACCTACGCGGAAGAAGGCACAACCTACGGCGACGTTCGCCCGTCGAACGCCGCTGCGCAGTTGAAAAACAAAAACGTCCAGGTGATCGGCGCAAATTGCACGCTTGGTCCGCAAGCGCTTCTTCCCATTCTTGCAGAACTTGCCGCTGTCGATGATATTCGCGTCAGCGGCATGCCCAATGCCGGTTTTCCCAAGCGCGAAGGCGACCGCATCGTTTATCCAAAATCTTCGCCGGAATATTTTGCGCTCTTCGCGCGCGAAGCGGCAGCGCTTGGTGTGCGCATTCTCGGAGGGTGCTGCGGCACGACGCCTGCGCATATTCGGGCCATGGCCGAAGCCGTGAAGTCGCTGCGCCCTGCAAAAACACACCACGCCACAACATCGGCTGAGGTTGTCTCAAAACCCGTACCGGTTGCGGAACGCGATCCGGAGAGTAAATTCTGGAAGAATCTTCAGGCAAAGAAATTCACGGTCTGCGTGGAAATCGATCCGCCGAAGGGCCTTTCGCTCGACCGTATTTATGAGCAAGTCGACAAGGTCATGGCATCGAAAAAAGTGGATGCCATCGATATCAACAGCGGAGCCATGGCGCGCGTCGGCATGGACGCGCTGGTCGTGGCCGGCGCGCTGGAAGCCCGCGGCGTCGAAACCGTTCCTCATCTGACCACGCGCGATCAGAACATCATCGGTTTGCAAGCAGCGCTTCTTGGCGCCTGGACTGTCGGTGGCGTGCGCAACGTTCTGGCCATCACCGGCGATCCACCGTCCGTCGGTGATTACCCAGAAACCAGCGGCGTCTATGAAGTCGATTCCGTCGGCCTCGTCAAAGTTCTGCATCGATTGAATCAGGGTACCGACTGGGCGGGGAAAACTCTTGGCGGGGCTACGAATTTTACGATTGGCGTGGCTCTCAATCCTGTTGCCGATGATCTTGACAATGAAATCGAGCGCTTCCACGCCAAGGTTGAAGCTGGCGCGCATTTCGCCATGACCCAACCGCTCTTCGATCCCGCGCACTGGCATGCCTTCCTGAAGAAACTCGGCGGCAAGCCGGCAATTCCCATCATGATTGGAGTTTGGCCGCTGAACAGCTACAAACAGGCGCTGCGGCTGAACAACGAAGTCCCAGGCATCGTCATCCCCGGTCCTTTACTGAAATCGATGGAAACTGCGGGCGCCGCCGCGCGCGAACGTGGCTTCGAGGTCGCCCGCGAAATGCTCGCCTGGGCCCGCACCGAACTAGCCGGCGCCTACTTGATTCCACCCTTCAAACGCTACGAAGAAATTCTGGAAATTTTGTAGCCCTGGCTTACCCGGACATCTTTTTGGCCCTGCCGGCGCCGCACGAGCGAGCCCAACGGAAGCCGGGTTTCAGGGTTTGTACTTACAAACCCTGAAAAACTCTCCCTTCACACTCCTCTTGACAACCAGTAGGAGAAGCGTATGCTCCATTTGGATGCCAGTAGGAAGAGAGAACTCTTATGCCGGATAAGTCAAGCGATGTCGTTCAGGGGACTTTGGACATGCTTGTTCTGAAGACGCTCGCGCTGGAACCGATGCATGGATACGGGATATCTGTCCGCATCGAGCAGATGAGCAAGGGCGTTTTTCGTCCCAATGCAGGGTCGTTATTTCTCGCAATTCAGCGGCTACAACGCGACGGACTCATCGATGGCGAATGGAAGGCAACCGAGAACAATCGCCGCGCGAAGTACTACGTTCTGACTAAGAAAGGACGGCGGAGACTCAGTAACGAAACGCGAGAATGGAGTCGGCAGGCGGCAGCCATCGCCAGGATTCTCGAGGCATCGTAGAGGGTGAACTTATGTCCTTGTTGCGAGATCTTGGAAGCGGGCTGCGGTCCCTTTTCCGAAAGGAGCAGGTGAACCGGGAGTTAGATGAAGAACTGGGCGAATACCTCGAAATGGCGGCTGAAGAAAAGATGAAGCACGGCATGAGCCGCAAGGAGGCCGTTCGCGCCGTGCGCCTGGAGCGCGGCAGCCTCGAAGTCACGAAAGAAATCGTCCGCTCTGGTGGTTGGGAGTCCGTAGTGGACACGTTGTGGCGGGATCTGCTCTTCGCCGCCCGCATGCTGCGCAAAAGCCCCGGCTTCACGCTCGTCGCGATGCTCACTCTCGCCCTCGGCATTGGCGCAAACACTGCAGTCTTCAGCGTCATGAACACCGTTCTGCTTCGTTACCTTCCTTTGCCCAACCCTCAACAGCTCGTTTTCTTGCGCCTTCCCAATGCGACGCCCGAAGGCGTGGGCAGCAGCGGTGACGGCGACAGGTCCTTCTCCTACGCGGTCTTTGAAGCCCTTCGCAAAGAGCACGCCGTTTTTTCTGACCTGATGGCCTATGTGCCTTTAGCAGTCGACAGAGTGGCCGTGCGCATCGGCGAAGATCCCGAAGAAGCGGAAGGCGACATGGTCAGCGGCAACTTCTTTTCCGGGCTTGGCGTTTCCTTTACGCGCGGCCGCGGTTTCACGCTCGAAGACGAGACCGCGCACGCCAGCATCGCCGTTCTCAGCTATTCCTACTGGACCACGCGCTTCGGCCGCAGTCCCTCCGCCATCGGTCAAACCATTTACGTAAAAGGCGTTCCCTTCACCGTGATCGGCGTGACCGCGCAGGGCTTCTACGGCCTCGAGCCGGGCTCTTCCACCGATTTTTGGATTCCGCTGCAGAATCGCCCCGAACTCACTGCATGGGACAACTCGCCCTCGCAGAACACTCTTTACGGCAGTCCGAAGTGGTGGTGCATTCAGCTGATCGGCCGCCTCGCTCCCGACGTGACTGAGGCTCAAGGCCTCGCAATCCTCGATCCGCCGTTCCAAAGCGCTGCCCTTATCGGCCTGGGCACTCCCGATCCAAAAGCAAAGGAAAACATTCTGGCCTTCAGTTCCACGCAGGGAATTCAAGGTCTGCGCGACGGCTATCAAAAGCCCATCCAAATTCTCTTGGCCATGGTTGGACTCGTTCTCGCGATTGCTTGTGCCAACGTGTCTTTGCTTCTCGTCGCCCGCAACTCCACACGCGCCCGCGAATTTTCTGTGCGCATGGCTCTCGGCGCTGGCCGCGGTCGCCTTTTGCGCCAGATGTTGGCGGAAAGCTTCCTTCTGGTTGGAGGTGGCACAGCGTTGGGTTGGATGTTTGCGATTTCAGGAAGTCGGTCTCTGACTGCCTGGTCAGGCGTGGAAATTCCGTTCGTACTCGATTGGCGAGTTTTGTTCTTCACTTTGGCAATCTCGATCGGCTGCGCCATTGTATTCGGGTTGGCCCCGTTGCGTAGCGCTGTCAGCGTCCCCGTGGGGGTTACGCTCAAGACCTCCAAGGCCACCGCCTATTGCGACCAGAAGAGCTCCTGGTCAGGAAAAGTTGTCGTCGCCTCGCAGATGGCCTTGTGCCTCATATTGCTGATTGGCTCGGGACTGCTCGTGCGTTCTCTACGCAACTATCAGACTTTGCCTTTGGGCCTTCGCGTGGACGGGCTTCTCGTGTTCGGCACGGATCCCTTCTCAGTGCTCAGCGACGAGGAAAAGGAGCATTTTTATCAAAATCTGCTCGCCCGCTTGCGCGGGGTGCCCGGTGTTGAGTCCGCTACGCTCGTCGGGCACCGCCCAGGTTCCGGTTGGGGTTGGAATAGCGTTTGGGCCATCGATGGCGTTGAGCCACAAGAGCCTTTTTCTGAAAGCATGAGCGCGAACGACGTCGGCTCCGACTTTTGCCACACGCTCGGCATCCCCATTCTCCACGGCCGCGACGTTACGGACGCCGACACGCGGTTCGCGCCCAAAGTGGTTCTCGTCAACGAAACCTTCTCGAAACGCTTTTTTCCTAAGGCAGATGCGCTGGGCCATTCGGTCGGCGAACAAAACAAACCAGAAAACAGGTTCACCATCGTTGGCGTCATTGGCGACAGCAAGTATAAGCGTGTCGACGAAAAAACGAAGCCCACCCTTTACTTCCCTTACGCGCAACTCAACTCGGTTTCCAACATGCAAGTCGAGTTGCGTACACCCGGCAATCCCGAAGCTCTCATTCCCAGCGTCAGCGCGGTTCTGCACGACCTCGATCCCAATCTTCCTATGCAGAAGCCGATGACTCAACGCGCCCAATTCGACGAGTCTTACTCGCAGGCCCGCCTCTTTGCCCGCCTCTCGATCTTTTTCGCCGTCATCGCTGTTTTGCTCGTTGCTACCGGCCTCTACGGCACGCTCGCCTATCGCATCGGCCGCCGCACTTCGGAAATCGGCGTCCGCATGGCCCTCGGCGCACAGCGATCACAGGTTCTATGGATGGTCCTGCGCGAGAGCTTGCTAATTAGTACAGTGGGAATTTTCGTCGGGACTCCGCTCGCGTTCGCGGGTACACGGGTAATGCAGTCAATGCTTTTTGGGCTCGGGCCGACTGATGCGCTCTCGTTCGCCGCAGCGCTGTTGTGTGTGACATTGGTCGCGATAGTAGCTGCACTCATGCCCGCCCGCCGTGCGGCGACTATGGACCCGATCACTGCCTTGCGATACGAGTAGGAGGCTACATGTCCATGTTGCGAAATATCACAAGCGGCCTCCGATCTTTGCTCCGAAAGGAACAGGCCGACCAGGAGTTGAATGAGGAGCTCGGCGCATATCTGGAGATGGCCGCCGAAGAAAAGATGAAGCAGGGGATGAACCGCAAGGATGCCCTTCGCGCAGTCCGCTTGGAGCGTGGAAGCCTCGAAGTCAGCAAGGAAATCGTTCGCTCTGGTGGCTGGGAATTCTTTGTGGAGACATGTTGGCAAGATTTGCGCTTTGGCCTCCGCATGTTGCGCAAGAATCCCGGATTTACATCAATTGCAGTGCTTACGCTTGCGTTGGCGATTGGCGCGAATACGGCGATTTTTTCGGCAGTGTACGCCGTCTTGATCAAACCTCTGCCGTTCAAGAATGCGGACCGGCTGGTGTTCATCCTCAAGAAAAATGTTCCGCGAGGCTGGAGTCGGAACCCGATCTCACCGGCTGAGATTCTGACGTGGCGGAGTCAAACAGAAGCATTTGAAGATTTCGGCGCCTACACGGAAAGCTCTTGTGTGCTGACGGGAGCGGGCGAGGCGGAAGAGGAACCCTGCGAGGTGATCGCCAGCAATCTTTTTCCGCTGCTCGGAGTGGCGCCATATCGCGGCAGAACTTTTACACCTGAAGAGGATAAGACGCAGTCACCGCGGGCGGCGGTCCTGAGTTATGGGCTTTGGCATCGACGCTTCGGCGGAGACGAAAACGTGATTGGCCGTTCGATCACCCTGAATGGTGTGAGTCACACGGTCGTCGGCGTCATGCCTGCGAATTTGTCGCATTTGTATGCCTCGCCGTACGGCTCAGTGATAAGAACGAAGGCGTTGTCAAGGGACACCTCTGGGCAGCAATGCTTTGGGCACCGCGTGGGTGGCCAGAGGGTGGAGGGCGAATACTCTGGAAATCTCACGGTGAATCATTTCTCGGTGAAACCGATCGTTTCACCAACCATCGATACGGCCTGAGCGTCAACCATTATTCTTCAATGCGAATCCCGATTTTCACGGGGACGAGAGCGCCCAATCAAGGTAACGGTCTAGCTTGTGCTGACCAGGGGCACCCGCGAGCTGCTCTCGATAGAAACGATTGCTGTATGCGCACTCTGAGTGCGCAGCATCCAACACAACGGTATGGCCAACTTGCGCGCCGCTGCCACTTTCGCCACGCCTTTCGGCTTCTGATGACGGCGGTGCAAATACTCCGAACGAAACTGCGGATCGTACCGAACTAGCAGGCGCATACTTGATTCCGCCCTTCAAACGCTACGAAGAAATTCTCGAGATTTTGTAACTCCGGTTTGAGCCAAACATTTTTTGGGCTTCTTCAATAATCCCAGATGCCACGTGTCTGAGTTTTTATTTGATTCGTTTTCGTCCTCCACTCACGTGGATCCCCTTGATCTGGGTTGCGAATTGCACTCTCAGAGATGAGTAAGGGGGTGAAACATGAATTGGACTAGATCGCGCAAGGTTTTTCTGACAGGTTGTAAGGTTGTTCAGGCATTAGTTCGTGCGAACGGCAAACGACAAATTATTTCTGGGCTGCTAATTGTGCTTTTCCTTGGGTCCAATGCTCAAGCGCGCACGGGAGATTGGCGGGCTCTACAGAATCTCCAGCCGGGCGCCAGAATCATGGTAAAGACGCAGCATCGCTATCCGTGTATTTTTGAATCGGCAACGGAGGACGAATTGTTCTGTGATGTTCCTCAGCATTGGCGGCTAGGATTGCCCTCAAAGATGACATTTTCTCGCCGGGATATTCGCGAGGTAAGGAAGGAGCCCAATCAAGCAAAAGATGCCTGGATTGGGGCAGGAATAGGCGCTGCTGCCGGAGCAACCGCCGCCGCGAGCGGCAGCAGAGACTACCCAGTTTTCCATGGGCTTGTCGGGGCTGCAGGGGGAGCCGGTGTCGGCGCCCTGGCCATGGTTCCGATCTTTCAGGTGGTCTTTCATGGCGGCAAACTTATCTATCGGCCATAGAAAACAGAATCCGCGCCAGCGATTCTGAAGTGGCCGGTTTTCAGACGGGTAAGTTCGATTCGAGCACTTGCCCGCGCATCGCGCGGCGCAGCAGGGGCAGCAAAATCACATAGATCAGTCCAACAAAAAAGGGTGCGATCATGCCCCACACGACGATGGCATGCCAAATGGTCGTCCACAGCAGCTTGGTCGCGGTCCACACACCAGCGTGAAACAACGCGTAAATCTGGTGCACCGAAATCGGAAAATGAGGAGCGTGAAAGAGTTTCTCGCCCCACCGGAAAAACGGCACCAGAAGCGCGATCTGCACCGGATACAGGAAATAATGTACGAGCTGGATGAGTGGCAGGTTCAATCGCAGAACAATCGCGGCAATCGTGCAAAGCGCCATGGAGCATCCCAGCGCCGGGAACACACCAAGGGCCGCGCCGAGAGCCACGCTCAGGGCGATCTTATCGGGCGTCACTCCCTGCCGCAACAAATCCAAAACCGGCCGGACAAGCCGCCGTTTGAAAAACCCCTCCTGGAGGCGGTCTTTTCCTATGGTGCTCTCTTCACCAATTTCCATTTTCGAATTTCCAATTTCGGGTTTTTACTTCTTTTCTGCAATGGCGCTGGTGTGGTCGTGAACGATCTTCCACCCATCGGGGAAGCGCTGCCACACCAACGAGAAGACTCCACCGAGTTCGTCCTTCTCGCGTTTCAAATGCCAGTGGCCAAGAACCAGTGCCGCGTCCGGCCCCAGGAACCGGTACTCCAATTCCGAGAAATCCAGCTGGCCCATGGCGGCCCGGTCGGGATAGTTCTTTTTGTAGCGTGCCATGACGCCATCCCAACCCCGTGCTACTCCGCTGCTTCCGGAGAAGGTCAGTTCCGGGGAATGCCAATACCCCACCAGAAAGGAATCGACATCCCCGCTGTTCCAAGCCGTCTGCTGGGCATTGAGGATGGCATGAATCGCCTCCCGGTCGGCAGGCCGGTCCTCCGCAGGAGTAGCGAATGCTAGCCTCTGAGAAAGGAGACAAACGGACAACCCCAGTAGTAGCTTAGGCAGAACCATCCATCGGCGAGTCACTCGCATTGCCGCTCTCCTTGTAAACCCTTGTCTTCAGGGAGGATAGGCGACAAAGCACCGCAGAGGCAAGCGTTCTCTCATCTTGACCGAGGAACGTAAGCCAAATGATTCCAACAGCTTGCATCCAAAGGTTCCAGTCCACTGGTACTTCAGAACTATTGGTATATATTTTCCCGTCGGTCAGAATCCCTTGTAGAGGCTGAGGGATGTTTAGCGCAATGCTACTCGCGATCTCCATTGTGGCTCTGTCACAGTTCGCCCTCTATTACTGGCGGGCGGTGCTGGCGGGCGTGGCAGCCCAACCGGTTTCCGACCGGGTTCTAGCTGCGGCCCATGTAGAGAATGGACGCCTGACTCCGCAGCATTTCCAAACCCTGGCTGGTCTGCACGACCTGACGCCCGATCTGAATCCAAAACGCAGTGGGCTGCGCCTGGTGCGCGTCTATTACCGTCTTGTCGAGGGTCTTGACGCCGTTCTCGGGAAGCGAATTCCTGGCATCGCGGTCTGGAGCGAGCGCGAACGATCGATTTGCGCCCGCTACGCCGCCGTTCTGGTTGACCGCCGCCTGCAGGCCAATCTTGAGTTGGCGGCTTCTCTGCGTTCCTGCTAGTTCGAGCAATTCAAACAGTTCAATAATTCGTCAGTATGCCCAGCGCAGCAGGACTGCGCCCGTAGTATATCCCGCGCCCACGGTGACGATCAGGACGAGGTCGCCCTTGTGCAGGCGGCCCTGCTCCACGGCATCGCGAAGGCCCAACGGGACGGTCCCAGCGGTGGTATTGCCGTAGCGGTCGATGTTGACCATCACTTTGGAATCGTCGACTCCCAGGCGCTCCTGAGTGGCGCGAATGATGCGTAGATTGGCCTGGTGGGGCACCAGGAGCTTCAGATCGTTTTTCGTGAAACCATTTTTTACGAGTAAATGCGACGCCATATCTGACATGCGCCGCACGGCGTACTTGAACACCTGCGAGCCTTCCTGGTGGACGTAGTGCATGCGCTTTTCGACGGTTTCCTGGCTGGCGGGATGCAGCGACCCGCCGCCGGGCATATAGAGGAATGCCCCGCCCGAGCCATCCACGTCATGCTCGAAATCGATAATCCCCTCATTCGAACCAGCGGCTTCTAGCAGCACAGCACCGGCGCCGTCACCGAAGAGGACACAGGTGGCGCGGTCCTTGTAGTCCAAGACGGAGGTCATGGTATCGCTTCCGATGACCAAGACTTTTTTGTGAGTGCCAGCGCCCACGAATTGCGCACCGACGGTCAGCGCGTAGGCGAAGCCGGAGCACGCGGCGGAGAGGTCAAATCCCCACGCTTTCTTTGCGCCGATACGCTCTTGAACCAGGCAGGCGGTGGCGGGGAAGAACATATCCGGTGTTACGCTGGCAAGGACGATGAGTTCGATCTCTTCCGGGTCCGTCTTGGTTTGCGCTAGCACCGCCTTTGCAGCTTCGGTGGCCATGTGCGAGGTGGCGGTGCCATTTTCAACTACGTGACGTTCGCGGATGCCGGTGCGCGTGCGGATCCATTCATCGTTGGTTGCGACGATTTTTTCAAGATCCGCGTTGGTCATCACCTTGGGCGGGGCATAACCGGCTACACCCGTAATTTTTGCCGCAATGCGGTGGGACATAATGCTCCTTGCGAATTGCTACCTGGGTAAAAGAACCTGAATTTTATGCGATAGCGCCTCAACGTTTCAAGGCAACGCCGTCTGTTTCAGTAGCGCAGCAGGTAACTCAGTTTAACGAAGAACAGGCGAGTGGTGGAATTGTTTGGAGCGCCCACGGCAGTTACGAATGGCGGTACAAGAGGGGGCGCCCCCGGATGCAGCGTGAGATCGTTGTATCCATTGTTATAGCCAAGATACAAAGCGGTGCCAGGATGCAGCAAATACGTTAAGAGCACGTCGGTCGTGAACTGCTTGGTCGGTGCAATGGGGCCGCCCGGGCTATCGGAACCGCCGAGACTTCTTTGCAGATCGAACAATTGGGTGTTGGCGATGGTGGCGTTATAATCCAGGATCAAGCGCAGCGACAATTCTTTTGTGAACTGGTAGTTCAGCTTCGTGCGGTTCAGATAATTGTTGAAGACGCTTTGGCCGGGAGTAAACGGCGGCGTAGTCCATCCCGCTCGTGTTCCAAGGCGGTAATAGATCAGCGTTTCATCCAGGCGGAAACGAGAGGAAGGCCGCAGCGTAAATCCGAAATTTACGCGCTTGGTGTTTCCAAGAAATGGCTGAAACGGCACTAGGGTTGGCGCGGGGAAAAAGTTTTCACCTATTCCCGATGTGTACCGCGCGGAAAAGGAAATCCATTTGTAGGGCTGAGTAGTGGCCAGCAAAGAAGTGCTGTGCTTGCGGAATTCCACGCCTTCGAAAAACTCGAACGCTTCTCCGCGATTGATGCTGAAGGTGGTCTGCTTGGTCAGGTCCACCTGAAATCCCAGAGCTGCCTGCCAATCCTGCAGGATGCCGTTGTGGTTCCAGTCCACCGTTTCGCTGGCGGTAGGTCCGAAATCAACGATCCTGCTTTTCGCGGGACGCCAGAAATAGCCACCGAAGGCATTGTTCTGCCGGATGTCGATGCGATTGACGAAACCCAGCTCGGTGCAGAAATTCGGCGAGAAGTCGTTGTAGTTGGTGGAAAAAGTGAAATGCCTGCCGCTATAGGAGGCGTCCAGCCACAACGCGTTGCCTTGCTGCGAGCCAACCCCATCCGCGCTCTGCGGAAACCACAGACAAGGAAAGTTTTTCGAATTCAAATCCTGGCGCGTCCAACTGTGCACGGCCTGCGCATCAACGACCCAGTTTTTCGCAAATTTTAAACGAGCGTCGAGCGAGGCCACGCGATTGCTGGTATCGGCAAAATCGTGACTCGAAAAAAAGCCTCCAATGTAGGACTGATTGCCAAACTCGCGAGTTACGCGCAAGACGCCATCCGCGGCCCGCGTGTTATAGGGACCGCTGGTGAAGTCCATTCCCGGCTGGCGGTCGTCAATCGCCAAGGCGCCAAGCGTCCACTTGCCGACCTTTCCGGTCATGCGGCTGCCGAACTGCGGGTCGGCAATTTGCCGGGAGAAAAAGAGATTGATCGGCGTTATGAAAAATCCCGCGTTCTCTATGAAAAATGGCCGCTTCTCCGGGAAGAAAACAGCAAAACGCTGGTTGATGGTGACTTGGGGATCATCCGACTCCACCTGGCTGAAGTCCGGATTCAGCGTGACATCGAACGTCAGCGCATCTTTGACGACAAATTTTGCGTCGAGACCGGCACGGTGCTCGAATTGATCCACGAATGCGGGAGTGCCGCCGCTCGGCTGATTCAGAAAGTGGTCGCTGGCGAGAATCCCGTAAGGAATCAGCTGGATGTTCCGGCTCGGCGATACATTTTCGAGTCCACTCACCGGAGCGAATTGCTGCGTCAAACCTTCCACTCGCTGAGTCACATACGGCCAGTAGTCGTATTCGCTCTTGCGGAGGATCACGCGATAGAGGGCCACTCCCCAGGTTTGTTCCGGAGCGTGCGAAAACCGCAGGCTCTTGAAGGGAATCGAAAAAAAAACAATGTAGCCGTCATTCAGGACGCGGCCGGCGTTGTCCCACAGCGTGTCAAAGCTGTAGTCGTATCCCTGGCCTTCGGTGTAAATTGCGTCGGTCTGAACGCCGAGAGGATTCGAAAAAAAGTAGTACGCGCGATGGAAATCGCGAAAGGTGTCCAGGAGCACCCCGACGCCGTCGTCCTGGTCGGAGGCTTCGCGTTTCGACATATGAGCTCGAACCGCACCCGCTTCATCGTGGCAAACAAAAACGGCGTAGAGATTCTTGTCGTCGTAGGAAAGGTAGGCGGTGGTGGATTCCGTGGCGGGCGTGCCGTCACCAGGCGAGTTCTGGCGGAAATCGGTGACCGTGAGTTCCGCTTCGCGAGTATGGTTTTCGAGGAAGTCTTCCAGTTTCGGGGCGCGGTGCACGCGGGGGATTTTCGACAAGGGAATTTTGGCCGCGTCCGGAGGCGGCGTCGCGGTGACTTGAGCGGAAGCGCGCGTCGTCACGACGAAAACGAGCAAAAACCCAAGGAAAAGATTTCGGCTGAGAGGGCCCATCGAGGATGTCTTTATATAACTTCTGATGACCCTTTGCGCAAGTGCAAAGTCGTATCGGTATTGTTCCGTTGAATACAAAGGCAACGAGGTTGTGCAAAAGCGGCGGAACTTAGAAAGCCGGGGGAAGAATCTCATAACGCCACGAAACCGCCGCAGTTTTCC
The DNA here is from genome assembly GCA_035279725.1 of Candidatus Acidiferrum sp. Lineage (GTDB taxonomy): Bacteria > Acidobacteriota > Terriglobia > Acidiferrales > UBA7541 > Acidiferrum. The sequence continues at coordinate 33,930 of DATEHF010000048.1, forward strand.
CGAGCATGGCGGATACAGAGCAGTACTTGTCTTCGCTTAGCTGAATGGCGTGCTTTACTGCCGCGTCGTCCAGCGGACCGCGGAGACGATAGAACAGTTCCAGCCTCGTCCAGACCGTGGGCGGTTCTGTCGCGCGCTCGCCCGAACAAACTACGTCCAACGATTCGAGCCTCTGCCGTTTCTTTTCCAGGATGATGACGATATCGGTGGCAGTGCAGGCGCCCAGCGCCAGGAGCAGCAACTCCATCGGGCCGGGGGCGTGATTTGACGAACGGTCGGAATCGACAGCGATCGCGTGGCCGGAGGGGCTCGTGGCCAGGAACTTCTGTTCGCCAACCCACTTCACGGTTCCAGTTTGCATGCGGCCTCCAGAAGAAAGCATAGCAGGACGGGGAAGCAGAGACGAGCCACGGAGAGATCGATTCGCCTTCTTTGTCCCACAAATGGGCGCGGCAGGAAGAAAGCATTTCCTCAGGGGCTAAAGCCCACTTTTTCTTGTGCTTTTATGTCGGAGCTAAAGCTCCGACGCCCTAACCGTCATTTATGAGATAGCTAGATAGCTTCCAGTTGTTTTTTGATTTGAATTGCGCGACTTGGCATGTAGTCTCGATAGCATTCGGAGGGGAGAGCAAAAATGCAAATCACAATCTCGAAGGCAAAACGACTGGCCGGAATCGCAGCGCTCGGGCTGGCAGCGCTGCTTTGGTCATCGACACTCGGAGCCGGAGCGCGGCAGAGCGCCATGGCCGCGGAGGGGAAAGAGCAGCCGTACGCGATTGAGTACTACTACAAAGCGAAATGGGGCCATGCGGAGGAATTCCTGGCGCTATTCAAGAAGAACCACTACCCTGTGCTGAAAAAGGAAATCGAACTGGGGCGGATGCTGAAGGTGAGCATGACAGTTCCCCGCTATCACACAACCGAAGATGGCCGGTGGGACTATCGCGTCACCATCGTTTTCAAGAGTGCCGCGATCGCCAACGATAATTTTGACAGCTCCGTGGTGATCAAGCAGCTCTATCCCGACCAGGAAACCTATAAGAAAGAAGAGCAACGCCGCTTCGAAATCCTTGATGCGCACTGGGATCTACCCATCAAGGACGTCGACCTCGAAGCGCGGTGAAGCTGGAGAGCTCAGGGTAGCTTGTCGAAGAAGAGATAAACGGCGGCAATCCGGCCGTCCCGGGCAATGATGAAATCAGTCCCTGCGTAAGCGGGCGCCTCACCAGGGCGACCCGATACCCAGCGGACCAGCCCGCCATTGCCCGATTCCGCGGGCTCGGTAATTGGCTGATATCGGAATTCAGGGTGAGTAGCTTTGATCGCGCCCGCGATGCGGTCGATTTCGTCGCGGCCACGGTAGACTCCCTTGCTGGGGTCGTAGAAAACGCAATCTTCCGTGTAAATCTCGTCGATGGCGGCGCGCCGGCGAGCGGGATCGTTTTCACCGAAGACATCACGAAGATTGCGGATCAGCAAGGTCGATGTGCTGTAGGACATGTTTTCTCCCTCTCGCATTCGCGTCGCGACTTACTTAACGTTGGAGGATCCCCGCGAACGCCGAACGCACCCTCCAAGTCGTAAGAAACCACAAAACCGTAACGATGACAGCTAGCGGCAAACCCGCAGGCGCCATGAAAATGTGAAAGCAAAGTATGTTGACAATCACGGCTCCCAGAATCGTCAGTGCCAGAGGCACGTACCGATTCGCAAGCAACAGGACCGCGGCCACTGTCTGCAAGAGAAAAATTACCACGTAAAACCGGGACACGAAGAGGGCCCCGAAGAACTGCCCCGCGACCCCCGTGGGCGGCGGCATGGGAATAAAATTAAGGAACCCGTTTAGCCCGAACGTCAAAAAGATCAAACCAAGCAAATACCGTGCAATCGTAGAAGCGATCTTCATGCTCATCTCCTGGTGACCGGTGCCGTATCGGCCCGGCTCTTCTAATATATGGATGCAGAGTATATTGATACAGATACATTTGATGGACAACTAATCGGAAAGGGCTCAGCATCAAAGAGCTATGGCAAAAAGGTCTTCCGACCCGGGGCATTGCTGGCTCATTTGGAGGAAAGCCCACGAGGCGGCCTCCGACTACCTGTAGAGAGGAATCGCGGAAACCGGCATTTCTGACATCTACTTCCGCGTGCTCGAAGCGCTTCTGCACAAAGGACCGCTCCCTGTGAATACCATAGGGCCGAAAGTCCACCTGACTCCCGGCTCCATCAGCGTCGCGGTCGATCGCCTGCTCGAAAAGGGGCTGGTCAGTCGGGAGGAAAGCCCCGATACCAGAGGGTGCGCGTCGTGGCGCTTACAAAGAGCGCTAAAGACGTGATTGTTCCAATCTTCCGCAAGCATTCCGCGGAAATCGCCAGAGTGTTTGCCGATGCTAACCCCAAAGAGCTGCGAATCCTCGAAAGCGTTCTCAAGAAGGCCGGCAAGCGCGCCAGGGCGCTAGCTGAGGAAAGGAACAAGCAAGACTAGGAGTTAACAGCCTTGATTGCAGATTCATCGTAAGACCGGCAAGCTTTACGTCGCCATTTTGTAGCGCCCGGCTTCCAGCCGGCTCGCATCTTGCCTTAGCTTCAAACCGCCGCCAAGATGGCGGCGCTACAAAATGGCCGGCCTATGTAGACCCTGGGCCTCGGCCCTAGCGGGCGCAGCGCCTTCCCTTGCCCCTTTATTCTTTGTGCCTGCGTCGCTAGCTGTGTTCCCTCCGGTGAAAACCTGTGGCTGGAGCTTGCCTGCGGCGAGCGCCTGCAGGGCGGGCAGGCGTGCACTGAGTTCCGTGGCCGACAAGCGCCCCTCGCGGAAAAGCTGACGCAGAAAATCCGCGGCCGGGACGTCGCTCTTCCGGGAGTTGCAGTTGAGGCAAGAGGAAACGAGGTTGCGATACGAATTGCTTCCGGACTGTGCGAGAGGCACCGCGTGGTCCAGGCAATGCGCCCGGCGGGGAGTCCGGCGCAGGCAGTAGAAGCACACGCCACGCTCGCGTGCGTGGATGGACCGGCGCAGAGCAGGTGTTCGCATGAAATCAAGCTCGTCCAGATTGACCTCGCTTTGTAACTTGGCGCGGCCGCCGATTCCTGTTCGGCTGTCGCGGGCTGCGGGGACCTCTCCGGGCAAACGAACCTCCACCACGTGACCGATGTTGCTGCGCTCAACCAGACGCAAGACTTGCTTATCCACGAGGCGGCGGACGGACTCGTGCGTCCGCCTCGCCGTAATGCCCAGGTTGTGGGCCAGCCAGAGAATCGAGAAGCGCAGGCGGGGCTTACCCTCGAAGAGGCTGTGCCGGAGGAGATGCGAATAGACCGCGCGATCGAGTACAGAGAGCTTGAGCCGGGGGGCGAGAATGTCTTCCAATTCTTTGCACACTTCTACAGCATTGATTTCTTCGTGTTTCATGGTTTTGTGTCCTTAGGAGGGATAAGAGAAGTTGACCCTTCGCATACGCTCAGGGCGAGCAGCCGACAGCTAACATCTGGGAGACGAAGGAGGCGAACCCAGGCGGATCACCCCAAAAGCAAAAAGCCCCAACCAGAAGGTTGGGGCGTAGTTTTCTACAAGAGAAACTCTACTACACTAGTACCCCAGTTGTCAAGTAGAATGTTATTAAATTATAAGTGTTTTAAATTCATCGAGTTAAGGGAGGACAGTGCGAGAAGCCAGCGCAACGCCGGTAAAGCCGCAATGGTTAGCTGGTTCGCACCGGGCCGGTGGTGGCGGCAACTTCGATGATTGGGTTGGGCAGCGCCCGCATGGTGCGGACAAAGATTTCCACGATGGCGCCGTCAAACTGGGCATTGGCGCAGCGCTCCAGTTCAGCCAGCGCGTCGGTCGCATTGCGAGCCTTCTTATAGGTGCGGTCGCTGGTGATGGTGTCGTAGGCGTCAGCGACCGCGATGATGCGAGCTCCCAGCGGAATCTTCTCTCCCGTCAAAGCTTCGGGATACCCGGAGCCGTCGAAGAATTCGTGGTGGTGCAGAACCATTTCCCGGATTCGGGCGAGTGGCGTGAGCGGATCGAGGATTTTGGCACCAAACTTCACGTGTGACTTCATTGTTTCCCATTCATCAGGATTGAGCGGGCCGTTTTTGTTCAGGATACTTTCCGGGATGCCGACCTTGCCGATGTCGTGGAGCACTGCGCCCAGCCGAATTTCCTCAACCTCAGCGTCTGGCATGCCCATGGCTTCGGCGATGAGAGCGGCATAGGCGGAAACTTTCTGAGAGTGGCCTTGGGTGTAGTGATCCTTGGCGTCGATCGCGAATGCCAGCGATGTGACCGTGTCCAACACCGCTTGTGGCAGCGCCTGAGGACCGCGCGCGGTTGCCGGAGCGGGCTGGCCGTTCACCGGTTCAGTAGCGGCGAGGGATTCCGTGAATTGCCGCAATCGTTGGTAGATCTCTTCAAAAGCCTCGGGCCCGGTCGAAAAGAGGCGCTTGAGGGTCACGCCCAGATAGGCTTCGAGGACGTCGCGCTTCCATTTTTTCGCTTCGTTGGGATCGAAGTGGTCGGCGGTGGAAACGGCGTTGCCGCCCTGATGCTTCGAAAGGTACATCGAAGCATCGGCCACTTGGATGAGCTCTTGCGGCGACGAACCGTGGAGCGGGTAGCAGGCAATACCGAAGCTGGCGCTGATATTTTTCTCGCGTAGCAGCGGATCAGAAGATACCCAGCCGCGGAGCTTGCTGGCTAGTTGGCGCGCGTGCTCCATATTCGTTTCCGGCATGAGAATGACAAACTCGTCTCCGCCATAGCGGGCAACAACATCGGAGCGCCGGCAATTGGTCTCTAGAATCTGTCCGACACGCTGGAGAACGAGATCGCCTTCGAGGTGTCCATAAAAATCGTTGACAAACTTGAAACGGTCAAGGTCCATGAGCACCAGGGCGAAAGAGCGGCCTGCGCGTGTGGAACGCTTCCATTCGGCTGAGAGGGCCTCCATGAAAAAGCGATGCGTCTTGACGCCGGTGAGACCGTCGGTGATGGCCTGCTCCTGGGCTTTTTGGAAAGACAGCGCGTTGTGCAGGGCACCAGCGATGAGGTCGGCCAGCGTGCGCAGCAAGAGAATTTCTTCCTCGGAAAAATCCACAGGTACCGAGGACTCGATGTAAAGAATGCCGTGAAGTTGTTCGGCGTAGAAAACCGGTAAAGCGATGGCTGCGACGGAGTCTGGCAGCAGCGGCTTCAACGCACCATCAGCCGGAGAGGCGGCACGGTAAACGCCCATATGCCCATTGCGGGCGACGTGCCCGACGAGGCCCGAGCCGAGAGTGACGCGCTGTCCCAGCGTACCGCGGCGTTTCCCTGCTTCGGCTTGGATCACTACCTCGCGCGTCGCATAGTCCAGCACGCCGATGCCGATATGGTCGTAGGTCAAGCCGGCTTCGAGCTGCTCGGTAATCTTGGCGAGCATCTCGTCAGGATTGAGCGTGGCGATAGCGTTCCGCGAAATCGTGTTGAGCAGCGACAAGTGTCGCGCCTTAGTGCGCTCTTCGCTGAAGAGCCGCGCGTTTTCAATTGCGATACTAGCCTCGCTGGCGAGCACGCGCAAAAGTTCGAGGTGACCTTCATCAAAAACACGTTCGTGGTCGGAGTAAACCGCCATGGCGCCGATAGCGTGGTCGTAGGCTACCAGCGGGACGCCGCAGAAGCATCCTTTTGTGCGCAGAGGTTCGACGCCGAGCTTCTTCATCTCCCGGACGTAATTGTCGCGGATGAGCACGGGCTGCCGCGTTCGAATGATGTATTCGCTGATGTGGTTGCCGGCGGGGCGCGCGCGCTTTGGCAGACGAGCGCCATCCACGACCTCTAGATCGAATTGAATTTCGTCGCGGAGCGGATCCAGTTCCGCAATGTAAAAGTTTTCCACGTCGAAGAGGCGCCGCAACTCCTCCCAAACTTTTCTCGTGAGATCTTCTTTATTGAGCGTGGAGCTGAGCGCTCGTCCGATTTCGTTCAAGACGTGAAGTTCCTCGGAGCGCCGGGAAGTCTGCTGGATGAGGTAGCTGTTTTCTACAGCCATACCAATCTGGTGTCCGAGTGCAAGAAGCAGCCGCAACTCAGCGGGAGTGAACCGCCGGCTATCCGGAGTACCGAGAAGGAGAACGCCAAAGGCTTGTTCTTTGGCTTGAAGGCTGATGGCTACAACGCTGCGAAGGCCCTGGGCCAGCGCCAGTTCCCGGAAGCGACGGATGGATTTTTCCTTTTCCAGCGCCGAGAGGGAGTCGTCGCGAAGGTCGCGAAAACCCAGCAGGCCGCCGAGGCGTGCCACGAGGCTGACGAGAAAATCGTCGAGAGCCTCCTCTTGAGCCACGCGACAGAACTCGTCGCTCAGGCCCACGGCGACAACCGAAGTCGGGCCCTGGGGATCGCCGTGGTGCAAGAAGAGAGCACCGGCAGGCAGACGAACAACACCGAGGACGCGGTCCAGCGCTTGTGAAAGCATGCGCTGGATTTCTCCGCCCACAAAACTGGAGGTTGCCAAATTTAGATTGGAAAGCGCCAGCATGTTGCGCTCGATGCGGCGCTTCTCCTCTTCGTACAGCGCCATAACCATGAGCATGGCAACGAATGCACAGGGAGCCGCGGCTACCACGTTCATGCCAGCGCCCTGCAGTTCCGGCGTCGCATTCAGAATGTGCAGCGCAATCCAAAGCACTCCCCAAGAAGCGAATGAAACTCCCAGCAGCCGGTCGGCCAGAGTTTCTTGCCGCCGGCTTTCCTGCCAGAACACCACTGCCACTCCGATGTATAGCAGGGAAGCAGGAACAACCGCGGAAACAGAAATGGCGTTGGAGGCGTTACCGGCAGCCCAGAGTCCAAAGACAACAGTCACAATGAGCGCGGGAATCTTCCATGGTTTCCGCTGGGAGTAGAGTTGCGCTCCCAGAAAAAAAAGCACTCCGGAAAGCGCGAACAACCAATGATTCAGCGCACTCTGTAAGGGGCTGACCGGCGCGTTGGGCGCGAGTGTCGGTCCCACATAGTGAAGGGCAAACACGGCCCACGCGGCAGTCCAGAGCAACAGATAGGTCTGGCGCTTGATGTTGTGTATGTACGCAAAGAAGCCCGCCACCAAAGTGGTGGCGATCAGCAGCGCCATGGAGATGAAACTCTGATGCATCAGGAAAACATTCGATTCTCCGCCTGAATCGCGGACGATCTTCCGAAAATCACGAAGGCAGAAAAATGCCTCGTTCCCGGCGTGTACCCGCAACCCCGCCACTCGCACGAGGGGACAATCGTGCGGCGACGCATTTGGGTCGCGCCCGTACACAAAACAAAGTACTTGTGATTATGGATTACGGAATTTTCAGGAAGCAAGCGTACCGCGGTACTGGTAGCCAAAGAGACAGCAGGCGGGAGGTAACCGATTCAATACAAACAGGGAGGGCACTCAATCATTTGATGGGTTCGGTGATCTGAACATGATGGTGCTCCATCAAGTCTCCCGACGCGTGATCCACCTGGGCTAGGGTAATCTGGAAATTGACCTGCGCCTGAATGAGATTCAGCTCCGCTTGAGCGAGCTGAGTTTGCGCGTCCAGAACAAAAAAGACTGTTTCTGCTCCTAATTCGTACTTGCGTTCATCGGCATGAAGAGTTTGCTGGGCAAGGTCCAGAGCGACTTTTGCGGCTTCCATGGAGAGTTTTGTCTGTTCCAGCGCATGGACGGCGTTGGTGACTTCAAGAGTGATGTTCTGCGTGGTGCGTCGTTGCTGATATTGGTCGCGGCGCCGGCTTACAGCGGCATCGGCGAGGTTGGCTTCCGCACTGTGGTTTTTGATCGGGAGGGTCAGGGAGAGTGTCGCGCCATAGGCCGGATAGGTGAAATGAAAAGTCTGGCTGAGGCCATCGCCGAGCCCGGTCCTATTAATCAGCACTGGCGGGACAGCGGTATTGAATTGGTTGCCAGCGACGCCATTGCCCGAATAGAAGCCGGAGAGTTCGAGGTCGGGTTTCAAGCTATTGTGGGCCAGGCGAATGCTCAGGTCATCGCCGGCCAACTGTTGGCGCGTGGCTTCCAGCTCGGGGCGGTTCGCGAGAGCGCGGGCCAGCGTAGTGGCGATGTCCGCGCTTGGCAAGGCGCCGAGCGGCTCGGGCTGGTCTGTAAGTTCGAGGTCGAGAACGCGTATGGCGGGGTCGAGGTCGGCGCCGACGACCTGGCGGAATTGATCCTGGGCTTGTTTGAGCGTGTATTCCGCTTGAATGACACCCACGCGGCGAGAGGCGACCTGTGATTCTGAGCGGTAGATATCCAGAGGAGGAAGCGCGCCGAGGCTGAGCGCCTTCTTGTCATGGTCATAACTTTTTTGTGCTTCTTCGAGGGACTTGCGCTGGACAGTGAGAGATTCGCGGGCAAAAACGACGTTCCAATAGTTTGCCACGGTTTGAAGAATGATGTCGTTCACCTCGCCTTGAAACGCCGAGCGCGCCTGATTCAAATTCCGTTGCGCAATCAGAATGGGGGCCCGGTTGGGGAAGAATCCGAAGTTTCGCAGCAGCGGCTGGGTGACGGCGAATTGGAGGTTGGTGGCAATGGAAGGATTCACCAAACTCAAAGAGTTGTTGGTCGACAATTTATTGGTGTTGAAGGAAGTTTGAAAATTCGTGCCCGTCTGGAAGGTTTGCGCATAGCCAAGAGTTGTTGTTTGGCTCAGCGTGTCGAGAACCGACGCACCTTGCGTCTGCGTGATGGCGGGCGACTTGGTTCTGTTGTCAGCAAAGCTGGAGGTGACCAACGGATCAAACGGTCCGTGGGTGCGACGCAAATTATTCTGCGCGAAGTCGATCTGGGAATGGTCGAGCCGGATGTCTGTGTTATTGGAAAGCGCCAGGCGGATGCAATCGTCCAGTGTAAGGACCAGCTTCCCGTTCGCAACATGATCTTGAAGACCCTGTGGCGCAGGGAGCGGGGGCGCAGGTTTCTGATGACCGCTGATGCCTAGAAGCCTTTCCACCCGTGTAGAGTCTTGCGCCCATGCCGAAAAGTTCAGCACCAAGGTCACAGAAATCAAAACGAAGAAAAAGCGCAGCACTCTCATCCATCACCCCCCCAATGAATCTTTCACGGACGATTGCTTCTATTCGTAGCGGATTGCTTCAACGGGATCCAGGCGCGCCGCCTTGACTGCTGGATAGATGCCGAATATCAAGCCAACGGAAATGGAAACCACGAATGCCAGAAGGATGGAGCTGATGGTCACAATGGTGGACCATCCAGCGAGCCACGCGATGAGCTGCGACATAGCGAATCCCAGGAGGACGCCAAGCAGCCCTCCAGCGAAGGAAATGAGCACAGCCTCGATGACAAATTGGCGCACAATGTCCCAACGCCGCGCTCCGACAGCGCGCCGCACACCAATTTCACGCGTGCGCTCGAGAATCGCCGCCAACATGATGTTCATGATGCCAATCCCGCCGACGAGCAGAGAAATGGAAGCGATCGCCACCATGACGGTGTTGAAAAGCTGTTCCGTGCGTTTTTGTTGCGCGAGCAGCTCGGCGGGAACAATGACGTTGAAGTCTCCGGCGTTGTGGTGCGAGGCGTTCAGGATGCTCCTAACCACTTCCGCATCGGTGGTGCTGGTTTCGGGCGATTCCAGATTCAAGTACAGGCCGTCGACCTCGTCTTTTAAATCGCTTTGCGAGTCTTCCAGGCGCCGCATAACTGCGTTCAGGGGCGCGTAGACAAGATTGTTCATGTCCTCGGTACGCACTCCGGAAACTTCCGTCTGCGCGGCCATCTGCGGCGCGACGATTCCAATCACGTGGCACCACTGCTCGTTTAGCTTGATGTATTCGCCGATCGCTGCGCCCGCGCCAAAGAGGCTCTCTTTCGCGGCTGCTCCAAGAACGCACACCGGCGCAGATGCCTCATTTTCCGCCCCATCGAAGAACCGGCCTTCCGTCACGCGCAGATGGCTGATCTCCAGATAACTTGGCTCCACCCCATACACTATGGGAGTGTCCTGCTGCGGCTTCGGAAGAAGCTTTCCTGGAGCAAACCGTTTGCGCGGCGTGCCACCCTTGATGTCGAGCACATTTTTTCGAATGACCTGATAGTCGCTGAGTGTCAAGCCGGGCGAATTTTTCCGAACTTTTTGCAGTTCCTGCCAGTTGTGCGATTCCTTGGCTTCCACGATGAGATTGCGAACGCCAAGCTGTTCGATGAATGCCATGACTTTTTGCTGCGCTCCGGCGCCGATAGAGAGCATCGCTACGACGGCAGCCACGCCAAAAATCATGCCCAGCATGGTTAGGAGAGATCGCAGCTTGTGACTGGCCAGATTTTCGAATCCAAAAGCAATATCGGGGAGCCACTGCTGGAGGGATCTTGGCTCGGCGATAGAGCTGGGTTTCATGGTTATGTGCCGAGCCTCAATGGGACGCCGGACCCAGGCTAGGACTCGCGCTTCCACCGCTCTTGCCGGCGCCTGCGGCCTTCTTTTCAGGATTCACCAAGGCAACAACCGTGCCAGCCGGCAGACCGCTGAGGATCGCGCGGCCTTCGCTCACTGCACGAACTTTGACTTCCTGCATTTCAAAACCACGATTGCGTTTGCAGTAGACCACCTTTTTGCCGTCGTGATCGAAGATCGCCCCGCCAGGAATCGATACTGCCCGGGAAAGATTGTCGCCAAGAATGCTCAGGCGAACAGCGAAGCCGGGGCGCAAGCGAGTGTCTGTCTTGTCGAGCTGCACCGTCACGTCGAAAGTGTGCTGCGAATTGTCGTCCCAGAATTCGTGGCTTGTCGCGCCGCCTACATTTTGCACTTTGCCAGAAAACTTTTCGCCAGGCAGCGCCTGAATACTCAATTCGACGGATTGGCCGGCCCTGAGGTTAATGCGGTCGGTTTCACCGATTTTTGACGAAACTTCCAGCTGAGACATGTCGATCACTTCCGCGATCGAGCTGCCCGGGTTCACCTGATCGCCAACGTGATAGTCCGGGAGGGTCATCCCATCCATGAAAAATCCGCCGGTGGAGTCCCGGTTTCCGTGGATGACCACCAGGCCGTTGATAGGAGCGGTGATGTGCATTTTTTTGATGTTTTGTTCGGCCTGCTCCATGGAAAGGCGGGCCTTGTGCCGTTTCTCTTCGCTGATGGCCAACGCCGCCTCATTGGAAGCGCTGTGCGACTTGATATCCTGTTCCAGCTGCGCCAAGGCGCGTTTGGCTTCGTCGAGTCCCAGCAAGTTTTTCTGCGCATCGATAGGACTGACCAGTTCGTTCTTGCTGACTTCCAGTTCCGCGCGGCGCACCGCGTATTTTGCTTTCAGCAGCGCGGTCTGGTCTTCCGCTGTCTGGACGTCGGCATCCGCCTTGGCTTTCACAATCTCCTGTTCCGCTTGCAGCAAATCACTGCGATTCTGCCCCAGGTTGTATTCCTGCTGGCTGGGGTCAAATTCGAGAACCACGTCGCCGGTGTGAACCTGAGCACCGGAGCGCGCCAGTGTGATGATTTGCAGTGTGCCTCCCGCGATGGGTGGAGCAATGACCGTCCTCGATTGCGTCGTTCGCAAAACTCCCGTAGTGGACACCTTGAGTTGAAGATCAACTTCTTTGACGGTAGCTGTTGGAATCTCCGAGTCTGTTGCCAGCACGGTCGTCTGGCGGCACGAGAAGCTGCTCCCCGCCAAGGTCAAGGCTAGAAGAAAGGCGCGAGATTTTAAGCGGCCATTCATTGCAAATATTCCCTTACTCCGTCAGCGTTGGGTCTTTCAACGCCAGTTGCTCTCCCGGCTGCAATCCTTTTGCGATTAGCGCCTCATCGCCGCTCCGACGCGATACTTCCACCCCTGTCTCCTCAAATTTCGATCCGTGCCGGACGTAGACAACCGTTCGGCCACCCTTCCGGAAAAGTGCCGAGGACGGAATTACGATGCCGTCGGCAACGCGGTCTACCGCGACCCTGACGACTGCCCCCATCCCTGGCGTAAGGCGTGCATCACTGTTCGCTAGCGCCACTTCCACGGTGAAGTTTCGGGGAACCGGCCAGCCGGCGTTGAAGTCCAGGCTGGCCGTCGGGCTGATTGTTTCGATCCGCCCTTCAAAGCTCCCGTCGGGAACGGCTTCGACGCGCACCATCCCAGTCTGACCTAATTTCAACTGGCCTCGCTCCGCCTCTTCAATGCGAGCCGAAATTTTGAGCGTGGAGGGATCGGGAAGTTCCGCGATGGCCGCGCCGGGCCAGGCGCGGTCCCCGGGCTTGAAGGGAGTAGGACCGCCTTGAGGCTGCCAGTGATTTTGCAGCGCGACAACTCCATCAAGCGGCGCTCGCAGGGAAAGCATAGCCAGGCTGCGTTCGTCCTGCTGCACTTGAAACGCGGCCTGATCCTGCTTCTGCTTTTTGCTGGCAATATCGGCCTTGGCGGCCGAGCGGTCCGCGTTTAACTTGGCTTCGGACTCCTTGACCTTTTGCTCGGCGTCGGCGAGTTTGAGCTTAGCTTCCTCACCTTCAATCACGGAGACAATTTCTTGTTTGCTAGCGTCCAGGGCGGCTTTTTGCGCTGCGAACTTGGCGGCCATCACGTCCGTCAGGTCCTGCTCTTCCTTCAAGCGCGCGGCGGCCCGTGATTGCTGGATCTCCGCTTCCGCGGATTTGAGCGCGGATTGATCTTGCGCCAGCTTCTGCTTCACGGTGGTATTGTCGAATTCGACCAGGACATCGCCCTTCTTGACTTTGGCACTGTTAGCCGCAAGATTCATGATTTGCAGGTCGCCTGCGCCGTATGGCGCGGCGATGACCACCGAACGCAAAGCTTTCACTTCGCCTTTGACTTCCAAGTACTCCACAAACTCTTTTCGCTTCACTTCGGCAGTGGAGAATTTCGCCGCAGGACTGGCCAAACGAAACGCGCCAAGGACAAAAAGACCCAGCACCACCACCGCGGTAACTGCAATGGCCCTCTTTCCAGGCTTCCAATTCTTGCTCATTGCCGGGCCGCTCCTTCCTGGCCCTCAACCGCGGCACGCCGGATGATATCCCCCTCGGAAAGACCGGAATTCACAACCGCTTCCAGGTCATTCCGCGGGCCGAGTTGCACGCTGCGTTTCTCAAATCCAACCGTCGATTTCAGCCAAACGTACGAATGATTGTTTTCCGTGCCAATACTCTGGCAAAGAACCACAAGAACCTTTTTCTGCGAGCCGAGATCTAAATCGAGTGCGGCAGAAAGGTCGGGCAAAAGCCTTGGGTCCGTACCTTGCACGGAAAATCGTGCGTTGAAGGATCGAACAGACTCCGTAAATTGTCCCTGATGGCCGAGCGGCGAGATTTCTTCAAGAGTGGCGGGAAGGGTCATGCCCGGATAGGCATCCAGGTGCATTTGTGCCTGCAGGCCGGGGCGGACTCTCAGTAGGTCCACCTGGTTCAACTCCACGCGGACCTCCATTTGTGAAGGATCGACCACCTGCAGGAACGGAACGCCGGGCCTCACCTGGTCGCCCTGCTGCACGGTTCCCATACGGCCGCCTAACCAGATGGTGTTGTAGACAACCACTCCCGGCATGGGGGAGTGCACTACCATTTTGGCGGCGTTTCCTTGCGCATAGTGCATGGCTTCCAGCGCGCGGTCGCGCTGAATTTCCTGAATGCGAATGGCCGCGGCGGCTGCGGCGCGCTTCAACTGATAGGTTTCCTTGAGCTGCTTGAGTGTGGCTTGCGCTTCGTCGAACGCTTCCTGATTCTTCTCCGCATCAATGCGTGAAACGATTTCGTTTCGTTGCAGCTCGAGTTGCGCGCGCTTGAGCTCGTCCTCGCCCTGTTTCATCGCGGTATCGTCTTTGGCCAGTGCGATGTTTTCTTCCGCTTGCTTCTGAGCTACCTGTCCGACCAGGTTTTCGTAGGTGCTCTTTTTGTCCAGGTAATCCTTGGTCTGGGCTTGCGGATCGAATTCCACCAGGACATCGCCTTTGTTCACGTGAGTCCCAGCGGGAGAAAGCTTGGTGATGACCATTGAACCTACCTGCGCGCCTTCTAGTTTTGGCGCCAAAACTATAAAGGAACGCGATGCTTGGGTGCTTCCATTGAGCCGCAGAGATTGCTTGAAATCTTTTCTTTCGACCCGAACTACGGAATCCTCGACGCCCGTCGCTGCCCTCCCGGTGCGGAAATGAGTGAACAGAAAGGCGGTTATAAGAAAGAGAAGTATCGCGGAAACGCGGAGGATGAGTTTCCTGGCCCCGACCTTGGATGGAGACGCTTGGACCATCGCCTCGACTGCCTTGGGAACTTTAGACGTACGCAGCCCCCGACTGGTCACTTGGAATTCAAGTCCGGCAAAATGGTTGCGTCGCCCGAATTCCGCCGATCCGGCTTTCGCGATTTAAGAGTTTATCTCAGAAGCAAGTCTGGGAATATGTTGGAATTGGGTGGCCCAAAGCCGCTTCGGCCTCACCCATTTGGCGACTTGCAGCACATTCAAAGAAACTGCCTCATTGGACGCCAATACTTGGTTTGGCTACACTGAGAGTTTCAATTTGAGTGGAAAGACGCGCTGAGAATGAGTGATCCGAATCAGAAGTCATCGCCGGTGAGGGTGCGTTTTGCTCCGTCACCTACCGGCTATCTGCATGTGGGAGGAGCACGCACCGCGTTGTTTAACTGGCTATTCGCGCGGCGCCAGGGCGGCACGATGATTCTTCGCGTCGAGGACACTGACGCCGAGCGCAATAAGCCCGAGCTCGTTCAGGGGATTCTGGATGGGTTGCAGTGGCTGGGCGTTACTTGGGATGAGGGACCGTTTTACCAGTCGCAGCGAACGGAATTGTACCGGGCGGCAGCAAAGAAATGCCTGGCAAATGGGGCCGCCTTCCTGTGCTACTGTCCGGCGGAAAAATATGCGGGAGGTGATCACGCCGAACCGGCGCAAGATGAGGAACCAAAGGCGGGCGGTCCGCGGCGCGTCACGCGCTGTTCCTGCCGCGATGGAAAACCGTCGACCCCCGGAGTGAAGCCGGCAGTGCGCTTCAAAGTTCCTCTCGGGGAAACGACGAAATTTTTCGACGCGGTGTTTGGCGAACGGGAGTTCTCGAACGAGGAAATCGAGGATTTTGTCCTCTTGCGTTCCGGGAAAGGGGACGAAGAATTCGGCCAGTCCATGTATCAGTTGGGCGTCGTCGTCGACGACATCGATATGCGCATCACCCACGTGATTCGCGGTGCGGACCATATTTCGAATACGCCGAAACAAGTGCTGTTGTATCGCGCGTTACGAGCGGAACCTCCTGTTTTTGCGCACGTGCCGCTGATTCTTGGCGCGGACAAGTCCCGGCTTTCGAAACGTCACGGCGCCACCGACGTCAACATGTACCGCACGGAAGGATTTCTGCCTGAGGCGTTCCGTAATTTTCTGGCACTGCTGGGCTGGTCTCCTGGCGGGGATGAGGAATTTTTGCGCACGAACGAATTGCTGGAGAAATTCTCACTAGAAGGCGTGAGTCGCACCAATGCTGTTTTTGACCGTCCGAAACTCGAGTGGTTCAACACCCAATACTTGCAGAAACTTCCCATCGAGGATTTACTGCCCGAAGTCGAAAATGAATTGAAGCGCAGCGGTTTGTGGAAGCCGGAGTGGACTGCTGGGGCTGCGCCTGGTGCGGACGGCAGAGATCACGCCTGGTTTTCAAGAACCGTCGATTTGCTGCGGCCACGGATTCGTCTGCTGCCGGATTTTTCTTCATGGTCGCACGCGTTTTTCAGTGATGAGTTTACGTGCGACGCGGCGGCCAAGGAAAAATTCTGGAAAGATCCGAAAGTGCCGGAACTTCTCTCAAGGCTCGCCGCTGCCCTCGAAGCGCTTCCCGAGTGGAATCATGACGCTTGCGATCACGCTTCACGCGCCGTGGCGGAAGCAGGCGGAGTCAAAGCTGGGCTGCTCATTAACGCGACGCGTGTGGCGATCGTTGGCCAGGCCGTGGCGCCACCGCTTTTCGACACAATGGTCGTTCTGGGTCAGAAGCGTGTCGTCCGGCGTTTGCGCGACGCGGTAGAGGGTTTCGGAAAATCCTAGGGAATTACTCGATCAAAAATTCCGCATTTCGTCTCGCCGCTCAAATTCAAGACTGGCCTTCGACGCGCAAGCTATTGCTTGCCGAAAATCTCAGGGTGTGCGGGTTTGCCAGCGGAAGCGACGACGTTCAATGTTGCATCAAGAGGGAGTGTCACCGGAGGTAAGCAAAGCTCATTGCTGCAAGCCTGGTAACGGAGCTTGAGCGGAATATGTTGCTCGCCGACCGGCGCGCTGGCAAGTGCCTTGACGGGCATGCGAAGGATCACCGTCTCCTGATAAACGTTCAGCGGCGTTTTGGAGAACGCGAATTTCTCGAGTCTGCCCTTTGGATAGGACACATCGCCGCTGTTGAAGCCCGCTGGAGGTGTAGCCTTGAGATCGGTGGCGATCAGATACTCCTCCGATTTTTCTCGGGCATTGACGTGGAATCCCGGGCGAATCTTCATCACCACGGCAATCTGGAATGAACTTCCACGGCCAACGGGATCAAGCGAAGCATAGATTTCAGGCTTAACGACGTCCTTGCCGCTAGGAACTTGCGATGGCAGCGCCATGCAGAGCGCCAGCGTGCCGAGCAAAAGGATCGTTACTTTGGCTTTCATAGTGTGACCTGTTCCCCGATTTGCTGCGAGATAACCCGGCTCATCACGGCGCGCAGATCTTCGCCTGATTTTTCGTGCACAAACGAGTTGCGCGATTCGTTCCAGCCCAATTTGAAACTCGTGGAAAGCGCGGAAACCCAGATTTCCCGGACAGGGGTGTTAGGCGAAATGACGAACTTGGCCTCTTCGGGTTCCTCGAACAATACCTCGAGTTTTCCGGCTTCGCCCTCGACATCGAATCCATGTTCATCGCCAGCCGTGAGCATGCGGCGCTTCAGATCTTCGAACGCAGCGTCCGCCTTACGTTGAAAATCTTTTTCGTCAAGCATGCATTTAGCGTACATGAAGTGAGCGCGAGGTGGGTAGTCCCACCTCGTTAGAGATCTCCGCGGAGAAAGAACATAGCCAGGAGTGCCAACTGCTCAATCAAGTTGTGGCCGGGTGATTCTTCGGAAGCTTGCGATAGGCTCGTCATGGCAGGTCCCTCTAGCCTGAAGTGTTACTATTGGAGTTTGCAAACTTCCCTCGAGTTGGCGCATCATGGAGTGAACAATTCCGGAGGCCGGTCCGGCGCCCATTTTCATCCGGAGTTACCCAACCTCACGGATAGTCGCCCTTCCAGCCCTGTTTCGAGATCCAGCCAACTACGGTCCGCCCAGCTCATTGATCTTTTTGGAGTGAACTGTGCCTCGGGTTCTCATCGTCAGCGATGAACTGTTGACCCGTCAAGGCCTTCGCAAGCTTTTCGAGGAGGAGTGCGTATTCGAGATTTGTGGAGAGGCTGAGAACGATGTCGCGGCCCTTGAGCTGACGGAGAGCCTGTCGCCGAGCTTGATTGTGTTGGACGCGGTCGAGGGCTTGCCAAAAGCGCTTATTCAGGAACTGTTAGAGATGGTCCCCGAAACGCCAATTTTTCTTCTAATGGAGGAGTCCAGCGTGGCCATCGAAAAGGCGGCACTCGCGAGCGGTGTCACGGCTGTATTCTCCAAACTTGACGATTTGGAAGCGCTGGCCGCAAATGCGCGGGCAATCACTCAGAAATAAACACATTGAACGATATCGTGCTAAGGAGCGACTCGCAGCATGACCACGGCGTGGGAGGGAACCTTGGCGCTGAACGATCCGGTGGATTTGCCGAGGTCTTTTTTGGCCCAGAGGTCGCGGACACTGGCGCTGAGATGGGCGGGATAGCCGAGGTCCTCCCAGGAAACCGAGATGTTGGCATCGGAGACGCCGCGATTGAGGAGAACAACGGCGCGGCTGCCGTCTTTCATTTGTTTGACCCAGACTTCGGAGTCGCCGTTTTTGCGGACGCGGCGGCCTTCCATGCCGAGAGGATCTTGGTCGACGGCGATGACTTCCTTGTTGGTGAGGATTTCCTTGATTTCGGGAGTCATGTTCGCCAAATCGTTTCCGGCCATCAGCGGAGCGGCGAGCATGCACCACAGGCTGAAATGGGAGCGGTATTCCGTGGTGGTCATGCCACCGTTGCCGACTTCGAGCATGTCCGGATCGTTCCAATGGCCGGGGCCAGCGTACGATTCCAGGCCGACTTGCAAATCGAGAATCTGCGTCCAGCTGAGGCGATTTTTCTTGCACTCCCAGCAATCGGCGATGTCGCCGGTCGTGCGCCAGAGGTTGCCGACATCACTCGCCCAGAGCCAGGGTTTGTTGCTGCCCCACTCGCAGAGGCTGAAGACGATGGGGCGGCCGGAGGCTTTCAGGGCGTCGCGCATAGTGGAATAAGCAGCCGGGGCGTTTTCCGTGCCGGTGTTGCACCAATCGTATTTGAGATAGTCAACGCCCCAGGCGGCGTATTGGAGAGCATCCTGGTATTCATGCCCACGGCTGCCAGGACGCTTGGCGCAGGTCATGGTGCCGGCATCAGAGTAGATGCCGAATTTCAGACCCTTGGAATGGACGTAGTCGGCGAGGGCCTTGATGCCGGAAGGGAAAGTCTTTGCGTCAGCGACGATGTTGCCGGCAGCATCCCGGCTGACTTGCCAGCAATCATCAATGACGATGTATTCGTAGCCGGCATCCTTCATGCCGGTGCTGACCAGAGCGTCCGCTGCGGACTTGACGAGATCTTCGCTGACGTTGCAGGCGAAGCGGTTCCAACTGTTCCAACCCATGGGAGGAGTGAGAGCCAAACCGTTCTCTAGTGCGTGCGCAGAAGGAATGCAGAATAGGGTTCCGAAACACACCAGCAAGCACCGCAAAACGGATTTATTCGCAAGAATCCTCATGGAATCCTCTCCAAGGGCAGCATCACTGACGACGAATCGTACCGCTCGCCGGAAGAAACATAAACAGCAAAATGGCCGAGCGCGACCGTGGGGCGAGACGCGCGAAGGAAAAAGAAGTCCCATCCTCCGAGCCCAGAGGATGGGACTTCAAGGGAGCGGTTATTTATCTTTGCGCGGGCTGAAGGTTTCTCAAGGCCGAGGAACCTTCAGTGCGCTGCTGCTTTCCCGGTAAGCGCCGAGGCGATCGCCGAGCCGATAGGACTTCCAAAGCCAGTGCAAGGATCCCAACCGGGCCCAGCTGAAAAGGCGCCGATGTTCCCGTTGGTGATGTCATGGAAAGTGTTGGCGACAGGCGCAACTTGCGAGTAGACGAGAGACGTCATCGAGCCAACGCGCTTGCCAACCAATTGGTTGATACAAGCGGTGAGGCCGGCCCACAAAGGAGCAACGGCGCTGGTTCCTCCGATAACGGAAGCCTGTCCATCAACGAGGACATCGTAACCGGTGACAGGATCGGCGTCTCCACAAACATCAGGGACGCCGCGACCGACGAAATTGCCGGGGTTCACGGAGACCGGAACGTTGACGTTAGCCTGATACGCGGGCTTGGGAAAAACGTCGCTGACGCCTCCGCCACCGGCGCCTTCCTGGTTTGCCATTTCGTTCCAGACTCTTTCGGAGCCGTACTGCCCGCCGGCTGCGGTTAGATTTGTGCCGCCACAGGCGAGAGAGTAGGGACTGGAGGCCGGGAAGTCCACATGCTGCAAGCCGTCGGTGAGGCCGTCGGTCGAGCCGTTATCGCCAGAAGCAACGCAGACGGTCAGCCCGAGCGTTGCGGCGTCTTCAAGGAGCGTGTTGAATTGCGTGAGGGATTGCTGGGTCCACGAGGACTCGGGGCCGCCCCAACTGATGGAGATCACCGAGGGATTGTAGCGGGTGTCGTGAACGGCAGCGGCAATGGCATTGTAGAAGCCCTGGTCGGTGTTAGGTGCGAAATAAACGGCGAGCGTCGACTTGGGAGCGACAGCACCGGCCACTTCGATGTCCAGCATGACTTCGCCATCCGGGCCGTTGGGATCACCGGTAGGTTTGTTGTGGGCGCCGTCGACGGAGATGGCCACGACCTTCGGTGCAGTCATGTTCAGAGTGTTTTTGAAATAGTTTTTGATGTCGCGGGATTTAAAGCCGCCACCTAACTCGATGATGGCGATGCACTGGCCAGTGCCATTGGCGTTTGCAGGAAAGTCATAGAGTTTGGCGACTTGGACCGGCGTGAACGTGCCGGCGGGCTGCGTCGTTTGCGCGTGCGAGGTTATCGCCGGGCGGTGCGTGCGAAAGTGTGGCCTCGCTTGCGGACGGTTGTCGAGACCAATTACCGCGGTGACGATGCCATCCAGTTCCAGGGGGATGTGAATGGATCCGGAGCGCCCTCGATAGGATCCTTCCCCATGCGAATAATTCAGCAACTCGACATTGAATGCCCGGCTGAATTGCCTCACCGTCCCTGAAAGCACCACGGAACCTTTCGCCAAGTTAGTATCCGAGATGCTCAATCCGTACTCGTGAGCGAACTCTTCCACCTTTTGAACGTCTTCTTCCAAGGCTCCACGCTGAGCGAGGAACTGTTCCCGGGTAAGATGCTGCCTCTCGGCAGCGCGCTTTTGCAGCAGGGATTCAACGGCCGATTTCTCGCTCGCAGTCGCCCTGCTCGTTTTTGTCCTGGCGTCCTCGGCTTCAGCCCGGGAACGCAATAGCACGGTGACTTGCAGGCTTTCGTCGGGATTGGCGCTGCCAATCGCCTTTGCTCCGGGAAGAACTACTCTTTCGCTACCTTTGAGTGGGACATGTTCTGTGTAATTTGCCATAGGTTCCTTTCGATTCCGGGGGCGGGAATGGAAAGGGAGAGTTGGACAGGTGGGAAAGGGAGGGGAGCGGCGAATCTCTTGGGCTCAAGAAAAACGAGGCCCGGGCCTTCCCACTGTCCCGAGGGTTAATCCCCGGAATATGAGGAAATGAACTGTAGCAAAGCCCAAGTATGCTGTCAAAGTAAATTTACTATAGGCTAAGAAGTTTATGAGTTCGGCTTGTACAGAAACAGAAATGTTGTTTCCAATTGGAACCCTCTGCCGGCACGTATTTCCCCCGTGGAAAATCTGGAGTGTCAGATTTGCTGGACTTTCCAGCGGCCGCGTTTGAAGAGAACGATACTGACGGCGGCGATGGCGCCTTCGGCAATGACGATGGACCAGAAGACGCCGTTGGATTGCATGTGGCCTGGGATTGCCAAGAAGTAGGCCAGGGGAATCTCAAGAAGCCAGAAACCAAAGAAATTCACAATGGTGGGCGTGACGGTGTCGCCCGCGCCATTGAAGGCCTGGAGCATGACCATGCCGTAGGCGTAGCCGATGTTGCCGTAGCTAATGATGCGCAGGCAGGAGACGGCCAGCGGGACGACTGCAGGATCGCTGGTGAAAAGGCGAATGACCGGCTCGGCGAAGAGGACGAAGAAGAGACCGATGCCGCCGAGAAAGACCATGTTGTAGAGCCCGGTCCGCCAGACTGACTTTTCCGCGCGCTCGGGCTGCTTGGCGCCGAGATTTTGGCCAACGAGCGTGGCGGCGGCGTTGCTGAGTCCCCAGCTCGGCAAAATGATGAAGATGACGATGCGGATGGCGATAGTGTAGCCAGCCAAGGCGGCGGAGCCGAAGATGCTGACGATGCGCACGAGGCCGATCCAACTCGTGTGGGCGATGAGGAATTGCAGGATGCCTGTGAGCGAGACGCGCAAGAGGCGAAGCAGTACGCGAAGGTTGATGCGAATTTGGGTGCGAAGGATGCGGATGCGTTCGGTGCCGCGGAGCAGGCGATAGAATTGATAGAGCACACCAATACTGCGGCCGGTGAACGTGGCGAGGGCCGCGCCGGTCACGCCGAGCCTGGGGAAAGGTCCCCAGCCGAAAATCAGACAAGGGTCGAGTATGAGATTGATGATGTTGGAGACCCAGAGCAAACGCATGGCGATGGCGGCGTCACCCGCGCCGCGGAAGATGGCGTTGTTAAGGAAGAGCAGCATGATGGCAGCGCTGCCGCCGAGGGCGATGCGGGCATAGCCGGAACCCACCGCAACCACTTGCGGAGAAGCACCCATCGCGCGAAGCAAATCCGCTCCGTAAAAAATACAAGGAATGCCGATGATGGCTGAGACCGCGAGTCCAATGGCGATGGCTTGAACGCCTGCAACGGCCGCGCCGGCAGGATCTTTTTCGCCAATACGGCGAGCAACCATGGCCGTGGTGGAAAGGCTGAGGCCAAAGCTGATGGCCATGACGAGGCTGAGAAGAGCTTCGGTGAGGCCAACGGTGGCGATGGAGTCCGCGCCCAAACGGCCGACCCACAAAACGTCGACGACGGCGAAAAGGGACTCTAGAACCATTTCCATAACCATGGGAATGGCGAGGAGCAAAATCGCGCGATTGAGATTGCCGGCGGTGAAGTCCTGGTGTGAGCCGCGCAAGGCTTCTCGGATGGAACTCCACAACGTAGGGGGCGGCGAGACGGCAGCGGTTTGTTCCAAAGACATATAGACCTTTACGTTCTGCGTGGGCGCTTCCCAGAAATCCAGGCGCGCTGACGCGGCTGTAGAAATGAATGGTAGAAACGGGAGAGAAGAGATCAGGTCCGCGCTAGCGGCGGATTTAGATTCGTACAGCGACTTGAGGGACGAACATGGGCGTTGTCCTTGGCGCTGCCTCTGTTGGACGACTGCGCACGATGTCCGGATTTCAACGGACACATTTCAACAAAGAGATTCTACCTTGAACAGAGGTCTTGTGGCTAGCAGAATCAGGCGGCGGCCAGTTTCTGAATAGCCGGCCGCCCGAGAGCTGTTGTGTGACAGCTTACCTTGACATTCTATGGGAAGGGCCCTATCCTCACCTAGAATGTCTACTAAAGAACAACGCGAGCGCATCGAACTGCTGCAAGGAACCCTGGACCTGCTGATTCTCCGAACGCTGCTGCTGGGGCCGGCGCACGGCCACGCGATCGCCAAGGCGATCGAATTCAACTCCGATGAAGTGCTGCAAGTCGAGCAGGGATCGCTGTATCCGGCGCTGCACCGCCTTATCAAGCGAGGGTGGATTTCAGCCGAAGAAGGCACTTCAGAAAACAATCGACGCGCCAAGTTTTACAGGCTGACGCCGAAGGGCCGGAAGCAACTGGCGGTTGAAACCAGCAAATGGGACAAAGTGGCTGGCGCCATTGCGCGGATTCTCCGGCCGGCGGAGTAGGAGGGCGAATCAATGAGACGCAGCAAGCGCATGTTGGAAGAACTCGACGCGGACATTCGCGAGCACCTTGAAAGGGAGACGCAGGACAACATCGAGCGCGGCATGTCGTCGGAAGATGCTCGTCATGCGGCCTTGCGCAAATTTGGCAACGTGACGCGGGTGAAGGAAGACACGCGGGAAGTGTGGAGTCTCGTCTGGTTGGAGCAGTTGCTGCAAGATATTCACTTCGGACTCCGCATGCTCCGAAAATCTCCTGGCTTTGCAGCGGTAGCCATTCTGACGCTGGCATTGGGCATTGGCGCGAATACGGCTATTTTCAGTTTGATCGACGCGGTAATGCTGCGGGCGCTGCCGGTCGAGAATCCCTCGCAGTTGGTGCTGCTTAAGTGGAGCGCTCGCAATGCGCCAAACATTCACGGCTACATGACTGCGGGGGATTGCCCCACGGACCTGCGGCCAGGCGCCGCAAATCCGTCAGGCTGCTCGTTCTCCGAACCGATGTTTCGTGAAGTAGCACAAGCAAATGTGTTTTCGTCCACGGCCGCCTTTGCGATCTCTGGCAGGCTGAATTTGACAGGCAACGGCCCCGCCACCATTGTCAACGGCCAGCTCGTTTCAGGGGACTTTTTCCGCACGATGGGTCTCAGAGCGGCCATGGGCCGGTTGCTCGACGCAGCCGATGACACGCCGTCGGCCGCACCTGTATCCGTCCTGAACTATGGCTACTGGCAGAGCGCCTTCGGCGGTTCTCCCGACATAGTCGGCCATACCATTGAATTGAACAATGTTCCATTCACGATTGTTGGCGTAGCCGAACAGCGATTCACCGGAATCACGCCGGGCAGCGATTACGATGTTTGGTTGCCGCTCTCCGACGCGCAACGTATCTCCGATCCCATGCGCTGGCAAAACCGATCTGGCGACGTGAGTAACTGGTGGATGACGATTGTCGGCCGGCTTAAACCCGGAACACCGCTTGCTCAGGCGCAAGCCGTGGTAAGCGGCCTCTTCCGAAATGAAGTGCTTCACGGCTCCGTTCCGCTTTTCCATGCAGGCGGGCCGGCTGGCCCACCTGCGCCCCCACAGGGGCTGCCAGCTGGTGGTAGCGCACAAGTTCGGCGTGAAGTGCCTAGTGCTGGGCCGCCGGCACCAGTGGGCGGCGGAGGTAATAAGTCCGTCCTTCTCGCCCCGCCGCAAGGAGCGCCGGCGAGGGGCGCCCAGACAGCGCGCGAAATGAGTAGCGCCCCGAAGACCTTATCGGTGGTCGCCGATAACCCGCAGGTGACGCTTGTACCTGCGCAAACCGGCTTGGCCGGCGCCCGCACTCAGTATTCCAATCCCCTTTACGTCCTGATGCTTGCTGTTGGGATCATTTTGCTGATTGCTTGCGCCAACGTTGCCGGCCTGATACTCGCTCGTGCCGCCACGCGGCAAAAGGAAATGGCCTTGCGATTGGCGCTGGGAGCGGGCCGCGGGCGCGTGGTGAGACAACTCCTAACCGAAAGCGTGATGCTCTCGACGCTCGGTGGCGCGCTCGGGATTCTGTTCGCGTACTGGGGAGCACACACAATTATTTCGTTTGTGTCCAGCAATCAGGCGCGTCCCCTGGGATTTGCAACCGGCGTCGACCTGCGCGTCCTCGGATTCACGGTTGCCGTTTCGCTGCTCACCGGAATTCTTTTCGGCGTGGCTCCCACTTTTCGCAGCGCTCGCGTGGCTTTGACGCCTGCGCTCAAGGAAGGCGAGGGAAGTTCCGCCAGTTCCGGCCACCACGGCGGAAAATGGTTCAGCGTCGGCAATACGCTGGTGGTCGCCCAAGTGGCTCTTGCCATCGTTGTGATGGTAGGCGCGGGATTGCTGGTGCGCACGCTCGCGAACTTGCGCAGCATCGATGTCGGTTTCGATTCCCACAATATCTTGGTTTTCGGAATAGACCCAACCCTGATCGGCTACAAGGGCCTGCAAGTGGATGCCTTCTACCGCGACTTGCAGGGGCGCCTTTCTGAAATACCTGGGGTGAAATCGGCAAGCTATTCGATGGGCTCTCTTTTGAGCGGGGGCCTGATGATCACCGTGTTTCACTGGCCGGGCACGCCGCAGGATCAGAATTCCGAGTCGGACGTATTGCCGGTCGGGCCGAACTTCTTCGAGACGCTGCACATTCCGCTTCTTGGCGGCCGAGGGTTCAACGCTTCGGACTTTGCACTGTCCGCGTCCAACAGCGGGCCTGCCCCGACCTCGGCACCGACTCCAGTGATTGTGAATCAGGCGTTCATCGCCAAGTATGTTGGCAAAGAGAATCCACTCGGCAGGCGGTTCGGCCAATCGCAGGCTGACGCGAACGGCCCGGCAAGTCCCGGCTACGAAATCGTCGGCGTTGTGCATGACACAAAATACAGCGATCTGCGGAGGGAGATCCACCCCATGATGTACTTTCCGCAGAGTGTCGGCGGAGCGTCATTCGAGCTGCGCACGGCGGCCGATCCGCAGGCCATCCTTCCTGCGATACGTGAAGTCGTGGCGCAAGTGAACACGAATTTGCCGCTCTTTGATGTAAAGACCGAATCGCAGCAAATTGACCGGTTGCTGTTTCAGGAGCGGCTGGTCGCGCGGCTATCCGGCTTCTTTGGTTTGCTGGCGCTGGTGCTGGCTTGTGTGGGATTGTACGGCCTGCTTTCCTATGAAGTTTCGCGGCGCACCCGTGAAATCGGAATCCGCATAGCTCTTGGCGCGCAAGCGAAAGATGTCTTGCGTTCCGTAGTGCGGCAAGGCCTAGTGCTGGCGTTCGTGGGCGCCGTCGTCGGCACCGGCGTGGCTTTGGGTGTGACTCGTTATCTGAAGTCGATGCTCTACGATGTCCACGCCAACGATCCCGTTACCATTGTCGCTGTGGTCGCTCTGCTGATTCTGGTGGCGCTGGCAGCCTGTTTCATCCCCGCGCGACGCGCCACAAACGTCGACCCCATGGTGGCGCTGAGGTGCGAATAGCTTCGCAACCGACCGACAACACTGCCCCTGGAAAAATTCGCATCGACGTGCAAGTACGGGGAAATCTTTAGGCGGCGGCAATTCGGCGAATGAGGTCTTCCTGTTCGGACTGGGATTCGGCGCCGATGGTGAAGGCGTCGAGGAGATTGAGCCCGAGAGCGAAGTTGAGGGCTTCGTCCTGTCGTGAGCGCAGCTGGCCCTGCCCAAGGATTTTCATGCCAATGATGCCCTTGCCGGCAGCGCGCATCTCTTTCATTACGCTGACAACGGTATCGGGATCCGAGTCCATGTAGGCGCCGACGGGATTGATGCGAACGAGATGGACTTCAACCCAGGGAGACTTGGTGGCGGTGCGAAGGGCTTCGATGCTGTGGCAGGAGCAGCCGTGAGCGCGAATGATGCCTTTTTCCTTGGCTTCGGTCAGCACATCCATCACACCCTTGTAGCGATCGGTCCAATCACCTTCCATTAAACAGTGCATGAGACAAACGTCAATGTGATCGATGCCAAGTTCGCGGCGGAAACGATCGAGGTCGGCGCGGGCGGTGGCGGCGTCGCGCGCCCAGGTCTTGGTGAGCACGGTGACCTTGTCTCGAGGAACGTGTTTGAGTGCCTCGGCGACGTGCGGGTGGCTGCCATACGAATCAGCGGAATCGAAGAATCGCAAGCCGTGGTCGTAGCCATTGAGGAGTAAATCGGAGAGGCCTTTGACGCCGAGAGCAGTTTGATGGGAGTGGTGGCCGGAGCCGACGGTGCCGGTGCCCATGGCGAGGCGGCTGGTTTGTATGCCGGTCTTGCCGAGAATGACCGTGTCCGAGGCGCTGAATTTTCGGGCGAGAGGCGTCACAGCAAAGGCGCGGCGCGAGAAGGAGGAAGTCTGGAGTGCAAGAGCACCAGCAGCATAAGCCGTGCGATGGAGGAATTCGCGGCGTTTCATGGGGCCTCCTTGCCACGGAGTTTCCCGGGTAGCTTGCCTCCTAATAGACGCACGATGATGCCGGCTGGTTATCGCCCGCCTTAGATTTCAGCTCGAGGAACCTCGTAGCAGAGAAACTGAACCCCCACGCCCGATTTGCCATTTCGGTCTCCTAGGGGCTCGACATGCGCGACGCGGCCTGTGAAGCACCATTCCCCGACGTCATCCCCAGCGACTTCGCGAGGCAATTTCAAATGAAGCTGAAGCATAACTCCCTTGGGCACCTTCTGATCCGTGGCGAAATAGACTCCGTGGTGGCAGATATTCATGGAGGCGGCCTCCATTTCAGTTCCGTCAGGCGCTTGCGCAGGGCGAAACTTTATCGGGACCTTCATGATCAAACGACGTGTAATACGGCGTTCTAGGGTCTGCATGCATTCCTCTTGAGTCCCGGGGAAACCGGTCGAGCTTAGGTGGGCAAACCTCAGTTTCACGAATGCTGCCCTAGAGGGTCAAGCAATTTTTTTGCTTCACTCTTGGCAATCACCCTTCCACGAATGACTTCAACCGCGAAAGCGACTGATCCCAGTGCTGGGAGGCGAAATCGAGGTACTCCTTCATTCCCACAAGGGGCTGCGGATCGAAGCCGAACCGGCTCTCACGGCCCTTGCATATTAGAGAGTAGTCCGTACCTTCAGTGGCGACCGGCATGGGACTGCGCCTCTGGCGTAGAAAGATGCTAGGAGGGAATATCTGGCTCTCTCCTTGACAATCTACCTATGCGCATCGTATATATGTCGAACGTCTAGGAGGCGCGATGCCGATCGAGAAATCGGACCTACTGCAGGGCACGCTGGACATGCTAATCCTGAAAATCGTCGAGTTGGGCGCGATCCACGGCTATGGCATCTCCCAGCGCATCAAGCAAATTTCCAACGAAGTCCTGCAGGTGCAGCAGGGATCACTCTATCCGGCACTCCACCGCCTTGAAAAGCGCGGCTGGCTCGCCGCGGAATGGGGGGAGTCTGACAACGGACGGCAGGCGAAGTTCTACAAATTGTCGGCAAAAGGGCGCAAGCAACTGGCCACCGAAGAATCTAATTGGCATCGCCTGGCTGGGGCTGTGGGCCATATTCTTCAGACGGCAGAGTAGAAATAGGAGTCCGCTTATGTTCGGGTGGAAATCGCTTTTCCGCAAACGCGCACTCGACGCGCAACTCGATTCAGAGCTTCGCTTTCATATCGAAAGGCTCGTGAATGACTACATCGCTGAGGGAATGACTCCAGAAGAGGCGCGCAGGAAGGCGGTGCTGGAGTTCGGCGGGCGCGAACAAATCAAGGAAGAACTGCGTGATGTCTACCGCATCCGCCTTCTGGACGCCACTGTCGCCAACCTCAAATCCGCCTTCCGGTTCATTCGCAAATCTCCCACTTTCTCGCTCACCGTGATCCTCACCCTCGCTCTCGGCATTGGTGCCAACAGCGCCGTCTTCTCCGCCATCGACGCCATCCTGCTTAAGCCCCTCCCGTTGCCCGACGCCGATCAGCTCATGCAGCTGGAACAGTACAATCCCAAAGTCGCCGGCCCGAAGCGTCCGGTCGCCCCCGTCCGCCTCGCGGATTGGGACCGCCTCAATTCCACTTTTCAGGCGATCACCGGCTATTACACGGAAGATGAATCTGAAACTTCAGGCGCTCTTCCCGAAAAAATAACGCGAGCCCTCGTGGCTCCTCGCTTCCTGCAAGTGTGGGGAATCTCGCCTGCTCTCGGTCGGGATTTCACTCCCGAAGAGCAACACTTTGGCGGTCCGAAGGCCGTGATGATCAGTGATCGACTCTGGCGACGCCGCTTCAACGCGACCCCAAACGTCATTGGAGAAAAACTCCGCTTCGGCACTTACTCTTATTCTATCGTCGCCGTACTGCCCGCTTTTTTCCTATACCCCGACCGCGATGTCGATCTGTGGTCTCCAGTCCCCTTCGATGCGCCTTACGCGCAGGCCAGAAATTCGACCTGGTTCACCGTATTAGGACGCCTTAGGCCCGGCGTTGCTCTCGAGCAAGCGCGCGCAAACCTCGCCACGGTGCAGGCCCAGCTAGGGCGGCAATTTCCGCAAACAGACGCCGAGCTCGCCGTTGACATCCAGCCGCTCAAGGAAATCAAAGTTGCCGCCTCGCGCCGTTCCCTCTGGCTACTCTTCGGCTCGGTTTCCCTGCTCCTTCTAATTGCTTGCACAAACATCGTCGCCTTGCTTCTGGCCCGCGCGACACAGCGTCAGCACGAAATCTCTGTCCGCTTCTCCTTGGGCGCACCCCGCGGCGCGCTTATCACTCAACTGCTCACCGAAACCTTTCTTCTTGCCCTCATTGGCTCTGGCCTCGGTCTTTTTCTCGCAGCAGCAGCGTCTGATATCTTCCGCTCTCTGGCCGCACAGCTTCCCCGCGTCGAAGAAATCCATCTGGACGCGCGCATCGTCCTCTACTCCTTGGCCTGCTCGGTGATGGTCACTCTTCTCTGCGGATTGGTTCCCGCCATTCGCGGCACACGCAGCAGCCTTTCTAGCTCGCTTGCGCAATCCAGTCGCTCGCAAGTGTCGGGACGAAACCCGTTGCAGTGGCTGCTCGTTGGTATCCAGGTGGCGCTAGCCGTTACCCTGCTCGCCGGCGCCGGTCTCCTTCTCCGCAGTTTTCAGCAACTCGGTCGCGTTTTTCCCGGCTTCGACCCCAGCCAAATTCTCACCTTCCAGCTCAGCATCAACTACGGCGAAACGGCTGACCTGAAAAAATTGAGGAGTTTCACGGACCGCATTCTGGAAACGCTGCGCGCCACGCCCGGGGTTGACGCCGCCGCCATCTCCGTCGGTGTTCCCGGAGTTCCCTTTCAGTATCAAACCGAACTCAAGCTCATCGAAGGCCGCTCCGAAAGCGAGCCCAAGCTAATCGCCGAAAACCGCTTAGTCTCCGCCAGCTACTTTGCCACTATGCGTATCCCGCTGCTCGCTGGAGAGCTTTGCCGCGAGACCGACGGGCCTCCTACACTGGTCGTGAATCGCGCCTTTGCCGACGCCTATTTCCCTGGCTCTTCGGCAATCGGCCATCAGGTGCAATCTCTGAATTTTGGCTATTTCGGCCCAGCAACCATCGTTGGAATTTCCGCTGACGCCCGCGAAACCGGCCTCGACCATCTCCCCGTTCCCACCGTCTACTGGTGCGCTCCTATCGCCGAGCCCGGCACGTATTTTCTGGTCAGAACCCATGATGCTCCCATGACCATGGCCGAAACCATCCGCCAGCAAATCCACGCCTTCGAACCGCAGCGTTCTGTCTACGACTTCGCTCCCCTCGAACAGCACTTCTCCGATGCTCTCGCGGAAAATCGCCTGCGCACCATTCTTCTTAGCTTTTTTGCGGCCACTGCTCTCTCGCTCGCATTCATGGGCCTATATGGCACTCTCAGCTACACCGTCAACGTGCGCCGGCGGGAAGTCGGCCTGCGCCTCGCTTTGGGTGCGCTGCGCGGCCAAATCATCAAACAGTTCCTGTGGCAGGGACTTGCCGTATGCCTCCTCGGCTGCGGTGTCGGGTTTGCGCTGACAGCTACCTCTTCCCGCGTCCTCGCCGGCCTCCTCTACGGCGTCTCCCCTACCGACCTCCCCACTCTGTCCGCAGTGATTCTCTTGGTCCTGCTCGTCGCCGCTGCTGCGTCCTTCCTCCCAGCTATGCGCGCCGCGCGCGTTGAGCCCATGCACGTTCTGCGCGACGAATAACCGACTCGCCGCCCACTGTTACACACGATAGCAAGACCTTCCCTCCACATTTCCCCAGTGGTATGCTCGCGCGGAACGAGATCGTGCGTAACAACGGTTTGCGAAATAGCCCAATTTGAAACGATTTAGCGATACAAGAGTCTTTGAAGTTCCGCCATTGAGGTGCAGAAATGAAACAAGAGAAGCGCGCCGATGAAACAGTCGAAAAGGGCCTGAGTCGGAGGAAATTTCTGGCGCAGAGTGCGGCCACGGCGATGACGTTTTCAATCGTGCCGCGGCACGTGCTCGGCGGGCCGGGATTCGTGCCGCCGAGCGACAAGGTCAACATTGCGTTTATCGGCGTGGGCTCGCAAGGATTGCGCGTTATGTTGCACTTCCTTAAAGAACCCGACGTGCAAGGCGTCGCGGTGTGCGACGTGAACAAAGGCAGCGCGGACCATCCGCAGTGGGACACTCACGAGTTCTGCAAGTTGGTGCGAAAACTTCTTGGCGTGGACACGGGGTGGGATTGGCTGAGTCCGGACCAGCCGATTCAGTTGACGCATTCGATGCAAGTGACCAGCGGCGTGGCAGGTCGCGAGCCATGCCAACAGATTGTGAACGCGTACTATGCGGCGCAGCAGACTTCAGGGAAATACAACGGATGCGCGGCGTATAGCGATTACCGAGAGTTGCTGGAAAAACAGAAAGGCGTTGACGCGGTGGTGGTATGCACCACGGACAACCTGCACGCGGCAGTTTCCGCGGCAGCCATGAAAAAAGGCAAACACGTGTTTTGCCAGAAGCCCCTGACGCACACGATTTATGAAGCGAGGCGGCTGGCGGAAATCGCTCGCTCGACGGGTGTGGCGACGCAAATCGCCGTGGGGAATCAGGCTTCCGAAGCGACACGGCAATTGTGTGAATGGATTTGGGACGGAGCGATCGGGCCGGTGCGTGAGGTCCACAACTGGTCGAGCCGTCCTTACTGGCCGCAAGGGATTGAGCGGCCCAAGGAAGCGCAACCTGTTCCAGATGGATTGGATTGGGATTTGTGGCTCGGCCCGGCGGCAGAGCGTCCTTTCCACCACGCCTACGTGCCCTTTGTGTGGCGTGGTTGGAGCGACTTTGGGTGCGGAGCGCTGGGCGACATGGGTTCGTACAGCTACGATACGATCTTCCGTGTGTTGAAACTGGAAGCGCCTGTGAGCGTGGAGGCCAGTTCGAGCGAGCGTTACGCCGAGACTTATCCGATCGCTTCGATTGTCCGGTACAACTTTGCCGCGCGCGGCGAGATGCCAGCCGTCAAATTCACGTGGTATGACGGAGGGTTGAAGCCGCAACGCCCGGAGGAATTGGAAGAGAACCGTCCGTTGACTGGGGAAGGGGAAGAAGAGGACGAAGGGCTGCTCTTTCTGGGAGACCGCGGCAAGATCTTGTGCGGGTTCAACGGCGCGCGCCCCAAAATAATTCCACAGTCGAAGATGGACGCTTACAAACAGCCGGCGCCGAGTCTGCCACGTTCGCCCGGGAACGAGCGGGAATGGCTAGATGCCTGCAAGGGCGGCAAAGTCAAGCCGGGAGGAAATTTCGAGTTTGAAGGCTTAGTCACGGAGACACTGCTACTGGGCAATGTCGCCGTGCGTTCCGCTGGACAAAGACTGAATTGGGACCGCGCCAACATGAAAGTACTCAACTCGGATGTGGCGCAGAAGTTTGTTGCGCCGGAACGTCGCAAAGGCTGGGAACTGTAGCTAACAAGAAATTAAGCGGTGATCAGATTCTTGGGAACGTGGTGAATCTTCTCAGGCTGATCGTGGTGGGCCCACCATTCACGCCAGGCCTCGGGATCTCTTCCATAAGATGCTCCCGTAATGGCTTGCAAGGCGGCGAACACCAGGTCCTGAGTCTCAGAATCGAGCGCATCGTCATCCAGAAGATTTAAGAGTTGGGGAACGGCGGTCAGGCGCTGCTCGCCTGTTAGCATGCCGGCCCGTGCCAAGTTGGTGGCCGCGCGCTCGCGAATCTGCTTCGCCGGGTCGTGTGCCAGAATGGAAAGCAGCGGGTCGATGGATTCCTCTGTACCCAGCATGGCCAGGCCTTCAACAGCCCAGAATCGCGTCAGCTGATTCGCATCATGAGAGTAACGGACGAGCATGGCCAGGACCTTGGTGGGCTCGACGCCGCGATTTCCGAGGGCGCCAAGCCTCCATAGCGCGAGAGAGCGGCTGCCAGGATCGCTTTGAATTTGATGGCTCAGCTTGGCGAGACTTTGCGGTGACTTCCGCAGGTTGTTGGCGACCAGGTCGATTTCCACGGCGGCAACGCGCACGCGAGGATCGTTGGAGTCCAAAGCCGCGAGAACAAGATGGAAAAGCTGATCGGTATCTTCCACGTGCCCGCGCCAGGAATCCAGATTCTTGTGAATCAAGCCGAGAGACTGATCGGGGCGATGGATAGCCATCTCGAGTAAGTGCTCGGCCTGTTGTTGTGGTGCCATGTGGCTGATGGCTTCCATGTCAGGGTTGGTGGCAACGGAATTGGAAGCGGGTACAAGGCCGGGCGCATGGCCTCCGGCGGACGATTGCAACGGAGAACCTTGCAGCCCCGAAACCTCAAATCGCGCTACTAAGTAACCGGCGACAGTGGAGAGCACCGCCAGCAAAAAGAGAAACCCGGCGTACTGCGGCAAACGATTCTTAGGTGTCGAATCGAGTTTAGCTACCCGCCCCACTCGTGGAGCGGGCCTAGGGGTCCTGGTCATGTCTTCTGCTTCGCTCATAGGTCGCCGACGCACCGCCTGCTGTGCGCCGTGAGCAAATTAGGGGGAGGGAATGCGGCTACCAATGGTACGCGGGGCCAGCCGAGTTAGGACTTTCAGGGCAAGTCTCGCAATTTCAATAGATTGAGGGGCGTTACTGGTTCGCAGCAAGGCACTCAATCCCGTACGAAAGAACAGGCGGTACTAGGTGCGAGTATGCGATTGAGAATTAAGAGCGAACCCAAGGAATTTAGTTGCTGGAAGCATTAGCCCTGCGAATTATCCGGCGTGCAAACGCCGGGCATTTAGTTCAAACGCCGTGCTTTGTAGGGAATGGAGTGTCTGCTAGAATAAGGAGCTTGGTTTGGCGACATTTCGAGCAGAAAATCCAAGCCCAAATAAAAACTGAAGCAGGAAGAAAAATGGCACTGAAGTGTGAGTTCTGCGGCAAAGCGCCGCATTATGGAAACGTGATCAGCCACGCGAATAACACGCGGCGGCGCCGGTGGAATCCGAACTTGAAGCGCGTTCGCGCCGTGGTGGCAGGCGTGAAGAAGCAAGTCCGCGTTTGCACCGCGTGCATCCGCGCCGGCAAGGTAAAGAAAGCCGCCTGAGTCTCCAACCTTGAACTGGAACGTTGCGAACCTGGTTTCCGTGGGGCATCCGATGAAGCACTCTTGGGGAGTGAAGCGTTCGGCTGCATGGCTGCCGCTGACAGCGATGTTTTTCGTCTCTGTCGCGGGATGCAACAAGGAAGTCCAGCATGCACCCGACGTGTGGGCGGTCGTGAACGGGAAAGAGATCAAGCGAGAAGAAGTCGACAAGTATTACCGCACGCGCGTTAACCCGGAAGGCCAAGAACCTTCGCTGGAAGAATCGCTGTCACAAAAACTGAATGTCCTCGACGAGCTGATCAATAACGAAATTTTGCTGGAAAAAGCGAAGAAGCTGAACCTGGAAGCCAGCGACGGTGAGGTGGAAGACAAGTTCACCGAGCTGAAGAGCCCTTACACGGAAGACGAATTTCAGCGGCGACTGAAAGATCAGGGCATGACGGTGGAAGACCTGAAGCTCGAGCTGCGGCGGCAACTCTCCATCCAGAAATTGCTGAACCGCGAAGTGGTGGCGAAGATTTCCATCACCGACCAGGACGTCACGGATTTTTACAACGCGAACAAAGCACAATTCAATGTTGCAGAGCCGCAATATCACATCGCGCAGATTGTGGTTACTCCCCGGAAAGAACAACAACTCCGCAACCGGAGGAACGACGACGCCACCAATGAAGCCGAGGCCGAGCGCAAGGTGAAGATGCTCATAGACCGGCTGAACAGCGGAGCCGACTTCGCGCAATTGGCGATGGATTATTCAGAAGACATAAATACAGCAGGAACGGGCGGCGACCTGGGTTACGTTCCGGAATCGGCCCTGAACCAATCGGACCCGGCGTTGAAAAAGGCCGTCGTGGGACTAAAGGCCGGGCAAGTTAGCCCGCCGATTCTGGTTCAGCCGAAGGATGGCGCGCGCATCCTGATTTTGAAGTTGATTACCCGTGAATCTCCCGGCCTGCGCGGAATCGCTGAACCGCAAGTGCAGCAAACCATCCGCGACACGCTGCGCAATCGCAAAGAACAATTGCTGCGCCTTGCGTACCTGGCGATCGCGCGTGACGGCGCGCGCGTGACGAACTTTCTCGCCGAGCAGGTTGTCGAAGCGGCAGGTAAGTTACCTGACGCGGCGAAAACCACCATGCCCCCACGATCCATAGGGCACTAATCCTGGTCCTCAAATCTGAGTAAGCCGAAGTGACTGGTGACTGGCTCGAGTCTGAGTCCGTTTTTTTCTCAAATTCATAAATTTCTTGATTGTGGCAGATGGGCTAGCCTAAGCGACGATACAGAGGATCTCGCCGGCGTTTACAGGTTGGCCTTCCTCGGTGAGAACACGCTCTACCGTGCCGCTCTTAGGTGAGCGGACTTCGTTCTGCATCTTCATGGCTTCGACAACGAGGAGACCCTGACCTGCTTCGACTTGGTCTCCCTCTTTGACGAGCAGGCGCACGACTTTGCCGGGCATGGGGGCCACGATTTGTTGGCGGCCTTCGACTTCGACGTGGCCGTGGCGGCGGCCACTCCAAGCGCGAGGATCGCCGATTTCGGCGGTGAATTCGTGCGGGCCGGTTTGGAGCTTCAGGTTGCCGTCGGGAGACGGGGTCACGGAAATCTCGAAAATTTGACCGTCAAGGAGGATCGAGACTGTATTTGGAGCAATCTCGGCGGCGTCTAGGGCCAGCGGCTTACCGTCGAGCGTTGCGCGCCAGCCAGAGGCGTCACGTTCGAGTTCAATAACGCGTGTTTTCTTTTCCGAGTTGGAAGAGGCGAGTCGGACTTCGTATCTCATGGCAGGCGGTCCAATTGCTCGCGGCGGCCTTCGAGCTTCCAACGCGATGATGACTCGGCGGGTGAAGCAAGCGAACTGAACTGTCTTTCTGCCTGTGTTGCTTGCCAAATGGCCGCAGCGATAGCTGCGGCATCCGAAGCAGAACCCTCGAGAGAATTTTCGTTTGCAGCCGCTAAAGCGGAATTCGGGAGCGGGGGCAACTCGTCCAACCACCTGGTATGAATCTCGCCGCGCAGAAAATCGGGTTCCAGCAGGATGCGGCGGAAGAGGCCCACGTTGGTCTTGATGCCGGTGATGGTGTACTCGTCGAGAGCTCGGCGAAGACGTGCGATGGTTTCTTCGCGGCTGTTGCCCCAGGCGATGAGTTTGCTGAGAAGCGGATCGTAATCGTTGGGCACGGTCCAGCCGTCATAAACACCTTCGTCCAGGCGAATGCCCGGACCGCTGGGAACGTTACGTGAAAGAATTTTTCCGGGTGAGGGAAAGAAATTATTGTCGGGATCCTCGGCGTAGAGGCGAACTTCCATGGCATGGCCGCGTGGCGTGATGGATTCCCATGCGAAGGGCAGACGGTGACCAGCGGCAATGGCGATCTGGAGTTTCACCAGGTCGAGGCCAGTAACCTGCTCGGTGACGGGATGTTCGACCTGCAAGCGTGTGTTCACTTCCAGAAAATAGAAACTGAGACTGGCGTCCACGAGGAACTCGACAGTGCCAGCGTTGACGTAGCCGCCGGCGCGCGCGAGACGCACCGCGGCGTCGCCCATCTTCTTGCGGACGTCGGGAGTGATGATGGGCGAAGGCGCTTCTTCGATTACTTTTTGGTGGCGGCGCTG
This sequence comes from Candidatus Acidiferrum sp., assembly GCA_035279725.1. Lineage (GTDB taxonomy): Bacteria > Acidobacteriota > Terriglobia > Acidiferrales > UBA7541 > Acidiferrum. Next base: position 70,747 of record DATEHF010000048.1, read on the forward strand.
GACGGAGCATTCGCGTTCGCCAAGAGAGACCACCCGGCCGTGGGCATCGGCAAAAATCTGGATTTCCACGTGATGGGGCCGGTCGAGATATTTTTCCATGTACAGGCGGTCGTCACCGAAAGCGTTCATGGCTTCGGACGAAGCGTCGCGGAAGGCGGAATCAAATTCACCGTCATTGTTGACGAGGCGCATGCCTTTGCCGCCGCCACCAGCGACAGCTTTTAGCAGAACTGGGTAGCCCATGCGGTGCGCAATGGCCTGGGCTTCGGAGGGAATCTCGATAGGATCGTTTATGCCCGGGACGGTGGGAACATCCGCGCGGCGGGCTAGCTGCCGTCCGGCCGTCTTGGAGCCGAGCGCTTCCATGGCGTCGGCTGGCGGGCCGATGAAGATGATGCCTCGGTCCGTGCAGGCACGCGGAAGACCGGCGTTTTCCGCGAGGAAGCCGTACCCCGGATGAACGGCATCGCATCCAGAGCGGCGCGCGACATCCATCAGTTTGTCGATAGAAAGGTAACTCTCGCGCGAAGACGCCGGTCCAATGGGATAGGCTTCGTCGGCGAGGCGCACGTGCAGCGATTTGCGGTCCACATCGCTGAAAACCGCGACAGAGCGGATGCCCAGCTCGCGACAGGCGCGCAGGATGCGCACCGCGATTTCACCGCGATTGGCGATCAGGATTTTCTTGAACATAAAAAAGATGGAGCGTATTGCAAGTTTAGCATGCAGCAAAACGGGCGCGATGAATCTGAGGAGAGCTGGTGCTCACGGGAAACTAATTCAAGAGCTTCTTCAAATCCTTCCACTTGACCAGAATGATGTGGTTTTCTTCCAGTGCTTTCTTGAATTCGGGACTCGTCATGACATCAAAATCGCGCTGGCGCCAGGCCGAGCCGTAGTCCGGATGATCCACAGTCACTGCTTGCAACTCGGCATCGTCATGACCGAGGTGGACGATTATTTCAGTAAGGCCGGGCTTCAGGTTTTTCACCGCGTTGACATAAAAATCGCGCCATTCGTTGGCATGCACCGTGGGGTTAGCGATGACTACCGAATCCAGAATGACGTCTTTCTCGGAGAGCAGAGAGAAAAACTGGGCAGGAGCATTGGGAGTCCTGACAGCCAGGAAGGGTAACTTGTATTCATGCGCGACTTTGACGTACATGGCAAAAAGCTCCGGGCTGGAAAAAAGCACGCCCATGTGGCTGTCCAGATGCGTGGGATGAATTCCAAACGCCATGGCGCGCTCGACCTGGGCGCGAATTTCACGCTCCGCTTCCTCTGGCTTGATGTTGTGGACAGCGGGAAGAGTTTCAGGCCAAAGATATCCGGATGGATCGAATAGGCTCGGCACCTTGTCCTTGGATTCCGCCGAACCCCACCGGTAAGTTTTCCACTCGCTCGTCAGCGCGAGGTGCAAGCCCAGGTCGGCATCTGGATGGGCTTTCGCGTAGGCCGCGACCTCAGTTAGCCACGGGCCCGGCACGATGATGCTCGCTGACGTGACGGCGTTCTTCTCCAGCGCGTCAAAGCTGGCGGCGTCTTCGGAGTGCGCGATGGCTAGATCGTCGGCATGAACGATCAGAAGTTTCGAATCCGCTGGATGGCCCAAGCGTTCGGCTGTTGTTTTGTTTTGTGCGTGTGCAGGTGTGGAGGCGAGAATTGACAACAGAGCTGAGACGACAAATCTTCGAAAAAGCATAGGAGGCTCCCGGAAATCGAATTGGCCGGTAAAGGGTAGCATGAGCGCGGAAACGTCAGAAGCGCTGCTTCATTACGGAAGTCGTGCTAGCTGGAACAACCTCTCGCCCTTCATGCGTTGATAGTGTATACAGGGAACCTTGCGCCGAGGATGTGGAGGAAAACCCATGTTGAAACGATTCTGCTTTGTGCTCGCGGTCGGAATTTTCGTTCTTGCGCCGCTGCGCGCCCAGGATTCCGTCATTGCGCCGGCGGACAACCTCGTTGTTGACGGTGTGCCGAAGATACCGGCTTCGTTGGCCGAGACAGCAGGGCGCTACGGTTCGTATCGAAGCGCCAGTTTGTCGGACTGGCATCCGACCAAGCGCGAAATGTTGATTGCGACGCGGTTCGCGGACACGCCGCAGCTGCACCTGGTGAAGGCACCGGGCGGGGAACGTCAACAATTAACCTTTTTCGCGGACCCTGTGGGCAACGGGCGATTTCACCGGAACGGCGGAGACTACATTCTTTTCTCCAAGGATGTCGGCGGCGGCGAGTGGTACCAACTCTATCGCTGCGATGTGGCCACGGGTGATATCACGATGCTGACGGATGGAAAATCGCGGAACCTGGCGGGCCCATGGTCATCCAGCGGCGACCAGATTGCTTATATGTCGACGCGGCGCACGGGAAAAGACACGGATTTGTGGGTGATGAATCCGACCGATCCGAAGAGTGATCATTCGCTGTTGCAACTGGCGGGCGGCGGATGGCAGCCGCTGGATTGGTCGCCGGATGACAAGAAGATTCTCTTGGCGGAAGAGCTTTCCATCAATGAATCGTACTTGTGGCTGGTGGATACGGCTACTGGTGAAAAGACAGAGCTAACGCCGAGAAACACGACGGAGAAGGTTTCTTACGGCGAAGGGCGTTTCAGCAAGGATGGAAAAGGGATTTACGTCACTACGGACAAGGATTCGGAGTTTCACCGGTTAGCTTATCTGGATCTGGCCACGAAGCAGCCACAGTATCTGACGAGCAACATTTCCTGGGACGTTGAGTCTTTCGACATAACGCATGACGGAAAACGGATTGCGTTCCTGACCGACGAAGATGGCGTGAGCGTCCTGCGTGTGATGGATACATCCACGAAGAAAGAGATTCTGCTTCCAAAATTGCCAGTGGGAGTAATTGGTTCGCTGCACTGGCACAAAAATGGAAACGAACTTGGGTTCTCCCTGAACAATGCACGCGGGCCAGGAGATGTTTACTCGCTGGATGTGGCGACAGGAAAAGTCGATCGATGGACGGCGAGCGAAACATCGGTTAAGACAGACGGATTTCCCGAAGCAGAGCTGGTGAAGTGGAAGAGCTTCGACGGAAAAATGATTTCAGGGTTTCTGTATAAACCGCCGGCAAAGTTCTCAGGCAAGCGGCCAGTGCTGGTGGTGATTCATGGCGGGCCCGAGGGGCAGTCGCAGCCGACATTTTTGGGGCGCAGCAACTACCTGCTGAACGAACTGGGGGTCGCGCTGATCTATCCAAACGTGCGAGGCTCGACGGGGTATGGCAAGACATTTTCGCTGCTGGACAACGGATTCAAGCGCGAGGACACCTACAAAGACATCAACGCGCTATTTGACTGGATCGGGACACAGCCGGGACTGGACAGCGAGCGAATCGCGGTGACCGGAGGGAGTTACGGCGGACACATGACGCTGGCGGTTTCGACGTTTTATAGCGACCGCATCCGCTGTTCGGTGGACATTGTGGGCATGTCGAACCTGGTCACGTTTCTCGAGCACACGGAGGCATACCGGCGGGATTTGCGGCGGGTGGAATATGGCGACGAGCGTGACGCGAAGATGCGCGAGTTCCTAGAGAAAATCGCGCCGATGAACAACATCGACAAAATCAAGAAGCCGATGTTTGTGATTGCGGGAAAGAACGACCCTCGAGTGCCCGTGAGCGAATCGCAACAGGTCGCCGATGCCTTGAAGAAGCAGGGAACGCCGGTATGGCTCCTGATCGCGAAGGATGAAGGCCACGGGTACCGCAAGAAGCCGAACCAGGACTTTCAGTTTTACGCGACGGTGGAATTCCTGCGGGAATACTTGCTGAAATGACCGAAAGGCTCAATCCGGAACAGGGATTCCTAGATCCCGACAAATCTTTCGAGCCAGGAAATCGTTTAATTCCGTGTGCCGCGCTCGACGTAGCGCCAGTATGCGGGTTGAAATAGACCGAATGCCTCCCACCCTCGCGCAGCAGTTCACAATCATGAGCTGCAAGATGACGCAGGAAATCACGCCGCTTCATGTTGGATCATTCAGATACTAACAGTGATCGGTTCGCGCAAGGCGTCGTGTGACCGTTTTTTGGCAGCGAGTTCACGATTTGCTTCGATAACGAGGGTTAGAGCTTCTTTCAAGTTGCGGCGGGCCTCAGCCAGGGTACGCCCTTGCGTGTTGACACCCGGAATTTCTTCGACATAGGCGACATACCAGCGGCCCCGCTTCTCGATGACGGAAGTGAATTGATTCTTCATTCGTTGAATCTTAACAGATTCTCTTGGTTCGTTACACGGACTAACCTCCGAGTGTGATGCGAACCTCGAAGGTTGCGGCAGCGGGGATGCCCCGAGGCACAACCGTGAGCGAGTTCAAGCGCGGCGTGTCATGAATGATGTTGATGAGCTTCGGCAACGTGGTGGCCTCAACCTGATAGCGCAGGGTGAGCCCGACGGGCACCGGCGCGCCATGTGGCAGCGAAGCGAACGGCGCTATTCCGTACTTGTTCTTCAGGCTGACAACAATGCTGACAAGATCGGCGAGATTTTCTCGATCGATCCCGCCATACTTCATGTGCTCAAGCAAATAGTATTCCAGAGAATATTCACGGGCTGGGGTTGCCATAGGGATCTCCATTCAATTGGGTTCGCGGGGACTTCGCCCAAAAGCGAAGGCGGGGGACTGCTGCTTCAGTATGCCTCAGCGACGGCACTTGTCAATCGGCGTGTTCCCCGAATAGCCGAAGAGAAAATCGGCAAATTCTGCCTAGGCTTTAGTCCAGAGGCCAGTGAAAGCGTTGGCGTTCCCGATTCCTACAGCGGGATATTGCCGTGTTTCTTCCGGGGATTCGTGTCTCGCTTGTTTTCGAGAGCGCGTAGGGCAGTAATTAGACGGGCTCGAGTATTGGCTGGTTCAATGACTGCATCGATGTAGCCGCGCTCGGCGGCAACAAAGGGGTTGGCAAAGCGGTCGCGGAATTCGGCGATCTTTTCCTGGCGCAGCTTTTCGCGTTCCGATTCGGGAACTTTCGCCAATTCCCGTTTGTAAACAATGTCCACGGCGCCTTCGGGTCCCATAACGGCAATTTCCGCAGTGGGCCAGGCGAAGTTGGCGTCGGTGCGGATGTGTTTACTGGCCATGACGCAATATGCGCCGCCGTAAGCCTTGCGCGTGATGACAGTGATTTTTGGAACAGTGGCTTCCGCGAAGGCGAAGAGCAGCTTTGCACCGTGTTTTATGATGCCGCCGAACTCCTGCTGTGTGCCGGGAAGAAAGCCGGGAACATCCTCGAAGGTGATGAGCGGGATGTTGAAGGCGTCGCAGAAGCGGACGAAGCGAGCGCCTTTGACGGAAGCATTGATATCCAGAACGCCGGCGAGGAAAGCCGGTTGGTTGCCCACAATGCCGACGGGGAAACCGTCTAGGCGCGCAAAACCGACCACAAGGTTTCTCGCGTAGTGTTCGTGGACTTCGAAAAAATAGCCATCATCAACGATCGAGTGAATGGCGTCCTTGATGTCGTACGGCTTCTGAGGATCGGCTGGAACGAGGGTGTTGAGCGCTTCGTTGCGGCGCGTCGAGGAGTCCGAGGTGGCGCGGCGCGGCGCGTCTTCCAGATTGTTCGAGGGGAGAAAGCTCATTAATTCTCGGATCATCGCCAGGCAATCTGTGTCGTCGCGTGAAACGAAGTGGGCCACGCCGCTCTTCTCGTTGTGGGTCATCGCGCCGCCGAGTTCTTGCTTGGTGACTTCCTCGTGGGTGACGGTCTTGATGACGTCGGGACCGGTGACGAACATGTAGGAAGTTTCTCGCGTCATGAAAATGAAATCGGTGATGGCGGGCGAATAGACGGCGCCGCCGGCGCAAGGGCCCATAATCGCGCTGATCTGGGGAATGACGCCGCTGGCGAGGGTATTGCGCAGGAAAATATCGGCGTACCCGGCGAGCGAAGCGACGCCTTCCTGGATGCGCGCGCCGCCGGAATCGTTCAGGCCAATGACCGGCGCTCCGGCGTGCATGGCCAGGTCCATAATTTTGCAAATTTTCAGCGCATTGGTTTCCGAGAGCGAACCCCCGAAAACGGTGAAATCCTGCGCGAATACATAAACGAGGCGGCCATCGATGCGGCCGAAGCCGGTAACGAAACCGTCGCCGGCAGGACGCTGCTCCTGCATGCCAAAGTCCACGCAGCGGTGGCGAACGAATTTGTCGAGTTCCGCAAACGTTCCTTCGTCCAGTAAAAGATGGATTCGCTCGCGCGCCGTGAGCTTGCCAGCTTTGTGCTCGCGCTCGCGCCGCGCCGCGCCTCCGCCGGCTTCAGCTTCGTCGGAAATACGTCGAAGCTCCTCCATACGGTCGCGATGTTTGTCTTGGGAAATCAAGCTGCGCTTGGGTTCAGACAAGCGGTCCTCCGTCGGAAGGGAATTCCTTTGAAGCGAAGATGCGCACGGCGAGGTGAGTGGCGATCCACGTGGTGCCGAGAAGCAGGACCACACCAAGGAGTAGTTCAGCGCCCATGGCGCCAGCACGCTGCAGAGGGGATTCTAAAGAGGTCACGTATTCTGTAGCCTTCACGAGGACAAACATGGCCCAAAGTGTGAGCGCCACGATCAGAATCGTTGTCAAAGCGGAAGCAAGAATCGTTTTCATCGGCCTGGAATTTCGCCGTCCTGAACCGGCATGCAGAAGGATAGCGCAATCGGCCGAAAAGCAGAACGTGGAAGAGTCCAGTTACGGAGTGGACGAAGTGCGAAAACGCTTGAGTCTTCAGCGCAAACCAGACCAGTCGTCAGCGACAAGTATAGAATCACTCGGATTGGCCGCGTCATACTTGATGCTGGCGGGCTGGCCCGCGACAAGGCGCTCCAGCCGGATCTGGCTCTCGAGGCCGGTAATGTCCTGCGCGGTCTGATAGGTCACGCCCGAAATCAAATAGCTGTAAGACACCAGATGCCGCGGCCGCATATCTTTTAGAGGGCGCGCGCCGCTGCCGAATAGGCCCTTGCGCGCCTCTTTCGATTCCGGCGGCCGTTCCACCAGCTCGACGATCTGCCCTTCGGCAATTCGCCCGATCTGATTCAGGTGCAGGCGCCGCTTGCGCTCTTCTTCCTCAGGATTCACCGCCGGCCGCAAGAAGGCATACGCGATCATCGCTACAGCGGCGATCAGCGCGCCGCCCATGCCGACCATCATCTTCCAATCCGCAAACAGTTCCTTCAACGAGCAGGCTCCCTAATCACGAAATTCGTGGGATGAGGCACAGTACATAAACGGCCCCGCGCAAGCCGACCGGCAGAGTACCCCCACAGCCGCCGAAACCCCACTGATTCGTATTCTACCGAAACCTTGTGACTTGCGTGAATCTACGCGTGCGGAGCGTGCACCGGATTGCGCAACACGCCAACACCGGCAACGCTGACCTCCACCGTATCGCCTCCGACAAGTGGTCCGACGCCAGCGGGCGTGCCTGTGGCGATAACGTCGCCGGGCATCAAAGTCATCATGCGCGAAATCCAACGCACCAGAAACGCCGCCGGATAGATCATCAGCGAAGTCACGCCGGATTGCCGGCGCTCGCCGTTGACGTGTGTCTCCACCAGCACGTTGGTTGGATCGAACGCGGTCTCAATGTGCGGCCCCACTGGGCAAAACGTGTCGAATCCCTTCCCGCGAGTGAACTGCACATCGTTCTTTTGCAAGTCGCGCGCGGTCACGTCATTCAGGCAGGTGTAGCCCATCACGAACGACAAAGCGTCATCTGCATCGCTCAAATGCGCGCAACGGTGGCCAACCACTAGCGCAAGTTCGCCTTCGTGTTCCACACGCTGCGAATATTTTGGCAAAACGATCGCTTCTTGCGGGCCTATGATGGAAGAAGGAGGCTTCAGGAACATCAGCGGCTCTTTCGGGACCTCGTTTCCCATTTCCGCGGCGTGCGCCGCGTAGTTACGCCCGATGCAAACAATCTTCGAAGGCTCCACCGGAGCTAGCAACCGTACTTCGGCGAGCCGCGAAGAACGCGAATTCCGACTCCACGCCCCCCACGGCAACCCCGAAATCTCGATGACATTTTCGCTTTCAATCAATCCGTACTTCGGAGAAACCGCGTCCGAAGCCGCAGCTTCGCGCATCACATACCGGCAAATTTTCATTGGTGTTTAACTCGCGTGGTGGTTGGGATGAGACTCATGCGCTTCACGTGCTCTCCAGATCACGCCGACAATCCAGCAAAGCGTGGTGAATATCATATACACGACGGCGCCCAGCATGAAAACCTGGATGGTGCTGAGCCGGCTGCCGAGTCCGCGGAAGGCCACGCACAGCCCCCGGTAGCTCAAACTGAAAATAAACCAGCCAATCAGGCTCGATCCGAGCAGCTGCCCGGGAAACCGCAAAAACCGGAAGACGGGAACCGCCGCAAGGAAGCAGAGAATCGCGGCCGCCGCTATATTGCGCTCCAATGCGAAGCGCTCCAGAAACGGCGCGTGGTTCGCAATCACCAGCCACGCGCCAAAGACCAGAGTCAGACAAACACCCACGTAAAAGCCGGTGCGGATTGCCGCGTTACGGAAGATGTGGAACCAACGATAGCCGGGCAAATGCGGACGTACCAACATGCAGCGCTGGGCTCCCAAGTGACAAGCAAATTGCCTAACCCGGATTTACGGCGATGGTTGCGTGACGTCGACGGCCACGGGCTCGCATGGCGTACTTTCATTCCCCGCGCGGTCGAGGGCAGTCACGGTGTACCAATAGCGGTGGCCGGGCTCTACAGAGGTATCACGTATCGCAGGCGTGGGCAATAAATCGGGAGTCACAAGCTGGCCCCGCGTGCCCTCCTGCTTACTCCTATAGACGCGATAACCGGCCAGGTCGGTTTCAAGATTGATCGACCAGGACAGGTCGACAAGTAATGTTCCGGGGGCCGTGCCGGGGAGAACGGCTGCGACCAGGCCCTGTGGCGATGCCGGCGGAAAGATGTCGCGTGGAAAGACTGTCACCGGCGGCGAGTCGGACGACTCTAACTCGCTGCCTTCAACCTGGATCACACTTCTCACCTTGTAGACGTAGGTTTGATCGAAAACCATCGACGTGTCTCGGTAGCTGTTGGTTTCCGAAGAGCCAAGCAGCGCGCCGTGTGATTCCGGCTTGCTCTGTGCGGGTTCCTGGGGCGTTGAGCCCACGTGTGACTCCGAGCGATAGATTTTGTAGCCTGTGATGCCGCTCACAGTTTCTCCAGCGGCGGTGGTCGCTGGCGCCTGCCAGTTTAATTCGATTGCAGACTCCGTAATGTGCGCCTCGACCAAACCAATGGGAGCTGGAACCGGGAACACCCGCAACGAAGCAATGTTTGAATCTGCGGAAGCGCGTTTCTGGGAAGCGCGCGTTCGAACGACGTACGCCACGCCGCCGCCGGGATGCGATTTGGTCTCTTCCGGCGAGATCGGATCGGTAAAAACCACTCGGCCATCCGTTCGATAGCTCTCCACCATTGCGCCGGGAATCGTGTACACCACTCGGAACGACTTTGCGTCGGCAGAGCTATCGGGTCTAGCCGCCCCGCGCAGGATTTCGACGGCAGGCGCAGCACCAAGCTTCTGCCCGGAGACGGTGCTCGATGGCAACGTGAAGGAAAGTTGCACGCCGTCGCCTGCTTGGCGCGCAGCAAGATCGCCAATCGCAACTGGAACCGGTGGCGAAGGGGGAACAGGTTCGCCGGGAGCGCCGCATCCGGCAGAAAACAGGAGAATGGAAAAGAGAAAATGGAAAATGGCTGGAAACTGCTGGAGGAATTTTGTGCTGTGAAGCGTCGTCCCTCTTCGATTTTCCATTTTCCAATTTCAAGAATCAGAGAATGTAGCGGCTCAGATCCTGATTCTTCACAATGTCCGCGAGCTGCTTGGAGACATAGGCGGCATCCACTTTCACATTTTTCTTTTTCAGGTCAGGCGCTTCAAATGAGATTTCGTCCAGAACTTTTTCAAGGATGGTATGCAGCCGCCGTGCTCCGATGTTTTCCGTCTGTTCGTTCACGCTGGTGGCAAATCGCGCGACCGCGGCCACCGCATCTTCGGTGATGTTGAGCTTGACGCCCTCGGTCTCTAACAACGCCACGTACTGCTTGATCAGCGCATTCTTCGGCTCCGTCAGAATGCGGATGAAATCCTCTTCTTTCAGCGATTGCAGTTCCACGCGAATCGGCAGCCTGCCCTGAAGCTCAGGAATTAAATCCGACGGCTTGGTCACGTGAAACGCGCCTGCGGCAATAAATAGAATGTGATCCGTTCGAATCATCCCATAGCGCGTGTTGACGGTCGTGCCTTCAATGATGGGCAAAATGTCCCGCTGCACGCCTTCGCGCGAAACGTCCGGACCATGCCCCGATTCGCGCCCAGCCACTTTGTCGATCTCATCGATAAAAATGATGCCCATCTGCTCGGCGCGTTCCACGGCCACGCGCGTAACCTGGTCCATGTCCAGCAGCTTGTTTTCTTCTTCCTGGATCAAATACTCGAAAGCGTCGGCCACGCTCATTTTTCGTTTTTTCTTCTGCTGCCCGAACATGCCGGAGAACATGTCCTGCAGCTTGCCCATGTCCATCTCGTCAACGCCCTGATTCGAGACGATCTCGAACGAGGGCATGGCGCGCTCGCGGACTTCCAGGTCCACCATCCGCTGATCGAGCTTGCCTTCGCGAAGCTGAGAGCGCAGCTTTTCGCGCGTGCGCTGCGCTTGTTCGCGTTGCGCGACCAGTTCCGATTCCGGAGTGCCGGGCGCGGGCGGCGGAGCCAGCGGAAGCAGCAAATCGAGCACGCGCTCTTCCGCGGCTTGCTCGGCGCGGTCCGCGACTTCATCCAGTTTTTCCTCGCGGATCATGTCAATGGAAGTTTCCACGAGGTCGCGCACCATCGACTCCACGTCGCGGCCCACGTAGCCGACTTCGGTATACTTCGAAGCTTCCACCTTGACGAACGGGCAGCCGGCTAGCCTCGCCAGCCGCCGCGCGATTTCTGTCTTTCCCACGCCGGTGGGGCCGATCATCAAAATGTTCTTGGGCAAAACGTCTTCAGCGATTTCCGGTGGCAACTTCTGTCGGCGTACGCGGTTGCGTAGCGCCACGGCCACGGCGCGTTTGGCCGCGCCCTGCCCGACGATGTATTTGTCGAGCTCCGCCACGATTTCGCGCGGCGTCATGTCATCGAGCGCTGGGAGTAGCTCCTCCCCCTCGACGGGCTCAGCCCCGTTGCCTGCCGGCGCGAAAATGATTTCTTTTTCCGTCTTACTCGTCATGAGTTTCTCAGTTCCTTTGATGCGCGAAATCGCCTCCGCGTGTTTCGCGCTTTTCCCATGGAAGGCTGTAAGAATAAACCAAACTGCTCCACTTCAGTGCTATCGCCCCTGACTTCTAGTCCGCCTTATTTATAAAAGTACATAGAGCGGCCCGCCCGCCGCGGCGGGCCCTACCGGCGCTCTGATCTGATTATGTAGGCACAGCCTGGAGTTTATCCCGACTCCTGTCGGGAAGGCCATCCGCTCCCTACTCTTAATTCTTACTCAAGACTTACAACTAAAAACTAACGACTCTCGACGCTAAAGCTCTTCTACCGTAAAATTCGCATTCGTGTAGATGCAAATCTCGCTGGCAATGCGCATGGCTTCCATCGCCAGATCCTTGGCCGTCAGTTTTGAATGCTTCAAGAGAGCGCGCGCGGCAGCCAAAGCATACGACCCGCCGGACCCGATGGCCACAATCCCGTCGTCCGGCTCAATCACGTCGCCGTTCCCGGAAAGAATAAACGTCCCCTTCGAATCCGCAACGATGAGCAGCGCTTCCAGGTGCCGAAGCGCGCGATCTTTGCGCCATTCCTTGGCTAGTTCGACCGCGGCTTTTTGCAGATTGCCGGAAAACTCCTGCAGCTTCCCCTCGAACCGCTCAAAAAGTGTAATCGCGTCCGCCGTGGATCCCGCGAAGCCAGCAACAACCTTGTCGCTGTAAAGGCGCCGCGTTTTCCGCGCCGTGTGCTTCATCACGTGATCGCCCATGGTCACCTGCCCATCGGCGATTAGCACTACTTTGCCGTCCTTGCGCACGCACAATACCGTAGTGCCGTGCATCGGCGAACTTTCCTGGCCATTCCGCATCCGCCCATTATA
>DATEHF010000049.1:0-124834 GCA_035279725.1 Candidatus Acidiferrum sp.
TGATCTTGACCAATGGCTTGAAGAACACATAGTGTCGGTTGCAGCGGGCACAACAACCGAGAGGAGGCAGAACTAATGTCGGTATACAAACGCGGGAATCTCTGGTGGTACAAATTCCGATTTCAGGGACGCTCGATTCGAAAACCTACTAAGTTCACAAATAGAACCGCAGCGCTGCGAGCGGAGGCTAAGCACAAGGCGGATTTACTCGACCGGCGCGCTGGCCTGTCACAGAAAAAGATAGCGCCAAAGTTTGAAGAATACGTGAAGGAGTTCTTGGCTTGGTCCAAGCAGCACCACAGGCCAAAGACGACAGCGCTGCACAGCACAAACTGCGACACGTTGCTGCGTTTTTTCAAAGGTCACTGGCTGGATGAAATCGACCAGGCGGCAGTGGAGCGCTACAAGACGGATCGCTTGGAAGAAAATCGACGGAACGCTCACGACGGCAGCAAAATAGCTGGAGCGACCGTCAATCGGTCCCTGACGACACTGAAGTTAATGTTTGGGCGAGCTGAGAAATGCGGTTTTGGGGTCACAAATCCAGTTCGCGGCGTGGGCTATCTGCCAGAGTCCACCGGCCGCATACGAGTCGTAAGCTTCCAGGAAGAGCTTGTCTATCTTTCAAAAGCCAGCCAGCCGTTGCGAGACATCGCACAGACTATTCTCGATACAGGGTTGCGGCCAGAAGAAGTGTTTCGCATTCGGCTCGAGAACATCGACTTTGTCGCTCGGACTATTTTCAACCCATTTGGCAAGACCAAAGCAGCACGCCGGACCGTCACCATGACGGAGGCCGTCTGGACCGCGCTGAAGCGGCGAGCGAAGACGGCCAAGGGAAGCTATGTATTTCCATCCGAGAAACACCCAGACCGCCCCATAGGTTGCGTGCGTAAGGGGCACAACGCGGCCATCCGTCGTGCTGTTATAAAGCCGCATTTTGTCTTGTACGACCTGCGCCACACATTTGCGACTCGGGCGGTCGCAGCCGGAGTGGATCTCCCAACTCTGAGCGCGATGCTAGGCCACACTTCAATCAACATGACCATGCGATACGTTCATCCGGCAGCAGAACAAAAACGCCTGGCCGCTGCGAAGCTAGAGACCTTCCGAATCAACGGCTTAATTCAGGCCGCCAGCGAACAAGCACTTGGCACAAAAACGGGCACAATGGCACAGGTGAACTAATGGCTGCCTCCGCCAACTTTTGAAAAGTTTTGTCGGGGCGTGGAGATTTGAACTCCAGACCTCCGGCACCCAAGGCAAGTGCAGAAACACTAAGCAGTTAGTTCCTCTGGCCTTTACCTATGTCATGCATCACAGTCTTGGACGGCATTCGGCAATGTTTGTTCCCAAGTTTTGGCGCTCGACGGTGAGAACCAGCTTGGCACAAATCGAAATCCAATTTCTTGACTGGCGCGTACAACAGCCATAGAGTTGGAAGAGCATATGGGAAAGAAACTACCGTTGGTGCTTGCGGCAGCGGCCTTGTTGCTGCTGCAATTTGGGGACTGCGTGTCCGCCATGTCACCAAAGCAGCAGAGCATGAAATGCTGCGCGTCGATGCCTTGTACGCCGGCGAATCAGAGTCAGGGCTGCTGCAAGAACATGACCTCTGCGAAAGCGCCGAGCATGCTGCCCGCGCAACATGCCTCGCTTCACGGGCCGACCGTGACGGTCATCGCATACCCGCAAATACTTGCGATTGTTCGATGGGCTCCAGCACCATCGGTAATGATTGAAGCCCCACAACATTCGCCCCCGGAACTCTACACGCTTCACGCCTCCCTTCTGATTTAGACCCGCCTATAGATGTGCGTCCTGCACACCGCGTCTCCATTTGTGTCCTTAAATGGGTTCTGCGCAGATGCGTTGACAATCACAGCGCGGATCACAATTCTACTTCCCATCACCGGATTACACTGGTCTTTTCAGGAGGCAATAAAATGTCGGCATCATGCGGCGAAACATCACAACGTGCGCTCTTCCGAGGACGCATCGTCTGTTTCCTCACCATACTTCTCGCCTTTTTCGCGCACGCCTCGGGAGCTTTCGGCCAAACCAAAACGAATGCATCGATTCAGGCCGCTCCACTGAATGCAGAACCGGTGCAATCGCAAACGGTCACACCATTGCAAGACTTGTTGATTGAGGCGGAGCAGAACAATCCGCAGATTCAGGCGGCCCGACAGGGCTGGCAGGCGGCCAAGCAGGTTCCGTCGCAAGTCTCGACGCTCCCCGATCCGCAATTCCAGATTCAACAGTTGAGTGTCGGCAGCCCGCGCCCGTTCGCGGGGTACACGAACAGCGATTTCGCGTATTTCGGTCTTGGCGTTTCTCAGGACATTCCTTATCCAGGAAAACTACGGCTGAAAGGCGAAATAGCGACGCGAGACGCCGCTGTTGCCCAACAGCAGTACGAGTCTGTGCGGCGCGCGGTCCTCGCCGGAGTCACATCGGCATATTTCCAGCTTGCCTACCTTTCCACAACGCTCGGCATTCTTGAGAGCGATGGCCAACTGCTTCAACAGGTCGAGAAGGCAGCGGATGCACGCTACCGCTCCGGCATGGGCAATCAGCAAGACCTCTTACAAGCGCAGCTTGAGCAAACGAAACTGCTTCGAGAAATCACGATGCATCATCTCGACGTTGCAAAAGTACAGGCGCAGATCAAGCAGCTTCTCAACCGCTCGCAATCATCCCCCGACATAGAACCTGCCCAACTCCCCGCGACGCCCCTTCCGTACACCTATGACGATTTGTTAGCCGCCGCGAAAGCCCAGAACCCTGAGATCGCTGGCGCGACGCAGATGGTTGAGAAGGAAAAACTGCAAGTCGATCTCGCCCACAAGGATTTTTACCCGGACTTCAATGTGCAATATATGTGGCAGCGCACAGACCCGGCACAATACCGCGCCTACTACATGCTCACCTTCAGTGTTCGCGTCCCAATCTATCGCAGTCGGAAACAACGCCCCGAATTGGCCGAAGCCGAAGCAAACCTGAGCCGTTCTCGCAGCGAGGCTGATGCACAATCCGAACAGATTGCCTACGAGCTTCGAATCGAATACGACACGGCGCAGAAGAGCGCCGAACTACTGAAAATCTATCGCGAGGGACTCCTTCTGCAGGCACGCGCCGAATTCCAATCGGGCCTAGCTGCGTATCAAAACAATCGTCAGGAGTTTCAGGCAGTCCTGACCTCGTTCCTCGACGTCCTGCATTTGGACGAGGAATACTGGCAAAGCGCCGCTGAACGCCAGACGGCATTGGCGCGAATCGAGGAATTGACCGGGTTGTCATTGCGCGAGGAAGGAGCAACTCGATGAAGACCTATCGCACAGGGTTCGCTCTCGCGGTGGCTGGAAACATTTTGCTTGCCGTCGTCCTCGTTGGATTGTGGTTGCACTACCGCGCGACAAAATCGACTTCGAACGCAGAGTCGCAGAATGCAGCGACTCCGGCTCCGCAAGTTTTCGTACCAAGCTCGGCGTCTTCAGCACCCTCTGCCGTGGAAACATCTTTGGTCCCAGTGCAAATCTCCGCACAGCGATTACAGAGCATCGGCGTCAAGACTGGCGAGGTCCAGCGGAAGTTTGTCCAAGACGACATTCACACGACTGGAAATGTCGCCGTAGACGAAACGAAGTTGGCGTACGTTCAAGTACGCTTTTCGGGCTACGTCGATAAAGTTTTTGCCGATGCCACTTACCAATACGTCCGCAAAGGGCAGCCCTTGTTCACGATTTACAGTCCTGAACTAGTGGCAACAGAACGCGAATACTTGGTTGCGAAGCAGGATCAGCAGCAGGTGGCGCGGAGCACGGTACCGGGTGTCGCTTCAGGCGCAGCCTCCCTCCTCGACGCGGCTGCGCAGCGACTGACCCAATGGGGTGTCCCGCAAGGCGAAATCGCCAGGCTAGAATCAACCGGCAAGGTACAGCAAGAGTTCGAAGTTGATTCGCCTGTCTCCGGTTACATCACTGAACGCAACGCTTTGCCCAGTGTGGCGGTTCAACCCGAAATGCGGCTCTATACCATTGCCAATCTTTCGACCGTTTGGGTCCAGGCCCAGGTCTTTCAGAACGACCTCGGACGCATCAAAGTCGGCGATCCCGTCGCGCTGACTGTGGATTCATACCCAAGTCGGATTTTCAGTGGCCGCGTTAATTTCATGTATCCGCAAGTAGACATGAGCACGCGAACCGCCGATGTACGCATCATCTTTTCAAATCCGGGACTACTGCTAAAACCAGGCATGTTCGTCAATGTGGACCTTAAGATTCCGATGGGTCGCCAACTCGTAGTCGCTACAACCGGCGTTCTCCAGTCCGGCACGCGTCAAATTGTCTTCGTGGATCGTGGCGATGGCTACCTGGAACCGCGCGACGTTCAATTGGGCGCTCGCGTGGGCGATGAATTCATCGTTCTGAAAGGATTGAAACCGGGCGAGCGCATCGTCACGTCGGCAAACTTTCTCATCGATTCAGAAAGCCAGCTTCAGGCCGCGCTCGGCTCCTTTGTTCCGCCCCCTCCCGGCGCGGGTGCGGCATCTGCAATCAATGCTCCTCAGTCACATGTCGAATTGAGTTCCGAACCAAATCCTCCTCGCAAAGGCAGCAACGTCTTTCGCGTAAAGCTCACAGACGCGAATGGGTTGCCCGTTTCCGGTGCGGAAGTCACAGTGACGTTTTTCATGCCAGCCATGCCTGCAATGGGAATGGCAGCGATGCGCACTCCAGTCACCCTCAGCGATAAAGGAAATGGCCTTTACGAAGGTTCGGGCCAACTTGGAAGCGGCGGGACCTGGCAAGTGACAATCCTCGCGCGAAAGAATGGGCAAGCGATTGCCAGCAAGCGATTGAGCGTGAGCGCCACGGGAGGGATGTGACGTGATCTCCCGATGGATTGACTCGTGCGCTCGCAATCGCTTCCTGGTTTTCACTGGAACAATCCTGCTTGTTCTCGCGGGCATCTGGGCATTGCGCCGCATCCCCCTCGATGCTTTGCCTGACATTTCTGATGTGGAAGTAATCATTCACACGCCGTGGGCGGGACAGCCGCCAAACCTTATCGAAGACCAGGTTACCTATCCCATCGTTACGTCCCTTTTGGCCGCTCCCCAGGTCAAAGCAGTGCGAGCGCAAACGATGTTTGGCGATTCCTACGTCTTTGTCGTCTTCGAAGATGGGACCGATCTTTATTGGGCGCGGTCGCGTGTCCTGGAATATTTGCAGCAAATTCAGGGGCGGCTACCAGCGAACATTCACCCTGTCATCGGACCTGATGCAACCGGCGCGGGCTGGGTCTATGAGTACGCCTTGGTTGACCACACCCATAAATACAGCTTGGCTGACCTGCGCAGCCTTCAAGACTGGCATCTGCGCTATCAACTCGAAACCGTGCCCGGCGTTGCTGAAATCGCGACAATTGGCGGATTCGTCCGCCAGTATCAGGTCAATCTCGACCCGGACAAGCTCCGCGCTTACGGGATTCCGCTTTCCACGGTGATCGAAAAAGTTCGAGGCAGCACGAATGAAGTCGGCGGGCGCTTGCTGGACTTAGGTGGTGCGGAATACATGATTCGTGGCCTTGGTTATCTGCACTCTTTGAACGATCTCGCAGATGTCCCTCTGGCGACAAAGAATGGCACGCCGGTGTTGATTCGCGATTTGGGAACCGTGTCCTTTGGGCCGGACATTCGGGAAGGAGCGGCGGAATGGCAGGGCCAAGGAGAAACCGTTGGCGGCATTGTGGTAATGCGCTATGGAATGAATGCCCTAACTGTGATCAACGGCGTCAAGCAGAAGCTAGCAGAGATCAAGCCGTCCCTGCCGCCCGGCGTTGAAGTGGTTTCCGGCTATGACCGTTCTGGTCTCATTCGTGACTCCATCGGAACTTTGCAGCGCGACTTGCTCGAAGAGGCGATCATCGTCAGCATCGTCATAATCCTCTTCTT
This sequence comes from Candidatus Acidiferrum sp., assembly GCA_035279725.1. Classification (GTDB taxonomy): domain Bacteria; phylum Acidobacteriota; class Terriglobia; order Acidiferrales; family UBA7541; genus Acidiferrum. The sequence goes on from DATEHF010000049.1 coordinate 5,960, forward strand.
GTTTCACTTCCGTTCCGCCTTTATTCCCATCCTTACGCTGCCCATCGCCGTGATCGCTTCGTTTATCCCGATGTATTACCTGCATGTCAGCTCGAACATTATGTCGCTCGGCGGGTTGGCCCTTGCCATCGGCGTAATGGTGGACGCGGCGATTGTCATGGTGGAAAACGGGTACCGGCATATGGCCGAGCGGCAATCCGAACACCCCGGCGAAATTCATGAGCCGGAAAGACGCAGCATTCTGGCCAACGCGGCCAAACAAGTTGGGCCTGCCATCTTCTTTTCGCTGCTCATCATCGTCGTTTCCTTCCTGCCCGTCTTCATGCTCGAAGCCCAGGAAGGCAGAATGTTCCGTCCGCTCGCATGGACGAAGACACTGGCTGTTGGCTTCTCTTCAATCCTGGCAATTACACTCGTGCCAGTGCTGATGATTCTCTTCATCCGTGGACGACTCCGGCCAGAATCACGAAATCCACTTTCGCGCATCACGCAAGCTGTGTACCTGCCGGTCTTGCGTCTTTGTCTGCGCTATCGCAAGACAACTCTCTTACTCAACTTAATCTTTTTACTGGTGACGTTGCCGCTTGCGCTTCATATTGGCAGCCAGTTTATGCCGCCGCTCTTCGAAGGCTCTGCCCTCTACATGCCGACTGCTTTGCCCGGCATCTCGATTGGGCAAGCATCGCAGTTGCTCCAGGAGCAGGACCGAATCATTCGCACATTTCCCGAAGTCGAGACTGTCTTTGGAACCGTGGGACGTTCCGACAGTGCGACCGACAATGCTCCTCTGGATATGTACGACACAACGATCATGCTTAAACCGCGCAGCCAATGGCCTGTCGGGATGACCTACGAGAAGCTCATTCAGGAGATGGACGCCAAGCTCCAGTTTCCGGGCCTCTCGAATACCTGGACGATGCCCGTCGAAAACCGTCTTGACATGGAGTTAACCGGAATCAAGACGCCCTTGGGCATGAAAATTCAAGGCCCAACTCTGGAAGGCATCCAACAGGCTGGCGCGAGAATTCAGCAGGTGTTATCCACTCTTAAAGAGACGCGTTCCATTTTTGCCGAACGCGTCTCACAAGGCTTCTACATCAACATCGCAGTAAATCGAGAAGAAGCTGCTCGCTATGGACTGACGGTCGCGGATGTGCAGGAGGCTGTTGAATCAGGAATTGGGGGCCAGAACATTGCGGAGAATATCGAGGGTCGTGAACGCTATCCCATCAATGTCCGCTACAATCGCGATTTCCGAGACAACATTGATGCACTGCGGCAGGTCTTGATTGCCACTCCTGCTGGTGCGCAAATTCCCATCGGAGAGGTTGCCAACATTTCGTTCTCAAGCGGGCCAGCCATGATCCGCGACGAAGACGGTGCACTGACGGGCTACGTCTACATTGACCTGAACAGCAAGAACTACGGCGGTTTCGTCCAAGACGCCGATACATTGCTTCGACAGAAGTTAGCTCTTCCGTCCGGCTACACTTACAAATGGTCTGGCGAATACGAATTTGAGTTGCGAGCGAAGAAACGGCTGCAACTTATCTTGCCAGTCGTGTTCTTCGTCATTTTCCTTCTGCTTTACATGATATTTCACTCCGTCACAGAGGCTGTCGTCCTCATCTTCCCCACGATCTACGCGCTTACCGGCGGCCTCATCCTTCAACGAATCCTAGGCTACAACTTCAGTGTTGCCGTCTGGGTAGGTTACATCGCGCTCTTTGGAATTGCAGTCGAGACAGGCGTCGTCATGGTCGTCTATCTCCACGAGGCACTAGACCGCAGACTCGCAACCGGCGTCTCGCTGAAACATGAAGACATCGAAGCAGCGGTAATCGAAGGGGCTGTCCAACGCTTGCGACCGAAATTAATGACAGTCTGCGTTGTTCTTGCGAGTTTGATTCCAATTCTCTGGGAAACCGGCGTCGGGTCAGATGTGATGAAACCAATTGCCGCTCCCATCGTGGGCGGCATGATCACATCAACGATTCACGTTCTCATTCTGGTGCCAGTGTTTTTTGCCTTGATGAAGGAGCGTGCGTTACGTCATGGAACTTTGCAGCCAAGAGCACCCCAGTTAGAAGAGTAGGAATTCAGAGGAGTCAATTTCGAAAAGACCAAAAGAGGAGGAAAGATGAAAAACATGTTCAAAGCAAAAGTAACTCTTGTTCTGGCAGCAACAGCACTGCCATCCGGCAGCCGAACAAAAGCGGCTAGCTGCTGCGAAGCTGGAGACCTTCCTCCGCATCAACGGCTTGATTCAGGCCGCCAGCGAACAAGCACTGGGCACAAAAACGGGCACAATGGCATACGTGAACTAATGGCTGGCTCCGCTAACTGTTTGAAAAATTTGGTCGGGGCGTCCGGATTTGAACCGGAGGCCTCCTGCGCCCAAGGCAGGCGCGCTACCAGGCTGCGCTACGCCCCGACATGAAGTGCTCACCAATTATAGGGCACTTCTCGGATTTCTCGCTGTGTGAATCGTTCCACCAGGTGGATGCGGCGCTTTGCCCACTCGAGGTGCGTGACGAGCGACCAGTATAGCTCCCAATTTCCGATACCTCATGCAGTTGAATGCCGAACTTCTTCCTATCTTTGCTGTCTCTCAATACAACGCGAGCCGGAGCCAAGGCATCGCCAAGGGTATCGTTCATGGCAGCTTTCAGGACTTGATTAGGATAGTCGACGGGGGGATGTACCGAGGATTGGTCCAACCTCTGTACCAGCATTTCGCCCACATAGACCTCATCATTACTTCTAGGTGTGCGCTATCAAGGAATTGCTTGACGCTCTCTATCATATGGTGGTATAGCGGCTATACCTATTTTGTGGGGGAGGTCCTCATGTTGTCCAAAGCTCAGCAGAAAGTCGCGCCTGGGTGTGTAACTCTGGGCCATCTGGTCCGAGGTTTCGCGGCGATTTGTGTGGCACTGCTCGTCAGTGTCGCAGCTCATTCGCAAGGCAACACAGGCAGAATTCTGGGCGTCGTTACCGACCAGTCTGGTGGGAACGTCGCTGGAGCTGCGGTCACAATCACTGACGTCGCACGCGGCGTCTCGCAAACGCTGACTACGGATTCGGACGGCGCCTACGTTGCACTGAGCCTTTTGCCTGGGACCTACACGGTTCGCGCCGAGTTTAAGGGCTTCAAGGTTTTTGAGCGCAAGAACATTCTCGTGGAGGTTGGCAAGGACGTTCGCATCGACCCCGTCCTGCAAACCGGCTCAGCTACCGAGACGATCACCATTACGGAAGACGTTCCAATGGTGGACACCTCCTCCACCACGCTTGGCGGCACAATCAGCAACGAAATTATCAACGACCTCCCTCTGAATGGCCGTAACTACCAAAATCTTATCTCTCTACGCCCGGGCACGGCAGTTTATCCAGGTGGTGGACCTTGGACGCAAACCACCAACGGCATTCGTCCCGAAGACACTAGTTTTATCGTTGACGGTATCACGAACGACGAAGCCTTTATGGGCCTCAGCGTAACCAACGCCGCCGCCGTACTTGGCGATGCTGCGACCCTTATTCCCATCGATGCGATTCAAGAGTTCAACACGCAGGTAAATCCCAAAGCTGAATTCGGCTGGAAGCCAGGCGCCATCACCAGCGTTGGATTGAAATCAGGCACCAATCAGGTCCATGGCACAGCCTACGCGTTCGGCCGCTCCGATTCTTTTGACGCCAGGAATTATTTCGACCCGGTTGGTACGCCGAAGACTCCCGTTGAACTCGAGCAATTCGGCGTCACCGGCGGGGGACACGTCATCAAAGACAAGCTCTTTTATTTTGGCGCGTTTGAAGCTCAGCGCTATACAGTCGGCAACGCGCTTCCAGGACACGTCCCGACAACCGCTTCTGTTACAGGCGGAGGCGCCAATGGGTGCCAGTCTGCGGCAATGATAGCAGCTGGTAGTGGTGACTGCACCGTAAGCATTGCCGACGCGACTACTGACCTTAAGAACCTAAATCCAAGTTTTACAGTCAACCCCCTCAGCAATTATTTGCTTGGATTTTACACTCCCAATTCCGGGCAGGGAACGTTTGTATCGCTCAACTTTCCCAACGAGAACAGCTCAAAGAACGCCATCGGGAAAATTGACTACCACATCAACGACCATAACGCCTTTAGCGGCTCTTACTTCTTCGGCAACGACACCATCGTGGGCATGGACTTCTTCGAGCTCTTAGCGCAATTCCGCACTAAGGTTCATTCCCGCGCACAGACCGTCGCCGGCCACTGGGCTTGGACGCCCAGTTCCACTTGGGCCAACGAATTCCGTGCAGGCTTTACGCACTATGTTCTTCAGATCCTGCCGGACGATCTCACATTCCCCTACAAGATCAACACGGGTATTTCCAATCCACTGTTAAGCGGCATTCCGGACGTGCGGGTCGGGTTGGGCGGCGGCTTCTTCTCGCAGTTGGGTGCCTTCCACAATTTTCCGAAGATCGTCGGGCCGGATAAGGTCTATGACTTCATCGATCAGGTCTCCTACTTGCGCGGCAAGCATGCGTTCAAATTCGGCGCTGAATTCCGCGACGACCTGGTCCATCAAGCCACTTTCCGTGCCGGACGGGGCCGCATCAAATTTGCCGATCTGGAATCCTTTCTCGCGGGCACGCCGGGGAACACCACTTTTTTGGCCGGAGACCCCACACGCAACATAAAGCAAGGCCTCTATTCTGGGTACGCTCAAGACGACTGGCGCATTACGCCCAGGATTACCCTCAACCTCGGGTTTCGCTACGAATACCAGGCCGTTCCCAGTGAGGATAAGAACCTGTTCGGTAATTTCGAACCCAGCGTGGGGCTCGAGCAGGTCGGCAGGAACATCAGTTCTATCTACAAGGGCGACCACAAAAACTTCTCGCCACGTTTTGGTGTCGCTTGGGATGTCACCGGCAAGGGAACCACTATTGTCCGCCTAGGCGGAAGCATCGTTTACGATCTGCTCTCTATGAGCACGTTCATGTCCCAGCAGAACACTCAAAACACTGTCACATTGGGGGTAGGTACCGTCCCCGCAGGCGCCACGATCATCACATGTCCCCTGAGCTGTCAAACCACAACTGGTGTGCCAATTGTGACGAACCCCGTAGGGAATCTTGTGACCACAGGCATAACTATTCCTGGGTCGAGCCTGACATGGAAAGATCAGACCACAGCCATTTATCCGTCCAGCGTGACTGGGCTGGTCCAGTGCGGCGATGGCAATACTCCGCTAGGCAGCACTACGCCGGATCCTGGCCCCTGCGACACTTTCGCTATGAATCGCAATTTCCACACTCCTTACGTAGAGAACTGGACGCTTGGCATCCAACGTGCTTTCTCTGGCAAGCTTGGTCTCGACGTCACCTACGTGGGCAATCATGGCGTGAAACTTCCCGGCGTCGTTGATCTCAATCAACCCGATCTTGCAACAGGCGTAAAGCCCTTTGGTTCGCAATTCTCGTATCTCGGCTTCATCAACTACCTCTCGAATTTTTACGGGTCGACTTATCACGGTTTGCAGACGACTCTCACCGCTCGTAACTATCATGGCCTTGATTTCGTGGCGGGCTATACTTATTCGCATGCTCTGGATGACATGTCCTCAAACTGGGTAGCGTTCCTCCCCCAAGACAGTGCGCATCCACTCTTGGACCATGGCAGCAGCGATGAAGATATTCGCCATCGCCTGACTCTTTCCGTGACCTATTCGCTTCCCGAGAGGAAGACTAAGAGCCAGCTTCTGGAAGGCTGGCAGCTCAATACCATCATTAGCCTCCAGAGCGGCCAGCCTTGGAATGCCAATGATCAGGCGAATGGCTTTAGCGGCACTGGAGAACTCTCCGATCGATGGGATTTCTTCGGCAAGCCCTCCGATTTCAAATCAATTGGTCCAAATGGCATTCCTTGCTTCGGTCCCGGTGGCGGTGGTGCTTGCACAGGCGCCACAGTTCCGGCCGCTTGCTTGAGCGCTGCCGCTTCCGTCGGCCCTGCCGCAGTCACCTCGCTTACGGATCCCAATATTGGCACCAACTTTTGCTATATGGTTGGCAGTTCATTGCTGATCCCAAATGGTGTAGGCCAGTTTGGCACGATGGGCCGCAACATTTTCCGGGATACCGGTTTCCACAACGTCGATCTTTCCATTAGCAAGAGCTTTAAGTTCGGGGAGCGGATTAAGGCGCAGTTCCGCGTGGAGACGTTCAATATTCTCAATCATCCCAATTTCGCCAATCCCAACGGCGCTACAAGTGGCTACGGCCAAGGGGCAACCGCCGATCCTTCACAGGCCGGCTCGTTCGGTTGTGGATGTTCCACGCCGGACAACGCTTCCTTCAACCCAGTCCTCGGCTCAGGCAGCAACCGAGCCATCCAGTTAGGTTTGAAGTTCATCTTTTAACCGTCATTGAACGGATGGAAATCGAAAAGGGGCCGAGCATTCCCTCGGTCCCTTTTTCATGTATAAGAGAACTCGAAGCTTCTTGGGAGGCTACAGACTCGATGAAACGCTACCGTTTTGTCACCAGTGCTCTGCTGCTCAGCCTGATGCTTGGCGGCACGCTGGCCTACCTGTCGTTCGGCTCGATTGCCGTCTCCGCCGATGATATGACCGTAGTTCAATCTGATCATGAGTTCGTCCAAGCTGCCGCAAAAGGTGACACCTCAACCGTCGGCAGACTCGTGGACACGGATTTCACCTGGACCGACGCTGAAGGAAAAACTCGAAACCGGGCCGAAGTGCTCGCCTCTCTTCCCACTCCTGCCCTTGGCAACGAAGCTGGCGCCGAACTGAAGCAACAGCTTCACAGTCAGGTCGGTGCGGTAATGTCCGGACGCGACAAGACTCATGTACTCCGCATCTGGGTCAAGCGTCCGTCGGGCTGGCGGTTGCTCGTCTATCAAGAGGTCGTTCTTGGTCGTCACGCTTCTGGCCCCGGCGGTTCTGGTGTGAAGGAATGCCAGAATCCCTGCAAGACCTTGCCCTACAAGCCCAAGAATGAAGCCGAGCAAGCTATCATCGCTTCGTGGCAGGCGCTCGAGACGGGTGTCACCAATCACGACGCTTCCGCCTGGGCTCCGCACATCGCCGAGGAATTCGTCATGCTCGGTTCCAATAACGATCATCCTCTCGGCAAGGCCGATCGCATCGCCACTCTCAATTTGCAGAAGCAGACCGGCTTCGCTTCCGCTCCCGCTCCGCTTGTTTCCGCGCAGATGTTCGATTTCGGCGATGCCGTAGTGATGACCTGCCAGCATCAGCCCTATACGGGCAAGCCGGTCCATGTTAGTCGGCTGTGGATCAAGAGGAATGGTCAGTGGGTCATGTCGATCAGCTACCAGACGACCATGCAGGCTGCTCCATCCAAGTCCTCTTAGAATCCTTGTAAATCACAACCTCCGTAGCCGCGCGTGGCAGAAGCGGGCACAGGGAGTGCACAGCCAAATGCTTTTCAGTTTCAAAACCCGGATTGAGTAGAATGGTCCTAACGTGAAAACAAAACCTGTCAGAGTCGGCATCGTCGGGCTTGGCCGCTGGGCCAAGGTGCTGACTCGTGCCGCCGCCAATTCACCAGAAATTGAAATCGTCGCCGGTTACAGCCGCACCGAAGAAAAACGGCGAGCCTTCGAGCAGGAACTCGGCGTGCGCGCCGTCCCGGATATGAAGTCGATGCTCTCTGACCCCGAGATCGCCGGTGTGATCCTAACCGTTCCCAACGAGCAGCATCTTCCCGTCGCCGCGCAAGTCGCCCAGGCAAAAAAGCATGTATACACGGAGAAGCCCATTGCCAGCACGCTGGAAGAAGGCCTGGAAATCGCCGCGCTCGAAAAAAGATATGGAATCACGGTCACCGTTGGCCACAGCGCTCGGCTGATGGCGGGTATCCGGAAGATTAGAGAAGCTATCGACAGCGGCGAACTTGGCCGCGTCGCTTTCATCGAAGCAAATTTCTCCAACGAGCGCGCTCTGGAGCTAACCCCCAAAACCTGGCGTTGGTACAAAGACAAAGCGCCGGGAGGCCCTCTCTCCCAGTTGGCCATTCACCAGTTCGATGTGCTCCACTATCTCGGCGGTGAAGTTGTCGAAGCCGGCGCCATGGCTTCTAAGCTTTCTCCTGTTGGCGCGGAAGTGGACGATCAATCCATGACCCTGGTGAGATTTGCCGACGGCAAAGTTGGTTACGTCGGCTCTTGCTGGACTTCTCCCGGTATTTTCTCCGTCCGCGTGTTTGGCTCGAAAGGTTTGATGCATTACGAAATCGACTTCAATACTTGGGACACGCCCGACCAGCTACACAAGAATTCCACGCTCTATATTCAACGAGGCAAGAATGGCTACGGCAGCAGGGAAGAGCTAAAAATACCTGAGAGCAACATGTTTCGGACGGAGCTTGAAATGTTCGCCGAGAGCTGCAGGACAGGAAAATCCGGCGAGTTGAGCGCTTATAACGGCAATTTCGCCGTAGCCATTGTCTACGCGGCGTTGCGCTCTATTCAGAGGAATGGCCAGTACACGCGCATCGCTGATGTCCTTAGGGAAACCCAAGTGCGAGTTGCCGAGAGGGTCCACGATGTTGCCTAGCCGCTATTTCATTGACCTGACGCAGCCGGAGATCGCCGATCACTTAAAGAAAAACCCGCTTGTGATCTTGCCGCAGGGTAGCGTCGAGCAGCACGGCCCTCATCTCCCCACTGGCACGGACATCTTTGCTTCTAACGTGATCGCCCACGCGGTGGCCGAGCGCATGGACGGACTTGTTCTGCCGGGAGGCCCGCTTGGCGTGACGCCACTCCACATGCCTTTTGAAGGCACCATAACGCTCACTCCGGACACTTACATGTGCGTGGTCAAGGAAACGTGTGCTTCCACTGCACAGCACGGTGCAAAGTATCTCCTCATCCTGAATTGGCACGAGCTTAATATCCCGCCGCTCGCCGTCGCCGCGGACTTGCTGCATCGCGAACATGGAATGACCGTTCTCACCGTGCAGGCTTGCTTCGTCGCGGAAGAAATGTTCGGCAAAGAATGCGGTGGGCTCACTCACGGCGGCGAAATCGAAGCACTTGCCGTGCTCGCCTACCGTCCCGAGCTCGTGCATCTGGACCGCATCGATAACTCCTCGGACCACGCGCACGGCCACAAGGTCGACGCCCTTCGCCGCACGCGCAGCTATCAGCCGGTCTTGTCCGACGTGCGTTCCATCGCGCCAACTGGCTGGTATGGCAGCCCGCAACACGCTACCGTCGCGAAAGCCCAGCGCATGGTAAACGATGTAGCCGACGCGATCGCCAAACAGTCGACGGAGATTTTCAAGCAACTCGACAAACTCCAGGGCGGCGTTGCGGAACTCAAGGAATTGAGCAAAGTGCCCTGATGGCTCGCGTTTTCACTCAGGCCGAAGCGAAACAACTGGGGCTTCCCGGTCGCAAAGCTCTTGAAATTGTCTCCGGAGAAAACGGCGCCCTTGGTGTCACCCTGCGTCTTGCGGAAATTCCAGTCCCTCGGCCGGGTGAGTCGCCGCGCGGCCCACACCAGCATTCCGACCACGAAGAATGCATCTATGTTTTGTCGGGCAAGGGCACAACCTTTGCCGACAGTGGCGAGTTCCCGCTCACACCCGGTGACACTCTCCTGATCCCTCCTGGCGAGAAGCACGTCACTCGCAACACTGGCAGCGAACCTCTCCTTCTTTTGTGTTTCTTTCCCGTTGCCGACATCACCAACACCACCGTGGAGCCCGGCGTCCCCTCCCGGACTTCTCATCGGTCATGACTATCGACGTGCTCTGCCTGCGCCCCGAAGCAGATTTTCAGCGCGCCGGATCTCTCCCGCCCGCGGCTCTCAAAATTGCTTATCGTGCTCCTGATGACCCTGATGTTCCCGAAATCATGAAGCAAGCCCGCGCCCTGGTGATTCCCGCTGTCGGCCCTAGACTTCCGCCATCTCTGTTTGAACGTAGCTCCGTCAAATTCGTGCAAGTCACCGGCGCTGGCCTCGACCGCCTCGACCTGCCCACTTTGAAACGCCTTGGTATTTCCGTATCAAACGTTCCCGGCGGCAGCAACAGCGCTGTCGCCGAATACGTCGTGACCGCCGCCTCCGTTCTCTTGCGTCGCTTTGCGTGGGCCGATGCGGAGATTCGCGCCGGCCGCTACCGCGAATTTCGCGCCCGCTTGGTTTCCGATAATCTTTGCGGTCTCGATGGACTTGCCGTCGGCATCGTGGGCCTTGGTGTAATCGGTTTGGCGGTCGCTGAAGCCTTTCGCCAAAGAGGTTGCCAGATTTTTTATCACGATCCTGCGCCACGCGATCCACAAGCGGCCGCATCCCTCGGCGCAAAATCCGTTTCACTCGATGAATTGTGGAAAGCCTGCCATGTCATCACCTTGCACGTTCCGTTGCTTCCCGCCACACGCGGACTTATCGGCCAACGCCAACTCGCGGCCATGAAAGCCGGCGTCATCCTGATTAATGCCTCTCGCGGAGGCATCGTCGACGAAGCCGCACTCGCGCATTCGCTCCAGTCCGGCCATCTCGGCGGCGCGGCCGTCGACGTCTACTTCGACGAGCCGCCATCGCCAAGCAATCCTCTCCTTTGTTTAGATGGCGAAGCCGCCCATCGCATCCTATTCACGCCGCACATCGCTGGCGTCACTCGTCAATCCGCAGCCTTCCTCTTCCGCGCCGCCTGGCGCAACATCGAGCGCGTCCTCATCGAAAACGCACCTCCCGTGGACCGCGCCCTATGAGACAGCCTGCCACAGGGTGTCGCGTGTGACTACCAACTCATCCACATCGCCGCGCAAGCCTTGGTACTCCGTTCTGTACATTCAGATCCTCATCGCCATCGTCATCGGCATCCTCATAGGCCATTTCTCTCCAAAGACCGGTCTAGCTCTGAAGCCGCTCGGCGACGCTTTCGTCGCCCTCATCCGCATGATGATTCCCCCCGTCATCTTCTGCGTCGTCGTCCAGGGCATCGCTTCCATGACCGACCTCAAAAAAGTCGGCCGCGTAGGCGTCAAAGCCCTTCTTTATTTCGAAGTTGTCTCTACGCTAGCTCTCGTCGTCGGCATCCTCGTTGCCTTATTCTTTCATCCCGGCTCCGGCCTCAACATCAATCCCGCCTCGCTCGATCCCAAGGCTGCCGCCACTTTCGCTGGCCGCGTTCGCGAAACCGGCATCGTCCCCTTCCTGCTCGCCATCATTCCGCGCACTTTCGTTGACGCTTTTTCCGGCGGCGATGTTCTCCAGGTTCTGCTCGTCTCCATTCTTTCTGGCTTTGCCATTTCTCTCCTGGGAGCCCGCGGCGAACCGCTCACCCGCGGTATCGCCCTCCTCAGCAAAGCCGTCTTCGGCGTCATTCGCATCATCGTGCGTGCCGCCCCACTCGGCGCTCTTGGCGGCATGTCTTTCACCGTGGCCAGTTATGGCCTCGTCTCGCTTTCCAATCTTCTAAAGCTCATCGGGACCTTCTACGCTACCAGCTTGATCTTCGTCATCCTCATTCTTGGAACCATTGCGCACTTCGCCGGCTTTTCCATCTTTCGCTTCATCGCCTATATTAAGGACGAACTCCTCATTGTCCTCGGCACGAGCTCTTCTGAAACCGTCCTGCCGGACATGATGCAGAAGCTCGAGCGCCTCGGCGCGCCGCGCTCCATTGTTGGCCTGGTCTTTCCCACTGGCTACAGCTTCAATACCGACGGCACCAACATCTATCTCACGCTCTCCGTGCTATTCCTCGCTCAAGCGACCAACACTCAGCTCGATCTCCGCCAAATGGTCGGCATCCTTCTCTTCGCTATGATTGCCTCCAAAGGCGCTTCCGGCGTCACCGGCACAGGCTTCGTCACTCTCGCCGCAATTCTCGCTACGGTCCCATCTATTCCGATTCAGTCCCTCGCCCTTCTCGTCGGCATCGACAAATTCATGAGCGAATGCCGCGCCCTCACCAACGTGATCGGCAATGGCGTCGCCACCATCGTCGTCAGCAGCTGGGAGCACGAACTCGACCCCGCCAAGCTTCGCGAAGCCCTCGCCCGTCCCCTCGAAAACGGTGAAACCAAATCGTCCTAGACGGCGTTACAATACCAGCCATGCTGGTCGCATCGCCCGCCCGAGGCAACTCTCGCAAGCAACAAGGAGGTCCCATGCAAGCCACTCTCCTCGATCGCCGCAGTTTTCTTCGCGTCTCCGCCATCGCCGGTGGAGGCATGTTCGTCGCTCTCCATCTCGATCCCGTCGCCGAAGTTTTTGCGCAAGCGCCACAGGCTCCGGCCGCCGCTTTCCAGCCTACCGCGTTCCTTCGCGTCGCCGCCGATGGCATCGTCACCATCATGGCCAAGAACCCCGAAGTCGGCCAGGGCGTCAAAACGCATTTGCCGATGATCATCGCCGACGAACTCGACGTGGACTGGAAGAGTGTCCGTATCGAGCAAGCCGATCTCGACGAAACGAAATTCGGCCCGCAGCGCGCTGGCGGCAGCACTTCCACTCCGACAAACTGGGACCCGCTGCGTCGAGTTGGCGCCGCGTGCCGCCAGATGTTTGTCGCCGCCGCAGCGCAAACGTGGTCCGTCCCCGAATCCGAATGCTCCACGTCCTCCGGCACCGTCATTCATCAACCGTCAAAGCGCACTCTCAGCTACGGCGCGCTCGCCGAAAAAGCTGCCGCGCTGCCCGCACCCGATCTCAAGACCGTCAAGCTCAAGGATCCCAAAGACTACAAGATCATCGGTCAACCCATCCACAGCGTGGACAACCCCAAGATCGTCACCGGAAAAAATCTCTACAGCATCGACTTCAAGGTTCCCGGCATGCTGTACGCCGTCTACGACAAGTGCCCGGTCTACGCGGGGAAGTGTGTCGGCGCCAATCTCGACGAGATCAAGGCCATGCCTGGTGTTCGCCACGTTTTTGAGGTAGAAGGCACGCAAGACTTGCTCGGGCTGCATTGGGGCATCGCCGTTGTGGCCGACACTTGGTGGCAAGCCAATGAAGCCCGCAAAAAATTACACGCGCAGTGGAACGAAGGCCCCACCGCGCAACAGAGCAGCGAAGGCTTCCAGAGGCGCGCCGACGAACTCTCCAAGCAGCCGCCCACCATCACGATCCGTACCGACGGTGACGCTGAAAAAGTCATGCAGTCGGCTGCAAGAACCGTCGAAGCCGCCTACGCCTATCCTTTTCTCGCGCATGCTCCTATGGAGCCCGAAAACTGCCTCGCTCATTACCACGACGGAAAGCTCGAATTTTGGTCGCCCAGCCAAACTCCCGAATCCGGTCGCTTGCTCGTCTCCAAAGTTCTAAACATTCCTCATGACGACATCATCGTCCATCTGAAGCGCGCCGGCGGTGGATTCGGCCGCCGCCTCACCAACGACTACATGGTCGAAGCTGGCGCTATCGCCAAGAAAGTCGGCGTTCCCGTCAAACTCCTCTGGACCCGTGAAGACGATTTCCACCACGATCACTATCGTCCCGCCGGCTTTCATTACCTCGAGGGCGGAGTCGACTCCTCTGGCAAACTCGTTGCCTGGCGCAATCATTTCATCAGCTTCGGCGAAGGTACGCAGTTCGCTCCTTCCGCCAACATCCCCGGCAACGAATTTCCCGGTACTTTCCTGCCAGACTTTTTCTTCGGCGCATCGCTGATGCCTCTCGGCGTGCCCACCTACGCCCTGCGCGCTCCGCGCAGCAACGCTTTCTCCTGGGTCTTCCAATCCTTCACCGACGAGCTCGCTCACGCCGCCGGAAAAGATCCCGTCCAGTTCCGCCTCGATCTTCTCAGCGCCCCGCGTGTCGCCAACGCAGCGGCCGCTGCGAATCCCAACGAAATTGACGTCGACGCCGCTCGCATGACCGGCGTCCTCAAACTCGCCGCCGAAAAATCCGGCTGGGGCAAGCGCACTCTGCCGAAAGGCACCGCCATGGGCGTTGCCTTCCAATTTGCTCATCGTGGCTATTTTGCGGAAGTCGTCGAGCTGCGCGTCGACGCCAACAAGAAAATCAAGGTCAACAAAATCTGGGTAGCCGGTGACGTCGGCAGCCAAATCATCAATCCTAGCAACGCCGAAAATCAAGTTCGCGGCGCCGTCATCGAAGGCCTAAGCTCCGTCATGTCGTACGAAATCACCATCGAGGGCGGCCGCGCCGTCCAAAGCAATTTCCACGAATACCAGCCGGTCCGCATGAACCAGGTGCCGCCCGAAATCGAAGTCCATTTCCTCAAGACCGACAATTCACCCACCGGCCTCGGCGAACCCGCCCTCCCGCCGGTTCTCCCCGCCGTGTGCAACGCCATCTTCACCGCCACCGGCGACCGTGTCCGCTCCCTGCCGCTCTCCAAGCACGGCTACTCTTGGGCGTAACGTGCGCATGTCTTGTGACTTTGTAGAGGCCTCTCCGATTTTGTAGTGGCGCAGCATGCTGCGCCCTCTCCCGGAAACTCACTGCTTCTCTTTCAATTTCTTCAGCATCTCCACCGCATTCTGGTTTTTCGGATCCAGCTGCAGCGACTTCTCATAATTCTGAATAGCCGGCTCCTTCTGTCCTGCTTTCATGTACGCCTCGCCCAAACTGTCGTAAACATTTCCCGACTCCGGATATTCCTGCACGTTGCGCTGGAACACGGTAATCGCGTCCTGCATTTGGCCGGAGAACATCAGCGTATAACCCAGGGCATTCAACGTGCGCTCTTCGACCTTGTACTCTGCCGCGGGCGATTTCTTAAGTTCTGCGTACCTCTGAAGTGCCGCTTGCGTGCCCTTCGCTTTGGCGATCAGCACCAGCATCGGGAACGCCCCCTGACCCGCAGACTTGTAATTCCAGCCATACTCTTTCGCCACGCTGCGCAACAGGATGTCCCCGACAGCGATCCCGTTGTCCGAGTTCGCCATGATCGCTACGCCTTTTCCCGATTCTGCGTTCATCGTGAGGAGCGCCTGAAATCCTTCGTCCGCACCGTTGTGGCCGAACTGCCCAGGATTGTCCTTATCCATGAACAATCCGAGCCCCGCCGCATCCAGCACTGGCGTCAGCATTTCTTTAGTCATCTTTTCGGAGAGCACGCGGTTCGCCTTGCCACGTTTTGAAAGCGCAATCTCAATCGCGAACTTGCTCAAATCCGTAGGCGTCGTCCACAAGCCTGCCGCAGCCATTTCTGGATAAATGTGCCACCTTCCTTGCACCACTTTTCCATCCGCATAAGTTCCGTTGGCCGTCATCGCCGCTCGCGCCGCAGGCAGTGGCTGCTCATAACTGCTGTCCGTCATGCCAATTTTGTCGAGCACCAACTTGCGCATCAGCGCGGGAAACGCCTTGCCCGTGACGTCCATCATGAGCTGTTGCTCGATCGTGATACCCCCGCCCGAGTAGACTTCCTTCGTTCCCGGCAGAATATCGACGCGGATCGGCCCGGTATTCGCCGGCTTCTCCCCGTTGAAAATCTGCACCAGCGTCGGCACCATGTCGTTCACGTCATACCCTGGAAAACCGTGAATGGTCAGCCCCGCGGTGTGCGACATCAATCGCCGCAGCGTCACCTTTTCGGTTTCTGTATACTCATTTTCCGGTACTTTCCACGTCTTGAGCTTTTCGTTCACGTTCTCATCGAGCGCCAGCTTGCCGTGCTCGACCAGGTAAAGCGCGCCAGTCGCCGCCACCGGCTTGCTGATCGACCCAGCTTGAAACAACGTCTTCGCATTCACCGGCGTGCTCGATCCCGTCTCGATCACCCCATATCCTTTGGCCCAAACCATTTTGTAGTCGTCAATCACCGCGATGCTCAGCCCCGGCACGTTGTAAAGCTTCATCAACTGCGACAGGTCCATTCGCAGCGGCGCCTGGCCCTCCCCCATTGGCAGGCCCACCACCGTCGTTTCGACGCGATGAATGCGCGCTTCTTGGTCTTCTTGTTTCTGCGGAGAAGTGGAGGAGGTTTTGGATTGCGCGCCTAGCTGCAACGCGCAGCAGAGAAAGAAAGCAATCGTGGCGACGAACCGCACAGTTCTCATCATGGCGGGACACACCTCTCGTCAGTCTTGACTTCGCACCGGCAAAGCGTCGCAAACGTATCACAATTCCTGTCAATCGAGTCGGACCTGCCCATCCTAAGCCCGCCCCGCAGGCCACCCGTCATTTCGAACGGAGCAGGCCGACTTTTTCTTCCGCATTCGCTCCTGCGAATGCGTCGGCCTGCGGATGTGAGAAATCTCTCTTCCTCTTCTCTCCGCGCCACTATCACTCGTCACTCGCCACTCTTCTTCTTCCATTCCGTCGCCACTGCCGGTGGCAACGAATCAATGTGCTTCAAAAACGTCACCGCCGTCCAAATCTTCTCATCTGAAACGTCCTTCCCCGACGCATCTTTGCCCCAACTTCCTTCCCACCAGAACATCCCCGAATACCGCACTCCGCCTTTGATGATCCAGAACAACTGATAGTCCGGCTTGCTCGCCGGATGCAACGCAAACACCGGTGGAAACGGGTAGAGAATCGGTTCAGCTTCGCGCTTGGCGGCATTGTTCGCATCGCCATGGCAGCCCGCGCAATCTCCCTTGAACAATTTCATCCCTGCCATCAAATTCGCTTCTGTCGGCGCAATCGGATTCGACAGGTGCGGAGCCTTCCGCGCCGCTGCTCGGTCCAGCGCCAAATGCATGAACGCCTTTTCGAGCGCGCCAGGCGCGGCCTTCGCATTCGTCGGCAGCCATCCCATCCACGCCGCCGCAAACGCCCCCACTGGAATCGTCAGAATCCCCACCACAAATCCCAGCAGAAATCTCCGCATCACCCCTCCTATCTCATCGGCTTTGTAGCGGCGAGTTTACCTCGGCATCTTGCCTTTGCTTCTGTAGCGGCGGGCTTCAGCCCGTCCCGCTTATGACTCTCTGGCGTCGAGTTTCGATTTTCCAATTTCGAATTTCCATCTTTAAGTAGGAGCGAAGGAATGAACCCTTGGCCGCCTTGACGCCCCTGTGCATAAGACGTTAGTTCCCAATTTTGTAGGGCTGGCCTCCCGTTTACCTCGACTCCCGCAGGGGAGGCCAGCCGCCTCTCATCCCGGGCTCGCCCTTGTGCAATGGACTCCAGTCCGCCTGCTTTCTCCTTCCTCAGCACCGGAGGTGCGCCAGAATTTAGCCCAGCGCGCAAGCGCTGGGTACTCAAAATACAGCTGAGCACCGTAGGTGCGACACAACCCCGACCGCCAATCTCGCATTTAGAGGGGTGCCCACCGCCGCGATCCGCCGCCCCATCACGCCGGTCATTTCGAACGCAGCAGGCTGACTTTTTCTTCTAAGCGCCGCATCGGTACAGGCTTTGATTCATCAAAAGCGTGCGGAATTTGACTTTGCCCGGCGGCCTCAAGCCTTGGCCCTTCTAATACATCACGTGCCCTTTATGCTGGCACTCCGTAAGTTCTTCGTGGGTCACGATCGTAGAAGATGGATCGCCCGAGGGGACTGATACACAGCGCATAAATTCATCGTACCCGGCGTCGGAGAAAACAAAGGCGAGACGGATGCTTTCCTTCCCGGTGTTCTTAAGCCTCACCCAAGTATCGGAAGGTATGAAAACAACAGCTCCTTCGTGAACATCCCGTTCTTGCGTCCCCAACCAGACGTGGGCACTACCGGTTTGAATCAACAGAATCTCGTCCTGACCAAGATGCTTGTGCCTTGCAATCTGTCCACCCGGAGGAATGTCTTCCGCACCCAGCCACATCTTTTGCGAACCGCCGTTTTTGCGATCAATCTTAATCATGAACTCCGCAGTTGCTACGAGAGTCTCTCGTGGTCTTCGAACACGATGCTCGCCCTCGTTCCTCTCGAGAATGAGGGGAGTCGTTCCGGCATCGGAGTCGGCAGCATGTCGAAACTCCGCTTCGTTCATCGCGGCTCCGGGTCCGGTGAGGAGTATGGTGGTAAATCCCAGCATCAAGATCGCGAATCGCATCGTCTGCCTCCTACTTTGACCGCGACGCATTATAGCCCTCCGCTGTGTTTAAAGGTGCCGGCGTCGACTCTCCCCAGTAACCCCGGCCCGCATTGAAACGCAATCGATCCCACGCGCACTACCTCTTAGTGGTTCGAGGTGCCGAATCAACCATGAGTCCAGAAGATGCCATAGACCGAATTCTTGAGCTTTCAGCCGAAGCTCAAACGAAGAGACGCGAAACCGCCGAGAACTCCTCGGCGTTTCACAAATTGACGGGAGCGGTATTAGCCTACGGCCAGGCACTCGACCTCCTCACAAAACTTCGCAAGGAGCCCTGCTGGAAGCAAGGCATCCCGGGAGTCTCGGTGACCGCACTCGGCTATTCCTCTCTCCCTTCAAGTTCCTGAGCCCCGCGCCCCGCACCAACACGAGTTAGGGTCGGCTCCCTCTTGCAGCAAATCCGGCCGAACGTTCGTCGATCGCGCCCGGCGTAATAATCGCCTGCCAGGCAGCCCTCGTCGGAGAGTCGTAACATTGCCGTGCCGTAGTGCATGTGCATCGTTCTCATCGCGTCTGCCAGTGGCTGATTCTGATACTGGTAAATCAGCGTCACGCCTTCCGGATCATCCACCTGAATCACTGCTGCACAGCTGCGCGACATCGAAGTCGCCGTCGACAGGAATACGCTGATTTGCGTCCAGGTCTGGAAGATGTGGATCACCAAACTGTGGCGCTTGGCATGCCCGTCAAAGGAGGTGATCAAGTAGCCTCGCCAGCGCCCCATGAGGTTCGGAATTCGCACCAGCCCCAGTTTGCGGATCAGGCTTTTTCGCCAGAAAGACTTTTCAAACAGGCCGTACAGCAGGCCATAGAACGCTAGGCTCGATGGCGCATCCAGCCACCAGGGTACCGAGAGATGCGCTGCAGCAAGAAGTCTCGATGATACCCACGCCGATGCGACCGACAGCAGCGCCAGCAAAAGAGGGACGACCCTCCTCTCACTGGAGTCTGTGCTGTAGCCGTGCATACTTCACCTGCTCGGCCGTTGCAAGCCGAACAGGCCTTTCGGCCTGTCGGAATGCGCCTCCATTCCAATTGCCGCTGGGAAGCACCGGGTTACGACAACGGGATCTAAAAGGTAGTGTGGTTTCCTGAAGAGGGGCCCGGGGACATCCTATGTGTTAAAGCAACTGCCAGTGGTGGCGCTCCCTGTAACTTCCATCCTACTCCCTTGGATGGTGACTCGTTCCTTGGGGTTGGCCCACGCAGTCGTCGTGCTGGCCCCGTAGGCTCCGGACCCTTGCACACATACAGTGAGCTCTACCCCTTTGTTTTCTTCTCTTTGTAAATTCTTTCGAAAGCCGTCGCAAATCATTCTATCTACTTACTTCATTTGTTACTTGACAATATTAGTATTCTGTGTTACCGTGAGTTGTGATCGTTTGCATCGATCCCCGCCGAGCCATACAGTGCCCCCGTTCGCGATTTTGGGGCCGCCTAAGTCCCTTTAGAATGAACACTTCTGGAAGTGGTGATTCTAAACAACTTTATCTATCTTTAGAATCAGCACTTTTCAAAAACAGGGGGAGGGGTAGCCGGTTATTGTTAACCAGATTTCCGATGAGGAAATCTGTCTTGCCTGCCCCGACTTTGTCGGGGAGGAGCATCGCGACGAAGGATCAGCATTATCTCTCAACCTCCACCGTCGCTACCTCTTCACTTCGTTGCTTCATTACTTCCCGCTTCCAGCTTCCTCACCAAATACGGAATAATCACCTGCCGGAAAATCACCGGATCGGGCCACACTTTCACCTGCCTTCCCAGGTGCCCACCCTGCGGATTGATCCATGCTTCTTTCGGAACGTCCCCGCTGCTCAACAACAGATACGCATCGGAGACTGGAACTTGCGTGTCCAGAACTCCCGCGATGATCAACATGGGCGCCATCGGCCTCCCCAGCAGACCCTGCGAAACCAGCGACATCTTCGGAAAAATATTCGCCAGTTCATCTACAGTTTTGGCGCCCTCGAAAATCGACATCAGCGCCGGACCCAGCCCGAAAAGGTATTCGCGATTTCCCAGCGTCTTGTTGATCACAAAATCTTTCTGGAAGGTCGCGTCCGCTGGCGGCGATTGCGCCACTACGGCTTTCAACCGTGCATGCTCAAGAATCGCCAGCTTCGTCGCCCAGTAGGCGCCAAAACTCTGTCCGTCCATTCCGATGCGCGTCTTGTCCACTTCCGGCCGCGTTTGTAAATAATCGATCACGCGCGAAAATTCCCGTTCCGCCGTTTCGCTGGCCTTGATCGGAGATTGCCCCGTTCCCGGCGAATCGAGCCCGATGAATCCAATCCCATACGGCAGGATGGCGCCAAAGTTTTCGGAAAGATCCTCCTTGCGGCTGTCCAGCCCGCTGATGGCTATGACCACCGGCACCGGCCCTTTCACATTTTTCGGCAGCCGCAAATACCCAACGATCTCCGAGCCTTCAAAGGGAATGCGCACCACTTCGAGCGGTGGATCCATCAAGCGCGCATGCGCCAGAAACGCTTCCAGCGCCTTCGCGTACGCGCGCTGCTTCCCGGGAGAACCCGGTACCGGCCACCGCCCGAACGAATACAGCCGCCACGCTTTCACATACAGCGCGCTCGCTTTTGTGGAGTCCGTCGCTTCAGCTGCTTTGGCTTGCGCCATGTAGCGATCTGCCACCCCGCTGAAAGCCGCGGCCCATTCGTCATAATCGGAAGTTTTGATTGCAGCGAACGCGGCCTTCACGTCGGCGGGATCGAGACCGATCAGCGGATACATTCCATTTTCCGCGCGCTTGATCGCCTCGGTTTTGATTTCGTCCAGCGTCCGTTCTTTCTGCTGCGCCGCTGCTCCAGTTACGAAGCCCAGCGAAGAAAGAATCAGCAGCAGGGAACTGAAATATCTGCGTGCAGTCCCGGAACGCATTTACTTTGCCCCTTTCAACTTGGCCAGCGCCGCATAGAAATACACCGAGTCGTAATATTTTTCCGGGCCCGGCGGATGCCCGCCCCACGACCCCTCAATCTCCGCTCGCAATTTCAAAACGTTTTTGAATCCCTCGATGTCGATCTTCGCGTCCGTCTCGAATCCTCCTGGATGATTCATGGTGGATTCGTACGACTCGGCCGCCACTTCCGGCGCAAGGTGCGATTCCTTCACCAACACCTCAATCACTTGCTGTTTGTTTTCGGGCGCCATGAGCCAGCGCTGCGCTTCAATGCACGCCGCAAGAAACGCAACCAACAAATCACGATGTCCTTTGGCCCACGCGCGCTGCGTGAAGTATCCTGCGGCTTGGTAAGGACCGATCAATTCCTGCACGGATCCCATGCTCACAAAACCAGCATGTTTCGCGGCGATCGACGACGGAGGGCCGAGCATCGTACCCGCGAACTCCTTGTGCTCGCGCATCGCCGCCAGCCGTGCCGGAGTCGCGCCAAAGGGTTTGATTTCGTAGTCCTTGCCGGCTTCCAATCCATTCAGCAGCAGAATTTTTTTCATCTGCAGAGCGTACGCCGTGTTCGGCGCATCCACGATCAAAGTTTTCCCTCGCAATTCCTTGATCGATTTGATTTCCTGCTGCGCCATCAATTCGTTTTGCGAGCCTTCGCCGCCCATCACGATGATCACGTCCTGATGGGTCAGTTCAACCATAGCCACCGCGTTGTCGACCGCGAGGTACGCCATATCTCCTTTTCCCTCTGCAAGGCTTGCGCGCAAGACGTCGGAATTCGGCAGGTTCTCGTTTTCCACTTCGACGCCGTACTTCGCAAAAATCCCTTGCTTGTCCGCCGCGACAAATTGCAGCGGACGGCCCAGCAGCGTCAGTACTTTGATTTTTTGCAAGCTCGGAGTTTGCGCAAACGCACCGTTGCCAAGAAAAGCGGCAAGTATGAATGCGATGAACGTTCTTCTGTTTTTGCTCACGCTGCACCTTCGTTCAGTTTATCGAGCGACCATTCTGTCACCGGCATCGGATCCAGAATCGGTTTTCCCAGATTCGGGCAGCTCAGCGCATACAAGCCGGTGTCCGTCGCAGTCCAAATAATGTTGCGGTCCCACTCGATGAAAACATTGTCCACCGTGCGGTCGTAGCTCCCGAATTCTTTCAAGTCGCCGCCCTGGGGTGGGACGAAGTATGCAACTTCTTCGGGTTTGTAAAGATCGCCGATGTCATAGCAACGGAGCCCGGCGATGAAATAGGAGTAAGCAATGAATTCCTGCCGCGGTTTTCCCGGCGCTTTCAGGTGCGGAGGGTTGTGCGCTCCGAACCGCCCGCGCTTGAAGCAGAAATCGCGGTACGGCGCTTCGGGCGGAGGAACGGGGCGGGGAAGTTGTGCGACGGGAACCGGATGTTCTTCATCGCGAATGTCGATGATCCAATTCGGCAGATAGATTTGATTGCAGTCGGAGTTTGTCGTTTCGCCGTTGGTGAGGACGAAACCGCGTTCCAGAATGCCGCAATAAATGGTGTGAAACGCGATGCCCATTCCTGAATACTGCGCGGGCGGCTCGAACCTCCCGATTTCTTTTTGATGCGCCGGGTCGGAAAGATCGAGAATGAGGAATCCATTGCAACCGAACGCACCGTAGCCTCGGTTGCCGCCATCCTCAAGTTTTTTCGGAACGTAAACCGGCCCATGTAGTCCGGCGAATGGCGTTTGGTCCGCGACAACTCTTGGCGGGACGAGTTTCGACCAAATCCACTTGTTGTATTCCGCTTCTTCTCCTTTTCGTGAGCCGGGAACCCACCACATGGAAACTTCTTTGGCACTGGAAGGGTCCGAGACATCGATAATCATGTTGCCGTTCACTAACTGCCGAAAATAAGCCGGTTGATGAATGAAAGTTTCGTCCGGCGCGGTATCGAGATAAGCGTATTTTCCACCGTCGTAATAATTCCTGTGCGTGCCCTGGCCAGTTGCGCCGGTACTGAACTCAGAAAGCTTCACAATTTTAGATGGATCAGTGACGTCGTAAAATCTCACTCCGCGAAGTCCTTTGTAGTTCTTGCGCTTGTCGTCGAGGCGCGGATCGTCGTATTTACCCATTGGGGCTTCCGGAGTCGAATCAGTGATCGGTGTCTGCGCCCCGGTCATGAGAATCCATTTTTTCAGGCCCTTGTTATAAGCCACCTGAACCTGGCCACCTTGAAAACCGCCTTTGTTGTAGAACATGGGCTTTCGAACGTTGCTGATGTCAATCACGTCTCCCTGCTGGAACATGTAGCGGCGATCGCCGATGGACATGATCTGCATCTTGCCGTTGCGGACGTGGCCGGGCATGAAGTGAGCGAGGAGCTCCATATTCCGTATGTACCTGCGTCGATCAAGGTAACTGATGCTGTTGGGCGATGGATGACCATGATGGTCGGCCCATGCGGCGACTGAAGATCCAGCAAGAGCAAGCCCGGCGCCGGCGGCCGTTCGAATGAATTGACGGCGCGAGGGCAGAGCGTTTGCTGGCGCTTCAGGCTCATTCGAACGAGGTTTTCGAACTCGACCGGCGGATTTGCTTCTCATATTGCTGGGGCTCCTTGGGTTTCCAAGCTAATCTCGATTCGTCCTCTTTCCGCAGCTTCGACAGACGGATGAGCGCGCAAGAGAGGCAGGCGGACGGCGCACCTCCTCCCGAGCCGGAAAATCTGTTGAACTTTTCTCAGGAGGTAGGACCGCTGTACCACTTGGCGGAGGAGAGTGTCAAGAAATTTCTCGTATGAGAAGGGAAAAAATGCGGTTAGTTTGATGCCGAGAGGGTCCTTGGGGTATAGTGGTCCAACCAAATTCGGAGAATCCACCAAAGTCGAGACACGACTTCCCATTCCAGCGAGGACTGCCCTCACGAACTCGCCACCCGCAGGCGAGAGCCGTCTTGGATAGAATGTGGAATCATGAGGGGGAACCAACATGCCCATCGCAACGATCAACCCAGCCACCGGCAAAGTGGAAAAAACTTTCGAACCGCTATCCGACGCACAGCTTGAGGTGAAGCTGCAGACGGCGGCGGATACGTTTGTCAGATACCGGCACGTGCCGTTCGCCGAGCGCGCGCAAATGATGCTGAAAGCTGCGGAGATCCTGGAAAAAGAAAAGGAAGATTTCGGGCGGGTGATGACGACGGAAATGGGGAAGACCTTCCGGTCGGCCGTCGATGAAGCGGCAAAGTGCGCATGGGTGTGCCGTTATTACGCTGAGAATGCGGAGAGATTTCTGACGGACGAAATCGTGGAAACGACGGCGAGCCGCAGCTACATCCGGTACCAGCCTTTGGGCGCGGTGCTGGCGGTGATGCCGTGGAATTTTCCCTTCTGGCAAGTGCTGCGGTTTGCCGCGCCAGCATTGATGGCCGGAAATGTGGGGCTGCTGAAGCACGCTTCGATTGTTCCGCAATCGGCGCTGTTGATTGAAGATCTGTTTCGCCGGGCCGGCTTTCCGACGGGATGCTTCCAGACGCTGCTGATTGGTTCCAACAAAGTGGATCGCGTGCTGGGCGACCCGCGCGTAATGGCGGCCACTTTGACGGGAAGCGAGGGCGCGGGAATTGAAGTGGGAATCGGAGCGGCGAAACGAATCAAGAAGGTAGTGCTGGAACTCGGCGGCAGCGATCCGTTTATCGTGATGCCCAGCGCCAACCTGGAAGTGGCGACAGTGACGGCGGTGAAGGCGCGGATTTTCAATAATGGGCAGTCGTGCATCGCAGCGAAACGGTTTGTTGTGGCCGAACCGATTGCGGAGAAATTCGAGAAGTTATTCGTGGAGAAGATGGCGGCACTGAGAGTTGGTGATCCGTTCGATGAAAAGACAGAGTTGGGTCCGCTCTCGACATCCGACGGACTTGCTGACTTGGACCGCGATGTGAAGAAAACGGTCGAGGCAGGCGCGAAAGTTCTGACGGGCGGCAAGCCGCTGGACCGGCCGGGGAATTTTTATGCGCCGACGGTCTTGACCAATATTCCGTTCGGTTCGCCTGCGCATAAAGAGGAGCTGTTTGGACCCGTGGCCAGTGTATTCCGAGCGAAGGACTTGGATGACGCGATCCGTATCGCCAACGACAGCCGTTTTGGCCTGGGAGCGAGCGCGTGGACCAACGATAAGAACGAGCGAGAGCGCTTCATCAATGACCTGGAATCCGGCATGGTGTTCATCAACCGCATGGTGGCGTCCGACCCGCGAATTCCATTCGGGGGAGTGAAATGGTCGGGGCATGGCAGGGAGCTGGGGGCGCATGGGATTCGGGAGTTCACCAATATCAAGACGGTATGGATCGAGGAGGCCTCGTAAACTGGTAGTGGGTCGTTATGACATCAGTTTCGGGTTATGAGACAAATCTAGGTCGATGAATTTGATCGAGCGATAAATCCCTCTTTTCGAACCCCGCAGGACATCGCCGCGGCCCACAGTGAATGTATAATGAACGGCAATCCGTGCCGGTCGGAGGTGAGGATGCAGCGGCCGCTCTGCGCGATTCTTTCCTCGTTCGCACTCGCCTCTACTCTCGCGCAGGCGCAAGAGAGGAATCCCCAATTCTCCGGATCAACAGCGCTTTCTACGAGTAGCGCTGGCACCACAATCGTAAGACTCCTGCAGCAGAGCCATGATCTAGATCAGCAGTTACCGGTGTCCATGCGGCTAAATATGCTAAGCCGTCAAGCTCTGATGGTTTACAAATTGCGCGCTGATCTAGGGCGCGAGTGGGCGAATGAACTGTTCACATTATCGTTTCACGCGAAAGAGGGTCACCGCACGGTAGCACAGGGAACCGCTATGAGTGTGTTGATACGATTGGATCCCGATCGAGCGTTGGAGCTACTTCACCGGATTAGTATGGAGGAACCAGAGGCAAACTGGAGCACTACGCCTCCGAAGCTGGAGATAGCGCAGCATGTATTCCAGGTGTTGGCTGAACGGGATGGAGAACGTGTGCTACCTGTATTGGAACAAGAGGCAGAGAACATGGGCAAGGAAGGGCATTATCCGTACGCTGCCCTGGGGTTTGCCGCGTCCCGGGCTAGTGATAAATACTGGGGCAATAATAATGAACACGCTGTTCAGCTACTCCAGTCCATTTTCGAGCGAGCGTTCGCGCGATACCGCCAAAATATGCGTGGTTACTTCGATGATTTCCAGTTTGCGAGGATGCTTGAGGTGCTTTCGGGCGGCCTGCCATTTGATTCGGTGCAACCCGCTTTACGCCTGCTGGTGAAGAACCTGCTTGCGACGGACACACGTAAGTACCAATTTGTTGCGGAAGCGTATACCACGGATGGAGAAAGCACGAAGACAGACAACGTGATTGATGCGACCGTCATGGTTTTCGGAATGCTGATCAACCGCGATCCTGAGTTGGTTCGAGAGCTGGAATCAAGCAGGCCGGAATTGAAAACGGTGCTGGAATACACGAAGGAGGGCCGCCTAAGCTCACTTGTCGGACCCGGACGACCAGAGGATATGCGGTCCGAGGACCCTGCTACCGAAACGCGAATGGATGCGATAGGCCTTTCGCCTAGCAATCCCGAAGCAGCGATCGCCAAGGCGGAACAGATGCCGGACGATAAGCGTGCGGGCACTATGCTCGAGGTGGCTCGCGGCATGGCAGGTGATCACGCGGAACGAGCAGCGGAATTGATTGCTGAAACGCAGAGCAAGAATCCGCTTACTGATGATGAGATGCAGTTCAACTCGATTTCAGCGCAAGCTTCCGTCGCGGCCGCCCAGAACAAGAAGGACGAACTGCATGAGCTGCTTCAGCGCGGGTTCGCGTCAGGCAACGGTATTCTTTTGGAACAGCAACGTAGTGACGACATCCATTTCTTCCCGGGCCTAGGACTGATGATCCAGATCGGCATACAGAACGATTCAGACTTGACGACAGCTTTCATGGAGAGCCTTCCAACATCATACGTGAAAGCGGAAGCTTACTTTATAGCAGCCTCCGCGTTGAACATGGGAAGGCGACTGCCGTTTAGTTCGCGACAACAATGAAGAGTGAGTGGATAAACCCGATCATTAGTCTCCATCCATCGGAGAGCGTTAGATCTACCCGGCGTCCCAGCGGGAATACCTGCGGCATTGCGCCAGCCGAAGACCCACTTCCGGGAAGCCCGCATTAGGTCCTGGTCACCGGAAATGACCCTGTAAACGAGTTGCAGAGCGGCGGTGACGGTGGTAGATTGGTCCAACAACTCAACCAGAAACTGACGGGTCCCACGTCAATCAACTGGACTTAGGCGAGTTCTCCTTGGTACGGCGGTCGTACCAAAGGGCGAAATGACTTCTTTTCGGGGAGGATGTCATGTACAAAATCGTGCGTTCTTCTCGCCTGTACGAACAGATAGTTCAGCAAGTCGAAGAATCCATCCACAAGGGCGCGATGAAGCCAGGGGACCAACTCCCTCCTGAACGTGAACTAGCTCAACAATTTGGCGTTAGCCGGACGGCCGTGCGCGAAGCCGTGAAAGCGCTACGTGAAAAGGGGTTGGTGGAAGCGTATCCCGGACGCGGGACGTTCATCACCGACGGCACCTCCTACTCCATGCGACAGTCACTGGACCGGATGCTCCGGGTAGGGCAGGCGGAAGGTTCTGGTTTTTTGGCGGAGGTTCGGGAAATCCTGGAACCGGAAATTGCGGGGATGGCGGCGACGCGCGCCGACGCGGACGACTTGGTATCCATGCGCGAGCAGATCAGGACCATGGACGAAGCGCGGAAAGACCCCGACGCGTTCATCGAGGCGGACCTGGATTTTCACCTGACGCTGGCGGAAGCGGCGGCGAATCCGATCATTCTTTCACTGATCGATTCCATTGTCGGGCTTCTGCGCGAGCAGCGCATGAGCATTTTTCAGGTGGAGGGTGGTCCGGAGCGGGGGCAGTATCACCACAAAAAGATCCTGGAAGCAATTGAGCATAAAGATTCGGCCGGAGCGAGGGAAGCGATGAAAGCGCATTTACGGCAGGTGCGGGAAGACTCGAGACGGGCGCCGAGCGGGCCGGAAACGTAGGAAGAGTTTTCAGTTGTCAGTTCTAAGTTTTAAGTAAGGAAAGGAAAAGAAGCGGTGTTTTGCTTATTTTCTTTTGGCGACTGTGTGGCAGTGGTTGAGGTGGCGCCACACTAACGGCGCGAGATGAGTCTACGAGCGGGGCGGAGTCTTGAAAAAAGTTCTTAGTTGTAAGTTATAAGTTTTTAGTCAGAGAAGAAATAAAGACAACTGGTTTTTTGGAGGGATCGTAGTGGTTCGCAAAGCGGTTGCGGTTCGTTGTTCGCGCTAACTTTAATTTTTCCTGAAGAAGAAGGATTCATGGCGAATTTGGGATTTATCGGGCTGGGCGTGATGGGCAGCGAGATGGTGAACCGGTTGCTCAGCAAGGGCCACAGTGTTACCGGCTACAATCGCACGCGGTCGAAGGCGGAGCGGCTGATCAAGAAAGGAATGAAGTGGGCGGATTCGCCACGCGCGGTGGCGACAGCATCAGATTTTGCATTTTCGATGGTGACGAATTCCGCGGCGCTTGGAGCGGTGATGAACGGGCCGGACGGAATGCTTGCAGCTGCAGCGCCGGGGAAGATTTTTGTGGACATGAGCACGGTGAGCCCGGCATATAGCCGGGAAATTGCGGGCAAGGTGCGGGAAAAGGGCGGGGACATGGTGGACTCACCGGTCTCCGGAAGCGTGATCACGCTGCAGCAGGGCAAGCTCTCGGTGATGGTGGGCGGGCGCAAAGAGACCTTTGAAAAAGTGAAGCCGCTGTTGCTGGACATCGGACCGAAAGTTACATATGTAGGAGACAACGGCTTGGCGTTAGTGATGAAGATTGGCACGAACCTGAGCCTTGCCGTGCAAATGCTGGCGTTTTGTGAAGGCGTTTTGCTGGCGGAAAAGAGCGGGGTCACGCGAGAGACTGCGGTGGACGTGTTGACCCACAGCGTGATTGCCTCGCCAATGGTGCAATATCGCGGGCCATTTATTTTGAAGCAGCCGGAAGAAGCGTGGTTCAACGTCAACATGATGCAGAAAGACATGAATCTGGCGCTGGAACTGGGAAGGCAGCTCGATGTTCCGATGCCGACGACGGCCATCACCAATGAATTTCTGACGGCGGCGCGTGGAATGGGATTGGTGGAGAAGGATTTTGCGGTGGTATTCGAAGTTTTGGCGCAGATGTCGGGAGTGAGGCCGTGACACTGGCGACGGATCAATCCAAAACCAAAGTGGAAGCGAAAACCGAGCACTATCTGCGGATGTACCGGCGGATGGTGATGATCCGGGAATTTGAAGAGCAGGTGAATGAACTTTATACGCGCGCGCTGATGCCGGGGCTGGCGCACCTTTATATCGGCGAAGAAGCGGTAGCGGTGGGAATTTGCGAAGCCCTGCGTGGGGATGACTACATCACGAGCACGCATCGGGGACACGGCCACTGCTTGGCGAAAGGGGCTTCGCCAAACCGGATGTTCGCGGAATTGCTTGGCAAAGAGGCGGGATACTGCCGGGGTAAAGGCGGGTCGATGCATATCGCTGATCCCGCAACGGGAAATTTGGGGGCGAACGCGATCGTCGGTGGAAGCGCGGGGATTGCGACGGGAGCGGCGCTCTCTGCAAAGAGATTGGGAACCGGACAAGTGGCAGTTTGCTTTTTTGGCGAAGGAGCGCTGGGACAGGGCGTTTTGTATGAGGTCATGAATCTGGCATCGCTTTGGAAATTGCCGGTGGTTTACGTTTGCGAGAACAATCTTTATACGGAGTACACGCACTATTCAGAGACCACGGCGGGAGACATTCTGGCGCGGGGAACTGCTTTTGGAGTGCATGCGGAGAGCGTGGACGGTCAGGACGTGCGAGCGGTGTATGAGACGGCGCACAAATTGGTGGAGCGCGCGCGCACTGGCGAAGGGCCGGCGTTTCTGGTGTGCGATACATATCGCTACACGGGGCATCACGTTGGCGACATCAACCGCGAGTATTACCGTTCGAAGCAAGAAGAATTGGAGTGGAAGACGAAGAAAGATCCGATCAAGAACTTTGCGCATTGGCTCGTCGAACATAAAGTTTCGGACGAAGGAAAGCTGAAACAAATTCAGGAAGAAGTGCGGGCGGAAATGAAGGCGGCAGTGGAGTTTGCGATTGCCGCGCCGTATCCAACGGTAGACCAGGTGGACCAGGACGTTTATGCCTGAAGTGGCGACAAGAGAGTTGACGTTTGCGCAAGCCATCCGCGAAGCGCTGGCGGAAGAGATGCGCCGCGACAAGCGGGTATGCATTTTTGGCGAGGACGTGGCGGAAGCCGGAACGCCTTTCAAAGTGCTATCAGGTTTGGTGGAGGAGTTCGGCGCGGAACGCGTGATTGATACGCCGATTTCGGAAGCAGGATTTACCGGTATGGGTGTCGGCGCGGCGATGACGGGATTGCGGCCGGTGGTCGACATCATGTTCGGCGACTTCCTGACGCTAACGATGGATCAGATGGTGAATCAGGCGGCGAAAGTGCATTACATGTCTGGAGGGACGTGGAAAGTGCCGATGGTGCTGCGCACAACGTTGGGAGCGACGCGGCGTTCGGCGGCGCAGCATTCGCAGTCGCTGCATGCGTGGCTGTGCCATGTGCCGGGCTTGAAAGTGGTGATGCCGTCGACTCCATACGATGCGAAGGGACTCTTGAAGGCGTCGATACGCGATGAAAACCCGGTGGTCTTTTTTGAAGACAAGATGATGTACAAGCTAAAAGGACCAGTGCCGGAAGAGGAGTACACGATTCCGCTAGGCGTGGCGGACGTCAAGAGGGAAGGCGAAGACATCACGATCGTAGCGACGAGCAGCATGGTGCAATTGGCGCTGGGCGCTGCGGAATTGCTGGAGAAGAATGGATTGAGCGCGGAAGTGATCGATCCGCGGACGATGTGGCCGCTGGATGAGAAGACACTAGTGGAGTCGGTGAAGAAAACTTCGCGGGCGATTGTGGTGGATGAAGGGTACGGGCGGTATGGAGTGACGGGAGAAATTGCTTCGGTGATTGCGGAGGGCGCTTTCTATAGTTTGGAAGCGCCGGTGAAGCGGATAGGTGCCATGCACGTGCCGATTCCATTTTCGCCGCCGCTGGAAGATGTGACAGTGCCGACGGAGCAAACGGTATTTGAGGCAGCGCGAGCGCTTTGCGGGAAGGCGTGAGTTGCGCGGCACAGGAGGTGTGAGATGGCGCTGAAAACTTATGGGCCGATGGCGGTGGATTGGGAGAACCGCATTGATTTTGACAGGCTGCGGCGCGAGCGGCTGGCGCGTGCGAAGGCGCTGCTGGCGAAATCGGAGATGGGCGCACTGCTCTGTTTTGACATGAACAATGTGCGGTACCTGACGGCGACGCACATTGGGACGTGGGCGCAGGACAAGATCAGCCGGTTTTCGCTGCTGCCGCAGAATGATGAGCCGATCCTTTGGGATTTCGGATCGGCGGCAAGACACCATCAGCAAAATTGTCCGTGGCTGGGGGATCGGTCTCGCGCGGGAATTCCGCTGCTGCGCGGAGCGATGTCGCCGGAAATGGGGCGCGCCGAAAATGTCGCTCGCAAAATTAAAGTGGAGTTAGAAAAGCGCGGACTGCAGAAAGAGCCACTCGGAATTGACGTCGTGGAACCGCCGATTCTTTTTGCGCTGCAAAAAGAAGGAATCAAGATTGTTGACGGGCAGCAGTTGATGAGCGATGCGCGAGTGATCAAAACGCAGGATGAAATTTCGCTGCTGAACCACTCGGCGATGATGGTGGATGCGGCGTACGACGAATTGTATCGCGCGATGAAGCCGGGGATGAGCGAGAACCAGGCGGTGGGGCTGGCGAGCAAAGTTTTGTACGACCTGGGCTCAGAGTACGTCGAAGCAGTGAATGCGATTTCCGGGGAGCGCTGTAATCCGCATCCGCACGTGTTTTCGGACCGCGTGTTGCGGCCGGGCGATCCGGTTTACTACGATATTTTGCATTCATACATGGGCTACCGGACTTGCTATTACCGGTGCTTCACGATCGGCTATGCGTCGCACGCAATGATTGATGCTTACAAACGTTGCCGCGAATATCTGGATGCGGCGATCTCGCTGGTGCAGCCGGGGCGAACGACGGCTGAGATTGCTTCGGTGTGGCCGAAAGCGGAGGAATTCGGATTTCCGGATGAAGAGGCGGCGTTTGCTCTGCAATTCGGGCACGGGATCGGGCTGGCGATCTGGGAAAAGCCGGTCATCAGCCGGATGGTTTCGCTGGAACATTCGCACGAAATCAAGCCGGGGATGGTGTTCGCGCTGGAAACGTTCTGGCCCTCGACGGATGGATGGAGCGCGGCGCGTATTGAAGAAGAAATTGTGGTGACGGAAACCGGGCACGAAGTGATTACGCGATTTCCGGCGGAGCAATTGATGGTGGCGGGCGCGCACTATCACACCGTGACCGGCCCGCTTTCCACGACGCGCGAGCATGAAGCTCCACCGAGCAAAAAAGTGAAAGAGATGGTGGCGGCGAGCGCCAAGCTTGAAGGAGTGGCAGCTACGGACTGAAGCGCGTCCCGGGCTCCGACAAAAACTTATGGCGATCAGTGTGGTGATGCCTGCGTTGGAAATGGCGCAGGAAACTGGGAAGCTGCTGGCCTGGCGGAAAAAAGAAGGCGAAAGTGTCGCCAAAGGCGAACCGCTGCTGGAAATCGAGACGGATAAAGCGGTCGTCGAAGTGGAAGCGCCGGGGGACGGGATTCTTGCGGGGATAACGGCTGATGTAGGCGCCGTAATTCCTGTTGGAGAAACGATTGCGTGGCTCGTTGGTCCGGGTGAGAAACCGCCGGCAAAGTCCGCAGCTGCGGCAGCGCCTGCGGCACGCGCATCGAGTGGCCCGGAACGAGCAACTGCCGCCGCAGTCGCGCCACAGCACTCAGTAGCGGCGCCTCAGATTTCGCCGAAGGCGCGGCGGCTGGCGAAAGAACTTGGCGTCGATATCAGCGCAATTCGCGGAACGGGGTCCGACGGAATAATTACGGGCGAAGATGTGCAGCGCGCGGCAGATTTAAAGAGCAAGGGTGATGCACATGCCGTGGCACCACCTTCGCCCGGAGCTGGAACGCTGAGCCAAGTGGCGCGACTGATGGCGGAGCGGACGACGCAAAGCTGGACGACCGTGCCACATTTTTTCTTGGTGCGCGATGTGGACTCCAGCGAACTGGTCTCGGCGCAAAAAAAATGGAGCGCTGAAGCGGAGAAGACTCAGAGCCTGGCGCCAACGATTACCGACTTACTGATTGGAATTCTGGCGCGAGTGCTGACGAAGCATCCGAGAATGAACGCGAGTTGGACTGCCGAGGGCATTCGTGCGAACGCGGAGGTCAACATCAGCGTGGCGATGGCGGTGAAAGATGGCGTGGTCGGCGCGGTGATTCACAAGGCGAACACGGCGAAGATTGAAGAAATCTCTACGCTGCGCCGCGAATTGACTGAACGTGCGCGGGCGGGCCGGTTAAAGCCCGCGGATATTACTGGCGGAACCTTTACTCTGAGCAATCTTGGCATGTACAAAGTTGATGCGTTTACCGCGATTATCACGCCGCCTCAGTCTGCGATTCTGGCGGTGGGCAGCATTTCCGATCGAGTTATTCCTGTTGACGGAAAGCCTGGCATCCGGCCGATGATGACGATGACGCTTTCGAGCGACCACCGCGTGGTGGACGGAGCCCGAGCGGCAGAGTTCTTGAGCGATTTGGCGAACGCCATTCGCGAGCCCGAGAAGGTGCTGTAACGGTTGCGTTCAACAAAATCCTGGGAAGGAACAAAGAAAACTTCTCGAGCCGCGTAGCTCCCGGCCCCCACTATGACGCCGTCCAATCCGCCCAAGCAGGCATTTTACGCAAATTCGTCAGTGCAAGTGGTCTTCGCGATTGTCGCTGCGATCGTGCTGGGTTATTTGCGGCCCGCGACGGCGATCGCCATGAAGCCGCTCGGCGATGCTTTCATCCGGTTGATAACGATGATCATTACATTGATCGTCTTTTGCACCGTGGTGACCGGCATAGCGGGGATGCAAGACATGAAAAAAGTGGGCCGGGTCGGCGGGAAAGCGCTTATCTATTTTGAAGTAGTTTCGACGCTTGCGCTGTTTGTTGGTCTCGTGGTTGGCAATCTGTTGCATCCCGGTAGCGGATTCAACATCAATCCGGCCACGCTGGACGCCAAAGCGGTGGCGGATTACGCCGGGCAGGCCAAGGCCCAAAGCGTCTCGGATTTTCTAATCCACATCATTCCAACTACGGTGGTGGACGCGTTCGCCAAGGGCGATATCTTGCAGGTGCTGCTCGTTTCGATCCTGTTTGGGTTTGCGTTGTCGGTGGCGGGTCCGCGATGCAAACCGCTTCTGGATTTCTTGGATTTGTTGACGGATGCAGTATTTGGCGTCGTCAAGATTCTGATGCGCTTCGCGCCGATCGGAGCGTTTGGCGCTCTGGCTTTTACGATCGGGAAATATGGACTTGCGTCGCTGGGGCCTCTGGTCAAGCTGATTGCGACATTTTACCTCACTTCGATCTTGTTTGTGTTTATTGCGTTGGGTGTGATCGCCCGGCTGGCGGGCTTCGGGATCTTAAGGTTCCTTTCCTATATCAAGGAAGAAATCCTGCTTGTGCTGGCGATCAGCTCTTCGGAACCAGTCATGCCGACGCTAATGGCCAAACTCGAAAAGCTCGGATGCTCTAAGGCACTTGTGGGGCTGGTAGTGCCAACCGGATATACGTTCAACACGGACGGGACGAGTATCTATATGACGCTGTCGGCTCTGTTTGTGGCTCAGGCAACGAATACGCCGCTGACGCTGATGCAGCAACTTACAATTCTGGCGGTGGCGGTGCTCACTTCCAAAGGGGCGAGCGGAGTGCAAGGGGCATCGTTCATTGCGCTAGTGGCTACAATGACCGTAATTCCTACAATTCCTGTTGCGGGCATGGCCTTGATTCTGGGAATTGACCGGTTCATGAGCATGTGCCGAGCGACGGTGAACGTGATCGGGAATGGAGTTGCCACAATCGTGGTGGCGCGTTGGGAAAATGAGATCGACTCCGGAACGCTGAAACAGAATATGGCATGACGAGAAATTGGACTTGAGAACTGCGCCTCAATTCGCGTAGCACGGTCCTAGTGAACAGAAAATCGGAGCGGGGTAATGGCGGGACGTTTCGATATCGTTGTCGCAGGCGCTGGACACAACAGCTTGATTGCGGCAGCTTACCTGGCTAAAGCGGGTTATCGCTGCGTCGTTCTGGAAGGCCGGCCGATTGTGGGCGGCGGCGTCAAGTCCGCGCAATTGACGTTGCGCGGATTTATTCACGACATTTGCTCTTCGGCGCACAACGGAATCCACGGGAATCCGATCCTTCGCGACGATGAGCTGAAACTCGGCGACTATGGCCTTGAGTACCTCTATCCAGATCCCGTCTATCACATGCCGTTTTCTGACGGCAGCTACTTGACCCAATGGCGCGACCTGGATCGCACCTGCGAGGAATTCGCAAAATTCTCCAAGAGGGACGGGCTCGCCTATCGCCGAATGATCGCCGAATACGAAACGGTCAAGCCCCTTTTGAGTGCCGTTTCGTTCACTCCGATTGGATTCGGGAAACCCATCAACGACCGCCTGGCGGATCATCCGCACGGAAAACTGTGGCAACGGCGGCTGGCGATGTCGGCCTGGGAAATTATTCGCGATACATTCGAGGATGATCATTGCCGAGCCTTCATGCTGGGCTGCCCCTATTCGTTGCAGCCGTTGCAAGATCCGATGACAGGCCGTGCCGCCTACATTCCGCTGCATCAGCAGCGAGAGAGCCGGCCGCTGCCGAAGGGCGGGTCGGGGGCCTTGACGCAAGCCTTGGCGCGGTTCATCGAAGCGCACAGCGGAATGATTCTCACGAACAAATGGATCAAGTCGCTGATCGTTGAGAGCGGAAAATGCACTGGCGTTGAGTGCGAAGATGGCAGCTCGTATCGCGCTGACAAAGCGGTGCTTTCGACGGTCCACATCAAGCACCTGATCGACATGGCGCCGCGCGAATTGTGGGGCCAGGATTTCATCGATGGCGTGGACACCTGGAAAGCCGGCCTGACACTGTTCGAAACAAACTACGCGACGACGGAACCGCCGAAATATGCAGTGGCCGGCGGGACGCTATCGCCCGTGCATTCCGGATTGATGGTCGGCGCCGATCGGGCCTTGCGCATGAGTGTTGACTACGCGCAAGGAACTGTAAACCTTGAAAACCCCTCGATCCACGCCATTTGTTGCAGCATCGTTGATGCCACCCGCGCTCCTGCGGGGATGCACACTCTCAAAATCGTGGCCTACCATCCGTACGAGTTGAAAGAAGGTCCGCAGCATTGGGACGAAATCAAAGATCAGGTTTCCGATGCGAATCTAAGATTTCTGCGGAAGTTTTCTCCCAATCTGACAGACGACAAGATTCTGGCGCGAATCGTCAAGAGCCCGCTCGACCTGGAACGCATGAATCCACACAACTGGCACGGCAGTTGTCACGCGGGCGGAGCGGGACCGGCGCAGTCCGGCGCCATGCGTCCTGTTCCAGGTTGGGCCCAGCATCGCATGCCAATTCCTGGTTTGTATCAAACGGGAGCAACAACGCATCCTGGCGGATCGGTCACCGGCGGACCGGGACGAAATGCGGCCACAGTGATGCTGAAAGATTTCGGAACGAGCATCGAGGAAGTTGTGAGCAAGAAAGCGTAGGGATTGCAGTTAGGAGGCGTGCTCATGAGCAAAATCAGCAGGCGCGGATTTGTGAAGACGGCGGCGCTCGCGCCCCTCGCAGCCACACCATTTCCCATCAGCCAACGAGGGTCGAAAGATCGATTTGACATTGTCGTGGCCGGGGCGGGGCACAACAGCATGATTGCGGCCGCCTACCTGGCGAAGGCCGGTTATCGTTGCTTGCTTCTGGAAGGACGGCCCATCGTTGGAGGCGGCGTAAAGACGGCGTCATTGACGCTCAAAGGATTCAAAGACGACGTTTGCTCGACGGCGCATACTTTTTTGCTCGACAATCCGATGATCAAGAATGACGAGTTCAAGCTCGGCGACTTCGGTCTTGAATACGTCGACCCCGATCCCATTTTTCACATTCCTTTTGCCGACGGAACTTACCTGACGCAGTGGCGGGACCTCGACCGCACCTGCGCGGAGTTTGCGAAGTTCTCGAAGAAAGACGCGGCTGCTTACCGAAAAATGCTGGCGGAGTTTGACTCCGTCAAGCCGATTTTGCTGGGAACGAGTTTCACGCCGATTGGATTTGGCAAGCCTTTGAACGATCAACTCGCGCAACAACCGCGGGGAAAGCTGTGGCAGCGGCGCTTGGCCATGTCCGCGTGGGAAATCATTCGCGACACGTTTGAGGAAGAACACTGCCGCACGTTCATGCTTTATATGTCCCATCTTGCAGCGGAGCCTCCGGATGCGCCGATGACCGGGCGGTTGGCGTACGGTACAGCGCGCCAGCAGCACTCCGGGCGGCCATTTCCCAAAGGCGGCTCGGGAATGTTAACGCAGGCACTGGCGCGTTACATCGAAGCGCACAACGGTGTACTGCTAACGAACAAGTGGGTGAAGCGGCTCATCGTGGAGAACGGAAAATGCGTTGGCGTGGAGTGTAGCGACGGGAGTCCGTATCACGCTGAAAAGGCAGTGGTTTCCACAATTCACATCAAGCATTTGGTGGATATGGCACCGCGCGAGCTTTGGGGTGAGGATTTCATTGATGGTGTGGAAACTTGGCAGGCGGAACATGCCATGTTCGTCACCCACTGTGCGATTTCAGAGGCGCCCAAGTTTACAGGGGCTGGCGGCACACTCTCTCCAGTGGAAACAGGCATCCTTTCTTCACCGGAGAGGGCGCTGCGGTTTGGCTATGACGACGCCAGAGGCGCGGTCAATCTCGAAGATCCTCCAATGCAGATCATTTGTTGCAGCGTTGCCGATCCTTCACGCGCACCCGCTGGAATGCACACCATGAAAATTATCGGCTGGCAGCCTTACGAATTGAAGGAAGGCCCGGAGCACTGGGACAAGATCAAGAAAGATGTTTCCGACGGTTATCTCAAAAACTTACGGCGGTATGCACCGAATTTGACGGACGACAAGATTCTGGCGCGATTTGTCGAAAGCCCACTTGATTTGGAGCGTATGAATCCACATTTCTGGCATGGCAGCGCGCACGCGGGAGCACAGAGCGCGTCGCAAGTAGGGCCGATGCGCCCGATGCCCGGATGGGCGCAGCATCGTATGCCGATTCCGGGCCTTTATCAGACCGGCGCGACGACCTTTCCGGGCGGCTCGGTTACAGGTGCGCCCGGAAGAAACGCCGCAACGGTGATACTCAAGGATTTTGGGATCAGTATCGAGGAAGTGGTAAGCAAGAAAGTGTAGCCGGAGCGAGAAGCGCGGCACATTCTAATTTGAGAGGTTAGCTCATGGTGAAAAGAATCGGCTGGATCGCTTCTTTGTCGTCGGCTGCGACAATGAGCGCAATTCTCTTTCTTGCTGCAGGTCTTACCTCGCGACTTGTTGCGTCACCGCAAGAAGCCAAGCAAATGGTTCCGGACAATCCAGCGGAACACACGCCGCCCGTGCAGCCGATCCCGTACAGCCACAAAAAGCATCTGGCGTTTGGCCTGGAGTGCAAAAAATGCCACACCAATCCGGAGCCAGGAAAACTCATGACCTTTCCAGCGACGAGCACCTGCATGGAATGCCACGTGACCATTGCGAAGGAGAAGTCTTCGATTCAGAAGCTGGCGGAGTATGCCAAGTCCAAGCAAGTGGTTCCTTGGGTCCGTGTCTATACCGTTCTGCCCGGCGTTGCGTGGAATCATCGAGCTCATCTCACGGCAGGAGTAAAATGTGAAACGTGCCATGGGCAAGTGCGAGAGTTAGAGGCCATGTCCGAAGTCACCAGCGTCACGACGATGTATAGCTGCCTGCACTGCCACGAAATGAATCAGGCCAAGACCGCTTGTGACACTTGCCACAAGCCTTGATTCGGCGCAGAATTTTTTGTAAGGAGGGCTGAGGGCCATGCCCATCGAAATCGAAGTCAACGGCAAGCGATATCCAGTCAGCTACCCTCCAGACACGCCGCTTTTGTACGTGCTGCGCGATGAATTGGGCTTGACCGGGAGTAAGTACGGTTGCGGGGAAGGGCAGTGCGGCGCTTGCACCGTGCTGCTGGGTGGAGCGCCGCGGCGCTCGTGCCAGATTCCCGTGAGCGCGGCCGCCGGGAAACCTGTCACCACCATCGAAGGCCTTGAGAAAGATGGCCGCTTGCATCCAGTGCAGCAAGCGTTTCTTGATGCAGGCGCGTTTCAGTGCGCTTACTGCACCTCGGGAATGATCATGAGCAGCGTGGGCTTGCTGCAATCGAATACAAATCCTAGTCAGGCAGAGGTCGTTCAGTTTTTGCAGGGGAATGTGTGCCGTTGCGGGACGCATCCGCGCATTATCGAAGCCGTCCGCCACGCGGCGAAATTGATGCAGGAGCACGGGCGATGAGTGGCGCCGCGGATAGGTTTGTTTTCGAGCCGGAGCGCTACGAATTCAGTGCTTCTCCCATGCATCAATTTGAATTGGCTCGCCGCGACTTCTTCAAGATTCTAGGCGCAGGCATTGCTGTTTTCGCGGTCGCGAAAGATGCGCTCGCAGCGCAGGAGACAGCTCCTGGGCATCGCAGCTTCCACATGGAAGAGCTGCCCAAAGATATTTCCGCGTGGTTGCACGTCGGAGAAGACGGCACGGTTACAGGATTTACCGGTAAAGCCGAAATCGGGCAGAACATCCGCACTTCTTTGGCGCAGACCATTGCGGATGAACTCCGCGTCCCATTCGAAAGCGTTCGCTTAGTCACGGCAGACACCGCGCTAACTCCGTTTGACGCCGGGACGTTTGGCAGTCGGACCACGCCGACGATGACGCCGCAATTGCGGCAAGTGGCTTGGGCCGCGCGGGAGCTACTCATTGAGGCAGCCGCCAAGGAATGGAATATTGCTCCGGCTGGACTAGTCGCAGCAGACGCGAAGATTACTGATCCCGCCTCCGGCCGTTCGCTGAAGTACAAAGAACTCGTGCGTGGCAAGACGCTTGCGCAAAGCCTTCCGGCTGAAGATCCCACGACGCCGGCCGCGCAGTGGACGGTTGCCGGGAAACCCATACGGAAAGTGGACGGACGATCGTTTGTGACTGGCAAGCATCAATACACTCCCGATATGCGGCTGGAAGGGATGCTATACGGCAAGGTGCTGCGGCCGCCATCCTTTGGCGCGACGCTGACTTCCTGCGATGACAGCGCGGCGAAAGCCATGGCTGGTGTAGTCGTGGTGCGGGATGGAGACTTTGTCGGCGTGGCCGCGCCAAGCGCACACGAGGCCCAGCGCGCTCTAGATGCCATCCGTGCGCAATGGAAAGAAGTGCCGCAGATTTCGAATAAGGAAATTTTTTTGTATCTGAAGCAGAACGCCGCGGCCGAGACGGAGGATCGTTTCCGAAAGCAAAAAGGTTCGGTCGAAGACGGATTGGCGCGCGCGGCGCATCGCCTTGACGCGGCTTATAACGTCGCCTATATCGCGCATGCTCCGCTGGAGCCGCGCGCGGCCGTAGCTCAATGGGCTGATGGAAAACTGACGGTGTGGACCGGCACGCAGCGGCCATTTGCCAACCGCGATGAACTCGCTGCGGTGTTCCATGTTCCGGAAAGCAGCGTGCGCGTGATTGTTCCGGATACTGGCTCGGCGTATGGCGGAAAGCACACCAGCGATGCTGCTATCGAAGCCACTCGATTGGCGAAGGGAGCGGGACGTCCTGTGAAAGTAGTCTGGACTCGGGAGGAAGAGTTCACTTGGGCTTATTTTCGTCCGGCGGGCGTAATTGAAATAAAGAGCGGCATTGCCGGTGACGGAATGCTAACGGCATGGGAATTTCACAATTATCATTCGGGTTCGTCGGGGATCGAGACTCCCTACGTCGTGTCGAATCAACGAACGGAATATCATGCAGTGCCTTTGATTCTGCGAAGCGGTTCCTATCGCGGACTTGCGGCGACGGCGAATCACTTCGCTCGCGAAACGCACATGGACGCGTTGGCGAGCTTGGCGAAGATGGACCCGCTTGAATTTCGCATGAAGAATCTCTCCGATGCGCGTATGCGCGCGGTGCTGGAGGCGGCAGCGAAGTCCTTTGGATGGCCGCGCAAGAAAACCCAGGAAGGGCACGGGTTCGGAGTCGCTTGTGGAAATGAAAAGGGCAGCTACGTCGCAACGTTTGCGGAAATTGTCGTGGACGAGAAATCGAGTGCAGTTCGCGTCGTGCGCCTGGTCGAAGCGTTCGAATGCGGAGCCATCGTCAACCCCGATGGCCTGCGCAACCAGGTGGTTGGCGCAATGATTCAGGGATTGGGAGGAGCGCTTTTCGAAGCTGTCGAATTTGAGAACGGCCGAATCAAGAATCCGCATTTCGCGACCTATCGCTTACCCCGCTTCCGCGACGTGCCGGAGATCGAAGCGATCCTTCTGGATAGAAAAGATATACCGTCCGCGGGCGCCGGGGAGACGCCGATCATGACTGTGGCGCCGGCCATCGGGAATGCGATTTTTGATGCTAGCGGAATTCGTCTCAACAACCTTCCCATGGTTCCCAATGGCCTGCGCTCCGCCTAAGATAAAAGAATGAAATTCTCACCTTGTATCGGAAGAGTTCCGCACATGAAACATCTTGGCCTGGCCCTGGGGGTCTCCGCAGCGCTCTTACTCGGCGGCGGTTGCAAGAAGCAAACCAGCGACAACGACGCCATTCGCGCTGGCATCCTGCAGCATCTCAACGGCGTGGGCACTCTCAACATGAGCGCCATGGATATGGATATCCGCAGTGTCTCCATCAACGGCACTCAGGCGCATGCTGAAGTCGTCTTCCGGCCCAGGAACAGTGCACCTGCGGGAGCGGGCATGCAAGTGGCCTACAATTTGGAAAAACGCGACGGCGCGTGGGTCGTTCAGAAATCACAGCCCACTGGCGGAATGATTCAGCATGCGGATACCAGCAAGAATCCTCATCAGATCTC
The DNA here is from genome assembly GCA_035279725.1 of Candidatus Acidiferrum sp. Taxonomy (GTDB): domain Bacteria; phylum Acidobacteriota; class Terriglobia; order Acidiferrales; family UBA7541; genus Acidiferrum. The sequence continues at coordinate 48,054 of DATEHF010000049.1, forward strand.
AGGCGTGCATTCCGGGAGCCTGCCGAATTTCAGCGACATCGTGAATCCTGCCGGTTCGACTCCGCAGGGCGCGCTACCCCCCGGCCATCCGCCGGTTAACGCACAGGCGCCCAACTCGTCCCCGAGTGGGACGGATCAAACTCCCGTCAAGAAACCCCGGTAGAACTGAGAGGGGCCTAGCACAGCTTTTTCATTGTCCGTTCGTACCAGTTTTCAGACCGTTTTATCCTTGGCGTAACACAGCGACTCCATGTTGCACTCGATGCACTTCGGCCTACGCGCGTGGCACACCCGGCGCCCGTGCCAGATCAGCTGATGGGAAAATTCGATCCACTTTTCTTGCGGAATAATTTTCATCAAGTCCTGCTCGACTTTTTTTGGGTCTTCATTTCGGGATAAATCCAGGCGATTCGAAAGCCGTAGTACGTGCGTATCCACCACAACGCCGCTTGCAATTCCGTAGGCCGTGCCAAGCACGACATTGCCGGTTTTTCGCGCGACACCAGGCAGTGTCAGGATTTCTTCCATCGTTCGCGGCACTTCGCCGCCAAACTTCTCCAGGATTGCTTTGCTCGCGCCCATGACGGATTTCGTTTTGTTACGGAAAAATCCCGTTGGCCGAATGTCCTGTTCCAATTCGCTAGGAGTGGCATAGGCGAATGCTTTCGGGCTTGGATATTTCTTATAAAGTGTTTCGGCCACCTGGTTGACGCGCACATCCGTGCACTGGGCGGAAAGGATCGTGGAGATCAGCAGTTGAAACGCATTTTCGTGCTTCAGCTCGCACGTCGCGTTTCCGTACGCTTCGTCCAGCTTTGCGAGAATTGCTGCTACCCGCTTAGGATCCGTTTCCGCGGCACGTGCCGATTTTTCAACCTTTACGGCCTTTGCGGACTTCGCCAGCTTGGATTTTGCAAGGCGAGTCTTCTTTCCCGTAATTCGTTTTTTCTTTAATTTCGTGGCCATAAGAGCAAAAACTATAGCATGGAGGAAAGAGCTGCGAGCAATCTGCGGAATGCCTTTCCTCGGTGGCTGCAGTGGTTCTTTTCTTCGCTGGGGATTTCTGCAAATGTCTTGCCTAGGGCAGGGATGTAGAACACCGGATCGTATCCAAATCCGCCTGTTCCGCGCGGTGCCTCCAAAATTTCTCCATCAACGCGACCCGTGACGATCGCTCTTGCCTGTCCGAGTTCTGCCAGTGCAATCGCACACACGAAATACGCTGAACGCCCCTCTCCGGTTTTGGCTTGCAGAGCGCCCAGCAGCTTTTCAATCTTTTGCCCACTCGTTGCTTGCGGCCCGGCATACCTTGCGGAATGAACGCCCGGCGCACCTCCGAGAGCAGGAACAACCAGTCCCGAGTCATCGGCAAGCACAAGCCCGTTCCGCAGCCGCGAGTAGTGCAACGCCTTGCCCGCCGCGTTTTCGGCGAAGGTCGGAGCCTTCTCGTCAAAGGCGGGGAGTGTCCCGAAATCCGGCAGCAATTCGAGTTCAACAGGGAGGGATGTTGTAGCTGTGGCAGCAAGCGCACGATACTCCACGAGCTTGCCAGGGTTTGACGACGCGAGAAAAAGCTTAACGGGCGCGCGCACTGAATTTTACGGGCAGCAGGGCGCGTTGTTCATCTGTCAAACGGCGAATCCCCGCGGCAGCGAGCGCCAGAAGATCCTGCATTTCACTCCCGGAAAACGCGCGCCCCTCTGCCGTTGCCTGAATTTCGACAAAGTGTCCGTCGCCCGTCATGACCACGTTCATGTCCACTTCCGCCCGCGAATCCTCCTCGTACGCAAGATCCAGCAGCGCGAGATCGTCCACAATTCCAACGCTTGTTGCGGCTACAGTGTCGATCAGAGGCGAACTCTTCAGAATCCCCGCCGCAACGAGACGTTCGAATGCCAGCGCCAGCGCGACGAATGCTCCAGTGATGGACGCTGTGCGCGTTCCGCCATCCGCCTGAATGACATCACAATCGATCCACACAGTGCGCTCGCCCAGGGCCTCCTGATCCGTCACGGCACGCAACGAGCGACCAATCAATCGCTGAATTTCGAGTGTCCGCCCGGACTGTTTCCCCCGAGCCGCTTCTCGTGGCGTGCGCTCCTCGGTCGCGCGCGGCAACATTCCGTATTCGCTGGTGACCCAGCCTTTGCCGGTGCCTTTCAGAAAGCCGGGCACGCCGTCGTCCACGGTAGCCGTACAGATCACCCGAGTGTTTCCCAGCTCAATTAAAACGCTGCCTTCGGCCGTGGAAATAAAGTCCGGCGTAATTTTCAACGGGCGCATCTGCTCCGCGGTTCGGCCGTCAGCTCTCACTCTTCCGCCTCCGATTTCTCGCTTCCGCGTCCCAAAATTCTAAGGTTTGACCGAGGGTTGCGCCAGTTTGCCGGGCGTCTTGTCCGGTGTCAACGCTCCGGGAGCGGCGCTGTCGTTTTGTCGGCAGCGGACTTCGCCGGATTGCCAGCGGCGAATCTGTCGAGATCGACTTGGCCGGCGCGTATGCCCCCGTTTTGGCTCCTGGTGTTCACCACAAATGTTCCCGTCAGATCCAAGTGCCCCGCCAGAGTTTCCACTTCCTGCCCATGAATCAAAATCTTAAGCCGTTGTACTTGCGGCACATTGGCCTCTAGCGTCCGCGCGATGGAATTCACTGCAAGCTGCTCGCTCGCGATCCCGGAGGGAACGGAAGTCGCCAGCGCCTCGGAAAAATCCGCAATGGCCGTCCCGTCGGGCAACAGATAAAACGCCAAAAGCAAAGCATCCGGCGGCAAAGTCCGCAACTCCGCATCCACGGGCCCAGCAAGCAGCGTGTTCAGTATCTGTTTCGACCTTAGCACGGGATCACTCGCAAGCGGCAGCTCGACCGTTACCGGCACTAGGGTGGCGTCAATCGTGTCCGAAGCCCAGAAGAGTTCGGTCTTTATGCGCGGATCCCCGGGGTTGATCGTAATCGGCTGAGTTAATTCGCGCCGTGCTTGTTCTTCACTCTGTTGCTGAAGCTTCGCGGCGCGTTTCATCCGGCGGCGGAGAATGGGTACGAAGATTAGCGCAACAAGCAGGATGAACACCAATCCGCCGGCAAAAAGAAATTTCCAGCGCGGCGTCATGGCAGCGCTCCTGGCATCGTGGGAACAATGTAGGAGGGCTTAAACGCCGCCGCTCCTCGGGCGATGGCATCTGCGACGCCCGGCGCCATGCGGTCTAATTCGGCGCGGTCTTCCACGGTCACACTCGAGATTTCCACCGCGATGGCGGGCGCCGCTGTGCTCCGAAGCTGGCGCACGCTAGCCGTTTGCGCGGCCTCTGGTGAACCCTTAAAGCGCTGAGTCAGGAATCCTTGAACGAAATCGCCAAATGTTTTGCTCAACCCCAGAAACGGCGCCTGGGCGCGGTCCCAGGGGATCAAACCATTCGAATCCGTGACGGGCGGTATGTCTGCATTTACGTAGACGCGCGCCGTGCCCGGCAATCCCGTCGATGAAATGTGCAGCGTCACGAATACGGCACCTCGCTGCGCATTGGCGGTTGCGGAGCGATCATCAAACGAAGGATTCTCATTCCCCTGCCGGGTTTGCACCACTTGAAAGCCTTGCTGCTCCAACGCGCGCCGAACTTCCATCGCAAAGCTCAGTACAATTTCACTCTCGCGGATTCCTCCTGTGCCTCGCGCACCCGGGTCCGTTCCGCCGTGAGCTGGGTCCAGCACAACGACGTTGAGTGCGCCTTGTTGAACAGGCGAGCCAGTTGGTGAAGCCGACTGTCCTGGCGCACCTGCCGGCGCAGATGTCGAAGTTGCGCCTGCCGTAGCAGCCGGTGGAACTGGCGCTGGTTGCTGTGGCTGTGTGGGAGTCTGAGAAGGTGAGGCCATCACCGCGGCCAGAATAGCTACGGAGAGCAGCCCAACGAGAAGGACGGATCTTATTCGCAGAGGGTTTCGCACCTACAGCAGCATACCAAATCCGTTCATCATTACACGCCGCCACCTATTCCGTTGGCGTGCCGATTATTCGTAGAGGCACAAGTCCGCCGAGGCTGGATACGCTAGCTAGCAACTAACTAGCGAGGTGGCGCGCCCTCCTCAATCGCCAGCTTCTTCAGCTTGGCCTTTTCAAGCAAAGTAATGACGCCAGCTAGTTCTTCCTTTTGAAATGCCGTCCAGCGAGCCAGCGCGTCCTGCGCGGCTACTTCCCACTGCGCGCTAGCGCTTGCCGCATCAGCCGACGGCCCAAGATCAGAGCTCTCCACCGTAGCCAAGAGACCGCCCAAAGCCGCTGAGACCTCGGGAAGGGGCTCATGCTGCTTGCCAGGGGCCGCCAGGCCGAACAGCCCAAAGCCGCGGTCACTGTCCGTTTCCATTGCTGCGTCCAACTTTTTTCCCAGTTCTTCCAAAGCTGCCAATACATCGCTGTTGCTGGCCGCGTCTTTCTTGCGCTCAGCGATCTGCTTTCGCAGGCTACTCACTTGCTCCAAAGCGGCCGACACTTCGCCCAATTTGGCTGCGAGCTTGGACGCCAAGCCAAACTGCCGCTGCAACACCTCTTGCGGTGTTTTCACCCGCGGATCGAGCTTGATCGTCAGTGGCTGCGTGGCGCTCTTGCCGTTCGCTGTGAGCTTCACCGTGTATTCGCCAGGGACTGCCAGCGGCCCGGCCGACCCCGAGCGAGATCGCCGGGCGCCCTTCGGCGGCGCATAATGAAGGTCCCACACAAATCGGTGCATTCCCGCGTCAGTTGTAAGAGGCTTGGGGTCGCGTATCCACTCGACTTGAATCGGGACGTCGTTTGGATTTGTCTTGTGTAAAATGTCATCGCTCGCAAATCGCCGCACCAGGTTTCCTTCGGAGTCGAAGATTTCCAGTTGGATGGGGGATTTCGGCTTGTCCTTCAAGAAATAATCCAGCATTGCGCCCTCTGGTGGATTCGGAGAAAGCGACTCATCCATTGGCACCGGCGTTCCCTGATCGGACGCCGCGCGCATGCGAATCGCGGTTTCCGGATGAAACAGCCATACATCCGACGCGGCCACGCGTGCGTCGAGCTGCCGCAGGGGCGTCACATCGTCCAGGATCCAAAACGAGCGCCCGAACGTGGCAACTACAAGATCATTTTCGTGGACCACCAGATCGCGCACTGATGTCAACGGCAGATTGAGATGTAAGGATTGCCAGTCGTCTCCATCATTCAAAGAAACGTAGACGCCTCGTTCTGTGCCGGCGTAGATCATTCCCTTGCGGACTGGATCTTCCCGCACGCAATTCAAAAAGCTGCCATCCGGAATTCCATTCGAAACGCGTTGCCAGGTCTTGCCAAAATCACGCGTGCGATAGAGATAAGCCTGATAGTCCTCGAGCCGGTGCCTGTCCACAGCTGCGTAAGCGGTTCCCGCGTCGGAATGCGAGGCTTCGATGTGCGTCACCTTGCTCCAGGGCGTCAACTCCGGCGGCGTAACATTTTCCCATGTCTTCCCTTCGTCCAGAGTGAGCTGGATTTGTCCGTCGTCTGTTCCCGCCCAGATTTCTCCTGCTTTCACAAACGACGGTCCAATTGCGTAAATCACACCGTGGCGCCTTCCCTTCGGAACATCCGCGGCCGTCGCCGCATCTAGATTTGGCGGCGCTCCGGGGTCTTCTCGCGTCAAATCCGGACTAATTACCTGCCACGAGCTTCCGCCGTCCACGGTCCGAAACAAGACTTGCGAGCCGAAGTACAACACATGCGGATCGATTGGCGAATAAACCAGCGGCAACGTCCATGTACTCCGGTATTTGCCGGGATGTGCCAGCGTAGGCGGCATTTCCTGTACTTGCTCGTCACTGAAATCCTGCCGCGCCACCGTGCCGCCGAACACTACGCCGGGATTCAGCGGGTCTGGAGCGATGTAGCCGTTTTCGCCGCCCGCGTCGATCGGCCGCCAATCATGAAAGTTCAGCGCGAGATAACGGCTGCGGCTTGGCGTAGCGATGGCATTGCTGTCCTGCTGCGCTCCGTAAACCCAGTAAGGAAACTGGTTATCCGTCGCCACGTGATAAAACTGGGCTGTTGGCTGGTTATACCAGGAACTCCACGTCTCGCCGCCGTTGCGCGATACGATTGCCCCCTGATCGCAGCCGAGGATCATGCGCCGCGGCTCGTCGGGATCAATCCACAGTTCGTGGTAATCGTCGCCACCGGGAGCGCCTTTGAACGCCGTGAACGTCTTTCCTCCATCGCGCGACTGGTACGTTGTGGTATTCGGGAGGTACACGATGTCTGGATTCTTAGGATCGACGCTGACTTCTCCGAAGTACCACCCGCGCCCCCACACGCGGCGATCACTCGAAACGCGCTGCCAACTCTGCCCGCTGTTGTCGGAACGATAGAGCCCGCCTTCTTTGGCGTCCACGATCAGATAAATTCGCTTCGGATTGCTCGGCGCGAAGGCGATACCAATCCGGCCGAGGCCCTCCGAAGGCAATCCATTCCCCATGACTTGTTCCCAGTGATCACCGCCATCATTCGAGCGATACAGCCCGCTTCCCGGCCCGTAAGAAGGTGCATAGATGCTCCACGGGGGTCTTCGCGTCTGCCACAGTGAAGCGTAGATTACTTTTGGATTGCTGGGCTCGAATGCCAGATCGATCGCTCCCGTGTTTTCGTCTTTGAACAGAATCTTTTGCCAGCTCTTCCCGCCATCCTTGGAGCGAAATACGCCGCGCTCCTGGTTCGGTCCGTAAGCGTGGCCCAGCGCCGCCACAAAAACCTTGTTTGCGTCGCGCGGGTCCACGATGACGCGCCCGATCTGCCGCGAATCCTCGAGCCCGATATGCGCCCACGTCTTGCCGCCGTCCGCGGACCTATACATTCCGTTCCCATAGGAAATGGAGGAGCGCATGTCGGCTTCGCCCGAGCCGACGTAAATTACGTTCGAATCCGATGTCGCAATCGCAATCGCTCCAATCGATGCGATCGGCTGCGAATCAAAGATGGGATTCCAGGTCCGCCCAGCATCATTTGTCTTCCAAACACCACCGCCTACGCTTCCGAAATAGTAGACCTCCGGCTGCCCACGCACACCCGTGACCGCCAGTGTCCGCCCCGCGCGTGGTGGCCCAATTAACCGCCACCGCAGCTCCTGAAATAACTTTGGATCGAACTGTTTTGCAGCCTCCGGCCCTGCAAGCAGTCGAACCGAAGCACAGAGCGGAAGTAGAAGGGACAAAATTGCGACAGCCACACGGCGCGGTTTCACGTTTGGAATCTCCTGGCAGAGCGAAAGCTTCCCCAAAGCGTGCTGAGTATATCCCAGCTGTATAAAAAAGCCGCCCGGCTCTTGCGAACCGGGCGGCAAGGAATCATTGAAAGTGAGAATCGGCTACGCGGTTTCCAAATCTTCGATTTCTTCCCGTACCACCGGTTTTGTCTTGCGAATCTCCAATGCGCCGCTGACAAAATAGATTGCAAAGCCGGCGAAGATTATGATCACGCCGAACAGCAGGCCGTTCATCCCCAGCACGGTTTCGTGGTTGCTCTCCACCATCGAGAGGGTCAGCAGCAGCAACGGAAAAAGTCCGCAGCTGATTGCCCCCGGCAACCCACCCGGCACCCGGAATCCGCGCCTCAACTCCGGTTCGCGGATGCGCAGCGCCACCAAGGTCACGAACTCCAGCATCAGGCTGAGCCCGTAAAGCATGATGTCCAGAGTGATCAGTCTTCTAAATCCCAGCCCCAGGCATAGTCCCCAGCAGGTGGCGAGGAGAATGATGGAAACCCACGGCGTCTGAGTCTTCGCGCTCAACTTGCCAAAAAACCTCGGCAGCATGCCGTCCCGCGCCATCGCCAGCGGAAGACGCGAATAGCTCAGCACCAGCGCGTTGAACATGCCGAACGCGCTCATCATCCCGCCGAGCACGATCAGGAACTTCAGCCATTCAAATCCCAGGAATTTTCCGCCGACGATCCCAGCCACCGTGGCCCACGATCCGTCTTCGCCGAAGGAAGAAGCAGGAATTCCCGTCAAGTACACAGCCACAAAAGGCAGCACGTAGGACAGGGCCACGAGCACAACTGCCGCGATCATGGCCCTAGGATAAGTCCTCTGCGGCCGCTCCACTTCTTGCGCAATTGTTGAAGCGTTATCCCAGCCCATGTAATTCCACATCGCCACCAGCACGCCGCCAAGCAATCCCAGCCCCGCACCCGCCGATGCAGTGTGAGCTTCCGCGAGCGCTCCCATTTTCATCGGGGCCAACACCACCATCAACGCGAACGGCGCCGAGAGCAGGAAAAAAAGCCATAGCGAGGTAATTCCCACCACGCGAATTCCAGCAAGATTCAAGATTGCACAGGTCACTACAACAAACAGTCCGGCGTAGATTCCGTGATTTCCAACTCCAAACCATGGCGACATCTGCCTCAAGTAAAAAACAAACAGCGTCGGGTAAATCGCCATGTCAAAAATGCTTGCGGCCAGCGAGAGCCACGCTTCTTGAAAGCCCCAGAAATTTCCCAAGCCGCGGCGCACCCATGCGTAATAGCCGCCTTCTTGCGGCAGCGCGCTCGAGAGCTCGCCGATCATGAACGCCGTCGGCAGACACCACAGCACCGGCAGGAACAGCAAAATCAAGATCCCGTGGCCGTAGCCCGCGCCATGAATGATTTCTTCCGTCCCATACGTGCCGCCGGACACCATGAAAAACGTAGCGGCCACAAGAGGCCAGAGTGTGAGCTTAGCGACTCTCTTTCTTGTTGTTGGGATTACGGGGGAAGGTAGCTGGGTGGGTACCGATATGGAACTCAATTTTTACTCTCGTCCTCCTAAGGGAAACTCGCGCTTGCCACTGCGTTGACCGCCCCGCGGTCACCATTGAAAAACGACGCGAGTTCGCATTTGCAGAATACAAGAGTCGCACCCCCATGCAAGAAAAAAATGCACCTCAGCGAATATTTTTTCAGTCTGGCTAACCGTACTTTCGTACTACTTGAAAGCACATCCTGTGAACACATCGCTCCTGCTTTCTCCTTCACCGTTCGCGCCGTCTGCCAAGCGGCCTGTGTTAAACTTTTTTGTTTGCTCTGTGCTCGCACAATCGCCTAAGGGGTGCTGCCGAATGAAGCTCGCGTTCCGCCTTTCCGTTCTGTCGATAGTTCTGGTACTCGCTCCGATCGCTTTCGCTCAGCAACCCGCTCCTCGCGCCATCACCGTCGACGACTATTTCCAGATCCGCGCGGTGAGCGACCCCCAATTGAGTCCCGACGCGAAGTGGGTCACTTACTCTGTCAAGACAGCCATCCTGAAGGAAGACAAGAACGAAGAGCGCATCTGGATGGTTTCGTCCACCGGCGGCACTCCGATCGCTTTGACCGCCGAGGGCAATTCCTCTTCTCAGGCGCGCTGGAGCCCGGACGGCAAGTTCATTGCCTTCCTTTCCGCCCGCGAAGAAAGCAAGATCCAGGTTTGGCTGCTCAACCGATTGGGTGGCGAAGCACAGCGCCTCACCGACCTGCCTCAAGATGTCGAGGACTTCGCTTGGTCGCCCGACAGCCGCCAACTCGTTCTGATTCTTCGCGATGCCAGCCCCGAAGAACTCGAAGCCGCCAAGGAGAAGGCCAAAGAAGGTGCTTCGCCTGTGAAGGAGAAAAAGTCCAAGGCGCAGAGGCCTTGGGTCATCGACCGCTTGCAATTCAAACTCGACGAGGTCGGCTACCTTGATCACCGCCGTACCCACCTCTACGTGTTCGACTTAGCGGCGAAGTCTCTCAAGCAAATCTCTTCCGGCGACTTCGATGACTCCGAGCCTGCCTGGTCGCCCGACGGCAAGTCCCTGGCATTCACCAGCAATCGCTCGACTCCCGACCCCGACGCCACTTACAACTCAGACATTTGGGTCGTCGCCGCAAACAACTCCGACAAGGGAGCCCATCTAACCCAAGTCACCACCAATCCCGGCGCCGACGGCTCCCCTGCCTGGTCTCCCGACGGCAAGTGGATCGCCTACGTCACCCAGCTCGACCCCCACCTCTTCGACTACGTCACCAAGCATCTGGCAATCGCTCCCGCCACTGGCGGCCCCGCCAAAGTCCTCACGCTCTCCCTCGACCGCATGGTCAGCGCCCCTCACTTTTTCGGTGGCGGCGAATTCATCTCGTTCATCGCTGACAACGACGGCGCTCAAATCCTCTACATGGCTGATCCGGGTGGCCGAGGAATCATGAGGTTTGATACACCCCCGTACATTTCGCCGCTTCCGGAGTCCGTTGTCCGTACGGTCAATGACTATTCCGTTGGAAATGGTTCGACTCGCACGGCCATCGCCCAAGTAGCCACGCCCGGGCGCCCCGACGAGCTTTTTTCCATCATCGACGGCAAGTACCTGCAAATCACCCATGTCAATGACGCTCTTTTTGCCCAGCTTAGGCTTTCTCCCGCGGAATACGTCCACTTCAAAAGCAAAGACGGCACCACGGTGTCCGGCTACCTTTATAAGCCGCTCGACTACGTCCCCGGCAAGAAGTACCCAACGATCCTCCGTCCGCACGGCGGCCCAGTTTGGGCTTACTATGCCGAGTTCGATCACTTGCCGCAACTCCTTGCCGCCAATGGCTACGCGGTCCTATTTCCAAACCCCCGCGGCTCCACGGGCTACGGCCAGGACTTCGCGAAAGCCATCTGGGCCGATTGGGGCAACAAGGACTATCAGGACGACATGGCTATGGTTGACTACGCCATCGAGAAGGGAATTGCCGACCCTGACAAGCTAGCCATCGGCGGATGGTCGTACGGCGGCATCTCCACGGACTTCATCATTGCCCAGACCAGCCGCTTCAAAGCCGCCATCTCAGGCGCGGGAAGCGCCCTCTTCGTTAGTATGTACGGCCACGACCACTACCAGCGCGACTATGAAACCGAACTCGGCCGCCCCTGGGAGAACAAAGCAGTCTGGGAGCATGTTTCCCCGTTCTATCGTGTCAACAACATCACTACTCCGACGCTCTTTATGGGCGGCGAGACTGACTCGAACGTCCCCATCCTTGGCGGCGAGCAAATGTACCAGGCCTTAAAGAGCCTCGGTCGTACCACTGAACTCGTCGTCTATCCGGGCGAATACCACGAGTTCAAGACTCCCTCCCACATTAAAGACCGGCTCGAGCGCTACCTCGCCTGGTACGGTCACTACGTGAAGGGCGACGCAACGCCAGCGCGTCCCCAACCGACTCCGAAATGAAACGGATTCCCGTGCGGGTGCGTCACACTCAGAGCGAGTGCTTCCCCAGGGCGATTTCCTGACAAGCAAAGCATTTAAATACGACGGTCGGAGGACGATAGTGCGAAGGTATGCGAGTGCGTTAGCGGTATTTGTGATGTTGTTGGCGATTCTGCCTTTAGCGGCGCAGTCGCCGAGCCAGGCGGATTTGTCCGGGATACATCAAATCAGGGAAGAAGGCTTCAGCGACTCCAAAGTGATGGAAATCATGAGCTACCTGACCGATGTTTACGGTCCGCGGCTCACGAATTCGCCCAATGTAAAGGAAGCGGCCAACTGGACCACTGGCAAAATGAAGGAATGGCAGCTCGCCAACGTTCATCTCGAACCCTGGGGCCCCTTCGGTCGCGGCTGGTCCAACGAACGCTTTTCCGCTCAGGTCATTTCTCCTCGGCCCTTTCCCTTGCTTGCTTATCCTAAAGCCTGGACGCCCGGAACGAACGGTCCGGTGACAGCCGACGCTGTACTCGCGCCCATCTTGAAGGAAGAAGACATCGCGAAATACCGCGGCCAATTGAAGGGCAAGTTCGTCCTGACCGCCGCCATCCCAGAGAATCTCGAGCGCTTCGAGCCGCAAGCGCATCGATACACGGATGCGGAATTGACGGAGCTGGCAACCCAGCCGGTGCCTGTGGCGAACAATGAAGATCGCGCAGCGCAGTTTCGCGCGCAACGCGAACTCAATCTCAAGATACAGAAGTTTCTAGTTGAAGAAGGCGTTGCCGCCTGGATCGAACCTTCGCGGAGCGACGACGGCACTGTTTTCGTTCAGCAAGGAGGCGGACGCGATAAAGAGAAAGATCCGCCGGCTCCTCCGCGCGTTGCCGTGGCCAGCGAGAACTACGGCCGCATCTACCGCATGTTGGATAAAAAAGTGCCCGTCACCATGCAACTTGACATCCAGAACAAGTTTTATGACGACGATTTGAACTCCTTCAACATCCTCGGCGAAATCCCAGGCGCGGACAAAGCCAAAGCTGACGAAGTCGTCATGCTCGGCGCGCACTTCGATTCCTGGCACGGTGGAACCGGCGCGACTGACAACGGCGCCGGGTCGGCTGTCATGCTCGAAGCCATGCGCATTCTCAAGGCCACCGGGCTGAAGATGCGCCGCACCGTCCGCATCGGCCTATGGACCGGCGAAGAGCAGGGACTGCTCGGCTCACGCGCCTACGTGAAACAGCACTTCGCCGATCCCGAGGTGATGAAGCCCACGCCAGAGCACGCCAAACTCGACGCCTACTACAACGTCGACAACGGCACCGGCAAGATTCGCGGCGTTTATTTGCAAGGCAATGAAATGGTCGCCCCCATCTTTTCCTCCTGGATGGAGCCGTTCCACGATCTCGGCATGACGACTCTCACCATCCGCAACACCGGCGGCACCGATCACCTTTCTTTCAACGCCGTCGGTCTCCCCGGATTCCAATTCATCCAGGATCCGCTCGACTACGACTCGCGCACGCACCACTCGAACATGGACGTCTACGAGCGCATCCAGGAACCCGACATGAAGCAGATGGCCGTAATCGTAGCCTCCTTCGTCTACATGACCGCCAACCGCGACGAAATGATTCCGCGCAAGCCTTTGCCAAAGCCGCAGCCCCCGCGTTCCCAACCATAGTCAACTAATTCATGGGGCGCTCGCTATGGCGGGCGCCCTTTCTTTGGTCCATCCTTGTTCTCTGTCGAAATCCCTTGCTATCCCGCGTGACATTCCGCCTCGCCCATCGTCTGATACTGCCAGGGGGATGCTATGGCCTCGTTCTGGCAAGATCTGCGTTACAACCTTCGCCTGCTTCGCCTCAGTCCCGGTTTTACCCTTGTCGCCATCCTCACACTCGCTCTCGGCATCGGCGCCAATACCGCCATCTTCCAGCTCATTGATTCCATCCGCCTTCGCACCATTCCCGTCAAGAATCCTGAGCAACTCGGCACTGTTCGCATCGCCGACCGCCACTGGGGCTCCGGGCAGTTTTCCAACAAGTATTCGCAGTTGACGTTCCCGATGTGGGAAGGAATCCGCAAGCGCCAGGAAGCGTTCTCGGAGATCGCTGCCTGGAGCATCGATCAATACAATCTTGCCACTGGCGGCGAAGTCCGCTTCGCCAGCGGTATTCGCGTCAGCGGTGACTTCTTTCGCGTCCTCGGCGTCCAGCCCGCTCTTGGCCGTCTGCTTGGGCCGGAGGACGATCAGCCGGGTTGTCCCCTTGGTGGCGCCAACCTCAGCTACGCCTTTTGGCAACGCAACTTCGCCGGCGATCCCTCCATTGTCGGCAAGCGACTCACTTTGGATGACAATTCCTTTGAGATTGTCGGTGTGACACAGCCAGGCTTCAACGGGATCAGCGTAGGCGACACTTTTGACGTTGCCATCCCCGTGTGCGTCGAGCCTATCTTCAATCCCCGCAACAACCGCCTCACCTTGCGCCACGCTTGGTGGCTCGCTTCGATCGGACGCCTAAAGCCCGGCTGGACCATCGAGCGCGCCAGCGCACAGATGAACGCAGTCACACCCGCCATCCTGCAAGAGACCATCCCAACGGTCTACGACGCTAACGCCGTAAAAAAGTATCTCGACTACAAACTCGCCGCTTATTCCGCCAGCACTGGCTTCTCGCAACTTCGCAAGGATTCTGAAACCTCTCTGTGGCTTCTGCTGGGCATTTCGGGACTCGTCCTCCTCATTGCCTGCGCCAACCTCGCGAACCTGATGCTCGCTCGCTCTGCCGCCCGCGAACGCCAGGTTGCCATCCGCCTTGCTCTCGGTGCCTCTCGCGGCCGCATGATTCGCGAACTTCTCTCCGAAGGCCTCCTCCTAGCGATTGCCGGGTCGCTTTGCGGACTGTTCCTGGCCTTTGCCCTAAGCCGGCTCCTCGTCGCATTCATCAGCACCTCGGATAGTCAGGTTTTTCTCGACCTTGGCGCCGATTGGCGTGTCCTGGCCTTCACCACTTCGCTTGCCGTCCTGACCACCCTCCTCTTCGGCCTTGCTCCCGCGGTCCGCGCTACACGCGCCGAGCCCGCCGCGCTCCTTCAATCTGGAAGCCGTGGTTCCACTGGCGGCCGCGAGCGCTTCAGCCTTCGCCGTGTTCTCGTCGTCTCACAAGTTGCCCTCTCCATCGTCCTTTTGGTGGGTGCGCTCCTTTTCGCGCGCAGCCTCCGCAATTTGACCACTCTAAACACCGGTTTCCTGCAATCGGGGATTCTCATCGCCAACGTGGATTTTGATCATCTTCGGCTGCCGGAAGACCGTTTCCTCGATTTCAATCGTGAGATTGTCCGCCGCATACAGGCCGTCCCGGGCGTCGAATCCGCTTCCGGCGGAGTTATGGTTCCGTTTGCTGGCGAAACCTGGAATGACAACATCATTCCTGAGGGTTCCGATGAGGATAAGGACGTCGCCTGGGAAAATTTCGTCAGTCCTGGCTATTTCAACGCCATCGGCACGCCTATGCTTTCCGGCCGCGACTTCGACGACCGCGACACCGCCACTTCCGTCAAAGTAGCCATTGTCAATCAAGCGTTTGCGCGAAAAATCTTCAACGGCCAGAACCCTCTTGGCAAGAGATTTCGCCTTCACGAAGCCCCTGGCAAGCCTCGCCCGCTCTATGAAATAGTCGGCGTCACCGGCGATTACAAATTCCAGGACATGCACGAGGACTACCTCCCGTTCACGGTATTTCCCGTCACGCAAATGGAACATCCTCAGCCTAGAAACCGCCTGGTCATTCGCTCAACCCTTCCTCTGACAACTCTGATGGTCTCCCTCAAACAAGCGGTCGGCGACTTTAACCCCGGCATCAACCTGCAGTTCAAACCCTTCAGAACCCAGGTGCATGACTCGCTCCTGCAGGATGAACTGATGGCCTCTCTTTCCGGTTTCTTCGGATTTCTCGCAGCGCTCCTTGCGGCTATCGGACTCTACGGAGTCATCGCCTACATGGTCGTTCAGCGCACCCGGGAAATTGGAATCCGCATGGCGGTTGGGGCCGAAGGTGGCGACGTCCTGAAGATAATTCTCCGCGAAGCAGGCGTGCTCACTCTTGTTGGCTTGGTCATCGGCACTGCCTTGGCCCTTGCGGCCGCGCAGGCAGCCAAATCCCTGCTCTTCGGTTTGAAGCCCCGCGATCCCTTCACTCTAGTGATCGCAGTCGTCAGTCTGTCTATCGTCGCTGCCCTCGCCAGCTTTTTGCCGGCCTATCGCGCTTCCAAACTCGATCCTTTAACCGCCTTGCGTTACGAATAACTGGTCCGCTCGCTCTTGCTCGCATGGAGCTTGCGCACCACATTTTTCAACCGCTCTTCGGCTGTCTCTCTGCTACACTACGCCCCCGGTTTGCGTTCCATCTTTCTTCTGAGGAGTTGTCTCCATGAAAATTATCCGCTTCTTCGCGCTTGCAGCCTTGACTCTGTGGCTGGTGCTTCCTGCCGCCGCCCAGGAATCTGCCAAGCCTGCCTCGGTCGCTACGTCGGCCACTCCTCGCAACATTACGATTGACGACTACTTCCAGATGCGTGATGTCTCCCAGCCCGAGCTGAGCCCCGACGGCCAGTGGGTCGCCTACGGCGTTCGAACGAGAATGCTCAAGGAAGACAAAAACGAGCAGCGCCTCTGGATGGTCTCCACTCACGGCGGCGATGCCATCCCCCTCACCGCTGAAGGCGTTTCCTCCGGCCATCCGCGCTGGAGCCCCGACGGTAAATATCTCGCCTTCAGCTCCGCGCGTAATGGCGGCAAAAACCAAGTGTGGCTGCTTGATCGCCGCGGAGGTGAAGGGCAAAAGCTCACTGACGTCGCTCAAGGTGTCAACGATTTCGAGTGGTCCCCTGATAGTACTCGTCTTGTTTTGGTTCTGCAGGATCCAAAGCCCGAAGATGCTGAGGCCACCAAAGACAAGGACAAGCCCGCTCCTGCCAAACCGAAAACTCCTCCGCCTTTCGTGGTCGACCGCCTGCAATTCAAGCAAGACACCGTCGGCTACCTCGATCACCGCCGCGACCACCTCTACACTTTCGATGTCACCTCCAAAAAAGTCACACAAATCACTTCCGGCGACTTTGACGACAACGAGCCCGCCTGGTCTCCCGATGGCAAATCGCTAGCCTTCTCCAGCAACCGCAGCATTCCCGATCCCGATCGCAACTACAACACCGACATTTGGGTTGTCGCCGCCGACAACACCGACAAAGGCGCCCATCTCACCCAAGTCACCACCAATCCGGGCCCCGACCGTTCACCCTCCTGGTCTTCCGACGGCAAATGGATCGCCTTCGTCTCCCAAACCGACATCAAGGACATGATCTACGCCACCCATCACCTCGCCATTGCGCCTTCCACTGGCGGCGAAGCAAAAGTCCTGACGCTTGCTTTCGACCGCAGCGTCCGCCGTCCGCGCTTCTCGCCCGATGGCCGCTCGATCTATTTCATCGCCGAGGATGATGGAACGCAAAATCTTTGCCGCATCGCCGTCACTGGCGGAGAAATCGCCCGCCCCATCGGCGGCCGGGTCAACGTAAACACTTATTCGCTCGGGAAAGATGGCGCGATTGCCGCACAGATTGGTTCACTCGATCGCCCCGATGAAATTTTTCTTTCGAATGGCAGCGAACTCACTCGCCTCACCAAAACCAACGACACCCTTCTCTCCCAACTCAAACTCGCTCAAATCGACTACGTCCACTTCAAAAGCAAAGATGGCACTCCCATCTCCGGCTATCTCTACAAACCCGTTGGCTACACTCCCGGCAAGAAAGTTCCCACGCTTCTCAATCCTCACGGCGGCCCGGTCGGCCAATACTCCGCGTCCTTCTATCATCTCGCGGAGCTTTTTGCCGCCAACGGCTACGCCGTCCTTCTGCCGAATCCGCGCGGCTCCTCCGGCTATGGCCAGAAATTCTGCGAAGCGATTTTTGCCGATTGGGGCAACAAGGATTTTCAGGACGACATGGCCATGGTCGATTACGCCATCGCGCAGGGCATCGCCGATCCGGAAAAACTCGGCGTCGGTGGCTGGTCCTACGGCGGTATGTCCACCGACTTCATCATCGCGCAGACCTCGCGTTTCAAAGGCGCTATCTCCGGCGCGAGCATCGCTTTGATCGCCAGCGGCTTCGGCCACGATCAATACCAAAAGGACTATTTCCACGAACTCGGCTATCCGTGGGAGAACAAAGCCACGTGGGAGAAGATCTCGCCCTTCTACCGCATCGCCAACATCACCACGCCCACACTTTTTATGGGCGGCGACATCGATTGGAATGTTCCCATCCTTGGCAGCGAGCAGATGTACCAAGCGCTAAAAAGCCTCGGCCGCACCACCGAACTCGTTGTCTATCCCGGCGAATATCACGGCTTCACCACGCCCTCGCACCTCAAGGATCGTCTCGAGCGCAACCTCGCCTGGTACGCCCACTACGTCAAAGCCGACGGCACGCCCGCCCGTCCCCCCGAACCCGCGCCAGCGGCCAAGCCGGCAGATTAGGACCATACTTGGTAGACGGCAGTGGGTAATTCGTTGCGTGACCTCTAATTCATTTGTGATATATCTCTTCGCAAGATGCGTGGAGGTCAACGCCGTGAATCAGAATCTGATCGCTCGAGTCATCGCCGTCGTTCTGCTTGGTGTTTTCTTTAGCGCCTACATGAATCACGATTACCAAAAATGGCGGAGTTTAGGGCGCGGCCAATTTCTGGCCCACGAGGCAGAAAGATTTGACCGCACGATCTCCGCGGCACGTCCTTTCGGAGTGATGGCCACGGGCGCGGTAATCGGCGTGGGTTTCCTGGTGGGAATCTATGAGCTTGTTGTCTTCGGGCTTTCAGCAGTTCTCAAATCGACAGCGCCTCCTCAACAAACGCAAGCCGATAACCGCGGTATTCCATTTAGATAAACCAAACCTCCGTATCTTCTCGGTGCAATTTCTTTGCCTTTCCCGCTTCGCCTTGCCCAATCGCTCCCCTCGCGCTAAGCTCCATCCCTTCGCGGAGGCACAAGATGCGCATTCGTATTTCAATACTCGCAGCCCTGTTCCTGATTCCAGTTTTGGCTCACGCCCAATCCCGTTTCACCGTCGGCACTGCCTCCGCCGCCCCCGGAGAAAAGTCCTCCGGCACCCTTGAAATTCCCGCCGGCGTTGACGCCGCCACCAGCATCCCCGTCGTCGTCGTGAACGGCGCCAAGCCCGGCAAAGTCCTCGCGCTGGTCTCTGGCGCTCACGGCACCGAATACGTTTCCATCATCGCCATCGAAAAACTCATCGCGGCCCTGGATCCCGCGCAAGTCACCGGCACCGTCATCCTTGTCCCGCTCATCAACATCCAGTCGTTCGAACAAAAAGTCCCGCACGTGAATCCCATCGACAATAAGAGCATGAACCGCTTTTATCCCGGTAAACCCGACGGCACGCAAACCGAGCGCGCCTCCTACCTCATCACCAAGGAAATCGTCGACCGCTGCGACTATCTAATCGACTATCACGGCGGCGACCTAGACGAAAGCCTCCGCCCGTATGCCTACTGGGGCCCGACCGGTAGAGAAGAGCAGGATCGAATTTCGAAGCAAATGGTGTTGGCCTTCGGCCTCGACCACATCATCATCTGGCGAGAACGCCCCACCGATCCAACCGCCACGCGCTACCTCGATAACACCGCTTCCGTGCGCGGCAAGCCCTCAATCGTCGTCGAAGCCGGCCACGCCGGCACCGTCGACACCGACGACCTCGCTCTTCTCGTCAACGGCACGCTCAGCGCCATGCGCGCCCTGAAAATACTCTCCGGCGACCCGCACACAATCGAAAATCCTGTCTGGATTGAAAAGCTCGTCGACGTCCTCGCCGACGGCCCCGGCATCTGGTATCCGCTCGTCAAGCGCGGCACCTACGTCTCCGCCGGAATGAAACTCGGCACTATCACCGACTACGTCGGCAAAGTCATCGCCGAGCCTCGCGCTCCCGTTTCCGCCATCGTCCTCCACGTCAACGCCGTCCCCTCGTTGAAAAAAGGAGACAACATCGCAGACCTAGGCGTCCCTGCCTCCAAAGCCCCGTAATTTGCGGCGTTCTCCATTTTGCTTTTGTAGAGGCCGGGCTTCAGCCCGGCGTTTTTTCCTCTTTCCTTGTTACCAAACTCCCATGCCCAACATCCAATCATGTCTTATGCGAATCAGCATCGAAGGCCGCCAGGACGGCGCCGGTGTCATCTACCATTGCCGCGGTGACATGACTATCGACGATTTTTTCCAGGCCGGCATTGGCTTCCTCGCCTTTCCCGAAGAAATAAAGAAGTGGCGCTACTCCATCATCGATCTCACTTCCGTCGAAGCCATGAACATTAGTTCCGACGACATTCGCAGCGTTGTCGAGCAAAACAAACGCATTGCTGCCATTGCGCACCCCGGCGTGATTCTCGCCGTCGCTGCTCCCAAGGATATCGGCTACGGCCTTGCCCGCATGTGGGAAATCTTCATGGAACAAATCGCATGGGAAACTATGACCTTCCGTTCGCGCCCCGAAGCCGAGTCTTGGATCCGCCACCGTGCCAAAGAAAAATTCGACCTCGATATCCCTCTCGCCTCTTCCGCACCGTAGCGCCGCCTTCCGGCATGTGTGTTTGTAGCGGCGACTTTACGTCGCCATCCGTTGTAGTGGCGGGTCTTAGACCCGTTACCTTTTCTTCTCTCTTCTCCGCGAACTCCGTGTCCTCTGCATCAAATCTTTTCCTTTGGGTTTTCGTGCCGCCCCAATTCCCCCACCCACGCTCTTTTGTGATAAACACTCTCCTATCGATCGGAGGGCCCATGCGCAAGTGGGGCATCGTGATTTCCGTCGTGTACGCTCTTATTCTTTTGGGCCTGATCGTTCCGGTAGTGATCTTTTTTTCTGGCTTCAAGTTTGACAGTGCGGCAAAGTTCTTCGCCGGCGTGCGCGACGCCTACCAGGATTGGTTCTTCTGGGTTCCAGCAGGAGCAATCCTCGTCAGTCAGGTTCTCTTACTTTTCCTCTCAGTCGACACCTCCCAAAAACGCCTCAAGCCCCGCGCCCACATTCTGACTTCGGTCGCCGTCGGCGCGGTCCTCACAGCTCTGCTTTCCTCGGCCGCACTCTGGTCAGTGGGGTTTGCCATTCGCGGCGACAAGTTTTGGGGAAAATTCTTCGACGAAGAAACGAACATCCTTCTCTTTTGGGGCGGCGCGTGGCTCCTTTGGGCCATCCTCTTTTACTTCTATTTTCGCAACTCCTCCGATGCGGTCACTCGTCTCATCTCCTGGTTGCTCCGGGGCAGCGTCCTCGAGCTTTTGATCGCCGTTCCTTGCCACGTCATCGTCCGCCGTCGCCAAGACTGCTCCGCGCCGCTCGCGACCAGCTTCGGCATCGCCACCGGCATAGCGATCATGCTTCTCTCCTTTGGCCCCAGCGTCCTCTTCCTCTACAAAAAACGGCTCGACTCCTACACACAAGTCCCTGCCGTCTAAACGATTTCATTTTTATGCGACTATGTATGCGCCCGAACTTCTTCAATCACATCGCTCTCCGCGACAACACAACGTACCTGAACCGCGCTCTTTTTCCCGACCGCCGCTCGCAACTCTCCCACAATTTCGTTGTATGCCGGATTTTCCTTGAATAGCTTGTAGATTCTTGCGGATTCCAGGAACATCACTTCCAAATACTCTGCATCTTTCCGCTCGCGGATGTGCGCCACGCGCATCTCACGGTACACACCCGTCCCCCGCTTCTCCGCATCGCTCCCGCTCATGAATACATGCTAGCAGGTTACCAGGTTGCGATAATTCGTCAGCGTCTGGTCGGTCTGCACGTAGTTCGGGTCCGTCCCAAACATCGTTCCCGCATGGTTGTCCGGCCAATACGCCGATCCCGGCTGGATCGAATACATCGACACGTGCGCGTCGGGACTGCAATTCTTGTTCTCCTGCGCTGCCAGCCACGTGCTCAGCAGCACCGGCTTGTCGAACATCCCCGGATCGATCACTAGCAGGAGCACCGCGAACCTCCCCAGCCTCACGCGCACCAGCGGCGCCACGTGGTACCACCAGGTGACGCAGCATCCGCCCCACTTGTTCGCCTGCACCGCCAGCGTATCGTTTCCCTGATTCGCGAAGCTGAACACTTTTTCGCAGCAGTAGTGATATTTCTGCGTGATGATCCAGCGCATCTTGTGCGCCCGCGCGTAGCACCCGTCAATCACATACTGAAACGGGATGCACGGCGACACGCTGAACGGCCCTCCCAGGCTGCACGTTTGCTTGGCGCAGAAATCAAAGATCTTTTTCGCCTTCTTGTAGTTCGGGATGATTCGCCGGCAATGCCGGAAGCAGTGGAATCTCCGGTGATGCTTCTCCAGGTTGAAGAGCGTCGGGTCTACCGACGAAACATCCACGCGCACGCTCTTGTCCGGCTTCTCCAGCAGGATGTGCAGCTTCTCAAATTCGCTCCGCTCTCGTTCCGACGGCTCTCCGATTCGATGGATCGCTCCTTCGTGCGTGTCGATCTGTGCCTTCACCGGCAACTTCTTCCGTAGCGCCTCCCGTAACAGTTCCGCCGACTCGCGTCCTGCCTTCCCGCTCACTGCCAGCCTGAAAATTGCCTGCTTCTGGTTGAACAGGTACTGCGTCTCTCCGCGCACCTTCCGAATCGCCGCAACCGTGAGTATCCCCGTCTCTTTCGCCGTCGCCATCGCTCACCTCCACACGCCTGTTCCCTCAGTCCAGTAGTGTCCCCACCTCCCGTTTCGTTTCCTCGCATCCCTAGCGGAATTTATCCCGGCCCGGTCGGGAGGTCGCCATCTGTAGTGGCGGGTCTTAGACCCGTTGTCCTTGCTTCTACCACCCGGTTAGATCCTTCAGGCAGATGAAACCCTCCACCTAACATCCGGCTCGTGCCCTGTAGTCTCTTCAGGTGTCAACTGCCTCAGCGCCGTAGGCGCATCAGAAGTTAGCCCGGCCCGCAAGAGTCTGTGTCGCGACTCGTATGCCTGGGGTGAATTTTGCAGCGGGACGCGTTGCAACGTACTTTTTGGATGCCCGCTTTTTGTTTCCCGTACTTCCTGGTGCCGGTTCGGCTGCTAGGCTTTGCGGCGCAGGTTGCGATAGCGGATCAAGTTGTAGGCGACCGCTGCCAGCACCCATTCGACCGCCGTGGCCGGCTGCCCGCGACGTTGGAACTGCCGCATCCCGCGCTGCTCCTTCAACGTCCTGAACACTGGCTCGACCATCCCTTTGCGTTTTTTGTACCAGGCGTGGCCTGGGGCGCTGCGCAACCTCTGGCGCGCACGCAACAGATGCGGATCGCTCACCGTCATCCGTCCCACTCCGCGCGCCCTTTTCCCCGTGTTCAACTCGCGTGCCAGATTCGGGTCGGGCAGGTAGGCCTCGATGCCGCGCTCTGCCATCTCCCGCAGATTTTGATTGGAGAAAAATCCGCAGTCGGCCAACACCCGCTGCGGACGCTCTCCGCATTGTCGCGCCACTTCTTCCACCAGCGGGACCAAGGCCTGGTTATCGTTCTTGTTCTGCGTCACCCGCTGCGCCACGATGAAATGGTCCTCGCTCACGGCGATCTCCGCCGTGTAACCCAGCACGAAGCGTCCCCGCTCGCGCAAAAAACGCGCGTCTGGATCGGTGATCGAGAGCTTCTCCTCGCCACTCTCGCGCAGCTGCTGCAACTGTTCACGCAGCTGCGCGATCTGTTCCGTCCCCACACGCGTTCCCGGATCGCGATCCGGATCGTCGTCCAGTTCCTGCTGCCAGCGTTTGACTTTCTTGCGCAGCTCCCCCTCCAGCTGCTCCCGGCGCAACAGTCGGTCGGGCGATGCCGACCCCTTCACACGCGTCGAGTCGATCGCCACCGCACGCAGCCGCGCCATTCCCGCGCGCCGCAAAAACAGCAGCACCTCGGTGAACATCGCCGTGATCGCCGCGCGATGCCGCCGATGAAATTCGCTCAGCGTCTTGTGGTCCGGCGTCGCTCCGCCCGCCAGATACCGAAACCCCAGATCCTCGCGAATGCGCTGCTCCAGCTTGCGCGTTGTGCGCACGTTCACGCTGAATCCGTACAGCCAAATCTTCAGCATCATCCGCGGATCGTACGGCCGCTGCCCGCCTGCGTCTTCCTCGGCCTTCTCGAAAGCCCTCAGGTCGCAGGCTTCCACCACTTCATGCACCACAAAACAAAGATGGTCGGCGCCCAAAACATCTTTCACATCGGCGGGCAACAACTCGGCTTGCTCCGGAGAATACGGCTGATAGGTTGGCATGCCTCTTCATGCCAAACCTTCCCCGCAATTTCAAGTGCTAGTTGCGACACAGACTCGCAAGGGCTGGGAAACAGAGCAACGGAAAATCCCGAGCGCCGTAGGCGCGATACCCGCCGAATGTTTCCAACGTTAGACGTTCCGACGCACCACTCCGCACACAGGACACGAGCATTGCGACCCCAGCACCAGCAATTGCTCCCCACAAAACGGGCACGCCGTATCCGCCGCAGGCGCAATCGCCGCCAACTTTTCCTGCAACGTCGGCTCCTTCGGTGTGCGCAGCAAATGTCGCAACAACAACAACGCCCCCAACGGTGTTACAAATCGCAAAACCCAAAATGCAGCCACGGCGTCCGGCTCGGGCGGAACCAAAAAACCACCGAGAAGAGCAGCAGAATAAATAATCCCACCCACTTAGCCCCCCGCCGTGTCTTCCCGCTTCCATGCGGATCGCACCCCCACACCGTGCATACCCATCGTTTCCAAAATCCCGCAGGCAGGATCGGAATCCAGAAAATGTGCCCCACGTCGAATGTCCGCACCTGCACGGCCCGCCGCGGCTCCCCGCACGCCAGGCAATAGTCGTTGCGAAACGCCACCCGCTTCGCCATCCACCGATAAACCCCATAAACGATGATCAACGCTTGCCCCCCCTTCTCAGTCCGAAAATGCCGAAGATTCTACACCTTCCGCACCATCCCGCCCATTCGGCGGGCTCGAAAAAATAGAAGACAGCAGCATTGAATGGGGCAGTCTAGAATCGATGTGGGGCACGAGAAGGAGGCAAGCGCAATGCTGCCAGTCCTTGAAGGCACTATCGCACGCCGTATTCTTCTGAATTTTCGTATCCGCCCAGAAGCTTTAGAAAAACTACCGCCTGACTCAGTCGAAGCCGAAGCACACCACGGCTGGGCCATCGCTGGAGTCTGCCTGATCCGCTTGGAAAAGTTGCGCCCTAAAGGCTTGCCCGGGGGCGTCGGAATCTCCTCAGAAAACATGGCGCATCGCATCGCCATTCGCTACATGTCGAAAGACGGCCTGAAGCCCGGAGTCTTTATCTGGAGGCGGGAGACCGACAGAAAAATGGTCCAATTCCTTGGTGGCAGGGCCTTTCCCGGCGTACATCATGGCGCCAGTTTCGATGTGGCCGAAAACGCAAACGGTATCTCTATGGATGTTCGTAGCGACGACGGCCAGACCGACATCGCTTTCTCGGCGAATTATCTTCCCAGTTGGCAGCCCACTCCCGCCTTCGCGACTTTTGAAGAGGTCTCCGGATTCTTCCGTCAAGGCGATTGTGGCTTTTCCTGTTCTCTGCGTGGCGACAAGCTCGAAGGAATTCAGTTGCGCATGCTGCGGTGGGAAATGACTCCGCTCGATGTTCACCTCAAACGCGCGGCTTTCTATTTCGATACTTTGCGTTTTCCTTCCGGAGCAGTCGAATTTGACTGCGGATTGGCCATGCGTTGTCTCCCCCACGAATGGTGTGAACTAGAAGACGTCCCCGAACTCGCCGGGATCATTCGCCAATAGAAATTACCCCGTGCGTGCCAAACTTGCTCTTCTCATACCGCCGCCTCTGCGTCTTCGTCGGATGCTCGCGCGGTTTTCTTCCCAAGTTTCTTGAAATCAGCCCCCACCTTTTGACCGGCTCGCGACCCCGCACCGCCTGTGGCCGCATCTTGCGTTCCGAATGCCATGATGCTCACGTCTTCATCGTCCTTGAGGGAGCGGCCCAACTCTGCCTCAATCGCGGCGCGAGTCTGCGGCTTTAGCGTCCGGGCCTTATAAACCAAGACATTCGGCATAGCACACCTTTCCTCCAGGCACATTGACCGTTCGTCTTGCGGTTTGGGCTGCGAGTATGGATTGGCCGCGGACTGCGAAATATAAGGTGAATACCCCAATTGTGTCTTAAGATATACCCATAAGCCGCCGACCCGTGACGCCCGGTCGCAAAGGTCCTCAGCCAGTCTTGGTATTTGTTCCATTTGTCGATAATGCGCGGACCCTGCCTTCCACCCTTCATTCCGCCATCCGCGCTAACACCTTCCCCTCCAATAATTTAGAAAAAACTAAAAAAAGCTCTTGACATTTCCTTAATTTGTGATACACTATATCTCGTAGGTAACTACGTTTGGAGTGCGGGAGCCCACCTCCCGCTTTTCTTTTTTCTAGGCTTCTTTCCCATCTCTACCTGTTTTGCTCAGCGAAAACAAAGTCTTTCAGAATCAAGTAGTTACAAAATGAAAATTTCGTAAGTCTTTTCCTTTGATATTCATACAAATTGCCCCGGGGTACCCCCAGAAGAAAACTCTAGAAAGGAACACTCAGGAAGGAACATCATGAATACAACTAAGAACGATCCCGGTGTCGAAGTTCTCCCGGAATCAGCAAGCATTCCCCTCAACGATTCCACTCGTTGCCTCCATCGTTACGCCAATGGCAAGCGTTGCCGCCTCACCGGTTCACAACCTCATTTCGGACTTTGCCCTCACCATTTCAGCCTGACCAAACCGACTGCTTCCCTCGAGTTATACAATGACGCCGAAGATCTTACCGCCGACCTCCTCCCCCAACTCTCCGAGCTCTCTCCGGCCATCGATCTCCGCCAATTCCTCGCCCGCCTCCTCACGCTGGTCACCAAAGGCCGCGTCTCACCTCGCCGCGCCTCCGTCCTCGCTTACATCACCAACCAGCTCCTCCACTCTCACCTCCGCCATCATTCCTCAAAATAATTCCGCCGCCGCGTGGCACGGCTACTCTTGGCTGTGCTCTTTTGCCGGCGACCGATTGCCCTGGTTCAGTCGCCAGCGTATCCTTTTCCTTCTCACGGAGGACACGAATGCGTATCAGTGCCGCAGGAAGGTCGTTCATCGCTGAAATTATTGTTGCAACAATTCTTTGCGCTTCCTCTTGTACTCCGGTGCGCGCGCAAGAAATTTCACCCTCGCAATATTCGGAGATGCAGTGGCGGATGATTGGACCATTTCGCGCCGGGAAAGTGAATGCCGTGGCTGGCGTGCCAGGGAATCCGGGGGTTTATTACTTTGCGGCGGACGGTGGTGGAATTTGGAAAACGACTGACGGCGGAGTGGTCTGGAAACCGATCTTTGACAAGGAACCTGTCGCTTCGATTGGGGCGATGACGCTGGCCCCTTCCAATCCGAACATCATTTACGTGGGAACGGGCGTCAACACGATTCTTGGGGACAGCAACTACGGAGACGGCGTCTACAAATCCGTGGATGGAGGAGAAAACTGGCAGCACATGGGCCTTGCCGACACGCGGCACATCGGGAGAATCGTAGTCGATCCCCGCAATCCGGATGTGGTGCTAGTCGCTGCAATGGGTCACAGCTCCGGGCCGAATGAAGAACGGGGAGTCTTTCGGTCGACGGACGGCGGGAAGAGCTGGAAGAAAGTCCTTTACAAAGACAACGTAACCGCGGCAATCGATCTTTGTTTCGAGCCGGGAAACCCGAAGGTGGTCTACGCAACGCTGTGGCACGGCATTCGCAAGCCGGGACAAAGAGGAACTTCATACGGACCGGGCAGCGGGCTCTACAAATCCACAGATGAAGGCGTCACCTGGACACAAGTCACCGGACACGGCCTGCCGGAAGTGGAATGGGGTCGAGAGGGAGTTGCCGTTGCGCCGGGAACTCATGGCCAACGCGTGTACCTGATTGTTGAGGCAAAGGACAAGAAAGGTGGGCTGTTTCGATCGGACGACGCGGGAGCAACATGGAAAAAAGCAACGGATGACAAGCGGATCGAAGGCTATTGGTACATGAGCGAGATTTTCGTGGACCCGAAGAACGCCGATACCGTCTACGTACCTTCGCAGAATTTGTACCGGTCGAATGACGGCGGGCACACATTCACGACGATCAAAGGCGCACCGGGAGGAGACGACTATCACTCAGTGTGGATTGATCCTACGAATTCGCAGCGCATCATCCTCGGGGTCGACCAGGGCGCGACCATCAGCCTGAACGGAGGCGAATCCTGGACACCTTGGTACAACCAGCCGACTGGGGAATTCTACAGAGTCGCGACAGATCATCGATTCCCTTACTGGGTGTATGGCCCACAACAAGACAGCGGCACGGCAGGAATTGCGAGCCGCGGAAATAATGGACAGATTACGGAGCGCGATTGGTTTCCGGTGGGACCGGGAGAAAGTGGCTACACGATTCCCGATCCTTTGGACCCAGACATGGTGTACAACGCCGGACCGGGTGGAAGCGTGGTGCGAATGTCCAAAACCACGGGCCAAGTGCGGGACATTTCTCCAGCGCCCGTGTCTTTCGGAAGCAAATACCGGTTCAATTGGACCATCCCGATGGTCTTTTCGCCGCAGGATCCACACTTGCTCTATCTCGGGACGCAATTTCTGCTGAAGACCAACAATGGAGGAACAAGTTGGGAAGCGGTAAGCGGGGATTTGACGCGTGCTCGTCCGGATGAAAAGGACACCAAGCTGGCGCGCGGCACGATCTTGACGATTGCTCCTTCAGAAGTGAAGGAAGGAGTGATCTGGGTGGGTACGGACGATGGAAACATCCAGTTGACGAAAGACGCGGGAAAAAGCTGGCAAAACGTGACTCCGCCAAATGTCGGCGAGTGGAGCACTGTAAGCATTGTGGAAGCTTCGCATTTCGATGCCGGTACTGCTTACGCGGCCGTGAATCGCAACAGCCATGACGATTTGAAACCGCACATTTTCCGCACGCGGGATTTTGGAAAAACGTGGCAGGAGACGGTGCGCGGAATTCGCGACATGGATTTCGTGCGAACGGTCCGGGAAGATCCAGTGCGCAAGGGTCTGTTGCATGCGGGGACGGAGATGGGCGTGTACGTCTCGTTTGATGACGGGGAAAACTGGCAATCGCTGCGGCTAAATATGCCCGTAGTCGCCATCCATGACTTAGCGATCGAACAGGATGATTTGGTGGCCGCGACGTACGGCCGCTCGTTCTGGATTCTGGACGATGTCACGCCGCTTCGCCAACTGGATGCGCGTAGTGCAAGCTCCGGCGCGCATCTCTTTGCCCCGCGAACCGCGATCCGCGTACGGCGCGACGAGAATCAAGACACACCACTGCCGCCGGAAGTTCCCGCCGGAAAGAATCCTCCTGATGGCGCGATTCTGAATTATTTCGTTCCGGCGAATTCTGCCGCTGAAGTTCAACTGGAGATTTACGATTCGAATGAAGTTCTGGTGCGGAGCTTTTCCAGTTCGGACGTGCCGAAACCACCGGAAGAAACTCCTTTCGTGGCGGAGTACTGGATTGGCCATCCTCAGAGGCTTTTGAAAGCCGCAGGAATGCACCGTTTTGTTTGGAATCTGCGCTACACCGATCCACTCGCGATGCACCCGCAGTCCCCTTACAACTATCCAATCGCAGCAATTGTAGGTTCCACTCCGTTACCACCGCAGGGACCGCTGGTGCTTCCGGGAAAGTATGAGATACGACTAAAGGTAGGCAACCAGGTGTTTCGCCAATCGCTGGAAGTCAAGATGGATCCGCGCGTAACAATAGCACGCAACGAATTGCAGAGTTCGCTGGAGCTGCAACTGAAGATCTCGGCTTTGCTCCGTAAGAATTTTGAGGGCTACCAACAGACAAAAGAACTGCGAACGCGGCTAGCCGAGTTGCTCAAGCGCCCGAAGGAAGACCCCGTTGCGATCGCTGCCAACGCCCTGGATGCAAAAGTGGCGGCGATTGCAGGCGAAGCCACTCCAATCCTGGAGACACCGAAGACGACTAGCTTCAACGCGGTAAATGATTCGTTGACGGCCTTGATGGCGCTGGTGGATGGAGCGGACTTCGCGCCCTCGGAAGAATCGTTCGCAGCCTACCGGCGAATCTGCAAAGGCTCGAACGAAGCTCTCGCAGCGTGGCAGGATTTGAAGAATAAGGATGTGGCAGCATTGAATACCTTGCTGGGCAAGAGCAATCTCGCGGTGTTGCCTGATTCTCCCAATCTGGCTTCCGAGGCGGATTGCGGAAACTGAAGCTCAAGATGACTGCAGTTTAATGATCAGGCTTAGCTCGGAGGACCTTGGAGTTGGCCCAAATCGGCGAGGACTTCGGCGCTGTGCTTTTCGGCGTTCACGCTGAGATAGGTTTTGCGAATTACGCCCGTTGGATCGATGAGAAAGGTGTGGCGAGCGGAAAGTTTGGCGACGCCAAGATTCACCAATGAGTCGTAGGACGAAGAAACCGCATACTTCGTATCGGCGAGCAACTTGAAGTTGAGGCCTTCCTTCGCGCAGAACTTCTGGTGCGTAGCTTCGTCTTGAACGCTTACACCGAGGATGACTGCGTTTTTTAGTTCATATTGCTGCAGATCGCGCTGGAAATTGTGCGCTTCCTTGGTGCAACCGCTGGTGAAATCCTTGGGATAAAAGTAGAGAACCACCCATTTGCCGCGGAGATCGCGGAGGCTGAGCGGTTTGCCGTCCTGCGAATTCAAGGTGAAGTCCGGCGCGGAAGTGCCTGTAGAGGGCGCTCTCTCCCCTGTGCGCATGGCGCGGACAACGGCGACTCCAACGAGCAGAGCGATTATTGCTAGGAAGATCCAAATCATTTTCATCTCGCACACTCACTTCTAGTTCTCAGACGGGCGCTGTACATGGCCGGCTATTCCTTTTGACTGAAGCGGCCGAAGCCTATACGAAACTGAATAGTATTGATGCCGGGATTCGGGTTGGCCAGCCCGGCGTTGGAAATATGCATGTAGCGCACCTCGGTGCCGATGTTGTACTTGCTGCGCAGGAAGTGCAGGCCGATGGCGCCAGTGGTAGTGAAATTGATTCGCGAGGTGCCCTCCGGGACTTTCGTATTGGTGAACAGGGTTCCACCACCAAGTTCGAAGTAGGGAACCACGCTGCGGTGATTGTCCATCGCCCACTTGAAGGCGAATGGATTGAGGCCCGCTCCATAAGCAGTGTTCGTTTTTTGAACGACCATGAAAATGGGCACAGCGTCCACGGCATATTCCAGACGGCCGCGCAGGAAACCGGGCCCGTGTGGCCTGGTAAGGATCAAGCCGTAGCGAAGGCCGACGTTCCATACCCCATCGCCGGACTGGCTGCCATTGGTTCCATGGCCGCCGCCAGTCCACACCTGCCATTCGTGGCCACCTTCGACAGGGCCGGCCTGCGCGCGTGCTGCAGGGGCGCTCACGAATACAGCAAAGGCCAGGGCTATGAAAACTCTTCGCACCGCGTGGTCTCCTTGAGGCGCCTCGAAATCAACGACAGATGGCTCGGTCCAAAGAAGATATAGAAAAATCGCTCGAAAGGCGACCTCTTCTATTTGAGATAGGTGCGGACGATGCTAATGACATCGTCAGCAGCTTCTTCCGAAGATTTTGAATTTCGCGGCATGTGATTGCGGATGTGATCTTCCATGAGTTCGGCCATAAGGCTGTTGATGGCGCCGCGAGCGGCGGAGAGACGCTGAAGGGCTTCGGCACAGGGGTCATCTTCCTGGAGGGCGCGCAGGACACTTTCAAGCTGGCCGATGACCTTCTTGGTGCGGTTCACGAGTTCCAATTTTTCGCGCGACGTGTGCGACATTTTACTTGCCTACCCTATGGGGGTATGGTATCAATGTTCCGGGCCTTTTGCCAGTACCCTGACGAACAGTAGAACAAAGGGGTAGGGAAGTTCAAGAGGCGCCGCCCTGGCCGCGTTCATCATGCATTCATCGGCGACGACTTAGCCTGCAACCATTCGGAGCGGGTGGGAAATTCCAGTTTGAGAGACTTCGGATACGGAACATGCGGCGTTTGACCTTCCAATTTGTTTTGTCGATTTGCGTGATGCTCGGTGCGTTGTCGATCGCAGTGCCGGGGCTGCGAGCGCAGGATTCGCCACCGTTTCAGACCCAGGCGCCAGCGGCACGGGCGGAAGACCCGGCCAATCCGCCCGCCGAGGGAAATCCGGAAGCGATGTTTCCCCATTTCAAGGACACGCGCTTCTGGCTGACCGGGCAGGCGAACTTCATTTTCCAAACGCACCCAGACTTTCACGCCGCTTACAGCGGGAAGAACAGCCTTAGCCCGGACTATGAGAAAGCCACGTCGCGTGTGATGACGCTCTATATGGGCGTCCGGCTTAACAATTCCACTGAGGTTCTGGTGGACATCGAAGAAGCTGGTGGATCTGCGCTAACCACGGGGCTGGGCCTGGCGGGGAACACCGATCTGGACATTGTGCGCAATCCGCTCTTGAGCAAAGCGCCGTACCTCGGGCGCGGGATAATCCACAAAGTAGTCGCCTTGAGCAAGGATAAGATCGAGAACCAGCGGAGTTTCCTATCGCTATTTGATGAACTGCCGCGGCGGCGCCTGGAAATCCGGTTCGGCAAATTCAGCATGCCGGACTTCGTTGACCAAAACTCGGTGGGCTCGGACACACATTTTCAATTCAACAACTGGACGCTGGACAATAACGGCGCCTGGGACTACGCCGCAGATACGCGCGGATATACCGTGGGTTTTGTGGCGGACTACGAAGACCGCAACTGGGGTTTTCGCTTTGCCGAGGGACTCATGCCGAAGGTTGCGAACGGAATTGATCTCGTGTGGAAACCCTGGCAGGCTCATGCGGAAAACTGGGAATACGAACTGCGTCACGGCGTGCTGCCGAAGAAAGGCGGAATAATCCGTCTGCTTGCGTACGTCAATCACGCCAATATGGGCATTTACCGCAATGCGATCGGTCAGTTTCAACAAGGCTTGGTCGCCGTCCCAGATATCACGAACCACCCCTGGCACATTACCCGAAAATATGGCTTTGGCGTCAACGTGGAACAGAATCTCTCGCGGAATTTCACGGCGTTTGCACGCTGGGGATGGAACGACGGAAAAACCGAGGAATTCGCTTATACCGAAGTTGAATCGACCTTTGCTGAGGGCATGGGGGTAAATGGCGCGAAATGGCATCGCAAGAAGGACCGCGCCGGCGTGGCTCTCGTGACGAACGGGATCAAGAAAGATCACCAGGAGTATCTGGCCGACGGCGGGCTCGGTTTCCTCCTCGGTGATGGCAAACTGAATTACGGCCGGGAGAACATCCTGGAGTCGTACTACACGGCACATGTCTGGCGTGGAATCTATGTCGCACCTGGAGTCCAGTACATCAATAATCCCGGATACAACCGCGACCGGGGACCAGTAGTGGTGCCGACGCTGCGGCTGCATGGAGAGTTCTAGCACAGGGAAAACTCTTGGCAGTTGGCCGGAAGTCTGCTAACTAAGTGCTGCTAGATTCGTCCGAATAAGGCAAGGTTCGCCGTTTCGGTCCCTTCCGTTGGGAGTGACGTCACAAATTGCAGAGTTTGGGGGATTTCATGAAAGCATGCTTGCGGCTGACGCCGCTTAAGGAGTTCTCCGGGATCGCCCGCCTTTCCCTTCCAGCCGTATTGGCTTTGGCATTTTTCTCCTTCGCCGCCAAGGCACAGACGGTTGATGAAGTCATCGCGAAAAACGTTCAGGCGCACGGCGGCACGGACAAGCTGAAATCCGTGCACAGCCTGCGCACCACGGCAAAATTCAGTCAGGGATCGTTTCGCGCCGATCTTCGGCAGGAGAACAAGCGCGTGGACAAAGTTCGGGAAGAATTCATCATCCAAGGCCTGGCGCAGGTACAAGCCTACGACGGTAAGACGGGCTGGCAGATCTCTCCGTTTGGCGGCCGCAAGGATCCGGAACTGCTCTCGCAAGAAGACTTGAAGAGTCTGGTAGTGGATGCCGACATCGATGGCCCGCTGGTGGACTACAAAGAGAAGGGCCACAAGGCTGAATTGGTGGGGCACGACTCGATGGAAGGAACGGATTGCTTCAAGATTAAGCTGCGCATGAAGAACGGGGACGTGCGTTATTACTACCTGGATGCGGATTCTTACCTGGAGCTGAAACTGGAAATTCAAACGACCATTCGCGGCGCGCTGCAGGAGAGCGAATTATATTATGGAGATTACGAGCAAGTGAACGGCATCTATTATCCGTTCGCTGTGGAGCAGGCACAAAAGGGGAACTCATCGCGCGCGCAAATCACCGTCGAGAAGATTGAACAAAATATTCCGATGGAAGACGCGCATTTCACGATGCCAGTCTCTAAACCGGAGATGAAGGCTCCGCCAGCAGGGAAGTAAGCCCGGAAGTGATTGGCAAAAATGCCCGTTCCATTTCGAAGTAAATGAATCGATTTAGGGCCAAGAGCAGTAGCTTTTATTTTATCGCTGAGGAATCCGCCAAAATGCGCAAGACAATCCGCCGCTTTGCAGCTGTGATAACCCTGATTACCGCCACGATGATTCTTGCCGGGCCCGCGCCGGCGCAAAATGCCAAATTCGACTCCGACACCATCTCCGGCCTCGGTGCGCGGAACATCGGCTCCGCGACTATGAGCGGGCGCGTGGCAGCCATTGCAGCCGTGAAAGAGGATGGCCGTCTCACGGTGTATGTCGGAGCAGCGAGCGGCGGCGTTTGGAAATCCTCGAATGGCGGGACGACGTTCAAGCCGGTGTTCGACAAGGAACCCGCGCAATCCATAGGCGCACTCGCGATTGATTCTCAGGCGCCCAAAACTATTTGGGCCGGAACGGGCGAAGCCTGGACACGCAACAGCGTTTCAATCGGCAACGGCATCTACAAATCGAAGGATGGCGGCGATAGCTGGACCAACATGGGTCTGCCAAATTCCGAGCGCATCGCGAAAATTATCATCGACCCGAAGAGCAGTGACACGGTCTACGTGTGCGTGCCGGGCAGACTGTGGAGCGACAGCGAGGACCGCGGCGTTTATAAAACCACCGACGGTGGGAAGAGTTGGAACAAGATTCTGAAAGGCCCGAATCTTTCGACCGGCTGCTCGATGATTTCCATGAGCTCGCAGGACCCGAAAGTTCTTTTCGCGGGCATGTGGGATTTTCGCCGCAAGGGCTGGACCTTCCGTTCCGGCGGCGAGAATGCGACAGCGGCCAGCGGGAGCGGTCTTTTCCAAACCACCGACGGCGGAGCAACGTGGAACGAGTTGCATGAAAAGAGCGCGAAAGGGCTTCCCGCGAAACCTTGGGGACGCATTGCCGTGACCATCGCGCCGTCCAAGCCAAATGTCGTCTACGCGATGATTGAATCGACGCGCAGCGCGCTGTTTCGTTCCGACGACGGCGGCAAAACTTGGGAAGAGCGGGACCGCAGTAATTGGATGGTGTGGCGGCCGTTTTATTTCGCCAACCTGATTGTCGATCCGAAAAACGAGAACAAAGTCTACAAGCCGGACCTTACCTTGATCATGAGCGAGGACGGAGGCAAAAGTTTCAGCTCAATCGGAGGCAGCGCGCACGGCGACTTCCACGATGTGTGGGTGAATCCGGAGAACACCGATCACATCATCGCCTCTGATGATGGAGGCGTTTGGTATTCCTACGATGGCGGCAACACCTGGTGGAAGGGAAATAATCTGCCAGTTTCGCAGTTTTATCACGTGAGCGTGGACAATGCCGATCCGTATCACGTTTTCGGCGGGCTGCAGGACAACAGCGTGTGGATGGGCGACTCGCAGTATCCCGGGGGAATCACGATCGGCCGATGGGAAAATCTTTTTGGCGGAGATGGGTTTTGGGTGTTTGCGGATCCCGCCGATGCAGACTACGTTTACGCCGAATCGCAAGGCGGTTTTATCGGACGAGTCAATCGGGTCACGCTGGAGGGCCGGCTGATCAAGCCAGAACCCAATTACGGAGAAGGGAAGTTGCGGTTCAACTGGAACACTCCCATCCATTTGAGCCCCAATGAGAAGGGGACGATCTACATCGGAGCGCAATTCCTGTTTCGCTCGCGCGACCACGGCCAATCGTGGGAGCGCATCTCTCCGGATTTGACCACGAACGATCCCGAGAAACAGAAGCAGGAAGAATCCGGCGGCGTCACGGTCGACAATTCTTACGCGGAGATGCACACGACGATCTACTCGATCAGCGAATCGCCGCGCGACGGCCAAACGATCTGGGTCGGAACCGATGATGGAAACCTCCAAGTGACGCGCGACGGTGCAAAGACCTGGACCGACGTGGTCGGGAATGTCCCGAATCTGCCGAAAGCCGCGTGGGTTTCTTGGGTGGAAGCCAGCCTCTACGACGCGGGCACGGCTTATGCGGCGTTCGATCGGCACACCTTTGGAGACATGGATCCGCACGTCTTCAAGACCACGGATTACGGGAAGACCTGGACGCCGATCGTCTCTGCCGACAGCGGCGTGCGCGGCTATGCCCATGTCATCAAAGAAGACACGGTAAGGCCAAATCT
Organism: Candidatus Acidiferrum sp.; assembly: GCA_035279725.1. Classification (GTDB taxonomy): domain Bacteria; phylum Acidobacteriota; class Terriglobia; order Acidiferrales; family UBA7541; genus Acidiferrum. Next base: position 83,894 of record DATEHF010000049.1, read on the forward strand.
CTTGTTTCTTGGGACAGAATTCGGTCTCTGGATTTCGCCGGATGGTGGGAAACAGTGGGCGCAGTACAAAGGCCACGAATTTCCGATGGTGGCCGTGCGGGACATCGTCGTTCATCCTCGTGAATCGGACTTGGTGATTGCCACGCATGGTCGCGGCATCTGGATCGTGGACGACATTACTCCGCTGCGGAAGCTGACTCCCGAAGTGATGGCGCAAGAAGCGGTGTTCCTGCAAGCCAAGCCGGCGCAACAGCGTCTGCCGTCAAATGGCGGCTATGGGGAAGGAAGCGCAGTCTTTACCGGGCCGAATCCTCCGGACGCGGCGCTGATTACCTACTACCAGAGCAAGCGGCACATTTTTGGAAAAATGAAACTGGAAATTTTTGATGCGCAAGGAAAGCTGGTGGACACGCTTCCTCCGAACAGCCGCCGCGGCATTAGCCGCGTCGAATGGCCGATGCGCCTGAAGGCACCGCACGTTCCGCCAGCGGCTACGGCATCGTTTGAGGCGTCGCAGGGCCCGCGGGTTATGCCGGGCACTTACACGGTAAAGATGACGCGGGGCAAGGAGACTTACAGCACGCAGCTTGTGCTGGAAATGGACCCGCGCGCGAAATTCACGGTGGAAGACCGCAAAAAGGAATTTGACGCCGCCATGAAATTGCATGGTTTGCTCGGGGAGATGAGCTTCGATGTGGATCGCATCAACGGTGTGCACGACGCGCTCATGGAGCGCAGTGCAAGACTGAAGGGTGATGCCGCCTTCGGCAAGCGTTTGCAGGAGTTCGCTGGAAAAGTCGATGAGATGCGCAGGAAGATCGTCGCCACCAAGGAAGGCGGCGCGGTCACCGGTGAGGAACGCATCCGTGAAAAAACGACGCAACTCTACGGAGCAATCTTGAACTACGAAGGCCGTCCCACCGATTATCAGTCGGCGCGTATCGATTCGCTGAAGAAAGAACTGAATGACGTGGCGAGCGAATTCGACGCCTTCGCCAATAAAGAAATTCCAGCCGTGAACAAAGCGCTCTCGCAGAAAAAACTGGAACCGATCAAGCCTATCGACCGCAAAGCCTGGGACGCCGCCGATTCCGATTCCGGATCCAGTGGCCCCGGATCCGCCCGGTTCTTCCACGAACGCAACTAGCTCAACGTATGGTTTTATCAATCAATCGACGTTGATCTGTCAGTTAGAGTCTTGTGCTACAATCCCGGCCCACTGTAGTGACGGGCTCCGCATGAAGAAACTCCAATCTTGCCTTCGATTTAGCATCCTTACAGGCTCCTTATTGTTAGCTTGCCGGACGGCGGAAGGCACGTCCGTCTTGTTGCGGGCTTCAACGTCCGCACCACCCTCTGCAGCCTCCGTTCAGACCTACGCGGGAAAGCTCGATGCAGTAATTTTGCCTGTAAAGCCTGGGAGTGCCCTGACCGTTGTATTACTAGTGGATGGGCTGAGCGGCGCGGAATTGGAGAACATCGACAAAGAAATACTCGCTCTCTATGCTGCCCTGAAGGGTCGTGAGCTACGGTTAGCGATCGTCCAAAATGGAACAGTAGCTGTTGCGGGTCCTTTCGCGAGCCGCGCGCGGCTGAAAAGCGCGTTCGAAAAAATTCCGGCCCCTAGTGAAACCCCGGCAGCCATTCTCCACGAAGCCTTTTATGATGCAATCGCCTCTGCCGCCCCGCAGTGGGGGTCCAACTGGTCGCGCGTTTTGCTGATCGGCAATTTACCTGCGTTGGAGCCTGCTGCAAAAGAGTACGCCGCCGCTATCTTGCTACGTGCCTTCGGCAGCCAGCATGTGCGAGTGAATTTGTTTCAGCCTGCGGGCCCCGATGAGACCTGGCTGCCTCTCTTCGCATCTACCGGCGGCAGCATCGTGCATGGTGATTTAAGCGATTTCTCCCATGGGATCGCCGAAGATTCGGATGCGTATGTTCAGGTTGACTGGTCCGCCCCTTTGCCGGCAAATGGATTTGTCGTCTCCCATTTCACCCTCTCTGATTCGTCCGCCAGCATCCTATTCGAAAGTACTGAAATTGTGGTACCCGAGGGCACGGCGCTTCCTTCCGTATCGCAGTTTTCTGCAATGCAAACCAAAATAACAGAAGCCGCGAAACTCTTGGAACACAGCGAGATCACCGAGGCCGATCTACAACAGATTCGAGAGAGTTTGCGTGCCGCTCTCGAAGTGAATCCTCTTGACCAGGCTGCGCTCCTTACCGCATCGGCCTTCAACGAAAAACAAAAAGATTACGCCGCCGCGGCAAGGTTCCGGAAGTTTTTGGTGGAAGTCCGCCCACTGGACAGCACAGCTTATTCCGGCCTCGGACACGTGTTATTACTCGCAGCAGACTATGACAAGGCGGAAGACGCACTGAAGCGCGCGGTCGAGTTGAACGCCTTGACACCTCAAATTGCCGAAGACCTTGCTAGCATTCACCTGGCACGCAAGGATGATAAAGGGGCTCTTCCTTATTTGCAGGAGGCCCTGCGCGGCGACCCGAAGAGACAGGACCTCTGGTTCATCAAAGCCCATGCAGAGGAGCGGACCGCGGATTCGCTTCTGGCCATTCATGCATTCGAACAGGGACTCGCTCTCGGCGGTTTGCATATTTCAGAGACGGGTTCCGTCTTGAAGCTCTATCTGGACGCAAAGCAAGACGAAAAAGCGCAAGCATTGGAAAGAACGGTCACAGCAGCATTGCCACCGGAAGTGGACATGCGTACTGAGTTTGCCGGCATTCTAGATGGTTTACAGCAGAACGACGCGGCGCTGGCTGCGTGGAGACGCGTCATTGAAATCCGGCCGGAAATGGGGCGCGCGAATTACCGCATCGCGCGGTTGCTCCTGGGATCAGGGGACGCGCGGGCTTCGGAGAAAGCGGCTGATGAAGGTCTCGCGGCGGCCCCAAAGTTTGCCGGCTTGTACATCGTGCGAGCCGACGCGCTGGAAAAGCAGGGAAGAATGTATGACGCGCGCGCCGCGCTTGAACAAGGCGCATCCGCCGTTCAAGACCCTGAACTGCTTTTGCGCTTTGCGAGCGTGGAGGACAGTTATGGCGGCTTGGCTGCAGAAGCGTATGTCCGGCTTGTAGAAGGCCTGGGAGCCACTTCGCCACAACGTCTCCCTGCGCTGGAACGAGGATTCTCAGTCTCACTGCGCGACGCGGACTTCAAGCACGCGGAGTCTTTCGCAGCTTTGTTGGAGTCCGCCGGACATCCCGAGTTCCGCCGAATGCTGAGTGTTGAGGCGAAAAAAGAGGGCGGCACGCTGGTGCCTGGCGGCCTCGATGCCCTAGCCTTTGCCGCGCACGCTCGTGAAGGGGTACCGGCGGAAAGATTCTTCGTCGAATACAGCCGTACCCTGATTACACGGACGTGCAAGGGACAGGGTTGCGGTTATAAAGAATACGCGGAAGAGATCCACAGTCATTTTCAGCGCATTGCTGCTCTGGAAGCCTTCGGAAAGCGGGAAGGCAATCGAGTTGTGATTACGCTCTCTTTGCAGGGCAAGGAGGGCCGCCGGGAAACTGAGAAAATCTTGAATCTCTTGGGCATCAAATTACATGTGTCAAACGGTCAAGTGGAACTCGACCGGGGAGAGAAAAAAAATCAAGCCAAAAAGCAGGAAACTGCTTCGGCCCTGGCCATCGACGAATTGGGTATTAAGGAAGCTCTCCAGGCAGGTAAGTCCTATAAGTTAGAAATCCCATACGAGCCGGCGGTGATCTATCCGAGCGAAATCGTATGGCGCGACAATTTTTACGCCAACGAAAACGAGCCCGGGGGCTTCGCCACCGCTTTGCTCCGCGTGCCGAAAATGGCCGAGCTTTATGTCGGGATCAATTCGTTGGACAGGGCAGCATTGAGCGCGCTGCTGTCGGCTGTCAACCTGAGGACCTTGGCGGACCGCTACGCGGATCTCGTATATTCGTACGCACCGGCATTTGCCGTTCGTGGCGGCCACGCAGCTGTTCCGGGAGGACCCAAAGCCGAATCCATTTGGGGAACTGTCGCAGGCGCAAGCCCAGCCGAGCCTGGTGCTTTCTTCTCCGCTTTGCTCCAGCGAGCCGATGGCCGGTTGCTGGCATATTTCTTTTACCTGTCTCAGTTGGACCAGCCTCACCAGGCGTTTTTCACCGCAAGTCTGTCAAGGAACACACAATTTTACAAACTCTTTTCGGAAACTAGTGAAATGCAACGCGCGGCATCTTCGATGCTGATGGACACGGCGTTCTCTGATTTTCTGCGCTCGATTCCGTTGGACGCGAATGGCCACGTCGATTTTCCCGGCTCTGCGGAAGTCTGGACGGTAGCCAAGGGACGATCCTCAAGCGAAGCCCAAACCGCAAAAATGATGAGCAAGGTTTCCAAGGCGGTGGCGCCCGATGTCGAAGATGAGGTCTTGCTCAGGCTCGCGCAAACTCGTTACAAGGAAAAATCCTCTCGCCACTCTGAGCTTGAAAATTTTCTCGCTGTTTCACGAATCGATGCGCACCGCCTCAAGCCCCTAGATGAACAATCTGCCCTCATCCTGGCCCAGAACTACACCGATTATTCCCACGCCTATCCTTATTTTACGGAAATCACCGGGCTTGGCCCTTCCGACTATTCGCAGTTCTTCGCGGCCGTGGAACGAGTCAAAGCTCATTCGCCGCTGGATACCAATCTGCAGCTTGGACAACTCCATGCTTTGGTCGAGTGGATCTGCCTTCTCCGGCGGAGCCGGGCAATTAATGACGAAGAAGCAGCTAAGCTTTTCCGCTACGTTTGCGACCATTTTGCGGCGGCAGAATCACCCGCTGCATACTCTGTGGCTGCACTCGAATCTGCGCATGCCATCCTCTCCCTTTGCAAGGCAGTGCAGGGCGCGGGGAGGGTGGACGACAAATTCCACGCCTGCCTGCTGGGTTCTGGTGGCCAAGCCGGAAGCCGCCGTAGTGTGGACTTTAAGCGCCTCCTGGAATTACAGAAAGTTCCGACCCTGGAAGCGATGTTCATGATTTATGACGGAGCAAAAAAACTATCTGCCAACAGCCAGGTCGATCTTGCTACCCTGGAGAAGAGCGTCAGCGCTATTCCCCAACTTGAATTGCCGAAAAACTCCAAGGTCGCGGCAAAGGAAAAGGAAAGTATCACGCGTTACGACCCCGCGCCACTCCATAAGCTCATCGCCCAAATAACGCAGAAGTTTTCAAAGAACAAACGCAATCCGAAAGACATGGAGAAGCTTTCCCAGGAATTGTTGGCAGAACTCCAGCCACAATTAACCCTTGCCCTTGCCGGCCCCGTCTACGCTTACTATTTGCGGTCTTCCGACCTTGTTGTTTCCGAGGATCCCTTTTTGCTGCGGAAGCACCACTATTTCGATTTTTCCAAGGATTCCGGCACCAGACAGATTCTGCCGGAATCCGCGTTTGAACCGGCAAGCGAGGGCCTCGGGAGTAAGTTCATTGGAGGATTCGCGCAGTTTGCAGTGTCCACGGGTGCCGCCGCTGCTGCCGGATGGAAATCCGGCGGTGCGATTGCAGAGGAAGCTATCGCCGCACAAATCGCGGCGCTGCGCGGCACGACCTGGGAACGGCTTGAAGAGTCCGACGAGCGCCTCGTCAGTTTACGTGCGACGGTGGCCCGTGAATGGATCATGGAGTCCGCCCGTCGTCCCACAGAATTTCAGATTCTCAATGAGGAAACCATGGGTCTGCTCTCCCTCACCCGGCGCGCCGATCTGTTGAACGGCATCGAGACCAGAAACTGGCGCAAGGTATGGGATTCCATTACTCTCCCCGATTTGTTTGCGCTGGGCGGCAAGTATCTCGATCGATTCAAGTCGGACCCCTGGTCTTCTCCTTCCACCGTTGCGCTGCGCTTGGTGGCTTCCTCTAACAATGGCTCACGGCTCAGCGTCCTCGGGGCTGTCAAGTACCACTCGTTTGGCTGCAACCATCCGCATCTGCTGCCCGACGCCCCCTATGAGGAGTATGAGCGGCACATGCTTCCCGTGGAAATTTCCGAACGCGCTGCGGAGTTCAAACTTTTTCTCGTTTCGCTGGCTGATGGCGTGGGCGTGGAGCCACCAGCGCTCCTTGATGTCGCTGAGCCTTTAGCCGCAAAGGCTTTCCGTAACGCGAAAATGACGGATTACCACGACTGGCGGTCCCTGGTGGCCGCATTTGCGTCCGTCGCTCCGAACGATTTGAGAGAGGCGCTTCGACAATGAGGAAAGCAATTCTTCCCCTCGGGCTTTGCATTATTGTTACTGCTTTGTCAGCGTTTCCCGTGCGCGGTCAGCAGGTCAGTCCCACGATTCGCGTTCAGGTCCACCTGGTTGAGGTTTACGCCAGCGTTTTCGACCATAAAGGACAGTACGTGGAGGGTCTGAGCCGCGACAGCTTTCAAGTGTTCGAAGACGGAAAACCGCAGCAAATCACGAATTTTGAGGCCGATAAAGGAAAGCTCTCCTGTGCCATCCTGTTGGACACCACCGGAAGCATGGCCGATGCGCTTCCGCGTGTGAAGAATTCCATCATTAAGTTAATCGATGTGCTTGGCCCCGAGGACGAAGTGGCGGTATACAGCTTTGACCGTCGGCTGATATTGCGCCAGGAATTCACCACGGATAAAGCTGCCGCGAAGCGTGCCGTCTTGAGGACTCGTGCGGAGGGACAAACTGCGTTGTTCGACGCGCTTTCCGAGGTGGCGCAGGAAATATCACCGCGTCCGGGAAAGAAAGCTCTCGTGGTCTTCTCCGATGGCGACGACAATGCCAGCATTCTTAACGCGAATGCGGCCGTAACTCGCGCCAAGAAGGCCGGCATTCCTCTATATGCCATCGCGGAAGGTGAGGCGACACATTCCCGCGAACTGAGGAGGCTCCTGGACGATTTGAGCAAGCGAACAGGCGGCTCGTCCTATCAGGTCAAGAAACTAGGTGATATCGATGAGGTCTTTCAAAAAATCGCCCTGGATCTCCAGCACCTGTATATGATTTCGTACCGGCCACCGGCGCCGGGGGACGACGGAAAGTGGCGGAAAATTGAAGTTTCCCTCGTGGGACAAAAGGAATACCGTATTCGCTCCAAAGAAGGATACTTTCCGGAGTAGCTGGATTCCTGGATTCGAGTGTCTCAGGAACTGATCAAGGATTCTTTCCGAGTAGCTGGCGGGCGTAAGCTGGCGCTTTGCCCCCATCTTCGTGTTTGAAGTAGACGTACACATCGATGCCCTGGCCGAGCCACCCGTCGAAGCGTTTCTTCCACGCTGTGATTTGTCTTGGAGTGTAATCTTCAAGGCGAAGGCGCGCGTAAGTGAAGCCTGCCGTGAGCATCTCAGGAGGCGCTTGCTTTTCGGTTTCGGACAGGCAAAGCGCCGTCTCGTGCCGGCGAAGAACGGCGTAAGTTTCCTCGGTATACCAGGACGGGTGACGCACCTCAAAGGCGAAACGGAAAGCGGGTGGACGAAGGGCCAAAAAGTCTTCCAGCAGCGGACAATCGAATTTGAAATTGGGCGGCAGTTGCACGAGGATCGGGCCGAGATGGTCGCCCTCGTTTAGAACGCTAGCGACTTCCAGGAAACGTTTCAAAATGCTCTCGCAGCCGCGCAGCCTTTGGATGTGCGTGATTTTCTGGTTGGCTTTTAAAGCGAAGCGGAACCCTTCCGGCACACTCTTCACCATATTCAAGAGCGTGCTCTCGCTGGGCATGCGATAGAAGGTGTAGTTGATTTCAACCGTCGAGAACTGCTTGGCGTAGAAACCAAGCATTTCACGATCGGGAAGTTTCTCAGGATAAAAATTTCCCTTCCACTCTTTGTAAGAGTAGCCAGAAGTCCCAACAAGAAGCTGGCCTTCGCTAGAAATAATCCACCTCCGAGCCTTGGCATTTAATCATAGCTGACGCGCTTGGGAAAAGATGAGGCGCCGCAATGGGGTTACAAACTAGGGTCCTTTCTTGGTTCTCGGCGGCACGCTGCTGCTGAGAATTTCGATAGCTTGTTCGAGCCGTTGTCGCCGTTTCCAGAAATCGGCCCAAAGATCGCCTTTTTCTTTGAGCCGGGCAAGGATCGTCCTGATGTTTAGCGCCTCGGGCTTCAGGCGCGTCTTCAGTTCATGCGGCAAAATCGGTGCAGAAACGGGCGCTTTTGGAAAAGCCCGCACCGCATAGGCGGCAGCCAGCGGCCGTCCGTGTGCATTCTGCTGCACGTCAATCAACACCCGGCCCGCTTGACGCTTGGCAACGCTGCGTTCGTTGGTGACGAGGTTCGGATGTTCAGCAGTCACCGTGCGCGCGATGATTTCGCCGAAAGTCCGTAACTGCTCGTACGTATAGACAGACTCGACAGGGATGAAGATGTGTATCCCGGTTGCCCCCGATGTTTTCACAAAGTGCGCCAGGCGCAATTCCTCCAGCTTTTCGTGCAGCGCTTTGGCAATCGTTACGACGACGGAAAACTCCGTGCCATCGGAAGGGTCCAGATCGAAGAAGAAATAATCGGGATGCTCGAAATCGTCGATGCGGTTGGACCACGGATTGTGGTCGATGCAGCCGAGCCCAGTCAAAAACAAAAGGGAAGCGCGGTCATCGGCGGTAGCGTAGTGAATTGGTTCCCCCTTCTTTTCCGAATCAATCGGCGTCGTTTTAAACCACTCCGGCACGCCTTCCCGCAAATCTTTTTGAAAGAACGCCTGCCCCTTGATTCCGTCCGGATAGCGCCGCAGCACAAGAGCGCGTTCGCGCAGAAACGGCAAGACAAAATCCGCAACGCGGTAGTAGTAAGCGAGCAAATCCCGCTTCGTGTACCCGGATTCGGGAAAATAGATTTTGTTCAGGTTGCTGAACCGCAGGCGTCTCCCGTCCAACTCGATCGTGACGGTTTCCGCGCGCCCCTTGAACAATTCTGCTTCAATCTGCGCAGTGGTGTTCAGTATCTTTCCGACGACTTCGGGAGCCCGCACTACGGCCGGAGCCGTGGTTGGCTCAGCCGCAGTCTGAGCAACCTCGCTTTCCCATTGGCAATCCGCTGACCGTACATCTTCCCGCAGCCCGATGAAAACGGGATGGCGCAGCGCATGATCCTGCGTCCATCCACTGAACTTGACACGCGCCACCAACTCTGGCGATACCCAGGCGGGCTTCTCGTTCGCTTCCGGCACCATGCCAAACGGGCAATTGGCAACGGCAAGTTCCTTCAACTTGCTGCTCAGCTCTTCATGCTTTTTCGCATCAAAGCCGCTGCCGACATGACCGATAAAACGAAGTTTCTTGCCTTCATACAAACCCAGCAGCAGGGAGCCAAGAGGAATCGCCGGCGTACGCGCCGCGGTCCAGCCGCCGATGACGGCGTCGAGCGTTTGCGTCACTTTCAGCTTCAACCAGTTCATGCTGCGGCCAGAAACATAACGGCTGTCAGCTCGCTTTGCCACGATGCCTTCCAGGCCGCTTTCTTTCGCCAGCGCGAAGAGTTCTTTCCCATGCTCCAACTGATGGTCGGCGTAGCGAATGCGCCCAGATCCATGAAGCAGCCGCTGCAGGAGTTGCTTTCGCTGGAGAAGGGGTGCTTCGCGCAGGTCGTGTCCATCACAGTAAAGAAGATCGAACACATAGAAAATCGCTGGAGTCTTCGCAACGAGAGTTTCGCTTGGAGCGCGCACATGCATGCGTTCCTGCAGGAGTCCGAAGTCGCTGTGGCCACGCTCATTCAGTGCCACAATTTCTCCGTCCACGATTGCTTTTTGCGCCGCCAGTGCTTCCGGTAGCGATGCCAGTTCGGGATAGCGCTTGGTGATGTCCACGCTGTTGCGGGAACGCAGTGTCAAAGCGCCGTCCTCAATCCACGCCAGCGCGCGCACTCCGTCCCACTTGATTTCAAACAGCCAATTGGGATCGGAGAAGGCGCGCTCGCCAAGAGTCGCCAGCATTGGCTCAAGGCGGGACGGCATAGCACTTTTGTATGCGCCCTCAGCTTCGTTCGCTTGAATCGGAACAGGGCTGCGCTTCGGCGGAAACTCCTCTTTGATTTCTTCGATGGTCCTTCCGGTCAGCGCTGATCCGTCGTGCTCGTCAATGTTCCATTTGGAATCTTCGGCGGCGTCCTTGTGCTTGATCATCAGCCATTCGTTGCCTTTTTCGCTCTGCTTCAGCTTCACCAAGACGAAGCTGCCCCGCAATTTCTCCCCGTTCAAACTGAATTTGATTTCTCCCTTTTCTATTTGCTTCAGCGCGTCGAGATTGCCTTCCACACGAAAAGTACCGCGGTCCCAGACCATAACCGTTCCGGCGCCGTAGTTGCCCTCGGGAATTTTCCCTTCGAAGTTCCCGTAATCTAGCGGATGATCCTCGGTCATCACCGCCAGTCGCTTGTCAGCATGGCTCTGCGAAGGTCCCTTGGGGACCGCCCAGGACTTCAGCGTCCCATCAATCGCCAGCCGGAAATCGTAGTGCAGCCGCGTTGCCCGGTGCTTCTGCACTACGAACGTGTCGCCATGTTCCTGGCCCGGGTGCACCTCCACCTGCGGCAATTTAGGCATTGGCAGGCGCGTGCGCTTGCCCGCTGAAGGGGGCTTGCCTGCCGCGGCGGGTTTGTCCTCGACCTCACCGACGAAACGTTCGGGCTCGCCTGATGGCTCCGGCGTTCGATCGAAGCGCCGTTTTCGTTTGTATTCTTCGAGCTTGGCCACGCCCGGATTCTATCTCATGCCGCCGTTTGGATTGCAGGTCGCCTCTCGCCGAGTCATGCTCTCCAAGCTCTCCTCTTGACAATCATAATGAGAAGCGTATGCTCCTCTTGATTATCAGGGGGAACAGGTTTTATGCCGGACAAGCCGAGCGATCTCATCCAAGGCACTCTGGACATGCTTATTCTGAAAACGCTGGCCCTCGAACCCATGCACGGGTACGGGATCGCCGTCCGGCTCGAACAAATGAGCAAGGGCGTTTTCCGCCTCAATGCCGGTTCGCTATTCGTCGCTTTTCAGCGGTTGCAACGAGATGGACTGATCAGAAGCGAATGGAAAGCCACCGAGAATAGCAGACGCGCAAAATATTACGCCTTGACAGAGCAAGGTAGAAAAAGGCTCAACAGCGAAACACGAGAGTGGGGAAGGCAAGTAGCGGCGATCGCTAGAATCTTGGAGGCGTCGTAAGCCAACCATGTCATTACTACGAAGCGTAGCGAGCGGACTCCGATCACTGTTCCGAAAGGAACGCGTCGATAGGGATCTGGACGAAGAGCTAAATGGCTTCCTCGAGATGGCGGCCGAGGAGAAGATCAAGCAAGGCATGAGCCGCACGGATGCATTTCGCGCCGTGCGCCTGGAGCGAGGCAGCCTCGAAGTTACGAAAGAAGAGGTTCGCTCCGCCGGTTGGGAATCTTTTCTGGAAACCTCCTGGCAGGATTTGCGTTTCGCTTTCCGCATGCTATGCAAATCTCCGGGCTTCACCGCCGTCGCGGTGCTCACACTGGCCCTCGGCATCGGCGCCAACACGGCTATGTTCAGCTTGGTCAACGGAGTCTTGCTGAGGCCGCTCCCGTATCGCAACGCAAACCGCCTTGTCATGGTATGGGAGAAAGGCCGCGACGGCTCCCCAGAGAACGTAGGCTACGCGACGTACCTCGATTGGAAATCTCAGAATAAGAGTTTTGAGGAAATTGCTATTTACAGTTCCTGGCAGCCCGTGTTACAAGTTGGCGAACCCGAACAACTCAGCGGCCTCCGCGTCACCAGCAATTATTTCCGTACTCTCGGCATCCATCCGGAGATCGGACGCGATTTCCTGCCCGAAGAAGATGTTCCCAACGCCAATAAAGTGGTGATGCTAAGCCACGCGTTGTGGCAGCGCAAATTCAACTCTGACCCCAACATCGTCGGCAAACCTGTCAATATGAACGCAACCCAGTACATCGTGGCCGGCGTTTTGCCTGCGGAGTATCAATCCTTGATGAACCAGGATCCGCGCGGGGGCGCCGTGGAGATCTGGCGCGTGCTCGGCTACGACGTTTCGCAACCCTGGGCTTGCCGTACCTGCCATCACCTGGTGGCCATTGGTCGACTGCGCGACAGCGTAGCCATTACCCAGGCCAACGCCGAGATGGACACAATTTCCGCCGCGCTCAGCAAAGCCTATCCCAAGGAATATGACGATATCGGTGTAATTCTCACACCCATTCGGCAACAACTGCTCGGCCCGGCCAGCGTCCCGCTCTACATCCTGCTCGGTGCCGTCTCTTTCGTCTTGCTGGTGGCGTGTGCGAATCTTGCCAACCTGCTTCTGGCGCGCGCCACTCATCGCGAACGTGAAGTTGCCGTACGCACCGCGCTGGGGGCGACGCGCGGCAGGATCATTCGCCAACTACTAGCGGAAAACTGCGTTCTCAGCCTTCTGGGCGCCGCTGCAGGACTCTTCCCCGCCTACTGGACGCCTAAAGTCCTGGCCAGTATCGGTGCGGGCGATCTGCCACGTCTCGATCAAGTGCATCTGGACTGGCGAGTCTTATTATTCACTGTTGGAGTTGCGCTGCTCACCGGTATCGTCGCGGGCCTCGCGCCTGCGTACCGGGGATCGAAAACCGACGTGCACGATTCTTTGAAGGAGGGCATGCGCAGCAGCGGAAGTGTGGCGAGCCGCCGCCTGCGCGGGCTGCTGGTCGTGTCCGAAGTTGCGCTTTCTCTAACCCTTCTGATCGGCGCTGGCCTTCTGCTGCGCAGTTTGAGCCGTTTGCTCGTAGTTTCGCCGGGGTTCGACCCCACCAACGTACTGTCCATGGAAACCTCCGTTCTTGGCCAGCGCTTCAATGACAACGCAGTTGTGCGTCAGTATTTTGCCGATGCTGTCGATCGTCTTCATGCGCTTCCCGGCGTGCAATCCGCCGCTGCCGCCAGTCAGATTCCGCTGGCTGGGAATGTGGACAAGTACGGCTTTCACGTCGAAGGCAAAATACGTGCCAATCCTGAAGAAGACCCGAGCGCCGAGCGCTACTGCATCACTCCGGGATTTCTCGAAACGATGCGCATTCCCTTGCTTCGGGGCAGGGACATCTCTTCTGCCGACACAGCGACCGCGCCTCAAGTCCTGCTGATCGCTGAAACCACTGCGCGCCGCATGTGGCCCGGCGAAGATCCGGTCGGCAAACGCGTCAAGATCGGTGGCGTGGATAATCCTTGGTGGACAGTCGTCGGCGTCACCGGAGATGTGCACCACTTGGGACTCGACGCTGATCCCGACATGCAGACGTACATTCCGCACCAGCAATGGCCATTTCCCGACGGCCTGATGTTCTTTGTCATTCGCACCGCAAGCACTCCCGCGGCGATTTCTTCCGGCGCGCAACAGGCTATTCACTCCATCGATGCGACGCAACCGATTTCGCGCATCATGTCGCTCGAAAGCTATGTGGACCTTTCTGTGCAAGGGAGGAGATTCGCCTTGATCCTTATTGGCGCCTTCGCGGCGATTGCGCTGGCGCTTTCGGTGGTCGGAATCTATGGCGTCACCGCCTACAGCGTTGCGCAGCGCACCCGTGAAATCGGCATTCGAATTGCCCTCGGTGCGCAGCGTGGCGAACTCCTCGGATTATTGCTCCGCCAGGGAATGCAGTTGGTGGTTTACGGGGTGATCGCCGGCGTAATTGCCTCTGTTGCGCTCACGCGCTTCTTGGCCACCCTGCTTTTCGACGTGCAGCCCACAGATCGGCTGACATTTGCGAGCGTAGTGCTGCTGCTCGCTGCCGTGTCTGCGGTGGCGTGCTTCCTTCCGGCGCGGCGAGCCATGCGTGTCGACCCGGTGGTCGCTCTGCGCCACGAGTAGCCTTTCTTTCTTGCTCGAGTCTACTCCTCATCCTAATTCCGGAACACCTGTCCGTGGGCAATTTGAGGCTTCGGACCCGGTAGTGACTTATTCTGTAAAACTGCATTGACGAGTGTGGTTGTATCTTGCTTCTTGCCCGAGGGGCGGCTAACCTTAAAAAGCTCATGTAGTGTCCCAGCCTGTTGTCGAAGGAGCGTCCCTATGGCCACAAGCGTCTGGAAAGGCCACCTTACCTTTGGGTTGATTTCCATTCCTATGCGGATGTCCGCCGCCGCGCGCGGCGAGCGCATCAGCTTCAACCAGCTCCACAATGTGTGTCATTCGCGGCTCAAGCAGCCACTGTTTTGCCCGGTTTGTAACCGCAACGTGGAGCGCTCCGAAATCGTGAAGGGCCACGAATATGAAAAGGACCAATACGTCCTCTTCAGCGAAGAGGAGCTCGACAAGATCGAGCCTCCCTCCGCGAAGGTCATGGAGATTCTGGAGTTCGTAAGGTTGGACGACATGGACCCACTCTATTTCGACTCCTCCTACTATGTTGCGCCGGAGGATGCCGGCGTCAAGGCTTACAAACTGTTGATGAGTGCCATGCAAGAGTCCGGCTACGGGGCCATTGCCAAGCTCACCATGCATCAGCGAGAGCACATAGTGATTCTTCGGCCGGGCAGCAAGGGAATGACCCTGCACACTATGTTTTACTCCAATGAGATTCGCGCAGCGGAGTCCGTTCCAACGGACAAGGTTGAGCTGAAAGATCAGGAGAAGAAGCTCGCGCAGCAGCTCATCCAAAGCCTTGCCGCTCCCTTCGAGCCGCAAAAGTACCGCGACGAATATCAAGAAAACGTAAAAACGATGATCGCCGCGAAGCTCAAGGGTCAGGAAGTGACCGAGGTGGCGCAGCCACACATGGCCCCGGTGATCGACTTGATGGAAGCACTCAAGAAGAGTCTCGCGGAAAAGCAAGCGCCGGCTGCGGCCGCGGCAGTTCCTCAGGAACCAGTCGGCAAAAAGCCCCCTGCGCGGGCCGTCCAGCCGATCTCTGTTCAGAAGAAAGCAGGAAAGAAGGCCACCGGTTAATTTCAACATGGGTGCGACGGACAGATTTAGTACAACGGATGTCCAGCGCATTGTCGGCCTCACCGCGAAGCAGCTGGATTATTGGGATCGCTTACGCCTCGTCTCTCCTCGAAAAGAAGAAGGGAACCGCTTCTACGATTTTCGCGACTTGATTGGCCTGCGCACGGTCAAGCAATTGGTTGAGGAAGGAGTGCCCGCCAGCCGGTTGCGGCATGCTCTGGTAGCGCTCCGCGAGAAGCTCTCACAGGTGCATACGCCATTGGCGGAGCTGCGAGTTCTTTCCGATGGAAAAGACATCCTTGTAGAGCATGACGGCGCCCGGCTCGAACCGCTCTCAGGCCAGTTTGCGTTGAATTTCGAAACCAGCGAGCTGGACCAGAAAGTGCGCGTTATGGCCAGGCGAGGGCCCGATGCCGATGAATGGCTTGCCACGGCGCTAGAGTATGAAGCGGAAGAGGAAACCAGGGTCGAGGCGATCGAAGCGTATGAACAAGCTCTGAGTCTCGATCCCGAAAAACTGGATGCCTTGCTCAATTGCGGCACACTTTGCTATGAGGAAGGAAATCTAAAGATTGCCGCTGAATATTTCAGCCGCGCGCTGCGCGTGGATCCTGAGAACGCTCTCGCCCATTTCAATTTGGGGAGCGTGCTGGAAGAAGTCGGCAGATTGGAAGCGGCGCGACTCCACCTCCGAGACGCTGTGCGACTTGATCCGGACTATGCCGACGCGCACTACAACCTGGCGTTCGTCTGCGAAAAGCTGGGCGCGTACAACGAAGCGCGCAAGCACTGGCAAGCGTATATTGGACTGGACCCTGCGAGTCCCTGGTGCGGCTATGCACGTCAACGTCTCGCTTCAACTAAAACAGCAACGACGGTCGGCGGCAAGTAACACAAAATCGCCGTAGCCGCGGGCAGCGATACTACAGACTAGCTTCGGCAACCAACAAACAAAAAAGGTGTCAAGGAAATGTGCAGGAACATCAAGCCACTCTTTAATTTCGATCCACCAGTCACGCAAGATGAAGTTCGCGCTGCTTCCCTCCAATTTGTCAGAAAAATCACCGGCTTCAACAAGCCTTCCAAGGCCAACGAAGCCGCCTTCAACGCCGCGATCGAGGAAATCGCCGCCGCCTCGGCCCGCCTGGTCCATTCGCTCGAAACGAGCGCGCCACCAAAAAATCGCGAAGAAGAGGCAGCAAAAGCGAAAGCCCGCGCCGCCGAGAGATTCGGCGACTAGTTGGCTCGGTCGCGTCGAGGCGTACGCTGATCCAGCGCAGCTTTATTTACATGCGACCATCGTTTTAGTTGGTTCTCTCGCTTGCGAGCTGAGGAGAGTGTTCTGTGTTCCTCAGTCCACGCTAGGCGCACGGGCCGACGAGCTGTTGTCCAGGCAGCCTTTGCCGGCGTTGCGCTCTTCCGTGCGACGCGTGGGAGCATCGCTGACGCCTGCGTAATACGAGTTATCTGAACAAACCAATATGTAGCAGTAGAACATGGTGCCCCTCGACGTTGCTCGGGACACCACATCCTTATCGGATATGGTGGAGGCGGGGGGAGTCGGAATATACAGGCTTGTTGAAAACACGTAAGTTATTGGAAAATCGAGAAGCCTAAAACGCCCTCGAAGCAGAAATTGCGCCTAACTGGAACGTATCTGGAACGTGGTTTTTCCAGCTGCCCAGAAGGTTTTCTGAGAAAGATTTCACGTTTCGAGGGCCCCAACTTCCCAGAACCCCGTTTCCGAATAGCTTTCGAGCCGACTGCACTACCATCCCGTCCGGATCGACGATCAATGCCGGGGAATGACGGGATTTTTGACGGCCGCCAAACTCAAAGGCTTAAGCGGCTGCGGTGCCACTTCTTTTTTTGGTCCAGCTCTACTCTCGAAACCAGCGGAAACCTGTACGCTGCTCCTCAGCAGCCTTTTTCAGCAGTTCCATGCTGCGCCGCCGGTCGTAATGCCCAACAGCAGTCAGGATGCCATTCAGCAGACACATAGGCGCGGCGTAGGAAGCTCCGAAAGAAGGCGTCTCCACAGAGGCAATAAAGCACTCGTTGGCAAAGCGAGCGATCGGGGAAACCAGCGTGTCTGCTATGCCGATGCAATAGGCACCGTTGGCACGTGCCTGGCGCAGAGCTTCCACGGTCTGACGCAAGCCGCGGCGAAAACTCATGGCAATCAGCATGTCACCTTTGCCTGAAGAACTAGACAGGTGAGCCGCCTCGCCCGACGATGTCGCGGTTACCGCCGGAAATCCCAACAAAATTAAATGATAGTGAAGGAAGCCGACCAGATTGGTGGCGAGATCGCCGCCAAGGATAATGATGCGTCTCGCCCGATGAATTTTTTTTGCCACTGCGGCGATTCGATCGGTATCTAGAGCATTGCGGAACTTCTGCAGATTTCGGACGTCGACGTCCACTGCCTCGCGAACGTGCGCGGAAAGATCCGAGCCTTTCGTTTTGCTCGTCCCCATGGTGTCGAGGGACGTGGCCTGCGAAACGGAAAGCTCATGCAAGTAATGCTGAAACTCCCGGTAACTGCTAAAACCCATTTTCATGGCCACGCGCAGCGCGGTGGCGGGATCGACCTTTAGCTTATGCGCCAACTCGCGGACATTCAGAAGAACATAGTCGAGGGGATTTTCGAGGACGGGCCTAAACAATTCCTGGCGCTTGGGGCTGAGCAAGCCGAAGGTCTTGGCGAGATCGGGGCGGTTTGCCCGTGCGCCCAGCGAGTTGCGCTTTTTCGGCATGAGGCCGCACTTTTATCCCATTTGCGGCTGGCATGTCAAACAATCGCAACAGCGGGGTGTTCGCGGCACCAGCGCATCTTTATGGTTGTGCAACATCTGTTGCACTGCTTTCTATTGGTCGTGGTGGCTTCACAATTGACTTGACACTGTGCTCGATATTCCTTAGAGTCCTGCCAATTCAGGGGTCTGTTCACTGCGCATCATCTGTTGCACATCATTGCTGCGATGCATGCCAGCGCAACACGTGGTGCAGGTTGACGAGAAAGATCGGAACACTCCGTACCGGGAGGTTGCATATGCGGCGTTCATGGTGGTGGTTTCTCGCGAGTTCCTTGTTTTCCGCAAGTCCGCGGAAGCGTCTTTTTCCCGTTTTTGTTTGCCTGTTTCTTGGCTTTAGTGCGTTTTTGCCGGCAGGGCGCGCGCAAACCACTTCGACAGTCGAAGGCAGCGTCACCGATCACCAGGGACTGGCGGTCGCCGGAGCCGAGGTGCGTCTTGCCGGCGACACGGTTGGTTTTGACAAGACAACCGTAACCGATGCGAACGGTAATTATCAGTTAGAGGCGGTTCCGGCGGGAACCTACAGGCTCACGGTCTCGCATTCCGGGTTTGGGACAAGAGCCTTCAAGAGCCTGGAAATTACACTGAACCGCACTCTTAGATTTAATGTCACCCTGGAAGTCAGCAGTGTGCAAGAGGTCGTGGAGGTATCCGCCGTGCCGCCGCTCTTGGAGACGAGTTCTTCATCGGAGGGCGCGACCATCACTCCCCAGCAGATCGTTGATATGCCGCTTAACGGACGAAACTATCTGGATCTCATGCAGATGGTTCCGGGGGTAGCCATCAACCGGCAAGCCGACCTCAATAGCGACAACGCCACACCCGTTCTCGGCGAGCGTGCCAACAACACCGGCTTCCTTATCGACGGCCTCTCGAACCAGAACGAACTTGCCGGTGGCCCGGCCGCGCAGTTCAATCAGGACACCATTGCGGAGTTCCAGGTCATTACCACTGGCTACAAAGCCGAGTTCGGCCACGCTTCCGGCGGCGTCGTGAACGTCATTACCAAATCCGGAGGCAATACTACGCACGGGCTGGCGTCCGCTTATCATCGCAACAGCGCGTTCGACGGTTCCGACATTCCGGGAACTTTCGCCGGCTCCAGCATTCCCGGACAAACCGAGCCGCCCTATCTCTTGCGCTGGGATTACGGCGTCGCCGGAGGCGGGGCCATGGTCAAGGACAGGGCATACTGGTTCGCCTCCGCCGAAAACATTCACGAGAATCAGCAGCTGAATTTTGTACCTCCTCCAAACACTCCGCAATTCCTGCTCAACAGCGAGGAGCGCTTTAATGAGCCCACTACAGATAACGAGACGCGCCTTTTCGCAAAGTTGGATCAAACGCTTGCCGCTCACCATCTCACGGAGGTAATGAATTACACCAACGCGCATATCGACAGCACTAATCCCCTATCCCTTTCTACCTCTCTGCCGTCCACACGCACGAATCTCGGTGACCGAAACCTCCTTCTCGGATTTAGCGATGTTGTTACCTTTGGGGATTCCGGCAGCCCTTTCATCCTGAATCTTCGCGGCCAGTATCGCGCCGAATCGACCTTAACCAGCGCTGCTCATCCCCCGGCCGGTCCCGACACAAGATTCAACATCTTTAGTAGCTTCACTACCAACACGCTGTTTGGAGATTTAGGGAACGTAACCTACGGTGCGACTTTTACGCCATCCCACATCGATCAAAAATATGGAACCTTCGGCGCTAATCTCGCTAAAACCCTCGGGCATCACACTTTGAAGTTCGGGTGGGATTTTGAGCGCACCCAGGTCGACGGCGTGGAAGCCAATCTCCAACAGGATCAGCTTTTCGCCACCGAAGCGGACTATCTGCAGTTTGGTCCCATCGATTCAGGGTTCTTCCTCCTTGCGACCACCGGCGGCCTGACGCCCCAAGCCAACGACATCAAGCTTCGCAACAACTATGACGGCTTCTGGATTCAGGATGACTGGAAGATTCGGCACAACCTGACGCTCAACGGCGGCCTCCGCTGGGACTATGACTCTGCCTTCAACAAGAAGGACAATTTTTCGCCACGCGTTGGCTTTGCCTGGTCGGTTACGCCGAAAACCGTGGTTCGCGGCAGCTTCGGTATTTTCTACGACCATTTCCGCCTTGGCCTCGTGCGCGATGTCTCGGGCTTCGGCGGCGCTAGCATTCAGCTAAGCCAGCCGCTCTCATTCCCAAGACTCTTTTACGGTGTACCCACCTGGGCTCCGGCGCTCTTTGGTTTGTGTAACTCCACTAGCGAGACTGATGCGCAGCTACTCACGCAGCCCGGCTTTTGCATACCACCCGGCGCACTTGGGCCGACGTTTCCCGGCGAGCCTGCTAAATACGGAATCGACCACCTCAACAACATCGGTACGACGCCGATACCAGCAAACTCCGTGGTAACTCTAAACAATGTTCAACAGCTCTCCGGATTGAGTCCCTCTGCATTCCTCTCCGCTGCAGACGCCGCCACTGCCATGCCTTCTAATTTCTGGTTTTGGGGACCCTTCGGAGCCCTCTCCTTCAACGTCAATCAGCCCGGCAACTACCCGGTGAACATCGACCCGAGTTTTGCGACTCCGTTTACCTACAGCTACACCTTGGGAGTGCAGCGCCAGCTTGGCAATGACTGGGTTGTTTCCGCCGACTACTATCACAAGGACATCGAAAACCTTCTTGGCGTTCGCCAGACCAATATTCCCTTCGCGGACCGGCTCACTAACATCCCGTCTGTTACGCCCATCAACGGCTACGGCCCCTGGTACCGCGGAACGTACGACGCGGGAATCCTCTCTTTCGAGAAACGCATCAGCAAGCGCTTCACGATTGGCGGCAGCTACGCGTATACGTCCGAAAACGATGACGCGCTCAATTCCAATCTCGGAACCAGTACGCTTTCCGCAAGCTCTGGTTCGTATCCCACGGATAGTTTCGTTGGCGTCCCGCCTGTTGTGACTGATCCGGGGACTGCTACTTGTCCCTCCAAAACGAACGCGACGGCCTCATTCATCGCGTGTAACGGCAATCACGTCCCGAAGGCCGGCGTTTTTTACAACGGCCCCGCACTCGACAGCGGCCCGTCGGATTTCGCCCTGCGTCATACCTTCGAAACATACGGGCTAGTGAATTTGCCGTGGAAGATTCAGTTCAGCAGCTTGCTCCGCGCGCAGAGCGGTTTCCATTACACCGCCTCTGCAGCCGCCCCGATCGATCAGGATGGAAACGGCAGCTTTGATGGTCGCGACCTCCAAACCGGCCGAAATGCTTTTAGCGCCCCTGCCTTCTTCAACATGGACATGCGTATATCGAAAACCTGGGTCATTCGCGAGCGCCTCCGGGTCCAAGGCATGTTCGAATTCTTCAACGTGTTTAACACCGGCAACGCCGCCGCGATGCAAATTGAGCAGAGTCTGCCCCTCACCTTCGGCACCGTCTCCGAATGGTTGCCTGGACGCCAGGGTCAATTCGGCCTGCGCCTTGAATTCTGAGTTGCGACGGCGCACGGAAAGAAAACAATGCGGAGATTGATAGTCACGGCATGGGTGGCCGCTCAGCTCCTCGGACGGGAGCTCGGCAGCGGCCAGCCACAAAATCAACAAGAGCAGAAAACTGCCGCAACATCACAAGCGCAAGCGATTGGTGACAGCTGGTGAAAATAGACGCACTCACACTTCGGGAAATTCATGTCCGTCTCAAGTCTTCGTTTGAGACCAGCTTCGGCAAGATATGGGAACGCCGCATCTTGCTGGTGGAAGTCCGCAGTGAAGGCCTTTCCGGCTGGGGCGAAGTCACCGCCGGCGAGGGTCCATTCTACAATCCAGAAACTACCGATACATCGTGGTCCATTTTTTGCAGCTTCGTCGCACCGCTGGCGA
This sequence comes from Candidatus Acidiferrum sp., assembly GCA_035279725.1. Taxonomy (GTDB): domain Bacteria; phylum Acidobacteriota; class Terriglobia; order Acidiferrales; family UBA7541; genus Acidiferrum. The sequence continues at coordinate 105,477 of DATEHF010000049.1, forward strand.
TTGGGAAGAATATCGAGGGACCAGGCGGCGTTCCAGCCTTGTTGGCGCCGATTCGCGGTCACGAGATGACTAAGGCTGCACTCGAAAACGCTTTGTGGGACATCGAGTCGCAGCGCCGCGGCACTCCGCTGGCCTCGTTGCTTGGCGGCACAGCGCGAGAAATTCCTTGCGGCGTCTCGTTGGGGATACAAACCAACCCGGAAGCCTTGCTTTCCATTATTGAAAGAGAATTGGCTGCAGGTTATCAGCGTATCAAAATCAAAATCAAGCCAGGCAAGGATCTGGAGTTTATCGCCGCGGTTCGCAAGCGTTTTTCCGCTGTGAGGCTCATGGTGGATGCGAATTCCGCGTACCATCTGGAGCAGGCTGCGCTCTTGAGGGAATTCGACGCTTACGACCTCATGATGATTGAGCAGCCACTCGCTTGGGACGACATTTTCGACCATGCCAAATTGCAGTCCCAACTGCGTACCCCGATTTGTCTCGACGAGTCTATTCACAACTCCAACCACGCTCGCGCCGCGATTGAGTTAGGTGCTTGCCGCGTCATCAACATCAAACTCGGCCGCGTCGGCGGTCACAGCGAAGCGTGCCGCATCCAGGAGATTTGCCGGCAGCGCTCCATACCTGCATGGTGCGGTGGAATGCTGGAAACAGGAATCGGGCGTGCCCACAACATCGCCATGTCTTCCTTGCCAGGCTTCACACTTCCCGGCGACGTTTCCGCCAGCAAACGCTACTGGGATGAAGACATCATCGAGCCGGAGGTGGAGGTCACTCCGAAAGGGACAATCGTGGTGCCTACCATTCCGGGCCTCGGGTATTCCGTGCGCCGAAAGCGCATCGAGCAGCTAACCGTGCGCCAGCAGATTTTCCACCCCAAGAATTCAGAAGTTTCCGTGGAAGGAGCGGCTTAGGATGAACGAAGGCCGTTTCATTGCGCGTCGGATTACCCTGCGCGAAGCGATCAAGTCCAGCGGCCTGATTCGCCGCAAATACAGCGATTCCGAAATCGAACTGATTCTTGGAGGCAATTTCAAGCGCGCGCTGACGGCCATTTGGACGGTTACCGCAGAGCAGTGAGCATCGCAGACTCAATTCAGCAGCGTAGGAGAACACGCTTGTTTACATTAAAAAGTTCATTGGGCCACTATCGCATGGCAATCGCGCTCGTGCTCGCTTCCTCTTTATGTGTCCCACTCACGCGTGGCCAGGATCTGGCTTCGAAGGTGCTGGCCGTGAAGGCGAAGGCCGAGCCAGCGACGTCCGAATCGAAGGCTGCGGCGAAGGCGCCGGAACTCACTGCGACAGACCTCCAAGCTTTCTTGGACGGCTTGATGCCGTTGCAACTGGGGCGCGCGGACATCTCTGGCGCGGTCGTCGCCGTAGTCAAGGACGGCAAATTGCTCTTCGCGAAAGGCTACGGCTACGCGGACTACGAAAAGAAAGTTCCCGTCTCGCCTGAAAACACGCTGTTTCGCCCGGGCTCCATTTCCAAGCTCTTCACCTGGACGAGTGTGATGCAACTCGTGGAGCAGGGAAAACTGGATCTTGATCGCGATGTCAACAGCTACATCGACTTCAAAGTCCCGGCCACATTCGGCAAGCCCACCACCCTCCGTGACATCATGACGCACCGCCCCGGATTGGAAGAGACTATCAAGGACCTATTTGTGGGCTCGGAAAAAGACTTGCGCCCTATCGCGCAGTATCTGCCAGCACATCTACCCAAGCATATTTATCCGCCGGGAACCATACCGGCATATTCGAACTATGCCACGACTCTCGCCGCCTATGTGGTGCAGCGTGTTTCGGGCGAGCAATTTGAAGATTACGTCGAGGCCCATGTGCTCAAGCCCTTGGGAATGGATCACGCGACGTTTCGGCAGCCCCTCCCCGATGCACTGAAGCCGTTGATGTCGAACGGATACCATCTCGCCTCTGGCGACGCAAAGACGTTTGAGTTTGTGGAGGTTGCGCCGGCCGGCTCGCTCTCGGCTTCGGCCGAAGCGATGACTCATTTTATGATTGCGCACCTGCAAAATGGCCGCTACGGCAGCGTGCAAATCCTCAAACCGGAAACAGCGGTGCAAATGCACCAGCGGCAACAGGGATGGCCGGCCTCTATGAACGCCATGGCGCTGGGATTCTACGAGGAGTCGCGCAACGGCCAGCGCATTATCGGTCACGGCGGCGACACGCAATGGTTTCACAGCGACCTGCACTTGCTGCTGGATGCCAACCTAGGCTTTTTCGTGTCGTACAACAGCGCGGGAAAGGATGAAGTAAGTCCGCGCGGGGTGCTGTTCGACAAATTCATGGAGCGTTATTTTCCGGTTCCTCCGGCAAATGAACCGGCGCTGTCCACTGCGGCGCAAGACGGGCGCAGCGTTGCCGGTATGTACAAGATCAGCCGGCGTTTTGAGACCAATATCCTGGCGGTGACGACGGTGCTCGGCGAAGCCAAGGTCGTCGCCGATCCCAAGGACAATACCGTCTACATCGACCAATTCTTCAAGGATCTGAACGGGCAGCCCAAGCATTTCCGGGAAGTCGCGCCGATGTTATTCCGCGCCGTGAATGGAAAAGAGAAATTAGCCTTTGAGAAAGACAAGGACGGCAGGTGGCTCCTATACATCGATTACCCGTTTATGATTTTTCAGGAAGTGGATGGCGTTCTTAACCTCAAAATCTTTAACTATGTCCTGATTTGTTTCAGCCTTGGCGTTATCGCGCTCACTCTGCTGTTCTGGCCCGTGGCGGCAATACTCCGAAAGCACTACGCAAAGCCTCTCACGCTAAGCGATGGGGCAAGGCGCCTGCGCGCGCTCACGCATGTGGTTTGCTTCGTCGTGATTGGCTTCGTGATTGGCTTAGTGGTGTTGCTCAACAGCTTGGAAAAGCCGGGAGGCTTGGGCGGCGGGGGCGATTTCAAGATTCATCTGCTCCAGATCGTGGGCTTACTAACCGGCCTTGGAGCTCTAATTGTCATCTACAGCGCCGCAAAATCCTGGAGCGACACGCAGCAGTGGATTTGGTACAAGATCTGGAACTCCTTACTGGTTGTCGCCTGCGTCAGCTTTTTCTGGCTCATTTACCATTGGCACCTTCTGAATTTCAGCTTGAACTATTAGGATTGCCTGTTCATCAAAAAACGATTTTTGTAATCGTGGCTGCTCGGGCCAGTGACTGCATCACGCAATTCAAGTATTCACATGACACTATATTCCGCCTGGCCACTGGGGAGGCCGCATGACCGATCTAATCGTTGCGGACGCGCGCCGCGCCAAGAACTCAATCATCACATATATACTGCTGACCGCGGCGCTTAGCTCTATTTTCTACGTGCAAGTTGTTCACCGGTCCAGCGCGGGTCAAAGCCCGGGTCTCCTGATCCTTGGGCTCATGTGGTGCCCGGGAGTTTCCGGCTTGCTGACGCGGCTCGCTTTTCAGGGCAACTTGCGTGGCCACGGCTTCGGTTGGGGACGGACCAAATATCAATTTGCAAGCTATTGGATTCCTCTCGTGTATTCGAGCATCGTGTACATTCCATTCTGGCTGGCTGGTTACTTCGACCCGAACAACCGCAGGCTCGACGCTCTGATGCACCGCCTCCCGCAACTGCCGCACGCGGCAGCGCTTCCGGTACTTTTCTTGTTTCTCGCCACGGTTGGCGTGCTGACCTCGTGCCTTTCCGCGCTCGGCGAAGAGCTCGGCTGGCGCGGATTTCTTGTCCCGCAGCTCGCGAAGGTCACTTCTTTCCCGCGCGTCGCGCTCATCAGCGGCGGCATCTGGGCTCTTTGGCATTACCCCCTCATTCTGTTTGCGGACTATCACGGCGCCGGCCCGCTATGGTATTCCATCGCGTGCTTCACCGTGTTAGTGCTGGGAATCAGCTTTCCCTTCGCCTGGATGCGCCTGAAATCCGGCAGCGTTTGGACCGGCATGCTCCTGCATGCCAGCCACAATCTCTTTGTGCAGGCCTTTTTCGACGCGCAGACGCGCCGCGCCCGCATCACCGGGCTGTGGACCACCGAATTCGGCGCAGGCCTTGCACTCGCCGCCCTCGCCATCGCCGTTATTTTCTATGCCAAGCGCGGCGAACTCCCGGCGCAACGTGAGTCTAAATCCGCCCCGCAAACTTCATCCATCTTTCCGACCGTTGCTTAGAGGTTTATTCATGCGCTCGGCGACGGCATCGCATGCAAGAGGTTCCACGCCGGGTCGGGCGCCACGATTTGAAAGAGACGTGTGCAGTCACTCGCGTTGGACGCAAGTGGAACATGAACAGCGGAAAATCATCGTAATCAGTTGATTACAAAGCAGTTAAAATCGTGGAGGCGGGGGGGGGGTCGGAATATCCAGAGGTATTGAAAACACGCAACTTATTGATTTTTCGACCCGCCAAAAACGCACAATACCACGAAATTGCGCTCAACTGGAACGTATCTGGAACGCGGGATTTTCAGTTTTCCATTCCCGTTGCAGTGTTCCATAAGGTTGCGGCAGGGCCGATGGTATGACGAAATAATTCCATACGCTGATTGCCAAATAACTTAAATCAGAGCCAAGAGCCAAAGGGGAGCACTTGGCGGCGCTAGATGATCGTGGGGAGCCAGCCAACAGAGGGTCCCGGAGTGGGCCGTTTTCACTTTGGGCGTCCACTGAGCAACGCCACATCGACCACGGCGTTAAAGCTGATCCAAGTGCCCCGGGGCTCGCGTTTTCCCTTCTCGTCTACCTGCAGCCAAATCAATGCGGCGGTCTTGTTCGTTCGGATCTTTGTTGGGGTACCCGCTGGCGCGAGAATATGTTCAGGGTTGATGGGGGCATCCTCCGTTTTCATCCAAGAAAGCTTGATCAGAACACGCAGTGGAGCGAACACCGTGCTGGGCGGGCAAATGAGTGTAAGGACTGGCTTCGTGGAAGTGGAGCGCCATTGCGCGACGGTGCAATCGATGTCCTGCATGTCCAAAGGTTTTATGGTTAAGGGTTCTCCGGTGGTTGCGGGCAGCAGGCTTCCTTCACTTTGGAGCTTGTGCTCGGATTGGCTCAAGAGCGGCCGAGGTGCAGCAAAGTAGGCAACAATCACGCTCATGCCTACCAGCAATAAACCTGGACGGGCCCGGGACTTCCCTGTGCTTCTGGCGTTTATGCCGCGATAACTGTGGAGACTGTTGTGCACTTTGTTCGCCCTCAGGGACTCGCGGTTAAGGTGAGGCAGGCGGAGCTACGACCGCAAGAGACATTAGGACTTGTCAGCTGATGTCACATATGGGCTGCATACTTTGGTGACCATATACCTTTGAGCGAAACTGCGTGGCGGTCTACAATGACGCAGATTTATCGCGGCAAACGAGCAGCGCTCAAATGGATTCCGACCGACCTGACCAAGCTTCCCCTACCGCCGAGACTTCAGGTGACGAGCGTCTAGACTCTTGGAAGGAAATTGCGGGGTACCTGAAGCGAGAAGTCCGCACACTCCACCGATGGGAAGCCCAAGAAGGCCTTCCGATCCACCGGCATCTGCACAAGGAACGAGGCAGCGTTTACGCCTACAAGTCGGAGCTGGAGTCCTGGTGGAACAATCGGCGGGCGGTGCTGGAGCGGCCGAGGCCCGCGACGGAAGCCAAGGGGCGGCCCGGACGACTAAGACTTATTTTGGTGCTTGCTGGCATGGCAATTCTGTCGGCGGGAACAATCTACCTGGCCAGGCACCGCATTTGGCCGTCGCATGGGCCGACCGGGAAAGTGATGCTGGCCGTATTGCCCTTTGAAAACCTAAGCGGCCAACCGGAAGAGGATTACTTCAGTGATGGTCTCACCGACGAACTGATCACCCAGTTGGGCGGTCTGGAGCCCGCTCATCTGGGGGTTATCGCGCGAACCTCAGCAATGCAGTACAAGCGTGCGGGAAAGAGCGCGAGCCAGGTCGGCCATGAATTGGGCGTGGACTACATCCTGGAAGGCACAGTACGGCGAGAGGGCAACCGTGTGAGGGTTGCCATCAAGCTTGTTCAACTGACCGATCAAACGCAACTTTGGACTGAGAGCTATGAGCGGAATCTGGGTAACATCCTGGCGTTCCATGCTGATATGGCCCGTGATGTGGCCCGCCGAATCCAGATCCAGCTGGCAACGCAAAAGCAGGCGACACTTGCTGCGACTCGACCCGTAAATCCTGACGCCTACGAAGCTTACTTGAAGGGTCTCTACTTCGGGAACAAGTTTACAAACCCGGACTTTCATAAGAGCGTTGAATACTTTCAACAGGCCATTGGGGCAGACGCGGACTATGCACCCGCCTATTCGGGTCTGGCTGCCTCGTACGTGAATCTTGTTGAGTTCGGTGAACCACCGATTGATTTCCATCTCAAGAGTGAGGCGGCAGCGCGCAAAGCGATCGAACTCGACGATACCTCGAGCCAGGCACACGCAACACTCGCCTGGTCCCTCATCTTCTACCACCATGACTGGGCGGCAGCGCAGCAGTCATTGCTCCGAGCGGTGGAGCTAAATCCCAGCGACAGCTACGCACGTATGCTATACGCAAGGTATCTGGCAGCGATGGGCCGCTTCAATGAAGCCCAGGAACAAGCCCAGCGGGCGCGCCAAACCGATCCGGTGTCGCTGGCCGCTAATGTCGTCGAGGCGCAGGTCCTTTTCTACGGAAGGCGGTACGACGCAGCGCTGGCACAGCTGACCAAAATGCTGGAAATGGATCCAAATTTTCCGCCGACGTATTGGACTCTCGCGCACGTCTACGAGGCAATGGGTAAGCAGGACGAAGCCTGCCAGAACATGCTGAAGACCTTCGATCTGGGCTCGGGTCACGTGCCGTGGTTCAAAGAGCTGGAAAACGTGCGAGTGCGGTCCGGGTGGCGTGCGGCATGGCAGCAGTGGATTCGAGGAATGCTCGACCCCCGCGGCTCAGGTTATTTGCAACCCTATTATCTCGTGGAACCGTACGTGGATCTTGGACGAGATGAGGATGCGATCACGTGGCTTGCTAAAGCAGCAGAACTCCGCGATGTCGAAATCGTGTTCATCAAGGTGGACCCGCGCTTTGACCGCTTACGTGCAAATCCACGTTTCCAGGAGATCGTGCGCTCGCTCAATTTTCCGCAGTAGTGCGGCGCCAGGCTATCGTCACGGCCCAGCGTGACTGCGTGCCGCTCAGAAGCGGTATTGGATCGCAAACTGGAAGATGCGCGGGCCATTGGCGTGGCTGACGGACTGGGGCGTGCCAAAGCTCGGGTTGGGCACGAGGTAGCAGAGTTGGTTGAGCGTCATTCCATCGCCACAGGTCGTGCCGATCGGATTGTACTGGATCGAGTTGACTCCCGCACCGTTTTGTACAAAAAAGTTCGCGCGATTGAATAGATTGAAGGCCTGCGCCTTGAAGGTGAGGGCGTACGCTTCGCGGAGATGGACGGTACGCGCGGCACCGAAGTCCACTTCCACAATCCACGGGCCGTAGAAGGAGTGCAGCCCCGCAGCCGGGCTTGTCCCCGTTCCTAATGCGGTGTTTCCCGTCGACTGCAGGGTGGCGGAGTCGTTCAGAACAACGCTGAGGCCGTCGCAATTTTCGAACGAAAGCGTTGAGCTCGCGCAGGAGGTATTCAGCTCTGCCCCGTAGGGCCGGCCAGAGTTGAACTGCGTGACCGTGCTCAGGGTCCAGTCCGAGAGGAGCGCGCGAGTCAGATTCGGCCTCCGGGGCATCGTTTGGTAGATGGCCGCGAGCGAAAGCCGATGCCGCTGGTCCAAGAGCGAAGGCCCGCGACTGCTGAAGTCAAACTGGTTGTTGAAGTCCAAGCCGTTGAACTCCATGTTCTTAGCGTAGGTGTACGACACGAGAGCGGCGAAGCCGTTCGATACCCGCCGTTGCAGCGATGCATACAGTGAGTTGTAGTGGTTCAGTCCTGGGCTGATCAGTGCGTTCAACTGACCCAGATTCGGATCGATCGCTCCTTCCTGTCCTTCCAGAAGGACGGCATCGAGGTTTGGCTGGACAATTGTGCGCCCAGAGCAGGGCAGGGCGGTCGTGCCCGGCGGGCAGACGACATAGGTGGTGGTGCCTGGTGGATGCTTAAGGTTGAGGTCATAGGCGGTAGAGGAAATCAGATGAGTCCCGTGCGTCCACATCGTGCCCACACTCAGCGTCGTGTTCGCGCCAATTCTTTGCTGTATCTCCAGATTTGCCGAGAGTACATAAGGTGTCCGGAAGTCCGGGTCAATCAGCGAAATGTTGGAGGAGGCGACAGATGCGACATTGCGGAGGGTATTCGGAAACGTGGGCGACTGCTGATTGGCCGGCTGCGTGAAATCGAAGAGCGACAGCGCGTTTGTCAGGTGCGTGGATGCTCCATTGGTTTTCACCGAGTTCACGTAGTTCACGCCGTTTAGCAATTCACGGAACACTCCGAAGCCCCCACGCACCACGGTGCCGGGAAATGCTTGGTAGGCGAAACCCAAACGAGGAGCGAGCCGCCGATATTGATTGGGATATTGCCCGGCCAATGGGAAGGCTGGATTCGGACTCGGCTGGGGAAAGACCTGGAAGTCCTCGCGGACACCAAAGTCAAGGGTCAGATTCCGACGGGCGCGGAATTTGTCTTGCGCATAGAAACCATAATAAGGGACCGTCAAAGGAAATACCGGCTTACCCACGCTTTGGAGATAGAAGGCGTAGGCGCCGGTGGCAAAGTCGGCGAGCGTGAAATATCCGTAGAAGCCCTGAGCGAATCCCGGCGAGAAATCCGTCACGTGGGTGCGGTTGACGTTGAGGCCAAATTGAAGGCGGTGTCTGCCATGACTCCAGTCCAGCCGCTCGCCAAGCTCCCATTGGAATTCCCGGGTAAGACTAGGCGTGTCGGGTGCGTTTCCTAGAAGAAATCCCCCAATGGGAAGCAGCAAAACACTCGTAAAATTGGTATCAATCAGACCGGAAGGAGTAGTGCTCTGGTCGTCGCGAAGCAAGCTGGCGTGCAAATCGTTGAACAGGTTGGGGCGGAAGACATGAATCCAGTTGATGCTGGCGTGGTGGTCACGGACGAAATAGTTAGGCAGCGCGGAAAGTCCCGTGCCGGCGACTGGGTTGTATGGGAGCAGGCCAGCGGGCGAGTTGAACCGGCTGTAGTTGTAAACGAAATTGAAATGATCGCCGGCGCCAGGCTGCCAGTCCATCTTGGAAAAGAAGACGAGATCATCGCGACGCCGCTCGCGCTGGCCAAGACTGGAATCGATAGCATTCAGTGCGTTGGAGACCTGCTGGAGATAGATAGGATAATCGGACTCGCCGGTCACCGGAGCGCTGCTGAAAGTGCTGGGCACGGGGAAGGGAGCATTCGGCGCAGGCAACGGCGTACCCGGCGCCACGTTTAGAAAAAGGGATTCGTTCACATTGGGGTTAACAATGCTGACCGGGTCTTTTTGCCTTTGCTGTTCATAGTCGAAATAGAACCATAACTTGCGCCGTACCAGCGGCCCACCCAAGTCCGCGCCGAACTGTTGCAGCACGTTTAAGGGTTTGGGAATGCCGTTGGCCTTGTCCACAGCATCGTTAGCTCCCGTAGCTGAATGCCGCAGATAGTAAAACGCATCACCATGAAAAACGTCCCCTCCGGATTTGGTTACGGTATTGATGAAGCCTGTGCCCGCTCCGCCATACGACGCAGAATAGGGAGTCACCGCCACTTGAAATTCCTGAATGGATTGCTCACCAAAGATGTAGGGCACGTTGGTACCACCGCGGGCGTCGCCAAAGAAACTGCTCGTAGCACTGGCGCCGTCCACGGTGAAGGAGTTCGCGCCATTGCCATTATGATAACCGGAATCGCTCGAGCCTTGCTGCCCCCCGATGCTCAGTTGGCCGGCGTCGCCATCGGCAGTCACATTGGGGGCGAGCAGGACGAAATCGGTGTATCGGCGGCCGCTTAAGGGTAGACCGTCGATGAATTCTCGAGGCACCACCGTGGTCACCGAAGACTCCCCGGGTCGAAACATCGGCGCAGTTGCCTCGACTACCAGCTGCTGCGCCAGCGGACCTACGGCAAGCTGCACGTCTACGCTCGTGGTTTCACCCACTTGCACAATCACGTTGCGCACCTCCGTGGCCTTGAAGCCGTCGCGGCGTACCCGCAACGTGTAGGGTCCCACGCGCAGCACTGGGAAGCTGTATAGACCGTCGGCATTGCTGGTAGCTTCGAGCCACAACCCGGTTTCGTTGCTGGTCGCTCGGACGCCGGCTTTGGGCACGACCCCTCCCGACGGGTCACTGATGCGCCCCGCAAGGGCCCCACTCGAAATAGCGTTCTGGGCAGTGACAGGTAAGACGCTGAGGAAGAACAGGGCAGCCACCAAGGTGAGAGATCTCTCCATGCGCCTCCGCACATCTTCCGACCAGAGGATTGGCAAGAAAAGCCAAGTACAGTGAGGAGATTCTGCCACTGCCGCCAGCAGAAAACAATGACGGTGCTGCACGCGTAGGCTGGATGCTTCTCTTGGAAAGCGAGGAACTGTGGAACCAAAACTCAAGACATACAGACCGCCAGAGCATTCTAGATGGCCATTCAGAAATAATCAGAAATGAGCCATAAATACTAATAAAATAATATAGAACAACGGTAAATTATGGAGGCGGGGGGAGTCGAACCCCCGTCCGAAAAGCGCTACGGACCGAAGCCTACATGCTTAGCTCAATTCCATTGGTTTCGCCCGCCACGCTCAGAATGAGCAAGAAACGCAGCCGGCTAGTCCGATGGTTCTCGCCCAAGCCTTACGGACCGAAAGGCTCGGGCCAGCTCACTGTGTGACGCCTCTGACCGGGCCCATGAGCAAAGCCCGGGGAAGCGTGCGCTTAATTAATTAAGCAGCAAGTGCCAAGTTGTTGTTGGCATTTCTAGTTTCCACCAAGTTACGGGCAGGTGGACCCCGGCATGCCTTCGGGCCGCGACAGCTTCCGTCGAAACCGTGTCGCCCCCTCCGTGCAACCCCATTTTAGCACTTCGGCTAGGCCTTTGACGCTGTACATCCGTTCTTTGTTCTCGGTGAAGACCTCCCATCTCGTCAGGACCGTGGTTGGGTCCGCGGTGCCTGCTGGTTAAGCAACGATTGGGCACAGGGGTACGGGTGGGGCGTTGACTCGCAAGGACATGGCTCGCAAAATGCCTAGACGGGGTAGTTTGGGCGGAATCCCCGAAAATTGGCATGGCACAGGAACCCAGCATCGTGGAACAAGCGATCGTACGAGCGCTTCGCGATAATCTTGAGAGCGTCAAGCGCACGGCGGATGAGCTGCATCATGCCGTGAACGACGTGGTTTCCGCCTGCGCGAGCAACAAGCCGACGAACGCGCTGCCTTCCTTGCTGCGCGCGCAAACTTCGGCGGCTTCTCTTGCCGCCACGCTGGAAGTGCTATCGAGATTTGTGGCTGTTTCGATGCAGACCGGGCCGCGTTCGCCGATCGAAGCGCATCTTACAGATTTGGTCGGGAGAGTTGCTCCCGAGCCGCCTGCTGTGCCGCAACGGCCCGCGGCATCGCAGCCGGTGCCGAAGGCGGTCCAAGCAGCGCCTCCGCCGCGTCCACCGGTTGTTGCAGAGCCGGAACCTGCGGAATTAGAACTGGCGCCTGAGGCCGAATCGCTGGAACTCATGGAGCCCACTGCCGCGGCCTTGGCAGAGCGCGAACTGGATGGCGAGTTCAGTGTCGACCGGCTTTCTCCCGAGGAGCAGGAACTGCACCGGCGAGCCAATCGGGTGGCAAAAGTTTCGATGCAGGACATCAAAATGCTCCGGCCGGAGCAGGTGCGCCTTGGCCGGCAAAACAAAGATCTCTGCATCCGATTGAAAGACGACATTGAAAAAGCACATCGAGAGTACGACCGCCGTTTCAAACCGATCATGGACCACCCCGTCGATTATTTTTACCGCTGGCTGGTGGAAATCCTCGCCGAAGGGGACTCGCACGCGTTGGGCGAATACCCGTACGCCACGCCGGCACGCCATCACTAATCGAACGCATGCAGCTCGTTTTTGTGGGGCTTCCGAAAATGCCGTATTATTCTGTTTAGCTATGGCACGAATTGTTGTTGCGTTACTGCTGATTGCGGGCTTGTCGTTTGGCGGGACGTTTGACGCCTTAGCGCAAACGTCTGCAAAACATCACAAATCGAAAAAGCCCAAGTCGCCGCCTTGCCGGACGGGCTGCAAGCCGGATACGTCCGCGCCTCAAGTGGCGGCCGATACCCCGGAAGACGAAGCTGCGCTGAGAGAACTTTCCGACCTAGCGCGTGCGCTGCACAGCGGCACGCCGGGCGCTTATGCGAACCTCTCGGCTTTCGCCGTCAAAAACACCACGAACGTTTGGGGCGCGCGCGGCGCGCTTGCTCTGGGTTACGACGATTATTCGAAGAATCGCAATGCGCAGGGGCTTGGCTGGTTGCTGAAGGCGCAAAGCGACACTTTGTTGCGCGAGTATGCGCTCCACTGGACGGCGCAAGCGCAGCGTGCGCTGGGGCGGAACGCGGATGCTTATAAAGTGTTGCAGACCATCCAGCACGACTACCCGAACACCGCCATGCGCGAAGCACTGCTGGAGGCTTTCGCGCCAACGGCAGTTCAACTTGGACACGCGCAGGAAGCTATCGACGCGCTCGACGCCTATCCTGCCACCGGATCGAAGTCCACGCTGCTCTTTGAACGTGCCCACGCCTATCAGGCGGCGCACCAGCTTGCCCGGGCTGCGAAGGATTATCAGACCGTCTTCTACAAATTTCCTCTAGCCGATGAAGCCAAGCCTGCCGGCTCTGCTCTGACGCAGCTGATGCACGCCCTGGGAAAAGAATATGTCTATCCCGGCGTGGAGTTGCAGGAGCAGCGCGCCCAGGCGTTTTTCGACGCGCACAAATGGAAGGAAGCGCGCAGCGAATATGAAAAGTTGCTCACCATGCTGAAGGATCCCGCGAATCCTACGCGCCAGCGCGCGGAGCTTCGTGTTGCACAGTGCCGCGTGCAATTGAAGGGCTCACCTTCCTTAATCGCTGCGGTGAAGACGCCGGACCTCGAAGTGGATGCGGAGAGGCTGTATGCACTATCTCAGGCCTACCGCACAGCGAAAAAAGAAGCGGAGATGTTTACAGCGCTGAACACGCTGACGAAAAATTATCCCGAGAGCAAATGGAACGAAGATGGATTGATGGCGGCGGGGAATTACCATTGGGTGGAACTGGAGAGGGAGAAGGCGGTTGTCGCCTACCAGCGTGTCCTGGATTCTTTCCCAAATGGAAAAAACGCTTTCAACTGTGAATGGCGAATTGCTTGGGTCGCCTATCTGGATCGGCATCCTGATGCGGATGACCGACTGACGAACTTTCTACTGAAGTACCCGGTGTCGTCCAACGCAGTGGATGCGCTGTATTGGCTCGGACGCAACGCTGAACGGGCGGGAAATGCTTCCCACGCGCGCAGCTTTTACAACAAGGCGGCTGAGCGTTTCCCACAGACGTATTTTGGGAATGCAGCCGCGGCGCGCCTAGCAAAACTTGGTCCCGGCGAAGAAAATCCTGCAGAGTTTTTGGACAAGATTCCGCCGCCGCCCTCGCTTCGGGCCTTTGATGAGCCGATCCCAGTTGCAGCGGCTGACCGCTGGGCCCGCGCACAGGCGCTGCGTGCCATCGCGTTCGATTCTTCGGCTGAGCAGGAACTGAAAAACGCGTACTTTGCGACGTCTTCGCCGCGGTTTTTGCTGGAGGCGGCGCAGGCGGCCTTCGATCAAGGTCATTACGGCGCTGGCATGGCTTACGGGCGGATCGTCGTCCCCAACTTTGATTCCCGCAAAATCAGCGAAGTGCCTGTCGCCGCCTGGAAAGCGCTCTATCCACTACCTTACGAAGGAGCTTTGCGCCGTGAGGCAGCCAAAAACGACTTCGATCCCATGTTTGCGGCCGGCCTGATCCGCCAGGAATCCACTTTTCAGGCGGACGCTGTCTCTCCCAAGAACGCCATTGGCCTGATGCAAGTGCTGCCGAAAACGGGAAAGCTTCTGGCCAGGCAGATTAAAGTCCGCTACACGAAGGACAAACTCTTCGATCCGGAATATAACATCGAGCTTGGCATGGTCTACATTGCAAGCCTGGTTCGGCAGACAGGCGGGCTGGAATACGCCGCCGCTGCCTATAACGCAGGGGAGGACCGCATCGCTGCCTGGAAAGCCGAACGCAGCTACGAGGAAATTCCCGAACTTGTCGAGTCTATTCCCTTCACGGAAACACGCGAATACGTGCAGGTGGTCTTGCGCAACACGGCAGTCTACCGGACGATCTATGGGGCACCGAGCGTGGCGATACAAGCTTCCACCGGCCACGCGCGCTGAACAAAAATTCCGTATACTTTAATTTCTACCGGGAGGGCGCAGCATGCTGCGCCCCTACGGGTATGAACTCAAGCGTTTAAGAAGGTGCAATGACTGCTCCCGATCTCTCCATGGCGCAAATCTCGCGCCGCATGCTTTCCGCAAAAGCGGAACAATTTACGGAATCCGTGATCCGGGAAATGACGCGGCTGGCGCTGAAACACAAGGCGGTCAATCTGTCGCAGGGGTTCCCCGACTTCGCCGCGCCCGAAGAAATCAAGGAAGCTGCGCGGCAGGCGATTTCCGCTGACATCAATCAATACGCCATCACTTGGGGCGCAAAGCCTCTGCGCGATGCAATAGTTGAAAAGTTTGAACGCACCCAAGGGGTGAAGTACGACCCCGAGCGAGAGATCACTGTTTGCTGCGGTTCGACCGAGGCGATGATGTCCGCGATGATGGCGATCATCAATCCGGGCGACGAAATTGTCGTGTTTGAGCCGTTCTATGAAAACTATGGGCCGGATGCCATTTTGAGCGGAGCCACGCCGCAGTTCGTCAAGCTGCGCACTCCGGATTGGTCTTTCGACCAAAAAGAGCTCGCGACTGCTTTTGGGCCGCATACCAAAGCCATCATTCTGAACACGCCCAATAATCCTACCGGCAAAGTTTTCACTCGCGCCGAACTCGAATTTATACGCGACCTCTGCGTTCGCTGGAACGCCTACTGCATCACCGACGAGATTTACGAACACATTTTGTACGATGGGGCTGAACACATTTCTATGGCGCGCATCGACGGTATGCGGGACCGCACCATCGTTATCAACGGACTATCGAAGACGTACAGCGTTACCGGATGGCGTGTGGGCTGGGTGCTGGCTCCGCCGGAACCGACGCAGCCGATTCGCAAGGTCCACGACTTCCTGACGGTCGGCGCCGCGGCCCCGCTCCAGCAAGCGGGTGCAAGCGCGCTTCACTTTCCGCAGGCGTATTACGACAAGCTCGCCACTTCGTATACTGCCAAGCGCGAACGGCTGCTGAAAATCCTCACTAGCGCCGGCTTCACGGTTTTCAGGCCGCGCGGAGCGTACTACATCATGACGGATATCTCGCGGTTCGCGGATCCCGACCCTGTTCATTTCAAAGCGGACACAAAAGACGTGCGCTTTGCGAAGTTTCTCGTGGAATCTATCGGTGTCGCGGTAGTCCCGGGCTCCAGCTTTTACAACAATGCGCAGGACGGCGCGTCGCAGGTCCGGTTTACTTTCTGCAAGAAAGAGGAAACTCTTGCCGCTGCCGAGGAGCGCTTGGCGAAGCTGCATGTTTGACCGGAGAGTATTTTGAAAGCTCCTCTTTGAGTAAGCCTAGTGCGCACTAGAGCAGCATAAATCTCCGAACAAACAGCGTGACGATTTGCCTCAACGGCCGGAGCCGCCTGAGTAGCAGGTGCTATTTATTGCTAATGGCAAAAGCAGTCTGGCCTTGTGCTAGAATTTGCGCTCGAGAATCCCTATGCCAACGAAACTTGACCTCGTCCCGCAGAATACACGCATGGAAGCCAATGGCGAAGGCGCGGCGTTCGACATCTCCGCCAGCGCCACACGGACGTTTCTTTGCCGGCTCACGGTAGCGGATCAGATTGAACAGGAATCGCTTGACGTTTCGATTTGGGGCTCTGCCGACGGGACCACCTGGACGAAGAAGCCCCTCCTCAAGCTGCCGCAGCAGTTCTATCGCGGCACGACTAAAATGATTCTCGATCTTTCGCTGCGACCGGAAATGAGGTTCATTCGCGCCGGATGGGAACTCGCTCGCTGGGGAAGGGTGGCTCCGACACCCATGTTTGTCGCCGGACTGGAACTCGAGGAGATTCCGCCAATGTCCCGCGAGACCCCCACGACGAGAATCGCGCTTGCGACAAAATAGGGCTCCATGCCGACCAAATGCGGCCGGGCGGGGTCCAAGGCAGTTATTTTAAGGTTGATTTTTAGACCTAAATTTTAGATAAATTAGGCAGTTTTGGCCAATTCTCGTTTTTTTAGGGGTAGGAGACTGACGGTCGGTTGCCCTGTGGTGGTTAGCCCCCTACCCCGCGAGTGGTCTTGCATGTATAGACGAGGTGAGGCCTTAAATAGTTTCCTCATTGCATTAAAATAATTAGTGACTAGGCAAGGCCCTATTGACCCAATGGCACGGTATCGAGGTACCGCGCCACGGCCGCCTGCCATTTGAACTTTTCTGAGATCGCCCCCTGCAGGGCTTGGGCTGCGGAAGGCTCGCCGTGCGTCAAGTAGGTCTGCTTGGGGGGCGCAGGCAGCGCGGTCAGCCAGCGTAGCAACTCACTCTTTCCAGCGTGTGCCGAGAATTGTCCCATTTCGGCAATCTCAGCGCCCACGGGTACGTCCTGGCCGTAGAGTTTCAATGACTTCGCACCCTCCTGAAGAGCCCTCCCGCGTGTGCCCTCCGCCTGGAATCCGGCCAGGATCACCGCATTGCGTGGATCGGGCAGACGCTGCACGAGGTGGTGGAGTACCCGGCCGCCACTGACCATCCCGCTTGCCGAAATGATGATGCATGGTTTCTTGACGTTATTGATGGCCTTGGATTCCTCGACCGAGCGAGTCAAGTGGAATTCATGCACATTCAGGGGATCGCCTTTTCCGTCGCTTCCTTCTTCACGCACAAAGTCCAAGTCGTGGTCTTCTTTGTGCTTCACATACAAATCGGTTGCGCTCAGCGCCATCGGGCTGTCCACGTAGACCGGCACTTGTGGAATTCTTTGCTGGTCCTCCAGTTGCCGCAGATAGTACATAAATGTCTGTGTCCGTCCGATGGCAAAGGCCGGGATCACGATGGACCCGCCGCGCTTTACCACACGGTTCACGATCTGCGCCAGTGATTCCGCTGGATCGCCGTCAGGATGCTCACGGTCACCATAGGTCGATTCGCAGATCAGCACATCGGCGCTTGATGGCGGTGTTGTGGGATCCTTCAGAATTGGCTGGTCGTATCTTCCGATGTCGCCGGAGAACACCACGACGATTTTCTTGCCGCCTTCGCTGATGGCCAATTCGAGGCTGGAAGATCCCAGGATGTGCCCGGCGTCGTAGGAAGTGACACGAAACTCCGGGCTGATATCGAAGCTGCCGCTGCGCGGCATGCTTTTGATTAGCTTGAGCGTGGGATCCACATCCTCAGCCGTGTAGAGCGGCTCCGGATTGGCGTGCCGGCTATCTTTATGAATCCGTGCGTGGAGCGTGTCCTCTTGCTGGAGATGGGCGGAGTCCTTCAGCAGAATCGTCGTCAGTTCAATCGTCGCGGGATTTGCAAAGATCGGGCCGCGATAGCCGGATTTCACCAGAACCGGTAGCCAGCCGGTATGATCGAGGTGCGCGTGCGTCAGAACCAGGTAGTCAATCGTCTTGGGATCGACAGCGAGTGGTTTGTAATTGCGGTCTTGCAATTCCTGCGAGCCCTGAAAAATTCCACAGTCCACCATCAACCGCTTGCCCGCCGCTTCTACGAGGTATCTTGAACCAGTAACGGATCCCGCCGCGCCTAGAAAAGTGAGTTTTGCCATAGGCTTGTATTCTAGACGAACATTCCGTTCAGACAATCCGTTTCGCGGGAGGTAGAATCGCAAGAGCAAAGATGCTTTCCAAGACTAGCGTTCGTCCGCTAAAGTCCGTCGTTTTCGTGGTGGTTGCTCTCTTCTTGCTGGCAACTGCAAGTGCTGGGGAATGCTCGTCGCGCGTAGTTCACGTCTTTGTCGCTCTTGCCGACAATCAGCATCAAGGCATTGTTCCGGTACCAGCCGCGCTTGGAAATGGAAGCGATCCGCAGCGCAATTTGTATTGGGGCGCCGCCTTTGGCGTCAAAACGTTCTTCAAAGCGAGCGATGAGTGGCAAGTACTTTCCTGTAGCCGACGCCCGAAGTCTGCGATTCTGGAACGATGCGTATTCAAGAACCGCACGGAGGATGTCTTTCTGGTTGCCGACGCGTATCGAGGAAGCGAAATCAAGTTGGCGGTCACGGATTTTCTTTCCGCGGCTGCCGGAGCAAAGTCAGAGAAGGTGAATGCCGGTGATGTCGCGATTGCTGCGGGAGGAGCGGCGGATTTAGTCGCTTACATCGGACATGATGCGTTAATGGATTTTCAAATCCCCCCGATTGCTGGAGTCAAAGGCAACAAGCCGCGGCTTGCTATCATCCTGGCGTGCGCGAGCAAAGCTTTCTTTAGCCCTTATCTTCGACTAACGGGCGCGGAACCTCTGTTGTGGACCACTGGCCTGATGGCCCCCGAAGCCTACACTCTGAAGGCCGCTCTGAATGGCTGGATCGCCAATGAAAGCGACGAAGCGATTCGTCACCGCGCCGCCCAAGCCTACGACAAGTACCAAAAGTGCGGTGCTCGCGCGGCTTTGCGCCTTTTCGCGACAAATTGAAACACGCACAAGAGTGTGTTCCGCTCAGTATCTTCGGGTTGCCAAGTCATGGACGGAAGCTGGGTGCTCATGTAAGATAACGATGGTTGTTCCTCCGGTGGGGCCGTGGCGCAGTTGGGAGCGCGCCTCGATGGCATCGAGGAGGTCGTGGGTTCGAATCCCATCGGCTCCACCATTTGAAGAATCCAAAGAACTTAACCTCGAGAAACCGCTGACTGTTGCCAAGCACTGTTGCCCACTCCGCTGTTTTCTCTTGCATTCCAACATGAATCTTTCAGGCTTTCGCGAGGGAAACAGCCATGGCGCACTACACGCTCGTCGCCCGCATCGATGCCGGCGACGGAAAATTCCCTTTCGTTAGTGTGCAGTTCTCGAAGAGTCATCGCCCGATTTCTATCGAAGGTGCAACGTATTACCTGCGCCCGAGTGGCGGCAAGCGCACGCCCATCAGAATCGGCAAGGATCTCACTGCAGCGCACAGTGCTCTGCTGAACAAGGAGGACTGCAAAACGCCCGGCAATATCGGCATGTTGCCCGAAGGTTGCACCTCTATCAGTGT
>DATEHF010000050.1:0-70032 GCA_035279725.1 Candidatus Acidiferrum sp.
GAATCTCAAGATTGCAATAACAAGACTTGAAGGACTGTGGAAGCCGCTGAAGTAGAGAACTGCGACCCAAATCCCAAGAAAGACTAGGCAAAAGGAAGAAAGGAACAAAATGAGCGCCTTAATTGTTAATCGAGAGGGAGATCGAGAAACGACTACCGCTGCGGCAACGCATGGAACTAATGAGCCAGCTAACAAATAGGTTATAGCTGCCAGCCCTACTAGCATGCCCGCCACAATAGCGCTAAGTTGCAGAAACTCTTGATCGGCCAATACGAGCAAAGTACCCAAAAAGAATGGCAAGGCGAGAGCCACTTCTGCTACGTTCGTCGCTGCAAGCAGGTAAACAGGAGAAAGGCAGACGCCCACCGTCACAGCTAGGGAAATCCATTTTGGGACCCCGAGCCGAAGTGCGAGCAAAAAGAAGAGTCCGCCGGCAATCGCTGCAGAAACGGCGTTCACAGCTTGAATCGCAATGGTTGCGTCGCCGCGAATGCCAAGCGCCTGCTGCAAAGCGAATGCCGTCCGCATGGCAAGACCAAATAGGAAATGGTTGTGCACCACTAGGCGATCGTAGTGCGCTCGATACACCTCCAACCAAGGCTTCGGTTGGAAAGTGGTGGTGGCGTCTTCGGTTATCGTCCGAAGCGCCGGGAGGTGCCGAAGTCCGTCTCCAATGAAGGAGCTACTTCGAAACCCATAGAACGTTATGGATAGAACGAGAACTAGCAGCGCCGCGATGTATCTAGGGGCCAAGCAACTCGATGAATCGTCCTGCGCTAGTGTTGGATGGTTTGCCATCAGCGCCATTTGAGAGTCACTCAGAATGGCGCTAGTAGGTTTCACCACGTTGAACCGTTGCGTCGATCAATGCACCCTAGCAGTTTATATCGGAGAATGTTTTGGTGTGTCAAGTTTCGCAACCGCTTAAACAAACGACGGAACGATGTATTCATCTGCCCCGATGCGGTTATGACTTGATTTTGTCTTCCGGCCTAGGAGCGTCTACCGCGTTTGAAGTAGTCCATGTTACCAGGGAACGCCGAATTTGAGCGTATAAACGTGAAGCCGCGCGCCTCAACAGTTTTGATGATCTTCGGAGGGTCAACGGGCGCGGGGTGAAACTCAATAATAATTGCGTCTGTACGATCCAGCCAACCCAACGAGCCGTCAAACAATTCTTGTTCTCCACCTTCGATATCAATCTTGACTAACGCAAGTTTTGGGCAAGCAGATTTTTCCAAGATCGTGTCGACAGTGATCATCGCTACCGGCAAGCCATTTTCGGATACTCTTCCTAGATTGGAAATCTGATTGGAGTCGAATCCCACCGTCCCTTCGTGGGGTCCTATCGCAGCTTCGAGCACTTCACTCTTGATCGCATTCAGGTCTAAATTCCGCCGAGCTAAAATGGCATTGCTTCGATCAGGCTCGACTGCTATTACTCTCTCGAACGGGTATTTCTTGGCAAGCCACACGCTTGTAAGTCCTATGTTTGCCCCCAAATCGAGAAGGGTTCCGGATGGACTCCCAAAAGGCAAGCGGTAGGCTTCGTCGAACCATACCTCACGAATACTATGCAGGTCACCTTTGTTCAGCCGGTAGCAGAGTTCGACGCCTCCTTGCAAGCGAACATTTCGCAAACGGCCGACTCGATTCCCACCCCACCAAGGCAAGAAGCGAGAGAGCGCAAAATCAAGACCCAACTGTAGTGCTGACTGCGGATCAGCGCAGAGCCTAACGCAAGCCCGCCATTCTTGAATGAGATGAAGAAATAATGCGGCGAGTCTTTTTAATCGTGGCATCTGTTTGGGTTCCAATTCCAAATCAAGTTAGCAGCACCCTCAGGATCTTCAAAAGACTGCAAGCTCGATTGGCAATCGCTTCGAAGCTGCTCTCCACTCCGTCGACACTCGGTTCAAAATAGTGGGGGCAGACGACAACCTTCAAGATGGGTCGGCCCCAGTTTCCACGCGGACCACATTGCCAACTCAGCGCAACTCACGTCTTAGCGCGTTAGCGATGAATTCAAATCAATCCAACTGACTGGAACCTCTCCCGCCCGAAGAGCTCTCGCGACTCGAAGGTTCGCCCTTCTGCAATGCTGGAATCCGCGAGATTGGAGCCTAGACCGCCTTGAGGATCGCACTATCGCTGCGCAGTAGCGACCATGTGAACGGGATACTCGCCGCGATTCCCGATGTATTCCACTGAATATCTCTTTTTTTTAAGCCAGTTCGAAACAAAAAGTGCATTCGCTGCATCGTGAACTTCACAAATGACACTTGGCCGGCAACGATCGAACAAGTGCTCCGCGCCTCTCAATACGTCCGATTCCGAACCCTCAACGTCGATTTTGATCAAGTTGGGCAGCGGGTTTAGGCCCGCGAAGTCATCTAGGCTTGTGCAATGGACGGTAATGGCTTGCCCGCGACCTTCCGATACCCGTCCGTTGCCATGCCCTCGTTCCTGCCGTGCCGGTTCGAAATGCGTTAGACCGCTCGTCGCCAACACCGCTAATCTCATGATCTCGATTTTCGCAGTAAGACCATTCAACTCGGAGTGACGTCGCAATGATTTGGAATTTTCTTCATCTGGTTCAAACGCGAAGACTCGCGCTCCCAAGCGTGCAGCCAAAGAACTGTAGAAACCGAATCCCGCACCTACGTCGTAAAACACAGTTCCGACCATCAGTCGATCCACCAGAATCTGCTGAACAGCCAACTCATAATCCCCTTCCCAAAGGTGTACCTCCCAGCGGGGACTTATCTCAAACATCAACCCTATTCCGGGCCCCCTGCGCACCCGCAGGCGGCTCTTTTTCCGCGATGGAACGAGAAGATAGCTCAAATCTGTCATCGGCTTGCGCGCCAGTGGACTCTCGTATAGTTTTCTCAACAACGCGGAACGCCTAAACCAGAGCCAAAGTGTTTCCCTCATATACTTGTTACCTCGCGGAACCGACGCAGCCAGTTTTCTAGTGCCATTTTCTTCTCGATTTCTGGCCGAATCAAACGCACGACCATTTCTCGATGGCGATCAGGATCCGCGAGGACCGCGCGAATTGCGGCCTCAAAATCGCGGCAGGAATGTGCATCCGCTATCAGTAGATGTTCCAGAGGCGTGTGCCGGAGCAGCGCACCGCTAGCTCCGCCAAGCGAGGCAACTATGGGAACTCCGCAGGCAAGCCCCTCTGCCACAACGTACCCGAATGCCTCATACAAGGAGGGACAAACCGCAAAATCCGCGGCATTATAAAGCGATGGCAGCATCTCGGTTCCTGCGCAGCGAAAGATCGATAGCCTGTCATTCGCCGCCAAGTCCTCCGGCACAGAGCCGCGGAAAGCCAGACACCAATGGACGTCCGGGAATGCACCCATAAGTTTTCGAACCGTTGAAAACCCCTTTATGGGGTGCGAGGACCCCACGAACAGCCCGATTTTTTTCGCCTCGGGTAGCTGCAGTTTTCGGCGTGATCCAATCTTATCTAGTGGAGCAAAATGACTCGTGTCCAGCGGGAGCCAGACAGTCTCCCCTGAGTACCCGAAGTACTCCTGAACCTCTTGGCGAGTCTGGTCCGAATTGCACACAACGAGTTTTCCTCGACCGCTCCTCCGCTCCAACACCATCGAGTCCCACCATTTCAACTTGAGAGCACCTGTGAAGGCGATATACGGACGAATCATGTCCACTTGTCCCCGATAAGTTCCATGGTAAAAGTGCACCTTCCTCACGGATTTGGGCAATCTCGGAAGATACCATCCAAACGGTCCATTCGACACAATGGCGATAAGGTCCGGCCCAGCTAGTTTCTGCACTTTCCGACCCAAGAACCAACTAAGCGCTACGTCTGCGGCATAGCCCATCCACTTACTTTCCGGATGGGCGACCCATCGAGGAGCTACGTTTTCCCGGTTCAACACCACCACGGCATACCCGAGACGGTCGAGGCCCTTCTCTAATTCCCTAAGTGCGTGTTCCATGCCACCAGGAGCGTCAGTAGGTTCGGACGTCAGTATCAAAACCCGTGTCTTCACGATTTTTGCGCTAGGATCCATCCGTGCCGATCAGGCGGTTGGTCGTAAAGCTCACGGATGACTTCGTACCCCGCCTTGTGAAGTATTGTCGCGACAATATCTTTGGTTCCATGGACCTCGATAAACAATTTCGGGCCATAGTCACGTAGCGTCCTCGAAGCTCCCCTTAATGCTTCCACTTCGCCGCCTTCGATGTCGAGTTTGATCCAGTCCAAACGTGCAAGTCTTAGCTTGTTCACCAACTCGTCGATGGAAACCGATTCCTGGGTGAGTTCACCTTCATCTGTGACCCGATGCCATACGGACTCCTCTCCGTGACGCCATCCAACATTCCCCGAGCGAGACCAGATTGCTAGTGGAAGTATGAGAACGTTTTCCAGCCTATTCAGGGCCAAGTTCCGTTCCAGCTGACTTCGATTGAGAGTATCTGGCTCGAGAGTTACAACCCGTCCCGACTTTCCGACAACCCGGCTTGCCCGAATGGAGTACCAGCCGACATATCCGCCTCCATCTAAGAAATAATCACCTCGCTGAGGATCAACCCAATCTATAGGTTCATATGCCGGCATATGCAGCATACATTCGATAGCGGACTCATCCTCCGGGAAAAACCAGGCCTGCAGGGCCGAGCTCCATAAGATTCTTTGTCGCAACGAAAAAGGGTGTCGTGCCCAATGCCACTCGGCATGCACGAGCGACGTAGTTGAATGATGGCGGATCGTCCAATTAATCAAATATATTACCTTATTACAAATGACTTTGGCGGTCGTCATAATCGATTGCCCGTGAGTTTCAAGCACAAAGTCCAGGAGTTTCTTCATTCCTCCCCGTACCCTGGAATTCTCCTCTGCCACTTAGTCGCTCCTCCCTAAGGTCTGACTAAATGCGCTGCGCAGATACTGAATATCCCCCGCTCTAATGGTTCGGAGGGCGCCAATCCCAACTCCATAGAGCCCAAAGGCTGTCGCTAGCCGCACGACCGATGGCAAGGGCAGGCTGCTGACGATAACCGCCACTGCTGCAGACAGCAACGCCACAGGAAACCCCTTCCGCAATCCCTCCCACACTATCCCGCGCGTCTCTGAAAATCCTAGGAGCACAACCGCCCATGCAAACGTGTAGCTTACCAATGTTGCCCAAGCCGAGCCCATGGCCGCGTAACGCGGAATCCAAATTAGATTCAGTAGAACGTTCACGATTGCGCCGGCGATCGTCGGATATATGAAGTAATTCTGGAGATTTCGTGCCAAAAGAATGTTTCCAACGGCAGAACCAAAAAAAACCGCAAACTCTGACCAAATAAGAATGTTTAAAAGGTGAGCCGAAGGCTCAAATTGCGGCCCATACAAAGTATGGACGATCAGCCCGGATCCCACACAAATCAGAGTGCAAAGCAATCCCGCTGCAGCCATCAGGTATCGAAAAATGCGATCCACGTACACAGCCATCCGCTGCTTGTCGTTCGCTGCGATCGCCAGGACAGGAAACACAGATGCGAGCAAAGCTGCGGGAAACATTTCCAACAGCTCGCTCACCTTCACCGCAGCAGCATAGGACCCCAGAATCTTGTCGGAAGCTAACCTGTGAAGCATTACCTGGTCGATGCGAAGGTAGATACTGGCCAGAAGCATGGTGAGAGCAAGTGGGATACAGGCCCGCAGGTAAACCTTGAAATCTTGCACAATGATGCGACGAGGAGGTATCAGAAATCCAACACTCATGACTATGATTAAGATCGTCTCAACGACCGCAGCCGACAGCCTACCTAAAACAAATGCGGTGAGCGAACCCTTAGCCCTGGCGAGCAAAATGATTATCAGCAGCCATAGGATCTGCCGGGCCAAGGTAATGACAGTGCCATACCATTGCCTGAGATCTACTTGAAAGATAACTCCAGCCAGACGCAGAGGCGCAAGAACCAGTAGCTCGATCGTTGCGAATACTACGAGGACCTGGGTCTTGCCCCGATAACCAGCGTGCGGGGCAAGCAGAATTACAAAAACAGCCGCGGCGATCGCGAAGACACCACAGAGAGCACCTCCGGTAGCGATGATGCTGCCCGAGCGCTCACGCCGGCGAGCGGACTCCCGAGTTAGGACCGACTCAATGCCTAAGGTGGCTAACCACGCAAACATGGAAACGTACGCATACACGGAGCTGAATTCGCCTAGCTGTTCGATTCCAAGGGAGCGGACGATGAGAACCGAGCCCACTCCGCCCAACAGGACACTCAAAATTCGGCCGGTCAGAAGGACCGCAGTGTTTTGAACAACCCTCGTCGCTATGGGCTTTGCCGAGGCGGCCAAACGGGTGCTCCCGAGCATGCTCATCGTGGGTATTCCCGTATTCGACCAAAGATGCTCCGCTGGATCATGGTTTTCTAGATGGGCTATTAGTTTTATCGATCAAACAAGTTCCCCACGACAAGGGCGTCCAACGGAGACGCGAGATGAACTACGGATAAGAGTATCAGACAAAAGATTGAAGAGGCATGTTCGCAAGACGTTGCAAGTTGGAAGGTTTGCAGCAAGGAGGAATCAGGGAGGAGCGGGATTCGTTTTGAGTTGCTGGACGTCGCGGTTTTCGATCTGTTGCATGAGGGCCTTCCGCTTAAAGAAGTAACGCTGGAGATCGGCGGAGAGCTGGCGTGGCACGACGAAAAATTGATTGTGGACGATTTCGGAACAAGAGACGGGACCACGCGCGGGGATCAGGTGCAAACCCCACTGGAACATGAGTCCGCCGTTCCAGAGAGTGAAGACGGCAAGTAGAGCGCAAGCGGCCGCGAGAGCGGCGCGGCGCGAATCAAAGAGTTGCGCGGTGCGGTCGAAGAAAACAGCGAGGCCAAGAATGAAAACCGGCGTGAGAGAAACAAAAAAGCGGTTGCCATAGGAGGAGATACCGGCCCAATCGGGGTAACAAGAGATGAAAAGATAAAAAGTCAAAAAGGCGGCGAGAAATGGAGTGCCAACGCGGCGTTGCCAGCGCCAGAAAATAAAAAGGCCGGCGATGGAGAAAATAAGAATGGGCGTCCAGGTGATCAGTCCGTGATTCGAGGAGAAAAGCACTGAGAAAAAGACAGGAGAAGACCACAGCCAGGAGCCGAGCGGGATGTAGCCAGATTCAAACGGGCTGCCGTAAATTATGTAGCGGGTAATGAGAGTGGGGAGCAGACAGATCAGGAGAACGATGGCGAAGAGGGAGTGGCGGAGGAGAAGTTCAGGAATGCGGGGAGTGGGAAAAAAGGGCAGACCTGCCTTCGTGGAAGCTTCAGCAGCCTTCGGGCGAAAGGCGAGGTAATACTGGCGTGCGGCTTCAATGGCGAGAACGGCAAGGACCATTGCGTTGGGATAGTACACGTTGAGCATGAGGCCAGTGATCAAGGCCAGAATCACCCACTGCGAGAGCGATCGCTTGGAGAGCGTCTTGTGCCAATACCAGAGGAAGAGGGCCACGGCGAAGGAAGAATGTGTGTGAGACCACGAGGGATTGAAATACATATAGACAAGTAGCGAGCTGGACCACCAGATAGCGAGAGTAGCGAGAAGCGCCCAGAGCTCTTCTACATATTGGCGCGCCAGGCGGAGGGCGAGGAGCAAGCCGAGAAAACCATAGAAGGCCGTGGCGAGAGCCATGGAGACGCGGTAAGGAGTGGAAAAACCATCGGCGGCGACGGAGGAGCCCAAGGCACGCGCGAGCAGGACGCCGACATGCGTGACGAGGAGAAGAGGCGCCCAGAGAATCGCGGGGCCCACTGTGAAATGATTTTCCAGATGGCCGGTGCGAGTGCGAAAGAGGGACCTGGGCTGGCCGTTTTCGTCGATGCGCTGGCCGCGGAAACTTTCGTTGGCATGGCGGTAGTCTTCAGTGAAATCGAGATTGTGCTCGATCAGTGGAGCGCGAGCAAAAGCGTAATAGCCGACGCCATCGCCGCGCACCCAGGGATTCAGAAAAGGAAGCGAGAGAATCCAGAGAAGCAGAAGCAGCCTCTCCGATTTCGGAGAACGGCACGCGGGAGATGCGCTGAGTTCTGGTTGTTCCGCCAACGAGGTACCTGCCGAAAAACTTTCCTATCCCCGGCACCCATTATTGCAGGGCAGCATCAAGATGTGGAACCCAACTCCGCAGACCGAGGAAGGGACCTGGTAACTCCAAATTATAGTGCCAGCATTGTATCGCACGATGTTACTTGGGAGTTAGATATCCGCAGATTTGAATAAAGTTGGCCTTTCCGCCGCAGCTCTGGCCCGTGTCCGACGGCTAATGCTAGGAGCCCACAGTGACTTCCCGGTTCCCCAGACCTGGGGTCATCACATGGCTGCGAATCTTTCCGATTATGTCGAAGTGGGGACGCTGGCCGAAATTTAGTAGTGGTATAGTTTGCAAACTGTACTACTACCCGAAGTTTGCTTCCCTTGACATTCTACCGGAAGCGCTGTATGGTCACCTAGAATGTCTACTAGAGAACAGCGCGAGCGTATCGAACTGCTGCAAGGGACGCTGGACTTGCTGATTCTTCGCACGGTGCTGCTGGGCCAGCGCACGGCCACGCCATCGCCAAAGCGATTGAATTCAATTCCGACGAAGTCCTGCAAGTGGAACAGGGATCACTTTATCCAGCGTTGCACCGGCTCATAAAACGTGGGTGGATTTCGGTCGAAGAAGGCACCTCCGAGAATAACCGGCGGGCTAAGTTTTACCAGCTCACGGCCAAAGGCCGACGGCAACTGGCGATCGAGACAGGGAAATGGGACAAACTGGCCGGAGCGATCGCGCGGATTCTCCGCCCGGCCAAGCAGGGAGGTAAATCATGAGCCGTAGCAAGCGTATGTTGGAGGAACTCGACAAGGATATTGCCGACCACATCGGGAGGGAGACTCAGGACAACATCGAGCGCGGGATGGCACCGGAAGAGGCGCGCTACGCAGCCATGCGCAAGTTCGGCAACGTGACGCGGGCCAAAGAAGAAGCGCGCGGCGTCTGGCGCCTTGTTTGGCTAGAGCAGCTACTCACGGACGTCCGCTTTGGCCTGCGGATGTTGCGTAGATCTCCGGGCTTCGCGGCGGTTGCGATTCTGACGATGGCGCTCGGCATTGGCGCGAACACGGCAATCTTCAGCGTGGTGAACGCGGTTTTGCTGCGGCCGCTTCCATATCCAAACGCAAAGCGTCTGGCAATGATCTGGTCAACATGGGGGAATGAAGCGCGCGGGCCAGCCTCTGGTCCGGAGTTGATTGAACTACGCAAACGTTGCCGGGCATTTGAGGAAATTGCCGGAATATGGGTAACCAGCGGCACGATTACAGGAACAGCCGAGCCAGAGCAAGTGCGATTGGCTTTTACGACTGCAAACTTTTTGCCCTTGCTTGCCGAGAAGCCGCAACTCGGACGTTTCTTTGCAGCGGGCGAAGACCGCGGGGGCGCGACTCCGCTCGTCATTTTGACGGACGGGCTGTGGCGACGGCAATTCGGCGGGAATCCGGGCATCATTGGACAAACGACGCGGTTGAACGGAAATGACTTCACGGTTGTTGGCGTGCTGCCGCGAGACTTCAAGCTGCTGCTTCCAGAAAGCCGGATGGCAGATGTGCAAGTGTTCATCGCGTTTTTGGACGACCTGGAGAAAAGACCTCGTGACACAGGCTTTCTGAGGATGGTTGGCAGGTTGCGCCGGGGCATTACGGTAGCGCGGGCGCAAAGTGAAGCGGAAACTATCGCCTCGCAGCTACGGGGCGAAGCGAAGGAATACGCGGAGCAGTCACTGCACTTGAGTGTATTGTCGCTTCAAGAGGAGGACGTAAAGCCCATACAGCCCGCGCTGGTTTCGCTGTTCGCCGCTGTCGCGCTCGTGCTGCTCGTTGCTTGCGCGAACGTCGCCAATTTATTGCTGTCGCGCTCGGGAAGCAGAAGACACGAAACTGCTCTTAGAACGGCGCTAGGCGCGGAGCGAAGGCGCATTATCCGTCAGCTTCTAACAGAAAATATATTACTTGGATGCCTTGGAGGGGCAGCCGCCCTGGGGATTGGATGGGCGGCTCTCAAATGGATTCTCTCGCTGCAGCCGGAAGGAATTTATCTGCTGATGTCGTCGAAATTGGACGGTTGGGTCTTGGCGTTCACGCTGGCGCTTTCCATATTGACGGGCATTCTGTTTGGCTTGGCGCCCGCGCTGTCGGTCGCACGCGGGGAATTGATCGAAATCTTGAAGGAAAGCGGAAAGACCACAACGACAGGAAAACCTTGGCTGCGGCAGTCGCTGATTGTGAGCGAAGTGGGCCTCGGCTGCATTCTTTTGGTGGGAACCGGCCTGATGATTCGAACGCTTACGAGCCTGCTGCGCGTAGATCCGGGCTTTCGTCCGGAGAGCGTCCTAACGTTTCAGCTTTCCTTCCCCTGGTCGCGCTATGGCACGGTCGAGTCCGTAACTACTTTTCTGAAGGATTTGCGAACAAGTCTTGCCGCGATGCCTGGAACACAATCGGTTGGCGGCGTGTCGCATTTGCCTATGGATGAAGGGCTAGGGAATTGGTACAGCTACTATTGGCCCGAAGGCGCACCCGTCCAGCAGCAAAACACAGTGATGGCAGATCACCGGTCAACGCTCCCGGGATATTTCCGAAGCATCGGTGCGACGCTGCTGGCAGGCCGGGAATTCGAGGAGACAGACGACGCCGTCCACACGCACGTCGCGATTGTGGACGACACGGTGGCAGAACAACTTTGGCCCGGGCAAGACGCGCTAGGGAAAAAGTTGAGCGTTGAAGATTCACCCAGTGGCGCCTTTCAGTTTATTCGCGAGTCTGTGGTGGTGATTGGAGTGGTGAAGCACATCCAGGCGCACTCTTTGACGAGCAAGGAGCGAGGGCAAATCTATTTGCCGGTGCCGCTGGCGCCGCGCCCTGTGTATTCGTTCGTGGTTCGAACTGCCGCGTCGATGCCGACGTTTGCTGCCTACATGCGGCAGGCGGTGAAGAAGCTTGACAAGGAAATGCCAGTTTCGAATCTGCGCCCGCAGATGGACTACGTCGAAAGGGCTCGAGCGCAAACGCGATTCGTCACGGTGCTTGCGGGAGCGCTCGCGGTGTTAGCACTTTTCCTGGCATGCATTGGCATTTACGGGGTGACGTCCAATTCCGTAGCGCAGCGGAAGCGGGAGATTGCGATCCGCATCGCCGTCGGCGCGAATTCGGCCGACGTGAGTAAAATGATCTTACGCCAGAGCGGCCTGCCGGTAATCATGGGGGTGGTAATAGGCTTAGCGATGGCTGTGGTTCTAACGCCGCTCTTGTCGGGGCTGCTTTACGGTGTACGTCCAAGCGATCCGCTGACCTACGCCGCGATCTTCCTTGTATTGACCACCGTCGGCCTCCTTGCGTGTTACACCCCGGCGCGCAGCGCCACCAAAGTCGACCCCATGACGACGTTGCGTAGCGAATAGCTCGCCTCGGATCATTCCGCACCATTATTCGTAACGGAGGGCAGCCATGGGGTCTAGGCGGCTGGCGCGGAGGGCGGGGATGTAACCGGCGGCGCAGGCAACGATGGCGAGGGCGGCGGTAGCGAAGCCCAATGTTAGTGGATCGTGCGGAGTGAGGCCGAAGAGCTGGCTTTGGACTATGCGAGTGAGCGCGAGAGATGCGGTGACGCCAGCGACTACGCCGATGGCGACGAGGAGGAGGACTTCGCGCATCACGAGCCAGATGACGTTGCCACGGGCGGCGCCGAGGGCGATGCGGATGCCAACTTCGCGAGTGCGCTGGGCGACGGTGTAGGCCATGACGCCGTAGAGACCGATGACCGCGAGAAGAGTGGCGAGGAAACCGAAAACGGCGGAAAGGCTGGCGATCATGCGCTCGGTGGAGAGGGAGTTGTTGATCTGAACTTCTGTGGTGCGCATGGCGTAGACGGGCAGATTAGAATCCATGTCACGAACTTTGGAACGCACAGCGGTCATCAATTGATTGGGATCGGCGGTGGTGCGGACGTAGATGACCATGCCACCGAGGAAGTGGTCGGCGAGATACGGCACGTAGGCTTGTTCCGGGATTTCGTCACGAAGGCTGGTGTACTTGAAATCCTTGACGACGCCGATGACTTCCATGTCGAGGGGCGTGCCAGGATCGGTGCCGTAGCCAAGGTGGAGGCCGATGGGATTGCGTCCGGGGAAAAACTTTTTGGCAAATTTCTCATTGATCATGACAGCATTGGGAGCCCAGTTCCACACTTCCGGGCCGTGTTTGATAGAGCGGTTGTCATTGGCAGTGAAGTCCCGGCCCGCGAGGATAGGCACGCTGAGAGTGGCGAAATAATTGGGGCTGATGGCATTCATGTAGGGCTCGGCATGCTCGTCAGGCTTAGCGGGAGTAAAGCCTTCGACGGATATGCTGCTGTCCCATTCGTTGTCTTCGAGAATGCGCATGGAGGCGAGGCCGACGGAACGAACACCGGGAATGGAATGGAGAGCGTCGGCGAGTTGCGGATAGAAAACCTTCAAGCGCTCCGGAGTGTAGCCGTTCAGCGAGGGGTCGATCTCGAAGCCCACGAGATTTTCCGGAGAAAAGCCGGGTCCAAGATTGCGCAAGTTGGCAAGACTGCGAACGAAGAGGCCCGCGCCCACCAAAAGCAGGAGAGAAAGAGTGACTTGGGCGACAACGAGGCCCTTGCGCAGGCGATGGTGCCCACCCCCGCCCACCACGGCACCAGCTTGATCCTTGAGGGTGCCCGCAAGATTAGGCTTGGTGGTCTGGAGAGCGGGAACGAGGCCAAAGATAATTCCAGTCAGAATGGTAACGACAAGGTTGAATAGAAGGATGCGAAGATCGGGCGCGCTGGAAATGTTCATGCCGCCGGAATCGGAAGGAAGATAGATCTTCATGAGCGCGCGGTCGGCCCAGAAGGCCACTGCGAGACCGGCGAGTCCGCCAAGCAAGGACAGAGAGAGGCTTTCAACCAAGAGTTGGCCGATGATGCGCGGACGCGTGGCACCCATAGCCAAGCGGACCGCAATTTCCTTGACGCGACCAGAGCCACGCACGAGCAAAAGGTTGGCGAGGTTTGCGCAAGCGA
This sequence comes from Candidatus Acidiferrum sp., assembly GCA_035279725.1. Classification (GTDB taxonomy): domain Bacteria; phylum Acidobacteriota; class Terriglobia; order Acidiferrales; family UBA7541; genus Acidiferrum. Next base: position 13,101 of record DATEHF010000050.1, read on the forward strand.
TGAGCAAGACAGCGCCGGTGGTGGCCATCAAGACCCACAGCGGAGTGGAAAGCTGGCGGCGCGTGTAGGAACGGCCCTGCGAGCCGGGCAGGACTTCAATCCAACATTTCAGAAATTCATCGCGATCGTATTTTGAGGCGTGGGCAAAGGCAGGCTCTTGAACTTCCTGTTCGAGCATGGAGTGCATAAAAGGCTGGAGAGACGCCTGAGCTTGCCGTTGCGAGATGCCCGGCTTCAGACGACCGAAGGCGTTCACCCAGCGGTTGCGGCGCTCTTTGAGCATGTCGATGGGATTACCGACCATGATTTGAGCCTGCATCATGAGAGGAACGAAGATTTTCGGGGAGAAGCCGAGTTCGACGCCGTCGAAGCCTTCCTGAGAGACGCCGACGACAGTCATTTTGTGATCGTTGAGCATCAGCGTCTTGCCAACGATTTGAGGATCGCCGGCGAAACGTGTTTTCCAAAAGGAAAAGTTGAGAACAACGTAGGGATGGCCGCCGGGAGTGACGTCATCCTCGGGCGTGAGGATGCGTCCCAGGGCTGGGACTACGCCGAGAGTGGAAAAGTAGGTGCCGGAAACCAATTCGACCGATACGCGTTCGGCTTGCTGGCCGAAGGAAAGGCTCGCGGAATTTGCGAAACGGCAGAACATGTCGGAGAAGGCTTCGTTGTGCGCCCGAAAATCGCGGAACATAGGATGGGAAATGGCGTTGCCACCCCAGTTGCTGCCATAGTGGCGGCCGCGCATGGTGAGCAGGACGAGTTGTTGAGGGTTCCTGACTGGTAGAAGGCGAAGTAGGACTTGGTCGAGGAGGGTGAAGATGGCAGTATTTGCGCCGATGCCGAGAGCGAGGGTTAAGACGGCGATGGCCGTGAAACCGGGGGTGCGGCCGAGCGTGCGGAAAGTGTATTTAAGATCGCGAAGGATAGTATCGAACCAGCCGGCAGCGGTCATGGGGCGCGTAGCTTGGTTGGTGGCTTGAGTCACGGGGACACCTCCGGGAAGCTAGAGGTAAAGACGAAATAGTTTATGAAAAGTTTGATGAAAGTACGAATAAATTCGTAGATTCCTTAAGCGCCATTTTGGCGAAGAACAGGCGAATAACGACGCATTGAACTAGCGGAGTCGGGTTGAAAGGCCAGATTTAGTCGGCGCTGGTGGTGGCTACTCTCTGGACTTCCGTGGCGCCGGACTTTTGCTGGAAGTAGGCAGCAACGCGGTCGATGATTTCATTCAAAGGAGTGCGGGGGCGGAAGCCAGTGAGGGCGTGGAGTTTTTCGACGGAAGGAACACGGCGCATCATGTCCTCGAAGCCGGGTTCGTAGGCTTTGTCGTAGGGGACGTATTCGATGAGCGAGGAGCTGCCGGTGCGCTCTTTCACGCGCTGAGCGAGATCTTCGATGGTGATCTCCTCGGTGTTGCCGATGTTGACGACTTCGCCGACGGCGCGCTCCAGGTCCATAAGGCGGATGAGGCCTTCGACACTGTCGCGTACGTCGCAGAAGCACCGGGATTGCTTTCCGGTGCCGTAGATGCTGATAGCGGAGTTATCGAGGGCGGACTTGACGAAATTGGGTAGCACCATTCCGTAGCGGCCGGTTTGTCGGGGGCCAACAGTATTGAAAAAGCGTGCCACGATGACGGGCAGTTTCTTTTCCTTCCAATAGGAGAGCGCAAGAAATTCGTCGAGGGCCTTGGAGGCAGCATAACTCCAGCGTCCTTTGGTGGTGGGACCGAGAACGAGATCGGCATCTTCGTGAAATGGAACGTTAGTGTTTTTTCCGTAGACTTCGGAAGTGGAAGCGGTGAGAACGAGTTTCTTTTTCTTGCAAGCGGCTTCGAGAATTAGCTGTGTGCCGTTGACGTTGGTCTCGATGGTCTTGACGGGGCTTTCGACGATGAGTTTGACGCCGACGGCGGCGGCTAGGTGAACGATCACATCAGCGTCGTCAACGAGTTCCGCGAGCAACTGGCGATTCTCGATGTTGTCCAGATGATATTGCAAGCGGTCCGAAGACTTGAGATGGCGGATATTTTCGACGCTGCCCGTGGAAAGGTTGTCGAGTAAAACAACGCGGTCTCCGCGGTCAAGAAGCCGATCCGCAAGGTGTGAACCAATGAATCCGGCGCCGCCGGTAATTAGATAGCGCAAGGGCCTCCTTAAAGGGCCTGAGAATCATCATCGTCACTGTCGCGGGAAACGCGCTGGACGACGGCTTCGGAACCTTCTTCATGGGTGACTTCGGCCGCTTCCTGGGGACCGTACCCATACGAGTAAGGATAGTACCGGTAAGAGTAGTAGTAGTCCGGCGCACTGGAATCGACCGCGTTAAGCACGACGCCGAGGACGCGGCACTTCACACTGTTGAGCAAGTCACGAGTGCGAGTAAATGCTTCTTTGGGTGTTTCACCGCTGCGAACGACAAGCAGGACGCCGTCGGTCTGCACGGAAAGAATAACGGCGTCGCTGGCGGCCATGACGGGTGGCGAATCAATCACTATAAACTTGAATTTCGTGCGCAGCTGGGCGATGGCATCCGCCAACTTGTGTGACGACAACAAATCCGCAGGATTCGGTGGGAGCGGTCCAGTGGGAATGACAGATAAATTCGGAATCGCGGGATGCGGCACACACACCAGATCAAGACTTGAAGCGCCGGCCAGGTACGAACTCAAGCCCGCATATTTTCCACCGCCGAGATTAAGAAGTCGTCCGATGCCCGGTTTGCGGAGGTCGCCATCCACAATTACAGTGCTGTCGCCGAGTTGCGCTAATGTAACGGCAAGATTCGCAGCCGCCGTGGTCTTGCCTTCGCGTGGCAGGGCACTGGTGACCAAGATCACCTGTGGAGGATGATCAGCCTGTGAGAGCAGGATGGACGTTCTCAAGGCACGGAAAGCTTCCGACATCTGAGACTTAGGAAGATGCTGAGCGACCAGTTCGATGCGCTTCTCGTGGCCATTTGCGCCGAAGTCCTGCAGAAGCCCGCGCTTCTTAGCATGCCCGTTTGAACCCGTAAATTGCGGTACGACCGCGAGCGAAGGTAGCCGCGCAAGCATCTCGACGTCGTCCGGCGTCTTCACCGTGTTGTCCAGGTACTCGCGCAAGAGGGCTAGACCGATGCCGCCTACCAGACCAACAACAAGCCCCAGCGCCAAGTTGCGAGCCTTCGCGGGACGGGCCGGCGAGGACGGGATCATAGCAGGATCGACGACGCGAATGTTTGAAGACCGCAAACCTTGGGAAATGGCAGTTTCCTTCAATTTGGTCATCAGACCTTCGTAGAGAGTCTTGTTCGCCTCAGCCTCGCGCTTGAGGATGTTGTATTCCACAAGCTTCTCAGCCATCTGGTTGGTTTCGGACTTCTGCTGATCGAGCGCCTGGGTCAGGAGAGATTCGCGCTGCTGCGCTTCTCGATAATCGCTCTCCAGAACCGCTAAGATATTCCTTTTTTCCTTCTCGATGCCCTGATCGAAATCCTTGAGCTGCGCCTGCAGCCGCTGCACCTTGGGGAAATTAGGGCCGTACTGGTTCAATGCATCTGTGTATTCTGACGACACATCGCTGCGCTTTTTGAACAATTCGGAAAGTACGGTATTGCTCTGGACTTGGGGCACGGCATCCAGGTTGCCGGACTTGGCAAACTCGTAGAGCGATTCCTTTTTCATACGCTCGCTTTGCGCGTCGGTCAATTGCTTGTTAATGTCGGAGAGCCGCTGGGAGGTGATGTTCTGCTTGTCGTCGAGTGTCCAGATCTGATTTTGCCGTTCGTAGGCGATGCGCGCGTCTTCGGCCTTTTGAACTCTGATCTTTAATTCCGTGAGCTGATCCGTTAGCCAGACGGAGGCTCTCGTCGTGGCCTCAAACTTACTGCGAATATTCTGGTCGATATACGAAGCGATGTGCGCGTTGACAATTCGCGCGGCGAGCTGGGGGTCGGTTGATTCGAAACTGACATCCATCAGGTGGCTGTTGGGGACACGCCGAACAGTGAGATTTCCCAAAAATTCACCAAGTTCCGGTGGGCGCTTCTGGTTTGCGAGATTTCCGATGGCTAACGCTTCTGACGGGCCGTTGGGGGAGGAGAATTCCGGGCGAGCCGAAAGGCCGTTATTGCGAATGGTCTGCAGAGCAAGCGTTTCGCTGGTCAAAATCTTGGATTGTGTCTCGATGTAGTTATCGAGATCCATCATTACGTCATAGGAATCTGTTCCTTGGAACGGCAGAATGTTCGCATTTTCGCGGTCCAATTCGATGCGCGTGGTGGCGACATAAACCGGCTGCATCCGGAAGGTGGCAATCGCAACGATGGTCACCACAGCCAGCAAAAAAGAAAGAATCAACCACTGGTGCTTGCGAAGTATGAGCAAATAGTCATATAGATGGGGTTCCCGTAGGGGAAGCTCCCAGGCTGGTAATCGCGAAGGGACAGGTAACACCTCGATGGCGCCATTCGAACCATTTTTGTGCGGCACTAGTTTGTTTTCTTCAGCCATTTTCTAGTGATATGCAACGCGGTAGAGTGCCACTCCGGCTCCGAGCGCGAGCCCGAATTCCAGCGCCCTGTACATCGCCTGCTTCGAGGCACTGTCCGGCACATACAAAATATCGCTGGGCTGGAGCAGCACATCTTCGCTGGTACGCTCCATCACTTTCTTAAGATCTACGGCGACTTCATGCTGCTGGCCTTGGCTGTCCTTGCGGATGATGACAGCTCGATCTTTCTTGGCCGTACGGCTCAAGCCCCCGGAAAGAGCAAGTATTTTCAGGGCGCTCATTTGAGAGCGATCATTCGCCATGACATATCCACCGGGCTTGTTCACCGCCCCGAGGATATAGGCTATTCCAGCATGCGGGACAGTAACGATATCTCCGGCGCGGAGAATGATATTGTTTACCGCATCTCCGGATTCCATCAGCTCGTTGAGGTTGATGGTGATGGTATTGCGCAGGGGAGGTGGTTCATTCAGCGCAGGAGGATTGGCAATCGCATCTGGGGACCCTGTGGAGGCCGGACCCGGCAAGGTTGTCTTGGGTGTAGAAGAAATGTTTGAGGCTGAGTTGGATGCGGACTCGACCGGCGCAGCGCCAGTCCGGGTGGAATCTTTTGCTGTTGTCGCCGGAGTGGGATCGGGCGGATCGATTGCCGGAGGTTCTGACGAATCGGCCGAAGGCTCTTGGGATGGACGCGTCACGATGACGGTGTCGCCTGCATCATTGGCGATTCCGCCGGCTTCTGCGAGAACTTCCAGAATGCTGACGGGCCGATCCACCTGATACACCATGGGGTGTAGAACAGCTCCGACAACCGTGATGGGTTTGCTCTTTCTTTCTTTGACGCTGACGCTTACTTGCGGATGAGTGACTAGACCATTGGCCTCCAGCACCTCCGCAATCTTTTGTTCGGTTTGAGCCTCCGTCAACCCTCCGACATGCAAGCGGACTGGTACTAGGGGGATACCGATAGACCCCGTTTGGCTGACGCGCACTTCCCGGCTGAGTTCTTTTACATCGAAAACTTCGAGGACCAGCAGATCGCCGTTGCCGATGATGTAGTCATTCTGCATCACTCGTGCCGAGGCGGACATCGAACGTAGGCGGTCATTGACCTGTTGTGGCGTCTCGAGAACGGCCTGCTGAGCGCGACTGCAAGGCGCCAGAGCCAGTAACACTAGCAGGCCAGTGGGAACAAAAACCCACACCAACGCACCCAGTTTGCCTGGCTGCATGAAGATGGATACCCCCATGGGTGATTATACAGGCAGAACCTCCCAGACAGTCAGTGATTTCAATGATTGCGATGCCGCCGACTTTGGGGCACTAATGACGGGGTGCCTTGTTGTATCTCCGAGGTGGCCAGGTGCGCCATCAGAAAGAACAGAAGGGCGTTTGCCGGAATGTGGAGGTTGAAATCGACGAGGCTATGCACGAGAAAGCCGCAGCAAGCCACAAAACCGGAGAGTTGCAAGGCGCCGACCAAAGAAACGTTGAGTTGGCGCAAGCGCTTCAGTGAGTCAGTGAGCAAGCCGCCGACAAACCAAGCACAGCAAAGGCCACCGACAATACCCGTCTCTGCGAGAGCCTCCAGATAGTCGTTGTGCGTGTGATTCACGATCTTTCCGTCGTAGAGAGTTTCATAGGGCGGATAGACGACTTGCAGCGTGCCCAATCCCGTGCCCACGAAAGGGTGGTCCAGAAAGATCCGCCAAGTATCTCTCCGCATGGAGGCACGCTTCCCCGAAGAAACTTCGAGTAACTGTTCGGATGATAAGCGCCCGAGGATCTGTCCGACTCCAAGCCAAGCGACCAGCAGCAAGGCGGCCAACAGGACGGTTACCACCGGGAGCAACTGCTTCCCCATCTCGCGACCTCGAATCATCACGAGTGCTAGCACCGCGAGTTCAGCGCCGAAACTCACGAGACCTCCCCGCGATGCACACAGGAACAGTGCACCGATCGGAAGAACTGCAAAAAATGCAACAATGAGCCAGCGCTCCCCCCGGACCTTGCCGAGGACCAGGGGAACAAGTGCCAGCGGCAGAACCAGCTCTACAAATCCGGCGAAGTGGTTCCGGTTGACGTACGGCCCAAAGGGCATACCTCCATAGCGTATCTCGCGAATCCAGTAGAGCTTTCCATTAGATGTCAGGTGTTGAAGGATTGCGAAGATACTGACCAGGAAACCGAAACCCATTCCGAACCACACGAAACTGCGCCAGTCTTTCACAGATTGAAAGGCTTGAACCGCGAGAAAAAGGACGAGCAGGTCGGCCAGGAGCAGTAGTAGTTCGATTCGCGTGTTGTAAGGAGAGGCAGTCCAACGGAAAAACCACTGTCCTAAGACAACTAGTAAAAGCGCCGCGAGCGGTGGCAAGAGGGGCGACAAAACGAGTTGCTCTTCGCGCTTGAAAAAGATCCAAATAGACCAGGCCAGGAAGAGCAAGCCCGCGCCCGTTTCAAAAACAGCTCGCGCCCACTCCTCGACTCCTCCATGGGCTGCCACTCCAAACACTACCAGCGCGCAAATGCCAAAACGGAAAAACCTCATGGCTTGGAATGCTCCGCGGATTCCGGCACCAGTGCGACGTCGTCCACCCAGGTTGTCCCCTTAATTTTGTTCTCGATCTGATCGCTGAGCAGACGGATCAAGCATACTTGGACTTCCTGTACGTCATTTCCTGCAGACCAAGGTATTTCGAGACGCGTCCAAGGCTCGCTGCCATGAACGTCGGGCGTCACCGTCACAGAAGTGTCTTGCGTTCCGAGAGAGTGTAGCTGGAATCGGACGCCTTGATCCGTCGTGACGGCTCTCGTCTTTACCCACGCCGAAAAACGGTAGGAGGCTGAGGGCTCGACCGGAACGTAATGGCAGATGTCCGTGGAAGTGACAATGGTCCTTCCGTCAAACGTCAGCCGTAGGGAATGATTTCCTGAATGCTTTTCCTGAGCATCGATGCTGAATTGCAAATTCCGTAAGCCCTCTGGAAAGAGCCAGGAATATTCCCCTCCGGTGACTCCTGACTCAAAGCCCCCATCCCACAAGACCGATCTTGGAGGGCCTTGAAGATCAGCCATGCCGGCAACAACGACAGCCTGATCCCAGACTCGGTGGGCATCTGTAATTCGTTTGGCAGTCTTCAACGCGCGAACAAGGGGGAAAACATCCCGCAGCGGCACCTGGGGATGAATGGCGACGAGCCGGTCCCATACCTTGAGGGCGATGTCGGTTTGGCCGGCCGTAATTTGGTCCCAAATCACATCCACGTAGACACCGCCAATCGGCGGGAGGATGCGATCCAGAATCTTTTCGATGTTGGGTTCGACACGCAGCGCACGGGAGAACGCTTCCGCGCCACGCTCGGGATCAACTTCGACAGCGTGCCGGATTTCGGCAAAGGCCGGTTCGAGTTCCCGTTGCCGCAACAAGAAATTGCCGTACCGCCAAGACACGTCCGGCGAAAGTGGGTAGGCTCTCTGGGCGTGCAGAAAGGCGTCCCGCGCCGCAGTTAGGCTGCCCTCTGATTCATAAGCGGTGGCAAGATCCAGCCAGGTTTCCGACGATGCCGGATTCAACGACAGAGCCGAAAGATAGAAGCGAATGGCGCGCGCGGCGTCGGGATCTTCGAGGTTGTACTGCCAATAGCGGCCAAGGAGATACCAGTTTTGCGGGTTAGCGGGCTCCAGTTGTGTGGCGCGCTCATAGCCTCCGGCCGTTTGCAAACCAGCGTAATGAGCGGCGAGGGCAGTTCGGATGCTGAAATAGGAGAGGAATAGGCCGGTGCCGCAACCAGCGGCGAGAAGGACCGCACGCTGCGCGTTGCTGGAGAGACGTAGAATCATTCCCCGGTACTGTGCCTAGACCGTTTCGGAGTTGCAAGCCAAAAGCGAGGCGCCGTCTGGTTGCCGCACGAGGGAACGGAAAGTACAATGGAGGTCCAGCCAAGCAACGTTTAGAGATCGAAACCTGGTTGTAGGAGAATCCCGCTTTAGGACGAGGCGCAAGGCGAAATGTGGATGCCATTCTTTCGAAAAAAGAAGGCTGCCTGGGCCAACCACGTCTGCGATTTGAAGCGCCAGCCACTTGCATAGAAAGGCGAACTGATTGAGCGGCATCGTCGGCATCTACCACCTAAACGATGCGCCAATAGAGCGGAAGCTTCTCCAGTCCCTCGTCGATTTTCTCGCTTACCGCGGGCCTGATTCCCGCGAGTGCTGGGCGGAAAATTCCATCGGGCTCGGTCATGCCATGTTCAGGACGACGCGCGAATCGCTGGGCGAACGTCAGCCTGCGAGCCTGGAGGGACGATTTTGGATTGTCGCGGATGCGCGTTTAGACGGCCGGGAACAATTGATCGGCAAGCTGCAGCGCGCTGGCCGCGTGGTCCGGGGGAACGCTCCCGACTCTGAGTTGATTCTCCATGCCTATGCTGAATGGGGCGCAGCGTGCGTCGCGCACTTGCAGGGCGATTTTTCATTCTCGGTTTGGGACGCGCGCAACAAACAACTCTTTTGTGCGCGCGATCATTTCGGAATCAAGCCCTTCTATTACGCACAACGGGAAGATCTTTTCGTTTTCAGCAATACTTTGAATTGCGTTCGTTTGCACCCGCAGATCTCGGCAGAACTGAACGATGCGGCGATCGGTGATTTTTTGCTTTTCGGCCTGAACTACGACAACGCTACAACTACTTTCCGCGATATACGGCGCATACCTCCCGCGCACACGCTGACAATCTCACGAAACGGCCTCCAGATCCGGCGCTACTGGACGCCCCCTACCGACGGGCGAATTCGCTACAAGGATCCCGCGGAGTACGTCGAGCACTTCCAGACTATCTTGGAGACCGCCGTCGCGGACCGGCTTCGCACAGAGCACGTCGGAATCCTGCTAAGTGGAGGGCTGGACTCTTCGTCTGTGGCAGCAGTGGCAAAGGAACTGTCGATGAAAAGCGTCGGCGCCACCAAGATTCGGGGTTATACGTACGTCTACGAGTCACTAATTCCCGACCGCGAAGGCGATTTTGCCCGACAGGTGGTGGAGTTTCTGGGCATTCCATCTAGGCGCCTCCCGATGGATGAAGTGGAACTCTTTGAGGGCTGGGACAGGCCTGACTGGAGTTGGCCGGAGCCGATTGACGATCCGTTTCTTGTAAAATACTTCGAGTCCTGCCGCATCATTTCGTCCGAATGCCGTGTTCTATTGTCAGGCGAAGGCCCCGACAATTTGATGGACTTTCAAATGTGGCCCTACGTGAACGACATGAGGCGGCGGGGAGAATGGCAGCGCCTTCTCACCGAAATAGCTAACTATCTGTGGGTTAGGCCCTTCCCCTGGCGAGGTATCCGGGCGCGACTGCTGAAACTGGCGGGGCAGGATCCAGAGTATCGGGCATTTCCAGCGTGGCTGGAAGCGGACTTTGCCAAACGCAGTGATCTTCGTGCGAGATGGAGAGAATTGGGCGTGCATTCCAACCTGACGCTGCAGCATCCCATTCATCCACGAGGCCACGCCTCTCTTTCCTTGCCGCAATGGAGTTACATGTTTGAACTGGAGAATGCCGGCGTAATTCGCGAGCCCCTGGAGGTACGCTACCCCTTCCTGGACCTCCGGATCGTGAACTATTTGCTCGCCCTTCCGCCATTTCCATGGTTCTTTCATAAGATGCTCCTGCGTGAGGCCATGGCCAGCCGAATTCCCGAACAGATTCGGATGCGACCGAAAACGCCTCTGCAGGGCGACCCGGTCTCGGCGCAACTGAAAATAAGCGGTGTTAAACGATTGGCGAATATTCACTGGAGTAAATATTCTGATCGATTCATCGAGCCCGCCGCGATTGTCGCCCCGCATGTTAAGATGAACCCGGAGGAGGTCAGCAGCAGCCTTCGGCCCTACTGCCTAAACATTTGGTTGCAGTCAGCGATGGGAGTTCGGTATAACTTGCAAGCGGAGGCTAGCAATGGATAAGCCCGTTAAACGGGAAACGAAGAAGCCATATTCAAAACCGACATTGACCGTTTACGGGACGGTGCGAGAGCTCACCCAAAGTGTGGGGACTAGGGGGCAGTTGGATGGAGGAACAAGACTCGGCCACAAGCACAGTCACCTCTAGACCCCATGATTTCTGGCGGCTCCGGTTACGGAAGTAAACATAATTTGAAATTTAGGTATTCTTTTTTCGGCCATTCCTTCAGTTCCAACCTGCCCCTGCCTGGAGTGATTCCCACAAATTCATCAAAAGGTCCTACTGATATTGAGTTGCACTTAGGAATCCCACAGCAGTCCGCGCAAGAGAATCCACCAGGCTCCGAGGAACTGATCTACGTGAGCAGCGAGACCAATTCAGCTGGCGAGCCCGCGCTACGCATTTTGAAAGTGGAGCGAGGCGAATTTGTCCGGCTCGCCTATGAAGATGGAACAAAGTTCTGGCTGGATCGCAAACGAGAGAATGTTTGGGCCACCTGGCCAGATACTTCCTCTTTGGAGAATACCGCTTCCTATCTGCTTGGACCTGTTCTTGGACTTGTGTTGCGACTCCGGGGAGTCACTTGTCTGCACGCCAGTGCGGTGTCGTTCGGAGATCATAGTGTGGCATTTGTCGGCTCTACGGGTGCAGGGAAGTCGACCACGGCGGCGGCCTTTGCACGACAAGGGTACAGAGTCCTATCGGATGACATTGTGCCGCTCGAAGAACGGCAGGGGGATTTCTATGTGCAGCCTGCTTATCCCTATCTGTGCCTTTGGCCAGATTCAGTGCAAGTGTTGTACGGCTCGGTGGAAGGGTTCCCGCGTTTCATCCCGGATTGGGACAAACGCCGTCTAGACCTTGGGCAGCAAGGGACACGCTTCGAGAACCGTTCGCTACGGCTTGGCGCGATTTATGTTCTGGGCGAGCGCCGTCCTGATCCAGCACCTTACATAGAGCCCATGAAGCCCCAAAAAGCTCTTCTCGCACTGGTAGCCGATACTTATGCGAACAAAATTCTCGATCGGGAACTGCGTGCAAGAGAATTTGCAATTCTCGGCCGATTGGTAGCATCGGTACCGGTCCGTCGGGTCTGTCCCAACGAAGATGCAAGACGGCTTGAGGAGCTCTGTAAAGTTATCCGCAGGGACTTCGACTCGTTGGAACTCCCGCAATCTGCCCGCCCCTGATGCCGAACGACCGCTGTGCAAAGATCCTGAGTCGCAGCCTAAGAATTATCTGATACGATACAGTGGTTATTCCCGTTTTGGATTGGGCTCACAAGACTTGTGGCACTATGTTAGCTGCATGCGCCATGCGCTCTCCCTCTTCAAGGTCTCCCCACAAATTTGTGACTCGAATGCTTGCGCTCAGTTCCGATTGGGAACTGGTTGAGCGATGTGTGGATGGTGTGGGTGTGTTTCTGAGCAGCGTGCTTGAAGAAAATCACGAGGATTTAGGAGGACTGGCACCATGAAGACCTGGGGTTCTTGGGCGAAGGTTCCTGCGTCGATCAGCGTGTTGGCGCTTGTCGGAAGTCTCTCGATGGTTTTTGCGACTCAACATGTAGGGAAGCATTCAGTTCAGAGTCGAGGGACTGCTTCGCCGACTGTAACGGGCAAAACGGGGCGCCTTGCTCAAGCAAATGAGAATCCCAGGTGGATGGAGGCCTACGGCAAATTACCTCTGAGCTTTGAGGAGAACCGGGGGCAGACCGCGACGGAGGTCCGTTACGTCTCGCACAGCAGCGGATTCGACCTCTTCTTGACGCCCCAGGAAGCGGTGGTGGCTTTGCGCCCCTCTGACCACCTTGATTTCTCGCCGCGCCACCGTTTCGCCACTCTTCGAGCCCTGCGCGAGGCGCGCCGGAATGCACGCCCGATGGGCCAGACGGCGATCCTCCGTCTGCAGTTGGAGGGTGCCAATGCGAAACCTGAAATCGCGGGAACCGATCCGCTACCAGGAAGGGTCAACTACTTCATTGGCAACGACCCCAAGAAGTGGCACACCGACATACACACCTACGCGAAGGTGAAATACGTTGGAATCTACCCCGGTGTCGATCTGATTTTCTACGGTAACAGAGGCCGCCTCGAATACGACTTCGTCGTCGCTCCCGGAGCCAACCCCGGAGCTATCGCTCTTAATTTGAATGGTGCTCGGAAAATGCACATCAACTCTCATGGCGATGTGATAGTGAGCGTCCCGGGTGGAGAAGTTGAACTGCAAAAACCGGTCATCTATCAACAAGTGAAGGGTGAACGCCGCGAGGTGGCTGGGAGCTACGCCATCTCAAAGAATCACCGAGTCACGTTTTCGGTTCCCCGCTATGATCGAAGTCAGCAATTGGTTCTGGATCCGGTGCTCAATTATTCGACCTACGTCGGTGGCACGTCGAATGATAACGCCACAGGGATCGCCCTGGATGCCAACGGCGATGCGTTTATTGCTGGAATCTCTTCCTCGACGGACTTTCCAACAACTTCCAATGGTTTTACTCAACAACCATTAGCAACCAATATAAGCCCTGCAACTGCTGCGTTCGTCGCGGAGCTCAACCCCGCTGGGACAACTCTGCTCTACTCTTCCTATATTGCCGGAGCAACCACCCCAGGAGAGACGGCATTCGGCGTCGCCGCGGACCCTACGGGCAAAGCGGTTTATGTGACTGGCCAGACTCTTTCCGCGGATTTTCCGACGAATTCCACTGTCACTGGTTTTAAAACCGGGAATAATGCGGGAGTTACCGGCGTCGGAACTAGCTTCCTTGTGAAATTCGATCCTACGCAAACCACAGGGGCGAATTCTTTTGTCTACTCCACCTTTATCGGTGGCACCAACGGGACCGGCGGGACCAGCGACTTAGGACTGGCGGTTGCTGCTGATGTGAACGGGGTCGCTTACGTGGTCGGTCTTACGGACTCCACTCCCGGTAACACGCTTGCGGACTTTCCCGTGGTTAACGGTTTCCAGACCACACTCAATAATGTCCAGGGCAACGCCTTCCTGACAAAAATTGATACAACAAAGTCCGGAGCCGCTTCGTTAATTTATTCAACGTATCTTGGCGGAAACGGTGTCAATTCCGGTAGTGCGAACGGCCTCGGCGTAGGCGATGCGGCTCTTGGGGTGGCTATAGACTCATCTGGGAAGGCGTATTTGGCAGGCTCGACTTCCTCGACAGATTTCAATACTCTTGGGACAGCTAACGGCGAATTCCTCACGTATCCCGCCGGCAATACAAGCGACGTCGCGTTCTTCTGCCAAATCGACACCACGAAACTGGCTCTTCCGTCGCTTCTCTATTTGACCTACTTGGGAGGCACGGGGCCCGACTTCGGAAACGCCATCGGCTTGGGTCCAAACAATGTGGCGTATTTGGCGGGGAACACGAGTTCGCTAAATTTTCCCGTTTCTGCTGGCGCCTTCCAGACTACTGGGAATGCAGCAGGAGTGGGCTTTGTCAGCCTTATTGATCCTGCCCAGCCTGCCGCAAATTCTCTTACACATTCGACCTTCCTAGGCGGCACGGGCGGCGACGATCCGCGCGGCATTCAAGCAGACGCCCAAGGGAACGCCTACGTTGCAGGCGCCACGTCTTCGACTAACTTCCCGGTATCGGCGGGCGCCTTTCAGACCAATTTGGCGGCAGGCGCATTCGGAAATGGCTTCGTGTCCCAGTTAAACCCCAGCCTCACCACACTGCTCTATTCCACCTACTTTGGCGGAAGTGGCGATACCAACAACCAGCACCTCGACACGGCAGATGGCATAGCTCTGGATTCCTCTAATCCGCCAAATGTCTATATCGCCGGCCAAACTTTCTCGACAGATCTCCCGATCGCGGGAACACCAGTGGCGCCGCTCCACTCAGGACTAAACGGCACGGGCAGTGATGCGTACGTGGCGAAGCTAACGCTCATCCCCACGCTGGGCATCATCCCCGCAGTTGGGACGACCCTCGACTTCGGTACCATTCAGATTGGCAGCACCAGCGCGGCACAGACCGTGACGCTAACGAATAACACGAATGGCAATATTGCGTTTACCAGCGCCGCGCTGAGCGGGACGAATGCCGCGGACTATTCGATTTCAACGGCCGGATGTTCTCCCAATATCGTGGTGGGGACTCCTTGCGTTGTGAGTGTGAAGTTTACGCCTACTGTCGTTGCGCCACCCTCCGAAGTGGCTACCCTGACGATCACGGACGCGGATAGCACGAGTCCGCAAGTCTACAGTCTGACGGGCAAGGGCACGAATACAGCCCTTCCGGGAGTCGGGCTTGCGCCTACGAGCTTGGCGTTTGGCAATCAAGCGGTGAGCACTACGAGCGCCGCCATGCCCGTGACGCTTACGAACACCGGCACGGGCGCTTTGACGATCAATTCGATTGCCGCCTCGGGCGATTTTGCCGCAACGAGCACGGGCGCCACTGCTTGCCCGATTAGCCCGGCCACTTTGGCGGCAGGAGCAAATTGCACGATCAACGTGACGTTTACTCCGACTGCGCTGGGCGCTCGCGCCGGAAACCTTACGATTACGGACAACGCCACCGGTAGCCCGCATACCGTTCCTTTGACCGGGACAGGAACGGCGGCGGCCGCGCCTGGAGTCGGACTCGCGCCGACGAGCCTAGCATTTGGTAACCAGGCGCTGACCACAACGAGCGCCGCAAAGCCCGTGACGCTCACGAATACAGGAACAGCCGCTCTGACAATCACCTCGATCGCCGCCTCAGGCGATTTTGCCGCAACGAGCGCGGGCGCCGCTGCTTGCCCGATTAGCCCTGCGACTTTGGCCGCGGGAGCAAATTGCACGATCAATGTGACGTTTACACCGACTGCATTGGGCGCTCGGGCCGGAAACCTCACGATTACAGACAACGCCACCGGCAGCCCGCAGGTGGTTCCTTTGACCGGAACCGGCACGGGCACGCCGGATTTTGGATTGACCGGGCCGACGTCCGCACAAAACGTGACGCTGGGGCAAACCCTCAACTTCAGCGTGACTGTGACGGGAACCGGAGGATTCAATTCACCTGTGGCTCTGGCCTGCACGGGTGCGCCGGCGTTGGCCGTGTGCACGGTTACTTCGCCGGTCACGCCGCCGGTAGCGCCGCCCTCGACAATTCAAGCACAAGTCTCAATGACGACGACGGCACTTATTCCTCCACCATTGGGAATGCCAACTCCAACCGCACCGCCACAGCAGCTCGTGCCGCTGGTTTTGGCGCTAATGCTGCTGCTCTCTCTCGTGTGGGCGCGGCAACCCCGCTTGCGTCTGGCAATGGCGACGGCTGCGCTAATGCTCATCGCGCTCACAGGATGCAATGGAATCAAGCACCAGAGTACGCCGAAGGGCCCTGCAACTTTGACCATCACAGGCACTTCCGGCGCTCTGACGCATAACGTTCAGGTGCAAATCTCAGTCAACTGATCCACCAGAATCTCAATTCGAAAGCGCGCGCGATGGAGACATCGCGCGCTTTTTTGTGAGCCTGACAAAGGATTTCGTTTGCAGCAAAGAGGGAACTTCGGGGATTAGTCCTTATTGTCGCGCCCATATTTGCGTGCGAGACGAAACGGACGGCGAACCACATCGAGAAACTTGATCGCACTCCCTGCCCCGTCGTTTTTCCAGTCTTCCTCGGTGGGCGAAAAAGAAAGCCTAAGTAAATAGGCAGGGGCGGAGAGCAGACCGCCGCGCATGCGCAAACGAAATGCGGCGCGCACGAAAAGACCTGGAGTATTGCCGGCAGTGGGCATCCACTTGGCACATTGTTCCGAGAGCCGGGCAGCAATCCCATCGGCTTGCACCGCGTCGCGAACTTTGCTGGGTAGTCGCGCCTTGAGCAGATCGGAGGCCAGGCGCAGGCCTGTATGCAGCATGTGTTCGGCCCCTACTGCTCGCGATGAATCCGCAACGCGTTCCCAATCGATGTCCCTTTGGCGTGAGACCAGCGCCGCCACATCCGCAACCCACATCAACCGCTCCCAAAAGTGCTTGGCCCCGTGGATGCAAATCAGCACAAGCTCGTCTTCCACCGAAAGAGCGGGAACGTCGTGGGCATCGACGCGCACGCGTATTTGCCGAGCGAAGAAATCCTCAAGCGGCAGCCGGCGGGGGAAATAGCGCAGCGTCAAATCGTTGTGCAGTTCAACGAGAAGCCTGGAATCTGGCTTGGAAAAGAGATATTGGCCGGGGATTTTTCCGGCGTCGATGGCGCTGAGCGAGACTGCCGCGGCAAATCCTCGGGCGATCATCAATTCCGAAGCGCGACGAATTTCCCGCTGACGAACCAGCAAGTCCAAATCGCCGTAGCTGCGCATCGCCGGATCGCCGTAGGCTTGCACCGCTAAGACAGGCCCTTTGATGGCCACGGCGCCAATTCCATTCGCGCTGAATTGTTCCAAGACGCGAAACAGCTCGGCATTCAGTCGCAGCGTGAAAAAAGTCTGTGCACGTTGCCGATCAGCAAGTCTTTGTCTGACTTCGGCCGGGACCAACTGTCCTTCGACCTCATGGATAGAGGATGCGAGGTGCCCCTCCACTCCGTGATCTTCAGCGAGGGCGAGCAACCGGTCCCAATCCACAGACCGAAGCAAGTCCCCGAGCTGGCGCGGGTCGCGCGCGGGAGAAGCGCACTCGAGCAGCGCGGACCATTCGTTCCCCAACGAAGCAGTATGTGACGATTGCGTAGAGGATATCGGCGCGGCCATAAAGGTCCGCGGTTAGTGTAGACGATGGGAAAGAATATTTCGCGGGATATGGAACGGGATTGCTTGCTGCGCCCTGGGTGCTATTTACCTATCGCGGCCGACAAACCGTCGTCACCGCGGCCGCGGCGGCGGACATCAATTCCAAGGCGCTTGATTTTCTGGTTGAGCGTGGAAAGCGGAATCAGAAAACGTTCGGCGGCATCGGTTTGGTTCCAGCCGGTGCGCTCCAGCATATCGATAATGATGCGGCGCTCGATCTCATCCATGATCTGAAACAAGGATGGCTGCGGATTATCCGCTGAAGAACGCGAGCCTGGTTCGCCGGGAAGCGGCGGCAAAAACTCCGAGAGCTGTAAACGCACGCCGCGCACGATTTCCTTGCTGCGAATGCTTTCCGGAAGGAGGTCCGCGTCCACGCGCTCCTGGGTGGAGAGGACGACCGCGCGCTCGACGACGTTTTCCAGTTCGCGCACGTTTCCAGGCCAGTCGTAATCCATCATCAGCTTCATCGCCGCGGGCGTGAATTGGCGCAGAGGCTTGGCGTTTTCCTGGCAATACCGGTCAAGAAAGTGTGCCAGCAAAAGGGGAACGTCTTCCCGGCGCTCGCGCAGCGGCGGAATCTGCAGATGGATGACGTTCAAGCGGTGGTACAAATCCTCGCGGAAGCGACCCTCGCGCACCAGCGTCAGGAGTTCGACGTTGGAAGCGGCGACGATGCGCACATCGACTTTGAGCTGCTCCGTGCCCCCCAGGCGCATGAATTCGCGCTCCTGAATCACGCGCAGAAGCTTGGCTTGCGTTTCCGGGCTGATGGTGGCGATTTCATCGAAGAAAATGGTGCCTTGATCGGCCACTTCGAAAAGGCCCTTCTTGGAGGCCACCGCGCTGGTGAAGGCGCCTTTCACATGGCCGAAAAGCTGGGACTCCAGCAGATCCACGGGGATCGATCCTGTGTTTACGGGCACAAAGGCCTTGTCCGCGCGCGTAGAGGCCGAGTGGATTGCCTTGGCGATAAGTTCCTTACCTGTGCCGCTTTCTCCGCTGATAAGAATGGTGGAACGCGACGGTGCGACCTGCGTGACCAGGTTCAGAAGCACCTGCATCTTGTCGCTCTTGCCGACGATATTGGGGAAATTGAAGCGCTGCTTCAAGGCGCGCTTGAGCTGGACGTTTTCATCACGCAACCGGCGCGATTCGACGGCCTGCGCCACCTGGGCTAGCAATTCATCGTTGGACCATGGCTTGGTAATGTAGTCCATCGCGCCATTTTTAAAAGCGGCGCGAGCCATTTCGATCGAACCGTAAGCAGTGATCAAGACAACGGAAAGCTGAGGGTCACGGCGGTGAATCTCTTTGAGCATGTCCAATCCATTGCGGTCTGGCAAGCTCACGTCGAGCAGCAGAAGATCGTAAGGATGCTGCTCTAATTTCTCGAGCCCGGATTCACCGGTTTCCGCGCTGGAAACGCCGTAGCCCTCCCCTTTCAACAGGAGTTCCAGGCCTTCGCGGATTTCTGATTCGTCGTCAACGACTAGGATCGAACCCTTAGACATGGACCGCTTTCCGTACTGCCGGGAACTCAACGTGGAAGGAAGTGCCTTTACCCGGCGTTGAGCGTACATCAATTTTTCCTGCATGTTCCTTGATGATGCCGTAACTCACCGAAAGGCCCAGCCCTGTGCCGCGGCCACTGGCCTTGGTGGTGAAGAACGGATCAAAAATCCGATGGATGTGTTCGCGGGCGATGCCGGCGCCAGTATCCGCTACTTCAATTTCGACGCTGCCATTGTGCGCGCCCGTGCGGACTTCGAGCATTCCACCGGTGGGCATGGCGTCGCGCGCGTTCAAGAAAAGATTCAGGAAGACCTGTTGCAGCTTGTTCGCTGATCCGCGAACAGCCGGTAGCGGATCCCCGAGTTGCATCACCACTTGGATACGAGAAGTTTTCAAGGGGTGAGCCACAAGCGACAAGGTCTCTTCTACCACGCGGTTTACATCAATATCCGCCGCCTCCGCCGCGCCGGTTCGCGAAAAATTGAGCAGATTGTTGACAATTTCGCTGGCCCGGAAAGTCTGTTTGACGATTTTGTCAATGATGGACTGTCGCGGATCCCCTTCCGGCATCTGCTTCGCCAGCATCTGAATGTAGTTGGAGATTACCGCGAGGGGTGTATTCACTTCGTGGGCGACACCCGCCGCGAGAAGTCCCAGCGAGGTCAGCTTCTCGGTCTGCGACATCTGCTCTTCCATGCGCTCGCGTTGCGTCACGTCGTCGAAGAGCAGAAGCCGGCCAATGCGCTCATTCGATTTGCTTACCAGCGGAGTGATGGATACGTTCAAGGTCAACAATTTGCCCTGGTGGTGGAGTCTCTGCTTATAGATGCCAGTGATTTGTTCCTGGTCACCTCGCGCAGCGATTTCGCGCGCCAGTTCTTCCGGCAATAGCGAGTTCAGCTGGCGGCCAACCGCATCCTGGCGCGCTACTCCAAAAAGTTGTTCCATGCGCGTGTTCCAGGATTCGACGATGCCTTCGAGGTCCACGGAAAGCACACCAACGTTTAACGATTCGACGATGTTTTCGCTGAAGTCCTTGAGGCGGGCGATTTCCAGCGCTTTTTGCTCCAGCGAGCTGTAGAGTTGGGCGTTGTCCAGGGCGACTGCAACGTAGCCTGCAATCGTCTCAACCAGCTCGACGTCATCGCTCGACAGAAAATCGCCATCTACTGTCTTGCCAAGACCAAGTACTGCAACGGTATGCTCGCGGATTCGGCAGGGGACGAAATAATTGAGGTCCAACTGCTCTAGCGTGCGCCGCACGGAATCGCTGACGTCTCTTGCCGCACGGGGCGACTCGAAGAAGAGGGCCCCGCGGGTAAACTCGGGCCGGGCCGGCTCGAGGAAACTGAGATCCAGAGACTCGGACAGCCGCACACCCATGGAACGGGCAATGCGCATTTGGCCGGGCTGCATGGCATTTTCCACGAAGATCGCGAGGCGATCGACCAACAACGTTTGGGAAATCCGGTCCATGACCGAGCCCAGCATGGGGTCAAAGCGCACTTCGTTCGTCAGGGTGCGGCCGAATTCGATGAGCGTGCGGCGGTAATCGAGGCGATCGCGATAGAAGAACCGATCGAGACGCGCTTGAATTCTTTCGCGGAAGGGTTGGAACAAGAATGCGGCTATGACAATAGCGATCATCCCGCCCACGGGGCCAGTCGTCTGAGCATGGAAGATATATGTGATGAGCGCGACGAGAGCAAAATAGATCGTGGCAACCGCGGCAGTCGCCGCCGTGTACGCCAAGCCACGCTTGAAGATGACGTCTACGTCCATCAAACGGTAGCGGATAATGGCGTAGCCAAAACACAACGGGATCAGCACCAGACTTAACACGGAAAGCTGCATCCACGGGCGAATCGCGACGCCGAAAACCATGGGCGCGATGTACAGCAACGAAACGGGCAGACTGCCGGCCAAGGTTCCACCAGTTAGCCATTTCAATTGTTGGCGGAGTACTCCAGAAGGCGCTTCGCGATAGCTCCGGTAGAAAACGAGTCCTGCAACCAGGAAGCAAAGGGCGAGAAAACCAAATTCAATTTTGGTGAGCAATACATAGGAGGCCAGCCAGGGCACCCAGCCAAGAGAGTTGAGCGCGGTATTCAGGTGAATGAACAGCAGGGCAAGCGGCGGAAGATAGACCGCCAGCAATTTCGAAGACGAGCGAGCGGTGGTTTCAGTCCGCCCCGGAAATACCAGGGCGAAATGGAGAAGCAAAGCTGGCGCCAGCAGGCGCGCCACAACTTCCGACCAGTAAACCTCCCAGTCAAAGGTGTCCAGTTTTCCGCTGAAATGGAAGGACCAGAGAACGAACGACACCAGGCAAAAGACGTAAAAGTGCACGGCCCGTGGCGCGTTCCAGCGGCGAATGAAAATGAATAAGCCAATGAACAGGTAGAGCAGGCCGACGGTGCGTAGATAATTTTCAGTCGCGATGGGCTTTTCGGCGGGCGCGGTGAGCAGCGGAGTTTCAAATTCTTCGCCACCACGGGAGAGTTTGTAGTGGACCTGGCTCCAGAGCCCGGCGCGGTCCAACCGCTTGGCAACTTCCGCGGCCCGTTTGACCGGAGCGCTGTTGACCGCCAGCAGAATGTCCCCTGGATGAATGCCCGCGTGAGTAGCGGGTGAGTTGGGGGATATCCGGCTAGCCTGAATGCCGTGATCGGTGTCGAGCCAAGCCACGCCGTCATACACCACCTCAAAACGGCTGCGCTGGTCGAAATTGATCAGGGCAAAAATGACCGCCGCCAGCGTGGTAAGCGCCAGCACGACGGCCCCAAGGCTGACTCGCAGGTTTTGCCGCATGACTCGATTGGGCAGAACTACACGCCTTTCCTTGAAACCAAGTGCAACCCAATGTCCATTGTTTGGTAGAAGGTCATCCGTAGAACCTGTTTATATTCAACACGTTACGATAAAGGTAGGCTGGGGCTTCCCCTATCATCCGGTTTCTGGAAGGACAAATACAGCTTTCAAAAGCCAATAATTTCCTAGAACTGAACGCTCAGCCCACCTCGGAAGGTCCGAAAGGCAGGTACCAGAACAACCCGGCCATCTCTGCTATTCGTGGACACGTAGCCCTGGGCCAGCAGATTGTTGCAATCGGCGATGGCTTCCCATCGCCCCAACGCAAATTTCGGAAGCGGCTGGCGGACCATCAGGTGAAAATACGGATCCATTTGAAACACTGACTCGCCATAGCTATCCACAGAGGAAACGGTGACACCGTTTATCCATTTATAGCCCGCCTGGACTTTCGTATTCAGGCGCGGCAATTTGCCGGCAATTCCCGCTCCAACTGAATGACGCTGTGCGGTACGAAGAGCATCACGAAGCAGACCCTCCGCGTCGTCGGAAGGCACCAAAGCTCCGCCAAATGAATAAACAGCAGTGAATTCCACATCGCCACCGAGTTTTTCGCGAAGCGCCACGCGAGATCCCCAACTGCTTGACGAACCGCCGTCATAGGCAAAGCTCGCCGACAGACTATCCTGGAAATAATCAGCAGTAGGCAATTCGCTGCCACGGCCAAACACGGCCACGTGGCTATTGTCATCATGGAATCCGGCGAATTGGAGCTTGCCGCGCGTGCCGATCTTTCGCTCCGCCGAAATCTCTTCGTGAATTCCATTTTGCAGCACGGGATGGCCTTGACGCCAGAGCAGCGCCGGAAAGGCGTCCAGTTCATTCAGTGCTGCTCCAAGCGCCCCACCAGGCTGATCGTAATTCGCTTCCAGCGGGCCACGCCCGTTAGGCATTGCCGCGAAAATAAAGGCCGTGCTCCAATCGTCAGTGACACGCACGTCCAACTCTCCACGCGGCCGAACCGAGGAAGCTGCTGCTCCAAGTCCCACGAGAACATACTCGGTACCATAGCGCAGTTCTGTTCGATCGCCGAGAGCCAGTGCGCCACCTTGATCAAAGCGAACACCTCTAAAAGTAGGTCCGATCGGTCCAAGTTTAGCTTCCCGCAGAACGAGCGCGGTGTGCGGCCCAGCGCCAAGCGTTCCCGTCGGCAACCATACACTCGCAATGCCGCCTGCGGGAGTATCGGAGTCGTAGCTTACCTGCCCTGCAAAGATCATTCGGCCCGCACCGCCCAGCTTCTGGTCGTAGGCCACAGCCGTGGCAGGGGAGGAGGCAATGCTGGAGGCGGAACCCGGGCGCCGCGCGCCGTCCGTGAATTCCATCCGCATTTTAGGTACGCGGAGTGCGCCGGCCTCGCCAGCGAGCGTAGAAGCGCTTAGCGTATCGCTATCCACCCACTCCAGAACCGGGCGCATCGCCGAAGCTGACCGCAGCACCCACTTCCAATCGTCCACTTCCGCAGTGCTGCTCGCCGGCATGCGCCGCAACTGATCCAGCGACGCAAACATGGATTCCAGTTCGATGCGGACGACAGTGGTCAGATTCGAAGTGACTTGGATGTGCTTTTCAAGTGTTGGAAGAAAACCGGCGAGAGTCACGCGCACGCTGTAAAAACCCGGGGCCAGTTTGTCGCCTCGGAACATGCCTTGCGTATTCGTCAACAACCCGCGGCCGGAAGTCACTCCGACCGCTTCAGAGATCAACTCCACGCTCGCGCCCATCTGCGGTACTCCCGCAGCATCGCGCACCACTCCCGCAAGCTTGCCCGGGACAGGCTTCGCTTGCGCGGCCGCCGGAATCGCCGCAAAGGGCGAAACCAAGACGGTCAGGACCAGGGCTCCCAGGGTTCGGAGCCGTTCCTGTTTCACTTTTTTACCTCCCCGGTGAAGCAACCGCTGCGGCTTTGATTTCCACCGGCGCTCGCACCGTAAAGTCCGCCGTACGCGAAATAGTCTGTTTCGAAAGCGTATCCGTGGCATTCACTTCCAGGCTGTACTTGCCCGGTGCCAGCGTTGCCAGAGGCAGCAGGCGCTCGATCGTTACTTGATCGCCCGTCTGTTTCATTTCCTCGGACGTTTCCTTGAACTGCATGACTTGATCTTTGCCTTTTTTGACGGTGTACTCGAATGTCGCGCTGGACTTATGTGACTTGTCATCGGGTTTCAGGTTGTACACCTGCATGTAGATGCCGAGCCTGTCGGCAGTCGTGAAATCGCCCTGCAGCCGCGGCCGGACTTTCGAAGAACCCAGTACAAATTGTCCCGCCCCGATTTGTTTCGCCGGCACATGTTCGATTTGATCGGCAAGAATAAGGGAACTCGCTTCCAGTTTGTCGTCTTCGTAACGCGGCACCTGCAGGCGCGAGTTCACCACGCCCACATTTCCGCTCTGCACATCTTTGAGCACCAGATCCAGGCGGTACAGGCCGGGGCGCAGCGGAACAGCCTTCTGATAAATGGACTGAAGTTTCAGCGATTGCTGGTACAGCGAATCCGGAAAATCCCGCGTGACGGAATCTTCAAAGGTTTGCACGACGCGGCCGGTCAGGGTGCTCACCCGCCCGAAAATGTTTATGACCGCGGTATGAATTCCTTCTTTGGCTTGAAAAGAGAGCTGGCTATTGGGCACCTGCACGGTGACCGGCACCAGAACGGTGTCATTCGTCACTTTCAGATAATCGGTCCGCCAGTTGAAATGCACTTGATCGCGGATGATGCGCGAGGTTACCACCGCCTCGAGATCCTTGAACTTCACCTCGGGTGGCTTATTCACCTTGGCGTAGAGTTCTAGCCGGGTGAATTCATTCATGCTGGAAGGAGTTCCGCCCATCGTCGTCGGCATATTGGTTCCGTCCGAGCGTGTAAAGCGGTCGGCCTTCGACGCCATGCCCATGGATTCCATCAAGCTCAACCCCGCGCCAGGCACGTGCAGCAGCGCGTCTTTTTCCGAGGGGTCCATGGTCAGGTGATATTCGCCCGAACCGCTGGGATCAACGAATTCTAAGATGACGTTTTCCCCGATTCCCTCCAGGTAGCGCCACCGCCACGTCTCCCAGGGGTAGGTGCTGGTCGAACCGCCGCCCTCGTCCATCGGCCGGTCGTATGTGCCGCCCGTCGGGTGCGATTCGACTTCATCCGCCGGCCCCCACATGATGTACATACGTCCGCGGTCGGTCTTCCATCCAGGGATGCCGGAAGCATAGTGCTCGTTGGCGTAGGCAATGCGGCGATAATGCTCTTCTTTAAAATCGTTCTCCGGCAAGTCAGGGTTGCTGCTGCGCCTTAGCCAGAACTGCTCGATGAACTGTTCGCGCTCTTCGTTGGTATCGAGCTGGAGGAACGCGTTGCGTTCTTCGGGAGAAATAATGTACGTGACGTCTTCGTTCAGCCATTGCCGATAGGAGCTATCCAACTCCTTCAGCGTCTTCTTCATTTTGCGCTTTGCTTCTTTGTCCATCTTCGCGGGTGCCGGAGGAGCACCCGGATCCTGTCCCTGTTGGGCAGAAATCGGTGGAACAGCGATAGCAATCGAGAAAATAGAAACGAACAGGGTCCGAACTACCCTTAACATGAAGACACCTCAAGCTCTAGGACGTTGTGATTCTAACCTCAGAAAAGTCCCCCGTCAATGAAAGGAATCCCCTTCATTTTGTGACACTTGGCCCCCGAAATCGGTTAGATAAGCAGGAGTTTCATTTGGTTGCCTGACAGTTTTTGGCCTGAACTAAAGTACAGGGGAATCTCACTGAGGGAAAAGGACGGCTTACTGAACGCGCTGCGGTTGCGTGTCTGAACCAACCAGGGTATCGAAAATGGCCAGTACGTGGCGGCGGTAATCCACCATGCGCGTAAAAATATCGCGAAGTTGTGGATCACGTTCTGCTTCGCGATGCCACTTGGCGAGCACCACCGCCGGCACTTCAATGTCTCGCCGCAGTTTGTCCGCCGAATGGCCGCGCAAGAAGAGCCCGTAGAAGAAAGCCGCCTCACGCTGCGGAAAGTCGAGATCGTGCACGACTTCGGAGGGAATGAATTGTGGCAACGTGGCCATAGAGAAAAATGCAGTTTACCCAAAACCGCGTCGGCGTCAAGTAGGACTGCCGTTTTTTAGCCGCGTTCCGGGTAACTCCCCCCTTTCCACTAGTGCTTGCCCTTGAGGCCAGGGAACAGGCCGTGCAACTGGTTGGTTGCCAGGCGATTCTAACCGCCTTAGGATGCTAGTAGGCATGGCAGGGTTACAAAACTCAGTCAAAGGGTCGTTGGCAGGCCGCACGTTCGGCCGCTTTCTGCGTTTTGGTGTGCTCCGAGGCCTGCGCTCCATCGAGATCGATCCGGAAGATTTCCGGCGCCAACTCGCCAACAAGCACGGTTTGTGGGTGCCGGACTTTCGGCGGATGAAAGACGTCCCCACCGAGCGCTTGGACGCGATTGCCCAGTCACTAATTCGCGATGCCGAACGTTTGGCGATGGCCGAAGGTGCGGGATTCGGCTTGGGAGGCATGATCACTTTCTTGCCGGACGCCAGTTTGCTCACGGTGATTACCTTGCGGCTCATTCAGCGCCTCTCGCTCCTTTATGGATTTGAAGCTCACGGCCGTGATCAGCGAATTGAAATGTGGAAAGCTGCGGCAGCCGCCTCTGGCATCGATTACGGCAAGGATCTGGCCGAAAAACAGATACTCGAAAAACTGGCACCGCGCATTGCCGGACGCTTTGCTGCAAAGATGGGAGCCGAGGCGGCGGAAAAATGGGTTGGCCGGTTGATTCCGCTGGCGAGCTCGGCCATTAGCGGAGCACTGAACTTTTCGTTCGTCAGGGGCTGGGGTCGCCGTGTGCAGCGCCATCTTCGCGCAAAACATCTGGAAACGCGGTCTTCCATTCCGCCCTCTACTCCGCCGTATGAGACAGCCGAAGCAGCTCTCGTCTAGAGGGTAGACTCTTCAGAAATCCAGCGTCTAATCGAACGAGGTGATTTGGTTGCGGCGTCTTCTTACACATTCGTATTCACTCTTCTTGTTGGCAGGGTTTCTGGCCTTCCCGGTCGCCGTCCGTTCCCAAGAAAAAGAAAAGGAACAGGTGAAAGGAATGCTGGCAGAGCCTGCCGACGCCGCGGATGTTCGCGATCAGATTGCAACCGTTGAAAAAATGCTGCCGCAACTTACCGATCGGGGAGCAGGCCTCTATTTTCTATCGACCTCGAAACAACACTTAGGGGAAACGCGCGAGGCATTGCAGTTGCTCAAGGAATGTTTGGCCCAGCGTGAGGGCTTCGACCCTGCAGGCAGTCCAAATTTAAGAGTTCTGAAGGGATCGAAGGAATTCGACGATCTAGTGGAGAACGTCCATCGAGATTTTCCGGCGGTCGCTCAAGCGCGCCTGGCGTTTGTTACCGAAGAAAAAGACTTGGTGCCTGAAGGGCTCGCTTACGATGAGAGACAGAATCTCTATTACATGAGTAGTATCAATCGCCGAAAAATCGTGAAGATCACAGCGGAGGGAAGAGTCTCAGACTTCGTGCCGGCGGGGCGT
The DNA here is from genome assembly GCA_035279725.1 of Candidatus Acidiferrum sp. GTDB lineage: Bacteria > Acidobacteriota > Terriglobia > Acidiferrales > UBA7541 > Acidiferrum. The sequence goes on from DATEHF010000050.1 coordinate 40,244, forward strand.
GACAACCTCCTCCCTGTGCTGGGGATCCGGCTCGATCCACTCGACGGCACCGTGTGGGCCAATTCATGGGAGGAGGACACGGGGCGGACTGAACTCCTCCACTTTGACGACTCCGGAAAATTGCTGGGACGCTATGCGCCACAAGACTCAGGGAAGCATGGTTTCAATGATCTGGTGCTGCGGAAAAACGGTGAAGTCCTTTTGACGGACAGTGTCAGCAATCATGTCTTCCGCTTCGACCGCGGCGCGCGCACGTTTACGCCATTGCCCGTTCACCGCTGGCTGTCAGGTCCAAATGGCATTGCGCTGGCCGAGGACGATCACCAGTTGTTCGTAGCGGATGACCTCGGCGTTGTGCGTGTAGACCTCGGCAACGGTAACAGCAGCGATGTGAATCCCGGTCCGCGCAATACTCTAGCGGGAATCGACGGGCTTTACTGGCACAAAGGCAGCCTGATTGCGGTGCAGAATGGAATTGGATCGCCGCGTATCGTTGCATTCCGCCTGTCGAAAGACGGCGCGCGCGCGACTCAAACGGTCGTTCTTGAGAATCGCTCCGCATTTACCACGCTCCCCACGACTGGAGCCATCCGCGGAAATGATTTCTATTTTATCGCCAACAGCCAGGTCGACAATTTGAATGGCAACAAGATCATGGATGTGACTAAACTCGCGCCTGTTCGAATTGCCGTCGTTCGTTTACCGTGACCTTTTGTTTAGCGAACTGTTATGTTCGTGCGAGTGGAAATTCGTGCTTCATCGTCTTAGAGTAGAAAGAGAGCGGCCACACTGCGAGAAACGAAGAACGGGGGCGAGTATGCATGCAAACAAGATCGTCAAATTCTTGAGCGCCGTGACGCTGTTCGGCCTTGCGGTCGGTTTGGTTGTGGCCCCGCAGCAGGCTTCTTCGAAAATCTCGCAGGATGAGGGTGCATCCCCTTCGACTGCTTACCTGGACGTGCCTGCGTACCATGCGCAAGCCCCTAAAGGCGAGTTGCCCACCACGATGAATCCGGATCTTTTCACCGACCCTGTGGTGCAGAACGCCTACGCCGCCGCCGCCAAAGTGAAAAGCGCGCTCTATCAGCAGCCCTGCTATTGCCATTGCGACCGCAGCCAGGGACACAAGAGCCTTCTTGATTGCTTTGCCAGCAAGCACGGTTCGGGCTGCGGGACCTGCATTTACGAGGACTTCTATACCTACGAGCAGTCAGCAAAAGGGAAGACCGCTGCGCAGATCCGGGCAGGAATCATCAAGGGCGATTGGAAGTCCGTCGACGCCGCCAAATACAAGCAGCATTTGCCTGCGAATTGAATTGTCCAGCGACAGCCGCCAGCCTGAGGAACACTTCTCAGAAGTTCTTGTCACGCCGCGGCACAATTCGTAAACTATTCTTACCCAGCTAAACATAGGAGGAAGAATGCATTTTCGCGTGAAGATGTGTGTGTCGATGCTGGCGATTGCGCTTCTGTTTGGTTTGGCGGGAGTCCCGGCAAGGGCCCAGGACAAGCAGCATGTCGTCTCTCTGAGCGACTTGAACAAAGACGCCGCGCGGCCGGCCCAGACGCGCCTTTCCAACGAAGAAGCCGTTCGATCGCTTCTTTCTTCCGACCAGGGGCAAAAAGCCCTGAAATCAGCCAAGCTCGATTATGAAAAGATCGATAAAGCCGTCGGCCAACTCAGCGACGAAGATCTTGCCAAACTGGCTGAGCGCTCCCGCCAGGCGCAACGGGATTTTGCCGCTGGACGCATCTCCGATCGAGACCTGCTGTGGATCATCGTGATTGCTCTGGCCATCATCGTCCTGGCTATTGCTCTTCGCTGATCTTCACGCTCAAGGGTTTTAGCTTACGCGAACGAAACGCACCACTCTCGGCTTGCTCCTGCTTTTTTTCCTGGGACGCACGACCCAATCGGCGCCCCAGGAAAGAGCCGGAGTCTGGCTTGATGTTCCCTATGTAAAACAGAGCGAGGATGGTTGCGGATCTGCTGCCATCTCCATGTTGCTAGAATACTGGATCGCTCACGGTGCCGGGGTTGACTCCCAGCGTGCTGACGCCACCGCCATCCAGAAACAGTTGTACTCGCGTAAAGTCCACGGCATTCATGCCTCCGACATGCAGAGTTATCTTAGGGAATCGGGCTTTCGCGTGTTTCCCCTCGGTGGAGATTGGAAAGACCTTCTCGAACAACTCAAGCAGGGCCGGCCGCTTATCGCAAGCATACAACCAGGGAATGCCAGAACCCCGCTACACTACGTGGTGGTTACGGGAATCGATTGGCAAACCGGAGCCGTCTTCCTGAACGACCCCGCGCGTGGCAAACTTCTGCGGATCGAGCGAGCTGATTTCGAAAAACAATGGCGGCTAAACGGCAATTGGATGCTGCTGGCTGTCCCCGAAAAGGTTTCGTGATTCTTTTCCTGGTGGCAGTGTTGGCCTTAGGCTTTCCCGCGTTCGCCCAGGATTCTCCCTCCGATAAGAGTCGTCTTCCCGCCGCACAGAGTGCTTTCGATGCCGGCCGTTGGGAGGAAGCCGCAAAACTTGCGCACGGTCCTGCAGACCAATCGCCAGACTTCGATTTTCTGGTGGGTCTCTCGCTGGCTCACTTGGACAAATGGGACGCGGCGAAGTCGGCATTCGAAGCGGGCTTAGGAAAAGCCCCGGGCGATTCGCGTTTCTTGATTGAACTGGCCGGCATCGCGTACAAACAAAAGGATTTTCGAGCTGCAAAGATCAAACTTCATGCCGCGCTAAAGCTGAGCCCGCAGGACGCGTACTCGCGGGAATTTCTCGCCACGATTTATTTCCTGGAAGGCAACCTGGAAGCAGCGCTGAAGTACTGGAATCCCGAAGACAAGCCGCGGCTGCGGCATGTGAGCTTCGCTCCTTCACTACACCTGAAGGAATCGCTGCGGAATCGCGCGGTGACATTCAATGCACCGCAGGTTCTAACAACCGACGCGTTACTAGCGACGCAATCGCGGTTGGACAATCTAGGTGTTTTCTCGAATCGGAGGCTCGAACTCACTCCGGCAGACTCAGGGAATTACGAGCTGACCCTCCACCTCGCGGAGAAAAACCGCTGGGGCGATTCCAAAATTGAAGGCATCCTTTCACTCTTGAGTGGCCTACCTTACAACACGATCTATCCAGAATTCTACAATCTCCGCCGCGATGCCATGAATTTGACGTCTCTTGCGCGTTGGGATGATGAAAAACGTAGAGTATCTCTCGCTTTTTCTACGCCACTCTATGGCGATCCCCGCCTGCGCTTGCGACTTTATGCGGATGCCCGTAACGAAAATTGGAATCTAGCGGAGACTTTCTTTGGCTCAGGCCCGCCCCTGAAGGATTTGAACATGCGGCGCATTGCGGCAGGCATGGAGGTGCGTTCGATTGTTAATGGACGTTGGAGCTGGAGCGCCGGCGCAGAAATCGCCAACCGAGATTTTCGAAATCTGAGCGGTCACACTTCGCCCGCCGAACGGGCGTTCTTCACTGATGCGACGTCCGTCGCCGCCTGGCTGGGTGTCCAACGAATTATCGTGCGCGTGCCGGAGTACCGTTTCACGCTTGATTCTTCCGGGGAAGTAAAAGCTGGCCGGGAATACGCGGACGGCCTCGGCCCCTTCGCCACTCTGCGCGGATCGGTTCGCGGACATTGGTTTCCACTTGTAAAAGGTGACGACTACGAGATGCAAGCGAGGATTCGCACTGGAGCGACCGCCGGTAAAGCAACTCTCGATGAACTCTTCCAATTGGGCATCGAACGCGACAACGACCTCTGGCTTCGTGGTCACGGCGGGACGATTGGTGGCCGCAAGGGAGCTGCTCCGCTCGGACGGCGATTTTTCCTTGCCGATTGGGAGATGGACAAGAACATCTATCAAAATGGTTTTTTCACCGTAAGACTCGGCCCTTTCCTCGATACCGGAGCGGTGGCCGATTCTTCTGGGCTATTCGGTTCTCAGCGCTGGCTCTGGGATACTGGCGCGCAATGCAAAGTCAGAATTCTGGGAAGCCTCACGATCGTTCTAACCTACGGCAGAAACCTGCATGATGGACGAAACGTATTCTATGGCACTGTCTTGCGCTGAATCATTCGGAACGAGCTCGAATTTCAGGGCGAGAGTAACGGGAGGGCAATTCCCGCCGTCTTACAAGAAGATTGCTTGGCGGTCAGTGTGCTGCAGTTCCAACTGCCGCGATTGAAAATCTAATCCAAACAGGGGCACGCAATGTCAAAACGGACTCTTTCTGCTGGCTGCATCCTTGTGATCGTGGGGGTATTGGCGGTGGCGCTTGCCGGTGCGGGACTACGCGCTTCGTCGGGAGCGGAGGGCAAACCAACTTCTTGGGGATTCGAAACCGCGAATCTCGACAAGACCTGCAAACCTTGCGACGACTTCTACCAGTTTGCGATGGGCGGGTGGATGAACTCCAACCCCATTCCTCCCGAATATCCAAGTTGGGGCACATTTGCGCAGCTGGCCGACAAGAATCAGCAAAACCTTAAGCTGATTCTCGAAGCTGCGGCAACTGCGAAAGCCACCCCGGGTTCGAACGAACAGAAGATTGGCGATTTCTACGCGAGCTGCATGGATACGGCGGCGATCGAAGCGGTCGGAACAAAACCACTCGAGACGGACCTTGCGCGAATTGCAAACCTTAAGAGCGCTGCGGATTTTCCGACATTGACAGAGTCACTGCATAGCAGAGGCGTTGGAGTGTTTTTCCGGTTCAATTCCACTCAGGACGCCAAAGACAGCACCCGAGTGATTGGAGCCGCGTTTCAAGGCGGTTTGGGATTGCCGGAACGCGAATACTACCTGAAGCAGGATGACAAATCGAAGTCGCTTCGCGAGGCTTACACGAAGCACGTAGCCAAGATGTTGGAATTGCTCGGCGATTCTGCTGACCAGTCCGCGGCGGAGGCGTCCACCATTCTGAAGATCGAAACGGCGATGGCAAATGCTTCGATGAAGAATACCGACCTGCGCGATCCCGACAAGACGTATCACAAGATGGTTGTGGCGGACCTGAAAACGCTCACACCGAATTTTTCTTGGGAAGCTTACTTCAAAGCGGTCGGACATCCGGAATTGAAGGAAATCAACGTCGGCCAGCCTGAGTTTTTCAAGGCCCTCGACGCTCTTTTGACCGCCACTCCCATAGACGACTGGAAAACCTACCTGCGCTGGCATCTGGTCCATGCTGCGGCTTCCGGACTTCCGGAGAAATTCGTTGCTGAGGATTTTGATTTCAGCGGCAAGACCCTGACGGGCGCAAAGGAAATTCAGCCCCGCTGGAAGCGCTGCGTGCAGGCCACCGACCGCCAGCTCGGTGAAGCCCTGGGGCAAGTCTACGTGCAAAAATATTTTCCGCCGGAAGCCAAGGCGCGCGCGCTTGAAATGGTGCACAACCTGATCGCCGCGCTGCACGATGACTTGCAGACCCTGCCGTGGATGGGCACGGAAACCCGTGCGCAGGCCGCCGCGAAGCTCGCCGCTTTCGCCCTGAAAATCGGCTATACGGACAAGTGGCGCAATTACTCCGCTCTCAAGATTGATCGCCGGTCTTACGCCGCGAATCAGTTGCGCGCTGCCGAATTCGATTTCGCGCGCCGCCTAAACAAAATCGGCAAGCCGGTGGACCGCACCGAATGGGGAATGACTCCGCCGACGGTGAATGCCTACAACAATAGCAGTATGAACGAAATCGTTTTCCCCGCGGGCATTCTGCAGCCGCCATTCTACGATCCCAACGCCGATGACGCCGTGAATTATGGCGGAATCGGAGCGGTGATCGGTCATGAAATCACGCATGGCTTCGACGACCATGGAAGTAAGTTCGATGCGAGAGGCAATTTGAAGGATTGGTGGAGCCCGGAAGATCTGAAAAATTTCAAGGCGCGCGCAGCGTGCGTCTCCGATCAATTTGACGGCTACGTCGTGGATGGTGAATTGCACGAGAATGGGAAGTTGGTTTTAGGCGAAAGCATCGCCGATCTGGGCGGACTGACCATCGCTTACGCGGCCTATGAAAAATCCCTCGAGGGAAAGCCCCGCCCGCCCGAGAAAGATGGTTTCACTCCCGAGCAGCGTTTCTTCCTTGGCTGGGCGCAAGTCTGGGGAGCCAATCAGACGATTGAATTTGCGCGGCTGATGGCCAACACTAACCCGCACCCGCTGCCGAGATTCCGTGGCAACGGACCGCTTTCGAATATGGCAGACTTTGCCGCGGCCTTTGGCTGCAAAAAAGGCGAAGCAATGGTGCGTGAACAGGCCTGCAAAATCTGGTAGTCCGAGTCGGCTAGATCGCGGCGAAACCTGCAGAATTTCGGGCAGGACCGCGATTTCAGAAGAGTTCCACTTCTAGAAGTGGAAAACGATTCCGCCTGCAAGTTGAAAGTTATTCTGTGCTTGCTTGAAGAATCCGGTGCGCACGTAATCGCCTTCCAGGCGGAACGAGAGGCGCGGGTTCCAGCGGTAGTCCGCGCCGCCGCCGGCTTTGATCTCGTAGGAATTCTTGGATTGTCCCGCGATTTGCGGCTGCTCGTGGGCGCCGCCAAAAATTCCGTGCAACCAGGGCTCCCACTTCTTCTGCCGCCAAGCGATCTTCGGGCCGGCTCCGTAGGTGGCAATCTTGATGTGCTCGTTTTGCAAAATCGTGGGGGCAAACGCGGCGGTCACGTTTCCTTCGACACCGAACCAGTCATTGGTGAAATAAACCACGGAAGTGTTGAAGCCGACGGCGCTGGCATTGAAAACGGATGATCGAAAGCGCAACCAAGTTGCGGCCAGACCCAGCTCCCAGCGGTAATCATCACGCCCACCGTACAGAAACCTCGGCTGCGGTGACGGCGATGCTGGCTCGGCATTCTCGAGCGGCAGAGCCAGGGCCGTCGTGACAAGGGGCGCTGCAAACGTACCCGCCGGTTTGTCCGCTGATGATGAAAACGTGTCGGCCACGGCAAGGTCGCTGAGAACCGGTGCCTTGGCTGCGGACGTTGCTGCGAAATCCTGCGCGGCGTTCCCCCTGTCGGCCTGCAAAATGGGCGCGGTTACCTGTGCCCGGGCAACACTCACGCTCCCAAGCAGCAATGCTGCTACGAATAGCCTCTTCATGATGCTCCCCTCAGAGGGCTGGCCCCACGTTGGAATCAGCCACTCAGCTACGGTAAACAACACCGTGGCCCTTTGTCCATGTTCTTTCGCAGAAATGGAGCAAAAGAGAAACGGGACCTTAACAGGGTGAACACGTACAGTTGAGAAAGTTGCGGAAACTGGCCTCGCCGGGCCGGGGAGCAACAGGCTCAGCCCTTTGCCCAGACTCTAGCGTCCGTGGCGGAGGTAGTCGTCGGTTTTGTTGAGCCAGTCTTCGCGCGGGGGATCGAAGACGTCGAGGTCCACGGTGTCTTCGAGGGCCCAGGCTTCGTGGGGCATGTGGGGGGGGATGCACAGGACTTCGCCGGCGTGGACGACGATCTCCTTGCCGTCGATGGCGAATTTCAGCGCGCCCTCGAGAATGTAGGTGACCTGTTCGTTGTGATGGTGATGCAACGGGACGTGCGCGCCTTTCTTCATCAGCACGCGCGCCAGCATGATTTTGTCGCCGACCACCATTTCGCGGTCGATAAGCGGATTTAGTTTTTCACGCTCGACGTTTTTCCACGCCACGTGTTTTGATTTCGCCGGGGTGCTCATTTCTTCTCTCCATACAGCCTTGCGGCGTTGTCATGCAGGTACAGGCGCGCCAGTTCAAGCGCTTTCTCTTCGGTGAAGGCGCCTTCAGAGACCAACTCGGCGAGCGCAGCTGCAATGGCAGTGCGGGCGGAGCGCGCTGCCAGCCAGAATGTCTCCTCCGCGCCGACGGCTTCGTTGAAGGGGAAGGCGTCCGACGCGAACATGATTTTCTCGGGGAACAGCGAAATCCACTGCTTGAGAATATTCTTCAACTCTGAGGGATAAACGTAGTAGCCCATCAGCGAAGAGTCGGTGTAGACATTCTTCGCGGCCGTCAGCCAGATCATGTCGAGTGTGTAGGGGTAACCGCCATGAATCAACACGAAGTTCACGTGGCTGTAGCGCGGGTCGCGCAGCACGTTTTCTAGGTTCAGCGGATTGCCGCTGCGCAGGCTGAAGTAGTCGCCAATGCCGACGGCGCTGTGAAAATGCACAGGAAGTTTCAACTTGCCTGCCTGGTCGATCAGCAGGCGAAAAATATAATCCTGAAATGTGCGGTAGTCGTCATCGGAAGGCACGCCGCCGGAATGAAACTGTGCGTAAATCGCTTCCGCTCTTTCGCGCGGCGGATCGCGAAAGAAGAGCGTGCGGAAATAAGCAGCCTCAAATTTCATGGCTACGCCGCCCTTTTTCTGGTTGTCCGCCAGCGTCTGGCGCACGAAGGCTTCGTACCCAGCCAGATCCGCGGGCAGAGCGCTTACGTTTTTCTCCTTCATGTAGCGTTGTAAGACTTTTTCCTGCAGCGGAATATAGACAGCCATGTCGCCGTTCTTGGCGATCTGGCCGTGGTTGTCAAATGGGAACAGAAACGAATCCACGAAAAACACCCAATGAAACCGCTTGGGATCGAGGTACGGGGCCAGCGCCACGCGATTGGCCAGGCACGTTTCGATATTCATTTTGTCGAGAATGCTGTCCCAATAAGCGGTGCTGCTACTGGCTTCGGCAGCCTTCTTCTTGTCGATGAGCCACTTGGCGTGCTCTGGCTTGAAATCGTCGTAGGGGTAGCCGAAGAGCGCTTTGGCTGCAGCAACAAATTCCGGATTGTCTTCGCGGAGGCGCAGCACCGTGCTTTCGTCGGGCGGCGAAGCCATGGCGTCCATATCGGAATCATCGGGAAACGTTGCGTGCGAGTGATTATCGTAGATGGGAATCTTGTCGATCTGCCTTAGCAAGCGATCGTAAACCTTCGGCAAGTCGGCGCCGGGCAGCGGCCTCGCCTGCGCATGAGCTGTAGCGCTTCCCGCAAAGGCCAACAACAGAGCAACGCCAAAGTGCATCAGCCGTTTCATTCTTCCTGATCCCCCGTTAGATCCGCAGTTTCTCGGCAAGAGTGAAACGCCAGCCGTTAGCGCGAAACCGCGGTTCGCCAATGTTCCGATACGCGTTGCATGCGTTCGAGCGCATCTTCGAGCAATTGCCGCGCGCCAACCAGGGAGAAGCGCAGAAAATTCTTTCCGCCCAGACCAAAGGCCGCCCCGGCAATTCCTGCCACGCCAGCCTCTTCCAACAAAAGCTTCTGCACTTCTTCCGCAGCGAGCCCCGTCTCTTCCATATTCACCCACGTGTAAAATGCTCCGTCCGGCGCCTGGCAACGAAATCCGGGGATTTGGTTGAGTCCAGCGATGAAGAGATCGCGGCGCTTGCGATACTCCGCCACCATGGCGTCCACGGCGTTTGTGGAGTCGCGCAGCGCTTCGATGGCCGCCACCTGAGTGAACTCCGCCGCGCAAGTAAACGTGTTCAACACCAGCAAATCCATGGCGTCGATTACTTCGACGGGCGCAACCGCATAGCCCAGCCGCCAGCCAGTCATCGCAAAGCTTTTCGAGAATCCATCGATAATCACGGTGCGCTCGGCCATGCCGGGAAGGGACCGGATGGATTTATATTCCCCGCTGAAGAGAATACGCGCATAAATCTCGTCGGCAAGAACCCACAGGTCATGCTTCGTAGCGAGCGCGGCAAGTTTCTCCAATATCGCATCGCTGAAGACCGTTCCCGTAGGATTATTCGGCGAATTGAAAATCAACATGGTCGTGCGGGGCGTGATCTTCCGCGCGATCTCGTCCACGTCCGGCTGGAATTTGTTTTTCTCTTCCAGACCGTAGGGAACCGCCGTCGCACCTAATCCGCGGGTAAACGAGGGGTAGATTGGAAAACTGGGATCGGGAAAGAGCACTTCGTCGCCCGGCTCGATCAACGCCATCATAGCCAGCGAGAGCGCCATTTTGCAGCCCGGCGCCACTAGAACTTGCTCAGTGGCAACGTCCAGCCGCCGAGTCCGCTTCAGATAATCCGCAATCGCTTCGCGCAGCGCCGGCACGCCTCGAGTGGAGCAATAACGGTCGCGCCCTGCGGCAACAGCGCTGCGCAGCCCGTCCACCACCGGCGCCGCAGGATGAAAATCCGGCTCGCCGAGCTCTAGATGGATGATCGAACGCCCCTGCCGCTCGAGTTCCTTCGCGCGCGAATACACCGCCAGCGCGCCTTCGCCAGTCAATTGTGAAACACGGGATGCGATTCGTGTCATGGTCTTGTCCGGCCGGGAATCTTATCACTTCGCGGCAAAGTGCGTTGCCATTGCACTTCGCCAGTCGTACGAGAGCGCCCGGAAAGCAGAGCACATCCGCCGCGACTGGTCTCCTGCTACGCCTTGGGAGTGGCGGAGAAAAGGCAAATCATAGTCCGTTAACCCCATATCGCAGTCTTTCCTTGACGCCGCCGGCCCCCGGCGAGAGGATGATTTAGGGCAGCGTGCAAGTAACCTGCCGCCTTCTCAAACCGTCAAACGTTTTAGCCGCTTCCCCGTGAGGGGGTGAAATATGACTCACCGTAAACTGATTTCTTCCTTCCTGGTCATTCTGGTGATTTCGCTCTTAGCAGGCGCCTATCCCGCCGCAGCGGATTCCAGCCACGCCCGGATTATCCGCTTGAGCCTCGTTCAGGGCGACGTCCGCTTCGCCAGGGAGATCCACGGCGACCCGCTGGCCGACTCCAACGCAACCTGGGAGAACGCTGGGCTGAACCTGCCGATCCGCCAGGGCTATGTTCTCGCCACCGACAAGGGCCGCGCGGAAGTGGAATTTGAGAATGGCACCATAGCGTTTCTCAAAGAAAACACTGTTCTAGAATTTTACGACCTCTCCCTCAATGACGATATGCGCATGACGCGCCTCATTCTTCGGCAGGGCAGTGCTTCGTTCCATGTTAATCCTGCGGGCGGCGAGTACTTCAGCGTCACCGGCGGGGACTTCACAGTGCAGTCCGACCACGGTAGCACGTTCCGTGTGGACAATTACGACGACGGCAGCATGGTCGAAACCTACCGAGGGCGTGTTTCTGTATTGCAACATAAGAACTCGACGCAGCTCAAGAAAGGTCAGTCCCTTTCGATGAAAGCGGGAGACGATTCTTCTTTGACCGTCGGAAATCTCCAGCAGGAAGATGATTTTGATCAGTGGGTGTCCGGCCAGATCGAGAGCGTCTCCGCCGCCACAGTTGCGTCGCAGCAATACACGGGTTCCTCGAGCTACGTTCCAGGATTCGCCGATCTGTACACCTATGGCGCCTTCTCCAATTGCGGTGCTTATGGATACGGATGGAGGCCCTTCGGTGTTGGCTTGGGTTGGTCCCCATTCACTAGCGGCCAGTGGATCTTCGATCCGGCTTCCGGCGGCTACGCCTGGCTTAGCTATCAGCCATGGGGCTGGGCTCCTTATCACTACGGAGGGTGGCTCTTCGATGCCTCCTGTGGCGGATGGTTCTATTCACCTCCGATTCCTTATGGCTATGCGGGCTATCCCGTCGGCCCGGTGCGGCGCTTCCCCAAGGGTGTTCATCCCCCACGCCCGATCTATCATCCGGCGACTGCCGTGTTTGTTCGCAGCGGCGGCAAGACCGGCATCGTGCCTATGCATCCGCTCGATGCCAAGGGAAAGACTCCTTTGAACTTAGAACGCGGCGTTTTTTCCGTTGCGGGAAACAAAGGGGTGAGCACGCAACCCGTGCCCGTCGAGCGCGGCCAAAAATGGGAGACCTTGAAATCGCCGCCGCGCGAAGTTCTCAGCAACACCATGGTCGCTTCCGGGGCACCCGCGCGTGTCTCCAGGACTGTGGAAGAAGGCAAGTCTGGCGTTCGTGTCGTGTCTCTCGGCAAGGATTCTTCCATCGTGTACGATTCGCGCGAACACCGCTTCGTGAATACAAATTCTCCGGCGTTCTCATCTTCCGCAAACGAAAAACAACTGCACGCCGAAAATGGAAGGACCGGGGCCAGCTCAGTATCTACGCCACTTGCCGGCCTGCCACCACGTTCTCCCGCGGCTCCTCCGGTGATGCGCGGCGCGAATTCCACTCCGCCCGCTCGAGTTACCGTTCCGCCTCCCGCCCCGCGCTATTCAGGCGGCACTTACAGCGCCGGCGGCAGAGGTGGCACCAGTTGGGGCGGCACTTCGTCCCCTTCAGGAGCGGGCAGTTCCGGACGCTCGCCGTCCTCTCCTTCAACACCGGCACCGGCCGCCCATCCGTCTTCCGGCCGCCCACACTAGCGATTCTTATTTTCTGGGACAGCGGGCAATTCCCCGGCAAGTTCAGCAGAGGTGTGCCAATTCTTTGCGCCTCTGTCTTTAACGATTTTAATTTCGGGTGCTATGTAACGAAACCACAAATACAAACGCTACGTCCTAACCGTGGGCCCCAAGGATTCTTTGGAGGTTCCCATGAAGGTTCTTCCCGGTCGACTCTTCTTCCCCTTCGCCGCTTTAATTGTACTTTTGTGTTCTATACCCTCAACGCTATTCGCATCTGACGACACCTCTGTCCGCGAGGTTCGCCTCGCTTGGGTGCAAGGTGACGTTCGCCTTTCCCGTGGCGACGGCAAGCATACGGATCTGAACAAGTCCTGGGAGCAATTGCAGGGCGGCGAGTTCCTCGAACAAGGCTTCGCCGTGGCTACCGCAATGGGGCGCGCCGAAATTGAATTTGAAGATGGCTCGACCACGTACCTGGCTGAGAATTCGCTTCTTCTTTTCAGGGAATTGTCTGCGGCTGGTGACCGAGTCGTCACGCGCATGACTCTGCCTTCCGGAACCGCGACCTTCGCGCTCCAAGCGGCCCCCAGCGAGTCATTTTTCATCGAGACTCCCACCGACCAAATTCAACTCTCCGCTTCGGAGGCTCTCTTCGCACGCATGGATGCCTATCTCGACGCCACTGCCATTACGGCGCAGGGCGAAAAAGGGGAAGTCATGGTGCGAACTGGTTTCCCGAAACTCATAATGCCCAAGGGGCATACATTCTTTTTTCAGGGAGGCGCAGTTGTTCAGATTTTGGACCCAGCCCTGGGGGCTTCTTCGAGAGACCGAAATGCTTGGTATTCTTCCAATCTATTCGATCTGCTATCAATCGCCTCGACCGTAAGAACATCGGGCCTTGCGCCTCTCTTGCCGGGCGGCTTGATTCTGCAAAGCTTGCCGAGCATCCGCTCTGCCATTCCGTATTCTTCATCCGCTCAAGCCCCGCAAGGGCTCTGGCGTTCTTCCTTGGCGGATTCTGGCGCTGAAAGCGAGTGGGACAGTTGGGTTTCTTCTCGTGTCCAGGAACGAGCACGGGTAAGCACAGCGGCCCTCAAAGCCTCGGGCCTCTCTTCACTCATTCCCGGCTTGAACGACCTCTACGCGACTGGCAGCTTTTTCCAATGCGCGCCCTATGGAACATGCTGGGAACCGATTCTAGAGTCAGAACAAGCTGCCTCACCACAAACTTCGCAGCCCAACGCACAATCGCCGGCCCAAATGGCACCCAATTCCGGCTTTCAGCCACAAACCGTGGAGTGGACAGAGCGGGTTTTGAGCGTCTGCGACTCCTTCACTTCTAGACGCGTGTCCCGCGTCGCCCACACCCAGCAGGAACTCGAAGAACTTCTCCGCCAGAAGACCGCGGCCGAGCGCATGGCGCTGCAAGGAAGCGCTTTTTCCACTTCCTGTTGGAATGGCGTATGGATTCGGCATCACGACCGCTACGCTCGCGTGCTGCCGGTGAGTCCGCATGGGGTATGCAGGGTCGGTCCGCACTGCAAGCCCGTGCATCCTCCCCATCCCATTTGGGTGCGTGCTGGCAACAAAGTCGGCCTCGTGCCACGCCATCCCAGTGACGTCAAGGGCAAGCCCCCCATCAACCTGAAGAACGGTATCTTCATTCCCTCCGCCAAGCCCGGTGCGCCATTGCAGCATGTGACCGTGGAATCTTCGCAGAAAATCAAAATCCTCGACAAGGCGCCGCACGAGTTCCAACAGAATTTCACAAACCACCTGCCATCTGCCTCTGCTCCGCAGATTCGTGCACAGCTGATGCAGGAAGTGACTCGCGGCAAATCTCTTTCCGCGGCAAATCACGCCGATTCGCACATTGTCTACGACTATAAGTCCCAGAAATTCATGATGCCTGCCACCGCCTCCGCGGGCGCCAGGACCAGGTTCGTTCCCGTCGGCGGGATCTCATCCAACGGAAGAGTGGGCAGCTTTGCAGATGGCCGCTCCGGCCATTATGCCGATTCGTTTGGCCGCACGAGTGCCGCGGTTTCCTACAGTGGCGGCGCGCATAACTCAGGTTCGTATGGTGGTGGAAGAGGATCAGGATCCTATTCGTCGGGCTCGTCCTATTCTGGCGGCGGGAGTTCCGGTCCACACTCTTCCAGCTCCAGTTCATCCGGCTCGTCTTCTCACTCTTCGGGTGGTAGCAGTGGCGGAAGTTTCTCCGGCTCGAGCAGTTCTTCGAGTTCGTCTTCTTCTTCAAGTTCCAGCGGTGGGAGCAGGGGACGCCCGTAATAAGCACGAGTTCCCCTACATCGTCACGAACTCAGGGCAGCGCGCAAACAATACGTGGGCAATCCTTCTTCAGAAATTCCTTCTCACGAAAAAATCATGCCCGCATAACCCACGACCGCGCTGCGATCTCCCGACACGTCCGCGGAAGTCGCATATTTTACCAATTCCGGTTTTTTCCCTCCAAGCACGCTCAGGGCTGTAAGCATTGCTACTGCCGGTCCCAACCCGCACATGGAGATCTTTTCTTCGTGGCAAGTGTCGTAGAGTCGGCGAGCATTCAGCCTAAGCAATTGGTCGATCGCTTTGCCATCCTTAACCCGCGTGGTAGCGTCGTCTTCGTAATGATTCAAATCCGAAGTCGTCAATAGCAACACATCTTCTTTGAAAATCTCCAGCACGCTCCCAATTGCTTCTCCGACTTCGACCAGCGACTCGAATCGCACTGTTCCGAGCGCCACCGGAACAAAAGTAAACTCCCGCGCCAGCACTTGAAGAAACGGCAACTGTACTTCCAGCGAATGCTCGGCGCTGTGAGCCGCACTGTCTTCGCGCAGCAACGGACATGCCTTCTTCAGCGCTTCCGCCAGCTCCTCGTCAATCCGCGCGTCTCCCAGTGGCGTGCGCCAAGCGCCACTCGAAAGGATCGCAGCGGGCTCGCCCCGCGGATAATGCCGCACGCCAAGGACAATGATTTTCCTGGGCAGCGCAATCCGCGCAAGAACCGCACCAGCGACATGCCCTGAATAGACGTAGCCGGCATGCGGCACAAGACACGCCTTCACGACCATCGGCGGCTTGGCTGAATCAATCACAACATATTTGTGGATGAGTGCTGTCAGTTCCGCGGGATTTGAGGGATAGAATCGTCCGGCAACCGCAGGCAAGCGAAGCATGCCGCCGCTCCGCGAATCAAATAGGCTTCGAGGGTTTCCCTTTGAACTTGATGGCTTGCTCCGTAGCGGGATCGTAATAGACGGTCACTTTGTCGCCATACTGGTAGCCGCCCTTGTCGACAATCTGCTGCATTTTCGCGGACATCGCTTGTGAAAGAGGGAACGTACGAATGGTCATATCGTTCCCTTTTGCGCGCAAGGTGATTTGCGCGTTGTTCGCGTGCATCACAAAGCCTTCGAATTTTCCCAGCCCCGTCGGCTTCGGTTTAGGCTTCACCGCAGCGATGATAATGGGTGCAGCAGTATCCGCGACGATGATTGGCACAGTCACGGGACCTTGCGCCGCGGCGGGTAAGGAAAACACGCCCGCCACCACAAACATCAGCGGCACTCCGATCGCGGCAATCTTTGTGATTCTCTTCATTCCGTGTCGTCCGTGGCAATCCTCAGGGACTTCAGAAATCGCACATCCTGCGGCGTCATGGCCAGCTTGGGAACCGGCTTTTTGTCATTCTCCTCCAGGAAAGACTCCTGGTCCACCTGAATTCGCAGCGACTCCAGGAACCGCCGGTCCTGCGTCGTCAGCTTCGCTGCTTCTGCCGCAGCCGCGTCGCGCTTTGCCAACCCGATGGTCGCGTCCAGCTTCAGCACGATGTCATACCCGTGCGCGCGCACTCCGGCAATCGCACCCGTAATGCGGTCGGAATCGGACACCGTATCATTGATCGCGTGTCCCAGTTCGCGGAGCAAGTTTTTCAGGTGATCGTCGAGTTGCAAGGGTGGTTCTCCCAAACTTCTTCCGCCATTTTAGGCCCACGTATTGTTGGATACAAGGGTGCTTCGTTCCGTTGTCTCCAATCCGTCCACAGTACTTTCGTTCAGGTTCTACGCCACTCCAGTGTAGCGAAATAGCCTCCGTTTTCTGATGTCCGGCGTATTTTGCGTTAAGATGCTCTTGTGTCCATGGCCGCAAATGCAGCTGCCGCGCCTAATCAACAGGGTGGCTTTCGTCGCTTCTGGCGCACGTTGCGCCAGATTTTTCACGAAGTCACCGCCGCGGTTTTTGCCGTTCTCGCATTGGCCTGGCTAAACGCCGCGCTGCGCGCTTGGACGCGCGACACCGCCCGCTGGCTGATCGTCATCGCCATTGCGGTGGCAATCTTGTTCGTGTTTTTTGCCGTAACTCAGTTCCGCAAGTCCCGGAAGCTGTAAAACCGACTTGCACTTCTTTTTGTCGCTGACGATTTTGTAGGGGCCGGGCTTCAGCCTGGCGATGTTTAGCAGCAAATTGTCAAGGATTCAAAATAGGTTTCGATTTTCCAATTTCAATTTTCCGGTTTCTATGTCGGATACCAAAACCAAACCGTCCGCTCCCGCCGAGCGCAGGCAAAAATTCACTACTCTCTCAGGCATTCCCCTCGATCGTCTTTACACCGAGAAAAATCTCGCTGGCTGGAACCCTGATGACTCTCTCGGCTATCCCGGCGAATATCCTTTTACTCGCGGCATCTACCCCACCATGTACCGCGGTCGCCTCTGGACCATGCGTCAGTACGCCGGCTTCGGCTCCGCCGCCGAATCCAACCAGCGCTACCGCTATCTCCTGAGCAAAGGCCAAGCCGGCCTTTCCGTCGCCTTCGATCTCCCCACACAAATCGGCATGGACTCCGACCACCTTCTCGCTCTCGGCGAAGTCGGCAAAGTCGGCGTCGCCATCGATTCCCTCGAAGACATGGAAACGCTTTTCGATGGCATCCCGCTCGAAAAAGTTTCCACCTCGATGACCATCAACGCTACCGCCGCGATCCTTCTCTGTCTTTATGTGGCAGTCGCGAAGCGCCAGGGTGCCAGCCTGCAAAAACTTTCCGGCACCGTGCAGAACGACGTCCTCAAGGAATACATCGCGCGCGGCACCTACATCTACCCCGTGCGCCCCGCGATGCGCATCGTTACCGACATTTTCGCCTGGTGCCGCGACCATCTGCCCAAGTGGAACACCATCTCCATCTCCGGCTATCACATCCGCGAAGCCGGCTCCACCGCCGTGCAGGAAGTCGCTTTCACGCTCGCCGACGGCATCGCCTACGTTCAGGCCGCTCTCGACGCCGGCCTCCGGGTCGACGAATTCGCTCCGCAGCTTTCTTTCTTTTTCAACGCCCACAACGATCTTCTCGAAGAAATCGCCAAGTACCGCGCCGCCCGCCGCCTCTGGACCAAGATCATGACGGAACGCTTCGGCGCGAAAGATCCGCGCTCTTTGATGCTGCGCTTCCACGCGCAAACCGCTGGCTCTTCCCTCACCGCGCAGCAGCCGGAGAACAATATCGTGCGCGTCGCCATTCAAGCGCTAGCCGCTGTTCTCGGCGGCTGCCAATCCCTGCACACTAATTCCATGGACGAAGCACTCGCGTTGCCCACTGAAGACGCCGCGCTAATCGCCCTGCGCACCCAGCAAATCCTCGCCAACGAAACCGGCGTCACCAACACTGTTGATCCCGTCGCCGGCTCCTACGCCATCGAGCATCTCACCAACGAAATCGAAAAAGGCGCCCTCGCTTACATCGAAAAATTGGATGCCATGGGCGGCATGTTGCGAGCTATCGAAGCCGGTTACGTCCAGGGAGAAATCCAGAAAGCCGCTTACGAATTCCAGCGCGCCGTCGAGAAAAAAGAACAAATTGTAGTAGGGGTGAACGACTTCATCGCCGAAGAACCGCGCACCATCCCCACCCTTCGCATTGACCCCGAAATCGAGCGCGTGCAAATCGCCCGCTTGAACACCCTCCGCGCCAAACGCGATTCCACCCGCGCCAAATCCGCTCTAGTCGAACTCCAGCGCCGCGCCGCCACCACCGAAAATCTTCTCCCCGCCATCCTCGCCGCCGTCGAATCCTACGCCACCATCGGCGAAATCTCCGACGCCCTCCGCCGCCTCTTCGGCGAATATCAGGAATCCGTCGTCATTTGACTGCCGAATTTATCCCAGTCGTGAGTTCGGAAAATGTGGTGAACCCGCTTTGACACCATAAAATAGATCAACCAGGCAGCGAGCATGATTAAGCGAAGGCAGTTTGTGAAAATGGCCGAAGGAAAATAGACCAGATCAACCAACAGGGACAAAGTAAGCTGGCCGCAAATAGCGCGACCTTAAGATTCCGGACCCAAAGCCAATCCCGATGATACAAAAGCAAGGCTGAGATCCCACCCACGAGAACAAATGCGAACAGCCTTGGCAAGACGGCACTGAGAAAGACTATGTGATCCCATTCGCTTTCCCACCAAGAAGGCAGGTACTCCCGAAATCGCAATATTCCTTGTAGGAGAAACAGAGCGATGCTGGCGAAAACCTGATAGTAGAAAAACATCAGCCACCCACCAACTTCCTTTTTCCGGCGGGTATAACAAAGCACAGCGAATATCACGCCGATTGGAGCCAGTGGTCTGATGAAATCCATTTCGCTCATGCGGGCGTATTGTGCCCCCTTGCCCCTGCCATTATTTCCGGCACAGGTTATCGCAATCCGCTCACTATAGTATTCTTCCCACGGGAAATTTCCATGAAACTCATCCTCGCCTCCGCCTCCGCCCGCCGCGCCGAAATCCTCCACGACGCCGGCCTCTCTTTCACTGTGCTCTCCTCCGACATTGACGAAACGTCCTATCCCGGCGAAGCCGCCCACGACCTCGTCCAGCGCCTCGCCCTCGCCAAAGCCGAGCTCGTCGCCGAACGTTCCGCAGGCCCCGCCATCGTCATCGGTGCCGACACGGAAGTCACCCTCGAAGGCCACATCTTCGGCAAGCCCCGCTCTTCCGACGACGCCCGGCACATGCTCGAAAAACTTTCCGGCCGCACTCACGCCGTCGTCACCGGCGTGGCGCTCATCCGCCTGCCCGACGCTGAGCGCCTCACCTTCGTCGAATCCACCCTTGTCCAGTTCAACATGCTCTCCGCCGAAGAAATCTCCCGCTATCTCGCCACTGAAGAGCCTCACGATAAAGCCGGCGGCTACGCCATCCAGGGCCGCGCTGGCCGCTACATCCCGCGCATCGAAGGCTGCTACTTCAATGTGGTCGGCCTCCCTCTCGCCCGCCTCCAGCACGCCCTCACCTCCCTCGGCTGGTCCGAAGACTAGCCCGCCGATCTGTAGCGGCGTTCGCCCCGGGCGGCGTACTAGTTTGGCAACCTCTCAGCGGATAGAGTGCTTTGACCCTTCCCGCCTTATAATCCCGCCATGGGTTCCGCTCCTTCACCATCCAGTCCAGACCTGCATCTCCGCCTGCACTGCGTAAACATTTACGTCCGCGATCAGGATCGCAGCCTGCGCTTCTATCTCGATCAACTCGGCTTCAACCTCGCCTTCGACGCCCGCCTCCAATCCGGTGACCGCTGGGTAGCCGTCGCTCCTCCCGATGGCAGCGCCATCCTTTCTCTCGTCGTTCCCAAATCAAAGTCTCAGGAATCCAAGCTCATCGGCCGTTCCACGCAAGTTGTTTTTGTCACGGAAGACGTCGCCGCCAAGTTTCATGAGTGGTCCCTGCGCGGTGTTCGCTTTCAATACACGCCTCGCCTCAGGCGCATCAAGTACGACGCCAGCGCGCAACCTCCGCCTTCGCCCGCGCCTTCCGTCCTTCTTGGAAAGGAAACGCCGATTTGGGGCGGAGTCTTCACCCGCTTCCGCGATGTTGATGGAAATTCTTTTGGGCTAGTAAGTTTCGATGAGGTCACTCACGCCGTCGAGGCCCATCGCCGCGCGATCGTCCAAAAACAAGAAACCGAACGCCGCGCCGCCCAGGAAATCGAAATCGCCAAACAGGTGCAGGCGCGACTCTTTCCACAAACGCAACCGCCTCTCAAGACCTTGGAATACGCCGGCGTGTGCATCCAAGCCCGAAAAGTCGGCGGTGACTACTACGACTTCCTCGATCTGGGCAGCGAAAGGCTCGGCTTTGTCATCGGCGACATTTCCGGAAAGGGAATTGCTGCCGCGCTCCTGATGGCCAATTTGCAAGCCAATGTGCGCAGCCAGTGCGCCATCGCTTTGGACCAGTTGCAGCGACTCATGTCCTCCGTGAATCAGCTCTTTTGTGACAACACTCCGGACGGTGCTTTTGCCACCTTCCTCTTTGCGGAATATGACGATCGCACCGGCCGTTTGCGCTATGCCAACTGCGGCCATCTTCCCGCGCTCGTGCTTCACTCCGATCACTCTGTGGACCGCCTCGAAGCCACCGCGACTGTGCTGGGAATTTTCAAGGATTGGGATTGTGAAATCGGAGAATGCCAGCTTCGTCCGGGCGATACCCTCGCCATGTACACCGACGGCATCACCGAGTCCTACAACTCTGCTGACGAACAATTTGGCGAAGAGCGGCTCATCGAAGCCCTGCAGCACCATTGTGGCTCATGCTCTCAAGCCGCTCTTTCTTCTATTGTAGAAGAAGTCCAGCGCTTCAGCCCCCATGAACAACACGACGACATCACCCTGATTATCGCCAAACATTGCGGCGACGACGCTGGCTCCCGCTCGCAACTGTCGTTCTTTGATAGTTCACAACCTGAACGGAAAACCGACAACTAGAACAAAAAGAGGCGCCCGGGGGGTAACCGGAGCGCCTCACTTGTTCAGGGGTTGGAGCAAACTTACTTGGTCTTGGGCTTAGCCTGCGGCTGCGTCTTGGCGTTGTGCTTCTTGTTGTAGATGTTCTTTGACGCGGCGTTCTGTTCCTTGTTGATTTGCTGTTTTTCGCCGGTGGTCAGCTTGCCGCCGTTGGCCGAACGGTCCGCTTTCACCTGCTGGTTGATGCCTTTTTGCTGATTCTCCAGCTTGGCCGTTTCACCGGCGGTCAGTTGCCCGCTTTTGACGCCCTGCGCGATGCGGTCCTGTTGGTTCTCCCGGCGCTGCCCGACTTTGTTATTGCCGTACTTCGCGGTATTGGCGTTGTGCTTGTCCGCGTAGATCTGCTTTGAAACACCGTTCTGTTGCTTGTTGATCTGGGCTTTTTCTGCAGCGGTCAGCTTGCCACCGTTGGCTGCGCGATCGGCTTTGGTTTCGCCATTGATGGCCGCTTCCTTGGTTTCCAGGTTGGCGGTCTCACCGGCTGTCAGCTGGCCGCTCTTCACGCCCTGCGCGATGCGATCCTGCTGATTTTCCTTGCGCTGTGCCACAGTCGGCTTCGGCGTCGTAGCCGGTGCCGGCGTTGATGCCGAGCTCCCGCTCTGCGCGGGCGCCGGCTGTTGCGTGCCGGAGGACGATTGATCCTGCGCCATCGCCACACTGCCCAACATCAGCACCGCAACGGGCAAGGCGCTCCACTTCATCGAGGTGAATTTCATGGTTCTCTCCTATGAATCTTTCCGATGATTTCGATTCCCGGGGTCACCCTGTAATACCCGATGCTGAACGCAAAGTTGCGCCCCGGCTACTGGTCGAAAGGTCAGTTTTCCGCATCGGCTAAGTCTTCTCCGCTACTCTTTGGGCACATTCTTGGAGTGCGAGCCGGGCTCCCGCTTTTCCGTCTGCTAGACCGAGCCTGAGAAGCTCCTTCGCACATTGGACGGAGCATCGGCGATCTGATTGCTGTTTTCGTAGGGGCAGGGCTTGCCCTGCCCGTCGCACCGGTCGGCAAAACTGCTCAACTCTCTAGCGCCCAAATAAAAAAGGCCCCGACCATATCGGGGCCCAATTCCAATCTTCTGAATTCTTGCTCTTCGTCGTCGCTACTTCTTTTCTTCGGCAGGCTTATCTGCAGGCGCCGGAGTCGTGGTCTGTGCCGGTGTGGATGACGACTGCGAATTGCCGTGCATACCCTCTTTAAATCCGCGCACACCTTCGCCAAGTCCACGCATCAATTCAGGAATTTTTCGTCCGCCGAAAAGGATCAGCACCACGACCAGAATAATCAGCCAGTGCATTGGGAATTCCATGTTGCCTCCTGCATCTACCAACCGAACTTCAGCACGCAAACCAGGCTACACCGCCGATGCCGACTGGCAGGAATCTAAAGTATAACACGCTCATCCCCGGCGCGGCGCGTGACCCGTTCGCGGTCCAGATACTCCAGTAGGGGGATAGCGTACTTGCGCGTGATTCCGGTTAACTCCTTGAAAAGGGGCACGGTTATCTTGTCTCCCTTCGCCTTCTTGTAGGAAGAAAGTTGATCCTTTAATTGAGCCAGCGCCTGTTGGTGATAGACCAGTTCCGGCGAGACGCGCACTAGGCTTTTCTCGCGCAAAAGAATTTGCAAAAGCTTCTCTGCACGCTTGGATTCGACTGCAAGCTTTGCCAGCACTTCTTTCACCGACGGCACCGCCAAACTCGCGGAAGCAAACGCTGCTTCGATCTGTTCCTTGGCCTTGGCTTCTTCCGGAAGGAGCGCAATCTCTGATCCTGCTTTTTTGACTAGTTCGCCGGGCGCGTCCAATTTTTTCTGCGCCACCAATTCTTCCAGCGCGGCGCGGAACGTTTCGCTGCGCACGCGCTTGCCCAAGCTCGCGCGCAAATCCTCGCGCGCGATTCCCGGCAGCAACGGATTTTCTTTCTGAAATCGCTCCACTTTTTCCGTAATTTTCTTGCGCACTTCCTCGAACAATTTCCCCGATACCAGCATCAGCGGCTCGCTCGACACGATTCTTACGCGCGCTGTTCCGTGGAGTTTTTTCAACGCGCCCTGAATTTCTAATTCCATCCAGTTCGTTCGAGCCACGATCTCTTCGTGCCCAAGCCCAAGCACCGCCCGCTCGGTCATTGCCGCCAGAATATCGTCATGGTTTCCGCGTTCCGCAGTCTCGAGAAAAGTTGCTCGACCTATGTCGCGGAGCATCGGCCGCCGTGCTAGCGGGTCAAGCACTGCACCCCCGCCAATCGTCACCACCGGCGAAAATTGCCGAACAATGAAACGATCGCCCGGCAGCAACAGCACTTCGTCCTGCACTTTAAGATTTGCGAGCGCACTTCCCCCGGGAGAGATTTCCTTGGTTCCGTGAAAAAATACTTCGGCGATCGTTTCCACGGTTCCAGCGTGAAAATGCACACGCGCGCCTTGCTTCATCTTTCTTGCTGACGGCAACAATTCAAGCCGCACATCGACTCGCCGCGTCTTACGGAATTTTCCCGGTGTCGCCAGCACCATTCCGCGCCGCAGTGCTGTGTGCTCGATTCCTGCCAAGTTTACTGCCGTGCGCTGACCCGGCATCGCGCGTTCGACTGATTTCCCGCCAGACTGCACGCCGCGCACGCGCAAGCGCTCTCCGCTTGGAAATAATTCCACTTCATCACCCACGCCGACAGTTCCGGAAATCAGCGTGCCGGTTACGACGGAACCAAACCCTTTCACCGCAAACGCGCGATCGATCGGCAGCCGGAAATACCGTGCAGAATCTCTTGCGCTCGCGTTGGCTGCTGCTTCACTCAACGCTCTCTTCAGTTCGCGGAGTCCTGCTCCTGTTTTTGCGCTCACCGGCACCAGCGGCGCTTTTTCCAAAAATGAAGCGCGCAGGAATTCTTCCGCTTCCATGCGCACCAGTTCCAACGTGTCGCTGTCCACCATGTCGCTCTTCGTGAGCGCCACCACGCCACGTTTCACTCCCAGCAAACGGCAAATATCAAAATGCTCGCGAGTCTGCGGCCTGATCGATTCGTCCGCCGCGATCACCAACAGCAAAAC
Source organism: Candidatus Acidiferrum sp. (assembly GCA_035279725.1). Classification (GTDB taxonomy): domain Bacteria; phylum Acidobacteriota; class Terriglobia; order Acidiferrales; family UBA7541; genus Acidiferrum. The sequence goes on from DATEHF010000050.1 coordinate 64,376, forward strand.
GTCGATTCCCGCCGCGCCCGCTAGCATATTGCTGACAAATCGTTCGTGCCCCGGCACGTCTATAAAACCGAAACGCACGCCGTTTTCTTCCAGGAAAGCGAAGCCCAAATCGATGGTGATTCCACGTCGCTTTTCTTCGGCGAGACGATCGGGATGCGTACCTGTCAGCGCTTCGACTAGCGTGGACTTGCCGTGGTCGATGTGCCCGGCCGTACCAACAATGATGCTCTTCATCGCAGAGGACATATTCGAATGGCGCAGAAACTCCGCGCCGCTTTGGATGCTACTGGAGGAAAGAATACGCGGTCAAACTGCGGGAACTATTTTGCGGCGCCTATTTCGTCGACGATGGCTTGCGCGGCCGCTCGTGGATCGGGTGCGGCGATGACTGGCCTGCCGACGACCAGGAAATCCGCTCCGGCGCGAATCGCTTCGGTCGGCGTAGCCTTCCGCGATTGGTCTTCGGCTTTGGGTTCTACCGTGGAATCTTTGGGGCGAACGCCGGGCGTCACGATCAGGAAATCACGGCCGCAGGCTTTTCGAATGGCCCGGGCTTCTTGCACGGAGGCAACGACGCCATCGACGCCGGCCTGCTTTGCAAGCTGCGCCAGTTTCACCACGCGCAGCTTCGGTGTACCGGTTATGCCGACATGCTTCATGGCTCTCTGGTCCATGCTGGTCAGAACGGTTACGGCCAGCAAACGCGGCCGGTCCGCACCCATGGGCACGCCTGCGCTGATGGCCTGCACCGCGGCTTCGAGCATAGCCTTGCCGCCAAGCGCGTGCACGTTGACGAGCTGCACTCCGGTCATGGCTGCCGACGAAAGTACGGCGCCGGCAACCGTGTTCGGGATGTCGTGGAATTTCAGGTCGAGGAAAATGCCCGGGCCGAGCGCGGCAATCTCTTTGACAGCAGCGGGACCGGCAGCCGTAAAGAGCTGATTGCCGATTTTGAACATGCCGACAAGATCGGCGATCTGCTTCGCGAATTTCAGCGCCGTGGATAGGGAATCAAAATCAAGCGCGACGATCAGGCTGCTGCGGGGATGGGCGTCGAAGGTCGTCGTGGTCATATTCGACCCCGACTCCTTCGGGGTCAGTGTTTCTCGGGCAGTGCCATCAGCTCGAGCCTTACCTGGCTCACGCCGGAATGGATCAAGCCGATTTTCCGGGCGACACGATAGGATACATCAATTTCGCGCCCTTCTTGATACGGACCCCGGTCATTGATACGTACTAGTTCAAACCGGCCGTTCCGGGGGTTTACGACGCGGACCACGGAACCAAAAGGAAGGTTAGGGTGTGCCGCCGTGAGGGCTTCGCAGTCGAAGCGCTCGCCATTGGCGGTTTTGCGCCCATTGAACCCGGGGCCATACCAGCTCGAATTACCCACCCAGGTCTTAATCGGCTTCACAGGTTGATTCAGGTTGGCTACGAGGGGTGCTTCCATGCCCTGAGCAAACAGGAACATGAGGAGAACCCATCGAAGTGCAGCCCAGCTCATGAAAAGTCGATGTCTCATAGTGTGTTCTTTTGTGCTACTCAGAACCTAAAAAGTGTAGCGAAAAGGGGTCATTATGTCAACCATTTTCTGCTACGAATTTGTCCTTTATCTCACTCAAAGTAAACAGTTTAGCTCGTAATAGGACCTTCGTAAGGGTGCCTGCAAGTCGCTGACTGGCCCTCGGGTCAGTGAAGCTGGCCGTCCCGACCTGTACCGCCGAAGCGCCTACCGCCAGGTAATCAAGCACGTCTTCGACCGTCTCGACGCCGCCGAGGCCTATAATTGGTGTCTTGACGGCCTTCTTCGTTTCCCAGACGAGCCTCAAAGTAATAGGTTTGATGGCGGGCCCGGAAAGACCCCCGGTTGGATTGCCAAGGCGGGACTTCCCGGAGCGGAAATCAATGGCCATTGCGGGATAGGTGTTTGCCACTGTCAGGGCGTCGGCTCCAGCCTCCTCGGCGGAGCGAGCAATAAGTCCAATGTCTGTAACAAGAGGGGAGAGTTTGACCCACAAGGGGCGTCTTGAAGCAGCCTTACGGGCGGCTGCGACGACCTCGGCAAGGCAGGTGAGGTCGCTTCCGAACTGCATACCCCCCTTCTTGACGTTGGGGCACGAGACATTGAGTTCGTACCCTGCCAGCCCCTCTGCATCCTCAAGGACCCGAATCACCTCCACGTAGTCCTCAAGGGCATAGCCGAAGACATTGGCGATGACGGTCGTATCGAATTTTCGCAGTACCGGGAGTTTTTCGGCCACGAAGGCCCGGACCCCTACGTTTTGGAGGCCGACGGCGTTGAGCATCCCGGAAGGGGTGGGGTAGAGCCGGGGGGCGGGGGCACCTTCGATGGGTTCGCGGGAAAGGCCCTTGGTGACGAAGCCTCCGAGGCGGTTCAGATCAACAAGGTGGGCAAATTCGAGGCCGTATCCGAAGGTTCCGCTGGCAGCGAGAATAGGATTCCGCAGGCGCAACGCGCCAATTTGTACGCTGAGATCAACGGCGCCAGCGGAGCTCACTTCGGGGGAAGCATAACACGAAGTCGGTTCCGGTTTCTTGACCGCACTGGCACGTCTAATCGGACGCATGACCCCATTCTGTGGGTCTAGAACTGGAAGAGCGCGGCCGGTGGGGGCGATCCACGGGTATGATGTCGTGTGCACAATTGGGAGGCAACATGGCAAGTCGCTTCACTGTGCTTGTTCTTCTCCTGATGTTTTGCGGATCGTCTCTCGTCTTCGGTCAGGAGAGAATTCCAAACGATCCTTACTATAAAGATCAGATTAGTTTTCACAATCCAGGTGGCAGGATAACCGTCAACACCCGTTCGGAGAAACCGTCAACGGTGGAATTGGATGCTGAAAAAGGCATCGATCTGAATATCACGAAAGCATGGGGAATCACGACGGGGAGCAAGAGCGTGATTGTTGCAATCCTCGACGATGGGTTTTGCTACGACCATCCCGATATCAGGGACAACGTCTGGCACAACCCTGGCGAGAGCGGAAAAGATAGCAACGGTTTCGACAAGGGAACAAATGGTGTCGATGACGATCACAATGGGTATGTGGACGACGTACTGGGATGGGACTTTGCATTTGAGAGCCCGGACGTAGACTGCCACGTTTTCGACGGGATGGATAAAAGCCGAATTGCAGCGTATTGGCACTCGCTAGGTCCCATGGGGATTATCGGAGCCAAGGGCAACAACGGCATTGGGGTGGCCGGAATCAATTGGGATGTGTCTATGATGTTGTTGAAGATTGGCACCCAGGGCATCGGCCGAGGCGAGAAGGATTTAGTGAGAATCGACCGCGCCGCACGGGCAATTCGCTATGCCGCTGACAACGGCGCCAGGATCATCAACTGGAGCGGCTTTGTTGACGATGCTCGCCCAGAGAAGCTTGCCGAACTGCGGGCGGCGATCGATTATGCAGCAAGCAAAGATGTTCTTGTGGTGGTCAGTGCTGGCAATGATGCTGAAGATCTCGATAAAAATAAAAACTGCGGCCATGTCCATGCCCCGCAATGCTTTGAGGGCGAAAATCTAATGAAGGTCGCGGAGATCGATTTTGGCGGGAATCTTTATGCCGTCAAAGGAAGGTGGGTCGGCGGCTCGAACTACGGTGCGAAACGGGTAGATATCGCAGCGATTGGAATGAACTACACGACTCATATCGTCGGTGGTGTGGGTACTTATGGTCTGGGCAGAGGTACTTCATGTGCTGCTCCAGTTGTGTCCGGGGTGGCCGCCCTCATGCTATCAGTGAATCCGAAATTAAGGGCAGCGCAACTGAAAAGCCTCCTGCTTCAGTCGGCCACAAAGCTCCCCTCACTGAAAAGCAAGGTTGTCGCCGAAGGAATGGTCAACGCGTATCAAGCTGTCCTGGCAGCTGAGGCCGCAAAGTAACACATGATTTATGTGCCCGGGGCCGGCGCGGTGAGGGGTTTTGGGTGCGCGGCCGGAACTGGCGCACGGGGCTCGGCGGATTTTTTCAAAGCTTCAGAGAGAACGTGGCCGTCGCGGGAAGCGAGGGTGATACCGCAGAGGGCGGCGAAGGTTGGGGCGATGTCGGCGGGCGTGATCGCTTGAAAGTATTGGCCGGGGTGGATGCCGAAGCCCATCAGAATGACGGGGACGTGCTGATCGTAGTTATAGGGGACGCCGTGGCCGGTGCCGTAGGAGCGTGTTTTTCCTGTGGGCGTACCATCCATCAGCCAATAGGGCTTTGGGAGGATGAATAGGTCGCCGCTGCGCCCTGGGAAATAACTGAGAGCGAAAGCGCGGAGAGTGGGGCTTTGCGTGGCTGGGCGGTTTTGGAGTTCCTCGGCGCGATAGACGGCGGCGACACCTGGCTGCGCGAATGCCGCATCTAGAACGGCCTGCATTGCAGCATGGTCCTGCTGCAGCTTGTCATAGACACCGGGAACAAAATAAATATCGCTGCCGGTGATGCGGGAAACGGCAGGCTTTGCGTAATTGAAAGGATCGAGAGCTTTTTCAATCCGATCCTGGAGTTCGGGCAAATGCAAAAGCCCTGCATCGGTGCCAGTGGTTTGCATGTCTTCGGGAATGGGCACGACGCCGTGGTCGGCGCTCAACGCGACGACGTAATTTCCGCGGCCGACTTTCTCGTCGAGGTGCGCGAAGAGACTGCCGAGATCCTTGTCTAGCCTTGCAAGAATGTCCTGGATTTCGCGGCTTCGGGGACCGAACGCATGGCCGACGTAATCCACAGTCGAGTAGCCAATGGCAAGAAAATCGGTTCCCTTCGAATGGCCTAACTTCAGTTCATTCACGGCATTTTCGGCAAGTTCGGTCAAAGCCGTGTCGGCATACGGGCTGGAAGCCCATTGTTCGAAATAGGCGCTATCAGGTTCACTGACGCTCGACTTTCCGCGGAGCGGATGGGGAAAAGTGAGTTCCCAACCGGCGGGAGGTACGGCGCCGAGCGCTTTTTCACCATACCAATAAGCGCTTTCAGGAAGAGAAAGCGACCAGGTCTTGCCGAAATCTGATTTTGCCTGGTGCGACTTCGTTGGGTCATTCAGGAACGGCAGTGTGCCATACGGTGTTGAGGTGACCCAAGCGCCGCCATCGAACCACGTGGCGGCATCGGCTTTGTGTCCGGCCATCGTAAGGGCAGCGCGGGCCTTCAACGAAAACGTAACGATACGTGTTGCGCCGCTGGTCTGAAACTTCAATTCCTCGGCGAACGAAGGAACGGCCATGCGCCAGGCGGTATCCGCGCCCTTTGGAGTCGCGCCGACATAGCCGATGTTCTTCACGTTGGGGTCAGGATCGGAGGTGCAAGTCACTATTTTTTGTTCTTTGCGGTCCCACCAGGCGTTGGCGACCATGCCGTGCGTGGCGGGGAAGGCTCCCGTTGAGATGGTGGAGTGGCCGACGCAGGTTTCCGTGGCCGAGTAGGGATAGGCGGCGTCGCGAAACCACGCGCCTTCTTCGACGAGGCGCTTGAGGCCGCCGGTCCACTGGGGGAGAAACTTGTCCACATAGTCGGCGCGCATCTGGTCGACGACGAGGAGCACGACGAGCTTGGGCCTGGAGGGCGCGGGCTTGGCGGGTTTTGCGGCGGGAGCCGGCGTTTGCGCCGGAGTAGAGCGCGGGAGAAATAAGAAAAGCGGCAGCAAGGCTG
>DATEHF010000051.1:0-59929 GCA_035279725.1 Candidatus Acidiferrum sp.
TCATCGACGCTTTCGCAGGTCTTCATCCGCTCTACGGCTGCGCGCTGAAACTTCCGGGAATATCGCTTCCTTCTCTCCACTGGTGTTCCTCTCCCGGAGAGTGTGCCCATCGTGACTGTGCCAATTCAAGGGGTCATTCCATGGTCCAAATACTACAACGCAGCACAAAGCTAGGCAGACCAATCACATAGCATTCCACTGCTGCCTTGGGCGCAGGCGCGGGTTGGAGAGGTCCTGTAACGGTCGCGTTTGCTGCGCTTCACGAACGCGGCGATGAGTGAATTCTCGTTGTGCACGGGGGAGTTTAGCGCAAAATCCCGGATGGTCGGCAACACGGAGGTTATCCCGAAACGGGCTTCTGGGAAGTAAATTTGGCCGCTGCCTCACAGTTCGACTTTTTCTGACCCATAATCCAACCCACAAAAACCTACGTCTTGTATGACTTCCGCGTAGTTTGGCAGTCCCCGCGGTCTTGTAAGTTGTTGTAAAGCCTAACCATGCTAGCCTGATAAGGGCGAGGTCGGTGGTTCAAGTCCACCCAGGCCCACCATTCAATACACGGTGATTCTCACTTTTCCCCTCTTGGGAATACTTCTCAAAAAACCAATTTGCCAACTATTTGCCAACTTTAGGATTGGGCGGATTACGCCATACTGAGGACGTTCCGAGGCCATGTGACTCTCGTAACTATGCTGCGCGAGCCCGGTCCTCCGATGAGACCGCGTTCTCTTCGGCTGAAATGCATTCCCAAAGGCACGGCAGTGTTGACTGACATCGTCCAATTTCCGAGTGGTCGCAAGAAGAAGCAAATTGTGGAGTAAGAAGAAAACCAACCCAACCCTCGATGCCACCGGTATTCGAACTGCTCAACTTGGTGTATTTGCCGGGAATCGCAGCGCTGTCGGTGGCATCGGTTCGTGCCCGTTAACTCTCGTTCCCCGAACGATGACATTCACTTTCGCTGTTGCCCTGTGCCCACGCGAATTCGTCGCAGTCAATGTGATTGTGTGTCTGCCTGCCGCCAGCCTGCGTGGAGTGATTCGGGCCCCCTCGCCTAGTAAGCCGCCCCGACTCGATGTCCACTTTAACTTGCCGCTAGGCAACATTCCGTCTTGCGGATCGTATGCCGCTCCTACCAGATTGCTTTTTTCCGCGGACAAGGTCATCCCATTTTTCAGGCCGAGAATCGCAACAAGGGGCGGCTTTTCCGGAACCACAAAAGCCCCGGAATCTGCTTCCGCCGTATTGACGCCGTCGGTTACCTGAACACGAATGCGTGCTTTCTTCGACCCGGGAACCAGACTGGTGTTGATGGTTACACTCTGCTCCTTCAACCCCGCAGCCAAGGGAATCCACTGGTCGTTTTGCCTCGCGTTATAGAGAACTGTAAACGTGAGATTATCTCCGTCCTCGTCGGTAGCCTTCCAAGTAATGGTCGCTGTTGCTCCCCATGTCTCTCCTCCCTTTGGGCTCAGTATGTGAAGGTTGGGTTTGTGCGAACTGACTTCTCGATCAGCCAGAATCTTGTTCTTATCCTTCATCACAATTCTTTTTGTTTCCGGGTGCCACGGAATGTATGCGCTGAAATATTTAGACGAAGAGCGGTCTCTTCTGCTTATGGACACGGGTTGAGACACGAGTTCTCTTCCCGCCGCGTCCTGCAGTTCGATGCGGTATTCCGCCGACTCTGCCGATTCTCCGGCAAAAGCCGTCGTCGCGATATGGAAGGGACGAAACACAACATCACCTGACTTCGCGATACTTCCGTGCACAATCAGGTTTTGTCTAGGCGCGGATCTCGCGTTCAAATCCAAAAACTGTTGAAACAGGGCCTTATACGTATACGGAGAGATCCAATCATGTGTATGGTCGGCAAGATCATTGGCGTCGCCATAGGACATGAAGTCGTGCGCATGTTGCTGGCCGGTTGCCGGAATACCGGGATCGATCAGAAATGGCGAAGCGTTCCACCATTCCGTGGTCAGAGCCAGCCCCGGTTCGCCAATGCCTCCATGCGGGTATGGGAAACTCAAGTCCTGTGGAGCCTCTTCGTCGTGGGCGTCGCCCGCATGTTGTCGTCCGAAATTGTGGCCCAACTCGTGCGACCACACCGCGCCGTAGGATTCAAAGTTTTTCTGCGGAACAACTCCATGTTCCACAGCCCACGTGTCGGCCATACCCGCGCCGCCGGGTGCATTCCCGATTCCGCCGCAGCCGCACGGAGTCATCGCCAATAGATGAACATCCGAAGGCCAAGAGTTTCCGGCATCGCTCCGCAGGTTGTCGAGAAGATCGTCCAAGTCATTCAGGAAATCATCTTGCTCACCCCCATCATGGAGATTCTTGGTAGTCGTTTGCATGGGAAGAATTCGCACAATGTTTACGGCGCTTTCTATTGCGGGGAAATTTCCAGAAAGCGGATACACATCGTTCAGCCACTGCAGCGCGCCCATAGGCGTGAAGAAAATGTCGGGGGTTGCGACCAAACCCGGCTGGGAGTGCGGCTCGTAAACGTACGGAGCAAGCACCAGGTTCAGCGCTTTCGTCGGCTGAAAATGCGTGAAGAGCGGACCGACATTATCGTTGTTTTCGCAGCCATCGCACGGCACGGGAGACGTCGTACCATGAACATCGATTTCCGAAACGGAAATGTGGAGCGTTCCCTCGGCGTACCAGTCAGCGGGAAGCATGAAATTTATCGTTTTGGCCAGATCATGGCGGCTGGTGTGAGGGTCAAGCGAAGACGTAACCGTGACTGAATTGACCGAACGTAAATTCGGAAGTGAAGTATTGCTTCCGGGGTGGGTTGCGGTGATCGCCGCCGATACCGAGTCGATCGAACTCGTCGGGCCGGTCACGGCCAGATAGAGCCGGACCATCGCCGGTTTCCCTGCGACTAACGGAACGGTGTTCTGCAAATCTTGTGTCGCCTGCACAACCTCCATCCCGATCAACTTAAAGCCCGTGCCTTGCACGATCGGTTGATAACTGACGGTTATGGGCGATTGTCCGGACCCGTGACAGTTCGCGGCAGTGACCTTAACGGAATTCGATCCAGGGGCCAATTCGTCAAACACGCTTGTGACACCGAATGGTCCACCCGATTGCTGGATCAGGATGCCCAGCAAACTCGAAGATTTCGTGCCAGCAGAGTTGGTAACCGTCAGAGTCGCGGATTGCAACGGTGCTGCCGTTGCAACCTGGCCCTGCAGAGGAAAATTGTTGGTTTGAAATACTGTGTTTGCGAGGGGCTGCTGTAATTGAACGGCAGGGCTTACCGTTGTCGTGCAGACCGGCGGACCACCGGCAGTACGAAATTCAAAATCATCTACGACTAATCCATTGTTAAAAGCGGGGACATTCGTCGTGGGGAGAAAAGTAACGAGGATGCGGCGAATATTCGCATCGGTAGTGTTGATTTGCAAAGGCGTCCGCACAAGAATTGGGGTATTGCTGGGCCCCAGAACGGCTGTGACTTGCCGAATGAGTGTCCCGTTTTGATTGAACGCCTGCAGAGCAACTGTCGCTGCTGCGCTCATCGGAGAAGAGAATCCCACCCACACTTTCACGCGAGACTGCCCCACGGTGAAATCCGCTTGGAGGGGCGAACTACAAAACTCTGCCGCGAAGCAAAGCTCCACAGCCTCGTGCCCAGAATGCGTAAATCCCGGCGTTTGCGAATAGTCGCGCAACATGTGCCCGTTGAAGGTGACCCCTTTATTGGCGTATTGAGTGATGAGGGGTGCTTGCGGAAGATTCTCGAAATTCAGCACTGTATTTTGCGCGGAAGACAACTGTGGCAAGAGCAGGGCAATGACAGCAAATGCCATGGCAAGCGGGAGTAGCCTGCGACTCTGCACGGAATGAAAAGAGTTCAATACGATGGGTAGAATTTGACGACACACGTGGGTTCTCCTCGGCATTGGCTGCAACCTCCCAAAAGGCACAGAAGATAGTGAGAAGATGAGTTCCCGCGTTGCATAGACTTTTAGACTTTCAATGAGATGCCATTGTTCGCCAGAACGCCTGCCGTTCGGAGTATTCTGGGCTTACCGCTTTCCTTGGCCCGAACCCGTCAGCAGTAATTTCTCGAATCGTCTCGGCATGCTACGCGATGAACTTTCTACGGGCAGTTTCGGTTCAAAAACGAAATCCAATTCCGCCAGATGAATTGCAGACAACCTTCGTGTTCTTCCGTTGAGTTCCACAACGAGGGTGTCGCTCTCGTATTTTTGCGCTTGTTTGTGCACCATGCCTGCGATGTCTATAGCTCGACCTCTTCGCTTCAGTGTGGCTTGGCCAGTCTTTCCGTCAGACTGAAGCGAAACAGAGTATCTGCCGGGAGGCAGACTCTTCCGGTTGCATTGCAGTGTGAACGGCAACGTGACTTTGCCGTCGTAGCGGATTGCCATCGCGTCGCCACGGGCATTGACCTTGGGCTTCTCGAAGGGTTCTACATTGGGCGACTCGAACTGATCGGGAGCAATCTCCGATTGGGCACAAGCCGGAGATCCTCCCAGCGCGGCCAATACCAACAAACCCGCCAGGATCTCCAGAATCGAAATGCCTTTCATCAACGGTCTCCTTTCCTCGCCAGGTCGCGTAGGGTTGGTTGAGCGCTCCCCGAGCGTTTGCGGTGCCTAGAGCGTCTTCAAGAAGGCGACAAGGTCTTCCTTGTCCTGCTCCGAAAGGTGAAGAGTGAAGCGCGTATCGTAAAAGTTGACGGCCTCCATAAGGGTAGCGGCAGAGCCGTTGTGGAAATAAGGCGCGCGGCCCGCAAGACCGCGCAGGATCGGTCCTTTAATCTTGCCAATGTGGTCGAACTTGCCATCAATCAAGGCCTGTCCGAGATCAGTGGTGGTTTTACAGTCGTTGGTCAACCGGCCGGTAGCTGCATCCTTTTTGCACACCGTAATTTCCGGTAAGTAGGTCACGTCCAGCCCACCCATGTTGACCGAGCGGTCGGTTGGGCTGGGGTCGCCTGTCCCGATGTTCAACGGTGTGGGGAAGGAATGGTTGCCGACGTTTGGTGTGTCGTGACAAGTGCCGCAGGTTCCCTGCAGCGACGGAATGCCGCCAGCGACCAAGCCGCCCGCTGCTACATCGTCGTTGATGCCCGCAACACCGGTGATTGGAATTTGCAGGGTGTTGAAGAGCTGCTCGCCACGGGCAATGGAGCGCCGTGCGGCGTTACGTTGATCATTCTCGTCATGTTCATCATGTTCACGGTACCTGTTCTGAGCCCATTTACCGTAGAGGTCGAAGATGTTGGACGTAAACTGGCCGTCGCCCGGATTCAGCAATCCACCCGGCTGCTCGAAAGTGGGGAGCAGAAAGTGCACGCTGGAGTTGACGCTGATGAAAAAGGGTTGGGCGGAGAGAGAAGCTGGCCCCCCCTTTGCACCGCCTTCATCCAGATCGCCAGCCTGGTGGTCTCGTATCTGAGCGGTAAAGAGTTTCGTTTCGAAGTCCACAATCTGCTTTTGTTCCTCGAGGGTTGGCCGCGTCCCATCCCCTTGCGCGTGGCCGGTGGTGGCGTCCAGAGACTGGTGCGCGAGGTCGTTTAGAAGCGAGTCCGGGTAATTGCTGTGGAGGATTTTGGTCGTGCCGGTAGCCGGCGTAGATTCGCGCGCGTCGAACATCACCGCGCTCAAGAAGGGAAGGTTAGTCGTCGGCAGCGGCCGGCGGTACATCGAAATTACATCGGGTGCGTTGCATCCATATTGATTGTAGACACTAACGACCTGGTAGTCCGCGTTCGCGGGAACCGCGATTCCGACGCGGATCAAGCCTTTGTTTAGTAAGAGGCTGTAGACCTCACGCCGCTCCTCCAGGGTGGAGACATCCGCCGTGGGGCAGTTCGCGCCATCGACCGGCCGAAAAAGCGGATCCATGCCTTGGGTTGCGTTGAAGCGCTCGCGGATGTGCGGCGGAGTGATGGACCAAGCGTCGCTGGCCTGATGGCAGGTCACGCAGCGGCGGCCGTTCGTCCCCAAGTCCTCGAAGAAAGCATTCTTGGTTGTGTCGGTCGGCCCTCCCAGATTAAGGTTTGCGAAGCGTCCTTCAGGGTCCGAGAATATTTGAAACTGCGGAACAATCCGATTGGCATTGTCCGCCGTGGCAATCAATCCGCCAGCTCCAAGAAGAAAGACGGGTAGCAGGATTGCCAGGCGCTTCTTGCCAACATTCTTGTTCCCGACCTTTGCAACTGACCACATAACTTCCTCCTTGAACCGCGATACATCCGTCCGCCAGGCAGATCCGACAGGGCCCGTCATTCTTGTTTAGGCTATTGGCCAGCGAATGCCTGGCATGAAACGTTGGGGTGCCAGTTCACGAAGGCGCCGTTGGGATTCTCCTTCCACGCCCACACATGAAGTGTGTAGAACGCAGGGAGGCCAAAACGATTAGGGCTCTCGAAATAATGGAAGAGCTGTCCCATGAGCTGTGGCGGTTGTCCGGGATGAGCCTTGTCCCAGTCGCTTGCGATAAGCAGAAAGTCGGCGCCGATCAGTTTCAAGTGACCGTCTGACATCGGTTCATAGATGATGATCTGAGGACGCGTGGCGTCGATTGCGCCGAGTTTCACCAGATTCAAGTTCACAAAGTGGAGCCCCATTGCCCCCGCGTCGGGTCCGCTGACGCAGCCGAATAGAAGCGAATACCCTTCCGCCTCGGCCGCGGACACGTCCTTAAAGCGCTCCGTGCTTTCGCGAACAATTTTCAGAAGCGCGCTCTGGGCGTGCGTCAGTTGCTGAGGTTGTGCTGTCGTCGCGTGCGGGTGCTCGTCTTGCGCCAGCGCGCCCGAGGCAGAAGCGCTTATAAGAACGAGAGCTATCATCGAATTCTTGAACTGCTTCGCGAGTCGTCCGGTGTTCATGCACAGGCTCCTTTGGTAATTTCAGATTATTGGCGTTAGCTCGGCCCTCTGATGGGGGGTCAAGCGGCGGCGGCCGTTTGTTCCCAAATCCTCAAGAAAAACCGGTCTTGGTACTGTCGGTCGGGCCGCCCAGCCTCACTTCAACGTGAGAATTCGAGGAACAACACCGGTCTCGGACTCGTGCTTTCCTTTGTCCCTCTTTTGGTAGCCGCGGAATTCCACGAAGACCGTCCCTGGCTGTCCTAGGCGGAATCTTTGCCCGCCGAGCGCCCTTACTGACATAAGAGCGGAATGCAAAAACATTTCACGGGAGTCGTGACACGGCATAGGCGGAGAAAGAAACTGGCAAAGGCAAAGATTGGTCGAGAGTAGGGTGTCAGAACTCAGGGATGAGATGAAAACCACCGCCCCAAGTCATCGGTGCCCGTCGAGATTGGCCCATTCGCCGGATTCAATGAAGCTGGCCCAATAGAAAGGATGGTGGCGGCTTTTGCGCTTCAACATCGCGAGTTGCGCCTGGCGAAGAGCCTCGCCCCGCCCGACGCCCCTCTTTAGCCCTGCATAGTATTCGATCATCAGCTCACGGGTTACGTAGTCACTGACGGGCCACAGGCTCATCACCAGGCTTTCGGTCCCAGCAAGGAAGAGGGCGCGCCGCAATCCGTACACGCCTTCGCCGTTTTTCACTTGGCCCACTCCCGTATCGCAGGCCGAAAGCGTCACTAGCTTCGTTCCCCAAAGGTTCAGGTTTGAAGCCTCCAGAGCCGTGAGAATGCCGTCGTCGCCACCACCCTTGTTCAAGTTCGCGCCAGTCAGGGCCAGCCCGGACCGCAGCAGTGGATTCTCGATTTTGGCGCTTGCGATGATCGCGCGAGTGCCGCTGGCTCCAGGTTTGGGAGAATCTGGCGCCGTGCTGTTTGCCGCGTCCAGCAAGAAAAACCCGTGCGTTGCGATGTGCAAGAGGCGCGGTGCCTCAGCTTGCTTCAGTGCGGTCTTTGTAGCCCGCTGACCCGTGAGGACCCGTGCCTCGGGGAAAAGTAACTTGATCGTGCGGGCTTCCTGGACCGTGCCGCCAAGTGGCGCGAAATAGACAGTAGAAAGATCTTCTCCTGTTGTGATGCTCCGCCGGGCAGTGATAGACCTTGCCAGCTTCGCCTTGGTTCGGCCTGCTTCGGCGATCCGCGCACCGTCAGGTTCTCCGAACAAGGGGTCGGCGATGACCAGGGACTCGCTTTTGCTCTCGCGTGCCACCTGCATGCGCGGCAAGTCGCGTCCCGTCGTCAGATAAGTGATCGAATATCGTTCGACCTCGTAGCGTCCTTGCTCATCAATCAATGCTTCAAAGGGGATGAGATCGAGCTGTCCGTCCGGCGACACAAGAAGGTGTGTGGCGTTACCAATCAATGCGCGGATTGGTTGCATGACCTTTTGGTCCAGAGCGCGAGCGAGTTGTCTGACGTCCTTTCGTTGCGGATCTCGCAAAGCCTGACGCAACCGATTTATCGCTTCGTCGATGGAATTTGCCTCGCCTAGTTCCTCCCACTGAACTTCTCCCCGACAGCGGACAACGTAAACAGCGTAGCGAAGTTGGCCATAAGCTTTATCGTTGTCCTGGGCTTTGGGGTCGAAGGCGCGGTAAACGGCGAATTCAATCAGCGCTGCATTTTCTGGAATCGCGGTTTCGATTGCTGCGAGCGTCGTTGGTTTTGTACCCTGATAGAAACCCGAGCTGCGTCGATTCATTTCTGCTTCGAGTGTTTCTCTTCGTTCTTCCAGTACTTTTATTTGTTCTGCATATTCCGAGGCCGGCACTTTCTGCGGCCCAGTGAGAGCAACTTTTGCAAATTCAGAAATGAGCGCGTTCCAACGGTCTAGAAGTTTCTGGTCTTCCGCACCGAAGCGTTGACGCAGCGCGGAAAGATTTGTGGACACAGCATCTTGGACGCGCCCCTTGCGCTGCAGAATTGTTGTCACAGCCAGATGAAGTGCTACCGGGTCATCGGGGTCGAGACGGGTATGCAATGAAATATTTCTGGACGAGCGCGAAGACAGGCTCGTCACAAACGCCTGCTTTTCCCGTTCGGAACCCGCCGCGAGATTGGTTGCAAGGAAGCGTTCCTCAATTTCGCTAGCCCGCAACTGAAATTTCACAGCTTCTGTCGCGTTGCCCTCAGCTGCAAAGCAACGCGCGAGGCCGTACAAAGTTTCCCGCGCTTCGGGATAGCTCATTGCTGCCTTTTGTTCGTGGACGGCGAGCGCGCGTCGGTACAACGCCTCACCTTCTGCATAGCGGCCCGTGGTGCAGTAAACCATTGCGAGGTCGTTCACGTATGTTGTAACGCCTAAATGATCTTGCCCAAGAGCTCTCTCGCTCAGCGTCAGCGCCCTTTGAAACATCGCTTCGGCTTTGGAATAATCAAGCGCATCGTAAGCAACGCGTCCTAAAAAGGTGAATGAAGGAGCGAGGTGAAAATGATCCGGCCCGAGAAGTTTTTCCCAGACGGCACGACTCCTTTGTGAATACTCCTCAGCGCGCTGGTAGTCTCCCCTTGCATAGTAGGTCCTCGCAAGGCTCTCTAGCACACCCGCGGCGTCAGCGGTTCCTGTTTGCTGCGCCCTTTCAAGGATGCTCCATGCCCTTTGCTGCATTTCTTCTGCTTTGAAATAGTCGCCCCTGTACTGATAGTCGATGCCAATTTGTGACAGGTCGTGAGCCAAGTCCGGATGATCCGGGCCGAGCGCCTTCTCTCTAATCTTCAAAGCACGGAGGGCAAGCGGTTCCGCGCTCGCGTAATCGCCGGTGTAATCATAGCTATTTGCGAGGAATCCGATCGCGGTTGCGACCAACAGATCATCCGGGCCCAGCACTCTTTCGCGGATCTCGAGTGATCGTATGAGCAGTGGGCGAGCTTCGATCCAACCAACCTGATCTCGGATTCGAATATATTCCACGAATAATTTGCGCGCCTGATGCAATGCGAGATCGGTTTCGGTCGCCGGGCGCAATATTGCAAGCTCGATTTCGTAGCGGCCGATGGGAGCCTTCGCCACCGCGTAAACTTCCAGCCGGTAGGTACCTGGCGATTCGGCGACTTGGCCGATCGCTTTTGTCTCCCGCCCTCCACCAAATGGTGCCCACGGATGGGTCGTAGTCCCATCGGCTAGTTGGAACGTTGCACCTATGCTGATTCCTTTCTCCCTGATTTCCACTCTCATGTACTGCCCTTCCGTGAGAGCGATCTGATACTTGTGTCTTTCTCCGCCCGCCAATTCGCGCTCGATCGGCTTGCCCGGTTCGAGCACGATGGCTTCGTCGAGAGCCTGAGCCGGCTGCTGCGATCCAGGAAATTGAGCATAGCCATGCGGAACGGTACCTCCCGCATACGTTAGAACCGCGCAGAATGGGGCCAAGAACATACACAGGATTGGCGCGACACGCTTCAGGACGCAATCAGGACTACTGCCGCGCGTCATCGGGCACATCGTCGATGGCTTTGAAGAAGACCGGTTCTGGCTGAGAAAAATCACTTTGTCGTAATGCGAATGGGATATCCGCCAATTAATTCGGCGCGGCCATTGGCTGCAATTCCTGAAAGTTCCAGGATGTAGTTCTGCTGTCCGAGCAAGCGGGCCGGGAAGCTTACCGAAACGGTTTTGTTTTCGCCGCTGGAGAGGGCCTGCAGATTCGTGCTGTGCCATACCGTCTGATTTGCTCCAGGATTCTTAAGCACGACGCGATAGGCGGAGAAATCGTCGGCTTCAAGTGTGAGAAGCAAAACGACAAGGCTGGTGCCTTGAGGCACCGAGAGAGTTGGGATCTGGCCGGCGCCGCGCGTCGGCGGCAGCAAGAGCGCGGAAAAGGTCTTGAGCTGATCGAGGTTCGGCTGCGATTCGCGGAGCTTGTCCAGTTCCTTTGCCAAGTCGGCATTAGCGGAACGCTGTTCATAGAGCTGCCGCTGAAGTTCTTGCTCGCGCTGTTCGAATGCTGCATGCGATCCGTGCACTTCACCCGTCGGTCTGCGCAGCTTGGCGTTCTCTAGCAGTAGGTAGCCATTGGCGAACAACAGCGCCAGGCAGCCGCCAGCAAATCCCCATTGGAGAGCCAAGCGCGGAACAGAAAACCAGCGGCGCGGGGACACACGTTTTGACGATTCTTCCCCTGTATTGGAACTTGGCACTCTCTTTGCGAGAGCTGCTTGCTCCGACGCCGTTGTTGCCTTCGCGTCAAAGGAGCTTAGCACTTGGGCGAACTCGAGTTTTTGCAGCCGTTTGGACGAGGACAAGTAGGATTTCTTGAATTGCGCTAGATCGTCGCCGGAAAGCTCGCCTCGCACGTGGGCATCAACGAGTTCGTTTTCGACAGCGAGCAACTGCCAGACAAAGGCGTCATCCGCGATGCTCAACTCGTCCAGACGCTCGGCCTCTTGCTCGGGCAGAGTGCCGAGAAGATAACGGATCAGGAGCTGGTCGTCGAATCGTTGCTGTTTTGCGGAAGACATCATCCCTCTTATATATACAAGACAGAATCGGCAAAATCCTTCATGTTCGCTTAGCGCACGTACTAACACAGATTTCAAGCTTGCTGCGGATGCGGCAAGCCCGGATGCTCAAAGCGTTGGTCGTGAGGCCCAACCGGGCAGCCAGTTCGGAGCGGCGTTCAATCTTTGTCCGCTGCTCGCCCCGATAGTAGTCGAGGACCAGCTCTCGATCCTCCAGTTGGAGCTTGCCCAGGCATCGCTCGAGGCAGTCGAAGAGTTTTTCTTTGGCAACAGCATCCAGGTCTTCCCGGGAAGAAGCTGTCAAACTTGCCATCACCCAGTCGGTGCCCGGGTTCTCGTCGAGACTTGTAAGATTGCGGTCAGGTCGGCGGCCGAATTCAAGGAGGACGAATTTTGCGACAATGTAGCAATAGTGGGCAGGCGAAGCACCGACAATTTCGCCTTTTTCCTCGAGCTTGCGCGCAACCCGGTTCAGCGTTTCGTCGGCCAGATCATCGGGTGTGGAACAATTCCGCCGATCGAAGTAACGGGCCAGTCTGCGGCGCATCTCTAAATATCTCTCGCCTCCGGAATCCACACCTTCGTCCAGCCAATTCAGAAACTGGCGGAATGCGCCTGGATTCAGTGTCCAATCTTTCTTCAACTCTGCCATTGTGAACGCGGGCACCCTGCGCTGTGTCAGGGATTTTACACGAAGCGGCGTCGGGCGAAATATGTTCCAATAACGTCGCCCAATCAACCGGGAATCATGGCCGTGCATTTCTTGAAATACAAGACGATCGACAGTGCGTTCGCGATCTGTCCGACCCGGACGACATCTCCTCATGAAGATAATGCTATGCATATAGCACCATAAAAGCCCCTGATAAGGGCGAGGTCGGTGGTTCAGGTCCACCCAGGCCCACCATTTTCCCCGCAAAGTTTTCCGCCTTAGGCAGTTAGAGCACTTGCGTCTCTCTGTCCCGCTTCGCCGGAACGCCAGTCATTATCCCGTCTAGAAGCGGTGCGCGGGGCCGATCAGATGCCAGTGCACGGAGAACCAAGTCAGGAAAACACACGCCAGCGCGACCAACGAGAACTTCAATTTAGAAATGAACCGAACGTCGGTAAGTCGCCAAATGCGCAATCCTGCGAATACAGCAAACAAGCTCAGCAGAATCGCTACTCCGGTAACTAGGTTCATCATGACGAAGTATTTGTCGATGGCATGCGTCGGCAACACCGATTCATTCTCCAAGCGGGACATAAGGATGCCCGTTCCGACGCACAAAACGATCCATGCGGTAGCAGCCAGCTTGGAGCCAAGCGTCAGGCGCACGCTCCCAGGCTGCTGTTTGAACGCAGGCCGATTGGAAAAAAGAATCCTGCGCCCCAGCCGCAGCAATGAGGCGGCAACCACCGCAGCCAGAATGACCAGGCTGGCCATAAGAATAGGCAAAATTGCTTGGCTGTTTTCATACCAAGGGACACGCTCGTACTGCACACCGGGAAAACTCACCGCAAGTCGCGCGATCCTTCCAGAGTTGTCGCGAACCGCAAACATACGGCCTTGTTCGTCCACCTCGTGCCACAAGTCCTTGCCAATGGGTTTCCATTGCCTTGTGTGTCCTCGCAAATCCTTGAAATCCTCTATTTTTAGTACTCCGTCCTTATCCACATTGACTTCACCCTGCCCTATGAGGCTCCCTATCTTCAGCTTGTTGCTCTCAGAGCGGCGTGTAGCCTGGTAAGTTCCCGCGATAGTCTTGAGCTCCTCCTTGGTGAATTTCTGAAACTCAGGCTTCTTTGAGTACGGATAGTAGCGGTCCGCAAAGGCGTTCAATATTTCCGTGCGCGTCTTGTTCGCGGAACCGGCCGAATTATAGGAGACGAAAATCGCCAGCTTTTCCTTTGGCTCGAGGAGAAATATGCTGTGGAAAGCAATCAGGTCGCCGCCGTGCCCGACGAAGCGCAGCCCGTTCCGCCAGGTCTGGTAGAAACCCATGCACATCGCGGGTAGCGCGTCGGATGCGCCGAACTGCCTGGTCCACATCGTATTCAAAGTTTCGGTCTTCAAAATCCGATGGCCTTCCCATTCGCCCGCGTTTAAGAGCGCCTGCGCGAAGCGGCCCATGTCGGATGCCGTGGAAGAAACTCCGCCGGCCGGGGCAGGATTGAAAATCTCAAAGCCGACCGCTGGTTTTTCCGTATCACTGCGGTAGCCATCGGAAGGAAACGGCGACAGGTCCTCGGCAAGGGGCTGCTTGAAACTAGAGTGCTTCATCTCCAATGGCAGAAAAATATGTTCCGACACATATTGCTCAAACGGTTCGCCACTTACTCGCTGGACGACATATCCTCCGAGCCCAACTCCATAGTTCGAATAGGCGGGTACCTCTCCAGGTGGAAAGATCCTTCGCGGCTGGTTTTCGATCAGGAATTCCCGCAGAGGCATGGCCTGCTTGGGATCTGTCAGGATAATGTCGCGAATCTCTTCTTCAAACCCGCCGGTGTGAGTCATCAGGTTCCGCAGGGTAATGGGCTTGCCGAAAGCTGGCGCGATTTGAAAATCGAGGTATTTGTTCACATCGGCATTGATATCCAGCTTGCCTTGCTCCGCCAATTGCATGACGGAAACCCAAGTGAACAATTTTGAGATGGAAGCCAGCCGAAACATCGTCGTTTCGGGATCAACTGGCTTTTTCTTCGCGATGTCGGCGTAACCGTATCCCTTCCTAAGCAAATCCTTTCCATCCTTCATGACCAGGACGCTGGCTCCGGCAACATCGCTACGCTCCAATTGCAACGGAATGATGCCGTCAAAAAACCCCTCAAGGTCGCTTCTTTCAAGCGCGTGCGCCGTGATCGGCGCGGCTGCCGCCGGGGGCTTCTCTTCCTTGGTGCTCGAAGCGGTCTTCGCCGCGATGGCGGAGTGTGGAGACTGAGCCTTCACAGCAAAAGATGCGCATACGATCGCGACTACTATAGCTCTGCAGAATAGACCCATGCCGCCTCCCAAGCTCAAATGAATCGGCACCGAGTCTCGTGGATATCCCTAGGACGTGCAACTAGAAAATGGAGGCACGCCGTATGCGCGTTAGAGAGGCCAGTCCCAAAATGGTTCTGGTCTTTCCCATACTTGCGCAACTGGAACCCGGTTCAACGCTTTGAGTGCTCTCAACCGGAATGTTTGGGCGCCGTCGCCGCAGAAGAGCGTGGAACTAAAGGTGCGGTGGAAACTCCGAAGTTTCCGAGACTCCCATGCTGCCTCTTGATGATCCGGAGATCTACCGCGCGGTCCTTGATAGCGTGACGGCTGGAGTGTACTTGGTCGATCGCACGGGGAAGATCATGTTCTGGAACTCCGGCGCGGAACGCATCACGGGTTATCTCCGCCAGGACGTAGTTGGGCACTCCTCCCTGGAAGATTTTCTGGGACACTTGGACGGTCAAAATAACGCTATTTCCAAACAAGCTCTGCCCGTCTCGATTGTGTTGCGCGAGGGCAAGCCCAGCGATGCTCAAGTTTCGCTAAGACACAAGTCCGGGCACAGGCTGCTTGCACGCCTGCATGCCGCTCCGATTCGGGACGCCCACGGCTCGGTCATTGGAGCCGTTGAGAACTTCGAGGAGGTCATCCCCACGGCGGGTTTCGCCGAGCGCCAAAACAAACTGGCGGCATATGGATGCCTCGACGAAGATTCCGGCGTTTTAAACCACGGCATGGTGTAAACCCATCTTCGCGAGGCTCTTGTCACTTTTGGGGATCATCGCGTCCCGTTCTCGATTCCTTGCATTGGCATCGACCGGCTCGATGCCATCAAATCACGCTATGGCGGCGGTGCCGTCACTGCCATGATCCGCGTAGCCGGACAAACATTGGAAAACAGCCTGCGGCCCACCGACTTCCTGGGGCGTTGGATGGAGAATGAATTCCTCGCCTTGCTGTTGGAATGTAGCGCCGAAGAAGTGACAAGAGTGGGCGAGCGGCTCCGCAAAATGGTGAATCAATGCAAGGTCGAATGGTGGGGTGACAAACTTCAACTCACTGTTTCGATGGGTGCGACTTCCGCCAGAACCGCGGACACTGCGGAAGCCATGTTGCTCCGCGCACTAGACGGTTTACGCGAAGGCGTGAAGCAAGGCGGAAACCGCCTGCTCGTGCGGCAAGAGTGAGTTCCGGGATGCAATCGAGGGTCGAGGCACTATGTTCGTAATTATCGGAATCGTGGTCGTGATTGCCGGGGTCAGGGGGGGCTACCTCATGAAGCACGGCAACGTGAGGGTGCTCATGCAGCCGGCCGAGCTGGTCATCATCGGCGGCGCCGCGATTGGCACCGTTTTGATCGCTAATCCATTGCATATTCTCAAGGCCATCGGCGGAGGAGTCGCAGGAGTCTTTGGCGGATCGAGGTTCGGTAAGGAAAAATATCTTGAAACGCTGAAAATGATGTACGAACTCTTCACCCGCGCGCGCAAAGAAGGCCTGATGGCGCTGGAAGCGGACAGCGACGACCCCGAGAAAAGTCCGGTCTTCTCGAAATATCCCCAGTTCCTGAAGGACCACCACGCTCTTGCCTTCGTTTGCGACACCATTCGCATGGCCTCCGGCGGCGGTGTGGAACCATTCGACGTGGATCAAATGATGGAACTCGACATGGATGTGCACCACCATGATTCGGCACAACCGATTGCCGCGCTTTCGACCATGGCCGATGCCCTTCCCGGCCTCGGCATCGTGGCAGCCGTACTGGGCGTTGTAATCACCATGGGCTCACTCGGCGGACCGCCCGAAGAAATCGGCCACAAAGTCGCCGCGGCGCTTGTAGGAACCTTCCTGGGCATCCTGCTTTGTTACGGCTTCATCGGCCCCATTGCCGGCAATATGACCAAAGGTAGCGAGGATGAACACGCCTTCTACCATGTTCTGCGTGTAGTAATGGTCAGCTTCATGAAGGGCACGCCACCGACCATCGCGGTGGAGTTTGCGCGCCGGGCCATTCCGGGCCATGGTCGGCCCACATTCCAAGAAATGGAAAAAAGCATCAAGGGCCGTGGTGGAGGTGAGACACCGCCAGCGCAAGTCGCTGCCTAACAGCGAGGCTCACTCATGGCCGCCACGCGTCCCATCATCGTCATCATCGAAGCCCGCCGGCCTAGGCCTAAAACCGGAGGCGCTGAACACAAAACCTGAAGAATCCAAGCCTGCGGAGTCCAAACCCGCTAAGCCTCAGCCATAGGGAGAGTATTTTTGCCGCCGGCCGAATACGTCCGGAAATTCCAATCACGCAAATATCAAGGATTAGCTGATTTTAGAGGCATTGCCGGAGGCGGTGGCGGCACGAACTTGGCATCATCCATCGAAACATTCTGCTGTGCCTGCTCGACCTGGATGATGAACCGGTTCCCGGGGCGCGCTAGCGTCCACCGGAACGGGATCTTCACTCCATCGGCATCACGATAATCCGCGTAGTCGATCTGCGTGGGGTTACGCCCGAGCGGAGTCTCAGCGTAGCGGATCAGCCGCAGCAACAAGCCTGTATCCTTATCGAGGTACAAGCGGAGCGGCGGCTGCCCCTCGCTTATTCCGGCAACGAGATACGTCTCGTGACCATCGATCTTTTCGCCCGCATCGACTCGGAATTTCGGATACAGCATCTTCACATGCGCTGGAAAATAGAGATCCGCGTCAATACGCGCGGAGTCGTTTTCCGCCGCCGACATCATGTGCACCCGCCCGGGAACACTGAGCCACCCCTGTTTTCCGTTGAACGCCGTGACACTATCCCCGCCCTGAAGATGCATGACCGAGAAGCGCTTGTACGGCGCCTTTGAATAAACGTCCATCGGAAAATGTTGTCCGCCGAAGGCAGTAAGCGTTCCTTTCTGCACACGGCTCGTGATTTTCTGCAGTGCCTCCGCTCCGCCGACGGCCGCAAGGTATTTGTCGAGAAGCTGCTCCGCCGTCGGCAACGAGGCTTTTGCTTCGCCTGGCTTCTTCCCTTCTTCGGCTGCTGGCCGGGGCTCTTCGTCAGTGACAATCGGCGTGGCCACCGGTTCCGCGGAACCGCGATGGCAGGAATAGCAGGTGACTTCGCGATGTCCCTCGAAATTCTCTTTATTGATCGCCATCATCATGCTGATCATCTTTCGCGCGGTGACTTTGGTCTTCTTGTCGTCCTTTTCATTCGCGTGTTCGACGTGGCAGTACGCGCATTCCACCCCAAGCGAAGCCGCAATGAACTGCATCGAAGGAATCACCTGATCTGCGGGAATACCCTTAAGAGCCTGAATATTCTTGAATTGCTCTTCGGCCAGTTTGGGTGCGCTTGCGCCTGGGGCCGCTGCCTGAGGTGGAGCGGACTGCGCCCGCGCAAATATGGATACGAGTGAAACGCTTAGAAGTGTTCCGCAGACGAAAGACCAGGAACTCCAACGATTCCTATTCACGATTTTTATCCTCGAGGGTGATGTGACGAAAAAAAACGTCGTACGGTTTCAAAGGAGACGGTTTTTCCGTGGAATAGCGCGGAGGCTCAACCCGCGATTTCGCCGCGCTTCGCTAGCGCTGTGATGCGATCGGCAGCGCGGAACGCTAGTGCCTCAATCGTCATGGTGGGTTGCCCGCGGCCGGAAGTCACCAGACTGCTGCCGTCGCAAAGGAAAAGATTCTTCACGTCATGCGTGCGATGGTCCGCATTGATTACTGACGTCTTCGAATCGTTCCCCATCCGGCAGGTGCCCAGTAGGTGCACGCCAAATTGCTGCTCCTGAGCCGGATAACTCCATTTTTTCAACGCACCCGCCGCTTCGTGGACCTCATGGGCCCGCTCGATCAGCCAATTTGTGAACTTCAGATCGTCGGGATGATCCTTGTACGTCATCCGCAGCGCAGGTAAGCCCCAGGCATCTTTCAATTCCGGATCAAGCGAGAAGCTATTGTTCTCTAGCGGCAGTGAAGTGCCATGCGTAGAGACTTCCATGGTGCGTGTGAAATCGTGCGCCAGGGCGGCTTTGAAGTCCTTGCCCCATCTCGGCGTTCCAGGTTGAAGGCCTCCAAATGCAAAACCCATGGGCGTGAAATCGATTCGCGCGTCAAGCCCGCCTCCGCCATAGAAGCCCATCTTTTGCGGATCGAGTTCGTAGAAATCGTGCAGCACGCGGCTGACGGCGAATCCCTTGTACTCATTGAGGGGATGCTCGTACACGCCCGTCACAGGCGTGTAAGTATTGAACATCAGATATTTCCCGACGATGCCGCTAGAGTTAGCCAGGCCATTGGGAAACTGTTTGTTGGCGGATAGCAACAGCAATCGCGGAGTTTCCGCTCCATTCGCGCAAACCACCACCGCCTTGGCTTTCTGCAGATGCGTGTTGCGCTTTTCATCAAAGTACATGGCGCCGACCGCACGGCCGTTGGCGTCCGTTTCGATGCGATGCACGTACGAGTTCGGCCGAATCTCGCAACGTCCGGTTTTCTCAGCCATGCGAATCGCGCTAGCCAGCGAACTGGACTTCGCGCCAACCTCGCACCCAAATCCCAGGCAGAAGCCACAGTTGACGCAAGCGCTTCGCCCCGGGCGTGCTTGCGAAAGAATCGCCATCGGCGCCGGATACGGATGCCAGCCCAGCTTGCGCGCCCCGCGCTCGAAAAGCACTCCCGAAGACTTCACCGGCAGCGGCGGCATTGGATAAGGCTTCGACCGCGGCGGATCGAACGGGCTCGCCCCAGCCAATCCGGAAACGCCAATTTCCCACTCCACTTTGGTGTAGTAAGGCTCGAGGTCCGCGTAGGAAATCGGCCAATCGGTAAAGCCAGTTCCCGCTATCGGGCCGATCTTGCTCCGCTCGATAAAATCAATTTCGTGAAATCGCCAGAAATTCGCGGTGAAGTGTACGCTCGTCCCGCCGACGCATCGCCCATAGACCAGTGCGCGCTGCGGCTTGGCCTTTTCCTCCGGCGTCTTGCGAAAAGTGTTCGGCTGTAGCTGAGGATGGTTGGTGAGCTTGTCCTGGCGCAGGATTTCAATTTCGTTGTGTGTAAAATCCGCTTCCGTCAGATACGGGCCTTGCTCCAGCACGACAACGCGGAATCCGTTCGTTGAAAGTTCCTTGGCGAGAATTCCTCCGGCCGCCCCCGAACCGATGATGACGAAATCTATTTCTTCGGAAGTCTTATAGCGAGGCTGGTCGACAGTCATTTCTTCTCCGCCTCTTTCCCAATCGGTTGCCAGCCAGGGTAGTCTTTATCGTAATATCCGAACGGGGCCTGAAACATGTGTTCGCGTTCGCGACCGATGACCTTCCACCCCACGCCGTCGTGGTTCCCGCCATAGTCCGGATCGATCAGGAATCCGGCAATCGTGTGCTGCCGTAGCGTCTCAAAAAAGTTTTGCGCACCGGGGCGTGCACGGAAGGGACGCCGCGATCCGTCGCCGCCAATGTCAAAGGAATGCAAGACTTCGTCTTGTTGCTCGTTCGTCAAGGCCGAGAACTTGTCCGTGCCCGGAAACATCTCGCTCACTCTCGCCTGCAATTCCGGCAGCCCTTCGCGGTAAGTCTTTTGGTCGTCGGCGGCAAAAGTGGCCAGCCCGCGATCAATGAAATAAACCACGCCGGCTTCGCGCGCTCCGGGAGTCTCGTCCGTTGGAATGATGCGTGACGTTATGGCGTCGACTTCAGCTCCCTGCTCCGGCGTGAAGAATTCAAACTTCGGCGGCGCGGCGGAATTCGCCGCGCGGTGGGCATGATCGGCGGCCGCCACCACAGCGGGCAAATGCGCGGAAACCCAAACAGCGGAAACTCCAGTGAGGCCCTGAGCCAAGAATTTGCGGCGACTGACAGATTCATTCATTTTTTCGGTACCTTTTCTTAACTCTGGACTCTAAGCTGCACAGCGCAGAGCGTCAAGCGCTTCTTTAACAAGCAAAATTTTCAATTCGTCAAATTGGCCGCAGCTAGATCTCGCCACGACGTGCAAGCTCGGTGATGCGGTCCGCAGCGCGATACGCCAGCGCGCTGATAGTCAGTGTCGGTTGCCCGCGGCCGGAAGTGACCAGGCTGCTGCCATCGCACAAAAAAAGATTCTTCACATCATGGGTTTGATGATCAGAATTGATCACCGACGCTTTCGGGTCGTTCCCCATCCGGCACGTTCCTAGGAGATGATAAGCAAAGTCTTGCTCCTCGACAGGCGACGCCCATTTTTGCTTGGCGTCCGTAGCATCGATGAGTTCCAGGATGCGCGCCTTCAAGAATTCACCAAGTTTCAGGTCGTCGGGATGATCCTTGTAGGTCATGCGCAAAGCCGGAAGGCCCCAGGCATCCTTGAGCTCCGGATCCAGCGAAAAACCATTGTTCTCGACCGGCAAAGAAGTTCCGTGTGAAACAATTTCCAATGTGCGCGTGTAGTTGTGCGCCAGCGCAACCTTGAACTCTTTTCCCCACAGCGGCGTCTCCGGTGGCAAGCCACCATTGCCGTATCCGCTCAAGGCAAAGCTGATCGGCGTAAGATCAAACCGCGCATCGAGTCCCCCTCCTCCGCAGAATCCCACTTTCTGCGGATCGAGTTCGTAGAAATCATGCAAGATACGACTGACCACGACGCCTTTGTAGTCATTCAAGGGATGCTCAAACACCGCCATCGCCGACGGCCCGGAGTTCATCATCAAGTATTTGCCGACAAGGCCGCTCGAATTCGCCAACCCGACAGGAAATTGCCTGTTCGCCGAAAGAAGAAGCAGCCGCGGGGTCTCCGCTCCATTCGCACAAACGACCACCGCTTTGGCTTTTTGCAGATGGACGTTTCGCTTGTCGTCAAAATACGTCGCGCCGGTCACCCGGCCGCTCGCGTTCGTCTCAATGCGATGGACGTAACAATTGGGCCGAATCTCGCAGCGGCCCGTTTTCTCCGCCATTCGAATGACCGTCGCCAGCGTGCTGGACTTCGCGCCAACTTCGCAGCCGAAGCTCTCGCAGAATCCGCATTGCACGCAAGCGCTGCGCCCCAGTCGCGGCTGAGAAAGTATCGCCATCGGCGAGGGGAATGGATGCCACCCAAGTTTCCGCGCGGCGCGCTCGAAAATCACTCCACCGGATTTCACCGGCAATGGCGGCATCGGGTAAGGTTTCGAACGCGACGGATCGAACGGGCTCGCTCCAGCCAAGCCGGAGACGCCAATCTCCCATTCCACTTTCGTGTAGTACGGCTCCAGGTCGGCGTAAGTAATCGGCCAATCGGCGAGCGCGGCTCCCGTAACCGGTCCAACTTTGCTTCGCTCGATAAAATCAATTTCATGGAACCGCCAGTAGTTCGCGGTGAAATGCACGCTTGAGCCGCCGACCATCCGCCCATACACGTACGCGCGATGACGCTTGGCTTTTTCCTGCGGAGTCTTGCGAAAAGTTGTGGGCTGAAGTTCCGGTTGATTGGTGAGCTGGTTCCGTTGCACGACCTCAACTTCGTTGTGCGTGAAATCCGCTTCAGTAAGGTACGGCCCCTGCTCCAGCACGACCACGCGAAAGCCATTGGTCGAAAGCTCTTTGGCGAGCACTCCTCCAGCCGCGCCGGAACCCACAATCACAAAATCAACTTCGTCCGAGGTCTTGTACTTAGGCCGGTCCACCGTCATGTGCGGATCGTATCCATGTGAGAGCCAACCACTATATCATCGGACTCGCGCCGGTGTGGCCGCCTATTCCTCCGCACCTCCGCGCCTCGGTGCCCAATCCCTCTTTCGATTTCACGAATTCGCCGCAATTCTGAGACACTATTACCCGCATATGGCTACGTTAACCGGGGCAATTGGAACCGGCAGCAAATGGCTGCTCGACAAAATTGTTGGCGCAATCGCCGCCACCGGCATCAATCCCAATCTCCTCACCTTTCTTGGCTTGGTCGTGAATTTCATCGCCGCCGCCTTTTTTGCCATCGGCAGTTTCTTCACTGGAGCGCTCATCATTTTCTTCGCTGGCTTCCTGGATATGCTGGACGGTCAGGTAGCACGCAAGCAGAACCGCGTCACCGCCTTCGGCGCATTCTACGATTCCACGCTCGACCGCTACGCCGACATGGCCCTCTACATGGGTCTCCTCGTCTACTACTCAGTAGCCGGTCGCACTCCCTATGTCGTGCTTGCCGCCGTAGCCACCGCGGGCTCCGTGATGGTCAGCTATGCCCGGGCCCGCGCCGAATCTCTCATTCCGCTTTGCAAAGTCGGCTTCATGGAGCGTCCCGAGCGCCTCGTCCTGCTCATCATCGGCGGCGTTTTCAATCGCATGGGCCCCGTCCTCTGGGTCATCGCCGTCGTCTCCACCATCACCGTCATCCACCGCATCTACTACACTTGGCAAGAAACCCGCGCCGGCCGCATCCTCCCCGGCATCAAACTCTCACTCTAGCCAGCGCGTTTCAATCCTTCTTCGACAGGCGCGGCAACGATGGCGCGGACGCATTCGCGCAGCCCCGGCACATCTTCCTTCGTCAAGCCTTTGGTCTCGATGGTGGCGTGCAGATGAACGGTAATCTTCGCCGGCGACAGCATCCAGTGCCCCGTCCGGTGATGCTGAAAGGAACCCACAATACTCACAGGCACGATGGGAATCCCGAGTTGTTGCGCCACGCGGAAGCCGCCGTCTTGAAACCCATCCACGTGACCGTCGCGTGTGCGCTTGGCTTCCGGAAAAATAATCAGGCTGGTGCCGCCGTTGACGGCGTCCTGCGTCAAGCGCCACATGCGCTTCAAATCCGACGGCCGCCGCACATCCGGAACGGGCACGTTGCCAAACCGTTTCATTAGCCAGCCGTACGCCGGAATTTTGAAGTGCGATTCCAGTTCCCATCCGCGCACCAGTTGCGGAATGGCACAGTACAGCATGAACGGATCAAAAAGATTGACGTGGTTGCTCATGAAGAAGCACGTTCGCTGAGCATCGAAACCTGGCGAGCGGCGAACCTCTACATGCGTGCCGGAAAGAAATGCAATGCGCCGGCAGAAACCTCGTTGCAGCCAATCGTGTTTTCGCGGATCCAAAAAGATCGCCAGAAAAATGAGCATCGGCACTACGAGAAAGAAATGCAATCCGCTCAACGCCCACAAAATCGCGCTGCGCAACACCAGCCAGCCCCGCATCATATATATATGTCCACCGCAGCGGGAAGCACGTCGATGGCCCGGCACTCTACGGTCACCACTTCTCCATCGATCATCACATCCACGGGCGCGGCTTCCTTGAATTCCACGTGGCGCACCGCGCGCCGCGAAGCCAGGGGATGTTTGATGTGAGAGCCGTCGTACAGTCGCGGCAATGTACGCAGCAGCCCCAGCCGGCCGATCGGGCCCCAGCGTACAAATTCAATCAGCCCGTCGCTGGGATCGGCATCGGGGGCGATAAGCATCGTCCCGCCCGTGTACTTGCTGTTGTTGAATGTCAAAAAGAGCGAGCGCCCCTCGTCCCACTCGGCATCGTCATCGCAGCGCAACGCCATGGACCGCCGGCGCAACTGCACCACGCGCACGAACACGCCGAGCAAATAACCGAGATCGCCAAACGGTTTGAACATGCGATTCGTCAGTGCCGCCACATCCGCCGTGAACCCTACACTGAGAAGATTGAACGAGTAGATCTCCCCCGCAGCGTGCGTCAATCGCAAGAGGTCAACAGTTCGCGTGCGGCCCTCCAACAGCGCTTGCATCGAAGCGGCTGCTCCCTCCTTCGTGAAATCGCGCAGAAAAGAATTGCCCGTGCCCAGGGGCAGGAAACCCAGCGCGATGCGTTGCACATCGCGCCGACCCGCAAAAAGGCCATTCAGGATCTCGTGAGCGGTGCCATCCCCGCCGACCGCCAGAAAGCGTCGGTAGCCTTGTTCGTAAGCTTCGCGCGCGAGCTGCACTCCGTGGCCTTGGGATGTGGAAGCGATGACGTCGATCCTCAACCCTTTTTCGCGCAAACGCGCGAGCGCTGGCCCCGCGAGTTTCGCGGAGCGGCCGCCACCGGCGGCGGGGTTGACGATGGCGAAAAATCGATCCATTTTCGGCGCGAACGAACGAGAAATTCCAGCTGCTCCTGCGAGCTTCTATCTCCGAACGCTCTTCAAAACGGCAGTATCGCAGAAGCGCTGTCCAACTTCGCGAGACGCTCTGCCAAAACGTTGCGTTTGATCTTGAGAGAAGCCGTACGGGGAAAGTCCTCGTCCAACAAGACCACCCCGTGGATGCGCTTGTAGTTTAGCAGGCGATTGTTGCGCGCGTTGATCTCTCGCCGGAGTTCTTCGCCGTATTGCTGGCCCGGATCGAGATGCAGGGCCAGCACAAGTTTTTCTCCGGTCATCGAGCGTTTTGGCCAGATGTAGTTGGCAGCGAAAACGCAAAATTCTTTCACAGGGAGGCTCTCGAAAACCGTCTCGATGTCTTCGGGATAAATATTTTTCCCTTCTTCGGTGACGATCATGTTTTTCTTGCGCCCGGAGAGTTGTAAATGTCCCGTTTCATCGACGCGACCAAGATCGCCGGTCATCAGCCACCCGTCGACGATCGTTTCCGCCGTGAGTTCCGGCTCGTTCAAGTAGCCCGCCATCACCGTTTTGCTGTGAACGGAAACTTCACCGACGCCGTCGGCAGCGGGATTTACGATGCGCACTTCCATCCCCGGCAGCGGCTTGCCAACGGTGTCGGCGCGAAACGGTCTCAGATCGTTCACGGTGATCGCCGTGCCGGCTTCTGTGAGGCCATATCCATTGGCGACAGGAATACCAAGGTCGTAGAAGAATTGCAGCGTCTGCGGCTCCGTGAAAGCGCCGCCGACGATGATCGCGCGAAGTTCACTTCCAAACGCGTCATGGACTTGCTTCAACAATCGACGGCTAATACCGAGACGCGGCTGACTTTTGGTGAGCAACTTGTTGAGTCGAATGAGGGCGTTGAAAATTTTATGTTTGCTAGGAGGCAAAGCATCAAAGCGCGCTTGCAAGCCTTTCTGCAGGCTTTTCAGAACGAGAGGGACAAGACTGACGTAAGTGATCTTGTACTTGGGAAACGCTTCGCGCACATATTCGGGGCGCAACGTGCGCAAATGCACGACCGCCGCTCCGCAAGTGAACGGCCCGAAAAAACCGACCATGAAATCGATGGCGTGGTTCGTCGGCAAAATACTGAGGTAACGCACTCCCGGCCAAAACGGATAAATCGAGGTGAGCGCGACGCACTGCTCCAGATAATTTTCGTGCGTCATCATGCAGCCCTTGGGACGGCCGCCGGTTCCAGATGAATAAACGATGCAGGCTGTATCGCTTCGTTTGCGCGGAACGAAAACAGGTTCTCCCACACCACGATATTCTTCCCAGCGCTGCGCGCCAGCGAGATCCGCGTTCGCAGGCGACTCCGTGACAAGCACGGTTCGAACGTTGGTCGCAGCTGCCCTTCCAGCCGATGCGCTGAGTTGCCGCCAGATCGGATATTCAGTAATCAGCACACCGGCGCTTGAATGCTTCAACAGTTGCCATTGTTCTTCGGGCGTGAGCTTGTAGTCGAGTGGGACAAGAACTCCACCCGCGAAAAAAATGGCATACGCCGAAATCAGCCACTTCGACTGATTGGTCATGATGATGCTGGCGCGGTCACCAGCGGAGAAGCCCCCGTCCTGCAAAGCCTTTGCCAGAGGATGCGCGCGTCCCTTGAAATCGCGATAGGTCAGGCGCTCCTTCTCGCGGTCGCGGTCGGCCTCGATCAAACACACTTCGTTCGCAAACTGATCCAGCGCATCTTTCAGCGCTTCACCAATGGATTGGTATTTGGAGAGGTCAAGCATTACAGGCGGGACTGAATCCGTTCGGCCAGCGTTTTGAAATCGCTGACGCCCTGTACTTCGTAGTCGGGCAGCTCGATGCCGAAATGATTTTCGAGTCGCGAGAGCATCTCCAGCGTCTGTAGGCTATCGATGTCCAGCTTTTTGAAAAAATCATCACTGGGCGCGAGCGTTCCGGCCGGCAGTTGAAAATGTTTTGCCGCTAGGTCCAGCACTTCCTGGGTGGTTTGTTCGAGCGTTCGCATAGAAAGTTAAATCTATCACTCCTGGATTGGGAAAGAAAATTGCGCCGCCGACGATGGCACGGTCTTGCCGAGGAGGGGCGCGGCATGCTGCGCCCCTACAATGGAGCTACGATGCCGCCGCAGTTCGAGTATTTTTCGCGAGGAATTAGGATTAGAGCATGATGAGACCGCGGCGAATTCCAGCGGAAACAGCTTCGGTTCGAGTGGAAGCGCCGAGCTTGCCCAAGATCGAAGCCACGTGAAACTTCACAGTGTGATCCGAAATGGAAAGGCGCGCGGCTATTTCCTTGTTGACCAGGCCCGTGGCCAGCATTTGGAGCACTTCACGCTCACGGCGGGTTAAGGGCTCTAGTAATTCCGCGGTTGCCGTGGGCACGTTGGCGGCGGGCAACGCGTTATCCAGGTCCGAGGGGTGAACGACAACCAAGCCTGCCGCGGTGGCCTCTAGTGCAGCGCGGAGCTGCTCCGGCGTGACGTCCCGTGGCAAAACGGCACGCACTCCTGCGCGCAGCGCCCTGGAGAGCCCCGCGGAGTTCGGCTCCTCCGATAACACAATGACGGCATGTTCTTGCGCAACTTCGGCGCCCTCAAGCGAACCCAACGACTCTTCATAAGTGTCCGGCGTGGTTTCAACCAAAACCACATCCGGTTCAACGTCAACGATCTGGCCGGAGATGGACTCGAGATGCGCGGCGCTTCCTACTACGTCGATGCGGCTGTCCGCCAGCATGCTCTGCAAGCCGGCGCGAACCAGCGGTGAAGCAGCGACGATAAAGACGCGAATCACGCTGCGATGCGACCCGATCCGGCGCCGGCGACTCCCAACTGCACGGTTACCCGACGGACCTGCGAATAATCGCCGCGAAGGAATTCGAGACGCAATAGTCGGAAGCCTTGTCCATCGATTGCCGCCGCAAGATCCTCGATGGAGTGAAATGACTTTTCCTCCGTGCCTAGCAAGATGTCACCGGCCATGAGCGAAGCCTGCGCGGCGGGGCCGCCGGGTTCGACTTCCAGCAAAACGAGTCCGAAGCCACGGCCGTTGGCCCCGGGCAAACGCACCGGATGGACGGCAACTCCTAGCCAATCACTGCGCGGCCCAGCCGCAAGAAAATCACGAACGGCGTTGCTTGGAATGGCGAGGGCAAGGCGCCACGCGACCAGGGTGTTGATTCCGACCACATGGCCGTGTGCGTTAGCGAGCGGTCCGCCGGAGTTGCCGGGCGCGAGTCTCACGGTTGCCTGCACCCAAGTTTGGGGACCAAGCGATCGCAGCGGGCCGACCGCGTGAATCACTCCGGTGGTGAGCGCACCGACAAACCCGAGCGGATTGCCGATGGCGATGACAAGCTCGCCGGGTCGCAGTTGCGATGAATCTGCCGAGATCGCCACGGGCAACGAGTTCGCGCTGATTCGCAGAGCTGCCAAGTCGCGACGTGGATCGCGCCAAGCTACAGAGGCGTCGAACTCCCGGCCGTCCCAAAGTTGAACGCCCACGTTCGAACCGCGCGCCACATGGGCATTCGTCACGATCGAGCCGTCACTGGACCAGATCAAGCCGGAACCGCTTCCCCGGCCTCCTGCATGAATCAGAACCGTGGAGCGACGGAGTTGTTCTGCAATCTCGCCAAATCCCTCGATGGCCATGTCACTCGGCTCCGTTGGCATGGTCGCCAACTAAAATGGACACATCTCGGACCGCGCCTCCGCGGACTATCCTGGCGCTAAGAGATTTGCCGATGTTTTCAGCCTGCAAGTGTGGCTGAACATTTTCCGGACGGGCGATGGACTGCCCTGCTAAAGTGACTAGAATGTCGCCGATGACGATTCCTGCCTTGTGAGCGGGCCCCTCCGGCTCGACTTCGAGAATGATAGCCGCGGTCTTCTCTTCGTGTTGCAGCGACTGCCGCAAATGCTCCGGAAGCCGAATGGGCTGCAGAGCCACGCCAAGATACCCGCGAGGAATGCGCCCTTTTTTCTGTAAAGTTTCGACAACGCGATTGACGGTGGCGGCCGGAATGGCGACAGCACCAAATCGCGCAAAGCGTGGCGAAGCAAGTCCGATGATTTTGCCGTGGACATCGACGACAGCGCCACCGACTGCTGTCGGTTGCAGGGCCGCATCCAGCCGAATATAGGGAGCAAGCGAAGAGCCAGTCCAGGTCCGCCGCTCCACGACAACTAGGCTTACCACTCCCAGCGCCGCAACAGGGCCGCTGGCCCGCGTGCGCCCGACAGTCAGAGTAAGGCTGCCCGGCTTCACGGTAGAGGCGTCGCCGCTCTCGATGGCTCGATTGCCAACTTCCGGACATTTCAAGACCGCGAGGTCGGTCGAAGGATCGCGACCAACGAGAGTGGCACCCACAACGCGGCCATCGGGGAGCGTGAGCTGAATTTCTTCGTCGCGGCGAAGGGCGTGTTCCGAGGTAACGATGACTCCATCGCGCCAAACAACGCCGCTGGACGAACCGCGTGCTTCCGTGTGGATAGCAACCACCGACGCCGAAGCGTGTTCCGTAAGCTGCGCCAAGGAATTTGAAAGATTGACGAGTTCTGCTGACATTTCCCTACCTCCATGAACAAGATGCAACAAGGCCGGCGGCGTATACATCCGCCAGATGGCTAGGTAGAACCCGGTATTTCGGCTAGGTGAGGGCACCAAAAGGCGGATCCCTCACTGCGTTCGGGAAGACCTGGATTGAGCTTTGAGGCGCTCTGCTAGGGGAGATACGGCATGGGGCCGGAATCTTCGACGAATTTCTTCAGAGCGGCCATTACCGCGGGCCGAGCGAAGAGTTCGCAGAAGAGATCGATTTCGCCGCGAAGTTCTTCATGCGGAATCGGCTTGATAAATTTCTTGGCGGCCGCGCGGGTCACGGCGTCGTATTTTGTAATTTGCGCGCCGGTCGAACGTGCGATCTTGAGCGCCTCACCTTCCCCCGCAAGCTGCGCAACGAGGCCCACGGCCTGCGCGCGACTCGCGTTCACCGTTCGCCCCGTGAAAAGCAAGTCCCTCACGAAAGCATTGCCAAGATCCCGCTTTAAGCGCGGGATTCCTCCGAAGCCCGGAATAAGTCCCAGACGCAGCTCGGGAAACGCAAATCGCGCCATCTTGTCCGCGACAATCATGTCGCAAGCCAAAGCTAGTTCGAGTCCTCCGCCAAAGCAGACGCCGTGAACCGCGGCAATCGTAACGAACGGAGCTGCATCAATCGCATTAAACACGGAGTGAATGCGCTCCAGAAAGCTACGCACGCCGATGATTCGCTCTCTTTCGGAAAGCGGGGCCGCGCCATGGTACAACTCTCGCAGGTCCGCGCCAGCGGAGAAACCCGATTTTTTCGCGCTCCCAATGATGCAAACAGAAGTTTCCGGCGCAAGCGCACTAAAAGCACCAGCGAACTCTTCCAGCTCCGCGAGCATAGCCGTGCCGATTTCGTTGGCAGGCTCATGATCGAGTGTCAGCTCGATCACACCTTCGCGCCATTCCCAGCGCAACGCCTTGCCTGTGAAAGATTTCATGCGTGCTGCCTGCTTGCCGCTTCGCGCGCGCCCTTCGAATCGTACATGGCATTGATTTCGGAAGCGTATCGCGCATTGATGGCGTCGCGGCGAATCTTACCCATGGCGGTGAGCAACCCGCTCTCCGGAGTAAAGACATCGCGGACAACGGTAAATTTTCTGACCTGCCGGTAATGGGGCAGTTCCGGATTCAAGACGTCCAGCACCGCTTGAACGGCTGTGGATTCAACCTCGCCAGTCACGAGCGCGCAGAGATAGCCGCGGCCATTTCCGACCAAAACGACTTGCTGCGCCCCCGCCAGAAGCCGCGCTAATTTTTCCTCGATCGGCTCGGGAGCAATATTGTGCCCGGAATTCAAAATGATCAGGTTCTTGATCCGGCCGCTGATCCGCCAGTTTCCGCGAACATTGACTTCGCCCTGATCGCCAGTATGGAACCATCCTTCTTGGAGCGCGCGCTCCGTTTCCTCTGGGCGATTCCAATAGCCAGGAAAAATGTGCGGCCCGCGCACGACAATCTCTTCATTCTCGCCCAGCTTCATTTCGATTCCACTAATCACCGACCCGACGTAGCCTGGTTCAACGGGCACACGCGGGTCATCCAGCGTGCAGATGCCGGTGGTTTCTGTAAGCCCGTATGCCTGCAGCACGGGGATGCCGAGCATTAGAAAAAATTGCTGCGTCTCCGGAGCCAGCGGCGCCGAACCGCAAATCAGCGCGCGAAGGTGCGGTCCGAAACGCTCGCGAATTTTGCGAAAAATCCGCGCCCGACCGAGTGCAAGCCAAAACCCATCGAGCGCGCGGCCTCGCCCGGCATGTTGCCTCTGCCACCCAGCACGCGCCTTCGCAAAGAGAGAACGAATGATGGAGGACTTTTTTGCAATGGCTTCTTCGACACCTCGCCGAACACGTTCCAATAATGTCGGCACATTTAGGAAATAATGCGGGGCTGCCAGACGAATTTCATCCGCGAGCTTGTTCAGGTCCGTCGAAAGGGTAAGCACGCTTTCCCGCGTGAAGCATGACAGCAGCAAGATCGTTGACGCCGCAAAATTAAAGGGCAAGTAATGGAAGACGCGGTCCGGCTCGTTCGTCTTGCCCATCAGTTGGTCGAGGCGTTCGGTCGTGCAGGAAAGCATGTGCGTGAAGTTTCCGACGTTCAAGCAAACGCCCTTCGGCTCTCCCGAAGTTCCCGAAGTATAGATGATGGTG
This sequence comes from Candidatus Acidiferrum sp., assembly GCA_035279725.1. GTDB lineage: Bacteria > Acidobacteriota > Terriglobia > Acidiferrales > UBA7541 > Acidiferrum. Next base: position 31,140 of record DATEHF010000051.1, read on the forward strand.
ACGATATCGCTGTCCAGGCGTGGATTGGGAACATCGGGATTCTGAGTTTGCGGCGTTGACCGCAAGACCTCATCGAACAACACACGGCGTGGCGCATCAGGCCAAGCTTGAGCTACTCCTTCCCAAAGAGCGGCCTCCCCGACAAAAATCAGGCGTGGCTGACAATCCTTCATCATGCCGGCGAGTTCCGCCGGAGCCTGCCGCGAGTACAGCGGCACGACGATTACACCCTCGGCCATCAACCCCAAATGAATCGATGCCCACGGAATGGAATTGGCCGCAAGAAGGGCGCAGCGGTCACCAGTTTGGACGCCGGCACCTCGGAGGAAAGTCCGGACAAGCTGAATCTGATCGAGTAATTCCCTGCCCGTCACGCTGACAAATTGATCTCCGCGAATTTCCCGGAGAACCACGCGGCCATCGGCGCGCTTCAGTTGAGCAAGAATCACTTCAAGAAAATTGGGCATGAAAAGTCAGCGAACAGCCGCGAGCGCTACCGGAGAAGAATCGTAACGCTCGGCAAGCTGGAGCAAATTCTTGCTTAGCGGCGGCAGATACTCTTCCCAGGAAAACACGCCGGAGCGCAGCGGAAACTCCGGATAAGTGCGCCGCACAACATCTTCCAGGAACGTCCCCATCCGCGCCATCACTTTCAGGTTGCGGACCACCGTCTGCCCGATCCCCTCGCGGACGGAATCCGCTTCCGCTACCAGCGTCTCCATGACTTGCAACAGTTTCGGCTCCAAATCGGGATCATCCACGGTAAGAAAAAGGTGCTGATGGCCGCGCTCGCGCATCAAGTTGCGGATGCGCTCGTCCATGGTCACCCCCGCCGACGCCACCAGGCTCGGCATGCAAGTCACAATCCCATGGTAGCGCGATGAGACCATGTAAGAGCACGCGCGCAGGATTGAAACGAGCTGGAACATGTCGTAATCATCCGAGGTGAACACGGGCGTGCCTGGAATCCGCGTGGCAATCTCGCGGCAGGCGACCGCGTCAAGCCGTTCCATCGCGACCAGCACAGGGAAAGCGCGATGACGCTGCACAAATGCCTGCGTCGCTTTCGTGAAGCACGAAATGTAGTGCTCGAATTTTCGATCGACTTCCGCGCCCGACTCGAAGAAATAAACGGTACGGTACTGGCTGTCTTTGTAAGCGCCGGTCGTCGCCCGCGCGATGTATTTTCCGATGGAAGCCTTCACCGGCCAGACAAAAGGATGAATCGGGCAAAGAACGAGAATGGGAGTCTTTTCATCCCATCCGGCGTCGCGCAGCACCTTGCGGCCGTATTCCGGCGGATGCGGTTCAAACGTCCAGGCCGTATCGGTCCCAAGTTCAGTGGGAATCCCGAGCGAACTCAGCAGCGTCCGCGATTCCTCGTTTCGCGTGATGACCATGGAATCCTGGACGTAGCGTTGGCACATGGATTGAATGATTGCGTCCATATGGCCCGCCTCGCCGCCGTAAGCCAGCGAAATTTTGTTTTCCGCGGAGGCCAGCCCCAGCGATCCGATCATCATCGTGGTCAGCGCGTTGGCAAACTTGCTCTTGAACATCGAGCCTTCGCAAGCAATGACCCCGTGATTCTGGCGCACTTCGCGAAATAGAAATGGCGGGTAAACATCGGGCAGGTAGACCTGACGCGTGCCCTCAAAGTAGCCTTTCGTGCGGTCAAAACTTTGCGTCATCACGCTGAAATCAACATGGTCCGCGCCCAGGACATGCCGGACCTGCCGCAACATTTCTTGTACGCGCACATCGCTGCCGGTGTTGCGCGTCCCGTTGTAACCGGCAAAGAGCAGCTTCAGTTTTTCCTCTGGCGTCCAGCGCTTGCCGAGGCCCAGCATCCAGCCTAAGCGCGTGATCTCAATCAGCGCGCTGACCCAGGCGACTAGTAGAAAATCCGTCATGCGCGGCCTTTCCCCGCCACTGCGTTTTTCCCCGCGCCCGGATTCGCGGGCCACGGTCTGGCGGGAAAGCGAAATTTATTTTCGCGGCAGTATTTCAGAAGTGGCGCGGCATATGCCGAGAATTTTGCCGGCGCTTCGCCCATTTCGGCCACAACCCGCGAATTGTCGAAAACCGTGTTCCAGTCGAGATATGGCCAGAAAACTTTCAAAAGTGAGGCGCCGTATCCCGCCGCGCCGCTGCGATTCGCCACCCAATTCACCGTGCTGGAAAAAGGTCCGCCGAGAGAAGGCACATACATCGGCCGCATCATCGCGCCGTCGTGCGAAATCGCATCCGTCAATTCATGGTACGTCTGCGAACCCGTGCCCGACGACAAATGATAGATGCCGTGCGCAGGAGCTTCCTTTTGATGAATCGTTACAACCGCTTTGCCGACATAGTTCGCCGGCACGATGTCGATTCTATCGTCGGGCCGCAGCGGGAGCACAGGCATCTGCGCCAAAACGTGAAACGCCTGCACCATATCGAATTGCGAAGTCTCCGGCCGCTGGCTGTCTCCCATCACGATCGCGGGGCGGAAAATCGTCTTAGGGACGTCCGGCAGGAGCTGATTCGCCATGTGCTCGCAGAATTTTTTGGTGCGAGCGTAAGGATCGTAATCCGACCGTGACCAGTCGATCGCGGCATCTTCCGTCACGACTTCGTTCTTTCTTTTCCCAGCGACCGCGACCGTCGAAACGTGGGAATAGCGCCGCAGCCCGTTGCGATTCTGCGCGCGCCGAGCCAGTTGAATCACTTCCAGCGTGCCGCGCAGGTTGACGTTCAGGCACTGCTTCTCCGATTTGCGGTTCAGCGAAGCCGCGCAATGAATCAGCGAATCCGTGGTGTCCACAAGCACATGATACTCGTCGTCCGAAAGACCGAAACGCTCGCCGGTCAGATCGCCCAGAAAAACCCGCACGCGCGTGTTTAAGTATTCCGCAAATTCGGGAAACTCGAAATGGAGCTGCAGAGAAGTCCAGAGCCGTTCGCGCGCTTCCTGTTCGGTCTTCGCGCGCACCAGGAGGTTAAGCTTGTCGCTGTACCCCGTGAAGAGCCCCGCGACAAGGTAACTGCCCAGATAGCCAGTCGCGCCGGTTACGAAGATCGCCATAAAGGGTCGGACGGTGTTGCAGCCTGAGAGAGCGCCGCTTCGCGCGCAGGTTCGGCGGACCAATCTAGAGCACGCGGCTCGCGCGCTTCCAGCGGACGTCCTTCCATCAAGGGATAGCACCAGCGGCGCAGCGCCGGAATGTGCACGTTAATCCAGTAATCCCACCAGTCGATTGCTTCCGGCGCAAAATCGAAAAGCCCGCGCTCCTCCGGCGGCAGCGCTGCGGAGAGCAGGCGCGCATTCTCGCATTCGAAGACGTGCTCGTTGTGCAAAATGAAAGGCTCGTACAGCTCGATCAGTTTTTCGGCGCGGATCAAGTCGCGCTCCGTCCGCGCCAGCGGCGGTTTTTTCATGTGCAGGGAAGTCGCCGCGCGGTTGATGCGGGAAACCACCGCCTTTTGCATCGGAATCGAGAGCCGCTCGTAACGCTGCTTCGAGACGGGAATCGACTCAAATTTGACTTTGAGCCAGCTATCGATACCGTTCGTCGTCCGGTAATGCTTGCGGTGCGCCAACCCTGTAAGTTCGATGCTGCGCCCCATATTGACAGGATTGATCGCGGAGGTCGCCAGTTGGTAGAGCCGCGCATGGCGTCGCGCGACGACTGCCGAAGCGATCAGCGTCATTCCCCGGCACACCATGTCCACCGGAATCACGTCCAGGCACTTCCGCTCATTCGATGGAAGCTGCCGGAAGTTCGTCCCGAGCAAATAAGAAAGCGGCCCCGAAGTGTTGATCCCCTCGTTCCATCCCGTAAATGGAGAGCGCTCTGAACTTTCCACGATCGATGGGCGCACGATTGCGATTGCCAGATCGCGGCCGCGCCGGGCCAGAATCGATTCGCCAAGACTCTTTGTAAACGTATAAGTATTCGGCCAGCCCAGGTGCTGCGCCCGGCGCAGTCCGATTCGCGTGAGCCGGTTGCGCGCCCAGCGTGCACGATTGCGCTTCAGGACGCCGTCGAGCTCTTTGGCCGGCGCAAAGGCTTCATTCGCGCCGCGTCCCAGCGCCTGGCGAAGCAGCGCTTTATCGAGTTCCGGACTCTCCGAGCGTTCTTCTACATGGCGAACCGTTTCGCGCAGCGAATCCACTTCGCGCTCCGCGTCGAATTGCGCGTCGTTGGCCGGATTGTAATTGTTCTGCAGGTCCTCGGTGACCCGTCCGTCGCGCATGCCGACAACATAGCAAGTGGAGAGATGCATCAACCCGACGTGGCTGCACTTCCGCAGAAACTCTACCAGGTTGATCGCGGAATCTACATTGGAAGAAAGCGCATCGCGCAAATCCGGATTGAAGTCCGTCAAGCCCGCGCTGTTCACGATCAGATCGAGCGACTTCGCAAGCCGCGCTTGCGTAGCCTCGTCGAGCCCCAGTCCCGGCAGGCTCACATCCCCTTCCACCACTTCCACTTTTTCTTTTAGAAATGCCCCGAGCGTGCGGTCGTAGCGTTCCTGAAGTGTGTCGAAGGTCGGCGACTCCTCGACGATTTTTTCGAAGCGCCGTTGCGCGGAGGTCGTGCGGTTGCGGCGGATGAGCAGCGTGATCTTGCCGATGTTGGGAATATTTTCGAGCAGATCGACCAGCCAGACCTTGCCGATAAATCCCGTCACCCCAATCAGCATCAAGTGCCGGCCTGCCAGGTTTTCGCGGACAGAAAGGCGCTCGACTCGGGGAGTCTCCCCGAATAATGCGACCGCCTTACCCTGCGGCGGTGTGGGCCGCTCGGTCATCTCCATCGCGCTTTCCAGTTGTTCCGGCTTCTTCGTCCACCCAAGCTGGCTCAGCAATTTTTCGCGTGGAACACGCCCGTCTGACCCGCCGCTGGCCAGCCATGCCAGAGGCCCGCGCGGCCGCACGATAGGATCGAGCAGCCGTCCGGTCGCCTTGCCATCGCGGTATTCCAGCCGATTCGCGATGAACGATTCCACTCCGAAATGGTGCGCCAGCGGTCGAAGGATATTCTCCAGAAGTTGTCCAACCAGAACGACCCGTTCGCCGTTCCGCACTGATTCAATCAGTTTCTCCGCAGCTTCTCGGCGGAGTTGCGGCTTCAGGACGTATTGGAAGTACTCCTCGCCCAGAAGATCCAGCCGGTCCTGGCTGACGCCACGCAATAGTGTGTGCAGAAACCGCGTCGCAAACGTGCGGCTCGCCGCATAAGCGAAAGGCCTCGTCAGCGCCATCCCTGCCATGCCCGCCCGGCGAGCCCAGCGCTCCGCAAAACTCTGCGAATTCCACGTGAAAAAACCGACCGGCCGCAGCGCCCCGAGTACCAACAAAGAACCTTCCACCCGCCAATACGTAACCTGGCTCGACCGAGCGTCAGCCAAGACCCTTCTCGAGTTGGACTGGGAATGCACCATAACGGATTTATGCCAAACGGCGGTCCATCCGCCGCGAAATTCGCTCAAGAAGCTCAAGAATACGACGATGCGAAATGATGTTTCTCACCCTTTTGTTCAATCTGCTCTGGAACGGATTCGGGGCCTGCGCCTTCAATCACACGACCCTGTGGGACCCTGCCCTAGCCGGCCGCAGGCTGCTTCGGAAAGTGTAAAAGTAGCATTCTCAGCGCCTTATCGCAAGACAACTAGCGTAACTGCAGAAGTGTGGATCTAGCAAGGATCCCCTTGCAATGTTAACCGCGGGGCTTCCTACTTTGTGAAGGTGTCTCTACACGCCCCAGCCGTAGCGCTCGGCGTGTTCAAACGTCCGTTGCATCTCTTCGCGCAAAATTTCCGTGAACACCGAACCGCCCACCGACTTCGCTCCTGGCTCGGTGATATCCGGGGTCCTGTATCCACCAGCGAGCACCTTCTGCAGCGACTGCTCCACCCAATCCGCTTCCAGCGAAAGCCCGAACGCATCTCGCAGCATCATCGTAGCGCTGAGAATCGACCCAATCGGATTGGCCGAGTCCGTCCCCGCCAGCGAAGGCGCCGAACCATGGATCGGCTCGAACAGCGGCGCAGACGACCCAAAACTCGCCGACGGAATCAGCCCAATCGACCCCACCAGCGCCGCCGCCGCATCGCTCAGAATATCCCCGAACATGTTGCTGCTCAGCATTACGTCAAACTGCGCCGGCCGCAGCGTCAATTGCATCGCGGCGTTATCCACATACATGTGCTCGAGCTTCACCGTGGAATAGACCGCGCTCATCTGCGTCACCGTGCGCCGCCAGAGCTGCGAACTGGCCAGCACATTCGCTTTGTCCACAGAACACAGCCGCCTCGAGCGATTCTCCGACCGCCCATAAGCAAACGTCGCAATGCGCTCGATCTCCGGCGTCGAATACGACTCCGTATCCCAAGCCCGCTCCACGCCCTTTTCCGTAGTGTTCCCGCGCTCGCCAAAATACATCCCCCCGGCAAGTTCCCGCACAATCTCCAGGTCCAAGTCCCCCAGCCGGTCCGCCTTCAACGGCGAAATGGCCCTCAGCGGCTCGATCAATTTCACCGGCCGTACATTCACGTACAGCCCGAGGCCCTTGCGCAGATCGAGCAGCCCCGTCTCCGGCCGCTTCCCGACCGGCAGCGAATCCCACTTCGGCCCGCCTACCGCCCCCAGAAAAACCGCGTCCGCCTTCCGGCAAGCGTCTATCGTTTCACTCGGCAGCGGCGTCCCCGCCGCATCAATCGCCGCGCCCCCGATCGGAAATTCCGCAAACTCAAACTGGTGATTAAACTCCTGCGCCGATTCGCGCAGAATTGCCGCCGCCGCCCGCGCCACTTCCGGGCCAATGCCGTCTCCCGGCAGCAGCACAATGGTCTTCTTCATAATGGTTCCCATACTTACCTAGGTCAGGCGGCCGGCGTCGATTTCCCTGCCATCGCCGCGCTTTTCCGCCGAATCACCGCATGTGCGATGGCCACGATGTCTCTCGGCCGCACTTCCTTGGACTGATCCGCCAGCGCCGTCACCCGGTTATAGACTTCCGCTAGTTCTTCATCGCTCGCTTCGTATCCCAGGTCACGCAGCGACAAACGCAACGCGTTGCGCCCCGAGTGCTTTCCCAGCACCAGCGAACGTGCCGGCACGCCCACCGACTGCGGCGACATGATCTCGTACGTCAACGGGTTCTTGATGATTCCATCCTGGTGAATCCCCGCTTCATGCGCAAATGCATTCGCTCCCACAACCGCCTTATTCGGCGCTACCTGCGCCCCAGTGATTTCGGTCAGCATCCTGCTAGTCGGAAACAGTTCTTGCATCCGAATGTTCGTTGTCACCCCAAAGCTGTCCTTGCGCACCGCCAGCGCCACGACCACTTCCTCTAGCGAGGCATTCCCCGCCCGTTCACCGATTCCATTGATGGTGCATTCGATCTGCCGCACTCCCGCCCGAATCGCCGCCAGAGAATTCGCGACCGCCATGCCCAGATCATCGTGGCAATGCGCGCTCAAAGTAATTCCCTGCGCATCTCCCAGATATTCACGCACTTTGGTGAACATTGCTCCGTACTCTTCCGGCACCGCGTATCCCACCGTGTCCGGCAGATTCAGCACCGTCGCGCCCGCATCCACCGCTACCCGGCAAGCCTGGCACAGGAAATTAATGTCCGTCCGCCCCGCATCCTCGGCGGAAAACTCCACTTCCGCCACATGCTGGCGTCCATACCGGATCATCGAGCCAATCGCCTCCAGCGCCTGCTCCCGGCTCATCTTCAGCTTCACGCTGAGGTGCAAAGCCGAAGTCGCCAGAAAAATATGCAGCCGCGGCGAAGCCGCCGGCTTCAAAGCCTCAATCGCCGCGCTGACATCTTCCTTCCTCGCGCGCGCGAGAGCCGCAATCGGCACGGTGCGCACTTCTAGCGCCACTCTCTTCACCGCTTCCAGGTCGCCTTGCGAGGCAATCGGGAATCCCGCTTCAATCACGTCCACATTCAGCGCCGCAAGCTGCCGCGCCAGGCGAATCTTCTCATCGGTATTCATCGAGAATCCCGGCGACTGTTCGCCGTCACGGAGCGTGGTGTCAAATATGCGTACGACGTCCATAGGGTCCCCCATGCTCTAGTAACGCACACGGCCTACCCTGCGGTCCAATTTATCTTTGTTCTACTTTTGATAATCTCAGCTTATACTGCCCCGAGGAGCTTTCCCTTGGACCTCGGCGAACTTCAAGTTTTTCTCATGGTGGCAAAGGAAGGCAGCTTTTCCCGCGCCGGCGAGCGCCTCTACCGTACCCAGCCCGCCATCAGCTTGGCTATCCGCAAACTCGAAGACTCCCTTGGCCAGCCTCTCTTCGTTCGCGGCGCCCGCCCCGTGCGTCTCACCGATGCCGGAACGCTTCTCAAAGACTACGCCGAGCGTCTTATCAACCTCCGCGACGAAGTCAAAAAAGGCCTCTCCGAACTCGAGGGCCTGAAGCGCGGCGAACTCTCTCTCGGCGTCAACGAAAGCTCCATCCACGCCCTCCTTCCCGCCCTCGCCAAATTCCGTGAACTACACGGCGGTGTCCAGGTCCGCGTCCACCGCATGCTCTCTCGCGACATCCCGCACGAAGTTCTCAACTATCGCCTCGATCTCGGCGCCATCTCGTTCGTGCCCCGCGACGCCCAGCTTCTGGCCACCGAAATCCGCAAGGACGAACTGACGCTGGTCGTCCACCCCAAGCATATCCTGGCAAAAAAACGCGAAGTCGATGTCGCCGAACTCGGCGAAGAAAACTTCATCGCCCACAGCGTCGAATCGCCCTTTCGCCGCCGTGTCATTGAGCTCTTCGCGAGAAACCGCACCGCCCTCAATATGCCCATCGAGATGCCCACCATTGAGAGCATCAAGCGCTTTGTCCAAATGGGCATGGGTGTGGCCATCGTGCCGCGCATGTGCGTGAATTGGGAAATCGAGCATGGCTGGATGAAAGAAGTAAAAGTGCGGCAGATGAACATGCCGCGCCACGTTTATCTGGTTTCGCGCCGCGGCGCGCGCCTGCCCCACGCCGCAAGCGAACTCATGCGCATTCTTCGCGAAGGGTGAATCGTTCCGCGTCCGACCGAGCGATCTCTAAAATTCTCGTCCTTACGACTGGCATATACCGATAGGCGTGTCATCCTGGGGTTCGACGATGTCGAACACGAAGGATCTCAACTCAAACTATTTGAATCGCAAGCCAACGCGCTGTCATCCTGAGCAACGCGAAGGATCTCATCTGACCCAAACACGGGATGATGTGGGCGAGCAACTCCATTCTTACCGCCCCCGGTCGGACTTCCCCGCCAGGCACATGATCGTCGCCAGCATCGTCGCGCAGTGAATTTCCGCCCCGCTCTTCAGGACGTACACGTCAGCGGCACAAATCTTCAGCGTCTTTCCAGAACGCAGCACTCGCGCCCGCGCCACGAGTTTCTCCCCATCCGCAGGCGCCAGTAAATTCAACTTGTATTCCACCGTCAGCACCGAAGAATCCGCCGGCATCAACGTATACGCCGCATAACCGCAAGCGCTGTCAGCAATTGTTCCGGAGACTCCAGCGTGAAAATAGCCATGCTGCTGCGTCACTTCCATCCGAAACGGCACATGGATCTCCGCCTGCCCCGCTCCAAGCGCAGCAAGCTCCGCCCCGAGATGCTTCATCAAGCCTTGCCGTGAAAAGCTCTCGCGCACACGGCTTTCGTATTCCGCGTCAACGGCGGCAAATCGCTGGTTTTCTTTCATGATTCGGGAGTATACCAGCGCCAATGCATCCGTCGGCGCAGGGAGGAATAGAACTGTTCGTTAGGCACGCGCCGCGAGCGCATCCGCCACGGTGCCATAGATCGGCAGCAGCTTCGTGAGTCCCGCCACTTGCACCACTGCGTTACCCTGTTTCGTCAGCCCCGTCAGCGTGAAACTTTGCCCCTTGCTTCGGCGGTGCACAAACAGTTGCACCAGCGCTCCCACACCCGCCGAGTCAAGAAACGACACGCCGCTCATATCAAGAATGAGATGATCCACGGGCTCCGGCCGCAACGTTTGAATAAAATTGTGCACGGTCTCGAGGCTGAGTTTTCCGTCCAATCTCATTACAATCTGATTACCGTTGGACTCCGGCAGCTTTGCTAAGTCTAGATGGACTGGTTGCATAGGGGAGGAAGCCTACCTCAAAACTAGCCCTTCAAACGTTACAATCCTTTAATAATTCTCGTGGTCGCATTAGACTCCAGAGCGTCGACCATTAAGTCCTACGGTAAACTAAACAGGCTATTTACCTTTCTTATAAATTTTCCTTGACCACGATTCCTTTCCGGGCTACCGTGAAATCGCTTCTCTCTCGAACCAGGGAATCCACGGTTCCCAGCCACCACTCGGCGAAGGGTCCGCAAATTAAAGGCCCTTGAGAAGTCTGCAGCTTCGCAGCGGGCGGTGCTACTTCGCGACGGAGATGCGGTAAATCACCGCCGCCCCGTCGTCTGCAACGAGCAGCGATCCATCGGGGGCAACCGCAACGCCCACCGGCCGTCCATTCACGTCGGACTTGGACGGATCCGGCACCAGGCCGGTCAGGAACGGAACCGGGTCGGCCGATGGCTTGCCATTCTTGAACGCCACGAACGCAATCTGATATCCCGAGCGCGATGCACGATTCCACGAGCCATGCTCGGCTACAAACGCGCCGCCCCAGTAACTTTCCGGGAATTGCTTCCCGGTATAGAACGCGAACTGCAAAGGCGCCACGTGGGATCCAAGCAGAACATCGGGAATAATCGCGCGTGCCACGAGTTCCGGATGCTCTTGCTTCACGCGCGAATCCACATTGTCGCCGATGTAGCTGTACGGCCAGCCGTAGAATCCTCCGTCCTTTATCGACGTGAAATAGTCGGGCGGCAGATCATCCCCCAGCTCGTCGCGCTCATTGACGCTCACCCATGGTTCTCCCGTGACCGGCTCCAGCGCCAGCCCCACGGGATTCCGCAATCCCGTCGCGTACAGCCGCGCATTCTTGCCGTCCAGGTCGCAGATGGTTACCGCAGCGCGGATGGGAGGTTCTCCGGTATTAATGTTAGAACCCGAGCCAACGGCAACAAAAAGGTGCTTTCCATCCGCAGAAATCGCCACCGACCGCGTGTCATGGCCGCCCGTTGGCAAGTCCATCAGATGCTCTTTTTCGCCGAGCCGCTTCGACGTCTTGGGATCGTAGCGGAAGCGCACCAGCTCATTCGTGTTTCCCACGTAAACGTAGTCTTCGTGAAACGCGATCCCAAACGGCCGTCTCACGCCGCTCACGAAAGTTTCGCGCTCCTGGGCTGCGCCGGTATTTTGCGGGTCGCGCATCACGATGATTTCGCCCGCCCCGTTATCGGCAAGAAAAATATCGCCGTTGGGTGCCACGGTCAGCCAGCGGGGCACCTTGAAGTTGGCGGCATACACGTTTACGCGAAATCCCTCCGGCACCTTAGGCAAAAACCCCGCCGGTGGCTTCGTCTCCCTGGGTCCATTGCCTGAGGATTTGGTTGCATACGGCGCGGGCAGCTTGGGCTTCTGGCCGTGCGTGACCTGCCCCGCCGCCAAAGTGGGCAAGGAAAGTGTGAACGCGAGAACGAGAATTCTTTGTGAGCGCATGGCAGTAGCTTCTCCGAGTTAGAATGACGTTTCGCATCTATCATGCCTTAGCCGAATGCTCGTTTCCAAATGCGTGAAACTCCGGAGGGCGATTCGCATCTAATACGGGGTGGAAAGCGTAAGCTAAGACATGGATTGAGGAAGAATCCACATGCAAAGCCCTTATATTGGACGCGGCCTCGCGTTAGTTGTGATCATCGGCCTGGTCGGCTGGACCGCATTTCGTGCGCTCGGAGCCAGGTCCCCCGAAACTCCTAAAATCCCGATTCCAACTCCCGACGTTGACGCGCCGCTGGTGGCTGCGAAGGCCAAGCAAACGGCGGTTTTTGCCGGTGGCTGTTTCTGGGGCGTCCAGGCCGTGTTTGAACATGTGAAAGGAGTTTCGTCGGCAACTTCAGGCTACGCTGGTGGTTACGTTAAGTCGCCTTCTTACGAAAGTGTGAGCATGGGTGTCACCGGTCACGCCGAAACCGTCAGCGTTATCTATGATCCCTCGCAGCTCACTTACGGTCAGCTCTTGATGGTTTTCTTCTCCATCGCACACGATCCCACCCAATGGAATCGTCAGGGCCCGGATACCGGTTCGCAATACCGCTCCGCGATTTTTTACACCAGCGAGGAGCAGAAACGCTTCGCGCAGGCCTACATCGCACAACTCGAAGCTGCAAAAGTTTATTCCCGGCCCATCGTCACAAAAGTGGAGCCCTTCCAGGCTTTCTACCCCGCCGAGAGCTACCACCAGGACTACTTGAAGAACAATCCCGACAACCCTTACATCGTTTACAACGACTTGCCCAAACTGGAAAACCTGAAGAAGACGTTTCCAAGTCTTTATCAGCCGTAATCGGGGTTCTCACCCGCAGGCATGTGGTATGCACGGCTATCCAGAGAGTTGCCACGGAAAGTTGTTACATCTCTAGCGCTCTTGCGCTAGATTGTGACGACAGCCTTTTTGTGGGTAGTCCCAATTCTACGAACGATCCGCCGGGAGGAGAACGATTATGAAAGCTTCCGTTTGCGCCGCGCTGCTTTTGTCAGCCGCAGGTCTGGTGTTTGTGCGGGGCAGTCACGCGCAGGGCGCCAAGCCCGTCACTGTGGACATCAAAAATGTGCAAGGGCAGAGCGTAGGCACAGCAACTCTGACTGCCGCGCCCAAGGGCGTGAAGATCACTCTTGATATCAAGAATCTTCCCCCGGGCGAACACTCCCTCCATATCCATCAGGTCGCCAAGTGCGAGCCTCCCGACTTCAAATCCGCCGGTCCTCATTTTGGCGGAGGGGGACACTCGCATGAAGGCATGAACATGGGTGCGCCCGCCGGGGATATCCCGGACTTTGCGCTGATCGTCGCCGCGGATGGCACGGCCCACGTTAGCACCGTCGCTCCGAACGTGACTCTCGGAACGGATGCCAACTCCGTCTTCAGCAACGGCGGAACTGCGATTGTTATTCACGCTGTGGCTGGTGGCGCCGGCAACGCAGCTCCGGCGCGCATCGCCTGCGGCGTAGTCACCAAGCCAGAATAATTCCGGCACGTACAAACTAGTCGCGTTACTTATGGTCCGGGCGCTCGGTCACAACTTTGCCGCTAGCGCCCGAGAGTGGCACTTTCTTCCCGCCGGTTGCTTCACCCTGGAATAGCGCGTCAAGGCTCGCATAGCCGTAAATGGTTGGCGCATGATTCTGCATCAGCCCTCCAGTATCCGCCGTCGGGCCATAATTGCTGTGCAAATCACGGCCAATCATGCGCAGAATGGCCATCTGTTGCCCGCGATGGTGCGCGGTGTGCGCGATTCTCCTCACCATCACCCACGCGCACGAACGCGGCACATCAAAAAATTTGGTTTCCGATTCCCACCAACCTTCATTTCTTGACTGCAGCGCTGCCAGCCGCTTCCCGCTGTCTTCCGCGTAGCGCTTCATGAATTCCAGCCGCGCCTCGGCGGCAGGCAACGGCGGCGCGTTGACGTCGATTCCCAACATATTCATGAACCACAAATTCTCGCTCACGCACTGATGCACCATTTGTTCGCGTATGCTGCGCCCTCGAGGATCCCCCACGCGCGGGCGCACGGGAAGATCCTCGTCGCGAAATTCGCTCCACACACTCACCACTTTGATCCGCTCCGTGGCGTAGGTGTCGACAAGGAATTCATATCGCATGCAAGTACCCTCCCGCGTTGCAGCCTTAGAGTGTCTTGCCACCAGCGGCTGCGGCGTAAATCGTATGCATGCTCTTCTTTCGAAGCAACTGGATTCCATAGGGAAACGGTTGACACGGACGGAGCGGTGCGCTATTTACCCAAGGACGCGTACTGCCCCGCCGAAGTTCCGCGCCTCGCTTGCAGTGCGCGCATATCCGAACATTCAGGAGGTCCATATGACGAATACTGCCCGAGCTATCCCAGAAGGGTATCATTCGATTTCGGCGGCGCTCACTTGCAAGAACGCCGCTAGCGCCATCGATTTCTACAAGACCGTTTTCGGGGCAACAGAAATCATGCGCATGCCCGGCCCCGGTGGAGTCATCATGCACGCCGAGCTGCGAATCGGCGATTCCGTAATTTTCATAAACGACGAAATTCCGGGGATGGCGGTTGCTCCGAGCGGTGCCACGCTCAATCCAGTGTATCTGTTCCTGTACACAGAAGACGTGGATGCAGTGGTCAATCGCGCCGTCACTGCAGGCAGCAAGGTAACCATGCCAGTGACGAACCAGTTCTGGGGAGATCGCTATGGAAAATTCAACGATCCCTTCGGGCATTCCTGGGGCGTGGCCACGCATGTGGAAGATGTGGCTCCCGAGGAAATGATGCGGCGGCAAGCGGAATGGACCGCCAGCATGGCCAAAGCTGCTGGGTAAAGCTAATCGGTTCTGTTCACGTTTTTGGTTCGGCCTCGCCGGTTCTCTTTCCACCGGCGAGGCTTTCTTTTTCATGGACTGCTCTTCGTTGCTCGCTGCTAAAGCGGGTACGTGCCGCGATTATAATGGCCAGAGCCAAGCGGCGCCGCGCACTCCGCTGGAATCTCCGTGCTTGGCGGGAAGAATCGGGGTGTCGGCTTCCCTGCCGAAGACGTATTCCTCCAGGCGGGCTGGGACATTATTGTAGAGTCGCGGAATCTGCGAAGCGCCCCCGCCCATCACGATCACATCGGGGTCGAGAAGATTGATAATCTGCGCAAGGCCGCGAGCAAGGCGGTCTTCGAATCGATCGAGTGCAGCGAGCGCGGCAGCTTCGCCGGCGTTGCTTCGCGCAATAATCTCGGGACCCTTGAGGGCAATGCCCGTCGCGCGGTGGTAATCCGCTTCCAGTCCCGTGCCGGAAATCCAGGTTTCGATGCAGCCATTCCTGCCGCAATAACACGCGAAGCCGGGATACTCCTCCGGGCGCATCCACGGCAAGGTGTTGTGTCCCCATTCCCCGGCCACGCCATTCGAACCGGCGTGCAGGCGGCCATCGACGGCGATTCCACCGCCGCAACCGGTGCCCAGAATAACCGCGAAGACGACGTGCTTGCCCGCGCCGGCGCCATCGGTGGCTTCTGAAACGGCGAGGCAGTTCGCGTCGTTTGCGCAACGCACTTCGCGAGACAGAGCGCGGCCGAGGTCCTTGTCGAAAGGTTTTCCGTTCAGCCAAACGGAATTGGCATTTTTCACCGAGCCAGTGCGGGTCGAAATTGTTCCGGGAATTCCCATGCCTACGGTGGCGCTGCGGCCAAGTTTTCTTTCGATTCCTTCGACGGCTTCCGAGACGGCGCGAACGGTAGCTTCGTAATCGAAGCGCGGAGTGGCGATGCGATGGCGGTGCAGTTCCGTGCCATCGCGCTCGAGCGCCACGAATTCAATCTTGGTGCCGCCAAGATCCACGCCAATGCGAAAGTGTTCTTGATTTCCCGAAGTAGCAGGCATCGTTTTGCCCCCTATTGAGCGCCGACGTAGTCTAACGCGCAAAATCAAAATTTGGATGGCCACGTGTTTTTGATAGCAGGCAGTAGTCCTTTTCCGATTCCGCGACATATCAGATCGGACAGTGGCGGAGATGGCGACGTCGCTCGGTTATTGGTAGAACACAACATCTCGCTGAGCACGGCTGAGTTTCAACCGGCCATGCTACGGTCGGCTTGAATAGGGAGGAAGTGAGTTGATCAAAACGGGACACACGCTGGCGGTTCTGCTTATCTTATTCGTAACAATCCCTAATGGACGGCCTGTGCAAGGGCAAGACGCGAACATGCCCAAGATAGGTTTTTCCATAGAGGATATGAAGGGAGAGCGTTGGCAGACGGACAGGGATTCCTTTGAGGCGCGGGCTAAGGACCTAGGGGCGGAGGTGGTCTTCGCCGACGCCGGCGGAGACGACGCCCGTCAATTGCAGCAAGTGAAAGATATGATCAAGGCAGGCATCAAAGTGCTGGTTTTACTGCCTCACGATGCGGCAATGGCCAACCGGATGGTGGACGCCGCGAAATCGGCCAATGTTAAGGTCATTAGTTACGACCGCATGGTCCCGAACGGAGACGTCGATCTTTATGTGAGCTTTGACCGAGCTCAGATCGGCTGGATGCAAGCGGACTATCTGGTGAGACACGCGCCCAGAGGAAATTATGTGTTGATCGGAGGTTCTCCAACTGCCGAGGACGCGAAAACACTGCATGAATCACAGATGAAAGTTCTGAAGCCTTATATCGACCGCGGGGACATCAAGGTGATTGCTGATGGATACACGAAAGACTGGCTGCCTTCCGAGGCGTATCTTTTTATGCTGAAGGCTATTGATTCCTCCCAGGGCAAGATCGCTGCCGTTCTTGCTTCCAATGACGGAATGGCAGGCGGTGCGATTCAGGCACTCGGCGAACATAATCTGGCGGGCAAAGTGTTAGTTTCCGGGCAAGATGCGGATTTGAGCGCGGTTATCTGCATTGCCCAGGGCACGCAAAGCATGACGGTTTACAAACCGGTGGGAAATGAAGCGGCAGTTGCCGCAGAAGAAGCGGTGCGGCTGGCCAAAGCAGAAAAGACGCGCGCTAACCGGACGATCGGCAATGGCAAGATTGATGTTCCTGCGATTCTTTTGAGACCCATTGAAGTGACAAAGGCCAATATCAAGGCAACCGTGGTCAAAGACGGATTCCAGACATTGAAAAGCATTAATCAGGGACTGTCGAAAGATCAGCAAATCAAGTAGGTCAGTTTCGTCTTGGGTTCTGCAAATGCTGACGCAAAACCGCGAGAACGGCTTCGTGCTCCATTTTTTGAGCCCACGCGATTGGCGTAGCCCATGGTTCGGCATCTGGCTCGTTAATGGGAGCACCGCGCGCGATCAGTAGCTCGACCAGTTCCCTTCTTCCCCAGCGGCATGCCCAGCCGAGCGGCGTAGACTTGAGTAGCTCATCCCGCAGGTCGAACCGGGCGCCGTGATCAAGCAACAGGGCTGCAAAACGCACACGCTCCGCCCCGCTCAGTTCGCCCTGCCTGGCAGCCGCGAAGTGCAGGGCCGTCTGACCAAAGCGCGAAAGGTTAGCGTCGATCCCATGCCGCAGCAAAAGCGCCATGCACTTGAAGTGGCCTTCATGATCCGAGTGATTTGTTCCCACGCCGCGAATCGGTTGGATCAGAATCCAGTGCCATCTGGGATCGTCGCTTCTCCAATTCAGCCGCTTTAGCGCCAGTTCAAAGATGGATGGGCAACCGTGATCGGCCGCCGACCAGGCAAATTCCCTCGCAAGTTCCTCGCTGGTGTCGGCTTCAAGTAAGCGCCTGGCCTCATCCACATCGTGCAATTCGGCGATCATGTAGGGCTGCGGTTTCGCGCCGCGCGCCAGCAGGAGCCGTTTGACGCTGTCATCCTTATGCCCCCAAGCGTTGCGGAGCGGCCAACCGGAAGCATAGACGTTCGCATTGGGATCAGCGCCGCGGTCGAGGAGCAGCTCGACGATGTCACGCTGCCCCGCCAGAGCTGCATACCACAGCGGCGTACCCCAGCTAGGCGTGGGCTCTTCCAGCTCGTCCAGCATGACGCGCTCGTCCACGTCGGCTCCGAGGTCAAGCAAAAGCCGAACGATTTCGATGTGGTCGTGATTGACTGCCAGGCTGAGCAGCCCGCCTTTTGTCCCCTGGATCTCGCGCAGCGAAACGGGGTTTTCGCCGACCAATTCGCGAACGAGCTTCGCGTCAGCAAGTGCCACCGCGACGCGGATGGTCAACTCTGCGCGATGCGCCAACAGGAGCTTGGCAATCGCGGGAAACTGCTTCGCGCGGTCGTTATGCGGGTGGGCTGCGAGCGCAGCGCGGTCGAGCGCGGTCAAACCGTTTACGTCCTGCTTTCTCACAGGAGCGTGCTTATTCAGAAGCCATGCGACCATTTCCTCGTTGGCTGCTTGCGCGGCAACGTGCAGCGGCGTGCCACCCTCGCGGTCGCAAGCCTGAATCACCGACGCATCCGCCTCCAAAAGCCGGATTGCCGTGGCATGCTCGCCTTGCGAGATGGCCTGGTTAATTTGGTCTTGGATCGGCGAGATGGTGGCGTTGGGGCAACTAAGCTCCGCACGGCGCAGGCGTTCTTCTTCCTCAATGATGGCGACGATGTCGCTGTATTCGCGGTCCCGGGCGATGGCTAGAGCGGACGTTGCTTCACGGTGCGGATAGATGCCTTTTCGAGCATCGGCACCGGCTTCCATGAGCAACTTCACCATCGCAGCGTCGCGACGCAGGACCGCATAGTGAAGGACCCGATGTTCATCGTTGTCAGCCATATCCATGGCGATTAATTCCGGGCGGGCACTCAGCAGGACACGAACCCGCTTCGCATCACCGGCCTGAACCGCTTCGGCAAGCCGGGCAATATTCGCGCCGTCGACGAACGCTTTGAGTCTGGGCCAGCTGTCATAACCGTAAGCGCGCGCCAGCACGCGTTGGGCGTCGTTCAGGGCGAACGCTGCAGGAGCGGGCCGGCGCTCGAACTGCTGAACTTCCGCGATGGCCGCGAGGTCGCCGACGCGATATTGCTCCAGGAGTTCCTTAGCCTGTTTGCGCAACTGCTCCAGGTTGGGGTGTTTGGGGAGCCGACGGGTTGGATAGGAATGGGGAATGGGTCCGGACATGACGATCTCCTTTCGAGTCACTGCCCGGGGTCCGCGTGACGGGCCGAAAGAAGATTCGTCTCGAAGTTATCGAACACTGAAAGATCGGTGGGCTCAGCCCTTCCCGCGGACACGGTGGCGTCCGGTGCGCCGAACCCACTATAACGCGGAACTGGTGGAGCGTGCCAACGGACGGGTCTCCACGCTAGGGCTTTTTGGGGACCGGAACCTTTGAGAGGCAAGTCCGTCAGCGGCTATCTAGCACTAGCTGAGACGGTCCTTTGCTTGTCGATTTTGCGGCCTCTCGTTCGACGAGTAAGTAGAGGCAGGGAAATGGCCCTGCGGGAGGTCGATATGGAAAGGCAGCTCACACATTCTTCAGGACTTAGGTCCATCCCTTGGATCGCCCTCGCAGGGATCGGAATTCTCGTTGTGCTCGTGAACCTGGACTGGGCCGTAGCACAATCCGGGGACTGTTTCTGTGCAAACGGAGGAGTATTCCACCTCCTATTCCTGGCAGCGTGCCAGACGGCACAGGCCTTTATTCTTCACCAGAACGGACTTGGAGGATGGCTCCTGCAGACTTTGTTGTCTTTCGGACCGCTGCTCAGTTTCGTGGCGGCAGCGATCTAGTATTGAGGGCTTGGAGGAACAGTGGTGAGCAATGGGAGCGCTTAACAAAGCCTTTCAATCCAACGATACTGAACTTGTCGATCCCACCGCCCACTGTTCGACGTGTTAGTAGAGGCGGGTTGACCGGTCAACAGCGACTGGACGCCCGCTTGGAAATCGGAACCACAAGGAGAGACCCCATGCGATTCATGATGCTGATGATCCCGAAAGGCTACCAGAGCGCGAAGCCTGGAACGATGCCGAGCGCCGAAGCCGTGGCAGCGATGATGAAATACAACGAATCCCTGCAGAAAGCAGGCGTGCTCCTGGCGCTCGATGGGCTTCACCCGCCGTCGACCGGGGTGCGCGTCTCGTTTGCCGGAGGGAAACCCAAGGTCACCGACGGGCCGTTCACCGAAGCGAAGGAAGTTGTCGGCGGCTACTGGATGATTCAGGTGAAGTCGAAGGAAGAGGCGGTGGAATGGGCAAAGCGCTGCCCCGGTTCAGAAAACGAAGTAATCGAGATTCGCCAGGTGCAAGAGTTTTCAGACTTCCCGGCGGATGTGCAGAAGGCCGCAGCTGGGTTCTCGGAGATGCAGGCGCAGGCCAAGCAACGCAAGGGAGCGTAACGAGATGGCGGCAAGGCTCCTGAAAAAATTAGTGCCGGTATGTCGATTTTGGAGAGTGTCGTTCGACGTGCTAGTAGAGGCTGATTTTGCTGGCCCGGGTTCGATGGATTTCGTATCAGGAGATCGCGACGGTTTCGCGGTTGCGGCTCCAAATTCAAACTAAGGAGAAGACCCTATGAAATTCCTGAGCATTTATAAGCACGCTGAAAGGAACGCTCCCCCCTCGCAAGAAGAAATGGCCAAGATGGGCAAGTTGGTCGAGGAAGGCATGAAGGCTGGTTGGTTGTTAGGCACGGAGGGCTGCCTGCCCAGCGCACTAGGTGCCAGGGTTCGGAACTCGAGCGGAAATGTGAGCGTGACCGACGGGCCGTTCACCGAAGCGAAGGAAGTTGTCGGCGGATTCGCCATCTTGCGCGCAAACTCCAAGCAAGAGGCCATCCAATTGGCGAAAGATTTCCTAAACGTCGTGGGCGATGGCGAGTGCGAGCTTCGACAGCTCTACGAAGCGGATACGTGCCTGGGCGCGACGGCCTAGTCCGGATTTTCGCCGCTTGAGTGTTTGTAGACATTCAACTGGAATTGCACCGACTTCGTCGAAACCGAAGGGGATCGCTGTTTTTTGCAGGTCGCGGAAAAGCTCAGATTCTAAAGCTAAGAACAAGGAGAAAAAAATGAAATTCATGATGATGGTCAAGCACTCTGAAAACCAGGGCCCCCCGCCCAAAGGATTCATGGAGGTGATGGCGAAGCTTGGTGAAGACGCGGCCAAAGACGGCACGATGGTCATAAGCGGAGGGCTGGCCGCAACTGCCGCGAGTACGCGTGTACGGCTTTCCAAAGGGCAGATAAACACCATCGATGGGCCTTTCACCGAGGCCAAGGAAGTCGTCGGCGGGTTCGCGATTCTGGAGTACAAGTCAAAGAAAGAGGCACTTGAAGGGGCCGTGGCGTTCATGGAGCTTCATAAAAAACACTGGCCCGGGTGGGAGGGCGAAACCGAAGTTCGCCAATTGACGGGGCCCGAGGACTTCGCTCCCAAACCGTAGGAATCTTCCCGCCGACGGATGGCTTCGAGCCTCCAGGACCGGCTTGCACGGGCGGATTGAAGATGGTGTGATGGGTAGCCGTGACGACCACCGATACCCATCGCGCCATCGAGGCGGTCTGGAAGATTGAAGCGGCCAGGATTATAGCCGGGCTCTCGCGGATTGTTCGCGATGTGGGACTGGCAGAAGAACTCGCGCAGGATGCGCTGGTCGCCGCTCTCGAACAGTGGCCGGAGTCCGGCATCCCAGACAACCCCGGCGCGTGGCTGATGGCTACCGCGAAACACCGCGCGATCGACAACTTCCGACGAAACAAGCGGCTCGAGCAAAAACACGAGGAGATTGGGCGCGAACTCCAGTCCCAGCAGGAGATGGCTGTGCCGGATTTCGATACAGCTCTCGATGATGACATCGGCGACGATCTCTTGAGGCTGGTGTTCATCTCCTGCCATCCGGTGCTACCGAAGGAAGCGCGCGTGGCGCTGACGCTGCGCTTGCTTGGGGGACTAACAACCGACGAGATTGCGCGTGCGTTCCTCGTGCCGGAGTCAACGGTGGCGCAGCGAATCGTGCGGGCCAAGCGGACTCTTGCGGAAGAACGCGTCCCATTCGAGGTACCGCGCGGCGACGAATTAGAAGCTCGGCTGTCGTCGGTGCTCGAAGTGATCTATCTGGTGTTCAACGAAGGCTACTCGGCGACGGCGGGTGACGACTGGATGCGGCCAGCGCTGTGCGAGGAAGCACTCCGCCTTGGGCGCATCCTAGCTGAACTTGCGCCGAAGGAGCCGGAGGTTCACTGTTTGGTCGCGCTGATGGAGATTCAAGCTTCACGCACGAGGGCACGCGTGGGCGCGTCGGGAGAACCCATCCTGTTGCTAGAGCAAGACCGCGCACAATGGGACCATCTGCTGATCCACCGCGGTCTCGCCGCCCTCGATCGAGCCGATAAGCTCGGCGGCCTGCGCGGTCCGTACGCACTACAAGCAGCGATCGCCGCTTGCCACGCGCGAGCAATTACGGCAGAGGACACGGATTGGGTGCGCATCGTGGAACTCTACGAAGCGCTGGCCCAGATTATGCCGTCGCCCATTGTGGAGCTGAATCGCTCGGTGGCGGTGGCAATGGCGTTCGGTCCGGCGGCGGGCCTTGAAGCCGTGGATAAGCTTACTGCGGAGCCCTCGCTGAGGAAATATCACCTCTTGCCGAGCGTGCGAGGCGAGTTTTTGAGAAAGCTCGGGCGCCTGGATGAGGCGCGCTGGGAGTTTGAGCGCGCGGCATCACTCACGCAAAACGCCCGCGAGCGCGAATTGCTGCTGAATCGGGCGCGAGCTTGCGTCATCGCACAAGACAGTGCGAGCCAAGATGGCAATAGTGGCGAATCGCGGGTCAACTAGGCTGGTGCGAATCGGGGGCGAGGAGTGCAGCTACTCGTCGCCGCGAACCTGGCACCATTCGAGGCGTTCGAATTCGGCAATTTTTTCGGCGCCGTGATCCTGATACCAACGGCTCCAGGCAAGCGCGTCGGCAGGAAGACTCACGTCGGTGATTTCCTGGAGGGCGAGGAAGGTCCAGTTTCGCATTTGGCCGGTGGTGCGGGGGTTCATGGCGAGATCGATGAGTTGAGGCACCATCCGGATGCGCTGCTTGCGCGTGAAGATACCGCAATCGGAAATATTGCAGCCGGCACGATCGCGGACGCTGTTGGAAGGATCCTCTGTAAACGAGATGAAGAGTTCGTCGAGAACTTCATCTTTGCCCAGAAAGCGCATGCCTTCAACGGCCCATTGCCGCACAATCGCGTCCTGGTCGTTGCGCGCGTAATTCCAGAGGATTTCATGGATGCGGTCGTAAGCTACGCCGCGGCCCGCCAGCATACCGAGGTAGTAGACCGCGGCGGAACGATAATGCGGATCAGTCTGAGCGCGCTGGATCAGCAGATCGGCCGCCTGTTCGTTTTTTTGCCAGCCTTCGAGGGCAAGGCTAATGTCCACGTTGGCGTAACGAACGCGAAGATCTTTTGAATACCGCGAACGCTGTTCGAGTTGGCGCATGCGGTCGGTCATTCGGATGTGGCCGCGCCATTCTTCAACTTCCTGCTCGAAGAGTTCCAGAGCTCGCGTGTCGTGACCGATGGCGCGTTCGAGCAATTCTTCAGCCTGTGCTTGCGCGGGAAATGCGCGCAGGCGTTTGACATCTGCATCCGCCAACGGCGCGGAGAAGGTGCGGCGCGCGACGGGCTTGGCCGATGCCGCCGCAGTTCGCGAATTTTTTACGCGCGAAGTGAACGAGGTCATGCGCCAGACCATAAAGCCCATCATTGCGACAACCATGACGCCGAAAATGGCGAGAGATGCCGCGGAAGAATTAGGGCGGCGCGCTTGCGTGAAAACCTGTCCTGTCGTTTGCCCAGGAAGTTGCGAACTTACACCGAGCGGCAAGTCCACTTCGACATGGGTATCCAGTTTCAAACCGGCCAGCGTTTCGATCTGCGCGACCACCCAGCGGGCTTCCTGGCGGCTGTCGATTTCATCGGCGAGGGTGATCTTGCGTCCATTCTTCAGCCGCATTCGAATGGCGTGGAGGGCGTTGCCAGAGCTGGTCCCCTGTTGCGCACTCACAACGGGAACAATGGAAGCCACGTCGGACACCTGGATCAGCCGAGTGGAGCCCAGCCCAAAAATACCGGTGCGCGAGAGGATTTCTCCGCTCCGCACGGTAATGCGCGCGCTTCCCAGCATCACATGAAGCGTGCCGGCAATCAGAAGGAGGCCACCGAATCCGAATGCGATAAGAAAGAAAACGGGCGCGTGATTCTGGTAGATCAGGTAAACCACGCCACACCAAACCACGGTGACCAAGAGGAGAATCAGGGCGCGGACAGGATTGCGAAAGGGTGGAAAATAGAACTCAGTTCCGCCCGAACCCATTCCCACAACAACTTTTGTGTGTGCAGGCTGCGCGACTTCGCCGGCATCGTCGCTGCGTGTCGTTGCGAAACCGAAAGAATTTGCGGAGGAAAAAGCCGAAGTTTCGGAACTGCTGACTTTTTCAGCGGATGGCACGCCCCGAAAAACGGGAATTTCGAAATCATCCGAGTAATCCACTCCCGGGACATCGGCCTGTGCGTGGAGCAACCAAAGAATTTGATCGTTCGGATTGTCATGGCCAGTGATTGCACTATCGGCAGGAATCGGGAAATCAACAGGGATGGCGCGACCCAATGGGCCGGGAGCCACGGCGCCAGCAGGAACATTCTGGTCCGCCTGCCACAGGACAATTTGATTGGTGGTGCTGCTGTCGCCGGAGCCGGTGACGACTTTACGCACGCAGGAGAGGCGCAAATCGATACCGTGCTCCGCGCGGGTATCGAGCTGCAACTGAATTCTTCCTCGGACTCTTTCGCCAGTGGAAAAAGGCAGCGTATCGAACTCAAAGTAGGTGTCGCCAAAGCGCCGGCGCCGAATTGTAGCCTGCGCCGCCTTGAGGATCAGAATCGCCCCCAGCAAGTTGAAACCAAGCAGAACGAAAACGATCGGGTTCCGAGTGCGCGCGAACTGCTGAGCCGCGCCTAGAACAAATGGCAGTGTGACCACGTTGCAGATGACGGCGAGCACCCACAGGACGACGGCGCTCTTCTTGTTCAGGCTTTCGGCGCGGCGCGCAGCCCAATCGTTTCGCCACAGCCAGGGAGAGAGCGGGCTGGCCTCTTCGCGAGCAGCCTGCTGCGCTACAAGCCCGTAGCCACGGATGGCCGCGTACATGAGCCCGCCGCCAATGAAGGCAAAAACCGAGCCGAACAGGATTCCAGCAACTGTTTCAAACGGAGCGCGATTTCCGCTGTCAACCAGTTGCTTGTAAATAAAGGCAAGGCCCGCTGCCAGAAAGGGCAGTCCAAAAAGGGTCAGGAAAACGGCAGCGCCTTTGGATGGCCGGGTCATTCTTCGATTTTAGTTTCATTCGAAGAAACAAGGTGGAGGCTTGGAGCCGAATTGCCTTTGCGGTTATACCTGAACGGAGGGACAGGTGCGGTTCTTTGGTCGACAGGGATCTCCCAAACAGACGAGACTACCCTCGCTAAGAATTCTTAGGGCGCACATCGTCTTGTCGCAGCTTTAAGCGGCGACCAGTTTCGGCCCCAACTTGCGGCGGGGCCTCACGGGCTTTTCGAGCAGCTCCCGCTCAGCGCGGGTCCAGTCATCGAGCGGATTCCCAGGTGCACCCTTCCGCTCCAAATAGATATGGTATGCACGCAACGCGATCTCTTCCGTGGTTGGATGAGATCCCGCCGCTCGCGATTTTTTCACCGTTGGCGCGGGACTCTTCCCCGACTTAGGCATTCTGTTCTCCTCTCAACTGCAGCGCCTATTTTACAATTGAGGAACGTTCCGCGAAGCAGAATTCGCCGGAGAACTATTCGAAAGTTTCAATACATCGCATCGATGAAACGCCTTCCTTCGCGGAAGCACTGTGGCAGGTGCAACCTGTCGTCGAAGACTCGAGCCTGGGAGATCAGTATCCGTCAGTCTCGGCGAGGATGACGCGAGTGTGGCGGTTCCATAGAGTAATTTTTGTGCCGGGATACTGGGCCGCTAGCATGGGGAAACGTTGCCGGGCCAGATCCAAGTCCTTGAAACTTTCCAGTTCGAGATGCTGGCCGTCCGCATCCATAATCAAGATATCGTAATGAGCGCCGGGTGCGAGGCATGCTTTACCCGCCATGATGCACTTCCTCCTGAGGAATAGTGGGGCCGGACGGAAAATCGTTTCATTTTTTTGAGTGCGGTCGATGTGGTGTGCGCGAGCCCAGCGACTCTGCAAATCGTGGATCAACGAGCAGTCAGGCTTTTCGCTTGCCCAAGGGCGGGAACGGCGCCGAGTTGCTGCATCATGCCAAGAGCGTCCCAGTTGCTGTAGGAATCCATGATCTTTCCATTGGTGATGTGGTGGATGGTCATTCCATCAACGGATATTTTTTTGTCCGTGGCTGGAATTCCCATGAAATCACCTTTGTGGGTTCCGGCAATGGTCCAGCAGGCGACTACTTTGTCGTCCTCTGCGATCAAGTCCTCAACGGTCCAGTGGAGATCGGGGTAGCCGGCGAGGAAGAAGGTCGTCTGCCGTTTGTAGGCTTCGGGGCCAACGGCGGAGCCAGCAACATTGGGGGCCTGGAGGGCGTGGCTGGGGGAAATGATTTCCTTGATTACCTCGAACTTTCGTTTGTTCCAAACTTCTTCATAGAGGCGCCGAACGATAGCTTTGTTCCCGGCGGACATGGTTGCTCCTCCCTCCGAAGGAATTGCTTCCCTTCAACGGAGATAGGGTCAAGCCTCACAAAACCAGGATTGAGGAAACTGACGGGTGAGGCTTGGTCAGAGCCTACTCCCCCGGTCCGGGGTTTGCAATGCCGTCGGCGGCAAATGGCTACTGTTGAACGGCCGCGCGGCCAGTTTGAGCTCTGGTTCTATCCGCTATCGGCGATCAAAACTAAATTGTGAGAGAGTTCGCTACGAGGCTTAGCCGCGCAAGATGTTGATGACGAAGAGGACGATTATCATCAGGATGGTGAGCCAAATCGCCACTTTCCGTAGCGAGCCCAAGCGCGCCAAGCTCCAGTTCAGAGAGAAACTCTTGCTCCCAGGGAAACTAGTGTTGCAGTATCGGCAGGTCTGCGCTTGAAGCGGGCAGACGCCGCCACATTCCGGGCAGGACTTTGAATATAGCCTCTCCGACATTGACTACAGATAACATGTGCCGTGAAAAACTTCCAATGGTACGAACCGAGCAGATGTGAGTTCGTTCACTGGGCCATGCGCCGGGGAAGGGTGGAGAAAAACCACCCTTCGCCGGAATCGTCACGGCAAATTGATTCGAGCGGCAGAGCCAGGGGCTCTGATCTCGCTGGTCTGTCAATTACGGTGTAACGTGCACGCTGATCGCAACGTTGGTGCCCTTTTCCTGGCGGTAGGTGACATCGGCGCTAGCGCCGACTCTAAGGCTGCCTTCTATGGCCGTGTTCTTGTCGATTTGGAAGGCCATGGTCTTGGGGCTAGACGTATCCTGCAGCAGGTTCTGCTTTTCACTGGAGGTCTGTGACTGCCCTACCGTGAGAGTGAACGAGCTCTTGTCCACCGAAGCAATCTTGCCGGATACGGATTGCTCCTGAGGGGTGGTCTGTTCGCTCGACAAACTAGTGAGTGATGTGCCGTGGGCTGCAGTGGGTGGCAGCGCCCAGGCTGGTGCAATGAGGGTAAGGCAGGCCAGGGTGGGTAGGAATACTCGGCAAACGTTCTTCATTTCAAAAACCTCCTTGGAGTTTGGGCCGAGCAATGATGAGGGTGTGCAGCGCGTATGCCACGCCCGATGAGCGAGATGGAATGTTCGTATCTTACTATAAATATTGGGCTTACGAGAAACGACGACCGCCCTGGGCATCCCTGGTTACCGGTACTAGGACGGGAAATCTCTTCACCCTGAGTTCCTATTTCACCAGTTTTTGCTCGAAGTCACCGTAGGGAGCTTGATTAGAAAGCAGCTTCCGCATTTCTATAAATCGCGCTATTCAATGACTTCGCGCTGCCGATGAATTTATTTCGTTGCGGGTTTTGAGACTGGAGCCGACTGAACAGTAGTGTCCACAAATGAAGGATTAAGTGATGCCGTCAGGTCGTAGGATTTTCCATGGTCGGTTAGCCCCGTAACGAGGAGTTCATAGCGAAAGCCGTCGGGATGGTTTCGGCTTCTTAGAAGCACGAGAAGTCCTCGCACTTCGGCATCGGAATGGATGATGACTTCCCCTTCCAAAACGATGGGGGCCGCAATCGAGCCGTGAAATTCCGCGCCGTCGTGATCTGAATCGGAATCGATAGAATCCAGCATTTTTACCTGGAAGACCGTTCCCTTCGGCAGAGCGTCCAAGGTATCGGCGTCCGTTGGATGCAGCCGCGTTTGCAGGTGAAACTCCAGAACTGTGCCGGCGGCGACACGAACGGGAGCAATACTTGGACCTTGGCCGCGGGCCGAACCGGAAAGCAAAGTGAGGAAACACAGAACTCCAACCAGGGATCGACGCATGGACTGGGCCTTTCTACTCCAGAACAATAAGAGCCAAAAATCAATCCTAAAGTTGCCCGGGACGACGGTCAACGTGAAAACCTGGAATGAGTAGCGAATGTCTTACCGTGCCTTCGGGCGTATAATTCGCGTTGGGCTGTCTTGAATAGCAAATGACCTAAGGATGCAATACTGTTATCCGAACCGGTTATAGCTTGGAAGGCTCGAAACATCGAGAGAGCGGAAATCTGAACTCAAAAACAAAAGGGCCGCCCGCCAGTGGCGGACGGCCCGGAGGCACTCACAAATTTTGCCTTGCTCTTTGACCCTTCGCTGAAGAACGCTCAGGATAAACTCAACACGATCTGCCAGAATCTGCCCGAAGCTACCACAACTCCAGCCGAAGCCAAAGAAGGGTAACGAGAGTAACTCGGAGCGTGCATCCCCGCGGCCCGTGAGAGCTTAGGGATGCGATGCGTGGCATGACCCGCACACCATAGCGGGTTGAGCCACGACTACTTTAGAAAGGAGGTGATCCAGCCGCAGGTTCTCCTACGGCTACCTTGTTACGACTTCACCCCAATCATGGGTCATACCTTGGGCGCCTGCCTCCTTGCGGTTAGCACGGCGACTTCTAGTACAACTCACTTTCGTGATGTGACGGGCGGTGTGTACAAGGCCCGGGAACGTATTCACGGCGTCGATCTGATACGCCATTACTAGCGATTCCGGCTTCATGCAGTCGAGTTGCAGACTGCAATCCGAA
>DATEHF010000052.1:0-151350 GCA_035279725.1 Candidatus Acidiferrum sp.
GCTTTGCGCGCCGCATCGAGAAAGCCGGGCGTGATATCGAACACGAGCCGGACGGACTTGCTATCTCCGCGATCGACTTTGGAGACATCCGCGGTCTTCAATAGTTCCACGTAGGCATTGCGCATCGCGGGGTCCAGTTGCTGCCTGGTCTTCGCGTCATTCAGGCCGCCCTCCGCAAGAATGAGCACGCCATTCATCACGTCCGCAAGCTGGCGCACGGTATTCTCGCCCAGGCATTCGCCTTCGGCGACTACACGCAGGCGGTCGTTGTCGGGCTTTCCGGCAATGGTGATCCACTGCAATTGATCAATGAGCGTAGAGAGCTGGGGCGAGCGAAGTCCCCCGGGAGCGTGTCCGGCAAGTGCGTCGCCAAAGGCGGCATTCTGTCTGATGACGGCGAATAGTGGTGAGCCTGCCAGCCGTTCGTAGCGCGCGAGCCATTCTGCGAAGTCCTCAGAACGTTTTTGCACGTCCAGAAAGACGTTGAGATTCGAGTCGTTCGTGAGAGCGATGCGGTCGTTTCGCAAGAATACGAAGGAGATTTTCTTTGTTGATCCACTGGCCGGTACAGAGAAAATTTCGCGCCCGCCGGTTCTTAATGCGACGCCGTCTTTCAATGCGAAGGCCGAGATTTTTTGCCGATCGAATTTTCCGTCCGCGATGGCGAAGAGCGCGGAGTCTTGGCCGCGTTTCTCGACGGCAACTGAGATGCGATCGAGGTCATGTTCATAGTCGAATCCCGTGTCTTTAACAAACTGTGTGTAATCCGCGTCGGCTTTCGGTTTCGGAGTCCAGGCGTAAAGTTGCGCAATGAACTGCGTTTGCCGGAGTTCGGCGAAATCAACGAACACCACCGCGCCAGCATCCGTGGGCATCAGCGCTAACATTTCGTCGCGGACGGAGTTAGACGGCGCACTCCATTTTCGAGCTGCGAAAAAAGTGGCTCCGGCTAGAATCACCATAGGAACAACTAGCCAGATTCTTGTCTGTTTCTTCATGGCTATCGTTTGACCCACGACAACGCCGCGCTATTTGAGATTGTCCCATCGGATGGAGTTTCGAGGGAGCAAAATTCGAGAGAGAAAATCGATTTTGTTGCAGGGTTGCCGGGACTGTTGAATTCCGGAGGAGAAGAGGCGCATGGCTTTATGCTAAAGTATAGAAGATAAATGGGATAGCGGTTGTCTAGCTGGTCACTGGGAAGAATGTTTTTCCACAGAGCTGGCCATCGACGTGCTCGATTTTTGGAGACGCCCCCTTGCAATTCTGATACCTCTTCTGCTATCCTTACCCGGTTTGAGCGGCGCTGGCGTAGCTCAGCTGGTAGAGCATCTGATTTGTAATCAGAGGGTCGGGGGTTCAATTCCCTCCGCCAGCTCCACCAGGAATTTGCAGGGGAGCGAGGGCGGAGCGAATCCTGACGGAAAAAATGAACGGGCTGGTGTCTCTTGACACGAGTCCTTTTTGTGTTTTTGCGCAGAACGCCTGCAAGTTGTTGAAGGACAAGTTCGGGACTCGTAGTTCGCGTCCCAATGATTTTCGGGACGGGTGGGTGAGTGGCTAAAACCAGCAGACTGTAAATCTGCCGCTCCTTGCGGGCTACGAAGGTTCGAATCCTTCCCCGTCCACCAGGCTCTCGTTGTGGGGATAGCAGAAAACCGCAGGGCAATCGCATGAGCGATGTTCGAAGGCGGTCCAATTCGGGGCGCAAGCGCCGCTCAGGAAAAGTGCGCCGCGAAGGACGGTTTTTAGCAGGGACACGGGTTCGGCCTGGGTAGCTCAGTTGGTAGAGCGCGTCCTTGGTAAGGACGAGGTCACCGGTTCAATCCCGGTCCCAGGCTCCAGGATTTTGATGGGCGCGGCGCAAGTCGCGGTGGGGAAGATTTGGAGCAGCACCGGGCGGGGGTAACTCAACGGTAGAGTCTCACTCTTCCAAGGTGATGGTTGCGGGTTCAAATCCCGTCCCCCGCTCCAAATATTGAAGAGCAACACGGTGGTTCGTTTGCGGCTGGCCACTCAGCGGGTACCGAGATCGAGAGGTTAAAGGAACATGGCGAAGGAGAAATTCGAGCGCAGCAAACCGCACGTGAACATCGGGACGATTGGTCACATTGACCATGGCAAGACGACGTTGACGGCGGCGATTACCAAGGTGCTGAGCAAGCACAATCCGAAGGTTGCGTTCCGGGCGTTCGACACGATTGACAACGCTCCGGAAGAGCGCGAGCGCGGGATCACCATTGCGGTTTCGCACGTGGAGTATGAGACGGCGAACCGGCACTACGCGCACATGGATTGTCCCGGACACGCGGACTACATCAAGAACATGATCACCGGAGCCGCGCAGATGGACGGCGCGATCCTGGTGGTGGCGGCGACCGACGGACCGATGCCGCAAACGCGCGAGCATATTCTGCTGGCGCGGCAAGTCGGAGTACCGGCGATTGTCGTGTTTTTGAACAAGTGCGACATGGTGGAAGACGCGGAACTTTTGGAGCTGGTTGAACTGGAAGTTCGCGAACTGTTGAAGAGCTATCAGTTTCCTGGCGACACAATTGCGGTCGTGAAGGGTTCAGCCCTGCAAGCGTTGAACGGCGATGCCAAGTGGGAAAAGACGATTGATGAGTTGATGGAGGCAGTGGACAAGAACGTTCCGCTGCCGGTGCGCGATGTGGACAAACCGTTTGCTATGCCGATCGAAGATATTTTCTCGATCTCCGGCCGCGGCACGGTGGTTACGGGAAGAATCGAACGCGGCAAAGTAAAGGTCGGCGAAGAAATCGAAATCGTCGGTTTCCGGGCGACACAGAAAAAGGTTGTGACGGGCGTCGAAATGTTCAAGAAGCTCTTGGACGAAGGGTTGGCGGGCGACAACGTTGGATTGCTGCTGCGCGGCACGGAAAAAGAAGACGTGGAACGCGGGCAGGTAGTTTGCAAGCCGGGTTCAATCACGCCGCACACGAAGTTCAAAGCGGAAGCGTACGTGTTGACGAAGGAAGAAGGCGGGCGGCACACGCCGTTTTTCTCGGGCTATCGACCGCAATTTTATTTCCGGACCACAGACGTGACGGGCGACATGAAGCTGCCCGCTGGCGTGGAAATGGTGATGCCGGGCGACAACGTGAGCTGCGAAGTGACGTTGATTACGCCGGTAGCGTTGGAGAAGGGCTTGCGATTCGCGATTCGCGAAGGCGGCCATACCGTCGGCGCCGGCGCCGTAACAGAAGTCATTGAATAGCGCGCAGAGCGCGAAAGGATTAAGCAATGCGCGAAATCATTACACTGCAGTGCGGTGACTGCAAGAACCGCAACTACACAACCTCGAAAAACAAGAAGAAGCATACCGAACGGTTGGAAACGAAGAAGTTCTGCAACACGTGCCGGAAACAGACGGCGCACAAGGAAGTGAAGTAGCTTTTGGTTTTCGCGAAGAGCGGTTTCGCAGGGGCGGGGCAGGCCGGTTTTGAATTTAGGGGAGTCGTCCAACGGTTAGGACTCCGGTCTCCAAAACCGGGTATGGGGGTTCGAATCCCTCCTCCCCTGCCAGAGTTTGGGAAGCGCACAGAGTGCCTTGGAATGAGGATTTATGGCCACGCGGGCGGTGAAAATGAGCAGCGATGAATCTCAAGGCGGAACAGGCTCTGAGCTGACAAAAAGAGTTACGGGAACGGTTGCCAACACGCGTGAATTCTTGCACGACGTTCGCGTGGAGATGAAGCAGGTCACCTGGCCGAGCCGCGAAGACGTAGTGGCGACCACCTGGGTGGTCATCGCAACGGTGGCGTTCTTCGGCGTCTTCCTGTGGCTGGTGGATTTGGGAGTACAGCGCGGCGTGCAATACATTTTCAAGAAGTTTGGCGCGTAGAGGGGACCACAGATCGATGGGAATGCAGTGGTACATCATCCATACGTACTCGGGCTTTGAGAAGAAAGTCAAAGAAAGCCTGGAGAGCCGCGTGGCCGCTTTCAGCCTGCAGGACAAGATCGGCCGAGTGCTGATCCCCACGGAGGAAGTGGTCGAAGTGCGCAACGGCAAGAAGGTAGTTTCGAATCGCATGTCCTACCCCGGCTATGTGCTGGTGGAAATGGACCTGGACGAAAACACCTGGCACACGGTGCGTTCGACGCCGCGCGTTACGGGGTTTGTGGGTTCGGCGACGTCTCCTTCGCCGCTGACGGAAGCGGAAGTCGACGGCATCATCAACCGCGTGCACACACCGCAGGACCGGCCGAAGCCGAAAGTTGTGTTCGAGCGCAACGAGCAAGTGCGAATCGTCGATGGACCATTTGCAAATTTCAACGGCAACGTGGAAGAGATCGACAACGATCACAGCCGGTTGAAGGTTTCGGTGACGATTTTTGGACGGTCGACGCCGGTGGAATTGGATTTCGCCAGCGTGGAAAAGTTGGGCTAGCCGCGCATCGCGCGAGATAGAAGAGAGATTGGGGCAGGAACATGGCTAAGAAGATTCAAACAACGATCAAGCTGCAATTGCCCGCGGGCAAGGCGACTCCCGCGCCGCCAGTCGGCACGGCGCTCGGCCCGCATGGCTTGAACATCATGGATTTCTGCAAGCAGTTCAATGCCAAAACGGCGAAAGAAGCCGACGGGATGATTTTCCCGGTGCTCGTAACGGTCTACACCGACCGCACGTTCACCTTCATCCTGAAGACGCCGCCAGCTTCGGTTCTGCTGAAGCGCGCAGCGAACATTGCCAAGGGTTCCGCCGAGCCGAACCGCAACAAGGTCGGCAAAGTGACGA
The DNA here is from genome assembly GCA_035279725.1 of Candidatus Acidiferrum sp. Classification (GTDB taxonomy): domain Bacteria; phylum Acidobacteriota; class Terriglobia; order Acidiferrales; family UBA7541; genus Acidiferrum. The sequence goes on from DATEHF010000052.1 coordinate 4,764, forward strand.
AGAAGCAAGTGGAAGAAATTGCGAAGATCAAGCTTGTCGATCTCAACACCACCAATCTGGACTCCGCGGTGCGCACCGTGATGGGTACGGCGCGCAACATGGGTCTGGAAGTCGTGGAAGCCTAGGATTTCAGGCGCTCCGAGATCACAGAGGTAGAGCAATGAAGAAGTCGGGCAAAAACGTGGAGAAGGCGCGGAAGCTGGTCGAAGCGCGCCCGTATAAGCTCGGCGAAGCTGCCGAGATTCTGAAGAAGGCGCATCACACGAAGTTCAACGAAACTGTCGAACTGGCGATCAATCTGGGCGTGGACCCGAAGCATTCCGACCAGGTGGTCCGCGGCACGGTAGGATTGCCGAATGGACTTGGCAAATCCGTTCGCGTGCTGGTGATTGCGGGCGGTGAAAAAGTTCGCGAAGCGCAGGAAGCGGGCGCGGATTTCGTGGGCGGCGATGAAATTGTACAGAAAATCATGGAAGGCTGGACAGATTACGACGCCGTGATCGCTACGCCGGACATGATGCGTTCCGCCGGTAAGCTTGGTAAGGTGCTCGGTCCGCGCGGATTGATGCCCAACCCGAAAACCGGCACGGTTACCTTTGAAGTGGCCAAGGCGATCAAGGAAGTGAAGGCCGGTAAAGTGGAATTCCGGGTCGATAAAGCCGGGATTGTCCACTGCCCGATTGGCAAGATTCAGTTTGACGGCGCGAAGCTGGCCGAAAACGCTCACGCGGTTATCGACGCGGTGCTGAAGGCCAAGCCTGCTGCGGCCAAGGGCAAGTACCTGAAGAAAATCACACTGACCTCGACCATGGGTCCGGGAATCACGATTGACCTGGCCGAAGTGGAAGCGATGGCTGCCGCCGCGTAGTCCAGCGGACGAGCCACCGGAGCGAAATTATGAAGAATCGCAACGAAAAACAGCAGGACCTGGACAAGCTCAAGACCGAGCTTGCGAAAGTATCGACGGTCATTCTTTCGACGTTTCAGGGCATCACCGTCGAAGACGACACCAAGCTCCGCCGCGCCGTGCAGGCTGCGGGCGGAAAGTACAAGGTTGTGAAGAACACGCTCGCCGAGCGAGCCGGCGCGGGAACACCCGCCGAGAACCTGCTCAAGAACCTGAGCGGCACGAATTCGATCGCCTACACCGCGGCGGATCCCGTCGCGCTGGCCAAGGCGCTCACCAAGATTGCCAAAGACGTGCCGGCGTTTCAGTTCAAATCCGGCGTAGTCGAAGGCCGCGTCATTTCCATCAAGGAGATTCAGCAACTTGCGAATCTGCCCTCGAAGGAGGAGTTGATCAGCAAGATCATGTTCCTGCTGAACGCTCCGGCGCAGCGCATCGCTATGGCGCTGAACGCGCTGCCGCGAAACCTTGCGGTGACTGTCAGCGAAGCCATCAAGGCGAACAAGTTTGGGTCCGGCGGAGGCAGTGCAACACCAAGTCCCGAAGCGACCCAGTAAGTTCAATTTTTGAAATTGAGAGGAGAGAAATAAAGTCATGTCGAAAGTCGATACGATCCTGGAAGAAATCAAGGGGTTGACGCTGCTCGAGGCGTCCGACCTCGTGAAGAAAATGGAAGAGGCCTTTGGCGTCTCCGCAGCGGCGGCCACAGTTGTGGCGGCGGGCGGCGGGGCGGCAGCGGGTGGCGCGGCACCGGCGGAAGAGAAGACGGAATTCTCCGTCGTGCTCACCGACGTTGGCGGCAACAAGATCAACGTCATCAAGGCGGTCCGCGAAGTCACCAGCCTGGGCTTGAAGGAAGCCAAGGACCTGGTTGACGGCGCTCCGAAGACCGTCAAGGAAGGCGTCAACAAAGACGAGGCCGCGACGATCAAGAAAAAGTTCGAAGAGGCTGGCGCCAAGGTCGAAATCAAGTAGTTTTCGGGCCCCGGTTCTGCCGGGGCCGTACGGAATTGTTTGTTGCACGGTTTTTTCGTGCGGCGGCGCGGCGCAAGAAGCGGCGAACCGCGCCAAAGGAATTCGCGTACGCAAGTCGAGACCGGTATTGGTTACAAAACAATGGGCCCTTTTCGGGCCCCCCGCAGCCGTGTGTGCAACGATCCCGGGCAGGTCGTTTCGCACAGCGGTGATGTGTCCTTTCTCTGTTTCTCCGTTCTTTGCCCAGAAGGTTTGGCGGCCGTTCTGCGGCCGCACAGAATAATGAGGGTCACGCATGCCGACTAGCAATCAACACGTCCGGGAACGCCAGAGGCTGGATTTCGCGAAAATCCAGGGCTCGATTCAGATTCCCAACCTGATTGAAGTCCAGATGAAGTCGTATCAGCGCTTCTTGCAGATGGACCTTTTGCCGAGCGAGCGCGATGACGGCGGACTGCAATCGGTGTTCACTTCCGTGTTTCCGATCCGCGATTTCCGCGAGATGTCGCAACTGGAATTCGTGGACTATTCGATCGGCAACTGGGAGTGCAAGTGCGGCAACCTGAAGGGGCTGCACCACCTTCGCGCCACGTGCCGCAATTGCGGCGCGTCGGTAGTCACGAATCCATATCAGACCGGGGACGTCATTTGCCACAAGTGCGGCACGTTCAACAAGAACACGCCGACCTTCTGCAACAAGTGCGGCGACCCGGTGGCCATGCAATTGAAATACGACGTGAACGAGTGCCAGGAGCGCGGCATGACATACTCCGCGCCTCTCAAGGTCACCATCCGTCTGACCATCTACGACAAGGATCCCGATAGCGGCGCGAAAACCATTCGCGACATCAAGGAACAGGAAGTTTTCTACGGCGACATTCCGCTGATGACGGAGAACGGCACGTTCATCATCAACGGCACGGAGCGCGTCATCGTTTCGCAGTTGCACCGCTCGCCGGGCGTGTTCTTCGAGAGCGCCAACAACCGCAGCTACTTCCTCGGAAAGATTATTCCGTACCGCGGGTCGTGGGTGGAATTCGAGTACGACACCAAGAACATTCTCTACGTGCGCATCGACCGCAAGCGCAAGTTCCTGGGCTCGATTTTCTTGCGCGCCCTGGGAATGAAGTCCAACGAAGACATTCTGCGAACGTTCTACCAGGTTGAGCGCATTTCGCTGCGCGACAAGGACCTCTTCTGGAACGTTTCGCCGGGACTTGTGGACCGCAAGCTGGCCCACGAAATTCGCAATCCGAAATCGGATGAAGTGATTGTCGGCGCGCACAAGCGCATCACCGAGAATCTCTTCAAGGAACTGATCAAGGCGAAGATTTCGCAGATTCGCGCCGCGCTGGCGGACCTCGAAGGTGCTTATAGCGTCGCCGACGTCGTGAATCGCCAGACGGGCGAAGTGTTGCTTGAAGCCAACAAGCCGCTGACCGCCGAGTTGTGGCAGGCGTTTGCCGAAGGCGGCATCACGGAAGTCGACGTGTTCTTCCCCGAGCGCGATGACATCGGCGTGGTGCTTTCGCGTACGCTCGACAAGGACGCGATCCGCTCTTCGAAGGAAGCGCTGATCGAAATTTACCGCAAGTTGCGTCCCGGCGATCCACCAACGCTGGAAACGGCCACGAACCTGTTCCGCGGCATGTTCTTTGACCCGCGCAAGTACGATTTCAGCCGTGTGGGCCGCTTGAAGTTCAACATCAAGATGGGCCTGGACACGCCGCTCGACAACCGCACGCTGGATGCGCCGGACTTCGTTTCGGCGATCAAGTATCTGTTCAAGCTGCGGAAGAACATTGGGGTCGTGGATGACATCGATCATCTCGGCAACCGCCGCGTTCGCGCCGTGGGCGAACTGCTCGAAAACCAGTTCCGCATCGGCCTCGTTCGCATGGAACGCGCCATCAAGGAAAAGATGAGCGTGTACCAGGAAATGTCGACCGCGATGCCTCACGACTTGGTCAACGCTAAACCAGTTATGGCCGCGATTCGCGAGTTCTTCGGCTCGTCGCAGCTCAGCCAGTTCATGGACCAGACCAACCCGCTCAGCGAAATCACTCACAAGCGGCGTCTCTCGGCTCTTGGACCCGGCGGCCTGTCGCGCGAGCGTGCGGGATTCGAAGTGCGCGACGTGCACCCGACGCACTACGGCCGCATTTGCCCGATTGAAACGCCGGAAGGGCCAAACATCGGCCTAATCAGCTCGCTGAGCTGCTTCGCGCGCATCAACGACTACGGCTTCATTGAATCGCCTTACCGCAAGGTCAAGGGCGGGCGAATCATCGACTACGTTCAGATCGTCAATGCCGGAGACAGCGAATTCAAGGCCGGCGAAATTGTCGAGAAAGACAAAGTCGAGGAACTCAACGAAGAGTTGAAGCGCCGCAAGGTCGTATACGAGCCGTACTGCTTCTATCTTTCCGCTTGGGAAGAAGACAAGTACGTCGTGGCGCAGGCCAACGTTTCGCTCGATGACCGCTTGAAAATCACGACCGAATTGGTCAACTGCCGGCAGGCCGGTAACTTCGTGTTGAAGAGCCGTGAGGAAGTCGACTACGTCGACGTTTCGCCGAAGCAGCTTGTCTCCGTGGCTGCCAGCTTGATTCCGTTTCTCGAAAACGACGACGCCAACCGCGCGCTGATGGGTTCCAACATGCAGCGCCAGGCTGTGCCGCTCATTAAGGGCGAAGCGCCACTCGTCGGCACGGGCATGGAGCGCGTCACCGCGCGCGATTCCGGCGCGGTCGTGCTCTGCAAGCGCGAAGGTATCGTGGACCAAGTCGACTCCGAGCGCATCATCGTGCGCGTGGAGTCCGACCACTCCGGCGTGCTCAGCCGCGAAGTGGGCGCGGACATCTATCAACTCATCAAATTCAAGCGTTCGAACCAGAACACTTGCATCAGTCAGAAGCCGCTGGTTCGCGTGGGCGACCGCGTGAAGAAGGGCCAGGTTCTCGCTGACGGTCCCTGCACCGAGCGCGGCGAACTTGCTCTTGGCCGCAACGTGCTGGTGGCCTTCGTGCCCTGGCGCGGTTACAACTTCGAAGACGCCATCCTGGTCAGCGAAAAGCTGGTCAAGGACGACTACTACACTTCGATTCACATCGAGGAGTACGAAATCGAAGCGCGTGACACCAAGCTTGGCCCCGAGGAAGTTACTCGCGACATTCCCAACATCAGCGAGTCGTTCCTTCGCAACCTCGACGAAAGCGGAGTTATCCGCATCGGCGCGGTAGTGAAGCCGGGCGACATCCTGGTCGGCAAGGTTACGCCCAAGGGCGAGACCACACTCACGCCGGAAGAAAAACTGCTCCGCGCCATCTTCGGCGAAAAAGCGGGCGATGTCCGAGACGCTTCGCTCTACTGCCCGCCGGGCATCGAAGGCACCATCGTGGACGTCAAGATCTTCACCCGCAAGGGCGGAGAAAAGGACGAGCGCCACAAGGCCATCGAAGCCACGCAGGTCTTCAAGCTGGAGAAGAACCTCGCCGACGAAATCCGCATCCTCACGGATGAGCGCCTTAAGCGCTTGAACGATTTGCTCGGCGGCAAGATTCTCCAAGCCGACCTGCACGACGAGAAGACCAACAAGCGCTTGTTGACCAAGGGCGTGGAACTGACGCGCGAGCTCATCGAAAAGATCTCCACGCGCAACCTCAAGCGCCTGAAGCTCAACGAAAAGGATCCTCTGCTCATCGAGAAGATCGAAGAAGTCGAGGAAATGACCTCGCGGCAGATCGACGTGCTGCGCAAGATCACCGAAGAGCGCAAGGACAAGCTCAAGAAGGGCGACGAGCTGCCCCCGGGCGTCATCAAGTTGGTCAAGGTCTATATCGCCATGAAGCGCAAGCTTTCCATCGGCGACAAGATGGCCGGACGCCACGGCAACAAGGGCGTCATCGCGCGCATCGTGCCGCAGGAAGACATGCCCTATATGCCGGATGGCACTCCGGTCGAGATCGTCCTGAATCCGCTCGGCGTTCCTTCGCGTATGAACGTCGGACAGATTCTGGAGACGCACCTCGGTTGGGCTGCCAAAGAGCTTGGCAACAGTCTGAAGCGCCTGCTGAGCAAGGAAGTGAAGGCCGAGGCCCTGCGCCGCTGGTTCCGCGAAGTCTTCACGGACACCGCGGTTTGGAAGACCCTGGCGAAGCTCAGCGACGATGAGTTGCTCGAATACGCCGAAGGCTTCCGCGAAGGCATTCCCTTCGCTACGCCGGTATTCGACGGCGCGCGCGAACCGGAAATCCGTCATTTGCTCGAAGTCGCTGGTCTGCCGCACGCTGGCAAGATCAACCTCTTCGACGGCATGAGCGGCGACCAATTCGACCAGCCGGTTACCGTCGGCTACATCTACATGCTCAAACTGTCGCATCTTGTCGACGACAAGATTCACGCTCGTTCCATCGGGCCGTACTCGCTGATTACGCAGCAGCCGCTGGGCGGCAAGGCGCAGTTCGGCGGCCAGCGCTTCGGCGAAATGGAAGTCTGGGCGCTGGAAGCTTACGGAGCAGCGCACATCCTGCAAGAGCTGCTCACGGCGAAGTCGGACGATGTCTATGGCCGCGCCAAGATTTACGAGGCCATCGTCAAGGGAGAACCGGGGATCGAGCCCGGAGTGCCCGAATCGTTCAACGTGCTCGTCCGCGAGTTGCAGTCGCTCTGCCTGGACGTCGAGTTGATGAAGCGGCAGAAGCCGTCGGCGGAAAAAGCAGCGGATTAGAGGTGCCTTGGTAGGGGTGCGGAATGCTGCACCCCTACTTGGCAACCAAGTTTGGTTTAGCAGTATTCGGTAGTTGGGTTCTCAGCCGTCCCGGTCAGCATCTTCATGGATGCTGACCAAAGACGCGGCCCCGGCGAAAGCTGGGGAGGGAGGAAACAACCTTGTATCGCAGCAGCCCTTATGATCGCGCCAGTTTGATCGCCGATTTCGATTCGATTCGCATCAGCCTGGCGAGTCCGGAAAAAATTCGTTCGTGGTCGCATGGCGAAGTAACCAAGCCGGAGACCATCAATTATCGCACGTTCAAGCCGGAGCGGGACGGCCTGTTTTGCGCCAAGATTTTTGGCCCCGTCACCGACTGGGAGTGCTTGTGCGGCAAGTACAAGCGCATGAAGCATCGCGGCGTGATCTGCGATAAGTGCGGCGTGGAAGTCACTCTTAGCAAAGTTCGCCGCGAGCGCCTCGGCCACATCGAGCTGGCTTCGCCCTGTTCGCACGTGTGGTTCTTCAAGGGCCTGCCCAGCCGCATCGGCTACTTGCTGGACATTTCCATGCGCGATCTCGAGCGCATTCTTTACTTCGAGGCGTTTGTGGTCGTGGATGCCGGCGAAGTCGCCATTCTACGAGAGCGGGAAGTCCTGCTCGAAGACAAGTATCGCGAGTTGCAGAAGGAGTACCCCGGGCAGTTCACCGCCAAGATGGGCGCGGAAGCCATCAAGGAACTGCTCCGCCGCGTCGAAGTGGACAAGCTGTCCGAAGAACTCCGCGAAAAGATGAAAGCCGATCCTTCTCTCCAGAAGCGGATCAAGTTCGCCAAGCGCCTGAAAGTTCTGGAAGCTTTCCGCAAGAGCGGCAACAAGCCGGAGTGGATGATTTTGGACGTGATCCCGGTTCTTCCGCCGGAGTTGCGCCCGCTCGTGCCTCTGGACGGCGGCCGCTTTGCCACTTCCGATTTGAACGATCTCTATCGACGCGTCATCAACCGCAACAACCGGTTGAAGAAGCTCATGGAGCTGCGCGCGCCCGATGTGATCGTGCGCAACGAAAAGCGCATGCTCCAGGAAGCCGTTGACGCTTTGTTTGACAACGGGCGCCGCGGCCGCGTTTTGCGCGGAACGAACAATCGCCCGCTCAAGTCCCTCAGCGACACTTTGAAGGGCAAGCAGGGCCGTTTCCGCCAGAACCTCCTCGGCAAGCGCGTGGACTACTCTGGCCGTTCCGTGATCGTGGTCGGCCCGGAATTGAAGCTCCACCAGTGCGGTTTGCCCAAGAAGATGGCGCTCGAACTCTTCAAGCCGTTCATCTATCACAAGCTCGAAGCCCAGGGACACTGCACTACCATCAAGCAAGCCAAGGAAATGGTCGAGCAGCAGGAAGCTGTCGTTTGGGACATCCTGGAAGACGTCATCCGCGAACATCCCGTGATGCTGAACCGCGCTCCGACGCTGCACCGCCTCGGCATCCAGGCGTTCGAGCCGGTTCTCGTTGAAGGCAAAGCCATCCGCATCCACCCGCTCGTTTGCACTGCGTTCAACGCGGACTTTGACGGCGACCAGATGGCCGTGCACATCCCGCTTTCGCCCGAATCGCAGGTCGAAGCGTCCGTGCTGATGCTCAGCTCGCGCAACATCCTGTCGCCGGCGCACGGCTTGCCTCTCGCCGTGCCGTCGCAGGATATGGTGCTCGGCATTTACTACCTGACCAAAAACAAGCCCGGCGCAAAGGGCGAAGGCCGCGTGTTCGGGGCCACCGACGAAGTCGTCCTCGCGCTGGAAGCCGGCGAAGTCGAGCTGCTAACCCCCATCCGGTTGCGCTATACCGGCGAAGTCATCGACCTCACCACCGCGTACGACAACCAGGACGTGCCGCACACTGTGCCCGTGAAGATGGAGCGCCAGTTCATTCAAACGACCGTTGGACGCGTCATTTTCAATTCGCACTTGCCGGAAAAATTCCCGTTCGTGAACGGCCTTCTCAAGAAGAAGGGCGTTCAGCAGCTCGTTTATTACGCTTATTTGCGTTTCGGCCTCGAAGATACGGTCGTCCTGCTCGATCACTTGAAGGAGTTGGGCTTCACCTACTCCACCAAGTCCGGCATTTCGATCGGCATCGACGACATGCTCATCCCGAGCGACAAGTACAAGCTGGTGGAAAACGCCGAAAAAGAAGTCGTCAAGGTGCAGCAGCAATACCTGGATGGCGCCATCACTAACGGCGAGCGCTACAACAAGGTTATCGCCATCTGGGGCGACATCACCGAGCGCGTGGCCGACGAAATGTTCAAAGCCCTCGAAAATCAGGACAAAGAGGGCAACATCAACCCCGTTTACGTCATGGCGGACTCCGGAGCTCGCGGTTCGAAACAGCAAATCCGCCAGCTTTCCGGTATGCGCGGTTTGATGGCCAAGCCGAGCGGCGAAGTCATCGAAACGCCTATCACTTCCAACTTCCGCGAAGGCCTTACCGTGCTGCAGTACTTCATCTCGACGCACGGCGCGCGCAAGGGCTTGGCCGATACGGCGCTCAAGACCGCCGATTCGGGCTACCTCACCCGCCGACTCGTCGACGTCGCCCAGGACGTGATCATCAATGAACGCGATTGCGGCACGACCGACGGCATTTACGTCGAACCCATCGTTGAAGCCGGCGTCGAAGTTGAGCCGCTCCGCGATCGCATCGTGGGCCGCGTTTCGCTCGACAAGATCAAGGACTTCGAGGGCACCATCATCGTTGACGTGAACCAGGAAATCACCGAGGAACTTGCCAACCAGGTGCAGGGCGCGGGTATCGAGCGCGTGCGCATTCGCTCCGTGCTCACTTGCGAATCCCGCCGCGGCGTTTGCGCGCTGTGCTACGGGCGCAACCTCGCCACCGGCCGCATGGTGGAGCTGGGCGAGGCCGTCGGCGTGATCGCCGCACAGTCTATCGGCGAACCTGGCACGCAGCTGACCATGCGTACCTTCCACATCGGCGGAACCGCCACCCGCGTTTCCGAGCGCTCCACGCTCGAAGCGCGCAACAACGGCGTCGTCAAGTTCGTGGACCTCAAGCACGTCGAAGGTCGCGGCGGCACCGCCATCGCCATGAACCGCGCCGGCCTGATCGCCATCGTCGATGAAAAGGGCCGCGAGAAGGAGCGCTATCACGTGGTTTACGGCGCGCGCCTCCGCTGCCAGGACGGCGAACACGTCACCCACGGCCAGATCTTGGCTGAATGGGATCCGTTTACCTTCTCGATTCTCACCGAGACTGCTGGCTCCGTGAAGTTTGACGACCTGCGGCCCGGCTTGACGATTGAAGAGCAGGTGGACGAAGTGACCGGCCTCTCTCAGGACGTGGTCACGTTGCCTCCGGGAGACGAAAAGCACCAGCCCGCGATCCTGGTCCGCGATTCTTCGGGCAAGGTTCGCAAGAAGTACCTCATGCCGTCCCGCGCCCACTTGATGGTCAAAGACGGCGATGAGGTGCAAGCCGGCGACGTGCTCGCGAAGATTCCGCGTGAAACCACCAAGACCAAGGACATCACGGGCGGTCTCCCGCGCGTTGTGGAACTCTTCGAGACCCGCAAGCCCAAGGATCCCGCCGTCATCAGCGAAATCGACGGCGCGGTCAAGTATGGCGACATCGCCAAGGGCATGCGCAAGGTTTACGTCGAAAGCCACGACGGAAAAACCACCAAGGAATATTCGATTCCGCGCGGTGTACACATCAACGTTCAGGAAGGCGACCACGTCAAGGCTGGCGAGGCCCTCATCGACGGCCCGCTTAACCTGCACGACTTGCTCGCCGTCCTTGGCGAGAAGTTCACGCAATCGTACCTAGTCAACGCCATTCAGGAGGTCTACCGCCTCCAGGGTGTCAACATCAACGACAAGCACATCGAAACCATCTCGCGCCAGATGATGCGCTGGGTCAAGGTCGAAGACGTTGGCGATACCACGTTCCTCCTCGAGGAGCAGGTGGATAAGTTCCGCTTCCGCGAGGAAAACGACCGCATCATCGCCGATGGCGGCCGCCCGGCAACGGGCCGTCCGCTCTTGCTCGGTATCACCAAGGCGTCGCTCTCGACCGACTCGTTCATCTCCGCAGCGAGCTTCCAGGAGACCACCCGCGTCCTCACGGAAGCGGCCGTCGCCGGCAAGGTGGACTACCTCCGCGGCCTGAAGGAAAACGTCATCATGGGCCGCCTCATCCCCGCGGGAACGGGCCTGGAGCACTACCGCAGCATTCAGTTGCTGACGGAAATGCCCGCGCCTGCTCCCATAGAGGAAATTCCGGAAGCCGCCGAACTCACCGCCGAAGAAGCGGCCGCGCTCGACTTCCTGCAGAAAGATACGGAAGCGGACGCAGCTACCGAAGGCTAAATCTGCACTTGCCGGTTTGCAGCCGGCCAAGGATCAATCACACGGCGTCCTGGGTACCACCAGGACGCCGTTTTTCTTTAGAACGCTGGTACAGTTGTCCTTCAGGAACTCCGCTGTACTGCTGTGATTGCTGAAATCCGCCGGGAATTCCTACAATAAGGAGTACCTCTCTAATCGGCGATCGGCTCCTGATTCGTAGGGTCCCCGCCACCCTTATGCTCGACGAAAACCAAGGCAGCCGCGGCACCACCGGGAAATCTTCACCGGGCGCCAACTCACGTTCGGTAATCTCCACACAGTTCGACAAGTTTGAAAAGCGGCAAAAAGAGCTCTGGTGGCTCACCTTTCTTGTGCTGTTCCTTCTTGGAATAGCTTGTGTTGTGGCGGCCTGGGAATCCATTCGTACTTTCTGGCACCACTCTGAAGCGCTAGCAATGGCGATCGGCTTGGTTGTTTTGATCGTGCTTTTCGCCGTCCTCATGTGGAAGAAGACCACGGAGATCTCAGAACTTCGCGGCTTGATGCGCGGCATGGAACATCGCGACGAGGCACCTCCCAGCGACAAGCAACTCGATCAGCTCTTCGCTATGATCTCCCGGTCGCAGCAGGGCTATCGGGATCTGATCGACTCTTTCGATGACGTTCTACTTGCCCTTTCGTTGGATGGCCAGATCCGCGCGGCAAACCGCAGTTTTTCCGACCTTGTGGACACGCCTTTTCAGCAGATTATCGGCAAGCCTATCGGTGATTTCTTGCAGGAAGGCAGCGGAGAGGGAACCGAACTAGTCAGGCGCGCGATGCCGCGTTTCATGGAGCGCCGCCAATGGTCAGGAGTGTTGCAGGTGCGAGTGAAGGGGAAGGGGCCTATCTACTACTTCGATTGTGTCGCCCATGCCATGATGCGGGACGACGAAGTCCACGGCATCACCGTTCTCGGGCGCGACATCTCTGCGCTTCGCAAGAATGAAGCTCGTTTCACCGAACTCTTTGAATCTCTCCAGGAGGGGATCTACATCACCACGCCGGACGGCGCCATTTTGGACGTCAATCCAGCGCTGGTGCGCATGCTGGGCTACGATGCAAAGGAAGAAGTTCTGAAACGGCAGGTTCCGGAGATCTTTGTGGGCCGGGCCGAACGGAAGAGCATCAAGGATCAGGTCGAGCGTCAGCCAATGATTCAGGGCCAAGAAATCACTCTGATTCGCAAGGACGGCACTTCCATTGTGTGCTTGAACACGGCTGCCGCCGTTCGCGACAATTCCGGCCGCGTGGTGCGCTATCAGGGCGCGCTGATGGACATCACCGAACGGCGCGAGATGGAGCGCCGTCTTCATCAGCAGCAGGAATTTGCCCGCCGCCTGGTGGACAGCTTCCCGGACCTCATTTTGGTGCTCGACACGGCTGGCCACTACACCTTCGTCAGTCCTCGCTGCAAAGAAATCCTCGGATACGATCTGGAAGACACCAAGCAGATGGAGTTTGGTGGCCGCACCCATCCTGAGGATTTACCCCTCGTTCTGTCACTCTACAAGGACATGCTGGCCGGAAAGCAGACGTTTGGCTCTGTCGAGATTCGCGTGCGCCACAAACTGGGGGATTGGCGCCGGATTCGTTTCAACTTCAGTCCTCTTTCCGATGAAAAGGGGAATATCGAGGGTGTGGTTCTCTCCGGCAGCGACGTTACCGATCTGAAGCGTCTCGAGGAACAGCTCATCCAGGCCGAAAAACTAGCGGCCATGGGGCAGATGCTCGCGGGCGTCGCTCATGAACTGAACAATCCTTTGACGGCCATACTCGGAGCAACCGAACTGCTCCGCGAGCGCGCAGGAGCCGATGATTCCACTAGGCGCCAACTGGAGCTTACCCACCGTCAGGCCCGCCGAGCCGCGCGAATTGTACAAAATCTTCTCGAGTTTTCTCGTCCCGCTTCCCCGCAAAAGAAGCCCGTCGACCTTAACAATCTTCTTGAGCGCACGCTTCAGTTGCACGAACATTCCTTGCGCCGCAACAATGTCGAAGTGGATTTTCATCTACCCGCCGATCTTCCTGGTGTCGTCGGAGACGCTAACCAGTTGATTCAGGTTTTCCTAAATCTTATTACCAACGCTGAACAGGCCATCCGGGAGGTTCGAGACTCAGGCCGCATTCAGATTCGCGCCGGGCGCAACGGCAAGCAAGTAACGATCACGGTCCAGGATGATGGTGTGGGCATTCGCGCGGAGGCACTTCCGAAAATTTTCGATCCGTTCTACACCACCAAGCGTCCCGGAGGCGGCACCGGCCTGGGACTCAGCATCTGCATGTCCATCATTCGCGAACACGGCGGAAACATTGAGGCGGAGGCCCTTCCGGCCGGCGGCTCAGCTTTCACCATCTACCTGCCGGCTGCGACTGAGCAGCCTCCCCAACCAACTTCCTCTCCTTTGGACATGACGATTCTTTCGCCGGAGGCTCTTCGCGGTACGCTTAACCCGCTCGAAGGCCGCGCGGTGCTCGTTCTCGACGATGAAGAGAGCCTCCGGACGTTGCTTCAGGAAGGTCTCTCCGCGCAGGGCTTGCGGGTGGATTGCGCCGCGAATATCGAGGAGGCCCTCGCCCATTTGGGGCGTGCCAGCTATGATGCCTGTCTCTGTGATCTTCATCTCTCCTCGGGTGGCTTCATCGTGGATGGCCGCGAAGCCGCAGTTCGAATCCTCGAGGTTGCCGGAACAAAAAAACCGGTAGTCATTTACATGACGGGTGATTTGATTGAGAGCACTTCAGAATCAGCAGGCGGCAGCGAACCCGTTTGCCTCCAAAAGCCCTTCCGCATTTCCGATGTAATGACGCTTTTGAGGGAAGTTCTTGCGGATTCCCCGGCGGAAACCCGCTCCAACCCGTGATTCTCGGCGGTACCTAAGCCGGACTGCCTCGTAAGAAGCCTAGTTCCTCGTTTTTGCTGGGGTGCTTGGCTTCGCGTCCTTCGCAGGGTCTACCCCGAAATCCCACACATACATGTTCATCCCATCCGGCAAAATCTCCGCCAGCGCATATTCGCCGGGCGGCAGAGGCGCACTCAGGGTGAAGCGAAAGACAGTAGGTGCAACTTCCCACCGTTGGATTGAAACTGTGTCGCGTTTTTGTTCCAATTCTTGGCCGAAAAGGCTTCGGATCGATTCCAACTGCCGAGAGCTGCCCTTGACTGTGGCGCGAACTAGTTCCACTTCGGGGCCAGATTCGCCCGGCCGGCTGCTTTTCAAGATGGGCGTCGTGCGATCCTGATCTGGAGGGGCTTCGCGCAGATAAAACTCCGCCTGGGAGTTACTCATCCGGATGGTGGCGTGGCTGCCGGGAATCAGCACATTGCGCTTGCTGGAAACGACAGGAATGGGGGAGAGCACCTGTTTCAGAAACTGTTTTTTGTCCGTTTTAACCTGAGAGCCAACTTGCTCCAGATGCATCACGTATTTTCCGTCGATGAGGAACATCCCTTCTCCTGGCGGAAGGAAGACGCCCGGCGCCACCTGGAGACTGGCGTCCACATCCATAACGGTCTCTATCTTTTGGGCTTGCTCCTGGGCGTGAATCTTCTTGGCCAGGGCATCCTCTTCGCTCTTTTCCGCGGCTTCAGCTTTGACAGTTGCATCCCAGTCCACCATCGACGCCGGAATTTCCTCCCATTCGCCCCGCTCCGCGCTCAGATAGCGCACCCGCTCCCCGCTCCGTTGATAATCACGTACCAGTTGAAAGCTGCCGTCATTCAAAATGAGCTTCTTGCCCCGCGGCAAGGCAGGGGTTGCTTGCGACGTGTTCTTATTTGCAGCTTGTTTGCCCGTTGGCGTGGGTTCTTGCCGGGAAGGAGTACCGGTCGTGGGTCGGGAGTAGCTCGGCATGACCGCCCAAGCGACCAGGAGAGACCAACACACCATTAAACGTATTCTTGGCTTTCCCATGGGGATCTTCTGTAGTGTGCGATGCATGCAAACGGGCTGGGTTTGCCCCCTCTGTGAGCATACTCCCTGTACTTCCGACCCCGCAATCTCGCGTTTGGATGCCCTCGAAACAGAAATGGCTCCCCAGCTAAGCTAGGGAGCCGTGCAGAAGCCAGTTGAATTCTAAACTCTTAGTGAGTGCACTTCGGAAACAAGGTCACTAGAACCATCAAATCCGAAAGCGTAAATAGCCACTGGTCGGCGGTGATTCCGGCCGCTTCCGCAGCCCGCGCGATGAAGCCCAAGTGGCGGCTCTTCGCGAAATTGTGCACGTGCTCGACACAAATCCCCGTCAAGCTGGCGACTTCCGAATCGGTGAAGATTTTTTGGCTAGACTTTACGGTAACCATGGCCCAGGCTCCTTGCTCAGCCCAACTTTCACTCTGCACTACGTTAGATGCTACATGCATCGTAAGCGCTGCACATATTCCTGAGCAATAGTCGTTCCGTTCTGGCAGGGAAAAACCAACCGTCTAGTACTTTCGCTTAGAAACCAAGCAAATCGCTGGTTTTTGCATACTTTTCGAGGTGTAGGGCCGATAGTACGAATGGAAAGCAAATGGAAGGACGGTGGTAAAAATTTTCTACTTTTGCAAACTTGCTACGCTTTTCGGTAGAGACCCGGCAATCTCTCGCATCTGCTTAGTGTGCCGGATCTCGTGCGAGGCGATAAATTGAAACCAGTCATAGGCATTCAGGTTTCCCAGGAACGGATGCGGCATGTTGTACCGGCTCAGGTCACGCCCTCGTGTTTCTTCGATGAACGCCAGAGTCCGCTCTCGCACTCCCCGCAATTCAGCCAGCATTTCTTCCTTGGCGCCCACCGCCTGGGGTTCGAGTGTCTCCGGCGCCTTGCGCCGAATTACTCGTGATTCGACGATCATCATGGGAATGTGAAATCTCTTATAGAACGGCACTAATTTCGGCGGCTTTTGGAGGAGCTTGTCGGCGCGGCCCAGAATAGCCCTCTCAATGGCGCTTAGGTGGCAGATTAATTCGCCTGCGGACCACCGCCCATCCGCTGGCCGTGTCTTCCATTGGTCGATAGGGACCGCATCGGCTGCGTGCAAGAGTTCGTTTTGCGCGCGCGCCAAATTCTGGAGGATGTTTTCAAGGGATCGCACGAATTATCCGCACTTGGGGAAAGAGCTCAAACCGTGGCTCCGCCGGCCTGCTCGAAGGCGTGGGCCAGTTGCAGGACGCGCGCCTCACCGAAGGCGGGGCCAAAGATTTGCAAGCCGACCGGGAGCTTTCCGTCGATTCTGCCGCAGGGTATGGATATCCCTGGAACTCCTGCCAGAGATCCAGTAACTGTATATATATCAGCAAGATACATCTGGAGAGGATCGTCTGTGCGTTCCCCCAATTTGAACGGTGGAACCGGTGAAGTTGGCGTAAGGATGGCATCTACTTTGGTGAACGCGTCGCGGAAGTCCTGGGCGATCAGTGCACGGACCTTTTGCCCCTTGAGGTAGTAAGCGTCGTAATAACCTGCTGAAAGCACGTACGTTCCCAGCACGATGCGCCGCTTTACCTCCGGTCCAAAGCCAGCACCGCGCGTCTTTCGATACATCGCAAGCAGGGAATCGTCATCCACTCTCAAACCGAAACGCACGCCGTCATATCGTGCCAGGTTGGAACTCGCTTCCGCGGTTGCGATGATGTAGTAAGCGGCGATAGCATAATCCGTATGGGGCATGCGGATATCCACCAATTCGCATCCCAGCCTCTTGAAAATCTCGATGCCGGCTTCAATTTTTTTCTGCACTCCCGCATCCATGCCCTCGGCGAAATAATCCTTCGGGACGCCCAGCCGCAATCCTTTGACAGGCTTATCAAGTTCTGCCCCGTAATTGGGCACCACTGCGGTCGTCGAAGTCGAATCGTGGGGGTCGCGCCCTGCGATCGCTTGCAGAATTGTCGCCACGTCTTTCACATTGGTCGCGAACGGACCAATTCGGTCCAGCGAAGACGCAAAGGCGATCAATCCATAGCGCGAAACCCGCCCATAGCTCCCCATCATCGCAGGGATGCCGCAGAAAGAACCGGGCTGACGGATGGAACCGCCCGTATCCGTTCCCAAAGAAGCCACAGCCAGTCCCGCCGCTACCACGGCTGCCGATCCTCCGCTTGATCCTCCCGGGACGCGCTCCGGCGCCAGAGGATTCTTCACCGGCCCATAAGCGGAGTTTTCATTCGAGCTTCCCATTGCGAACTCGTCGCAATTGGTCTTTCCCAGAATGACCGCGCCCGCTGCTTCCAGCCGCTCGACAGCGGTCGCATCGTACGGCGGAATATAGTTCTGTAGAATTTTCGATCCGCACGTTGTCTTGATCCCGCGTGTGCTGATGACGTCCTTGACGGCTACGGGGACTCCCGCCAGGGGAGGCAAGGGGTTTCCTTCAGCCACCAGACCATCGATCCGGTCGGTTTGCCGCCGCGCTCGCTCCGGCGACAGGGCCAGGTACGCGTTCAACTCGGGATTCTTTTCCCCAATACGCGCATAGAATTCCGCCGCCAGCTCTCGCGCCGAGATCTTCTTCGTCGTCAACGCCTCTCTCACTCCGTCAATCGTCCAATTAGCGGTCATCGTTCAATGACCTTTGGCACACGGAAATAGGGCGGCTCAGGATCGGGCGCGTGCTTCAAGACGTCTTCGGCCACTGCACAAGGCACAATTAGGTCTTCCCGAAGAGTCGCGTCGGCAGTCTGGTCGTCACTCAAGACCTGTGCCATCGGCTCGACGTTAGCCGTGTCCAGCTCGTTCAACTTCCCGATATATTCCAGGATTTCGTCGATTTGCGCGCGGTATTTTTCCAGCTCGGCTTCGCTCAAATCGAGATAGGCCAGCTCCGCCACCCGCAACACGTCTTCCCGGCTGATTTTCACGGATTTCCCTGGTGATTCACGGTGCGCGATCGAATAAATTCTAGCACATCAATGCTGAGGGTCCCCCGCCACTACTTGGCCGCCGCAGAATGGTCCATTTCCAGCACGCTGTGGTGCATGCTCGCCATCCGCCAGGAGCCTGCGAGCTTCTTGCACATAGACATGCCGCGCCCGCGCAGCACGTCGCGCCGCCCTTAGAAGGGCTTGCGCTTTTTGCCGCGGCCAACTACGCTGAAATCCTTCTGGGAGGTACCCCCAATGACGCGCCCATCTAGTTCCACAAATGATTCCGCTCCTGATGGAGTGACCCGCCGCGAATTTCTCGGCGCGATGCTGACCACTTCGATCCTCGCTGGAGTCGCAGGACCGGAACTTTGGGCTGCTGGCGCTGAAAACGGAATTCCGTATCGCAAGCTCGGCCGCTCGGGCGAACGCGTCTCCCTCGTGGGCCTCGGCGGCTACCACATCGGGATGCAGTCCGACGAACAGGAGAGCATCAAAATCATCCGCACCGCTCTCGATAACGGCATCAACTTCCTGGACAACTGCTGGGACTACAATGGCGGCAACAGCGAATTCCGCATGGGCAAGGCGTTGCGCGACGGCTATCGCCAGAAGGCTTTCCTCATGACGAAAATCGACGGCCAGACGAAAAAGGCCGCCGCTGCGCAGCTCGACGAATCTCTCAAACGCTTACAGACCGACCACATCGACCTTCTCCAATTCCACGAAGTCATTCGCATGACCGACCCGGAGCGCATCTTCGCTCCTGGTGGCGGCATGGAAGCGGTTCTCGAAGCGAAAAAAGTCGGCAAGGTCCGCTACATTGGTTTCACCGGTCACAAGAATCCATCTATGCACTTACACATGCTAGAGACAGCGGCCACTCATCAGTTTCATTTCGATGCCGTCCAGATGCCGTTGAACGCTATGGATGCCCATTACGAAAGCTTTGGACAAAGAGTTCTTCCCGTCCTGGTGAAAAATGAAATCGGTGTCCTCGGCATGAAGCCCATGGGTTCCGGGATGCTCCTCCAAAGCAACACTCTCTCCCCCGTCGAGTGTCTTCACTTCGCCATGAATTTGCCCACCAGCGTGGTCATCACTGGTTGCCAGTCTCTCGCCAACGTCCAGCAAGCCCTTGATGCTGCACGCAGCTTCAAACCGCTCAGCTCCGTCGAAGTCGCCGCCCTCCTTGCCAGAACGGAGCAAGCCGCACGCGAAGGCCAGTTCGAGGGCTACAAAACCACCAACAATTTCGATGGTACGGCCCACAATCCCCAGTGGCTCGGCTAGTCGAATTGCACAAAGCTCATCCAAGGATCTCGTCTCGCGCAAACCTATGCGCCAACACATAGGACGCTGTCATCCTTCAGCAATCCGAAAAGGATAGTAGAGTTAAGCGGATGGGATGTTCGCCTCAGAAATTCAGGCGCCGGAATGCCGCCACTAGGCGGAAACGGAAGCAGTCTTTCGCGGGTACTTCTTCGCAATATAGTTATCGACGAGTGCTTGGAACGCCGCGGCTAGCTCATCATAAGTGCCTTCGAGCGTCACATCCTTCTGCCCGTCAATATAAACGGGGCAGCGCGGCGCTTCGCCGGTTCCCGGCAGGCTGATCCCGATGTTGGCGGCTTTCGATTCACCCGGACCATTCACGATGCAGCCCATCACCGCGAGCGTCATACTCTCCACGCCTTCATACTGTGTTTTCCAGATGGGCATGCTGTCGCGAATGTAGCCCTGGATGGCTTCGGCCAATTCCTGGAACGTGGTGCTTGTGGTCCGACCGCAACCGGGGCAAGCGGTCACGCTGGGCGCAAACGAGCGCAGCCCAAGGGCCTGCAAAAGTTCGCATGCTGCGTAAACTTCTTCCCGGCGATCGCCGCCCGGTTTGGGCGTCAGCGAAATGCGAATCGTATCGCCGATGCCCTCGTACAGCAGAACGCCTAGAGACGCCGCCGACCAAATCTGGCCCTTCATCCCCATACCGGCTTCGGTGAGGCCGAGGTGCAACGGCTGCTCTGTCTTCGCAGAAAGGTCGCGATACACGGTGATAAGGTCGCGCGGTCGCGAAGTCTTGCACGAAATAATGATCTGGTCGTGCCGCAGTCCGGACTCCAGCGCCAGCTCGGTGGATTGCAGCGCCGAAAGCACCATACAGTCATTGATAATTTCTTCGGACTCTTTGCCCAGGTTCTTGTCAGTGTTCTCCTGCATCTTCTGCATGACCAGCTCTTGGTTCAGCGAGCCGCCATTCACGCCGATGCGAACCGGCTTGCCGTTATCCACGGCAATTTTGCAGATGGTAGAGAACTGCTCGTCGCGCCGCTGCCCCGCGCCAACGTTACCTGGATTGATGCGGTATTTATCGAGCGCCTTCGCGCAATCGGGATACTTCGTCAACAGCACGTGCCCGTTGTAATGAAAATCCCCGATAATCGGTGCGTTGCATCCGGCATCGAGCATTCTTTTCTTAATTTCCGGCACAGCCACCGCTGCTTCCGCTACGTTCACTGTCCAGCGAACAATCTCCGAACCCGCTTCGGCCAGCTCCAATGTCTGCTTCAGAGTCGTCTGGATATCCGCCGTGTCCGTGTTCGTCATAGACTGTACGACGATGGGCGCACCTCCGCCCACGCGCACGTGCCCGACCTTCACGCCATAGGTCTTGCGGCGCGGATGACGGCTTGCGGTAGCATCAAATCCTTCAATCTGTGTAAGCATTCCTTATAATTCTAGCGTGATTTGCCCCTCTCGCGAAATCGCGTGTGCTGTCGTTGAGTGAATCAGTTTCGTGCGCGGCAGCTAAGCGAGCCTGTGGCCTACTCGCGCAAGGCTCGTGACGGGTCGGTGCGGGTGGCACGCCAGGCAGGCAAGAAGCACGCGGCCAGTGCGGCCATCGTCATGACTACGAGTGCGGATCCAAACGTCAGCGGGTCGCGGGGACTCACGTTATAGAGGAGATTCCCAAGTAACCGAGTCAATGCAAGTGCCACGGCCATACCGAGTGCCACACCTCCGGCGGTCAACGCCAAACCACGCGACAATACCAGCCGCAACAGATTGGATGCCCCGGCTCCCAGCGCCATACGCAGCCCCAACTCGCGCGTGCTCTGCGACACTGCGTAGGACATCACCCCGTAGAGCCCGATGGCGGCGAGCAGCAGCGCCAGTCCGCCTAACACCCCGACTAGAGTTACCGCCACCTGCTGCGGGGATGTCGAGCGATCCACTTGCTCTTGCAGTGTGATCACCTCATAGAGGGCCAGATTGCCGTCGAGCGTACGCACCGCGCGCGCCAGCGCCGTCGCCATCGTCTCGGGGCTCAGCGGGGTTCGGATGAACAAGCCCGCACCGCGCGAGAAATTCTGGCGCAGAGGCACATAGAAAAAGGGTTTCGGTGTCTCCTGAACGCTCTCGTACTTCGAATCCTTTGCCACACCGACGACTTGCATCCAGCGGCCTTTGACCTGAACCCGCTCGCCAATCGGATTCTTGCCGCTCCAGTACTTCGCGGCCATTGTTTCATTCACGATGACCACCAGAGCGGTCTTTTCGTCGTCCGCCCGCGTGAATTCGCGGCCAGACACCAAGGAGATGCCCATAGTCGGGAAATACTCCGGCCCTACTTCGTTGTACTCCACGATTGGCTGTTCCTCAGGTGGCGGCTGATAGCCATCCACCGCGATCGTTGTCGAAGAATAGCTTCCATAGCTCAGCGGTGTCATTCGCGCAAACGCTGCCAACTCGACGCCTGGCAGGGCTTTCACGCGCTGCAGCAGTTCGTCTTGGAAAGACTGAGCGTGCGGCGCATCGTATCCTGCGGACACCAAATTGACGCCCGTGTCCAACACATTGCGTGTCGAAAACCCCGGGCTGGTATTTCGAATTTTCTGCAGACTCTGCAGCAACAGCCCTGCTCCAACCAACAAAACAAAACTCAGCGACACTTGCACAACCACCAGGCCCGAACGAACCCACGCTCTTCCCCCGCCCCCAACGACCCCCGCCGAATCAGATCTCAGCGCACCGGCCAAATCGATCTTGCCGGTCTGCATCGCGGGGACCAGCCCGAGCAGGATGGTCGCGAAGAGGCACACGCCGGCGCTCAGCGCCAGCACGCGCCAATCGATTTCGCCCGGCAGGTGCATCGCCACGCCGCCGCGCGCGGGAAACAACAGCACCAGAGCGTGACGGCACCAGTGCGCCACCAGGAGTCCGCCGATTGCGCCGAGAGCCGACAGAATCAGTCCTTCCGTGAAAAGCTGCCTCAGCAATCGCCCACGACCAGCACCGATGGCGAGCCGCACCGTCATTTCATGCCGCCGCGCAAACGCCCTGACCAGCAATAGATTGCCCACGTTGGCGCACGCGATCAGCAATACAAACACCACCACCGCGAGCATGATTTCAAGAGTGGGGAGCAACGTGTTTGCATTGTTGAACGGCGTTTGCCACAACGGCCACACCTTGATGCCGCGTCCGCGGTTGGTGTCCGGATAATCAGCTTCCAGTCGTTTCGCCACCGCACTAATTTCTTGCTGCGCCTGCACACGAGTCACGCCGGGCTTCAGTCGCACGTAAGATTCAATCCAGCGCGCTCCCCGATCCTCCAATTTGTACCCGCCTGCTTCAAAGTTTTCCTCCATGGACGCCGGCACCCAGAATTGCATCGCCCAACCCACGAACGTCCCATAAAAGCCTTCGGGAGCTACGCCAACAATCGTGTGCACCACATTATTGAGCCGTTGCGTTTTCCCGATGATTTGCGGATCACCTTTGAATCGGCCTTGCCACAGCTGATAACTGATCACCGTTACGGGGTGGGCATTTCGACCCGAATCCTCGCCCGGCTCGAATCCCCGGCCTAGAAAGGGATGGACTCCGATCGCATCAAAATAGTTGGCGGATACGATGCTTCCAGTAGTGACCTCGGCCCGATCGCCGACGCTGAGCGTGGTGCCCATAATCTTGCTCACGATAAATGAGTCAACTAGAGTGCAACTTCTCTGCAAATCGAGGACATCCGGCCAGGAAATTCCCGTGGGCTCAGACTCGCCGCGCGCCGTTGCCGTAAGAGCAAAAAGTTGCTCCTGGTGTGGTACCGACGGATAAGGGCGAAATAGAATTCCCTCGACCCAACTGAACACGGCAGCGTTGGCGCCGATACCCAGCGTCAGGCAAAGGATTGCGAGGATGGAGAATCCCGGATTGCGCCGGAGCATGCGAAGACCGAACCGAAGATCCTGCAAGGCCGTCTCGATCATGGGCAACCCTCTCTGGTCGCGGTAGGTTTCCTTGGTTTGCTCAACTCCGCCGAAACCGCGAAGGGCTTCGCGACGGGCGGTTGCGGCGTCCATCCCTCTGCGCAGATTCAGTTCCGCAGCCATTTCCAGATGTGCACGAAGCTCCTCATCCAGGTCATCTTCGAGGCGCCGTCGGCGAAAAAGAGCTGCAAAACGCCGTGAGAACGTGTGGAAAAACTCGCGCATAACGTTAGGTCGCTTTCAGCACCCGATTGATCATCGTGGACATGCGATCCCAACTTTCCGCTTCATCATTGAGCTGCTTGCGTCCAGAACGCGTCAAGGAGTAGTACTTCGCCCTGCGATTATTCTCCGAAACGCCCCACTTGGAGGTGATCCAGCCGCGCTGCTCCAGGCGCAATAGCGCGGGATAGAGCGTTCCCTGGTTCAATTGCAGCAAATCTTCCGATACCTGCTGGATGCGCAGCGCGATTCCGAAGCCATGCATCGGCCCCATGGAATCGAGCGTCTTCAGCACTAGCAAATCGAGTGTCCCTTGCAAGACTTCGGACTTGGGGGGAAGCATACGCTCCTTTAGACGGTCAACAGGAGAAAGGAGCATAGCACATTCCTTTTGCCCGTCAACAGGAGTTTTGGAAATTGATAAAATCGACGTGGCGAATATCAGGCCTAGTGAAAGCGGGTGGAGGTTGACCCTTTTTCCTTGGGCAGTCGAATCAAAAACGATTCGCCACTGTTGTGGCCTCTTTTTCTGGTTTCTCTAGGTTCACGGCTAAATTCGCGAGCCTTTCCAGTTCATTTCTTAGCTCGAGCCAGTACTCCGGGCCAACAGTGGCGACGAAGCGTTCTTGTGCCGCGCGCCAGGCTGGCACACTCCGCCCAAGTGTCTTTTCGCCCTCCGTCGTCATGCTCAAGAATCGTTGCCGCTTCTTGGCGCGCTTTGAAATGCTGATCAGGCCTTCGTTCTTTAGCAAGTGCAGGCTCCTCGTCAACGTGGTGCTATCGATCCCCAAGATGTCCCCCAATGCGCCCATGGATATTGGCTGCTTCTTGGCAATGCCGACTAGGATGGCGAACTGCGTCGAACGGATTCCCGATTCCTGAAGCGCCATGTCATACAGCCGAGTGACAGCGCGCGCGGTCCTGCGAAAGTTCAAAGAAGCGCAGTAGCCTGTTCCGGTCAGGTCCAGTGAGGAGGCAGTTTTTTTCATTTTGTACTTCCCAATCTTGACTTGTATATGCATTTTAAGGTATAACTGACTTCAACCTGATGTCAACCATGGGCGCCTCCGTGACTCATAGGGCGCAATTCCAGCGAGTGGAATAAATTGAATATTGAATCGGTCTAATGTTGTGACCGAGGGTGATCTCAATGAGTACGCAAATGGTTCCGATGCACTCGCCGGAACAACCGCAAGACTTTAACAATACTGCCGGCGCGACGGCACGTTTCGTCTGTTTTGGCGCATTCCACCTGGACCTAAAAAAGGAAGAACTCTTCCAAGAGGGCACTCGCTTAAAGCTGCAGGGCAAAGTTCACCAGGTGCTTCTGGCTCTGCTTCAGAAGCCTGGCCAAATCGTCACGCGAGAAGAACTGCGCGTGCAACTCTGGCCGGCCGATACCCATGTCAACTACGACGCGAACGTGAACACCACGGTGAACAAGCTGCGCCAGGTGCTCGGCGACTCACCGGACCAGCCCGTGTACGTGGAAACGATTCCGCGCAAAGGCTACAGCTTTGTCTCGAAAGTTGAATATACCGACCGGCCGCCAGCGCCCCGGGCGCCCAAGGCGGAAGCAGGAAGGCCCGAGTCTGCCACCGCACTCGCAGAGCATTCAGAGGGTAGTTCGTCTTTCTTGAGGACTGCGCTTCTTTCCCGCTGGTTTACTGCGGGTGTCGTCACTCTTGTGATTGCCAGCATGCTGTTCGGCGCCGCTCTGGTGTTGTACGCGCACCGCTGACTCTTGCTACCGCGAGCAATTCGTCCCAATAACCCTCACAGGGTCCCGCGTAACCCCAGGGCGTCGGCATGTTCCCGCAAAGCGGCGATGCAGAAAGCAATGTGTTCTTCCAGAGGAATGCCCAGTTCTTCAGCGCCCTTACCTACGTCGTCGCGCGAGACGCCTTTGGCAAATAACTTATCTTTCATGCGGCGCTTCACGGAATCCACTTCCAGATCCAGAATACTTTTCGACGGGCGCACGTACGTGCACGCGGTCAAAAAACCGGCCAGCTCATCGCATGCGAAAAGCGTGTGCTCCAGCG
This sequence comes from Candidatus Acidiferrum sp., assembly GCA_035279725.1. Classification (GTDB taxonomy): domain Bacteria; phylum Acidobacteriota; class Terriglobia; order Acidiferrales; family UBA7541; genus Acidiferrum. The sequence goes on from DATEHF010000052.1 coordinate 30,136, forward strand.
CAGTCTGGCGCGGCACGCCGCAATAGTCGGCATGCGTGATGATCGCGCGCACAACCTCCTCGGAATAGCCCTGCTCGCGCAAAATCTTGGCACCCTCCGAAGGATGTCCTTGATCCGGCGAGTGCTCCTGATTGGGCCAGCGTTCGTAATCGAAATCGTGCAGCAGCGCAGCCAGTCCCCAAGTTTCTTCGTCCGCTCCGGCTTTGCGCGCATAGGCGCGCACGCACGCCTCCACCGCCAGCATGTGTTTGCGCAAGCTTTCCGAAGAGGTGTATTCGCAAAGTAGCTTCCAGGCGTCCTCGCGTGTCGGCATGCAACTCTCCCCCAAATAGAGCCGATAGTGTAGCGTGGGAAGCGGCTGGTAATGAAGCAGGGAGATGGAGGCAGCGGTGGAGCTATACGGTTTTGTGCGGCTGCATGCGCGGGCAGGGGAAGAGAACGCAGTCGAGGAGTTGTTGCGAGAAGTGATAAAGCTTTCGCGGGAAGAAGCGGGCTGCCTGAGCATTCAAGCGTATCGGTCGATCCGCGACCGGCGGCTATTTTTCATCCACTCAAGGTGGGTGGATGAGGCGGCGTTCCAGCTGCATGGAGGATTGCCGCACACGGTGCGATTCATCGAAGTTGTAGATCCCTTGCTGGATCAGCCAAGGGAAGTGGCAAGGACGGAAATGATCGGGTGAAGGGGAAGAGTTGTCAGTCGTTAGTTTTAGGTGGTTAGTAGAGGAGAGAAGAAAGAACAGGCCTGAAGACCCACAACTGCATGGACAGATGCTCCGTCTCTACTGACCCGCGGAGGCGATTCGGAGAGATTGGGTTTGCGCGGGGACGTCCACAAGAACGGTCGTCCCTTTCGTGTGGTCCACAATGCGAGCAGCGAGGCTGCTCCCATCGCCGCTGGCTGTGACTTTGGCCCAAGCCGAAGGCACTTCCACTTTCAGAGTGAGCGGTAGATCGTAGATTTGTGTGTCCATGGGCCATTGCAGGGCAATAGCGAGAGAAGTCGCGTTGCTTTCAGTCACTTGAATGGAGAGGCCCCTGCGCTCCTGCGTGTAACGGAGAACGTCACCGAAAGTGGCGGTCCATATTTCCGAATGGCGCTCGAGGTAACCAGCGACCTCATCGAGCGTCTCTTGTGTGATGGAGAGCCAATCTCCGCCGACACCGTGGAAACAGTACACACCCCAAAGGTGGCCGCGCAAGGCAGGCTGAGCCATAGCGAGCAGCGCGATGGAGTCCTTGTCCGCCGTTGGGCCCAGGTCGCCAACGTCCAGAACGTTGAGTTCGTCTGGATTTTGAGGACTGCCTGCTCCCACGCCCCTTGCTCCGAAGGAATTCTCGGAAACATAGCGCGCGTACAAGGCGGCACTAGCAACTTCATCTTGGGGTTTTCCGAAGCTCATGTTGCCGCAGGGGTAAGCAAAAGTGAGACCGCGGTGCGAATTGAGCAGCTGAGTGATTTGCTGCGCGGCATCTCTAACTTCGGCTTCCATCAATGCAGGCGTATAGTCCTGCAAGTGTGGTTTGATCTGCGGCAGCATACATGGATGGTGGACGGTGTGATTGGCTAATTCGTTGCCTTCGAGAGCAAGTTGCTTCCACTCCAGCTTGCGCTTCTCCCAAGGACCCATCGCCGTGGTCACGAAGAAAGTTCCGGAAAGATGATGCTTCTTCAGAATAGGGCCGACAAAATCTAGATGAGAGTTGATGCCGTCATCGAAGGTCAGGGAGATTGCGGCAAGGTGGTCTTGCGGCCAGCGGGTTACGGAGATAGCCGGTGCGTTGGTTTGAGCTTGGGCCGCGCACGTTGTAGCCGCGAGGAGAAGAATGCCTGTCAGTTTGCTTTTCATGGAACCTTTCTACTAGCCGCGCTTGATGAATTGGGCTGCAACGCCGCGACACGTGAACAAGGGAGCGGTAGAACCGGCCTCGATTCCTTTCTGCAGGGCAAAAGGCGAGCCAGAGGATAGCATTTCTGGGGCGCGCCGGGAGTAGTTGGGAAAGTTGCACGATCAGCACTTCAAAGCACAACTGCCTGTGGAAAAGCTGAGGATGGAAGGAGACCACAAGGGGTATGGACTGAGGAGAGGAAGTACACAAGGATTCGCGGAGAAATCGATGAGCCGAGCCGGAACTGCCCGAACGGACAGGCGAAAACCGGGCGTAACACGGCGAAACGCGGAGAGCGGAATTGAAAATAATTCAAAAATACTCTTGACAGAAAATGGCGATTCACACGATACTCCCGTTGCGCCAGTAACTGCCTTCCCGAACGAACGTTCCAGCGTTCTTCCCCCTATCCGCACGCCGGAAAAACAGTCAGCAAGGAGTGCCGGTGTCTGCACAATTAGAAAAAGAGATGAGCACGTTAGAAATGGATCGGGAAGTCATCCGCTGTAAGACATGTGGTCTCGTCCAATACCGGACGCGCACTGGAAATTGCCGCCGTTGCGTGCGCGCCTTACCTCAGCGCTTGGAGTTCCTGATTCCTCCACCGGCACCTCCGGAGGAAGCAGCCGCTGAACCAGCCGCCGAAAAATTTGTTAACCAGGAGACGGTCGAGAATATCGGCCAGCGCATTCGCCAATTGCGCGAATCGCGCTCGATGACCCAGAGCCAGCTGCAATCGCGCTCGAAGGTCTCGCGCTCCTACCTCTCGCGCATCGAAAGCGGCCAGATGACGCCGAGCCTCGGCACGCTGGAGAAGATCTCCGAGGCGCTGAACGTCGGCTTGAACCGGTTCTTCATCCCCGAATCCGACGGTGAAGCGCTGCTGGAAGATCCGTTCATTCAGGGATTGCGGCCGTTCCTTCGACAATTGGATTGGGAACAGTGGCAGTCCATTTTGAAGAGGTTGCAGGCGATCAGCGACCATGTTCATGTAGCACCGATTAATCTCCGCCCTATCGGTAATCCGGCGCGGCTGCCGCAGCCCGCGTCGGCGAATGGCAACGGCAACGGACATATCGGGATCGGCCATTCGAATGGGCTTGCGCACTCGCATGCTCATGGTAATCCGCAGGGCTATCCGCTGCGGCGTCCGGGCACGCCGGTTTTTCAACGGCCACTCGCACGATAAAGTTTTTCCCAGTCAGAGCACAATTGTGGGGCAGACAGAAATGTCTGCCCTACTTTTTTTGGCAAAGAAACTCTGTGAGAGTTGCACCTAATCGCGGATGACGGAGACCTTGGCGGCGGGAACTTCCAGGCGCATCAAGCGGTGATTGGTGTCGAGTAAGAGAAGAATCTCGAGGTCGGAAGTAGTGACTTTGAGTCCTTCGTAGGTCTTGCCTTCGGAAGTGGCGGAGCCGGTGGATTGCACGCTGATGGAACCGGGCGTCAATTCCTGCGGGATGATCACAGGAAACGATTGCACGCCGCCTTTCGACCAGTCGTAGATGCGTGCGAGGACCGCGTATTGATGGTAGAGGTTGTTGTCCAGGACGGCGATCATCGGCGAACCAAAGGAAAGATCCTGCTGAAAGGGACGCGCGCCCTGCATCTCCAGCGTAATACTTGCCACTCCGTTTGCGAAAAGAACATGCGCGCCATTCGTTTTTTCCGCCTGGGCGCTCCAGTCATAGCTAATCGGCGCGCCATTAGCTTGCAGCGTCAGTGCCCCGGAGACCTTGCTTGAGGCTCCTTCAGGCGGTTTGATCTCCGCCGTTCCTTTCGCGAGCCAGCCGCCGCCGGAAGGCGCAATTTCAAATTCTTCGTGGCCTACAGTCTGCCCACCGAGTTTAATGGTGAGCTTGCCCTTGTCCTGGGAGAAGACTACGGGGCCGGATGCCGCCACAGGTTTCTTCTGAGCGGCAAGGGAAAACGCCGCGCAAGCCACGATTCCAAGTGTTAGCACAAACGAAACGGTTCTGAATTTCACGGTTTCGTACCCCCGTGTACATTCTCCCTCAGGGGAGGGGTTTCTCAACTAGCAGATGCGCGGTGTTTCCAGCGGATGCAACAATGCCTCGGCGCAGAATTTCCGCGACAACCTGGGTCGGTTCGCCGGAGCTGTCCACGCGGTAATCGGCAAGTTGATAGGAAGGCAGCCGCTGGGCATACAGCGCGCTGAAACTCGCTTCATCGCGGAAAAGCGGTCGCCCGGTCATGGTCATGCACCGCGCAAGCAGAACTTCGACGGGCGAATCCAGCCATAAGACCGAAATTGCCGCGGCGCGCAAAAATTCAGGGCAGCCCGGTTGCGCGTACGTACCGCCGCCGAGGGCGAGAACTGTGCTCTCTTTCAATTCGGTGGCACGGCCGAGGGCGGCGCGAAGCTGATCCGCTTCGATTTGCCGGAACGCCGGTTCACCGAGACGCTCGAAGATTTTCGGAATGGATAATCTCGCAGATTCTTCAATGCGGTCATCGAGATCGACAAAGCGCCAGGCAAGCTGCCGCGCCAGGAGCGTGCCAATGGTGGTTTTGCCGGAACCCATGAATCCGGCTAGGCACAGGATAGGAACGCGGAGTTGCGTCCCGCGCAAAGGAGGTGAAGTGGTCACGCGATCGTGGCGCGAAAATTAGTCGCGCTTCAGGATGCGAATTGTACCACTGTAGGAGGAGAGTTCGACTTTCGCCAGGCCCTGTCCCACCGAACCGAAAAGGCCATGCGTATACTTTGACATTAAATGTTTGACGCCATGCGAATCGGGCTTGAGGTAGGCCGCGGCCCGATTATCGACCGTGCCGGTGGCAGTTTGCGCCTTCAGATCAAACGAATCATTGCCGGAGAACCGGACTTCGACCAGGCCTTTGCCGCTCTTCATAGTGTAGAGGCCGGTCCGCACAAAATCCCCGTCAAAGAGAATATTTCCTGCCGTGGTGAATAGACTGACATTGGTCAGCGCGGGCTGCAATACTTGCGCCCCGCCACTGATGGACTTGAAATCCAGTTTGCCGGCGCACTGCGTGCAGACAAGTGAGCCTTCCGTAGTGCGGACAATAATGTATCCGGAGACTTCTTTCAGGTGAACATCGCCGGCCACGCTTTCCAATGTCATGTCGCCCATGACCTGTTCGACGTAGATCAGTCCGGTCTCGGACTTAAGCTGAAGCTCTGTCTCTTCGGGCACTGTAAGCTGCAGATTGGCTTCCAGTTCGCGGGGTTGCGCTGCGGCATCCAGAACCGTGGCAGTGACGTCGATGCGTTCGCCCGCTTGCTCCATATCAAACCCAATCTTGTTGGAAGCCTGGCTGGCGAGGACGACGACTTCGGCATTTTTCGAGGATTTCACTTCGATGCGGCCATTGGCCACGTTATGGATTACCACTACCGGGCGGGCGTTGACAGTGAAATGCTTTTCAAGATGCTGGCCTTGCTGGCCTGCACCTGCCGCTGCGGCAAGGCCCGCGCAAAGAAATCCAGCGGCGCCGAGAATCGGCAAGATACCGCGCTTCACTTTCGACCGCATCGCGGTCAGCCCCATAATCTCAGTTTGCATGTTAGTGAAGACTCCCCTCGCGATCCATCATCGCGGACAATAATTCGGCTTTTTGCTGATAGGCATTGGACAAATACTCGCGCGCCAGATCGTCCTGGGGTGCGGCATTCACACGGCGCTCGCAGTCAGCAATGAATTCATCAACTTGTTGGAGGCTCTGTCGGTAAGAGTCGTCCACCGGGGCCGCGGGGGAAGTACTGGCAAGCTGCATATTTCGCAGGTCGACTTCCTGTCCGTTCAACACTGTAGCGGTTTGTTTGAAAGCAATTTGCCACGGGGGAAGTGAACCGGTCCGGGAAGAGTCTCCACTTGAACGCGGGTCCGGCGGCTGTTGCCATTCCATAACTCCCGCAACGAAAATCACCAGGCCCACAGCTGCAGTCGCAAGAGCACGGCCGCGGAACAGATCGCTGAAGCCACGCCACCAGGACGCGCGCTCAACCTGGGCCGAAACCACGGGCGTTTTGATAATGCCTTCGAGTTCAAGCTGGGACTGGAGGGAAACCCAAACGCGCGCGGGGGGTTCGACTTCGGCTGGCAATTCATTCGCGACTGCAACAATGGTCGCGAGATCAGCCACATAATCCTGGCAATGACTACATCCGGCAACATGCGCCCGAGCTGCTTCCGGCAGCGGCGCCAGGCCTTCCTGTTCCACTACGAATTCCACGTCCTTACACAGCATGGCCCTTCACTCCGCCGGGGCTGGCGCTAGACCTCTGCCCCGTTCGACTTCTCTCAAACCGCTTCCGCGCAAATTCTTGAACTTTCGCCGTGAAGTCGCCTACGCACCCTCGATTGAGCCCATTGTAGCTTAATCATCGTGCGCCGTCTGGCTTTTTGCCGCGTGGCGTTCCTGCCGGGCCTGCTGGCGTACTTCTTCCTGGAGCAAGTCCCGCAGGCGAGTGCGCGCCTTATGCAACTGCGACTTCGAATTCCCTACCGAGCATCCCATGATGTGCGCAATCTCGTTGTGTTCGTATCCCTGGACGTCATGCAACACAAACACCGTCCGATAGCCCGGAGGCAACTTTTCAACCGAACGTTCCAGATTGACCCGGTCGACGGCGCCGCTCAAGCGCAAATCCGGCGCGCCAATGTCTTTCCTGGGGCCTCCCGTTTCATCGTCGGGATCCGTCGTTTCTTCCAGTGAGGCCACGGGGAGAGACTTCTTGCGCAACCGCATAAGCACCACATTGACCGTCATCCGGTGCAACCAGGTCGAGAAGGCCGACTCTCCACGAAAGGTCCCAATTTTGCGAAAGAGCTGCAGAAAGGCTTCCTGCATCAGGTCTTCCGCATCGGAGGGGTTATTCACCATGCGCAGGCACAAAGCGTAGACGCGGCGGCTATGCAAGTGGTACAGAAACTCAAAAGCCGCAGCATCTCCGGCCTGGGCCAGACGGATGGCCTCCGCCTCAGTCACCGGTTTGGTGGCCTGTCGTGAGGTCGACGCTTCGGGATCGCTTGGTCGGTTTCGGGCCAACGGTCCATTAGCGGCGCATCCACCACTTCGGATGCGCCGGATGCCTCCTTGAGTTGTCCTGACAATAGCCCGCACATTCAAACAAGACACCGCTAAGAGGGCGCTTATTCCCCCGGGCGTGTATCCCGGACGCCTGCGGGCGAGCAGGCTTGATTATTCTCCCGCGATTGCGGTCATTCGTCTATGACGGATCTCTTGCTGGTCGGCAGGGAAATGAGATTCCAACGGCAAGGACTGCTGTCGAACGGTACTTTGAAACACCCCGAGTTGACTCTCAGGAAGAGCAATCAGGAAAGACTTGAAAACTACGATAGCCTCTCGCATGCACGTATTAAGATCATAGTGGCCCGCGTCTACCTCGTCCCACATTTTTTTTGGATATGAAGCGACTCCGTCGGCCAAGTCATTGGCGGCATGGCGATAATCCTTACCCAGATCCTCAACCATCTCTTCCAGCGTGCTGATTTTATGCAGGAACTGCAGCCGCTGGGAAAGCAGCACATGATTGAGCAAACTGCTCATGCGCGCGGAACGTTGGACCTTAACTCCTTGAAAATTGGCGGGATCAAGGGGTGCGGCGTTGGGAATCGTTCCGTAGTGTTTTGCGTGTTCGGACAAAGCTCGGAGCAACCCGGAGAGTGTCTGGGTCAGCAGTCTGCATAGCCCGGAAGTCATGCCCACTGCCTGGAGAGACTTGCCGGGCTGGCCCTGCTGCCGGAGTTCCAATGCTTCGTTGAGCGAGACGCTCAACATTACGTAACTGGACTCAAGTCGTTGAACCTGTTTATCGAAGACTTGCGCCTTTGCCTCTGGTAGCCACGCGCGCCAATCATCTCTAACAGACTTTCCGCGGGCTGGGGGGCGGATGGAGTCTTTCACGGGAGTTCTCCGTAGGGACAGGTTGCGGAGTATACCAAAACCTCTTCCGGATGCCATAGTATTATTTTTATAATAAGAAAGTGAGTCATCTATCTCCTTGGCAGGCTGCTCAAGAATACTGAAGCAACCTGAAAGCCTGCCATGCCCGACCTCTTTCTTTGTCCCTAGCATGTCACAACCGAGTTCCTTGCTCAAGGATGACGCCCGCCGTTATACTCGAACGCCATCGTCTCCGAAAGGATTTTCCCTTTGCAATTTGAGCCGCGCGACCAGTTTGAACAGCGCCAAAAAAAACTCGACCAGATCCAGGCGCTCGGATACGAACCCTATCCCCGGGAATTTCGCTGGACGGACACTCCTGCGGCACTGGTGGAAAAGTACCGAGACACCAGCGGCCCGGACTTGGAAACCAACAAACGAGAAGTCCGCGTAGCCGGGCGCATGGTCTCCTATCGATTGATGGGCAAGATGGGATTCGCTCATTTGCAAGGGGCTGGGAAAAAAATACAGATTTGTGTGAAGAAAGACGTGGTCGGAGACAAGGGATTCCAGTTGTACCACCTGCTGGACCTGGGCGATTCGATTGCCGTGCGCGGGCACCTCTTCAGAACCAAGACCAATGAGCTGACCATCTGGGTAGAGGAGATTTTCTTTCTTTCGAAGGCGCTCCTGCCTCTGCCGGAAAAGTGGCATGGCCTGACGGACATCGAACTGCGATACCGCCAGCGCTATGTTGACCTGATCGCCAACGAAAAGTCCCGCCAGGTGTTCGAAACGCGCGCCAAAATTATCCGGGAACTGCGGAAGTTCTTTGATGCTCGCGGCTATATCGAAGTCGAAACGCCAATGATGCATCCCATTGCCGGTGGAGCAGCCGCACGGCCCTTCAAGACGCACCACAACACGTTGGACATTGACCTCTATCTGCGCATAGCACCGGAGCTCTATCTGAAGAGGCTAACGGTCGGGGGGTTCGACCGCGTTTACGAGATCAACCGCAACTTCCGCAACGAGGGTATTTCCACGCAACACAACCCCGAATTCACGATGCTGGAATTCTACGAGGCTTATAGCAACTATCGCGATTTGATGGACATGAACGAGCAGCTCTTCGCGCTGCTCGCGAAAAACATTACTGGCTCGACCACCGTGAAATACGGCGACATTGAATTGGACTTTTCAACAATGCAGCGACTGACCATGCGCGAAGCAATTGTGAAGTATTGGCCGGCGAACATGGGAGCCGCGCCGAGTATTAAGGAGCTTATAGAGCCGGGAAGGCCGCGAGCTCTTGGTGAAAGTCACTATCCGGGGAAGGAGAAAATGAGCGATGGTGAGTGGACGGGGTTGTTATTTGAAACCCTCGCCGAAGACCAGCTCGTCCAGCCCACAATTCTTTACGAATTTCCTACAGATATCTCGCCGCTCTCGAAGCAGAAGCCAGACGACCCTTCGGTGACGGAACGATTCGAAATTTATGTTGCCGGGATGGAAGTTGCCAATGGCTTTTCCGAGCTGAACGATCCCGCCGAGCAAGAACGGCGCTTTCTTGCTCAAATTGCGCAGGGCGGGGAGGAAGTTCCAAAGCAGCTCGACGTGGACTACATTCGCGCACTCTGCCACGGTATGCCGCCGACAGCCGGGGAAGGCATTGGCATCGACCGCCTAACGATGCTGCTGACCGATTCCCCCTCGATCCGCGACGTCATCCTTTTTCCACTGCTGCGGCCGGAAAGTGGCGGCGAATCATCTTCCGAAGGGCACGGCGCCTAACGTATTCTTCCCACTAGCATGCGATTCGAATGGTTTGTGGCGCAGCGGTACTTGCGGTCGCCGTACCGCCCGGCGGTGTTGCGTCTTGTCACGCTTTTTTCTGTGATTGGGGTGGCCGCGGGTGTGGCGACGCTGGTTATCGCGCTCTCGATGAACACAGGTTTTCGCGAGACGCTGCAGGAACGCCTGCTCGGTGTGACGGCGCATGTCTCCCTAACGCGTCCCGGCACCAGTGGCATCAAGAACTACGACGAGATGGCGACTAGGCTCGCTGAGACTACCGGCGCCAGCTCTGTTACGCCAGCGATCTACGAGACGGTCCTCCTTTCCTTCGCCGGGCAAGCGCGCGGTGTGGTCACGAAAGGGATCGACCCCGAACGGGAGCGCAAGAGCGACGAGGCCCTGCAGCGCATCGTTGCCGGCAAACTGGATTTTTCCCCGGACGCCGACGGAATTGACGCCCTGCTCATCGGAAAGCAAATTGCTGAAGAATGGAAAGTTTCGCCCGGCGACTACGTAACACTCACCAGTCCCCAAGGAAGATTGACGCCCTATGGATTGATGCCGCGGACACGGCGGTTTCGCGTTGCGGGAATTTTCGATTCCGGTTTTTACGACTACGATGAAAACTGGTGTTTCCTCACGCTGTCCGCGGCGCAGGGGCTTTCGGGCGCAGGTGACGTCGTCAACGTCCTCGAGTTTCGGCTGCGGCAGCCTGAGCGTGCGGGGGAAGTCGCAGAACAGGTGCGGCAAGCAGCGGGGACAGGTTTTTCAACATCCACCTGGATGGAAGAAAACCGCGCCCTGTTTCGGGCGCTGCGGCTGGAAAAACTGGTCACCGCGATTTTCATCGGTCTAATTACTTTCGTCGCTGGCCTCAACATTTTGGTCGTTCTTTCCATGACCGTCACGGATAAAGCACGCGACATTGCCGTGCTCCGCTCCCTGGGTGCCCGCCGCGAACAGATTCGGACAATTTTTCTTTGGCAGGGAATCACAATCGGGACCGCCGGCACGCTATTCGGCCTCTTCATTGGCTACACGTTTTCCTTTGTGGCCGGAAATTACCATCTGATTCCTCTCGATCCTCAAGTCTATGCCGTTCCGTATGTGCCTTTTCATCCAAGTGTTTTCGATGGAGTCTGGATTACAGCGGTATCAATGGGAATTTCGATTGCCGCAACGATCTTACCGGCGCGCGCAGCGGTTCGGCTCTTGCCGGTGGAAATTCTTCGCTACGAATGATGCGAACGTCCGAGTCTGTACTAGCCATTTGGCGCGCCGTTTGCTCCTATTGGGGTCAGAGGCAGGTGGGTGAGGCCGGGGCGCATCCCTCAATCCCCGGTCATCGTAAACAGCCCGCCGCAAGCTGTTGAAAATAGATAGATTAGTAGTGTTTCAGTTTGGCACAAAAATGCCCTCTTTTCGGCAGGTAAGGGACTGGCCGAAATGGGAAACTCTTTGGGTCATTCGAGGCACGCGTCCAGCCGAGATTTAGGCACGGAGATTGCACTAGCAGCATCTAAGTAAATAGGACGGAAGGCGCGTTACGCAGCCGAAAGGCCCAGCACCAGCATGATGCAGCAAGCACAATTTGCAAATGCGATACCGGCAAAAGATTTGGCCGCTGACGCTGTGGTGCTGGAATCGCGCGGGCTCAAAAAAACTTACGGTCGTGGTGAAAAAACCATCACGGTGCTGGTCGATGCGAACCTGATTTTGCGGCCAGGAGAAATGGTCGCGATCGTGGCGCCATCGGGAGCCGGCAAGAGTACTCTGCTACACCTGCTCGCCGCGCTAGACACGCCGACGAGCGGTACAGTATACTTCGCAACGAAAGCCATTGAATCGATTAATGACGCGGCGCTGGCGGAATTTCGAAATCGTGCCATTGGATTTTTGTGGCAACGCCACCAGTTGCTGCCGGATTTTACGGCTGCGGAAAACGTAGCCATGCCGCTGCTGGTGCGCGGCGAAGGTTTTGCTTTCGCGCTCGGGATGGCGCGGAAGTGGATCGCGGAGGTTGGCTTGGAAAATCGAGCCGATCATCGCGCAGGGGAACTCTCCGGAGGGGAACAGCAGCGCGTCGCGATTGCCCGGGCGCTCGTCACTGGGCCGTCAGTGTTGCTGGCGGATGAACCTACCGGAGATCTGGACGAGCAGAATGCTTGGGCCGTGTTCGAGTTGCTGGAACGGTTGCACCGCACGCACAAGTTGACGTCGCTGATTGCGACGCACAACCTATCGCTCGCCGCGCGATGTGACCGCATACTAGCGCTGGAACATGGCGTTCTGCGAACTCGCGAGGCTGCGGCTTCAGCGAGAGGGGTCCCTGGGGGAGAAGCGAGCTAACGTGTTCGAACGTTATACAGAGAAGGCGCGACGCGTCATATTTTTTGCCAGGTACGAAGCCAGCCAGTATGGCAGCCCGTACATCGAAACCGAACATTTGTTGCTCGGCTTGATGCGCGAGGACAAGGCGCTGGCCAACCGTTTCCTGCGGCAGCAAGGCTCGATCGAATCGATACGCAAAGAGATCGAAGCCCGCATCACCATCCGCGAGCGCATCTCCACGTCGGTTGAAGTGCCGCTCAGCGCGGAGTGCAAGCGCATCCTTAATATGGCGGCGGAAGAAGCGGAGCGCCTCGGCCACAAGCACGTGGGCACCGAGCATCTCCTGCTGGGCATTCTGCGCGAAGAAAAGTGCTTCGGCGCGGAGATTTTGATGGAGCGCGGTCTGCGTCTCTCCACGCTGCGGGAAGAATTGGCACGCACGTCCGGCGAAAAAACAGCTGCGGCTCGGCCCAAGGAAACTTCTCTGCTCGCCGAATTCAGCCGCGACCTTACGCAAGCAGCTTCGGAAGGCTCGCTCGATCCGCTCGTTGGCCGTGAAGGCGAAGTCGAGCGCGTCATCCAGATTTTGTGCCGTCGCACCAAGAACAATCCGGTTTTGATCGGGGAACCCGGAGTTGGCAAGACCGCCATCGTCGAAGGCCTTGCGCAGCGCATTTCCGATGGCGACGTCCCGCCGTTCCTCGCGGACAAGCGCATTCTTTCTCTCGATCTTTCGCTGATCGTGGCGGGCACCAAGTATCGTGGACAATTTGAAGAGCGCCTCAAAACCATCATGAAGGAATTGATGGAAAGCCAGAACTCCATCGTGTTTATCGACGAGCTGCACACCCTTGTCGGTGCCGGTTCCGCGGAAGGTTCGCTGGACGCCGCCAACATTTTGAAACCTGCGCTTTCCCGCGGAGAGATTCAGTGCATCGGCGCCACGACGCCTGGGGAATATCGCAAGTCGGTCGAGAAAGACCGCTCGCTGGAGCGTCGCTTCCAATCTGTAAAAGTTCCCGCCCCCGATGAAGAGCAAGCAGTGCAGGTCATCCAGGGCGTTCGCGAGCGCTACGAAAAATTCCACGCCGTCAGCTACACCGACGAAGCTCTGCGCTACTCTGTTTATCTCTCGAATCGATACATCCCTGACCGGTTTCTGCCAGACAAGGCGATCGACCTGATCGACGAAGCTGGCGCGCGGGTGAAGCTCCGCCAAGCCACCGTCCCCGAAGAAGTCGGCGAAGTCCAGAAACGCGTGAAATTCATCACTCATCGCATGGAAACGGCCATCGCCAATCACGAATTTGAAAAAGCGCGTTTCTATTCCGAAGAGGAGCGCAAGGAAAAAGAAAATCTTCGCGGTCTCCGGGAACGCTTCAAGCTGGACGACGCCTCGACAGGCATCGTGACGCGCGAAGATATCGAGGAAGTCGTTTCTCGCTGGACCGGCATCGGCGTCACCTCCATCAAAGAAGACGAGCAACAGAAACTTTTGCGTATCGAGCCTGAGCTTCACAAGCGCGTCATCAGCCAGGACAAAGCCATCACGGCTCTGGCTCGCGCCATTCGGCGTAGCCGGGCTGGCCTCAAGTCACCTTTGCGTCCCGTCGGCTGCTTCTTCTTCCTTGGGCCCACCGGCGTTGGCAAAACTGAAGTTGCTCGCCGCCTCGCGGAATTTTTGTTTGGTTCGGAAAAGTCGCTGGTGCGCTTCGACATGTCGGAGTTCATGGAGAAACACTCCGTCTCGAAGCTCATCGGCGCGCCTCCAGGGTACGTGGGCTATGAAGAAGGCGGGCAATTAACGGAGCGCGTCCGCCGGACGCCTTACTCGGTCATCCTGCTGGATGAAATCGAGAAGGCTCATCCGGACGTCTTCAATATATTGTTGCAGGTCTTTGAAGACGGTCAATTGACGGACGGCCTCGGCAATACCGTGGATTTCCGGAACACCATCATCATCATGACGTCCAATCTCGGCGCGCGCCATTTGCAAAAACGCACCGCGATGGGCTTCCAGTCCGGCGCCGATGAAGCCGGGCAGAAGAGCATGGAAGATATGGTGATGACAGAAGTAAAGCGGGCGTTCAACCCGGAGTTTTTGAACCGCTTGGACGAAGTCATTATCTTCAATCCGCTCGGCGACGAAGACCTGCTCCGCATCATCGATTTGCTGGTGGGCCAGCTGAACGACACGCTGATTCACCGCCAGGTGCAGATCGTCGTATCGCCGGAAGCTAGACAGTGGATTCTCGAGAAAACGTGTGCGGATCGCAGTTATGGGGCGCGTCCGCTGCGCCGGGCCTTGCAGAAGTACGTTGAGGACCCGCTCTCCGAGGCGCTGATCCAAGGTGGAATTCAAAGGCCGGCGACATTGCAGATTTACGTCGCAGGGGAAGGCCTCCAGTTCCGTCCGGTCGGCGAGGCAACCCCGGTCGTCCACTAGCGAATCTGAAACAACGCACGGATGATTCCGGCCGGGCCGGAATCGACAATCGGCTGGCCCACACCGGGTCCAGCGGGAGAATAACAACTTGAGTTTGGGGGCGCGGCCTTGACGACCTCATCGGCCGCTCAAAGAAGAGTCTGTTTGCCGTTTGGGTTTTTTGCGGCTCGACTGATGTGCACGATTGCTCTTGTATTTCTATTTGCGATCGCGTCACCGGCAGCGCCACGCGAAAATTCCCATGCACGCGATTCTTCGCGTTCTTACCTCTTCTCCGCCTCCTTTGATTACACTTCCGGCAAAGACGTTATAGAAGACCATTCGTTAGCCGATCCACAGGCCGCTTCCCAACAGCAGCAGATCACCATCGACCATATCGAATTCCTGGGTAACCGCCGCGTCCGCAACGACACCCTGATGGCGCGCATCTTCAGCCGCAACGGCGATGTCTACAATGAAGAAACACTGCGCCGCGATTTTCAAGCGCTGTGGAACACCCAGTTCTTCGAAGACGTCAAGCTGCGCGTCGAGGATTCTCCAAAGCCCAATCAGAAGGTCATCATCTTTGAGGTTAAGGAGCGCCCGCAGATTCGCCGTATCCGCTACGACGGCACCCACTCGGTTTCCGAATCGGACATTCTCGACCGCTTCAAGGAACGTAAGGTCGGTCTGAGCGTTGAAAGCCAGTTCGACCCCACGAAAATCAAGAAGGCTGAAGTTGTATTGAAGGAATTGTTGGCTGAGCACGGCCGCCAGTTTGCGAAAGTCACCCCGCAGTACGAACGCATTGCTTCCAGCAACGCCGTCATTCTCGTTTTCAAGGTCGAGGAAGGCCCCAAGGTCAAAGTCGGCAAAATCAAGTTCACCGGAAACCACGCTTTTAGCGATCGTAAGTTGATCCGCGCCATGCGCCACGATCGGCCCTATTCGATTCCCCTGTACTTCTGGGATATTGCCGTTCTTTCGAAAACGTACGATCGTGAAAAGTTAAGTGAAGATCTCGAAGTCGGCGTTCGCGGACTTTACCGTGACAATGGCTATTATAAGGCCACTGTCGGCGACCCCATTCTCGGCAATATTGATACTCGGAACTACCGCTTAGGTGTTCCGCTGGTACTCGGCCGCAGTGACGGCAAGGCCGTCAACATCACTATTCCTATTGAAGAGGGCGAGCGCTTCCACATGGGCACGCTGAAAATCGTGAGCTCCGACCCGGACAAAGCCTTGTCCCTCAAGGTCGATGCCCTTAAGGCCGCCTTCCCACTCAAACAGGGCGATCTCTTCTCCACCGAAAAAGTTCGCAAAGCCCTGGAGACCTACGGCAAGATTTACGGTGAATACGGTTTCATCGATTTCACTCCTGAACCGGAAACGGAAGTCGACGATGCCACCAAAATCATTAATCTGACTCTGCGCTTCGACGAGCAGAAACAGTATTTCATTCGCCGCATCGATTTCAGCGGCAACACCACCACCCGCGACAAAGTCATCCGTCGCCAGTTGGTTCTGGACGAAGGCAGCCTCTTCAATAAGCGTCTGTGGGAACTCAGTATTCTTCGCCTCAATCAACTCGATTATTTCGACAAGATCGAGGCGGACAAGGCTGCGGAGATCAAGCGCAACAATAAAGACGGCACTGTCGACATCAACCTCAAGCTCAAGGAAAAAGGCAAGCAGTCCATCGGCTTGCAGGGCGGCGTGAGCGGTCTGGCGGGCAGTTTCATTGGGCTTACCTACCAGACCAACAATTTCCTGGGGCTTGGCGAAACTCTGACCTTTTCAGCGCAGTTCGGCGATCTCTCGCGCAGTTTCATGTTTGGTTTTACCGAGCCTTACCTCTTCGACCGTCCGATTTCTTCAGGTTTCACCATTTTCTCCAGCCGCTACAACTTCGATCAGGCCAAGCAAGAAGCGCTCCTGACCCAGCAGTCCGTCAGCATCAACCCGCAATACGTCCAGAACTACACACAAAACAGCACTGGGTTCACGCTTTTCGCGAGCTACCCGGCACGGCGCTTTTCCTTCGCTCGTTTCGGGCTTCAGTACGGCCTCACCCGCACCAACATCAAGTCCTTCAACGCCGCCTCCTCGCTGCTGTTCGAATCCATTCAATTTCGCAGCCTCACCGGCCCCAGCGCCCTCAACGGCATCGTGTCCAGCACCATTACTCCCTCGGTCACGTACAGTTCCATCGACAATCCGATCAACGAAACACACGGCAAAAGTTTCTTTTATTCGCTGCCGTTTTCCGGGCTCGGTGGCAACGTTAAGACCATTAGCAATATTTTCGATTTCAAGTACTTTCACCCGGTTCGCAAGCGCCGCAACGTGATTGGCGTGCATTTCTCCGCCGCCTACATCACTGCCTACGGGCACACCACTTCCACTTGTTCGGGCGTGGTTACCGTACCGGCATGTACTCCTGAACCGACGCAAAACGCGATTCCTCCCTTCAGTCGTCTGTACATGGGCGGGGAGAGCGACCTCCGGGGCTTCGACATCCGCTCCATTTCACCAGTGACTTTTATTCCTCAAGCCACCGCACAACCGATTTCATATCATGACCCCACCTCCGGCGGTGCCGTGCGCTCGTTCACCATACCGGTGCTGAGTTACGTTGCCACCCTGCCGGGCGGGGATTTGCAGTCTTTCGGTAATTTCGAATATCGCATCCCTATAGTAGGGTCGACTGTTACGGCGGGCCTCTTCGCAGACGTCGGAACCGATGGCGTGGTTCGCCACAGTGCACTACAACTCAGTTCCGAAGGTTTTCAGAGTCTGGTGGGACCGGGTGGCCAGTTTCCCAATGCGGTAAAACTGGACGGTCTGACCCAGCAGCTTGCCATTGCTCCGGGGACGAATTTCCGCCTGCGCGCTTCCACCGGAATCGAATTTGTCGTTCAACTCCCGATCATTCAGGCGCCGTTCCGGATCTACTACGCTTATAACGTGCACCGGCTTCACGATCAGTTGGTGGCAAAACAGCCTTTCATCGAACCGAATGAAATATCGAGTTTGAAGACGCAATTCAACGCCCTGGATCCCACCATCTATCCGCTCCAGATCCAGCCGCAGCTCGATTTCATTCAGAATAATCCCGGGCGATTGAACTATTTCGAGCCGAAAACGACTTTCCGCTTCACGGTCAGCCGGACGTTCTGAGGGCGGCGTGTTGCGAAGCGATTACCGAAGTTGGTCACAAGATTTTCGTAAGAGAAAGCCAGGAACGCCAGCGCCTGCGGAAGATCCGCGGCGCGATTGTGTGGGGGAAATCGTGCGAATGAGAGTAGGCAGGTTGTACAGTCTTCTTGGCCCGTGGCTGGTGGCCATGGGCTTGTTGTCGATGAGCGGCTGCGGCAGCAGCAGCACCGCAAACGTCGTCACCGTGACGGTGAGTTCATCCGTCGGCACCGTTCTTATCCTCGGCGAGTCCACTACGCTCACTGCCACTGTGAACGGCGCGACAAATACCAACGTCACCTGGGAGCCAGGACAACCAGCTGGACCGCCTCAAACGCCGTGCACCTACACCACCACAACCACCGACTCGACCGGAAAGTCCACGACCGCGGCTGCGAAAGCCTGCCCCACCGACGGTTCGTTTGGAACTCTTACCAATGTTCAGACGACGGGTACTGCAACCTACACTGCTCCGAGCAAGATCCCGGATCAGACCACTTTTCCCGGCCTGCAAATTATTTTCACCGCCCAGTCTCAGGCAGACACCAAGAAGTCCGGCACGCTTACGATTACGCTGGACTCCGGCGTCAGCGTTGTGCTCACTCCAAACACTGCTACCGTTCCCACCAATGAGCCTCAGTCGTTCAACGTTCAGCTCACCAACGACCTTCAGGCCAAGAGTGTAACTTGGTCCATCACGCAGCAGGTTCCCACGGCGACGACTCCGTACCCTCAACTGAAGACCTGCAGCCCGACCTGCGGCACCATCACTCCTGACTCCAAGAACCCAAACATTGCCACCTATACTGCCCCGACCTCCGTGCCCACCAGCATCACTCCCGCTGACTCTACCAATAAGAATTCGCCTGCAAATCTGACCATCGTGGCTACTTCCAACGCCGACAATACGCGGCTGGCCATCGGCACGATTACCATCATTACTGGCGGCCCCATCAATTTTTCCGGTATTTCACCCACCATCGCTCCCCAAGGCGCCGCTGCTTGGGATATCTATCTAAATGCCCCGAACATTTCCTCAGCTTCACAAATTACCCTGAATTTCCAGGACAGTGCCAACCCAAACAACTTCATTAAGACTGTGACATTTGGTTCGACGGGTTCGACAAATAATCCGAACCTCAGCCAGTTCAAGGTATTGTTTCCCATTCCCATCACCACCACTACGAACGGCGTTACCACAGTTAGTAATCCGCAGTCCACCGGCGCGCGGCTTCGCCTCTTGGCTAGTGACATGGTCATTCCCCCGGCTACCGGAACCGTATCCGTTTACGTGAGCATCACTGACCCGGGCCAAACCGTGACACCGGCACCGCCCACGCAGCCCGTGCTTACCGCGAATCCTTACACTTTTCAGTTTGTCCCGGTTCGGCCTACTTCCATTGCCACCGTCCCGGACGATGTCATACAAGGCAAGGCCTCTCAAGATACCCAGGTCATTGTTGACGGCGGTTATTTCGGCCCAGGGGATCAAAACCTCACTAATGTCGTTTTTCAGGGCACTACCATCGCCAAAAATGGCACTACCTCCACCGCCCGGCAGCTGAACACTTTGCTGCCAGCCAACCTCGTGAATGCCTCCGGTACGCCCCCAGGTCTCTACCCTCTGTCCGTTTCAAACCGGGCAACGCCCGCACCCTTAGTCAACAATGATGCCGTCACCAACATTGCCGTCTTTCCGGACTTTTCAGCTACGCCGCCTGTCGTTGTCACTTCAGGAATTGCGGCCGGCACGAATCCCAGCGCTGTCGACATCGATCCGATTCTCGGTGTACTGGTGGTAGCCGACCCCGGCTCAAACACGGTGCGCTTCTTTTCGATTGTTCCTCCAACGTCAAGCAGTGCGGCGAGCCTCACATTGCTGAGCACCGTGGCGAGCACGCCCCAGGCTCCTCTCAACCTTCCGACGGGTCTTTCTGTCAACCGCAATAATCACACCGTGGTGATCGTGAACTATGGCAGCCAGACGGTTAGCAATGGCAAGTCCACCATAACCGGCCAAACCGTCACTGTCCTGAACATTCCTAACTCTCCTTCGCCCATCACACCTTTCTTCGTCGATATTTCTAACGCTCTGCAGGGCTCCGTTTCCCCGGCACCCATGCCTTACTCGATCGGCGTCGATCCGGATTCAAATCTCGCGGTAGTCGCCTATTCCACAACCTCCGCAACTTCCGGGGCCAACCTTGGATTCATAGTGAATCTCAACCCCAACACGACTCCCAGCACGAATCCGTACGGCTGCACACTCGGAAACGCAGTCAACGGAACCTCGCTGACAGGCCAGTGTCTCGCCGCTCAAGTCACGTTGAATACCGGCCAATACCCTCAAATTGCCATGTCCAGGCATGGTCACGTGGGGCTGGTTACTCCGGGAGGGTCCGGTGTGGTCCGCGGCGTCGATGTAACAAAGCCTTCCACGGGTAATGTGATCACCAGCGCATCACTCACTGCCGGGGTCGTGACGGTCACGGTGGATCCGACGAAGTGCCCCAACGGAGTGCTTCCATCAGGTACAGCGCCAAACATTTGTCCTTTGAACTTGATTCCCGGGAACGCTGGCAGCGTGCTCATCACGGGACTCGTGGCCGGGACCGCTGCGAACAACTCTCTTTTCAATGGCGTCTACAGCGTGGGTGTCACCAGCAGTTCGACTTTCACTTATGTTGTAAACTCCACCGCGACTGACTCGGCCTCGGCTCCCCCGTGTGCAACTGCTACGCCTCCAACATGTGCACCTGCCACAGTCTTCTATGGCAGCCCCGGCCAAATTTTTGCCATCTCTGCCACTGCCCAGGGAGTGGCGATTAATCCCATCACCAACACGGCTGCCATTGCGGACGCTAATGCCATCGGCACCAATGGCCCGCAGATTGACTTGCTTAGCTCTCTGGACCAGTCGATTTCTTCCATCAGCTTCTTTGCTACTTGCACGGCGTTTACGACTCCGTGCTCCAGCGCACCGGAGTTACTCGGTACCACGGACGTCGCCTGGCAACCGTACACCAACGCTGTAGTTTCCTATAACCCGACAATCAATCAGGTGTCCGTCTCCGACCCTGTCAGCCGGAAGCGCTATGCCCTTGCCTGCAATCATCCTTTGCCCTGCTCCTTTGGTACTGCGCAGATCGATCCGGCCCAAATCACTCTTTCCGGCAGTGGCACCGCTACGCTTACTGTGCAGAATGGTACGATAAACTCCCTCAAACTTTTCGGAGGCCTTGCTGTCGATTCATCGACAAACCAGGCTTTCGTCGTCAAATCCGGCAGCGGCACCATCGACGTCGTCGATTTGGGAAGTGTCTTCACCAACACCCCCATCAAGTCCGCGCATGTCAATGAACTCCTCGTTCCCAGCGCGCCTCCCTCCGGCTGTCCGCAGTCCACGCCGGGCAATCCCATCGTCAGCGGTATTCCCAATACCGTTTTCCCGCAAGGAACGCTGACTTCGACCACCGATCTCTGCGGCGTACAGATTCTTGGTTCCGGATTCTTAAGCGGTGGCAGCGGCACCACCCAAGTGCGCCTGGATAGCACTCCAATTCCCGCCGCGAATGTGACCGTGAATAGTCCGCAGCAACTCACCGTCACCATCCCAAAATCGTTTTTGATCGCACCTCACAAGTATTCCCTCGACGTTCTCACCAGCGGTGGCAGCGGTCCCAATGCGCAGTCCAACGCCGTGGATTTCTACGTCGTCCAGGCTGTGGACATGTCCACCATCTGCACCGATACGAGTGGCAACCCCGCCGCGCACCCGTCCTCCGTGGCCATCGCGGATCAACTTGCCAATGGGCCTTTCTCGCCCATCGCAGTTGTTTCCAATACCGGTTGCAACAGCGTCTCGATTATCGACATCAACCCGACGGTCACGGTCGGGGGAGTAGTCCAGCCCAATCCTAATTTTGGCCAATTCATAACTAAATCCATCGGTGTTGGCGCCAGTCCCCAAGGCATTGCCATCAGTCAGCGCCGTGGTTTGGCAGTCGTTGCCAATAACGGCGCCGCTACCGCCTCCATCATCGACTTAACCCCCAACCCGCCGAAGCAGCCAATAGTTCCGGACGTGTCGACGGGAACAAATCCCACGGGAGTCGCCATCAACGAGGCTACTGACGCAGCCATCGTTGCCAACACTGGCTCCAACACCGTCACCATGCTTGATTTTGGCTTGCTTTTTCCGGCAACTGGCACTCCGCCTACGACGCTGACTCCCACTAGCATCGGTGGCATTCAGTCGCCTATCGCCGTGGCCATTGATCCCGACCGCGGCACCAACAATCAAGGCATTGCCGTTGTCACTTCGCTGCAATTGGTCAGTGGCCAGGCTCCCTTCGGAGCTCTCGCAGTCGTGGAGATTGGTCTGCAAACTCCCACACTGAGCACCACCATTCCCTCCGGCTCGGTGACCGCAACGCCCACCGGCATCGTTTTCGATCCCTTTGCGGCCTCTGGCACTGCTAACCCTGGTTTGTTCTTCGCGAATTCGAGCGGTTCCAACGTCATCACCGCTTTCAATCCGGACACCGGCGGCGGCAGTTCAGTTAATGTTGGCATCAATCCGACTTCGCTCGCCGTGAATCCGCAGACAGGCGCGATTCTCACATCCAACTCGGCCAGTAACACGATTTCCATCGTGGATACGCTTTCGAATCCGCTCAAGACACGCCAGACGTTCGGCATTCCCGGCTCCGGCACGTTCGGCGTCGCCGTCGACCAGTTCACGAATCTGGCGATTATCGTGGATCAGGCTAATAATCGCGTTCTGCTGTTCCCCATGCCGAACTGACGTGGATGGCGCAACAGTTTGACGGGGTGGTGGTGTAAAGAAATTGCAGGCCTCTTCTCCGTCGCGGTAGGCCCCGCTTTCTGATTGCGGGAAGCAAACCGCGTCGGCTATACTTTGAAGTTTGCAATACGCTCGCTAAATCCCGCTGGGAGCGGAATCAGTCTTAAGCCAAGCTGACTTGGCGCGGGTCTGCCCCGGGTTTTCCGGTGCGGGCCACAACAAGGAGAAAAAAGTGAATTCTAGATTTGTAGTTCGTACCGCTGTTCTGGCCGCCGCGTGCTTTTTGAGCGCCGCTGCCGCCTCGGCGCAAGCGACTGCCTCGCCGGCTTCGGCTGGTGCTGTCGCTTCCGGCAAGGTCGGAGTCATCGCCATTCGCCAGGCCATTGGAGGCACTGCGGAAGGCAAGCTGGCACAAGCCGAACTGCAATCGCAGTTGGCTCCTCGCCAGAACGAGATTGAAGCTCTCAACAAGCAGATTAGTGATCTTCAGCAGCGCCTTCAAGCTGGCCAGAACAAGCTGAGCCCAGAAGAAGAGAACCGTCTCCGTACGCAGGGACAGCGCCTCACGCAGCGCCTCGATCGCATGAACACCGAATACCAGGAAGACGCCAACGCCGCCCTCGGCGATATCACCGAGCGCATCGGCCGCAAGATGGTTGACGTCCTCGACCGTTACGCGCGTGAAAACGGGTTCGTCGTGGTCCTGGATTCCTCGGCGCAGAACACTCCGATTCTCTACGCCTCCACTCAGATTGACGTCACCCAGGACATCGTCCGCCTTTACGACCAGGCTTATCCGGTCAAAGCTGGCGCAACCCCCACTCCGGCGAAGCCTGCGGCTCCCAAGCCAACAACGCCGACGTCTCAGCCGCCCGCTGCCAAGCCGTAACGGCCGGTTTTTTCCGTACCCGTCTTCAAGCTTCATCAGAACGCCTTCGGCTTCGCCGAAGGCGTTCTGCTTTTGTATCGATTCCGACCCGGTTGGTCCCTTTGTCTTGTTTGCCTCTGTCCCTTCGGTCAGGTGCCTGAAATAATCGGCCCTGTACCATTTCTCCGTTGCCATCCCTTGTAGCTGCGGCCTACTGTGGTGTTGTGGCGCTTCTCCTGTAACGACCATGCAATCATCGCTCGGTCCTCGCGCAACCAACCCGAATCCCTCGCCTCTTGAGGGCACCGATTCCTTCCGCGCGCAGCGCGCAGAGTCCAGTTTGCGCCAGCTCTTCAGGCGCGAGTGGTGGCTGTGGCTCTCCGCATGTTTCGTCGCCTTGTTTTCGGCCACTGCCTTCGTGCTCTCCTCTTTCCCTTCGCTCTTCCGCCACCGCGAACATTTCTACGAACCTACTTCCGACCAGGCCCGCTGGGCCACGCTCTGCCTTCTTCTTCTTTTCAATGGCTGGATGCTCTACCGCCAATGGTCGTTCCGCCGCCAGCGTAAACAGTTGAACGCCCCAAATTCCGCCGGGGACGGAATCACCAGCCAACTCTTCGATTCCTCCGGCATCGACTCTGTCACCGGCTTGCACACGCGCGCCTTCATCGAGCAGCAGCTCGGCAAAGAAATCGCCCGCGCGCGCCGCCAGAACACCGCGCTAAGCCTCGCCACCATTCATTTGGATGAATTCGCTGACCTCAATCAGCGTTACGGCCTTTCGGCCATGGACGCCGCCCTGAAAGAACTAGCTCGCCGTCTGAAGAAAGCTTGCCGCGGCTCCGATTTCGCCGCCCGCCTCGCCGATGACGATTTCCTGCTCGTCCTTCCCGAATGCAACCTCGGCGAAGTCCAGGCCGTCCTCAACCGCATCGGCCCACTCGAAATGACCAGTTCAGGCCGCAAAATCTCTCTCGCCTATACCACTGGCTGGGTGGACTACCAGCCTGGCGATCTGCCCGCCGATTTGCTCAAACGCGCCGCTAATCTTCTCCACCTCTACGAAAACGCCGCCAAAGAAAGTTTCTCTTCCACGCTCACGCCTCACTAAGCGCACGCTGATTTTTTGCGAACGGCGCGAAGGATCCACCGTGATTGGTCCATTCGATGCCTGAAAGAAGCAGGGCACGATATCGCGAGAACGAACATCAGCCGGAACATCGTGCCCCTCTTTCGATGTTATCGACCTACGCAGTGCCCTTTTTTTCCTGGCCAGCCTTCAATTCCTGCCCGGTCTTCAACGCCCCCACGATGTCCAGCGCGTGATTCCACATTGCCGACCCGCCACTGGCCATCACGCCGACGAGGCCATACTTCAGGGCCATCTCACCGATATTCGAAAAGCTCCACATGTCTCCCTTTGCATCTAGCAGCCCTCCCAGCGCGGTACTGACCTGGGTGTGGCCCACCGCGGCGACGGCCATGCCCGCCAGTGCAGCCAGCACTTGGAGGATCATGTGGCGGCGGTTCTCCTTCTTTGCGTCCGGATCGGTCGTAGCCAGTGACGGAAAAATTCCCTTCAGGATCTCCACTACGCGCTCGGTGGCAATACTCATCGCCGCCATGAGCGTGAAAAACGCAGTCAGTTTGTCCACGGGGACCTCCATTCAAATTCGAAAGAATTGTCTTGGGAGCAGGTAAGAGCGGTTCTTACCAAGAACTGAAGGTGCTTATATTCGGTAGTTTCACTCTTGTCAAGGCACTTGGTTTGTACGCCCGTGTCTCACAAGGCGGTCGCACGTTTGGCATCGTAGGGTTGGAGGAGGTTTCTCTCCTTCTAGTTTCTGCTTTCTCCGTTTGTCTTCATTCCTGCTCCGCTTTTTCAATGCCCTTGCCGACGCGAAAGACGTGCCCATCAGGGTGTCGCACGTGCATCTCGCGGACGTTCCACGGCATGTCGGTCGGTGGGAAAGTGACATCCAGCCTGGCGGCCACGCACTGTCTGTGGACTTCGTCAACGTCCTCTACCCACACGGACATCCAGGCGCCCTTGTCGGCCGCCTCATCTCCTTCTGCGGTGAACGTCGTAGTGTTCGAACCTCTGCCATGGCCGCCTTGGGCTCCCTGGCAAAGAAAGATCTCGCATTCGCCTGATCCAACCGCTCCGAAAGTCGGAGGTGTTCCCCAGTCCCAGCATTTCCTCCAGCCCCACTTCTCGAACCAGGCGAAGCTCGCGGCAATGTCGGATACGTTCAATATTGGCGTTATCCCTTTGGCATTCATAGGGCGGAAGGATAACACGCAGAATGATGGCCTGATTAGAGGGCGCCAAGTGGCTCGGTTTCTGCTTTCTAGTTTCTACTTTGCCCGTAGCGCTGAGAATCCCCTAGTACCGACCTTCCAGATGCGGTACGCTCCGCCTAATGTTCAATCGGCTCATGATTCTTGGGGTCGCGGCCGTGGTGTTGGTCCTGGGAGCCAACTATCTCCTGGTCTACACCCTGAACAAAGAACGTGAGCGCCAGGATCGCGCTTACTGGGCTACCTACACCGCTATCGAGCAGTTTGGCGAACATCCCGACGCCATCTCTGAACTCAAAGCCAAGAACGCTTTGGATGAAGCTGGCCAAAAAGGCCTTGCCCGCATTCGCGTCAAAATCCTGCAAACCTACCTGGAAGACCTGGAGCACTGCTACCAGGGCGACCGCGACGCCTGCAAAAAAGGAATCTCCGACATGAACGAAGCCATGAAAGTACAAGCCGAGCGTAAGTAGCTCTGGCCCCTGAAACCTCTGATTTCAGCCGCAGGGACGGCTGTTTCCTCAAGAGATAAAGCCCAAACTCCCTTCGCCTTCGAATGATTCGGCGTGGTTAATGAACGGGTGGCGCCCGCAGCGCAGGCTTAGGCAGCAGATTCAGCACAACTTGGAACCACCAATTCGGCTGATAGCGAATTTGAACCGGGACGCCTCGTTGATCGCCCTTGGTTCCCACCAGAATCGTAAAATAGACTCGCTTTCCCGTGGCTCGGTGTTCCGAGACAAAATCAGTTTCGAGAAGGTCCTCGAAGGTGCTGTCAGACAAAATTTCGCCTTTTGCGGTTTTCACTTTTACCGCGAGCCTTGGCACCGAGGCTTTGTGTTCGATCATCAAGGTATTCACCTGGGCGTCGTACACGTAGCAAAGGGAGAGCGGTCCGCCGCGGTTCTCCAACGCCGAATCAAGCAATTCAGAGACAGTACCAAGGAATTCACCAGCGCGCGCACACCCAACTGAATTTTCCAGGACGCGTACGGGCCGCTCCGAGGAACTAAGTTTCTCCAACATCACTGGTTCGGCTTCTGCATATTGGTGCAGGTTGTAATCGATCTCTGAGGCCAGAGGCACGGTGAGAGAGATGGCATGACCGGCGTCAACGCGGCTCAGGATACCGGTGAACTGGTGTTCACCATGATCCTTTTCCTTCTTGAGCTCCTCCTGCATTTCAGAGACGGATTTTCCTTTTGAGGATTTCATGAAACCAAAAAATGCACTGGAAACGACGTCGTCGCTCTTGGCCGAGGTCGACGGAGCCTCTTTGTGCCGGACCACTTCCGTGCCCGCCCCCCAGCGATTGATGGCTTTCGGCGCTTTGGCGGGATCGGATCCGAACAGAACCTGAAGCAGTTCTTGACGCGGATCACTCTTCGAGAACCCCCTTCGAATGAAGCCTCCGCCAACATCATCCTTGCCGGCCCAGAAAAACAGCAAGCGCACCCGAGCGGTCATGACGTAATCAAATTCGACTGCGTCGGCCGGTGCGTTGCGCACCCATCCCAGCGCTTCCACGATGGGAGCGCGGTCCGAGGCAGTTGGCGTAGCGGATTGAGGAACGACGACGAGAAGAAAGACGAGAATGAGCCTGACAGTGAGCCCTCTGCTCACGAATGGAGAGCCCGCCAGTCGAAGATTCTGAAAGATAAGGCCACTATGCATCTGAGAGTACACCAAAGTTGTTACGAAAGATTGACCCAAAATTGAAAGTACAAGAATGTTTTTGCAATATTGTGTTACACGTGGACACAACAGACTGGCCGGTGCCTACAAAGATGTATTGCTTCGGCTCATCGCCATCGCTGGTTACTACCCCGTACCTATGCCTGGCGGAGAATCCTCGAATTGGCGGGCGAGCCAGAACGCCTGCGCCAAATGGGCGAAGCCGCCCGCGAAAACATCCGCGAGAAGTCCTGGGACACGGCTTTTGAGATGACTTATGACGCCTACGGCTACTGCCAGCAGGCGGCCGCCGCTTCGCATGAGTTTGACCGCAAGCCGGTCCTGGCCCGCACGGAAACGCCACTGGCCTGAGGCACTTTTAGCTTCGTCTGCCGATAAGAACTAATTGAACCAGTAGGGCGTTTTCTTTGTCCACTGGCTAGAGGCGTAGCGTTTGTGGAGCAAGTCGTAGGCTGCTTTCGAGTAATTTGTTCCGGAGCTTTCAGCGCAGCCGTAGCGCCATGCGCGGACGACCAGGTGCAAGGCTTCCGGCACGCGCGGATCGTCGGGGTGGCCGCTGGCCCAGTCGAGGGCGCGCTTGCCGAGCAAGTTGGGCGCGGCGGATTGAGCCGCGAATTCGCCGTGCTCCTTTTCAGCAGCGATGCGATCTTCGGCGCTTAGAAAAACCAGCGAGGGGAATTCTTCTTCAGGATAGATCTCCTGCAGCGGGCTGCTTAGCTTAATGAACATGTGGTAGTAGTCGCGAGCGTAGGCTTCGTTTTCGGGACTTGGCGTCGCGGCGCACCACCAATTGTCATGCAAGTTGTCAATCTTGTTGAAGGCAGGCTCGCCCATGGTGTACAGGTTTCCGCGCGGATAGCCTGCGGTGACAAAGGGGCGGAATCCGGGGTTTCGGAGAATCGCCAAGACGGCAACGAATCGAAGCGTAGGGACGTCCATGACGCGGTAGTACTCCGCGAACTCGGCCGTGGCCTCCGGTACAAGTTCTTGCGCGGCTGGGACTAATTCGCGCGCTGTGGGGTCTTGGTCCAGCAAGATGGCGCGAGTCCAGGCGGCAATCACCACGTAGCGGCGTAGCGGCTCCGGCAAGGTAGTGGACTTTGCGGCCTCAACGAGCACGCGCAGCGGCAATTTTTCTGTGAAAACGATCGAGGCGTCCGCGTCGAAATGACGAGCGCTTGCGGAAGCTCGCGTGGCGGCCCCTTCCGGCGGGTTGGGGTACACCTCTGCGTCGTTAGCGGTGCGCGGAGCAAAGTGGAGAAAATCATCGAGGCTAGTAGCGAGCTTCATGCGCAGCGCGAAGAATTGATTCTTGGCGGAGTGGGAGAGAGTAGTGCTGCGCTGTGCGAGGAGTTGGTCGAGTTGCTGCCGGGCCGCGTCGCGATTGCCTGATTGCTCCAAGAGGCGCGGTCGGTAAAAGGCAAGAGTGAGGTAGGCGGGGGAGTCCGGAGCGATTTTTGCGGCAGCGACGGAAAGATCCGTGGCGGCTCTGTCGTTGGCACGGACTTTGGCGATTGCGGCCACCAGCCACGGCAATGATTTCGTTTCCTGCCAGCGATCGAAAGAGTGTTGAAATGCAACGTTGCCGGTTTGCTGAAAAGTGAAAATCCAGTCGGTCATATCGGCGCCTTGGAGGCGCGTAGTTTCATCCGCGGTGACTCCTTTGCGGGGAGGCTGGCCGGCGGATTCCGGAGTAAGCGTAACGGTTTTGGTGAGGACTTGATGATCAAGGAGCCAGAGATAGTCGGTCAAGTCCTGGCGTAGAGTTTTCGCAGAGCCGCCACTTGCGAGTGTTGTCGCTAGTTCGTGGAAGCGCTGCTCGCGATGCAGGCGAATGCTCACGAAGCCGAGGAGCCGTTGGGCGGAATCATGCATTTCAGCGAGGTTTTTGTCGGCCAGGATGGCGAGCAACTTCGTTTCTGCTTCCTTGAGTGCTGCGGAATCGTATTCCTCATCGCCAGAGTCCAAGGTACCTCTACGAATCAGCACGCGCGCGACGAGATAAGAGGCGAGCTGATGGTAAGGCGATGCGGAGTCTTTGGCGATGGCTTCGAAACCTTGCTGCGCCTCCGTGAATTCCCCTGCGTAGAAATGCGCGGCGGCAATCTGATAAGCGCGATCGGCACGAACCAACTCGGGATCAGCAGGATTCGCGGGGTCAGGAATGAAGGTGGTACCCGGCCCCGGAGGGAAGGCGGTGCCGCCGGAACAATTTTCGAAGACCATATCCTGAGCGTCGATCCAGTCTTTGACGATAGGGCTCTGCGCGCCGAATTGCTCCACGCGTTTGTTCAGCGTTCGAACGGCAAATTCGAAGGCATTATCGAGACAATTGTAGTATTGGAGGTAGACATCGGAGCGACTCACTCCCTTGGCGATGCCGTATCCGCTGTTGATTAGTCTTTGGGTTTCTGGAGTTCGTCCCACGAATTTAGCGCGTGTTTCTTTCCAGGTTTCGACCCAACTCTTTCCCGCGTCAGCATTTTCTTCGGCAGACGGAGAACCGAAGATTTTCAACTCCGCCGCAGTAAATGGTTTGCCGCTCAAGTTGCGATAAGCAATATAGAGAGGTTCGTGCCAATAAGTACGTTGGAGGATCTCGAGTTTGCCGCCAGCGAAATCTGCTTCTGGGAAGTCGGGGCCGGTGGCGGCGAAGAGATTCGGTCCGGTGAAGTCCGGTCCGCAGGCGAGGGATGGTGGAGGAGGGACGACGAGCGCGGCGATGAGGGTCGCAACGAGAGAAACGCGAGCAATGCGGTGAGTCATGGCTGCCACTCCTTGAGGACGGCTTCCGCGTCGGGCCGAGTCCAGGCGCGAGGAGCAAAAACGTAAATTCGTCGGGAATGCAATTCGGATAGCGTGCTCGGGAAAGTGCCTTTCAATAGACCATTCGAAAGAGACTCGTCGGTGGAGAGACCGAGGCTACTCCGGCAAGTAGACGCGCGAAATTCATCGCCGGAGCGAAGAAACTTGGTGACATCGCCCGTGCCCGGGCCCATGCGAAAAAGCATAGGAACGGCTTCGTCAATCGTGCCAAGAGGCAGTTGCTCCAGCCAAGCATCGCCGATGCACCAAGAAGCGAGGGCAGTCATGGAAAGTGGCAGGGAAGCGGGCAACTTGCCGCGGACATCTTTCAGCAGCGTCGCGTAAGAGACGCGCTCGCTAACGGTGGCGTCGAAATCGATCTGGATGGCGCGAATGTTAGACAATTTTTGCAGATCGGCGATTTCATCAACGAGACGTTGATCTTGCTGCGGTGAGAAAGCGGATTGCGGCAAGTATTGCGGATTTCCCCCGGAATACGAAGCTGGCTGACGACCGGCACGAGTCTCGATCCGGACGACGGCGATCAGCGGCGTCTTCGACGCGACACGAAGGGGCTGCAATCGAGGCCGCACGAAGATGGAGCTACCCGCGTCCTGAGGCAGGTTTTCGCCTTGTACAGGAACATAAATTGTTTTTGCCAGGAAGGCTACGCCGACATCTCTTGACTCGAGGAAGCGCAGGTCTTCCGGCCGCTCCCACGCCCAGAAGAACAGATTGGGCAGCGTAGCCATTTGAGGAGTCTGGGCGGCGTGGCTGAAACGATTCCAATGGAGTTGTTGTAACCGGTGAAGCAATGCATGGGCGAGTTGAGGTTTGGCGGCAATGGGCAAAAAAAGACATAGGAGCAGCGCAACCATGACTCCGCCGTGAATTTTTGTCTTGCGTCTCACTGCAGTCCCTCGAAGCAGGCCATGTGCCAGCTCTGTGCCATTGATTTGTAAGGATTTAGACGTGCCCGCCGGTTTCTGGTGGGTTCATCAGACCACGATCTGTCTCTCCTCAACCGCGGCGCAAAACCGGTCCGCCCCCGCTATCCTCCCCCGTATCTTGCTTTTACCGTGCAGCGGGAATATACTCTGATTTCGCTCTGAAGCGGGTCGAACGGATGAGTGGGCGCGAGCCCACTTTTTTGTTGGGCCGGTTGGAGTGCACTGCAAACCGGCTATGGTCGGGGAGTCTCTAGAGTGGATTTGGAAAAAATCCGCGGCGCCGCCGAGAGGGTGGCGCGCTCGGAAGGCCTGGAAATCGTTGATGTCGAATGGAAAGTCGGCAAGCAGCGGTTCCTGAGGGTGTACATCGATCGGATTCCGAAGCCAGCGGCAGCAGTTAGCGATGCGGCGGGGAAACTGGCGTCCGAAGCTGTTCACGATCCCTATCCAAAGATCAGCCACTCGGATTGCGAGCGCGTCAGCCAGCAACTGAGCGTGATCCTCGATGTGGAGGACTTGATTCCTGGCCCGGCAGGGTACGTGTTGGAGGTTAGCTCGCCGGGGATGGACCGGGCGCTTTACAAGCCGGCGGACTTCGAGCGTTTCCGAGGCCGACTCGCGAAGATTTCGACCAGCGAGCCGGTGGGCGACGCGAAATTTTTTGAGGGACGGCTGGCGGGATTTGCGGATGGGAAAGTTCGCATGGAGTTGAAAGGCAAAGAATCGCGGACAGTTGAGCTACCGCTGGAGGCGATCCGGAAGGCGAATTTAGTCGTCGAGTTTTAGCGAAGAAATTTTAGGAATCTAGACATGGCGAATTTGCTTTATCAACAAATCGAAATGCTGAGCCGCGAGAAGCACATCGAGCCGGAAGTCGTGGTGTCGGCGATCGAAGACGCGATGGTGGTGGCGGCGCGGAAATTTTACAAGACCGAAGAGGACCTTCGCGCGAAGTTCAACCAGGAAACCGGGCAAGTGGACGTGTACTCGGTACATGTGGTGGTCGAGGAAGTAACCGACCCGAAAAAAGAGATCAGCCTGACGGAAGCGAAGAAAAAGAATCCGGCAGCGGAGGTCGGCACGGAAATTGTGGCGGCGAAGCCCACGGACGTGCTGGGACGCATCGCAGCGCAGACCGCCAAGCAGGTGATTCTGCAGAAAGTGCGCGAAGCTGAGCGCGACACGATTTTCAACGAATATCACAACCGTGTTGGCGAGCTGGTGACAGTGATCGTGAAGCGTGCCGAAGGTCCGGACCTGATCGTGGACATGGGCCGCACGGAAGCGCGGTTGCCGAAGCGTGAGCAGTCGAAACTGGAAACCTACAACATCGGCGAGCGGCTGCGCGTGGTCATCAAGATGGTGGACCGCGCGGCGAAAGGCCCGCAGGTAATCGTTTCGCGTGCGGATGCGAGTCTCGTGCAGCGACTGTTTGAGATGGAGGTCCCTGAAATTTACGATGGCACTGTACAGATTCGCTTTGCAGCGCGAGAAGCGGGGGAGCGGACCAAGGTAGCGGTGATGAGCCGTGACAAGGACGTGGATCCCGTAGGCGCTTGCGTGGGCATGAAGGGCATGCGCGTGCAGTCCATCATCCGGGAACTGCGCGGCGAGAAGATCGACATTATCCCATACAGCGAAGAGACCGTGGCATTTGCGCAAAAGGCCTTGAGCCCCGCGAAGGTCACACGCGTGCAGATCACCGATCCGGAAAACAAAAAGCTCGAGGTCATAGTTGAGGATTCGCAGCTTTCGCTGGCCATCGGCAAGAAGGGGCAGAACGTCCGGCTGGCCAGCAAGCTGATCGGTTGGGACATTGACATCAAGAGTGAGGAAGAGAAGCGCCAGGAAATCGAAGAGCAGATGACCGCGCTAACCGCTCCGGTGACGCCATTGACGTCGCTGGCGGGCGTTGGTGCGAAAACCATTGAGAAGATTGAAGCGGCGGGGATCAACTCCGTCGAGAAGCTCGCCGGGATGACGCCGGAACAGTTGATGGAGATTCCGGGAATCGGCGAAAAAATGGTGGACAAGATTTATCAGGCCGTGAACCGGTTCTACGAGAGTGGGACCGAAACAGCTGCTGCAACGGGTGAAGCTCCTGCAGGCGGGGAGGTTGCCGCCGAAGGCGTCGAGGCTCCAGCTGAACCCGCCGCGGAGACGGTCGAAAATTCCGAGGCATCTGAGGCAGTTGAAGAAGCGCCCGCACAGGTGGAAACGGCGGCTGAAGGCGCAGTTGAGTCCACCCCCGCTGACGATGAAGGCGACGCGGCGAAGGCGGAAGAAGCGAAGTCGTAGTCAAGAACGGAGCGCATGACCGACGTAAATCAAGTCCGCATTAACGAACTGGCCCGCGAACTGGAGGTCAAGGCGAAAGCTATCATTGACCTGTTGCCGGGCTATGGCGTCACGGAAAAGAAGACGCACTCCAGCTCCATCCCCGTGGACGTCGCGGAGAAGGTGCGCAAAAAGATTTTGGGAGCCGCGGAAGAGGAAGCGCAAGCGGAAGAAACGGCCAAGAAGGAAAAAGAAGCGAAAGAAGCGGCTGCAAAGGCCGCGCGCATGAAACCTGCCCCGCCCGCGGCATCACCAGCGGGTGTCGCGCCAATTACCGCGAAGCCGAGTGCCCCCGCAGTTCCCGCTGCCCCAGTGGCAAAGCCTGTCGCACCGGAGGCGCTTACTGCAGTTGCTCCAACGGCACCCAAGGTACCCGCTCCGGCACCCGTGGTGGTGCCACCAGCCGCTAAGCCGGCTGTACCCCCGACAACTGCGCCAGCGACAACACCGATTCGCCCGCCCGCACCGGGTGGAGCGCCCGCAGCACCGCGGCCGGGTACACCGATTCGTCCCGTAGCGCCTACGAGGCCACCGGCCCCAGCGGGTACACAGCCCTCCGCGATTCGACCTGCGGCGGCCGCCCCCGGTGCTGCTCCCAGCCGCCCCGGCGCACCCGGGAGACCAACTACTCCAGCGAGGCCATTACCAACAGGAAACCGCGGTCCATTGCCCACAGGCAATCGTGGACCTCTTCCCGACGCGTCTAGGGAGACGCGCCCGAGCGGCCCGCGACCCGGGCAGCCGATGCGTCCGCAGCAACCTGGGCAGGGACGGCCGTTCACGCCACGCTCCGGAGGACCGAGCGGACCACAACCCAGACCTTTTGAACAGCGCCGCGGCGCGATGCCGACAGGCACGCGGCCTGGTCCTCGTCAGCCCGGGCGTCCGGGCATGTTGCCACCGTTTCCGGAGAAACTGCCTCCAAAAGCGGAGCCGGGAAAGCCGCTTTACACGCGCAAGCCGCCGCAGCGCCAGCGCCCTGTTCTGGACAAGCGCGAGCAAGAAGGTGAGCGCAAACTGCACCCGACGCGCCAGCGTCCCGGAGCAGGCCGCAGCGCTGTCGCGGTCGTGGCGCCCGCGGAACCCCGTCCGCCCCGCGAAGTGACCATCACGGAAGGCATCACCATTCGCGAACTTGCAGAGAAACTGGACGTGCGCGCCAAGGAACTTTTGAAGAATCTACTCGACCGTGGCGTTTTCGCCAGCATCAACCAGGCGCTAGACGTGCCGACGGCCACAACGTTGGCCGAAGCTTTCAGCGGCGTCGTGAGCGTCGTCTCGCTCGAAGAAGAGATGGTGCTGGAAGTTGCGAAGGAAGAAACCAAGGAAAGTTTGAAGCCGCGGCCACCGGTCGTGACGGTCATGGGGCACGTCGATCACGGCAAAACGAGTTTGCTGGACGCAATTCGGGAAGCCGATGTCGCTGCCGGCGAAGCAGGCGGAATCACGCAACACATCGGCGCTTACAAGGTTGTGGTCAATGATCGCGCCGTGGTGTTCGTCGACACGCCAGGCCATGAAGCGTTTACGCGCATGCGCGCGCGTGGCGCTAAAGTTACCGATATCGTAGTGCTGGTGGTGGCTGCCGATGACGGCGTCATGCCGCAAACAAAAGAAGCGATCGACCACGCCAGAGCCGCGAAAGTGCCCATCATCGTGGCCATCAACAAGATTGACAAGCCGGAAGCGCAACTGGAGCGCGTGAAGCGGCAGCTCACGGAAAACAGCTTGATGCCCGCGGAATGGGGCGGCGATACGGAGTTCGTCGAGGTTTCCGCGAAAAAGAAAACTGGAATCGAGAAACTGCTGGAAACGATTCTGCTGGTCGCGGATTTGCGGGAGCTTAGAGCCAAT
The DNA here is from genome assembly GCA_035279725.1 of Candidatus Acidiferrum sp. Lineage (GTDB taxonomy): Bacteria > Acidobacteriota > Terriglobia > Acidiferrales > UBA7541 > Acidiferrum. The sequence goes on from DATEHF010000052.1 coordinate 65,292, forward strand.
CCGGACGCACCGGCTACGGGCACGGTGCTGGAATCGCGCGTGGACAAGGGACGCGGCCCGGTGGCTACGATTCTCGTGCAAAATGGCACGCTGAACGCCGGGGATTTCTTTATTTGCGGGTCGGTATTTGGCAAAGTACGCGCTATGTTTGACGACCGCGGCCGCGTAGTGAAAGACGCGCCACCGTCAACGCCCGTAGAAGTACTCGGTTTGCAAGGTGTTCCAGATGCCGGCGACCTCTTTCAGGTGACCGACGAAGCCAAGGCGCGGCACATTGTGGAATACCGTCAGGGCAAGCAGCGCGATGCGGCCATGGCGCGCATCAGCGGTTCGCGCATCACGCTCGACCAATTGCACGAGCAACTCAAGGCTGGCGACGTCAAGGAATTGGGAATCGTCATCAAGGCGGACGTGCAAGGCTCCGTGGAAGTGCTAAGCGAAATGCTGCCGAAGCTTTCGACCGACCAGGTGAAGCTGAAGATTATTGGTTCGGGCGTTGGCGCGGTCACGGAAAATGACGTGTTGCTGGCCTCCGCATCCGGAGCCATCGTAATTGCGTTCGGTACTCGGCCGGATCGCAAGGCGCTGGACCTGGCGCAGCAGGAACACGTGGACATCCGTACGCACACAATCATCTACGAAGTTTCCGACGAACTGAAGAAGGCCATGGAAGGTCTGCTCGAGCCTGTCGTCACGGAAACCTATCTGGGCCGCGCAGAAGTCCGCAACACATTCCGCGTCAAAGGCGCGGGCACGATTGCAGGCTGCTATGTGGTCGATGGCATCCTGAAACGCGACGCGCAAGTGCGCGTGCTGCGTGAAGGAGCGGTGATTTACACGTCAAAGCTCAACTCGCTCAAGCGATTCAAGGACGATGCCAGCGAAGTCCGCACCGGTTTTGAATGCGGCGCGGGCGTTGCGAATTTCAACGACATCAAAGTCGGCGATGTCCTGGAATGCTTCAGCGTTACCAAGATGAGCGCCGCGGAAGCCGCCGGACAGAGCGGCGCGTCCGCCGGCAAGAAATAATCCGCCAGACTGTCCCCCGGAGCGCCACATGCCGGTCGGTCTGCTCACCCTCGAGCTGCACATCCCGGACGCGCAATCGCTGAAGGACAAGCGGCAAGTCTTGCGCAGCTTGAAGGATAAGCTGCGGCGCGATTTCAACGTGGCGGTGGCGGAGATGGAGCACCACGACTCCTGGCAAAGATCCGTGATCGGCATTGTGACGATTTCGAATGAAGAAAAGCACCTGAGAGAAGTGCTGCAGAAAGTTTTGGACGAGGCGGACCGCATCCTCGGATCGTTTTTGATCAATCAAGCGGTCGAGATTGTTTAGAAAGTGTTTTAGCGACGAAGATGAGTCCAGCGAATCACCGGCACGAACGCGTGGGCGAGGAGATCGCACACGAAATTAACGCTATGCTGGCGGGGGAACTGAAAGACCCGCGCCTGGAAGTCAGCGTGGTCGCCAGCGAGGTGCGCGTCCAGCCTGATATGAAGCATGCTCGCGTGTTCATCAGCGTAAAGGGAACGAACAAGGAGCAATCGGACGCCATCAAGGCGCTCGATCACGCCGCCGGTTTTATCCGGCGGGAACTGGTGGAGCGATTGCAACTCCGCCGCGTGCCGGAACTTCATTTCACCTTGGATCTTTCGCAGGAGCACGTCGAGCGCATCGAGCGGCTCTTGAAAGAAATGAAGAAGGATACGCCGTCCGCACCTTGAGAGTTTTCAGTTCTTTTTTCTTGGCTTCAAATAGAAATTCATAGTCTCAAGAATGTCACGACAACCACAGCCCGCGCCGATTGACGGTGCGCTTGTCATCAACAAACCGCAAGGGAAGACGTCGCACGATGTTGTCGATGCGGTGCGCCATTTAGCGGGCTTCCGGCAGATCGGGCACCTAGGCACGCTCGATCCTCTGGCGACGGGAGTTCTAGTGTTGCTGCTCGGCCGCGCCACCCGGTTAGTGCAGTTTTACGCCGGGCGCCGCAAACGCTACGAAGCTGGTTTCCGCTTCGGTTTCGCGACGGACACGTACGATTCCGATGGCGAAGCGCAGGGGCCAGACGCAGCTCCTTCGCTGGAAGCCGCGACCCTCGAAAAGTTTGCTGAAGAGCGCATCGGGCGTTTCGAACAGATGCCTCCGTCCTTTTCCGCGAAAAAAGTAAAAGGGCGGCCCGCCTACGAACTGGCTCGCAAGAAACAAGCCGTCGAGCTGAAGGCAGTGGAAGTCGAAATTTACGAATACAAATTGAAAGAGATCGAAGCGAGCATCGCGCGCTTTGTGATTGAGTGTTCCTCTGGCACCTACATCCGGTCGCTGGCGCACGAGATGGGCCAGAAGCTAGGGTGCGGGGCGCACTTGGCGGAAATCACGCGCACCGCAGTGGGAGAATTTTCGCTGGAGCAGGCAATCACTCTGGAGGAACTTGCCGAAGCCAAGAAGGCCGGAAGATTTGCGGATTGCCTGATCCCACTCGAAAGCCTGCTAACGAATTTCCCGCGCGTCAATGTATTGCCAGTGATCGAAAAACGCGTGCGTCATGGCACGAAGTTCAACATCATGCTCGCGCAACTTCAGCCCGGACGAGTCGAGCCGCCTCCCGGAGCGACGACACAACTCGATGGTGGCGAGCCAAAGCCGCCGCGGCTGCGCGTTTTCAGCCAGCAAGACAAGCTGATCGCGATCGCCGAAGCCGTCGTTCCACGCACATACCAGCCTATCGTGGTTTTCGAGGCCTTGCCGTGATTCGCCACCGCTGAAGCGCAAAGTCTTTTCAATTCGTTCCGAGTATTCAGAAGAGTCGCTCTAGGGTTGAGGTGGCCGTTGCACGGGCGCTTGCGGAGGCGGTGACGGCGGAACCACCTGTGGCTGCGGTTGCAGCCCTCCCGGACTTGCGCCACCTCGGCCACCGGGATCGCCACGGCCGGCGAAAATCGCCTTGGTCAGATGATCCGCCGTGCGCACCCTCCGCGGAGTCACCACAATCAGAAGTTCCGTATCCTGCAGCGAATTTTTTCTGCCACCGAACAAGTATCCGGCGGCAGGAATCTCCGCGAAGCCTGGCAAGCCGGTGATGGAGCGGGTTTCTTCGGTATCGGTGAGTCCGCCGATCAACGTTGGCTCGTCTTCTTTGACGCGAACGGTCTGCGTCAATGTGCGATTGGAAAGGACTGGAATCCCGTTGACGCTCGAGCCAGCCAGGGCCCGAATCTCGAACTCCAGCAGCAGGGTCACTTCATTGTTGGGATGAAGCGTGGGTGTAGCTTTTATTTTCACTCCGAGATCTACGTATTCCGAAGCAGGATAAGGTGTCTGGGCCGATCCTACGGTCGAGCTGTTGGCGAAATTCGTGGAATCTTGAATAACTGTTACCTCGCCCTGGCTAGCGGCTGGATCCTGGGACACCAAGGCGATGTCGGGCAGCCCGCTGGTTGTTAGAATGGACGCGATGAGTGCGGAGGGTCCGGGAGGGGTGTTGAGTTCAATGCGCGAGGCGAAGGTGCCGCCTCCCAGCCCGAGATAAACGCCGACTGTGCTCGAACCTTTGTTGGTTACGGCAATATCGGGGACGGTGCCGTTCGCAAAATTGGCGATCACAATCCCGGCGGGAGTAGTGGCGGTCGCGAGCGGCGAGCCGGTCGCCGCCGTGAAAGTCCCGTCTAAATTGGTGCTGCCAAGCAGGACCGAGACTGAGCCCGAAACTGTCGCGTTGCCTTGGTTCACCACTGTCAGGTCCGGCACGCCATCAGCGTTCAAGTCTCCCGTTGCGATCGCCACGGGAGTGGTTCCCACTGCGATGGGAGAGTTAGGCGCCTCGGCGAGGGTGACATTCAAATTCGAATCCACCGAACTCAGCAGTATCGACACGTTGTTCGAGCCTTGGTTCACGACGGCAAGGTCTACTTCGGGGCCGTTGTTGATCGTGTTGATCTTATTCCGGAAATTCCCGCTAACCATGGCGACAGGGGCCGTCTCCGAAATCGCGGATGTATTCGTCAGCTTGAAAGGGGACACCGGGAACTCCGTGAATGTCCCGTCTCCGCTCCCGCGGAAAAGGGAGATGGTATTGTCAGCCTCATTGGCGACGGCCAGGTCCAGGAAACCGTCGCCGTTGAAGTCCGCGACGATCACAGAGCTGGGGTTCTTGCCAACCGCGAATGGCGAGCCAGGCGCTTCCGTAAATAGACCGTTAGCTTTGTCGTTGGCATCGACGCTCCCCAATAACACTGAAACGTTGTTCGAAGTGGAATTCACCAGAACAACATCTGGCGCTTGCGCCGTGGAAAATTTCTTGCCGTCGGTGCGGAAGATTCCAGTCCCGATGGCTACTTGGCCGGTTTCGTTGCTGCCCAGAGTGATCGGCGAGGGCGTTACTTGGACGAAGTTCCCATTGTCCTGATTCTGCAAAATGACAAATGTATTGGCTTTGGCGTCTTTAAAGACAACCGCCAAGTCCGGCAGCGTGCCGCCCGTGAAGCCATTGGCGACGAGCGCGGACGGATTTGCGCCGACAGTGAAGCTGGTCTCCGGGAAAATGGTGGAGGGAGGCAATCCGGTCAGCGCAACGGAACTTCCCACACTTCCAGAGAGCAGCGAGAGTGTGATTGGAAATCGATCGCCCACAAAAAACGTGGCTGGTTTCCCGTCTTGTGCCCGCATCAACACTTGGCGCCCGCTCTGCACCAGCGACAATGAGTCAGAGAAATTGGCTACTCCGGTTGGCAGTGTAAGCAGAAACGTGGACAAGCCGCCACCAATGGGGACGACAGACGGAATGCTGGAGAAGCCCTTTCCGGCGAATACTTGTTGAATGTTGGTAAGCAGGTTTGTGAGCGTTGTCGAAGACTTAATCAAATTCAAGTCCTGGGTGCTCAAGCTGATGATTTGTGCGGAAGCCGGGGGAGTAATTCCAAGAGCGCGCGCTTTGTTGCGATCTACCTCGAGTAGTTCGATCTCCAGCACGATTTCGCCGCGGGCCCGTTCGAGTTGGTCAAGCAACTCCCCTGCAAGAGCCAGATGTTCTGGCGTATCACGCATGGTGATGGTATGGCTGCGCGTGTCCAGATCGATGCGCGTTGCTCCAGTGATGTCGCGCAAGACACGCAACATCTCGGTGACATCCTCAGGCCCGACGGCTGCCGGAAGTGGAAAAGTCTGCTCCGCTTCCATGGCGAACTGCCGCCGCTTCTCCGGCGTATCGGGAGCGACAAATAGCAACGTGGCATTCACTGGCCGCCAAAAGGTTCCTGTTTGTGTCGCGAGCACCGAAATGGCTGTGCTGAAATCCACGTCGCCAATGTGGAGCTGCACGTTCTTGACGGTGATGTCCGGATCAAACGTTGTCTTGACGCCAAAGGTGCTGGCCAACTGCTCGTAAACTGTTTTTGTGTCGCCACGCAGGTTCAAATTATGCTTTCCAGGTTGAGGCTGGAGCCGTGGCAAGCCAGAAATTCCTTTTGGATGCTTTGCCCGAGGCCCTTCGTCCATGGCCTTGATTTGAGCGAGGCGCTCCTCGACGACTGTGTTTCCCGGATCGATCTGTAACGCTGTCCCCAGTGCCTCGGTCGCTTCGGTTAGGCGGCCTGCCAAAGCCTCGCGTTCCGCTGCCTCCACGTAGGCCCGAACCAGCTTGGATCGCAAAGCGGCGGCTCTCTCCAGAATGTAGCCTTCCCGTGGTGCGTAGCGCGCAGCTTCTTCGTAGGATGCCAGCGCTTCATCGAACTTCCCGTCAGAGGAGGCCTTGTCGCCCTCGTCGACATACTTCTGTGCGCGCTTGGGATCGGGGTTGACTGCGGCCTTCCGTGGCTGCGATTGTGCCGGTCCTTGGGCGGGAACCGGAGCGCAAAGAAGTAGCGACAGCAGCAAAGACACGATGAGGCGGAAGGTGCGCATAAGCCTCACAAAGGATAACCCAAGCACGCGGAGTAAATAGGACTAAACTGGTCCGGTTGACGGCAGTACCTTGATGCGTTAGAATTTAAAGGTAGTTGCAAATGATTTACAACTGGAGTTTTCGTGCTCTCGGCCTTTCTCATCGCACTTCGTGAAGGCGTTGAAGCTTCGCTCGTCGTCGGCATCATTCTCGTGTATCTCTCCCGCACGGGCCGTCAGCATTTGGCGCGTTTTGCCTGGTACGGCGTGGCGGCGGCCGCCGCTCTCAGTCTGGCAGTGGCGGTGGCGCTGGAGCGCTTCCGCATCAGCGAGGACGGCTTTGAAGGGCTGATGCTGCTGATTGCCTCGGTCTTCGTAATTACGATGATCGTATGGATGAACCGCGTTGCGCGCCACCTGAAAAAAGAAATCGAGGCCAAAGTGGAAGCCTATGCCGAAAAGGCCGGGAGCGCGGCGGGCTGGGGTATCTTTCTCTTTGTTTTCCTGATGGTTTTGCGTGAAGGCGCGGAACTGGCGCTGATCTTGCGCGCTGTGGAGGTTTCGAGCGAAGGGTTGCAAACGTGGATCGGAACGATTGCCGGAATTGCGGGGGCGGTTGCCGTGGGGCTTTTCTTCTTCAAGGGCACTTTGCGCGTGCCGCTCCACCGCTTCTTTGCGGCGACGAGCGTCATCCTGATGCTGGTGTCTTTTCAGTTGGCAATTGCCGGTTTGCATGAACTGAGCGAAGCGCGCTGGCTGCCCTCAAGCAAGACAGAGATGGCCATTCTGGGGCCGATTGTCCGGAATGAGCTTTTCTTTTTTGTGTTTATTTTTGGCGCGGCGACGTTGCTGATCCTGCGTGAATGGCAGGCGGCAAAGCATAACAAGGGCGATCAGGGGCCGATGAACGATGCTGAGAAGCGGCTACTCGAGTCTCAAACTCGGCGGCAACGAAACTGGATGATGGCCGCGGCTATCGCGTCGCTCACGGTCATTCTGGTCCTCACGGCTGACTTTATCTACGCCCGGGCGAACTCGGCGCCTCCAACGGCGCACGCGATTGAGGCTGCCGGAAATGCTGTGCGCGTGCCGGTCAGCGAAGTTCAGGATGGCGGCCTGCATCTCTACACTGTGAATGCGAGCGGACAATTGCTGCGGTTCATGATCATCAAGAAGCCGAATGGCTGGGGCGTGGCGCTGGATGCTTGCCGCATCTGCGGCGCCGAAGGCTACCGCCAGGACGGACAAGACGTTATTTGCAGGCACTGCGCTTCGGCGATTTACATCCCGTCGATTGGCGATCAGGGGGGCTGCAATCCGATTGGAGTGCCGTCGCACGTGGATGGCGGAGATTTGGTGATCGATATTTCGTCATTGGCGCAAGCTGCAAAGGAGATTCCTCAGTAGAGCGCGGTGGGTGCAAGGTTTTCAGTGGTCAGTAATTAGTTTTCAGTGCGGGGAAGAAACCAATGAGGACGACTCTGGGACGTATTTTACTGACAACTGAAAACTGACAATTGAAAACAAAGGTTTCATATAGCCATGTTCCTGAGAATTGTTGCCGATTCGTTTGGACGCCGTCCGCGCCACAAGCTCCTCACTGGAGCGGCGCTGGCGCTGGGCATGGGAGTCGCCACGGCGGCGCTCAGCGTTTCGCTGGATGTCGGCGACCGCCTTGCAAAGGAGTTCCGCAGCTTGGGCGCGAATTTGTTGATTACCCCGCAAGCGGACTCGCTTCCACTCGAAATTGGTGGCGTGGATTACCGCCCCGTGAATGCCGGAGCGTACCTGCCGGAAGCCGACCTGCCGAAATTGAAGACGATTTTCTGGCATAACAACATCGTGGCATTCGCGCCGATCCTCGAATCCACGCGGTATTTCGGATTCCTTGATCCGCCACGTGCTCTTAGGCTAGCAGACTCAGGTGAGGAACAAATCTTTGACCCGCGAAATGGTTCTTGGCTCGCGGTTCCAGGTAAGGTCCAGCTGATAGGAACTTGGGCCAACCACAGGATAGTCCTTCCAGACGGATCCTCTTTCACAACTGGCGTTGATCGAACAAACCCCTGGTGGAAAATTCAAGGACGGTGGTTTGCTGACCAGACTCACGAATGCCTGGTCGGCGAAAGACTGGCGGAGCGACTAAATATTCGTATCGGCGACAAGCTCATGGTGGAATACGAGGACAAGAAAGCTGCGCCCGTCCTGACGGTGACTGGAACGGTCGCTACCGGGAGCAGTGAGGACGAAGCGCTCTTGGTTTCATTGGATCTTGTCCAGTACTTGACACACAAGCCTGCCCAGTACCGCAAGCTCTACGTGAGCGCGTTGACCAAGCCGGAAGACGATTTCGCGCGGCGCGATCCGAAGACCATGAAACCCGATGAATTCGAGCGGTGGTCCTGCAGCCCTTACGTCTCCTCGATTGCGTATTCGATCAAACAAGTGTTGCCGCGTGCGGATGTGCGGGTAATTCGACGTGTTGCGGAAGGTGAAGGACAGATTCTCAGGCGAGTTCGCATGCTGCTCTGGCTGGTAACGGGAGCGGCGCTCCTTGCGGCGGCGCTCGCTGTAGGGGCTTCGTCCGCGGCTTCGGTGATCGAGCGGCGCACGGAAATTGGCTTGATGAAGGCACTCGGCGCGGGCTCAGCGACGGTCGGGTTTCTGCTCGCGGCAGAGCAACTCTTGCTCGCGTTTGTCGGTGGGGGAGCCGGTTACGCGCTGGGAATTATTTTGGCGCGCCTTCTTGGAGAAAAAATCTTCGGCGCAGCGCCGGAGCCTTCACTCATCGTCTTTTTGGTGATTATTGCACTCGCCGCCATCGTCACCATTCTCGGTAGCGCCCTTCCGCTGCGCCGCGCTTCTCAATACGATCCAGCCCCCATCCTGCGAGGCGAATAATGGACGCCCGCCGCGCAACCAATCGAACGATGTTCTGGCGCATCATCCGGCGTCTGTTCGGAGCCAACCGAGGCCGCCTCTTGGTAATGCTGCTCGCGCTGGGTGCAGGGGCCGCAGTCACCGCTGCCCTCCTCAATCTCCAAGTCGACGCCAAGCGCCGTCTCACCGTAGAGTTCCGAGCCTTCGGTGCTAATGTGATCGTTCTCCCGAAACATGCGTCGTTTTCAGGTTCCGAGACTCTGCCCGAATCGATAATTCTTTCCGTGCCCCGGAACGTTGGAAACGCTCGTGTCACTCTGACTGCTTCGCTTTACATGATTGCAACTGTTTTGTCGCCGCAGTCCCGGAAATCGGTGTCCGCAGTGGTTGCGGGAACGAATCCGAGGCTGATTGGGTGGGTAGCACCTTCAAGTGCTACTTCTCTTGCTCCGCAGGGTTTCCCCGCCCTCCCCGCTGGACCAATTTGTACGGTGGGAGGGCGAATCGGCAAGCAACTGCAAGTCGAGCAAGGCTCTTCAATCACTTTGAGCAATGGAGATCAGAAGGAAACGTGCCTCGCGGCCGGCCTAGCCGAGAGTGGAGGGCCCGAAGATGATCAAATCGGCGCTGACGTGCGACTGACACAGCGTTTGGCCAATTTACCGGGACGTATCAATGATATTGAGCTCACCGTTCCAGGCACGCCCAGCGAAATCCAGAGCTACATCGCGGATCTTCAACGCCGCCTTCCTGATATTGACGTTCATCCAGTGCGGCAATTTACGGAGGGCGAGGCGAAAATTTACCACCGGATCAGCGGGTTGTTGACGGCGACGGTAGGGATTGTGCTCTTGCTCACCGGTCTGTGCGTGATGGCGGCGATGACAAACGTCGCGATGGAACGGAAGATGGACGTCGGCTTGATGAAAGCCATTGGCGGCTCGATGCGCCGCGTGCTGCGGCTATTCCTCGCGGAGGCGGCTTTGCTGGGACTTGCGGGCGGGATGATCGGCGCGGCGGCAGGGATTTTTCTGTCTATTGGTTTGGGCAAAGCGGTCTTTGGAGTGGCGGCGCGGCCACGGCTGATTGTGTATCCTCTAGCTGTGGCTCTAACAGTGATCGTCGCGATTTTAAGCGCCTTTCCGCTGCGGCGGCTGGCTAGCATCCGTCCGGCATCGGTTTTCAGAGGTGAAGCGTGAGTTCCGTGGCTGTACTGCCGCAGCCCACTGCGGCCAAGCAAGTGGTCATCGAAAACCTGATCAAGCAGTACGGGACTCTGCGCGCGCTCGGCGGCGTGAGTTTCGATGTCCATAGCGGCGAGTGGGTCGCGCTGATGGGTCCTTCCGGCTCGGGAAAAACCACGCTCATCAATATTCTCGGCGGCTTGGATACACTTACTTCAGGACATGTGGTCGTTGATGGCGTCGATCTTTCGAAGCTTCGCGAAAACGAACTGGTCCGTTACCGCGCCGAAAAAGTCGGCTTCGTTTTCCAGCAATTTCATCTCGTCCCCTATCTCACCGCGCTGGAAAACGTGATGCTCGCTCAGTATTTCCATAGCGTCACCGACGAGAAGCAGGCCGAGGAAGCGCTGAAACGCGTGGGCCTCGGCGACCGTCTGACGCATCTCCCCGCGCAACTTTCCGGTGGTGAGCAACAGCGCGTAGCCATCGCCCGCGCGCTGATCAATCAGCCGAAGATTATTCTCGCCGACGAGCCCACTGGAAATCTTGACGAAGCCAACGAAAACATCATTATCAAGATATTCCGCGAGTTGCACGACGCCGGCCATACCATTCTGATGGTCACGCACGATCCGGACATCGCCCGTCAGGCTGATCGCCGGATCGAACTAGCTCACGGCCACCTGCACTTTGACACAGCGCAGCACGGTCCCGGCCATCCGCTAGCTTGCCCGCTCGCTGACACGGCGGACTGCTGTACACCGGTCTCGGCCGATGACGAAATCCGCTTTGATCATCTTCTGGAACAGATTTGGGTTTGCGGCGAAGAAGGGAAGCGGGCGCAGGCAGAAAATCTCCACGCCACTGGTCAAGCGGGAAGTCTGCCAGTGGTAAGCAACGAACCCGCCGCACGCGTTCTTTCGCGCATGTCCGATCTTCACTTAGTGCAAATGCAGAACGGTGAAGTGCAACTCACGCCTGTAGGCAGCCAGCGCGCGCGCGACGTGGTACGCCGTCACCGCTTGGCTGAGCGGCTATTCAAGGACACTTTTTCCATCGACGATTCCGAAGCGCACACGCAAGCCTGCAAGTTCGAACACATCATTAGCCCCGAGTTGGACCAGCGCATCTGCACATTCCTTGGCCACCCGAAAACTTGCCCGCACGGAAATCCCATTCCCCCGGGCGACTGCTGCAATGGCAAGCCCAAGGGCTGATCCTGCAACCAAAAATGCCAACGCCCCTCGACCCACGAAAAAAGCCAACCAGCGTCAAGATTCATGTTAAGAACGGCAGTGGTGTGGACATCACCTGGGCCGACGGCCACGCCAGCCATTACGAATTCGCCTATCTCCGTGACGAGTGCCCCTGTGCCACCTGCAACGACGCGCGAGAGAAGAAGCTGGCGCTCGGTGAGATGCCGTCGCCGCTAAAGTCTTCCCCCGCGCTGCCCATGTTCAAGCCCAAGCCGCGGGCCCAGGCCGCCACGGTCGTAGGCAATTACGCCGTCCAAATCAGTTTTACCGACGGCCACTCCACGGGTATCTATAGCTACGACCATCTCCGCAACATCTGTCCCTGCGCCGAATGTGCCAAAGCCTTCCGCGCCGCTACGGGTTAGAACTTTTGAACGGTTCGAAGGCCCCAAGCTAGACTTAGCGCCGCAAAAATGCGAGCATTTTAACCTGCGATTTAACGATACCCAGACATGAGCAGCATTCCCCATAGCCCTGCTGCCGCAGGCAGCCGCGGCAACGGCATTCCGCGTGTTCTCGTCGCCACCACGGCGCTCCTGAGTTTCATTTCCTTCTGGCGAGCCGCCGCGATCGTGCTCAACGATCTCGCTTCCTCCGCTTACTACGCCGGTGGCGAAGCCGAAGGCTACATTGGCAAGGCCGCGCCCTGGTTCATCCTCGGCATCATGCTGTTTTCCTATGCCGTGCGCGCAATCTACGTTGAGAGCTGCAGCATGTTCGTGCGCGGCGGCGTCTACCGCGTCGTCAAGGAAGCGATGGGCGGCACGCTCGCCAAGTTCAGTGTCTCCGCTCTGATGTTCGATTACATTCTCACGGGTCCGATCAGCGGCGTATCCGCCGGCCAATACATCGTCGGTCTTTTCAACGAAACATTCGACTACCTCCATCTGAGTCTACACGTCGCGCCCGGATTCGGCGCCGCGGTATTCGCCATCTTCGTCACCATCTATTTCTGGTGGTACAACATCAAGGGCGTCCATGAGTCCAGCCAGAAAGCCATGCGCATCATGCAAATCACCACGGTCATGGTGGTGATCCTCATCGCCTGGTGCATCTACACGGTTTGGTTGAGGCACCCCGCCTGGCCTCCGATTCCTCATCCGAAGAACTTGAAGCTCGAGCCGAACGCCATGGGCTGGCTCTACGGAGTCCATTTCGCCCATTTTGCCGGAATCATCGCCATCTTCATTGGGCTGGGTCATTCCGTGCTGGCCATGAGCGGCGAGGAATCCCTTGCGCAGGTCTATCGCGAAATCGAGCATCCCAAACTTCCGAACTTGAAGAAAACCGGGCTGGTGATTTTCATTTACAGCCTGGTGTTCACTTCACTGGTTTCGTTTTTCGCCGTGATGATCATTCCGGACAACGTGCGCCAGAACTATCTGGAAAATCTCATCGGCGGCCTGGCCATGAATCTGGAGGGGCCGTTCCTGATCCGGCTCATCTTCCATGGCTTCGTTGTTGTGGTGGGTACGCTGATCCTCGCGGGAGCGGTAAACACGGCGATCGTCGGGTCAAACGGTGTGCTCAACCGCGTCTCGGAAGACGGCGTTCTTGCCGACTGGTTCCGCCAGCCGCACCGGAAATTTGGAACATCGCATCGCATCATCAACATCATCGCGCTGCTGCAGATCATCACCATCATTATCAGCCGTGGCGATGTCACCTTCCTCGCCAACCTCTATGCCTTCGGCGTGATCTGGAGCTTTGCGATGAAGGGCCTGGCGGTGCTCATCTTGCGCTACACGCATCCGGGGGATCGTGAGTACCGCGTTCCGCTGAACTTCACGATTCTTGGAGTGGAAATCCCTCTTGGCTTGGCGTTGATCACTCTGACCTTGCTCGGTATCGCCGTCATAAACCTCTTCACCAAGAAAGACGCGACCATCGCCGGTGTCACTTTCTCTGTCGTGCTCTTCATCGTCTTCACCATTTCGGAAAAATTCACGCACCACGCACGCGGCAATGCCAAACACGTGGAGATGGACCAGTTTCATCTCGAAATGGAAGGCGAATTGACACCGGTCTCGGTCGGAGCACGGCCGGGTAATATCCTCGTGCCAGTCAGCAATCTTCACTCCCTCTATCACCTGGGCAATGTGCTCGACCGCGTCAAGCCCGGCCGCCGCGACGTGGTCGTGCTCCACGTACGCTTGCTGCGCCGCTCGGCTTCTGGCGAATACGAACTCGAAGCCGAGCAACTCTTCGGCAGCATCGAGCAGCAACTCTTCTCGCAAGCGCTTTCGCTCGCGGAAAAGCGCGGCAAATCCATCCGCCTCGCTGTTGTGGCGGCTAATGATTTGTCGGACGGTATCCTGCGCGCCGCGACGTCATTGCAGTCCAGCACAATTGTTCTGGGCCATTCCACCAAGGAAAGCACCGAAGAGCAGGCCCGGCTGATCGGCGAAGCCTGGGAAAGTCTCGGCGACCAGCGGCCACAGTTCAACCTGGAAATTCACATGCCCACGGGGGACAAGGTTTACAAGGTCCTCGGGCCGCATGCGCCTAACTTAACCGCCAACGAGGTCAATCTTCTACATCGGCTGTGGCTGCGCTTCAGCGACGCCGTTGCGCCGCTGGAAATACACCACCACGACGTCGTGCACTTCGCGCTGGAGGAAGTGCAAAAAGAAATGGACGAAGGCCACGAGGATATCGTGGTCAACCGTCTCCGCGCACATCTCGAAGAAATCCAGAAGAAAAAAACGCCGAAGGCTTGAAGTCTCGCCAGAAACTCCGACACTCAGGCAAGTTGCGACGTGCAGTGGCCGCAGCGCTTCGCCGCGAGCGGAATGGCCATGGAACACTGCGGGCAATCCTTGGTAGTCGGTGTCGCAGCCGGAGCTGGTTTAGCAGTGAACCGATTGATCTGCTTGACCAGGATAAAGACGCAAAATGCCACGATGAGAAAATTGACGATGGTATTCAAGAAAATCCCATAATTCAGGGTTGCCGCGTGGGCTGCTTTTGCAGCGGTCAGCGAGTCGTAACTTTTGCCGTCCAAGCTGATGAAAAGGCCCGAGAAATCGACTTTGCCCAGCAGTTGCCCCAGCGGCGGCATAAGCACGTCCTCTACCAGAGACGAGACAATCTTCCCGAACGCAGCGCCAAGGATCACACCAACCGCCAAATCCATCACATTGCCACGCATGGCGAATTCCCTGAACTCTTTCAGCACGGACGTTCTCCTTTATTTTCTTCGATCAAGATATTCCATGGCCCGGGCGGATTCCCGATTTCGAGAGGGGCCGTCTATGGCAGAGATTATATTGGAAGCGGAGGGGAAAGAAAGCCAAGAAGCGCCAATCTAAGTGGATTGCCTTACGTTCGACGCCGATAAGCCTTCTCAACGCGGTCGAAAGATCAAGAGGGCGGCAATCATCCCGCGAAGTACCAGCAAGCCTCCGCCCACGGCTAGCATTGGACCAACCCAAGCGAACGGTACCCGCGAAATCGCGAGCATGAGTACGCCTAAAAGGGCGAGCGACAGCCCGCGCGTCCAGTTTTGCCATCGCAACCACCACTGGCCGGGGCTGTATAGCGCGTGCAGTCCTAACACAATCAGCGCCGCGCCAAGAATCAACCAGGCCGGGCCGTTCGGATTCACACGGATGTGTCGCGCCAACCCCAGCCAGATTACAAGAAGGCCGAGCAGAATAACGATCAACTCGATCATCAATCTTTGAAGTCGCTCGGGCGTGAGCATTGCGTTGGCGGCTGCTTAGGAGACGCGTTCGATACGCAGCTTCTTGATGGACACGGGAGTCTTCGGCCGGTCGCCCGAATCGCGCGGTACTTTTGAAATTTTGTCCGCCACATCCTGGCCTTCGACGATTTCGCCAAAAATGGTGTGCCGGTTGTCGAGCCACGGCGTCGATGCCACGGTAAGAAAAAATTGGCTCCCATTGGTTCCCGGCCCGGAGTTGGCCATGGAGAGTTTTCCGGCTTTGGAATGTTTCAGCGAAGGATGAAATTCGTCGGCGAACTTGTAGCCGGGGCCGCCCATGCCGCTGCCGTGCGGGCAGCCGCCTTGAATCATGAAATCAGGAATCACTCGATGAAAGATCAGCCCATCGTAAAAGGGCCTCTTTTCCTTCTGCCCGGTCTTTTCATTCGTGAATTCTTTCGTGCCTTCCGCAAGACCAATGAAATTCGCGACCGTCTTTGGCGCTTCAGTTTCCAGCAAGCGCACCACAATGTCTCCTTGGGAAGTCTCAAAAATTGCGTAAGTTCCTGCCGGACGGCTCATGCGAATCTCCTCTTTCTACCGCATCATCCTACACGAGGCGGACTGGCTCGCGCCACTTTGCGAAAGAAAATCACTGCATGCCGTTTGTTCTAAACCTGTTTTGTAGCCGCAAATCGCAATCGTACATAGTCAGCGGTCCATTTCCCCTCGGAATCACCCAGCTCAGGGCGCAAAGCTTCGCGCACTTCCGCGATATAAGTGGGGCGCTCCGCCGGCGGCAGACAAGCTGTGAAACTCTCTCCAAAAGTTTCCAGCCAGCCCGTAACGTCTCCGGGCAGAGGGGTAGGGCGGGGGACAAGCACGATTGAGGTTATCGAAAAGCTATTTTTCTCAAGCAGCGCCGAGTATTCCTCGACCGTCGGAAAATACCAGGGAACGGCGGCCTCTCCGTTCAGCCCGCGGCGATTCAGTGCATTCACCAGCGCTCTCTTGATTTTCGCCACACACCCATGTCCGCCGAACTCCGCCACAAAGCGCCCCTTTGGCCGGAGCGCGCGCCACGCGCCGGAGATCACCGCCTCTGGGTTTCGCATCCAGTGAAGCGCCGCGTTGCTGAACACGGCGTCAAACTCACCATCGAAGGAAAGCTTTTCGCCGTCCATCACCTGCGCATCCAGCCCCAGTTTTCGCGCTGCTTCAATCTGCGCGGCGCTCCCGTCAACTCCTACGACGCTGCATCCCATCGCCGCGAGCTTCGCCGATAGCACGCCGTCGCCGCAGCCCAGGTCCAGAATGCGCTCTCCAGGAACGGGGTTCAGCAATTCGACCACAGCCGCGGAGAGAGCGCTGACAAAACGAGCATTGCGCGCGTAGCGTTCCGGGTCCCAAGTCTGCGAAGAAATCATTTGTTCAGCCCGATTGCGGCTTGGGCTACCAGCCTTTTTTCTTGCGAAGTTCGGTGATGTGTGCGGTGTGGTGCTTCCCATGCCACTCGTAGAGAAACAGCAGCCAGTCAACGGTGCGCTCGCCATGGTCGGGATGGACGAGAACCCTCGCGTACTGTTCGGGCTTCAACGAGCGCCAAAGTTGGACAAATCGGACGTGCACGGAATCCAGCAGCGTTTGCGAGACCTCGACGGGCGTCGATTTCGAGTCGGCCAGTTCGGCCCAGGCTGCTTCGTTGTACGGCTTAATGGTCGGCTTCTCCTCGGTGAGTGCCAGCTTCAGCCGCACGTAGGCGTTTAAATGACTATCCGGCACGTGATGGACAACCTGCCGCACAGTCCATCCACCATCGCGATACGGCGTGTCGAGTTGCGATTCGCTCAGTCCTTTGACCGCGGTCCGCATTTTCGCAGGCGTCGCGGCGATTTCTTCGATCGCCTGCTGCCGCCGGGCCGGCGTCACTTGCGTCGGCATTGCAAAATCTCCAATTGGGTAGCGTGGATCCATCGAGAGCTCTCCTGGGGCAACCTGCTATTTCTTTCGACTATAGCGGCGGCTGTTTGTACCGGTCAATGCCGCGCCCGAAAAAAGCCTCTCCAATTTGGCTGCCTGCGTTCCGGATGGCAGGCGAGGCAATGCTACAATACGGGACCGCGTTGTACCCGGCGGATGCAGAGCCGAATCTAATGGATGGAGAAACTTCGAATGTACAACGTTGTTATCATTGGAAGCGGCTGCGCCGGTCTAACTGCTGCGATCTACGCTGGTCGCGCTAACCTGAAGCCACTCGTGCTGGACGGGCATGAACCCGGCGGCCAGCTCTCTCTCACAACCCACGTTGAGAATTTTCCCGGATTCCCGGACGGCATCATGGGGCCGGAGCTCATCGAAAACATGCGCAAGCAAGCGCAAAGGTTTGGCGCGGAATTCAAGGCCGGCGCCGTAACTGA
The DNA here is from genome assembly GCA_035279725.1 of Candidatus Acidiferrum sp. Classification (GTDB taxonomy): domain Bacteria; phylum Acidobacteriota; class Terriglobia; order Acidiferrales; family UBA7541; genus Acidiferrum. The sequence continues at coordinate 82,577 of DATEHF010000052.1, forward strand.
GGTTGATGTCAGCAAACGCCCCTTCAAAATCATCGCCGGAAAAGATACTTACGAAACGCAATCGCTTATCGTGGCCGCCGGCGCTTCGGCGCGCTTATTGGGCCTGAAAGGTGAACGAGAACTAATCGGCCACGGTGTTTCCACGTGCGCGACGTGCGACGGCTATTTCTTCCGCGGAAAGTCCATCGCCGTGGTTGGCGGCGGCGACTCGGCGATGGAAGAGGCCAACTTTCTTTCTCGCTATGCCAGCGAGGTGTATTTGATTCACAGGCGGAATGAATTCCGCGCCTCCAAGATCATGATTGACCGCGCCAAGGCCAATCCCAAAGTCGAATTTGTCACCCCTTACGCCGTCGAGGAAATTCTCGCACCCCAGGGATTCGTCGAGGGAGTGCGCTTGCACAATCAGGAGACAAAAGAGAAGCGCGAAATCGCTCTTGCCGGGGTCTTCGTAGCCATCGGCCACGATCCGAACAGCACAGTTTTCAAGGGCAAACTCGAAATGGACTCGAACGGCTACATGATCGCCAAGCATGGCAGCCTCACCACTGTTCCCGGGGTGTTCGTTGCCGGCGACGTCCAGGACCATCGCTATCGTCAGGCGGTTACCGCCGCGGGCTCCGGTTGCATGGCTGCCATCGACGCCGAAAAGTTTCTGGAAGAGCACAAGCACTAGTTTCGTACTCCCTACGCTGCCATAATAATTCCCGCATGCTTCGGTCGACGCTCCTCAAACTTTCCGAAAGCAATGGTTTTGCCAATTGGGTCACTTCCAACGGCACTACGCGGCGCATGGCACGCCGCTTTGTGGCCGGCGAAACGCTGGATGAAGCCATTGCCGCCGCTCGCCAGTGCAATGATGCGGGCATGCTCGCCAGCCTCGACTATCTTGGGGAGAATGTTTCCACCACTTCCGATGCCCAGCATTCCCGCGACGCCTATCTCGAGATTTTTGAACGCATCGCCGAGGAAAAGCTGCACGCCAATGTTTCCGGCAAGCTCACGCAACTCGGGCTCGATATCAACGTCGAATTCTGCGAAGGGCTGGTCCTTTCCATCACCGAGCGCGCCGTAGGCTTTGACAATTTTTTCCGCATCGACATGGAAGGATCCCTTTACACGCAGCGCACCATTGACCTTGTCAAGCGCGTTCGTACACGCAATCCCGCCGTCGGCACGGTCATCCAGTCCTATCTGTACCGAAGTGAAAAAGACATCGCGGATTTATTGGCGTACGGCTGCCGCATTCGTCTGTGCAAGGGCGCTTATAAGGAATCCGAAGAGGTTGCGTTTCCCAACAAAGCTGACGTGGACGCCAACTACATTCGCTTGATGCAAATGCTCCTGTCCAGCGGTTTTTACCACGGCGTTGCCACGCACGATCCGCGCATGATCGCCGCAACGATTCGCTATGCAGCTACGAAACAGATTTCCAAGGATGATTTCGAGTTTCAGATGCTCTACGGAGTGCGCACCGATTTGCAGCGCCGCCTCGTCAAGGATGGCTACCGCGTTCGCATCTATATTCCTTATGGCAGGGACTGGTTCCCCTACTTCATGCGCCGCCTTGCAGAGCGGCCCGCCAACCTCGGCTTCCTGGTCCGCAATTTCTTCCGTTCCTAAAATCGCTGCGCCGGCTAATTTTTGCGGCAGACGGTGACACCGTCGCGCAGCGGGATCAGCACCGGATAGAGTTCCTTCGAAGCGTAGACGAGGCGGTTGAACTCCTGAATCCCCTGCGTATCAGCGTCGTCCGGAGCGGCCGGGCGCGCCGCCTTTCCGGACCACAGCGTATTGTCCGTGATAAACAAGCCGCCGCGCTTCAACTTCGGGAGCGCCACGCGGAACGATTCCGGGTATTGGCGCTTGTCCACGTCATTGAAGATGAGATCGAACTTTCCCGTGGTCTTTTTTAGGAATTCATGTGCGTTACCCACGCGTACTTCAATCCGTTTGGCCACGCCCGCCCGCCGAAAATAATCTTTTGCCCGGCGTGCCTTTTCCGGATCGCCATCCGTATAAATCACTTTCCCCTTCGGCCCCGCCGCGCGCGCTAGCCAGATCGTGGAATAGCCAATCGCCGAACCCATCTCAAATATCCGCTTCGCCCCGGAAACTTGCACCAGCAGCGCCATCAGCCGCGCCACCGCCGGCCCGATGATGGGAACGCGATTCTCCGCCGCGTACTCTTCAATCTCCGTGACAACCGCGTCGCGTTCCGGCAGCAGCTTGTAGAGATATTCCTCTACGTCATCCTGAATGTACCCGCTGCGCAGATTCTCGCTGCGAATCATGGTTTCTCTCCTGCTTCAAATCGTGAATTCAGTGTTTGGATGCCGCGAAGCGGTGCTAGTTAGATCCTGAAGCCAGCAACGACTGGATCGCTGCTTCATACTTTTCGCGCGTGCCTTCGCCAAGCACATGCCCGGCCTGCCGCCCGTCTTTCCCATAGAAGACAGAAACCGGCAGCGATCCCGACCAGCCTGGCAGAATTGCTTGAGTGAACGTCTCAATTCCGCCGGCTTTTTTCCGGTAGTTCGGAAAAATCGGCTTGTAGCGCGCCAGGAAGCGCCGCATCAAAATCAAATCGCCATCGTCATCCAGGCTCACGCCAACGACTTTCAATCCCTGCGGCGCATATTTCTGCGCTAGTTCATTCAGCATGGGATACTCGTGCCGGCACGGTTCGCACCAGGTCGCCCAGAAGTTCACCAGCAGCGGCTTCCCGTGGTATTGCGCGACCAATTTCTGGTAAGCCTGCAAATCGATCATCTCAGGATCGCGCGGCGTCGCTGTCTTCGTAGCTTGCGGCGACGCCATCGCCGTAGCGGCCGCCAGCAGTCCAACTAGGACAATCCAAGTCCGGATTCTCATGGTCATTCCTTCCACTTTCATTCTATCCGTACCCCTGCCGGTTGAGAAACCTCTTCCCTCCGCGTACAATTCCTTTAGCTGCTTGTCGTCCCCAGCAGCCGCATGATATAAGGATTTTTTGCCGGTTGAGCTGTCCTGCTGATGAGCCACCGGTCCACTGTCCGAACAAAGGAGACCCTTAATGGCTTACGTGATCGCCGAGCCGTGCATCGGCACAAAAGACACCGCATGCGTGGATGTCTGTCCGGTGGACTGTATTCATCCGCGCAAGGACGAGCCGGCATTCGAATCTGAAACGCAGCTTTACATTCACCCCACTGAGTGCATCGACTGCGGCGCTTGCGTCCCGGTTTGCCCGGTGACCGCTATTTTCGCCCTCGAAGATCTTCCGGAAAAATGGAACAGCTTCACGCCCATCAACGCCGACTGGTACGCAAAGCAAGGAAAGTAGTTCGGCTTTTTGGCAAAACTCGATCTTCATGCGGTTTTGGGCGGCATGCTTCGGCGTGCCGCCCTTCTTCTTGCCAACTCTTTCGTCTCGGCGATCATCTACCATTTCAGGCGCGGCTTGAGGAGGTCCTGCTTGAAGCTCGGAAATTCATCTCTGGTCTTAGCTTTCTTTGCCCTGACCGTTTTCTCAACAGCCTCCGGCCAGACTCCAGCCGTCCACCAACCTCCGCCGCAGCACAGTTCCCTGACGCTCGAGGGCCACTGGTCGGGTTCGCTGCAAGCCGGTGAGGCCGTCCTCCATCTCGTTCTCCACATTTCCAAGTCAGAAGACGGCTCGCTGAAAGCTACCATCGACAGCCTCGATCAGGGGGTTTACGGCATTGAAGTCACCGCCCTCACCCAGAAAGAATCCACTCTCCGTTTCAATGTGGCTTCTGTGGGCGCTTCCTATGAGGGAAGAATCGCCCCAGATCACTCCTGCATCAACGGTGGGTGGACGCAGGGCAGCGTAAGCTTGGCACTCGTTTTTCATCGCCAAGCCGCCGGTGCTGGTGCAAAAAAACCTTCCGACGCGAATTTTCCTGTTGAAGGAGTATGGCAAGGCGCGCTGGAAGGCAATGGGATGCGCCTGCGCTTGCAATTGCATGTCTCGCACGACGATCAGAAGCAACTCGTCGCCGCGCTCGATAGCCCCGATCAGCAAGTAAGCGGCCTTCCCGCCATCAAGGTTAGCCAGAAGGACGCAGCCTTTCATTTCGAAATCCCCATAGTGACCGGCGTCTACGATGGCACGCTCAACGCAGCAAAAACAGCCATCACCGGAAACTGGACCCAAAACGGCGTCGAGCAGAAATTGAGTTTCCGCCGTTCCGACCAGCTTCTCGATCTTGTCCGCCCACAAAATCCTGTAAAGCCCTATCCGTACAAGGAAGAAGAAGTCATCTTCGTCAACGACAAAGCGAAGGTCTCACTCGCAGGCACGCTAACTCTGCCACGCGGATCGGGCCCGTTCCCGGCTGCGGTCCTCATCGGTGGTACCGGCCCCCAGGACCGCGACGAATCCATCGTCGGCCATCGCCCTTTTCTAGTTCTTGCCGATCATCTCACTCGAAAAGGCATCGCCGTTCTTCGATATGACAAACGCGGCATCGGCAAGTCCACTGGCGACTACGCCAACGCTACCACCGAGGATTTTGCTTCGGATTCCGAAGCCGCCCTGTCCTATTTGAAAGCGCGCAAAGAAATCGACCCGAGGAGGACCGGCCTTATCGGCCACAGCGAAGGCGGGCTCATCGCGCCGCTGATTGCTTCGCGATCGGCCGGCGTTGCTTGGATCGTCCTTCTGGCTGGTCAGGGGCTCAACGGCGAAGACACGCTGCTTCTACAGTCGCAATTGATTCTCCAGAGTTCCGGCGTGGACGACGACCAGGTCGAACGAACACGTGTGTTCAACAAGCAAACCTACGCCCTGGTTCGCCAGGAAAAAGATCCCACGGTCCTGCAGGCAAAGCTGACCGATCTCGTGCAGTCCACCAGCATGAGCGTTATGCTTCCACCGGCTGCTCTGCAATCGCAACTCCGCGTCGTGACTTCGCCGTGGTTCCATTTTTTTCTCGACTACGATCCTGTCCCCGTCTTGCAGAAGACCACGTGCCCGGTCCTCGCTCTTACCGGCGAAAAGGATCTCCAGGTCCCATCCAGGGAGAATCTTCCCAAAATCCAGAAAGCCCTTGAGGACGCCGGCAATAAGGATTTTCAAACCACCGAATTGCCCGGTTTGAACCACCTCTTCCAGCACTGCCCGACTGGCTCCATCAACGAATACGGCAGCCTTGAGGAGACCATGGCACCGGAAGCCATGAACGCCGTCTCAGGTTGGGTACTGAAACACTCCGCTGGGCAATCTGCCTCCACCCCATAGCCGCCTGCCTTCCATCGACCTCCGCGATTGAGCACTTCCCGCGCGGCTGCAATTCATAAACTCTCCGGGTCGGTTATGATATTAGAGACAAAAACGTCCCCATGCCCGCGAAATTCCATCTCGCCCTGCTCATTCACGCGCACCAGCCCTGCGGCAATTTCGAGCACGTCCTCGAAAAGGCTTACGACACTTCCTATCTTCCTTTTATTGAGCATCTCGAGGAGCATCCGAAAGTTCACCTGGGCCTCCACTATTCCGGGCCGCTGCTCACATGGATCGAGAAAAATCGCCCCGAGTATTTTGCTCGGCTGAGAGCTTTGGTCCAAAGCGGACAAGTGGAGTTCGTCGGTGGCGGCTTCTACGAGCCGATTCTCGTGTCGATTCCTCCTGAAGATCAGCGCGAACAGATCACCCGCTTGGCCGCCTATCTTGAGAAACATTTTGGCCGCTCACCGTCCGGTGCGTGGCTTGCCGAGCGCGTTTGGGAGCCTCAGCTTCCCACTTCGCTAGCCGCCGCCAACGTGGCCTACACCCTTGTGGACGACATGCATTTCCTGGCCGCCGGATTCGAGCCTGAAGAACTTTTCGGTTCCTACATCGCCGAGGACCGCGGCAAGTCTGTCTGGCTCTACCCCGGACAGAAAGCTCTCCGTTACCTCATTCCGTTTGGAAAAGTCGAGGACGTCATCGCCTATTTGCGCGATGCGGCAAGCAAACACCCCGGTGGCGTCGCCGCCATGGGCGATGACATGGAAAAATTCGGCGTCTGGCCCGGCACGCACGAACACTGTTACAAAAACGGCTGGCTCGAGGAATTCTTTACTGCACTGGAAAAAAACTCCGATTGGCTGACGGTTTCCACGCCCGGCGACTATCTGGAAACGCACTCGCCGCTCGGCCGCGCCGATCTTCCGACTGCCTCTTACACGGAAATGCTCGAATGGGCGCTCCCCACGCGCGTCCGCCAGCGCTACCACGAAGTCTTGAAAGAGTTCAACGCGCGTCCGGAGATACTATCCTTCCTTCGCGGCGGTTCCTGGCGCGGTTTTTTTCGCAAGTATCCGGAATCCAATCTTCTGCACAAGAAAATGCTGCGCGTCTCCGCTCGCCTCGCCGCCGCGCCGGTCCGCCACGATGGCTCAAAAGCCACTGAGGAATTGTTGCAGGCGCGCGACCTCCTCCTTCGCGCCCAGTGCAACGACGTCTACTGGCACGGCATTTTTGGCGGCATTTACGCCCCGCACCTCCGCACTGATCCCTGGCGCAATCTCATCCGTGCCGAAGCCATCGCCGACCGACTGACTCCGGGCGCTCTCGTCCCGCGCGTCGAACTCCTTGACTATGACGCCGACGGCGTCAATGAGCTGCTGTTTACCGCTCTCGAAGCGCAAGTGCTCCTGAAGCCGAGCGACGGCGGCACTGTGGCCGCACTCGACTTCCGGCCTTCGGCTGCCACGCTCGTCAATTCCATCCTGCGCCGTCCCGAGGCCTACCACACGCGCTTGCGCGAAGCCGCCGGAAAGCCGGCTGCTGGCGCCGCCATCTCGATTCACGAACAGACCCGCGTCAAGGAGCCGGGCCTCGAAAAATATTTGCGTTACGACCGCTGGCCGCGCCATGCCTTCCGCGTCTTGATTTTCGATCCCGCGCGCACTCACGCCGACTACGAAGCTCTCGAATTGCGCGAAGACGCCGGATTTGCCGGCGGCGTGTATACCGTGAAAAACTCCGCACCCTACGAAGCCGAACTTTTCCGCTCGGATTCTCTCTCTCTGCTCGGCAAGAGCAACTCCGCCACCGTCAAACTCCTGCTCCTCAAGCAGTTTTCCTTCAGCCCCGCCCCCAACGGCTTTGAAGCCGCTTGCGATATCACTCTGAAACTGAAGGAGAATCTTGAGAAGCCCGTCGCCGTCGGCATCGAGTCGGTCATCAATTTCCTTGCTCCCCTTGAGTCCGACCGTTTTTTTGAAACGCCCGCTGGCCACCACAATCTCCGCCTCAGTGGCGTGCTGCCCGGCCCCATCCTGCGCATCGAAGACGGCTGGCAACGCGTCCGCGTCGCCCTGCACGCCCCGCTCGTCGATGAATTCTGGGTTGCCCCCATAGAAACCGTCTCCGAATCCGAAGAAGGCTTCGAGCGCGTTTACCAGGGCTCCCAAATCCTCGCCCTCTGGCGCCCCCCGCTAACCACCCAAAAGACCTGGTCCACCCGCCTCGTCTGGCGCATCGAAGCCTTCTGAACTCCCCCCGCATCAGTTTCCGGCAACCTCGTTTATGGTTTAATCCATCTGAATATCGCGACCGTGCAGCCCAAAGAGGTCAGGACAACCAAGAGACTGAGTATCCTGATTTTGCCAACTGAACTTCCTGTATAACTAGGACGCCAGCCTTTGGACAACCTCAAAACGACGAGCGCGACACCGCCGGAAACAAGAAGGGCCAGCAGGTAAGGGTGCCAATCGTGACGCAAGAAGAAGAGCCCCAGCACGAGTCGGACTGCGACACGAAACCCAACGTAGAGGCACGTCACCAGGATTAGAAGACGTTTTTCTTTTGCGAGTAAAACTAGGAAGACTGCACAGGCTGCTAGCGTGAATCCGTACCTGCGTCCTGCGGGAGAAACAGGGGCATAAAGTTGAGTGATTCCCGCGACGGAGAACAACATAAACGGCCAGATTAGGAAGAGATCACGATAATAGTTGAAGTCGTGCGACGGTACCTTGAAGGCGTCGCCCACGATTATCCGATTCCAATCGGGCATGGCGATTCAGTCTAAGCTCTTCTATCCTCCCAGGTAAAATGGCAATCACCCGAATCGCAAAATACGTCTTTATACTTCATATGCTACTGTACTTGTTGGGTAAAACTGTGGCTTTCTTGGAAAGCTAGTTGCCGCTTTTTTCATTAGCGGCGAACCTTTGTATCGGGAGCAGGTATCGGTCCACGCACTTTTGCACGATTTTGTGCAATGTAAGTCCCATTAGAATCAACACTTCCAAAAGTGTATCAAAACAAAAGGCTTTAACTCCCTTTAGAACGAACACTTTTTAAAAACAGGGGGAAGGGTGGCTGATTATTCGGGTACAGACCGGGTGGATGCCTGACAGTGCGAGAAGACCTACGGGTCACGGAACATGGGTTACGGGAGCACTCACACTGCTATTCCGCAACCAGGAGGTTCTGCGCGAACGGCCATTCGCGGTCGATCCACTGCCCATCGCAGCGGAATCCTGTGCGCGCTGCCATCTCCGGAATTTCTTCAGCTTGATATTTGTGGGAACTTTCCGTCCAGATGGTTTCGTCTTCATCTAGCATCAGCCGCAGGCTCGCTGCGGGAATGTGTACCGTCTGCCGTTGCGTCGAACGCAGGTGCATCTCAATCCGGCGTTCCACCCTGTTCCACCGCGCGTGGTGCTCGAAGCAGCTCAAGTCAAAATCCGCACCCAGTTCCCGATTGATGCGCGCCAGCAAATTCATATTGAACGCGGCTGTCACGCCCGCGGGATCGTCGTACGCCAGCAATTGCAGCTCTATGCTCTTCTCAAGGTCCGTGCCGAGCAGCAACGCATCCCCGGGACGGAGAATGGCCCGCATCTCGCGTAGAAACGCATCTCCCTTGTCGCGATCGAAATTGCCAATGGTGCTCCCCAGAAACAGCACCAGCAAATGGTCTCTGCCGCCGCGACCTTCGGCGACGTTTCGCAAGCCTTCCAGGTACGGCTGTTCGTACCCGACAATGCTTACCATGTCGATCTGTCCAAGCTCCTTCGCGCAAGCCGCCAGCGCCGACGGCGAAATCTCGATGGGGTAGTAGTACGTTTTTTGCCGGCGCGACAGGGCTTCCAGGATCCATCGCGTCTTTTTTCCAGAGCCGCTGCCAAGCTCCGCCACTCGGACTGGCAAAGGCAATCGGCTCACAATTTCGCCGGAGTATTCTTCCAGCAGCCGAGCGTCCGCACGGGTCAGGCCGTACTCGGGCAGAACGCAAATCGCCTCGAACAGCGCCGAGCCCACTTCATCGTACAAATATTTTGAGGGCAGCTCTCTTTGACCAGGTTTAGTGAGGCTCTCGCGCACGTCTGCCGCGAATGCAGGCACATGCCGTAGCGATAGTGACAGTGCAGGTGTCGCCATGGGGTCTCCCGAGCTTGGGTTTGATTAGTCCTCGACGCAACGGAAGGTTGCGTAGACGTACGGATAATGCGGTTGGAACCAATTTCGGAACGATCGCCGCAGCATGCAGGTGGCGGTGCGCGGCGAGCCACCCTTCATCACATAGTGCTTGCCGTCAAAGAAATTCGCGGAATAGCCGGGATAGAAGGGCATCGAGGTGAATCCTGGAAACGGAGCGAACTCCGTTCGCGTCCACTCCCACCCATTCCCCACAAGATCGTGCACGCCGAAAGCACTCGCCCCTGCGGGGTGAGCCCCCACCGGCGACGGATCCCACGACTTGAAATCAAAGTTTCCCGTTGCCGCGCTCGGTGCTTCTTCTCCCCAGGGATAGCTTCGTTCCTTCGCGTTGTTCGGCGTTCCATACGCCGCGCGATGAAACTGCGCTTCGGTCGGCAGCTTGCGGCCGAGCCATTTGGCGTAAGCAGTCCCTTCCGCGTGGCTCACATAAACCGGCCATTCCAGAGGCAGGCGAATCTCGCCAAACATGGTTCGATAAATCCAAAGGTTGCCTTCGCGCCTCCAGAACATCGGATGCTCGACACCTTCCTTGGCCTTCCAGGCCCAGGCTTCCTCACTCCACAGCGAGCGGTTTTCGTAGCCACCCGCTTGCATAAACCGCAAATAGTCGTGATTCGTTACGTTGTAATTCTCGATGCCGAACTCGTTCACCGGCACTTCGTGCGCGCCAAATTCGTTGTCCCACCCGAATTCATCGCCGGAAATGCGATCCAGACCCAACGTCGCGGCCCCAGCCGGGATCTCAACCAAGTGCGACTTTACGCGATGCGTCTTCCACGCCGCGATCTCTGGCCCGCCGATCTTTCGTCCGCTCGGCAGCCGGTGCAGCATGTACGCGAGCGTTTCCGCATGCATCAGCCGGTGTTCGATGGCTACTTCCAGCATGGTGATTAGTTGCGGGTGGCCTTCCTCGGGCCTTTCCAGAGCATGTTCGATCGCGTGATCCAATTCCGCGCGCAGACGCCGGTTATAGCGCTCGACCTCTTCACGCGCCGGCCAATCTGCCTGCGTATCGGAGGGCAATCCTCCATCTACAGGATCAATTCCAAACGCAAACAGATGATCGAACGTCCGTTGAAACGGCCGTAAACCGAACGCGCGATCGGCCAAGAGATTCCAGTCAAACGCTTCGACATGTCCCACGTAGAAAATAAGGCGGTGACGTTCGGGAATAGGCCGGTCATAAATGGCCTCTTCGCGAACCACGCGAAATATTTCATCCGTGCGCGCGCGAGCGTCTAGTAATCTGCTATGAAGGTCATGCCGGATGCGGACAGCGGAGGCTACTGCTCCCATGGCGTTTTACCCCTTCTCTTGGATGCAAATTCCGCGCGAAGGATGCGCCAAAATTCGGCGTCGGGAGGCTAGGTACATTAAGATGGTCGCTCCCGGTTTTGCGGCTGTCAATCGAAATGAATACGAAACCACCACTTTCTCATAGAAAAAAAATCGAGTTCCGGGAAGTCTCCTTCCACATAAACGATATTCTTAAACGCTTAATCGTCTCAGGTATTTCCCTGGATGTTCATGAGGGTGAGACGCTGGTCCTTCTTGGCCGCAGCGGCAGCGGCAAGACCACTCTCCTCAAGCTGATCAATGGACTGTTACTTCCGACAGGGGGGCAAGTCCTTGTGGATGACTGCTCGACTCGCGATTGCGACCTAATCCACCTCCGCCGCGGCATCGGTTACGTCATTCAAGACGCTGGCCTTTTTCCCCACTACACCGTTGCTGAAAACGTGGCACTCGTTCCCAATTTGGAACGCTGGGATGCCGCCCGCACTGCTGCCCGTGTTCAAGAAATGCTGCACCTGGTTGGTCTCGACGCCGGCGAGTTCGCCCATCGCCGTCCTCGCGAACTCTCCGGGGGCCAGCGCCAACGCGTTGGCGTCGCTCGGGCCCTCGCCGCCGATCCTCCTATCTTATTGATGGATGAGCCTTTCGGCGCGCTCGATCCCGTCACCCGCGCCGAGCTTCAGCGCGAATTCAGCGCGCTGGCCCGGCGCCTGGGCAAGACTATCGTTTTTGTCACCCACGATCTGCGCGAAGCCTTGCTGCTCGCCTCGCGCATCGTTTTGCTGGAGGCCGGCCGGATCGTCGCCAGCGCTTCGCCGCAGGAATTCCTCCGTCTCGAGCATCCCGAAGTCCGGGCTTTTACGTCCTCTCTCGATGTGATGCCGGGGGCTCCCGCATGAGCCTGTGGATGAGCCCAAGCGTGGGCACCGCATGAGCGATTGGACCTTTTTCGCTGAGCATCGCGAGGAAATTGTCGGCGCTACTCTCGATCACTTGACGCTGGTCGTCATCGCCATGGTCATCGCCATTCTCATCGGCGTGCCACTTGGCATGTTCATCGTGGAGCGTCGGGCGTTGCGCACAATCGCTCTCGGTGTGGCAAGCGTTTTCCAAACTATTCCGAGCCTTGCCCTGTTCGGCTTTTTGATTCCCATTCCTTTCATCGGCGGCATCGGCAAACGCACCGCGATTGTCGCGCTCGTTCTCTACGCGCTTCTCCCCATCCTGCGTAACACTTACGTTGGGCTCACCGGCATCGACCCTGCCGTTCTCGAAGCCGCCGAAGCCATGGGCATGACCCGCGCGCAAATTCTTTTCCGCGTGCGCTTCCCGCTCGCGCTCGCCGTCATACTCGCAGGCATTCGGACGGCTACCATCATCACCATAGGCGTTGCCACTATCGCTGCGGCCATCGGTGCCGGAGGCCTCGGCACATTTATCTTCCGAGGTGTTGCGCTGGTCAGCGACGCGCTCATCCTTGCCGGCGCCATCCCCGCCGCCCTGCTCGCCTTGCTCGCCGATTTTCTTCTCGGCCTGCTTGAGCGCAGACTGAAAGTCACTTAAAATGCACAGCGTTCCGCTCCGATTCTTCTGTCTCCTGATCGCCCTCTGTTTTGGTTCCGCTTGCAACAAGCCTCCGCAATCCAAAATCACCATTGGCTCCAAATTTTTCACTGAGCAAGTCATCCTTGCTGAACTGCTCGCCCAGCACATCGAAGCGAAGACCGGTATTCCGGTCATTAGAAAAACCAATCTTGGAGGAAGCCTCCTCGTTCACAAAGCGCTGCTTGCAGGCGAACTCGATCTCTACGTCGAATACACGGGCACTGCGCTGACTGCCGTGCTCAACGAATCCCCCAATTCATATAACAAAAGCGCTGCACAGAACGATTACTCGAATGCCGTTTACGACCGCGTCAAGCAGCAGTACTCGGATCGATTCCAACTTGAAGTCACCGAGCCGCTCGGCTTCGAGAATACGTTCGCCATGGTCATCCGCGGCGACGACGCAAAGAATCTCCATCTGCAAAAAATTTCCGACATCGCGAGCGTCGCCCCCAAGTGGCGCGCCGGAGTCGGCTACGAATTTCTCGAGCGTCCCGACGGCTTCCGCGGCTGGAGCGGCCGCTACGATCTTCATTTCGCCGAATCGCCCAAAGTAATGGACCTCGGGCTCATCTACCGCGCGTTGGTCGATCATCAAGTCGACATCGTCGCCGGAAACTCCACCGATGGCCTCATCGATTCGCTTGGTCTGGTCGCTCTTGAAGATGACCGTCACTATTTCCCACCCTACGACGCCGTCCCCATCGTCCGCCAATCCACGCTCGCGCAATTCCCCCAACTCCGCGCCGCGCTCGCCGATCTCGCCGGCAAACTCTCTGCCTCCGACATCCGCCGCCTCAACTATGCCGTCGACGCGCAGCACCAGGACGCCGCCGTCGTAGTGCGCGCCTTCCGCCAATCCAAAGGCTTATAACCTGGGCTTCTCGTCGCGTTGTGTGATCCTGTTCTTCACGTCTTGCTCCTGAACGCCGCGCCCACTCGACAATTAACAATCTATTGACACTCACTGCGGGCCGCTGGTATAGCCTAATGCAGAGTTGTCTTCAGCCGAACGGGATTGCCACACCACCCCACGCCATCCCTGTTCGGCGAGAGAGTCCTTGGTGCCTAAATAAAGGAGCAAGAAATGAAAAAACTGTTTGTGTGTGCCGCGCTAGCGGCCATAGCTGTATTGTTGTTCGGCAATTACTCCACCAAGGCAAAGAGCGATGACGCCATGACTATTTCCGCCCACATGATTGGGTTGGGCGAAGTCCCGCCCACCAACAGTAAGGGATCGGCGGAGTTCCGCGGAACCATCAGCGCCGATGGCACAACCATTACCTATACGCTGAAATGGAGCGGTCTGACGACCCTGCCTCTGTTCAGCCACATCCACTTCGGTCCCACCAAGGTAAACGGCGGGGTGATGGTGTTCCTGTGCGGCGGTGACGGAAAGCCAGCATGCACTCAAGCCACTTCAGGAATGGCCAGCGGCACGATCACTGCTGCGGACATCGTCGGGCCAGCAGCGCAAGGGATCCCCGCCGCTCCGAACGGCAGTTTCGCCGATGTAATCCGCGCTATCCGTACGCACAACGCCTACGCCAACTTGCACACCACGATGTTCCCCGGCGGCGAAGTGCGAGGAGAAGTCGTGGCCCACAACGAGGACGACGAATAGGCGCGGCATAACCGCAGGATTTTAACAAATCGCGTTTTTATCACTTCACTTTATTCAGCGAGAGGTCTCATCTGTGATTCTTCAGGGTGGGACCTCTTTCTGCTTCTGATTCAGCGCCATTCGGCCAACCCCGCAGTCTCCAGGGTGTATTTCGCTTCCATCCCGAACTCTCGGTACAATTGCCGCTTATGTATCTCACCATCACAACGAGCCACAAACCTGCCACGGACCTCGGCTATCTTCTTCACAAACGCCCAGGCAAACTCCATTCCGTCGCATTGTCCTTTGGCAAAGCACATGTGTTCTATCCAGAAGCAACAGAGAATCGGTGCACGGCTGCACTCTTGATCGAAGTCGACCCTATCGATCTTGTTCGAAAGCCTAGTGGCCCTTCCGGGGAGGGAGGACTGCTTAACCAATACGTCAACGACCGGCCTTACGTATCCTCATCGTTCACGAGCGTGGCACTAGCCCGTTCTTTCGGAACAGCGCTCACTGGCCGAAGCAAAGTGAAACAGGAGCTGGCGGACGCTGAACTCCCTCTGGAAGTCTATATTGCCGTGATTCCGTGTCGAGGCGGCGAGACGTTTCTTCGCCGACTGTTCGAACCACTCGGCTACGAACTCACCGCGAACCGCCATGTGCTCGATGAAAAGTTTCCGGAGTGGGGCGAGAGCCGCTACTGGAGTGTCGCGCTCTCAACGAAGAAGCGGTTGCAGGATGTTCTTCAACATCTCTATGTTTTGCTGCCAGTGCTGGACGACGAAAAGCATTACTGGGTTGGCAAAGACGAGGTGGAAAAACTCTTGCGGCGTGGCCAGGGTTGGCTCTCGACGCACCCGGAGCGTGAAGAGATCACGCGCCGCTATTTGAAGTACCAACATCGGCTTATGCGGGAGGCAATGGCGCGCCTCATGGAAGAGGACGACGATCCAGACGAGATCGCCGAAGCTCAGGCCGCTGAAGAAATCGTATTGGAAGAGCGAATCAGCCTGAATCAGCAGCGCATGGGGTCGGTTCTAGCTGCGCTGCGCCAGTCGGGCGCGAGGCGAGTTCTCGATCTTGGCTGTGGTGAGGGACGTTTGCTTTCTCTGCTGCTGGCCGACAACTCCTTTAGCGAAATAGTGGGCGTTGACGTCTCCCCGCGCATTCTGGAGAAAGCTGCGCAGCGCCTCCGTCTGGATTCCTTGCCACCCCGAAAGCGTGAACGCATCAAGCTCATGCAAGGTTCTTTGATGTATCGCGACGCGCGGCTGGCCGGATATGACGCCGCTGCCGTCGTCGAAGTCGTAGAGCATCTTGACCCGCCGCGGCTAGCCGCTTTCGAGCGCGTCTTATTTGAGTGTGCCAAACCTTCGACAATCGTTATGACCACACCCAATCGCGAGTACAACACTAGGTTCGAGACGATGCCAGCCGGCACGTTTCGCCACAGGGACCACCGCTTCGAATGGACTCGACAAGAGTTTCAATCATGGGCGGATCGAGTGGCCACTCAGCATGGTTACCCCGTTTCTTTCTTGCCGGTCGGCGAAGTCGACGCAGTGCTCGGCGCGCCGACACAGATGGCGATTTTCCGGCGGTCGAATGGTTAGTTCCTGATGAAAGAGAAATTCACATTTCCGGATTTGTCGCTTGTCGTGTTGATCGGTGCCTCTGGCTCGGGCAAGAGCACGTTTGCGAAGAAGCATTTCTTGCCGACTGAAGTGATTTCGTCTGACTACTGCCGGGCACTGGTTTCCGACGATGCAAACGAATTGTCTGCTACCGACGACGCATTCGAAATCCTGCACTTCATTACTGCCAAACGCTTAGCCGCGGGCCGCCTGACAGTAGCCGATGCCACCAACGTAAAGCCTGAAGACCGCAAGCCGCTCATCGAATTAGCGCGGCAATACCACTGTTTGCCCGTTGCCATCGTCCTGAACATGCCTGAGAGAGTTTGTCAGGACCGAAACAGAGTCCGCACGGACCGTCGGCTCGGCGATCATGTCGCGCATCGCCAGCTGCAGAACTTGCGCCGTTCTCTTCGCGGGCTGGAGCGCGAAGGTTTCCGGCATGTCCTCATTCTCTCTTCACCGGAAGAAGCTGATGCCATCGTTCTTGAGCGCGTGCCGCTCTACAACAACAAAAAGAAGGAATCCGGCCCGTTCGACATTATTGGTGATGTTCACGGATGCTACGACGAGCTGATCGCGCTCCTCACGCAGCTTGGTTACACCTCGGCACCCAGCAACGGGGAGGCCGGTGACAAGGTGACATTTTCTCCGCCAGCCGGCAGAAAAGCGGCCTTTCTCGGCGATCTTGCCGATCGGGGACCAAACTCTCCCGGAGTGTTGCGATTGGTCATGAAGATGGTTGAGCAAGGACATGCTTACTGTGTCCCGGGCAATCACGACATCAAGCTCTTGCGCAAACTTCGCGGGAAAGATGTTCAGTTGACCCACGGCATCGCCGAAACTCTGCAGCAACTCGACAAAGAGCCCCCCGAATTCCAAGGACAAGTGTCCAAGTTTCTAGACAGCTTGGTCAGCCACTACGTTTTTGATGGTGGCCGTCTCGTCGTCGCGCATGCAGGCATGAAAGCGGAAATGCAAGGGCGCGGTTCTGGAAAGGTCCGCGACTTCGCACTTTTTGGCGAAACCACCGGCGAGGTGGATGAATTCGGCCTTCCCGTTCGATACAACTGGGCCGCGGATTATCGTGGGCAGGCCACGGTCGTTTATGGTCATACCCCGATTCCCGAGCCCGAATGGCTCAATCGAACGATCAATATAGATACAGGCTGCGTATTCGGAGGAAAGTTAACCGCGCTTCGTTATCCTGAGAAAGAGCTCGTTTCTGTTCCTGCCGAGTGTGTTTACTACCAGCCGATTCGTCCACTCCAGCCTGCGGCGGTTACGCCAGAGCTCAGTGCTCAACAGGCGTATGATGACTTGCTTGATCTAGAGGACGTTATTGGCAAGCGCTTCATAGGCACGCGTTTGCATTCCAAAATTACGATTCCCGCCGAGAATGCGATGGCTGCGCTCGAAGTGATGAGCCGGTTCGCTGTCAATCCAAAATGGTTGATTTACCTTCCGCCTACCATGAGTCCTACTGAGACCAGTCACGAACCTGGTTTGCTTGAGCATCCTGCCGAAGCTTTTGCCTATTTTCGTCACGAAGGCGTTCCGACTGTTCTTTGTGAAGAAAAACACATGGGCTCGCGTGCCGTCGTCATTCTTTGTCGTGACGAGGAAGTTGCCCGTAAGCGCTTCGGCGTAATCGGGGAGGGAATCGGAATCTGTTACACGCGAACGGGGCGACGATTCTTCGATTCGAGCGACATGGAAGCTAAGTTTCTTGGCCGAATTCGCGAGGCTGCCGATCGAGTGTCGTTCTGGGATGTAGTTAAGTCCGACTGGTTCTGCCTCGACGCTGAACTGATGCCTTGGTCTGCCAAGGCACAGGAGTTGCTCCGCCGCCAATACGCTGCAGTCGGTGCGTCGGCGCACGCTGCCTTTCAGGAAGCGCTTAGCGGATTGGATCGAGCGGCGTCACCAGATCCGGAAATCGCTCAACTGCGTGATCGTTTTCGCGAGCGCGCATCGCTCACTGATCGTTTCATCGCCGCCTATCGCCGCTATTGCTGGCCGGTGCAGTCTCTCGACGACCTGAAGCTTGCACCGTTTCATCTGCTGGCCTCCGAAGGCCGCACCTATTTTGACAGGGATCACGTGTGGCATATGGAGACACTCGTAGCTCTCTGCGCCGCAGAGCCGCGCCTGTTGCTAGCCACTCAAAATCGCAAGGTAGATCTCGTCGATGCATCTAGCGAGCAAAGCGCCATTGACTGGTGGACTGAACATACGGAGCGTGGAGGCGAAGGTATGGTTGTGAAACCGTGGCGCTTCATCGAAAAAGGGCGTCGCGGATTCGTTCAGCCGGGCGTCAAGGTCCGCGGCCGAGAGTACCTCCGCATCATCTATGGCCCCGAATACACCCTCCCTGAACATTTGGAGCGGCTACGTTCACGCGGCCTCGGCCGCAAGCGCTCGCTTGCCCAACGTGAGTTCGCGCTTGGTGTTGAATCCTTGGAGCGCTTTATACGTTACGAGCCACTGCGCCGAGTTCACGAATGTGTCTTCGGCGTCCTCGCTCTTGAAACCGAGCCCGTTGATCCGCGCTTATAGTTAGTAACGTCTTACCGTTTGCTTTCGAGGAGCTGGCAGTTGGCGATGCACTTTACGAATTGCATCCCGATTTCGGCCTTTTTGTGGGGCACTCTCGAGGTGTCTTCGGGGACGACGATCAAAGACTGGGGGCCGTCGGCCTGATTGAAGGTGCACTGGAATTCCATGGACTGGATGCCACGCTGCTGGCAGGGATTCTTCTCCAGCGCGTTTTCGAACATTTCCGGCTTGGCATGCAATTGAATGGCGATGTCCGACGGGATCACGGCCACTACCATCGGCACCGGGGACTTAATCTTGATGCTGACCTGTGCAGCATCATGGTCCGGCGTGAATCCGGCATACACTTTCAGGAACGAAGACAACTGATATTTCTCTTTGACTTGCCAGGTCCACTGAAACTCAGGCTGAACGCAATTCTCGACGCAATCCCAACGGTAGTATTGGACATGCACGTCGTTGGGCGCTTTGAACTGCCGCTTGGCCGCTTCCCGCCCCGCCACTATTGCTTCGATTCCCGTGATTCCCGCGCCCACTGTGCGCTCGACCCTACTGTTCGGGTCCAGGACGGCGCCGAGTCCGGAAAACACGGCGTGATCGGTACTTTCAGGGCTATATCGTTCGTCGCGGATAATGAGCGTCATCGACACGGGGGGCACGAAGCAAGAGTATCTGGACTCCACCACATGTTCTCTGGTGCATATTGCTTGCAGGTTGTTCAGGATCTCGGGATGTTGCAGCGCCGCATTCCACTCCTCGGAGCGCACCAGGAAGATCGTAACCGGCAGCTGCGATTTGACGTCCACCTGCATATTGCCGCCGTCTCCGCCCGCGTGATACGTCTGTCCGGCGTGATAGTTCGCGGGGTCCAATCGCACATCCTCTTGATTGCCGCGTTGCCAATTGAAAACTCGCTCTGGCTGCTGGGCGAAGGACGGCACAGAGAAGCATGCAGACAGCAAAATCGCGGAAACAAACGACAGTTTGGTGTTTCTCATAGTAATTCCATTGGAACGCCGCTGCGATTCGCGCGCAAGAAGCGTGGGCGAAGCTGTCCACTAGAAGTATCCTGATCATTAGTACAGGTGAGCCGAGCACCATTGAGTCGGATCGCCGAGTGCGGTTCAAATAGTGTGCAATATTGAACAGACGGGACTTAGGCTACAGTTTAGCTTTTACTCCAGTATAAAAATGGAGAGATGCCCGCGATGGCTGTCGTTGGAATGCCTCCGAGGACAGCGACGCGGGCGGCTGATTGCTCCAGGCCGGGGCACTTCCTTCTAGAGCAACGGGACGGTGCCCCTACTTTTCGCGGTTGCTGCCAAAGAGTCCCGGCTTTGACTTGAGAACGCGCGGTTTCACCCCTGCCAATCGTGCAAAACCTCTGCTAGAATCCCTGCCATGAAAAGACGCGACTTGCTTCAATCACTTCCTGTTGTGGCTTTGTTTCCTGGAGCTAACTGGATGGCCTCGGCTCAAGACAAGACTGGCGCCGGAACGTCGGCGACAACCGTTTACGAACTGCGCATCTACCATGCGTACGAAGGCAAGCTCGACGATTTGCTGAGGCGTTTTCGCGATCACACTACAAAACTGTTCGAGAAGCATGGGATAAAGAACGTGGCGTATTGGACGCCGACCGACGATCCCCTCAAGGGCAAGACCCTCGTTTACATCCTTGCGCATCCCAGCCGTGAGGTGGCTACCGCCAACTGGCAGGCCTTTCGCGATGATCCCGAATGGCAGAGCGTGCGGGATAAATCGGAAGCCAATGGCAAGCTTGTCGAGAAGATTGATTCCACGTTTATGGTGATGACGGACTTCTCTCCCAAACTTTCTTGAATCAACAGAGGAAGATGGGAACTTTCCCCGGTTTGTGAAACCCGTTCTCTTATATTCTCTCTTAAGAATATTCCTTGACAAGAATATTCGTGTTGGAGCATATTCGTTCTTGCCATGCTGGAAACCTTTCGCGCCCTCGCCGAGCCCAACCGTTTTCAGATCGTCGAATTCCTGCTTGACGGTCCTCGCCCTGTCGGCGACATGGTCGACCGCCTGCGCCTCCGGCAGCCGCAAGTTTCAAAACATCTACGCGTTTTAAGCGAAGCCGGGCTGGTTGACGTTCGCGTGGACGCGCAGCGGCGCATTTACGCCCTACGCCCGGAACCACTCCGTGAGCTTGAAGGCTGGCTGGACCGCTACCGGCGACTGTGGGAGGACAACTTCCAGCGTCTCGATGCTGTTCTGGGCGAGCTAAAAGCGACCGAACTCAAAGTGCCCAGGAAAAAACATACGCACAAAAGGCGATGAGGGAGAAGAGAGATGAAAAACACCGGCAATCTGAAAGTGACCACACCCAGCGAACGGGAGATCGCCATGACGCGCGTCCTCAACGCTCCTCGCCGCCTGGTGTTCGACGCTTTAACCAAGCCGGAACTCGTCAAGAAGTGGCTGCTTGGGCCGCCGGGCTGGACGATGCCGGTCTGCGAGATTGATTTGCGGGTCGGCGGAGCGTATCGCTTTCTATGGCGCGGCCCCGACGGAGCCGAAATGGGCACACGCGGTGTTTGCCGGGAGCTCGCGCCGCCAGAGCGGTTCGTCGCCACGGAAAGATTTGACGACCCGTGGTACCCGGGCGAGTCGCTCGTAACGTACGTTCTCGCGGAGCAGGGCGTTATCACGACGCTGACCCTCACGGTGCAGTACGAGTCGCGCGAAGCCCGCGATGGCGTTCTAAAGACTCCGATGGAGCACGGTGTGGCTATGAGCTACGACCGGATGGAGCAATTGCTGGCGTCGCTGCCCGCGCAGGGGATCGAAAAAGGGGCGGGACAATGATGAGCGAACCACAAGCTCCGCGCCGGATTGGACGAAGCACTTTGGCTGTACTTGCTGGCATGGTCGTGGACGTTGCCATCACTCTTGCGACCGACGAAGTGCTGCACAAGGTTGGCGTCTTTCCGCCGTGGGGCGCATCGATGACCGGGTACGATGGAGCGCTCCTGCTGGCAACTATCTATCGCACGGTTTATGGAGTGCTGAGCAGCTACATTACGGCGCGACTGGCGCCTTATCGCCCCATGCTACATGCCCTCATAGGTGGCTTCATTGGCCTTGCCGTAAGCGCTGCGGGCGCGGTGACGACATGGAATAAAGGACCCGCCTTCGGGCCGCACTGGTATCCGCTAGCGCTTGTGGTGCTCGCGTTGCCGACCGCCTGGGTAGGGGGCATGCTTCGCATGAAGCAATTGGCGTCAACTGTTGAAGCCTGAAGTGAGGAGAAGTTTAGGAAAGCGACGAGGAAAACAAAATGCAAAAAATCAGGCCGTTCCTGTGGTTCGACAACAAAGCCGAAGAAGCCATGAATTTTTATGTTTCTATTTTCAAGAACTCAAAAATCGTGAGTATTTCTCGAGTGGGTGGGCGATTCACGAGCGGGACCTTCCAACTCGATGGGCAAGAATTTCTCGCGCTGAACGGCGGTCCGCAATTCACTTTCACGCCGGCAATTTCGTTTTTCGTGAACTGTGAAACACAGGAAGAAGTCGACGAACTTTGGGAAAAGTTGTCCGAAGGCGGAGAAAAGGAAAGATGCGGCTGGCTAAAGGACAGGTTTGGATTATCCTGGCAGATTATTCCGTTGGCTTTAGGCAAGATGCTGTACGACAAAGACCCGGAGAAAGCGAAGAGAGTGTTGCAAGCGATGCTTCAGATGAACAAAATTGAGATCAAAGCTTTGCAGCAGGCCTACGGTGAAGGATTCCCTTCATGAAAAAAGCAAAAGCCGGTGCTGCTCCGACGAACACAGACGAATATCTCGCGGCCGTTCCCGAGCCCGCGCGCGGTACCTTAAAAAAGATTCGCGCGGCGATTCGGTCAGTTGTGCCGGCGGAGGCCACCGAGGCCATCAGCTATGGGATGCCCTCGTTCAAGTACAAGGGCGCGCTGGTCTGGTTCGCGGCTTTTTCCGACCATTGCAGTTTCTTTCCCGGGAGCGGGAGGGTGATCGCGACTTTTCAGGACGAACTCAAGAAATTCCAAACCTCCAAAGGCACGATTCGCTTTCCGGTGGACAAGCCGCTGTCCGCAACTCTTATTAAGAAGATCGTGAAAGCCCGCATTGCTGAAAATGAAAAAAGAAAAAAGGGCTGAGCGAAGCGATTCTCAACGTGGCGCTCTTTTCAGACGCAATGCGATCCCGTTCTTGAATTCAGGAGATTGCAGGACGATCACTTTCCCGGCAGCTTGGAAGTCTTCCGTACGCTCGGTGCCGCCCGTTCGGACGTTTACCCAAACGCCCAAATAGTGGCCTGCGGGCAAATCGAGCGTCATCTCTGCCGGACCGTCCCCATCAAAGTACATTCCATATTCGTCGCCTGGATTCGAGAGGACTCGGGCGATGGTGCCCCCGGAGTGCTTCACAGTTTGAGTGTCCGGATGAAAATCCGCTAAGTTGAAGGCATGCAGGAAATCGCTCAAGACGTGCAACTGCTGCCGCAAAGCTTTGCTCCCGCCACCAGGTCCATTCGGTTCCGCATCTGACCCATCCTCATGGTTGGGAGAGAAGGAATAGTCCAGAGCGTCGAAGATGCTGCCGCCGGACAACATGAAATTCCAGGCTTGCCGTCGGTACGAATCGTCGTCACGCCCCATAAACCCCGTTTCATCGTAAGAAATCGCTTTGTCCAGGCCGTAGTTCCAGGATGCCGCTTCCGGATAGGCGTAGTGGAAATTAGCAATGCTGACGTGCGGCAACAACTGCCGGATCGGCAATCGAAAGTTGGAGTAGTTCTGAGCGATGAGATGCTTGTTGGGGAGCGTTGATTCTTCATTCGTGATCCACTCTACGACCTTTGTTTGCCATGCCAAGGAAAGGTCGTCTGCCACTTCGGCGACGTTCGGAAATCGATCTCTGACGGGTGGTTGCAGGAACGGATTGACGGTTCCGATTACACCTCCTGGAGCGGGGCGGTCGGACCAGGGCTCGTTCTGAATCTCGAAGACCACGTTGTCAAACTTATTGGCTTCGCGTACCAGCTTGCGTGTATACCGCTCTTGATGCGCGAGGACGTTTCCGTTTTCTAACGTATGCAGCTTCTTCCAATCCATCGCTTCCGTTTTGTTTACGTTGTTCCCAGGATGAAAAGGGCTCAGATCCCATTGGGCATCGCCGTAGTGCGATGAAAATAGGCTGATCTCGACTATGATCCCGCGTTCTGAAGCGCTCGCGAGAAAATCATGAAACCGCTTGAAATATTCTGCATCCCAGCGATCGAGATCAAACTTGTTTCCGCCGCCTGCGTAATCCGGTGTCTCACTACGTGCCCACGGTGCAATGAATCTTCCGGGAGCGGGTGCTAGATCGTTTCGCAGGATGCCGAAGGATTTCCCAGGCACTTCGACGTAGCTGCCGCCGAAAAGGCGCGTGTAGTTGAGGCCGTCTGACTTCAGGGTTGTGAGGTAGCGCCGATAGTCAAAGTCCGCGTTCAGGACTGCTCCGTAATGTTCGCCGCTGGTGATGAACGCCACAGCCTTTCCGCGGAATAAGAAACAGTGCGGATTTCTTGGATGCAGGCTAACAGGTTGTTCCCGCACCGTCCTTGTCTGTCCGGCCCACGCTACCGCGCAGAGAACGATGACCAACATCACTGCTAAGATTTTGCCGGACATAGATTCCTTTTCTCCAATGGGCAACCATGCTCCACCCGTGCGGTCTATCTTAATGTGCTTTTGAGTTCGTTTCTCTGCCACTTGTGGCACGGCTCGGCACCTCATGCATCGATGCAAAAAGAAAGATAAATGAGTAAGCTGTCTGGCCATGGGTATGCCTCAGCTTCCTCCCGAACAAATCAACCTGGTCTCTGAAGCTGTTGCCGACTACATCGCGAGCCAGCGCGATCGTTTCTTGAGACGCTCCGCAACGTTATCGAACACGCAGAGAGCGGCAATTGGGGCGTTTTTTCGCTCCGATTTGCTGGAAACAACTCAGGTCGTGGTCTTGGAGAAGGAAAGAATCGGGAATCCCGGTTTTTACGCGATGCTGCAAGGCCTGGGATTTTCCAACCTGCCGGACTTCGCGCGCATGGCTGCGGTGACGTTCAAGGATGTAGTGGTCTCCCATGAGCCCTTTTCTGACGGTCTTTTGTTTCACGAATTCGTTCACGTCGAACAATATCGCCAGCTTGGCGTCCCGCGCTTTGCCGAACTCTATGTGCGAGGCTTTCTCAATGGTGGCGGTTACGACAGCATTCCACTCGAAATCAACGCCTACGATTTGGGCGCGCGGTACGAAGAGCATCCTGACCGTGCCTTTTCGGTGGAAGCTGAAGTTGGCTCATGGATCAGCCAAGGTCGGTTCTAGGGGAATTGATTGCATGTTTCTGGAGGACGCGGGATGGTTATGAAGCGTTTTCTGATACTTCTCACCGCTCTCTGTTTTGGGCCGAACGCATGGTGCCAAGCGAAGCCACAAGACTTACCTGGGGCGGCAAGACCCGGACCGGGATCGTTTGTGGACGTCGAAGCGGGGAAAATCTACTACGAGGAGTGCGGCACCGGTCCTGACGCCGTCATTCTAATCCATGATGGCATCGCGCATTCCGCCGTCTGGGACGATGTCTGGCCCACCTTCTGCAAGAAGTTCCACACCATTCGTTACGACCGCCGTGGCTATGGCCGCTCACCGGCTTCGACGACGTGGTACACCGAAGCGGAAGATCTCGCGGCGCTCCTCGGCAATCGGAAAGTGAACCACGCCGTTCTCGTTGGCAGTTCCCACGGGGGCGAACTCTCTATTGATTTCACGTTGCAATATTCTGCGCTAGTCCGTCAGCTCATCCTGGTGGGGGCGGTAGTTAGCGGCCTTCCATACAGCGACCATTTTCTCAATCGTGGCATGAGCAATTCCCGGCCGTTTGAGAAAAATGATGTCCCGGGCGGCCTCGCCAACTGGGCCAAAGACAAGTACCTGCTTGCGGCAGGGCACGACGCTGCCAAGAAACGCCTGCTCGATTTACTTACGGCCAATCCGCAGGATATGACGCACTCGGACTATGCGCGGCCGACGCAAGCGGCGCTGCATCGCTTGAAGGAAATTCGCGTTCCTACGCTCATCCTCGTGGGCGATGCGGACATTCCGGACGTGCATGCTCACGCCGGAGCGATCGAGGCGGGCATTCCTGATTCAAAACGGGTGGTGATTAGCGATGCCGGTCATTTGATGTACCTGGAAAAACCAGAAGAATTCAGCCGCATCGTTGTCAGTTTCATCGACACAAACGGCCCGTAGGCAAGGGCTTGTGAAGAATTTGGAAGTGAGAGGGGAAGCCTTCGGACAGTTGCAAGCAGTGCCACCGCTTTGCTCGTGCCTTTGACTCGACCTGCCTAGCGGCATAGAATCTCGCCGCAAGATAGACGGAGAGCCAGCAAGAATTCTTTGAGGGAGCGATGACATGAAAAAGAGCTTGTATCTTTGTGCGGCCGGAATTCTTTTGTGGTGCGCGAACGGCGCGCCGCTTGCGGCCCAGACGTCGGATAGGGAAGCGAGGGCCCCGGAAGCAAAGCCTGCAGACAAGTGCGACGCGGCGACGTCGAAAGAAGAAACTTCCGTGACCGATCACACCATCAAGATCGGAGGCCAAACCATTCCTTACAAAGCCACCGCCAGCACTACGCTCCTCAAAAATGAAAAAGGCGAGTCCACCGGATTGATGTACTCCGCCGCATACACGCGCAGCGATGTGAGGGATCTAAGCGTGCGTCCGATTGCCTTCCTATACAACGGCGGACCAGGATCGGCGACCATGTGGCTCCACATGGGGGCGTTTGGCCCGCGCCGGGTTTACACCGTCGATGGCACGTTTACTCCGCCTGCGCCGTATAGGCTGGTGGACAATCCCGAGAGCTTGCTGGACAAAACGGATCTGGTTTTCATTGATGCGATGGGGACGGGCTACAGTCACGCAGTCTGCAAAGCGGAAAACAAAGACTTTTATGGCATCGACGAAGACGTGGATGCTTTCGCGCAGTTCATCGTCACCTACTTGAGCCGCAACGACCGCTGGAATTCCCCCAAATTTCTGATTGGGGAAAGCTACGGAACGTTCCGCTCGGCGGCCCTCGGCAATTATCTGCAATCGCATGACACTGTGCACTTGAACGGCATCGCGTTGATTTCTTCCGTACTCGATCTGGCCTCGCTCACGTTTGCGCCCGGCGATGACCGGCCGTTTATCTTTTATCTGCCGAGCTACGCGGCGACAGCTTGGTACCACAAACTCCTGAAAGATCGCCCTGCCGATTTGCCAGGATTCATTGAAGAAGCGCGCAAGTTCGCGCAGGGAGATTACGCCGCTGCGCTATTCAAGGGCGGAGAACTCTCTGGCGGCGAGAAAGCTGCCGTTGCCAAAAAAGTTTCCTACTTCACCGGCTTGAGCGAGGATTATTTGATCAAGGCCGATCTGCGCGTGAACCTCAGCCAGTTCCGCGCAGAATTGCAGCGCGGTTCGCGTTTGACCACAGGAAGGATTGACGCGCGCTTCACCGGGTACACCTACGATCTGCTCGAGGAAAACGCTCAGGGGGATCCCGAAGGGCCCGCCGTAGGAGGCGCGTTCACTGCGCTGATCAATTCCTACAACCACGACGAACTAAAATTCGGAAAGGACAAGGTCTATCACAACACCAGCGGAGGCGGGAATTGGAACTGGGTTCGCAAAGAGGGTGGGCCGAGACGGTTTTTCCCCGGCGCACCCAACGTCGATCAGGATCTAGCCCAGGCCATGATCACGAACCCTCGGCTGCTGGTGCAGGTCGAGAATGGCTATTTCGATCTGGCCACGCCCTTTTTCGCCACGGAATTCACGATGGAGCACCTAGGACTTCCTGAAGCCTTACAGAAGAACATCAAGGAGGATTACTACAACGCGGGCCATATGATGTACTTGCATGACCAGGACCGCGTCAGCTTGCACCACCAAATCGCTGGTTTCATCGAGCGAGCGACGCAGCAATAGGGAATTCGAAAATGGAAATTAAGTGAAGGCACTCGGACCTTCCGATTGCAGTTCTGGAAGGGCGCTGAATCAGTACGTCAGCGACCAGCCGACGACCGTCATCGTTAGCACGACGAGCAGCATTGCTGTGCTGACGATGCTTAGCGTCCGTCCATGCCCCAGCAAGTAGTCGCGTGATTCTGGATCAATACAAAGGAGAATGGTTACGATCAAAACTACGCCCCAAGCTAACAGGATTGGAACGCCTTGGTAGCGGCCGATCATATCGAAGAATTGCGCGGGAGGTTGTCCCGCGGGGATCCACCAGGGAAGCAGCGGCGCGACTCCAGCGGCGAGAGAGAACGTCAGCAATTTTCGCGTGAACCAACCCTTAACCTTAGGACGGGCTTCTTTCCAGATGAAGTAATCCCAGGCGAGCAGGCCGATCGCCAGGGGCACCCAGCCGTACAGGGCAAACTTCTGGTCAAACCAATACCAGCCGCGGAACAAGCCACGCCCATGCTGTGCCATGGCCAGACGGGGCAGCAAAAACAGGCCCAGGACCGTATTGCACAGCACGGCCACAAAAATGGTCATCAAGCCCATGAATTGGAACCAGTACCGCGTGGGTACTCTTTTACAACGAGTACACACGGACTGTTTGGGCAGGAAGTTCAGTCCACAGCGGTCGCAGTACACGGCAGCTCTCCCAACGGCAGGGACACAAACCCGCCATCGCCGTCAGGTTACAGCGTTTATGTTTCCAAAAACTACTGGTCAGAGGGTCAGTTTTGGTATCAGCCTGATTTGTTGCACAAAAGTTTGCTTGCCAGGGCTAGCGAAACCGCGCGCTTTTCTGCGGTTTCCATGATCAGATTTCGAGGCCGTTGATCAGCGGAACCAGGAGGGAAGCGCTCCGGCTTTGCGGCCTTCGTCCTGTAACTCCTCAAACTGCTTTTCCAGATCGGCTTTGTGGGCTTCCAATTGCTTTAACTCGGCATTTCGGTCATGAATGTAAGCGATGTTGTCTTTCCTCCCGGTCATGACATCGAAACCGCCGCTTCCGAACTTCTTAATTTCTTCTCTTTTCTGGGCAATTTGTTCGTCGGTCTGTGCGATGGCATCAAGAAATTGTTGCGCTCTACCGCGCCAGTATTCTTCCGGGTTCTGGCCGTTGTCGCCATCGGGATCGTCTGCGGGCTGCGAGCGCCGTGTATTTTTCCTTGGCGGATCGCCGACTACGGAGACTCCCGGACCCTTCATGCCCTTCAAATCATCTTCGGTATAGACTTTGCCCTTCGGCGGCACATCCGGTTTCTTTGCCTTAGCTTTGCGCGCGGCTTCCGCCAGCGAATCTTGTTTTGCTGGAGGCGGGTCGAGTGTCGCGGGCTGCGCCTGCGATGGAGTTTGGGCTGGCCCGGAAGATTGCTGCGAAGAGGAGGAAGATTGGTCGGATGAGGACGATTGCGCGAAAGCCGCGGCAAAGGGCCAAGCTAGTACCAGCAGGCCGCAGAGAATCCTCAGAGTTCGTTTTGCAAAGAGATGGAACATGGCTGACTCCGGTCTTCCGCCGAGGTAATTACAAGCTACGCCCGGAGGGTGCACTGGTCAAGGCGCTTGAGCGCTGCAGGTTCGCGCGAGGCATTGGGCGGATTGCCTCATCTGGCTTGCTGCATCGCGCGGCCACGCTAAGTTGCTCGAACATGACGGCGTTTGGTACAGTGCCAATTCACGCAATCGAGCGCTTGAATCCCGAACGGAGAGTCAAATGGAGATTCCGAAATACGCTCTCGACATCCTGGTCTGTCCCGTCTGCAAGACGCGAGTGGAACTGCTCAGCGACGGGTCGGGGCTGAAGTGCGCTTCCTGCCGCCGAGTCTATCCGGTTCGCGATGAAATTCCGGTGATGCTCCCGGAAGAAGCCAAAATCGCCGAGGAATAGACGGCCTGGCAACCGAAACTTCAAAGAGACCATGTCTGACCACATTGCCGATGCCGTTCCCCGGTTGAAACGATTAATCCCGCGACTACGCGGCAAGCGCATCGGCGTGCTGGGCGACCTGATGCTGGACCGCTACCTCTGGGGCACGGCTTCGCGGCTTTCCCCGGAAGCCGCAGTTCCGGTCGTGGATTTCGTGGAACAGAGCGAGTGCCTAGGTGGGGCGGGGAACGTTGCCGCAAACATTGCGGCATTGGGCGCTCGGCTGGAAGTCTTTGGGGTTACCGGGAATGACGAGCCCGGGCGCGCTCTGCAAGAATGCCTTCGCGCCGCGAATATCGGGGACAAAGGCGTTATTGGCGATGCAAAGCGCGTGACCACGGTGAAAACGCGTATCATCGCGCGGCACCAGCAAGTGGTGCGTGTGGATCACGAGCGTCGCGAGCCCCTACGCAGCGAGACGCAAGGAAGACTTTTGCAGATTCTTTTTACGGCGCTCAAGAAACTGGATGCGTTGGTGCTTTCCGATTACGACAAAGGACTGATTACCGACGATTTCGCTGACCGAGTATTGAGCGCCGCGCATCGATTGCACGTTCCCGTTTTCGTGAAGCCGAAGACTTCGCGCCTATACGCATACCGCGGGGCGCGGGCGATCGTGTGCAATGCGAAGGAAGCGGGTTTCTACGTCACGCAATCGCTGAGCGACGAGAAATCTGTCGAAGAGGCAGGCCACAAACTGCTAGCTCACTTCGGCTGCAGCGCTGTCGTAATTACGCGCGGCGTAAGCGGAATGAATGTTTTTGATGAATCCTCGCAGCGTAGTCTTCATATTCCGGCCACGGGCTTTGAAGTGACTTATGCCCGCGTGGGGCAAGCCGGCGTGGAACGCGGAGCGACCGGCCGGCAAGTCTTTGACGTGACCGGAGCAGGCGACACCGTGCTGAGCGTCCTCGCACTATGCGTAGCAGCTGGGGCTCCGCTAGCCGACGCCGCCATGCTTGCCAATGCCGCCGCCGGCGTCGTCGTCGGCAAATTGGGCACCGCCAGCGTCAGCCCGCAGGAACTTCTTCACGCTCTCAACGATATTCGCCGGTAGCGGCGATAGATGTATTCCATTCTGAAGGGATTAAGGAACGGGAAAGCTGAAAGACTTATCCGCTGATTGAACCCAGACTTCGACGAACTTTGTTTTGTGACCCTTTTCCACGTCGGAGCTGTCCGGCATTGATGAGAAGGGGCTGACATCCACCGAAACCGCAACAGAGTGAGAGCCGCTAGGCGACTTCGTACGGAGAATCCGGTAGCTCTTCACCGGGCCATAGTAGCCCTGGGGTCCCCAGTCGGCGAGGAAATCCTTCATCGCGTAGGTCGGACCAGGCTTCCAAAGTTGATAGGCCTGGGCGGTGTCGCCGGCAACGAGGGTGTCAAAGAAACGCTCTGCGGCCCGCTTTTCGGGATAGTAGCGGAAGGTGAAGTACAGCGCGACTATCGCGACGACCGCAAGCGCCGCGATGGTGAAAGCCATAGCCCGTGATTTGTTTGGTTTATCGGCAGGTGGATCGAAAAGTGACATTCAGTAGTCTCCTGCCCCGCGAGCGTCGGAATCAAACTTGACGTTGCCGCAGCGCCATCCCTGAGCCGTTCAGCAACATTAAAATCCTAACAGACTCAATGCGTCCTAGTAAAAGGCCGAGAAAAGAATAGCGCTGGCTTAACGGGATTGTCGGAGTCTCCTTACCGCTGAGTCTGAGAATGCGAAATTGATTTAGCGGTTCGGGTTCAGCCTTCGAGGGCACCACCGGAGCCGGCGGGAAGCTCGATCTGGTATTTGGTTCGGGTTTTTTCGGCGTGCTGTTCAAGGGCGAGCTCAATCAGCTTGTCAATGAGTTCGCGGAAGGGCAGGCCGCTGGCTTCCCACATTTTCGGGAACATGCTGATGGAAGTGAAGCCGGGGATGGTGTTCACTTCGTTCAGATAAATCTTGCCGCCCGTTTTTTCCAGGAAAAAATCGACGCGAGCCATGCCGCCCAATTCGAGCGCTCGAAATGCGTCCACTGCGTACTTTTGGATTTTCTCGACCTGCGGAGGTTTCAGCTGCGCGGGAATCAGGATTTGCGAGCCTTCTTCCAGATATTTCGCGGCGTAATCATAAAATTCGCGGTGCGGAACGATTTCGCCGGGGATCGACGCCTTTGGATCGTGATTGCCAAGCACGGAAACTTCGATTTCGCGCGCGACCACGCATTGCTCGACAAGGATTTTCATTGCGAATTCGGCGGCAAGATTCAATGCCGGCGCCAGCTCCGCCCGCGAGTGGACTTTGGTCATGCCCACAGATGATCCGAGCGTGGCGGGTTTTACAAACACTGGATAACTGAATTTCAATTCAACGGCGCCTTGAGTTCCTTCGGGATTGTTTTCCCATTCGTGGCGATGAACGGTGATCCATGGCACCACGGGGATTTTGGCTACTTGCAGCAGGCGTTTGGTGACGTCCTTGTCCATGCCGATGGCGGAGCCGAGAACCCCTGCGCCAACAAAAGGCAAGCCGGCGAGATCAAGCAGGCCTTGAATCGTTCCATCTTCGCCGAAGGTGCCATGCATCACCGGGAAAACGACGTCGATGCGCTGGCCGCCGCCGCTGCCGTCTAATTTCACCAGGGCGGCATCGGTGGGGTCGGCGGTCATCATGACGCGCTGGCCACCCTTCAAGACTTCAGGGAGCATTTTTTGCGCGGCGCTACCAATCAGCCAGTGGCCTTCTTTGGAGATGCCGATGGGCACGGCTTCGTACTTGTCAGGATCCAATCCACGGATTACCGAGGCTGCCGACGCGAGCGAGACTTCGTGTTCGCCGGAGCGCCCGCCGAAGAGTATGCCGACGCGGAGTCTTTTCTTATCAGGGCTCATAGAAGTTTTTGGTTGTCAGTTTTCAGTTATAAGTGAAAAAAGAGGATTGGTGGAGCGGTTGTTTTTTTCCGCGTTCTGAATTGACAACGGACGACGATCGCGGAGAAGCGGCCCGCGTCCCCGACAGGAGTTGGAGTAAAACAGAAGGCGGCCCCTACAGGTGACCCGCTCGTGCGTACATTGTGAGAATCGTTCACGAGTAGCTCGATCAGACGCGTGACTGGACGAGAGCGGCGAGGCGCTTGGGTGCAGTGAGGAGATAACTGCCAACGAGGAGTTCACGAACTTCGTCCCAGTCGACTTTGCCGAGGTCGAGGTGGAGAGCGACCCACCCGCGCGGACCGATATAGGCCGGAAGGTAGTAACGCTTGGGTTGGGCCGCGGCTAGGGCGGTGTTTTCTCCGGGGAGAACTTTGCAGGTGACGGCGACGATGCCGTCGCCGTGGTGGTTGTCGAGGAAATAGGCGAACGTTTTCCTGCGCACAAGGAAGGAGGCGTGCGAGCCGTGGATCTCACGCTTCGTTTCGGGAAGAGCAAGAACCAGCTTGGTCAGAGCAGTGAGACGCGGATCTTTGGCTGATGAAGGCTTATTCAAGAGGTCGTCCTGGAAGAAAAGATACGGGAGGAGATGGGGTACCCCCGGGCAATTTGGATGAATATCAAAACAAAAGACTTAAGAAATTTGCATTTCATAAATGCTTGATTCTAAGAGAGATGCCTTTAGTTGGTCAAACGGGGCATGGACGGAAAAGGCTTCCTAAAAAGGAAAAGCGGGAGCCCTTCGGCTTTCCGCTCAAGATAAACAAGCTCTCGAACTCCAACGCTGTTATCTACGAGAATAAGTATATCACAAATTAGAGTTTTGTCAATACGCGTTTTTCAGGTTTTCGCAGATTTTTTGAGCTAGCGTCTGTAATAGCCTGGTGGAAGAATTCTCCAAAGACTTTCTTTTCAGCGCATTGCCTTGCTACATCCTCGCGGGCGAAGCCACAGGCATTTTCTTGCCCTGGGGGATGGGGAGTTTGCCGTCGGCGGCGCCGGTCAGGGCGATGAATTGAGGGTCTTCGCGAAGGGATGCGAAGACGGCGTCGACGCGGGCTTCCATCATTTCCTTGGAGCGCACGGCTTGGTAGCGCTCGTACTGGAAGAAGTGGCGTTTTAGCAGGTCTAGAGCCTTTTGCTTCTGGCCGAGCTGCGCATAAATGGCGGCAAGATTGTAGGAAGCAGGGAGCATCGCTTCGTTTTCCGTGGCGATTTTCAGAGCTTCGTCGCTATGGCCGTTACCGGCGAGAAAGGCAGCGGCGAAAACGAGGTTGTACGGATCGGTGGGATCGATTTTCGTGGCTTCACGAGTGTAGTAGTCGGCTTTTGCGTTGTCGCCTTCGGAATTCCAGTAGACGGCGAGGTTGCGGTAGGCGAGTGCGAGCGGATATTCGCGGACGGAATCTTCCATGAGGTGCAAGCCTTTGAGGAATTCACCTTCATGGATGGTCATTTTGCCGAGGCCATGGAGCGCGACGGCGCGAGATAGCGGATCGGCAGGCATGTCGAGAATCGCTTGGAAGGTCACGCGAGCCTTGTCCCAATCGCCAAGGTGATGGCGATAGAGTTCACCGAGGTAGCGCAGTGGAGCGGGATCGGCGGGATCCATGTGGCGGGCCTGGCTATAAAGGCGCTCGGCTTGTTCGTACTTCTCGCTCATTTCCGCTTGCAAGCCGCGTTTCATGGCGGCTTCGATCCGAGCGCTTTGGGCGGGATTCATGACGGGCGCATCGAAGAGTTTCACCGAGGCATCCACGCCGAGTTTCTTCAATTCTTTGGCGGCATCCTTGGCCTTGCCGGGGAAGAGACACTTTTCCTCGAGCACAGAACGGTACAGCGGAATAGCCCCATCCTTATCGCCGGACTTGGCTTTTTCCTTCGCGGCTTTGAGCTCCTGCTTGATGGTTTCTTCGCGCTGCTTCATTTCGGATTCGACGAGCTTCTCGACGGAATCGACTTTGAGGAATCCATTATTGTTCTGAATCTTGTTGATGATGGTGCCGTCGGATTTGGCGAGGACGACGACGGGGAGTTTGTCGCCGCTGAGGAACTTTTGGCCTAGCGACGTCCCGGCATCAGCGACACCCATGGTGACGCACTGAGAAGCATACAGGGAAAGACTGCGCGAGTTGCGCAGGCTGGAGCGCTGAAATTCCTGAGCGGAGGAAGGGAACCAATACACCAAGAGTCCTCCCGCGCTGGGAGTTTCGTCTGGTTTCACCAGTTTCCAAGGGACCTGGTAGACCTGTTCGTCGCCCATGCTGCCGGAGCCCCCGCTTCGCATACCTCCCATTCCGCCACCACCACCACCACCGCAAGTGGCCCAGTCTGGAGCGGGCAACAAAAGAAGGGCCATGGAAACTGCCATCAGGCGGGAAATCTGTGTCCTCATTACGCTCTCCTCAGTTTCGCTGTTAAACCAGCCGCGACGATCGCTTTGGCCCCGGCACCTGAGGAGCCGCAATTGCCTGGATTTTGATGCGCATTCGGGGTGGAAGCGCTGTATGACGGAGCATTGTACGACAGGGCGCTGTTGCCATACAGGGGAGACTTGCGGCGGGACAAAAATATTCCGTTGGGGTGCTTCTTGCAGTATAGCCGGGAAAAGCGGGAGCAAACTCCATCACTCTACACTAGAGGATTTTTTGGCCCAGGCCGGAGAGGACGAGTTCGACGCCGAGGAGGGCAGTGCGGTTGTGTTCGTCGAGGATGGGATTGATCTCGACGACTTCGAGAGAAACCATGGACTCGGTGTCGGCGATCATTTCCATGGCGAGATGGGCTTCGCGGTAGGTGACGCCGCCGCGCACGGGGGTGCCGACGCCGGGAGCATCGGCGGGGTCGACAAAGTCCATGTCGAGGCTGACGGCGATGCCGGCGGTGTCGTCCATGGCGTATTTCAGGGCTTCGGACATGACATCGCGCATGCCACGCTCGTCAATGTCCCGCATGGTGAAGACGTGGACACCGGCTTTCTTTACGATTTTGCGTTCCTGGGCGTCAAGGTCGCGCGCGCCGACGATGACGATGTTGCCAGGTTCCGCTTTGGGCTTGAACCCAAGCAGGTCGACGAGTTCGGGCGCGCCGTAACCCATGATGGCGGCGAGAGGCATGCCGTGCACGTTTCCTGAAGGAGAGGATTCGGGCGTGTTCATGTCGCCATGCGCGTCCAGCCACAGATAGCCGATTTGTTTTTTGTCCTTGCGGAAGTGACTGGCAACTCCAGCGGCAACGCCGGCAGCGATGGAGTGATCCCCGCCAAGGACCAGCGGAAGAAAACCTTCGCCGAGAGATTTCTCTACGGTTTTCGCAATGTCCAGGCAGGTTTCGGCAATCTCTTGAAGATACTTAGCGCGCTTTTCGCCGACGGGCATTTCCTCAGGCTGCTTCACTTCGAGGTTGCCGATGTCTTCGACGGTGTGACCAAGCTTCTTAATGGCCGCTTGGAGACCGGCACCGCGAAGGGCGGAGGGGCCCATATCCACGCCGCGGCGGCTCTGCCCGAGGTCCATGGGAACGCCGATGATGCGAACTTTTTGCGCCATATCAAAGCTCCGTGACTAGTGACTGGTGACTCGTGACTGGTGAGGAGCCGAGCGGCTGGCGCAGCGGCAGATCTTGCCACGATGTTCAATCCAGCCCTTGATCTCAACAGAGGTGCAGGAACTGCGAGAGACTACAGAGCTACCCCGGGCTAAGGATACACACGGTACAGCATACGAGGGAAGGGGATGACCTCGCGTATGTGTTCGGTGCCGCAAATCCAGGCGACGGTGCGCTCGAGGCCCATTCCAAAGCCGGAGTGGGGGACGCTGCCGTAGCGGCGCAAGTCGAGATACCACTGGAACGACTCCTCCGGCAGGTTGTGTTCGCGAAGGCGCTTTAGGAGGAGGTCGTAATCGTGAATACGCTGGCTGCCGCCGATGATTTCGCCGTAGCCCTCCGGGGCGATCATGTCGAAGGCGAGGGCGAGTTCGGGGCGCTGGGCGTCCGGTTGCATGTAGAAGGCTTTGATCGAAGACGGATAGTGGTGGATCAGCACCGGGCGGTCGAAAGAACTGGAGATGATGGTCTCTTCGTCGCCGCCGAAGTCGTCTCCAAACTTTGCGGGGTTGCCGTTCTTGTTTAGGACAGCTACGGCCTCTTCGTAACTGATGCGAGGAAACGGAGGCTTCACGTTTTCGAGCTTGCTGGTGTCGCGCTTGAGGGTTTCGAGTTCACGCGACTTGTTCTTGAGGACGCCTTGCACGATGGCACTGACGAGGCCTTCGCCGAGAGCCATGGCTTCGTCGAACTCGACGTAGGCTGCTTCGGGTTCGAGCATCCAGAATTCGGTGAGGTGGCGGCGGGTCTTGGATTTCTCGGCGCGGAAGGTAGGGCCGAAGGTATAGACCTTGCCGAGCGCCATAGCCATAGCTTCGGCGTAAAGCTGGCCGCTCTGCGTCAAGTAGGCTTTCTGCTCGTCGATGTAATTGACTTCGAATAGTGTGGAAGTGCCTTCGCAAGCGGCGGGCGTGAACATCGGCGCGTCGGTGAGCGTGTAGCCCTGGCAGTCCATGAATTCGCGGGCCGAGCGGATAGCTTCGGCACGGATACGCAGGATGGCTGCTTGACGGGGCGTGCGAATCCAAAGGTGACGTTGGTCGAGAAGAAAATCGACGCCGTGTTCTTTCAGCTGGATGGGGAACGGCGTGCTCTCCGGAACTTTCTGGACGATCTGAATTTTGCTGACGCCAATTTCGTAGCCGCCCGGGGCGCGTTTCTCCGCGCGAATTTGTCCGGTGACGATGACGCTGGATTCCTGCGTCAGGCCTTTCAGCGATTCGAACGCCTCAGGATTTTCTTTCAGCGCACACACGCCTTGGATGATGCCGGTGCCGTCGCGGAAGATCGGGAAGAGCAATTTGCCTGACTCACGAAGGTTGTACAGCCACCCCTCAAGCGTGATTTCCTGCCCGTCGTACTTGCCTGCTTGCTCGATGGTAATCGTGGTCATAGTGCCGTTCCCTGGCCCAGCGCCAAACCCGCAAGTTTATCAGAGAAGCCTAATTGGAAGGCAGGACCGCTTCGAGCGAGACGGACATCGTCACCGATTCGCTAGGGTTTTCATGTTTGGGAGGCCCAAGAGGCGGGAGTCGGCAGTGACCAGCGTCAAATCCAAGACTAGAGCAGTCGCCGCAATCATTCGGTCGGAAGGGTCTTGGTGGAGGGATAAGTGTCTCGCTGCGAGCATGATTTCATGGGTCAGGACAGCCTCTCTCAAACCCGCGGTTGCCCGGGCAACCCACGCCGTGAGCTCTCCACTTAGTTGAACCCTGCCTTTGTAGTGCAGAGTAAGAGCCTCCCATGTGCTGACGGGCGAAAGCCATAGTTCATTCTGTACGTCCTTTAGTTCCGCGGAGGTGCTCCGCCCCAGGCGTTGGGGATCAATCGTAAGCCAGAGCCAGATATGCGTATCTAGCAGTAATTTCAATCGCGCAGCACCTCCCATTC
Organism: Candidatus Acidiferrum sp.; assembly: GCA_035279725.1. Classification (GTDB taxonomy): domain Bacteria; phylum Acidobacteriota; class Terriglobia; order Acidiferrales; family UBA7541; genus Acidiferrum. Next base: position 120,096 of record DATEHF010000052.1, read on the forward strand.
GTCCTCGTCATTGGCAGGAGAGATGATGTCTCCGATAATCTTGGAGTCCTTCATAGAGCCTATCCAAGACGCCCGGTCAAAGACGGCGGTCGGAGGGATGACTTCCGCGACAGGCTTGCCGTGGCGCGTGATGCGGAGCGGCTTCTTGGTCTTGTTGACTTGCTCCAGCAACGCTAGGCACTTGGCTTTGAATTGAGAGATAGAGACTTCTTCCATGGGTTCCATGGTTATCACCTAGTCATAATTATAGACCATGGTCAGATTAATAGTCAAATTACCTGGAAGGTGCGGACAAAAACTCCTGCAGCTATCCCCATGCCTTCTCGAACCGATCTAAGGATTTGCGGGCAGCGGCGAGTTGCTCGGCAGCAGCCGGCGCTTCAGGGCCGGTCTTTTCTTTCAACTCCAGGACGATTGGCAAACTAGTTTGCGGCGCAGACTGGAGGGCTTTAATGGCAGCGGGCCAATCGATGGTGCCGTCATAGGGAGGGATATGCTCGTCCTTCTCGCCATGATTGTCGTGGAGGTGCACGGAGGAGACGAGTTCGCGCAACGGAGCAAGACTTTTTTCGATGCGGCCGTTTTCCGGAAAGTCTGAGAGATGCGCGTGCCCAATATCGAAGTTGAAACGCAGGCCGGTAAGACGGGTTTCGTCCACGAACGCGCGGAGATAATTCGGATCGCCCATTTCACTGTTGGTGTTTTCAATGCACACGGTGACGCCGGCATGATGCGCATGAAGAATTAAATGCTCGAGGGTGCTGAAAGCGGCGTCGCGCTTGCGCGGATCGGCGGTTTCGCGCGAACCGCCCATGTGAAGAATGAGCCTCGAGTAAGGCAAGTCGTCGGCGACGTCGATGACGCGCTTCAGTTCGTCCATGGCCTCGATGCGGCGGACGCGCTCGACCTCGCAGATGGAAAGCGGCATGCCGCTTTCGCGCATGGCACTGATGTCGCGGCTAGTGGGAGCGTGCAGGGACACCAGCTGCAGATGCTGAGCTTCCAGAGCGCCGGCCATCGCACGAACTTCCGTCTTGGCCGAGTATTCGAAATGGCTGCGCGTACAGAAGATTTCGACGCCTTCAAATCCGACGCCGGCAATTTGGCCAAGCAGTTCCGGCGTCAGTTTTCGTGATACGAACAAGTACGTAGAGAGCAGTCTTTGCATATTCGGGTCGAAGAGTTCTCTTTCGTTAGTATCCCACGGCTGCGCTATCGTGACGCGGATCGGCTGCGCCCAATCTGTCCCCGGTCACTGGGTCGATAGCGATGGCGTTTACGACCCCCATATGACCGACGCGATACGTAGCGTGGCCGCGCACATTCAATGCAGTCTCCATACTGTCAGGGAACGAGCGCTCCATCAAAATGCGATCCGGCAGCCACTGGTGATGGAATCGCGGTGCGTTGATGGCAGCCTGCGGCTCCATGCCGAGGCGCATCCAGTTCAAAATGCTCAATAGTGTCGCGGAAATAATGGAGGGGCCGCCCGGAGAGCCGGTCACGAAGCTAAGTTTGCCATCCCGCAGCAGCATGGTTGGGGTCATCGAACTGAGCGGGCGGTGACCGGGAGCGATCGCATTAGCGTCGGATTGCACGAGTTCGAAAAGTGCATTGGGCACGCCCGGCTGCGTAGTGAAGTCATCCATTTCGTCGTTCAAGAGAAAACCAGCGGAAGAAGTCGCGTGCGAACCGTAGCTGTCGTTGAGCGTGTAGGTGCTCGCGACGGCGTTTCCTGCAGCGTCCACAACCGAAAAGTGAGTGGTGTGCGGACCTTCGCCCAGACTCACGAGCGTTTCCGGCGAATTCGAATTGCTCGCAACCACGCCGCAAGTGTGAGGGGTGCCAGCCTTGATGACTTTACTCGATGAAGCGCGCCGCGAGTCAACGGTTGCGAAAACTTCTTTGGCGTAGCAGGGATCGGTAAGACCAGCAACGGGAACGTTCGAATAATCCGGATCCGCAAGATAGGCGGCTCGGTCGGCAAAAACGCGGCGCATCACTTCCGCAACGATGTGAACGCTGTCGGGGTCGTCCCAGCCTTTGAGCCGAACAGTTTGCAGCATGTTCAGTGCTTCAATGACGGCGATGCCCCCAGAACTAGGCGGAGGAGAAGTGAGGACTTCCCAGGAATGACCGTTGCTATCGTACTTCGCGCGGAGGACTTCACGGACTCTTGGCTGGTATTTCGCAAGGTCATCCAGCGTGATAAGCCCGCCAAGGCGCGACATATCGTCGACAATCAGGTGCGCGGTTTCGCCGCTATAGAATTCGGCGGCGCCGTTCCTGGCAATGCGTTTGAGCGTGGCGGCGAGTTCTGGCTGGCGGAGCGTATCCCCCGGCTGAAACATTCTGCCGTCGTTCAAAAAGATCCGACGGCTGATGCCGAATCGCTGAAGGCTGCTGCGCTCCTCGGAGAATTCGTGGGCCAGCCTCTTGTTGATCGGAAAACCGATTTCAGCGAGACGGATGGCAGGGGCAATCACGTCGGCGAGCTTCATCGAGCCATACGTTCTCAGGGCGAGAGTAAGGCCGGCGACGGTTCCAGGGACGGCGACGGACTTGTAACCGATGACGGAAGCTTCTTCATCGAGCTTGCCGTCTTTGCCGATGTACATATCCCGAGTGGCTTTGCCAGGCGCTACCTCGCGGTAATCGAGAAAGGTGGTCTTGCCGTCCGCGAGGCGAATCAGCATGAAGCCACCACCGCCGATGTTACCCGCAGCGGGTTCGACGACCGCGAGCGCGAAAGCTACGGCGACGGCCGCATCGACAGCGTTGCCTCCACGCTTGAGGATTTCGACTCCTGCTTCCGAACCAAGTTGCTCGTCCGTTGCAACCATGCCATGACTTGCGCGAACCGCCTGCGATGGCCAGCCCTGAGTATTGCGAGGACGGTCGCGGAATTCGGCGGCAGTCTGGCCGTGAACCAGCGGAGGCACGAAATTCAAGAGGAAAACGCAGAAACAGAACCTATTTCGCATGCTCATGGCGGCTCAAAGACACTAAGGGATTCGCAGGAAAGCGTCAAGGCGCAGAACGGAGATGCAGAGAGCAGCGAAGTCCTAAGAAAGCACCCTGAAAATGGGAGTCCCCGGGGAACGTCAACCCCGGGGACTCGGTCCGTTCGTTTAGCCCTTGCGATTGAAGATCAGGCCGCCGCGGACTTCGCTTGTGCCGTCGCTGGGGATGGTGATGTTGGAGCGGCCGCTGCCTGTGGAGAAGTTACCTGAAACGATTGACCGGCCGGGTTTGAAAGCGTGAGGTTGATTTCCTCAACTTGGAGACTAAAAGCAGAAAGCTGGGTGTTCGAGTTGCCGCCTTGCGCGCCGGAGCCCGTCTGAGCGAAGGATTCCTGTACGCCGGAGAATTTAATGACTAACTCCTGGATCTGAAAGCCACCAGTCGTGTTGGGTCCAGCAGTGTTTCCGGACGTCCCAGCGGCGGGAACCGCGGCGGCCGGTGTGTTGGCTGTGGCTGGCGACGAGGAAGGAGTGCCAGATGCTGTCTTGGAAATTGGGGCCGCCGCTTGCTGAGCGCTGGTCTGAGCCAGAGCTTCCAGTTGATAAACCAGGCTGGTAAAGGCAAGTGGGTTGAAGACCTGAATCAAGCTGGCGATCTGATCGATCTGAGCCAGTTGCGAATCATTGAGTCCCAAGGCGTAAAGGGCACTATTGAGGGCCAGCAATTGACTTTGGGTGGAGTTGGCAGGTGTGATGGTCGTCGTTCCTGCTGGCGCGGCCGCAACCGCGGCCTTAGCAGTTGGCGGGGCGGTGGTTGGAGCGTTGTTCACGGTGGGAAATCGCGCGGCAACAATGGGGTTTGCGGCGGCGTCACCGTGGACTGCGCGGCTGGCGGGGCCTTTGCAGCATTCGCCGCAGTAGCCGGGGGGACCGTGGCGGGATTCGCCTGCGGCGGAAGCGTTTGGGCGAGCAAGAAATCAGCCGCAGCCGAAAAAAAACTGAATTGCTTCACTTGGAACAGTCCAGCCTCCTGTTGGTTTGCTGGTGATGGAGTGAACTGATCACCGACCCTGGCATCGGAGTCGCCGCGGGCGCGCTGCTTCGATTGCTTTGAATTGGAATTCGTGTCCACGGACTGGCCCGAAGAGTTGTTAAGCAGCCGTTCGGTCAGATTAATGATTGCTGTTAACGACATGTTTCCCCCTCGAGAATTCGGGAATTGTGGAAAGTGTCCCCAACGTTTGGAAGAGGAGAGGCGCAGCCCGTGCCGCAATCCGCCAATGCGTGCGTGGACTAGTTCAGAGGGAACAATCGGCAAAATAGAGGAATACTTTAGGTGGGAGTAAGGAGTAAGAGTCTCTTAGGATTCGCTAAGAAACTCGACGTCTGGGGGACCGGGAAGCAGGCCAGCCTGGGTGCCGCGCACGATTAGCTCTTTTACGGCTTGCCTGCCCTTTTCGCCGTAGCCCAAGGTCCATTTGTTCACATACATGCCGACAAACTTATCGGCCAGTTCGGTATCCATATCGCGCGCGAACTGCATGGCATAGTTGAGGGCTTCTTCGCGGTGCTCGAGGCCGTAGGAAACGCTGTCGCGGATGGTCCTGGAAATTTGCCGGCCGAGTTGCGCACCGAGAGCGCGTCGCACGGCGTTTCCGCCAAGTGGCAATGGCAATCCGGTCTGTTCCTGCCACCAGATTCCCAGGTCAATTACGCGGTGCAAGCCCAACTGGGGAAAGAAGAGCTGCCCCTCGTGAATGAGCAGTCCCGCCTCGACCACTTCCTTCTGAACCGCGTCGATGATTTTGTCAAAGGGCATCACGACCGGTTCAAAATTCGTTTCGAAGAGCTTGAGCGTGAGATAAGCCGAGGTCTTCAGACCGGGCACGGCGATGCGCTTGCCCGCTAGCTCGCTGGCTTTTAGAGACTTGGTGGCAACGACAATTGGGCCATAGCCTTCACCGAAACTGGCACCGCAATCGAGCAGGATGTATTTGTCACGAAGACCGGGATAGGCGGCAAAACTGATGGCGGTGACGTCGTAGGTTTCGCTGAGCGCTGCTTCGTTCAGCGACTGAATGTCCGAGAGAATGTGCGTGTATTTGTATCCGGGCGTGGCCAGTTTATGAGTGGCCAGCGCATAAAACATGAAAGCATCATCGGAATCCGGGGAATGGGCCAGCTTGATCTCGACCGGTTCTTTCTCGGTCTTTGAAGCTGTTTGTTGGGCGGGCATGGGCTTGTCCGTTTCCTTTTCACTGCGACTCCGGCAAGGCCGGATCGTTAACCAGGTGCTTTCTAAACAGTCGACTCCTCCCGACTTTGGCTCTTCCCTGAGAGACTTTCCTGCGATGGAAGGGTCTTTCGGAGTCGAACGGGAGAAAACGTGCGCGTCGCAGGGACTTGAGTGGCAAAGAGCCGGGCGATTTCTTGCCAACGAAAGCCTAGCATATCGCGGTCCGGTGAACAATTGGCGAGCTGATCCTGAAAGAATGCGTCTCGGTAACTCTCGCCGATGCTATAGCGAAGAGACCATTCGCGCGATGGCGTCGTCGAAGGTTGCAGTCCCTTCAAGGTAAGGTTGCCAGAATTTCTGCAGGAGCCTGTAATAGTCGCTCCAGCCGCGCTGGTACAGACCTTCGCGCAAAGCATAGGGCGTGTAACTAGCACCTGGCGCGCCGCCCTCCTTGTCACCGGCTGCTGTTCCAGCCGCGCCCAGGACAGGGCGGATGACTTCACCGGTCGTGTAGAAGACCAGAGCTTGCCAGAGATCGCGAGGAATGGCTTTGTCGCGCTGGCGGCACTCGCGAATGATGGCGGCCTGCACCGGCTCGGCGATGCCATGGGAACCTTCGTGAAAGAGAACCTCTAGGGCGGCAGCGCCCTGATTGCGGGAGTCCAGACTGGAAATAGTAACTCGCAAGGGGTCGGCAGTCGTATAGGCGCCGGACCGGTCGGCGTAACCCGTCACGTCAACGCGTATTTTTGCGCGCGGCCAGCGCGTCTGGTAGATGTCCGCGAGACGCTCCGATAAGCCCACGCCCTGTTCTTGCACTAGCGGGGCGACGCGCATAATCCAGCGGCGATTGGCGCGATCGTGCTCCGGCCAGAGATGCGCGCGGTAGACAGGGGCCGCGGCTTCCAGCACCTGAGTCAGCTTTGCTGGCAAACCCGCATCGCAGAATCTTCGTTTTCTCCCTGATAGTTCGTCGCAATCCTCGAAATCACCGAGCTGGTCTTTTAATTGAACGAGTTCTGTGGAAAAGAGGAGGTCTTTAGTGGAGTAATTCGCGGCGTAGAAAGCGACAGCATCGTCCCATGTACGTTTTTCCGTTGGAGAGAGTGAGGGTTTCGATTCCGGCGTGGTGTTAAGAATCGGTCCGGAACTCCTGCCGCTCTTGTCTGGCGGCGCGGCGGTGGCGGTCCGCAGCCTCGCTTCATGATAAAGCGTGTGATGAAGGTTGATCCAGAAGCCGCTGTGGAGCTCAAAGACGGGAAGAGGCCCATAACTGTAATTATTTTGCGACTGTCCCCCAACTCGAACAGGAGTGAGCAGAAAGAGTGCAAACAAGAAAAGTGGGAATCGCGCTGGCGCTCGGCGAGGCATTAGGAATCGCACGATAGTAGCGCCAAGTCCTGCTGGGCACAAATCAACGCCATCGGCGATTGAAGCTCCCGATTTCGAGACAATCGCGCTATCATCGCCGCGCGAAGTCGTCGCCTGAGAGGGTCCATGAGAAGAATGGTCTTATTTTTCGGACTTTGTTCCGTGCTGTCTCTGCCCAGCATGTTGAGCGCGCAGCAATCGCCGCCATTATCAGCGCTCAAACAGGAAGCCGCAGCCGAGGTGGACGGGCTCCAGACGTTCACGCAGCAGGTGGTCGACCAAATCTTCAGTTTCAGCGAGCTGGGCTTTCAGGAAGTGGAGACTTCGCGCTACGTGACAGGAATCCTGGAGAAAAATGGCTTTCGGGTCGAACGAGGCGTCGCCGGGATTCCGACGGCATGGGTAGCGACTTACGGCAGCGGCAAGCCGGTTATTGCTTTCATCACCGATGTGGATTGCATCCCGCGCGCTTCGCAGAAGCCCGGAATAGCCTATCACGCTCCGATAATTGAAGGGGCGCCAGGACACGGCGAAGGACACAACTCTGGGATGGCAGTCAATATTACAGCCGCGCTGGTCCTGAAGAAAGTGATGGAGCAAAATCACCTGGCCGGAACAATTCGGCTGTTTCCTGGAGTCGCGGAAGAGCTTGTTGGAACAAAAGCCTTCTACGTTCGCGCCGGTTTGTTCAAGGACACTGACATAGTGCTTGGGGCTCACGTGAGCCACCAATTCGCTACAAGGTACGCCACAGGTGAAGGAATTTGGAGCGGGTTGGTCTCTGTTCAATATTTTTTCCACGGCAAGTCCGCTCACGCTGCGGCCAGACCGTGGGAGGGACGCAGTGCTCTCGACGCCGTCTCGCTGATGAACACTGGGTGGGAATTCCGCCGCGAGCACCTGCGGTTGCAGCAGAGATCGCATTACGTCGTGCTTAACGGCGGCGATCAACCGAACGTCGTCCCGTCTGAGGCTGCCGTCTGGTATTACTTCCGCGAACTGGACTACCCCCACATCAAAGAACTCTACGCGCTCGGCAATACCATGGCGCAAGCCGCCACGATGATGACCGGCACGACTGTGGACCACAAGTTGGTGGGTTCGGCGTGGCCGCCGTTTTTCAACAAAGTGATTGCCGAAACTCAGCAGAAAAATATTGAAGCTGTCGGGATGCCGAAGTGGAGCGACGCCGACCAGACGCTCGCCAGAGCCTTGCAAAAAGAGATCGGAGCTAAAGTAGAAGGCATGAAAGAAAAAGTGGAGCCGCTATCCGAACCTGTCAAAGATCCAGTTGGAGGAGGATCGGATGACATCGGCGATATTTCGTGGAATGTTCCCATGGTTTATCTTATGTATCCGGCGAATATTCCGAACCTTCCGGGGCACAACTGGGCGAATGGCGTAGCCATGGCCACGCCGATTGCGCACAAAGGTTCGACGGCAGGCGCTAAAGTGCAGGCGATGACTGCGCTGGATTTCTTGCTGCAGCCGGAACTCGTCAAAAAAGCATGGGACTATTTTCGAGATGTCCAAACGAAGGAGGTTCATTATGAGACGTTCCTCGCCCCGGATGACAAACCCGCCATCGAAATGAACAAGGAAAAAATGGAAAAATTCGCGCCGGAATTAAGGAAGTTCTACTTCGATCCCACGCACTACAAGACTTATCTGGAGCAGCTTGGCATTCAATACCCGACGACAAAAACGGCTCCGTAAGCCGCGCGAGGCGTCACGCGGGCTGTTTGGCTGCCACCTCCAACCAGCGATCCAGAATTGTCAAATATTTGGCCGGGATTTGTTCGTCGAACAGAACACCCATGCCCATCCCGGGACTGACGTACCTCACTGTTCCTTGAACTTCAAAACTCTCCGTTCCGCGCGTCAGTTTAATGTGAATCGCGGGGCCCGACCGGTACGCTTGGTAGGTATCGATATAGCAGCCGGTCCGGCTGATATCGGAGGTGCGCGCGATCAACTGGGCACCGCTCGCGAGTTCGACTAATTCTGCCCTGACAATGATTGGGTAGCGGGGAGCCACTCGTCGGTCAGACATCTTATCGGGCATCGCCAGATCTCCTTTGCCGGCATGGCAGACGCCGGCCTTGAGCAGCTCTCGGAGAAAATCTGGGAGTCGCGAAGTCTTCTTTCGGGGAAGTCTCGCCGAAGGAGGAATGGCCCGGTCTCCATTGTGCCGATTTAATAGGAATCCGAGCAATCCGGAAGCCAGGCGTGTCCGCGTAAGCGTCAACGAAGCCGCGTCAGGCGAAGTCTTATTCCATTTTGGGATCTGTCGCGCTGCCGACCGCGCCATGGCGGTCTGCACCATGGAGGGTTCCGTTCGAATCGCGAAGAAACGAGCGGCGTCCAGTTCGGTTGTATTGATGCGGAGTTGCGGACAGCTCGTATTTTGCGGGAGCGCCGAGGGTACTCGCACCGAGGATAGCGTAGCGAATGCTGTAGCCGTTTTTCATTCCGTTCGCGAGGTCAGAATCAAGCAGCCCAGCGGCTTCGCCCGTTGGCTCACCGTGAAGAGGCGGGCCTAGCTTCGCCAGAGACTCGGGCAGGTGTAAGTATTTCTTACGGTAGTCTTCGACAGCCGTAGCAACTTTATTCACCGACTCGATGGCGCTCTTCTCCATCGTTTCTATTTCGGCGGCATCCCATTCCACTTCCAGCGCCGGGAGGTCCAGAAGCAGCAATCCCAGTGAAAGCAACTTCCACTCACCTTCCTCGCGCACAAAGCCCATCACAACCTGGTGCACGTCTTCGCCGGTGGAGTCCGTGGCGTCGCGGAGTTCCATGGGAAGAAAGGCAATATTGTCGCGAATTTCGGTGCCGCCGATTTGCATCTCGGTAGTGACTTCCGGAGTTTGGCAGCGCACGATGGGGCGGCCGGCGGGATTGGATGAAGTTGTTGGCTTGCCCGGCTCGTTCAGGAGAACGAAGCGCTTCATCAACGCGACCCGCGCCGGCGGGGACATTCGAGAGAACGCTTCTTTGTTGCGCGCGGTGAGAAAACGGACAAACTCGGCTTGATTTTGGGAGCAGGTCGCGGTGAGTACTGCTTTCAGCGCGGCGCTCGGCCCAACTCTGCCCGCAGGCTCGGTCGGGGCGCCCTTGAGGCTTTCGCCGGGGTTGGAACTGGATTCCTGTCCAACGACGTTTGAAACTGTGAGCAGAACCATGCAGCCCAGGAAGGTGACCTGCTTGGGGAGTTTTAATTTCCGCGAATTCACTTCAGTCCTTTGCAACACTCAGAATCGCCGCCAGATTTTGCGTGAAGCTCGACCGCGGCAGGACTTGATCGCATCCTGCTGCTTGCGCTTGGGCAGCTAGCTCTGTTTGGACATGCGAAAGGAAAGCTACAACGCGAATGTCCTTGTGCGTCTGCCGCAATTTCTCAATGGCGGCGATAGGCTGGCTGCGCGCATTCAAGTCCACGATGACGAGTTTTGGTTCGCTAGCTAGAAGTCCCAGGAACGCGTCGCCGTTCGTCGCCACTTTTACTTCCACGCCCAACTGCTTGGCGGTTTCCGCTAGTTTCATCTGGAAGAACAGATCATCCATCAACGCCACGACTCTTCCCATTTTGCTCCGTCTCTTATGCGATTCCGCTTCGTAAGCACCGCCCCGCTATTATGCCTCGTTCTTCCCAAGGCCGCCTGCATCCCGGTAAGATGCGAGTTCGCACTCAAACGATGACCGCACATCCCGAAGACGAACGCCTCGCCGCCGCAGGCCCCCGCGATGTCACCCTTTATGCTCGTCCGGGATGCCATCTTTGCGACGAAGCGAAGTCTGCCATAGCTCCGCTCTTGAGGGAGTTCGGTGTCGTCCTGCGCGAAGTAAATATAGATGCCGATTCTTCCCTGAAGGAGCGCTACGGCTGGGATATCCCTGTGATCTTCATCGGCTACAAGAAGGCCGCGAAGCATCGCGTGGACCTGGAGCAGTTCCGGCGGCAGCTCAAGGAAGCCGCCGGAAACTGAAATTTCCCCAGGATTGGTCGGTGGAGGAGACTTGCGGTCTTAGTGCCGGCCGCCGGTTTCGTGTGCGCCCACAGTTTCATCGGGCACTGCGCCCTTGCGGCCTTTGACACGATCGTACACGCTGACCTGGCTCACCGAACCAAGCGCCTCGTTGTAAAAAGTCGGTACGCCCAGCGCTGTGAGAAGTTCTTCGTTGAACTTTCGCAGGTTTTGCAGATGCGTCGCGAGCGCGGGCAATTTCCTCCCATCATCCGTGAGCAGAAACTTCTGGTAGCCGGCGTCCCAAAGCCGCGTGAACTGGCCTTTCAGCATGATGGTCGGAATAACGGTCATCTGGTACAGCTCGTCGGTGTCTTTGCGGAACTCCGCTCCGCAGCCGTACTTTTCAACCCGAACCACTCCGCGAGTGCTTCCCACGGCAAACCCCAGCGCCGCCAGACTCTCGATTGCTTTAGGTGAAAACTTCTCTTCGACATTCCACATGGTCTGTTCAGGGTAATGAATGCGCGGGATTCTGTAAAGTCGCATCGCCACGAGCTTGCTTGAACGCTAGAAAATTCCCTTTTTGTGGATTGCGTGAGGAATTCATCTGAATAGGTATTCAGGCGAAATTCAAGCACTCATCACGCTGCCCTCTAAGTCCTTCAATGTGTTGCGCCTATGCATTCGGACCAAGGCCGGCACACCAGGACAGGGAATAGGTGCTACTCCCCTGAAGTTCCGATATTCACAGAACCGCGCTCGCTAAAGTCCTCTTACTGTGATTTGATTCCCGTACAGAATCTCCCACGGAGGGTGTGTACCAATGTTATATGCATACCGTTTTGTTTTTGGCTCTCTCAGTATTTTTCTCTTACTTGGATTCTCTTCGTTTGCGCAAGAACGCAGAGCTGCGATCTCTGGTCACGTGACGGATACCAACGGTGATCCCTTGGTTGGCGCCCGCGTGGAACTGCAGCCGCTGGGGCAAACAGCGGCTACAGATGCCCAGGGCCAGTTCGCCATCTTGGATGTGGCGCCAGGAAAATACACGCTCACCGTCTCTTATGTAGGATTCAAATCATATTCCAAGGACGTGACCGTGGCCTCGGGTGGCTCGGTGAACGAAGATGCCGTGCTCGCGATCGAAACGGTCAACGAGCAGGTCATTGTTCGCGGGGAACGCGAGCACGGGGAGATTGAAGCCCTCAATCGTGAGATTACCGCGGACAATATCGTGCAGGTGCTCCCCGCCGAAGTCATCACCAGTTTGCCGAATACCAACATCGCAGATGCCCTCGGCCGCATGCCTAGCGTTTCACTGGAACGTGACGAAGGCGAAGGAAAGTATGTCCAGATCCGCGGCACCGAGCCACGCCTCAGCAACGTCACGATCGATGGCGTGCATGTGCCTTCTCCAGAGGGAGTGCGCAACGTAAAGTTGGATGCCATTCCCGCCGACCTGGTCGATTCGGTCGAAATCAATAAAACCCTTTCCGCAAACCAGGAAGGCGATGCCATCGGCGGCTCCGTCAATCTGGTGACCAAGAAACCCACCGAGCAACCTTACATCAGTCTCTCTGCTATGGGTGGATTTACTCCCATCTCCGGCGGTCGCACCCTCGATCAGTTCGGCGGAACTTTTGGCAAGCGCTTCGGAAATGAAAAGCGTTTTGGTTTTTTGCTGGGCGGCAGCTACGACCACAACAATCGCGCCATCAACGACGTTGAGCCCGTGCCCGGTGTTCTCGATTTCGGAGTTGCCAATGGCGGAAACCAGGGGGTCTTCTTCGGCGAAGACATTCGCCAGTATTGGTATGACCGTACGCGCTTCGGCTTCGCTGGGAGCGCCGACTATAAGCTGGGAACGGGGTCTCTTGTCTATGGGCGCGGCCTGTTTTCGCAGTTCTACGACAACGGTGAAAACTGGAACTACACGGTTACTCCTGGCAACTTCATTACGCCGACGACAACAGATAACACCGGCAGCATTAGCATGAACGATTTTCACCGCACACCGCAGCAACAGATTTTCGACTTGACAGTGGGCGCGAACCACACCTTTGGACCTACACTGATTACCTACGAATTCTCCGGGGGCCGTGCGAAATATGATGGCGGGTTCCAGTTCGCCAATTGGTCGGGGCCCAGCGGGGTGCAATTCGGCGTGGACACCAGTAAGTCGGTGGTGCCCAGGTTTCCCGTCCAGAACGGCGTGAACATCTATGACCCCACTCAATATCAGCTTGGTTTTCTGCTCTATCCCTGGGATGACCATATCCACGAACGGGATTTCAGCGGATCGATTACGCTTTCCAGGCAATATCAAATTCATTCGCGATTCGGTGTCTTTGAGATGGGCTTCAAGGCCCGCGATGCCGACAAAGTGCGCACGGGGGGAAGATCGTTCAGGCCGTATACGGGCGCCACGGCGTTTCCGATGAGTTCAGCCCTCAAGACTGTTCCCAACTACAGCTTCTATTTCGGCCTTTTCACTCCAGGCCCGCTCTCGGACTACAGCAAGATCTCGCAGTTCGTCAATTCTAATCCTGGTTCTTTCCCTGATGATCCGGTAAGTGATCAGATTGGGAACGACCCCAATCATTACGACACCGGCGAGCGCGTCTTGGCCGGATATGTGATGAACACGATCACTTTGGGGCATGTCCGTTTGCAGGGCGGGTTGCGGTTCGAGGGGACCCAAGGTTCGTTTGTTGGGAATACCGTGACGATCACCACGGATCCTGTGACTGGGAATACCGTCGCCACCACAGTGCCAGTCAAGGGAATGCCGTCCTACGTAGATGTTCTGCCAAGCATACAATTTCAGTACATGTTTTTTTCTAACACTAAACTCCGGCTGGCCTATGGAAGGGGCATTGCGCGACCCAATTTCTCCGATCTTCCCCCGTTTGCTGTCGTTGACCAGACCAGCACTCCTACCGGGGTACAAATGGGCAATCCGAATCTGAAACCAACCCACGCAAATGATTTCGACATTTTATTCGAACACTACTTAAAGACTGTCGGGATCATCCAGGCCGGGTGGTTTTACAAAGCAATGACCGATCCTATTTTTTCAGTGACTTCGAGTCCTACCACGGGCCCATTTGCCGGAGACCGCGTGACAGGGCCAATCAATGGTCCAAGCGCACACCTCATGGGCATTGAGATGGCCTGGGAGCAGCACTTGAAGTTTCTTCCAGGCCTCCTGAACGGTGTCGGCGTTTCAGCAAACTATAGTTACACGACGTCAAGAGTTAGCTTCCCAACTGATTTCGGACGAACCGATCACCCGGCACTTTTGCGCCAAGCGCCTAACAACTGGAACTTTGACACCACCTATGACAAAGGTCCCATCTCAGCACGCATGGGCCTGACTCACAACGACGCGAATATCTGGTCGTATCAATTCCAAGACAGCGCGCCACTGGGAATAAAGGGCCCGCTAGGCGATCAATATCTTTATCCTCATACACAGGTGGACGCGCAGGTCAGCTACCGCATACCCCGGGCCCATGGAACTCAGGCTATAGTCTCCTTGCTCAATTTGAACAACGAAGTTTTTGGCTTTTACTTCGGTAGTGAAAAGTATCCAATCCAACGAGAATACTACAACCGAACGGTCTCGCTTGGTTTGCGCTGGACTTCCGGAAGCGGCGACTTGAAATAAACGGAGGGTGGGAAGCACCCGCCTTCTTGATTCACATCGATTCAGAAAACGTTCGGCGGGATTGTGAAGCAGTCCCGCCGAAGTTGTTTTGGAATCAGCCCGTAGCTAGCCGCAAATGAAGTTATATCCCCAGGCTAGGCTGGCGCATCCAATTCGGAGTAAAATGGTCGGATATCTCGTAATCGTCAGGGCCCGAGGAGACACTCGAGTTTATCCGCATGCTTAGCACTGGCCACACCGCCGCATCCCCCCGAGAATCAAAGGGTCACGAGGAGGCCCATCTGGGCCAAGTGGGTGAGTCTTTGCTCGACCGTATCGGGAACACGCCCCTGCTGCGGCTGCAACGTGTCGGCCAGGAATTCCCTAACATTGAGTTCTGCGCCAAGGCAGAGTGGTTCAATCCAGGTGGCTCCGTCAAGGACCGGCCGGCCCTGAGCATGATTCAAGCCGGTCTCGCCAGCGGTGCACTGCGTCCCGGCAAGACCATCATTGACGCTACCAGCGGCAATACCGGGATCGCCTATGCCATGGTGGCGGCAGCGCTAGCTTATCCAGTGCAACTTTGCCTGCCGGACAGCGCTTCGCATGAGCGCAAGCGCATCCTGGCGGCGTTCGGCGCGGAGCTGGTGATCACTCCGGGCGATGAAGGCACGGACGGTGCAATTCGCAAGGTGCACGAAATCGTCGCCGGCAACGCCGACAAATATTTCTACCCGGACCAATACAGCAATCCCGCCAACTGGCAAGCACACTATCGCACCACCGCCAACGAAATTTGGCAACAGACCTCCGGCCGCATCACTCATTTTGTCGCTGGACTCGGCACCAGCGGCACTTTTGTTGGAACGACGCGGCGGCTCAAGGAACTGAATCCCGCCATCCGATGCGTGAGCCTGCAGCCAGACGCTTCCTTTCACGGATTGGAAGGCTGGAAGCACATGCCTACGGCCATTCGCCCAGCGATTTACGATGACACGCTGGCCAACGAAAACTTGCCGGTCTCCACTGAAAAGGCTTACGGTCTAGTGAAGCGCCTCGCACGCGAAGAAGGCTTGCTCGTTAGTCCCAGCGCGGCAGCGGCGTTGCTGGGTTGCTTCCAGGTTGCGGCTGGAATCCCAAAGGATGCGAACGCCGTCATCGTCACCATTTTCGCGGATTCCGCGTCGAAGTACTTGAACGAACGATTCTGGGACGAGGAATAGCCATGGTCGATCCAACATCACTCTGGATCAGCGCGCATCTCGCGGAAAAGATTCGCGCACATGGCGCGGAAACTTATCCGCATGAATGCTGCGGCGCTCTGCTGGGCCGCGATTCGAATTCCATCGTTACGAGCGATCGGGGCGATGGCTCGAGCATTGCCGGCCGTGAGATCTTGGAGCTATTTCCGCTCGTCAACCGGCGTGACGATTCGCCACGCAATCGATTTTCAGTTACCGCGCAAGATGTGCTGGAAGCGGAAAAAGCGGCGCGCGGCCAGGGTCTCGACGTCGTCGGTTGGTATCACTCGCATCCCGACCATCCGGCACGGCCCAGCCAATACGACCGCGATCACGCCTGGCCGTGGTACAGCTATATCATCGTCAGCGTGCACAACGGCGCGCCTCAGGACATGACCTCGTGGCGCCTGAACGACGATCGCGCGGAGTTTTCACCCGAGGGAATCGAAATTCGCCACCGCGCTGCAGTTTAGAAATTTGTAGCGACGATCTTTCGCGGTTTTTGCGTCCCGGTCCTGCCGGGGAGGCCGTTATTCTTTTTCAGGGTTTTCGGAGGAATGCATTCATGCCCGTGAAAGTAATGATTCCGTCGCCGCTTCGCCCCTATGCCGGAAAGCGCGACTCGGCCGAATTCAATGCCCGCACCGTCGGAGAAGCGCTCGGCCATCTCACGACGGAGTTCGGAGAGCTGCGCAAGCATCTCTTCACCGAAGAGGGCAAGCTACGCAGCTTCGTCAACGTTTACGTGAACGACGAGGACATTCGCTACCTTGCGAAAGAGAACACGCCCACGAAGGATGGCGACACAATCAGCATTATTCCGTCCATCGCCGGCGGCTGTATCTAAATCCGTCATTTCGAGCGAAGTGAGAAATCTCTCTTCGCTCTTCGTTTTTGCAGCTTGAATCGGATTCTGAAGGAGCAAGAGACACAATGGCCACGACCACTCAGCCGCAGACCGGCGCAAAACCGGCAGCGAGCCTCTCAAATCAGGAAATTTTGCGTTACAGCCGCCATCTGATCATGCCGGAAGTGGGCATGGACGGGCAGCTCAAGCTGAAGAGCTCCAAGGTGCTGCTCATAGGCACAGGCGGGCTCGGCGCGCCGCTTGGCTTGTATCTGGCCGCCGCAGGCATCGGCAAACTTGGCTTGGTTGATTTTGATGTCGTTGACTTCACCAACCTCCAGCGTCAGGTCACTTTCGGCACTAGCGATGTCGGCAAGCACAAGAGCGAAGCCGCTCGTGCGCGCCTCTCGAATTTGAATCCAGATATTCAGATCCAATCGTTCGAAACGCAGCTGACCAGCGCTAATGCGCTCGAACTCTTCAAGGATTTCGACATCATCGTCGATGGCACCGACAATTTTCCCACGCGCTATCTCGTCAACGACGCGTGTATTCTTCTCCGCAAGCCCAACGTGTATGGCTCGATTTTCCGATTCGAAGGCCAAGCCACCGTTTTCGGCATGCCTGATGGTCCGTGCTACCGCTGCCTCTATCCCGAACCGCCTCCACCAGGGCTGGTGCCTTCCTGCGCCGAGGGCGGCGTCCTTGGTGTCCTGCCCGGAATCGTCGGTTCGATCCAGGCGATGGAAACCATCAAGCTGATTCTTGGCCGCGGCGACAATCTCATCGGGCGCTTGCTCCTCTTTGATGCTCTCGGGATGAAGTTCCGAGAACTCAAGCTGCGCAAGAATCCCAACTGCCCCGTCTGCGGCTCGCATCCTACGATCACGAAGCTGATCGACTACTACGAATTCTGCGGCGTGCGCGGCGAAGAGGCGCCAGGCCCGACCGTGCAAGTGCCGGAGATTACTCCGCGCGAACTGAAAGCCCGGCTCGATCGAGGCGATGATCTCTTCATCCTCGATGTGCGCGAGCCCCATGAGTACCAGATCTGCAATCTCAAGGGACATTTGCTCCCGCTGGGGGAGCTTACGCGCCGCGCTCACGAACTCGATTCGTCGCAAGAAATTGTGGCGCACTGCCGCAGTGGCAAGCGTTCCGCCGAAGCGGTGGACTTCTTGCGCAAGGCCGGCTTCCGCAAAATCCTCAACCTGAAGGGTGGCATCCTGGCATGGTCGGACGAGGTCGATCCGTCCGTTCCAAAATACTGACTAGTCTGACTTAGACTACTTCAGACTGGCCTTAATTCAGACTCGTCAACAAGCATCTTTTCTGCCCCTGGGGATGGCTCCTAAACCG
This sequence comes from Candidatus Acidiferrum sp., assembly GCA_035279725.1. Taxonomy (GTDB): domain Bacteria; phylum Acidobacteriota; class Terriglobia; order Acidiferrales; family UBA7541; genus Acidiferrum. The sequence continues at coordinate 137,733 of DATEHF010000052.1, forward strand.
CCCCCGGGTGTTTGTGCTTGTAGCTGCCCGCAAGTGTGGGCATACTCGCACTTGCTCAGGAGAACAAATGCCGGCCACAAAGATTACTGTCAATCACCATGGCTCCATCCGCGTCGAAGGCGAATTTGAGATTTTTGATCCGGAAGGTCGGCCCTTTGGTTTGGCTGGGCGGACGACCATTGGGCTCTGCCGCTGCGGTCATTCTGCGAATAAGCCCTTCTGTGATGGTTCGCACAAGACCTGCGGGTTTACCGATACTGTTGCTGCCAGGGAACTCCCTCCTCCCAAACCCAAGCCGTAGTAGAGTAGCTTCGACCTGTGCCGAATGTTTCAAATGTTGAGACTGTCTCAGGCTGAGACAGTCCCGATTTTTTACTTGATACTGGCCGTCCGCCCGGTAACTCTAACGAAACAAAAATGATAGCGTCCTAATCCGCTTTGATTTTGTGTTCCGGCCTCTGTCTCGAACAGTTTCGAACGAAACTCCTTCTTTCCGAGTATCCCAATAACTTATTTATTTTCAATGTCATGCAGAGATGGCTTTTTAGCCAGAAAAGGTCACAAACTTGCATTCCTTGGGAGTTGATAGTTTTTCTTCGGCATTTGGGGGATTTCATGGGCAGTTGGGCCAAAATGACGGGGTTTCTCGGCGTGGATCGCAAGTCGGTCTCGGCGCGGAACTTTCATAAGCAGGTTCTCGTCGCTTGTGGTGCCGCGTCCCTGTCGCTGTTCCTTGCTCTGGTATTCTACCTTCGCCAAGTCAGCGTCGCAGGTTCCCCGCAAGGCTATCTATACCTGGAAGTTGGCGGCACGCTCCTGAGCTTCTTCTATGCGGCCATTGCCTTGGTTCGTTTCCGGGGTACCCACGATCGCACGGCACTAATCCTTGCCTTCGGGTTTGTGCTCTCTGGAATTATTGAAACTGTCGGTTGCTTCGGACTGAACGATTCGCTCCTCTCTGGCGCCCTGGCGCTGTCTCACATCCCGATGGGCTGGATGGTGAGCCGCACTTTGCTCGCCATTCTATTACTTGCAGCTATTGCCGTTGAGCGCTACATGCCCACGGCCCGCCAGCCCAGCAAGGAGACCGCTGCTGCTCTCCTAGTTGTGGCCCTAGCCGCTTATGCGACGAGTGCCGCGTTTCTCGCCGCGCCCGCCGCGCCGGTCGCGCACGGCGCAAACTTGTTCTCGCGCCCCTGGGACTTGCTTCCAGCAGCACTGTTTTTGGTCGCGGCTGTGTGCTTCTTACAACGTCTGAAGAGCGACAAAGATAAGAAGGGCTCCGCAAGTCTTTTCGACCAATCGCTTTTCATCGTGGCTTCGCTCAACGTGGTTTGCCACGTTGCGGCGGCATTTTCCCGCCAGCTGTTCGATGGACCGTTTTTTCTCGCTGAGTTGAGCAAGACATTCAGCTACCTGGCCATGCTCTCCGGAGCATTGCTGGAGCAAGCGCGTCTTTTCGAGCAAGTACGCTCGATGGCCGTCACGGATCCGCTGACCGGGTTGGCAAATTACCGCCGTCTCATCAGCGTCCTCGAAGCTGAGTTGGACCGTTCGCGCCGCACGCAGCGCCCGTTCAGCGTCGTCCTGCTCGACATGGACGGTCTGAAAATCATCAACGATCAATACGGGCATTTGACGGGGAGTCGCGCGCTAGTGCGCATCGGCAAGATTCTGCGCAATCACTCCCGCGCGATTGACACCGCGGCGCGCTATGGCGGCGACGAGTTCGCTCTGGTTTTGCCGGAAGCCGGCAAAGACATTTCTTCGCGTGTCGTTTCTCGAATCCGCGAACGTCTCTCGGCCGAGCCGGAGCATCCCGCGCTTGCTGTTAGTGCCGGTATCGCGGCGTTTCCCGAGGATGGCGATACGCCAGAAAAGCTTCTAGGCGCCGCTGACCGCGCCCTCTATGCCATGAAGAACCATGGCCGGAGCAGTGTTCAGAATCTCGCGCGCATTGCCGCGTGTCTGTGAGGATGAATATGGTGACGCCTCGCAGGAAAAAATTTGTATTTCACCGAGTTGAAAAGCGCATCCCGATGGAGATTCCCGTTCAAATCGAGGGCCATCGACAGGCGCCCGGCTCGGAATCGACTTTTACAGAGAATGTCAGTGCGGGTGGCGCGCGGGTGGTTAGTGTGCGCCGCTGGCAACAAGGCGAACCATTGGTATTCGCCTCACGCACTGGAGAGTTTCGCTCCCCGGCCCGAGTAGCTTACTGCCAACCATTGCAAGGCGACGGCTTTGCTATTGGCGTAGAGTTTCTCGAGCCAAAGGGGCGATGGGTTGTTCAATCCCCAAGATAGCTTGACCTGAAACGGCGAGCGGAGAGGAGGGAATCGCTGGAAAAAGAGAAGACAGTTAACTTGCGCAAAAGTTTCAAGAAGGCCTGAAGCGCTTGGCGGATCAAAAAGGATCAGCTGAGCGCTTCATCCTTTTACGCCACGCTTTTGCACACATCTTCGTAGACACGAATCGTATTTTCGAGCATGCGCGCTGCTGAAAACCGCTGCTCCACTTCGCGGCGGCCTGCCTCGCTGAGTTTCTTTCGAAGCTCTTCATCATTGATCAGCCGCAACATCATCGCGGCAAACTCTTTGCCATTGGGTTCGGCAACCAGCGCGGTGCGTTCGCTATCCACGACCTCGCCCAATGCCCCGCGCTTTGTAGAAATGCAAGGCAGCCCCGCAGCCATTGCCGCTTGCAAGGCAGTCCCGAGCCCTTCAAACTCCGAGGGAAAGACGAACGCATCGAGCGCGGCGTAGACTTGCTCAACTTCTTTCACGAATCCTGGGAAAAGGACCGCCTCCGCCTGCTCAAGTTGTTTTGTGAGCGTCTCCAACTCCGTGCGGCAAGCACCGTCGCCCGCTAGCAAGAGCCGCGCCTCCGGATGCAGCGCCCGCACCAATGCCAGCGCCACTATCAGATGCCGCTGCCCCTTCTCCGGCACAAGCACGCTGACACAGCCAAACAAGAACTCGTTTTCTCGCACACCCCAGTGCTTGCGGGCGCTGCTCCGTTGTTCCGGAGTTCGCAATGGAAGAATTTCCACGCCCTCATTCACAATCGAAATCCGCTCTGCTGCGATGCCTGAATCGATCAGGCTTCGCCCCACATCTTTGCTGTTTGCTAAGAATCGTCTCACCGCCTGAAAGCGAGCCTGAGACACGGGGTTTTTCTGAAGTGGAAATCCGATTCGGCGTGATAGTAATAGCGGAATGCGCTTGTGCGCTTTCGCCATCCACGCCGCAGTCAACGCGTGGGGTTCATTCAGATGAATGATCTCAAAATGCTTGCCGGCGATTAGCCTGCGCATCGCAAAAGCAGCCCACGCGCGTAATCCAAATCGTGCTACTTGATGGACCTTGATACCCGCTTCCGCCGCGCGGTTCGCAAGCGGCGAATCCTGCGCCGCCAATAGCTCAATCTCATGTCCGCGCTCTTTCAATCCCCTGAGCGTCAGCAATGCCTGACTTTGCCCCCCGCGCCATTCCCGCTCCAGATCCACATACAGCACTTTCATGGGGTTCGAACTCTTTCCGCGCGTCGCTCTTTGTCGATGATGCTCCCTAGTTTCTTGAATTTCAGCCAGGTGCTACGGGCCGCCATTCGCGCAATCACCCATCCGCGCGAGCCGTCAAGAAAGCCAAGTTGCAGCACAAAACTTTTGAACCAATTCCAAGGGGTTGCCAGCCACATGGCGCCCCGCCAACTGCGCTTTCCCGCGGCGTACATTTGCTGTGCTGCAAGCGTGGTGTACCGCTCAACTTTCTCCTCGTGCTCGGCAAACGAGCGAATTGTGTAATGGAGCAAATCTCCGCCCAGTCGTCCGGCTTTGCCTTGGAACTGCAGTGACTCGTGTACGATGCCGGAGAAACACGCTGCATCGCGCCGGAACAAACGCCGTTGCCGGTCCGGATACCATCCAGAGTGACGGATCCAGCCGACCACGTACCAGGCGCGCCGAGCGAATTCATACACTGGATACGCCGGCTCTTTCCCTTTCCATTCAAATAATTCTTTGCGCAGTTCAGGGGTCAGCTCTTCGTCGGCGTCCAGCGAAAGAATCCAATCGTGGCTCGCGGCTGCCACAGCGGCATTCTTCTGTTCCGCAAAGTTCGTCCACGCTTTTGTGATTAGTTTTGCACCGAACTCCCGTGCTATCTCCGCCGTGCGATCCTGGCTTCCACAATCTACAACGACGATCTCGTCGGCGATTCCCACAACCGAAGTCAGCGCGCGTGGAAGATTCTGTTCCTCATTCAGCGTAATCAGGCAGGCGGAGAGGCGGTTCATCAGACTCCAGACAATTGTGGAATCGGCGCTAGTATCTCACAAAGCCAATCGTGGGATTCGAAACTGGGAAAGGATCGCTCGCAAAAGTGCAGAGTTGGCCTACTTGGGCCAGAAATTCACGCGAATCAAGCTCACGCCGACCCGAAACTCACTGCCATCCTGCAACATCGCCGCGCGCACGCGTTCTTCCTCGTAGAAAGTCCCGTTCGTGGAGTCCATATCCTTGAGGTTGATGTACGTGTCCCTAACTTCCAGCAGGCAGTGATGCCGCGAAATTTCGGGATCATTCAGAGGAATGTCCGCGCCTTTGCGGCCCAGCACAACGCGAGGCTTAGTCAGGGTGTGACTCTCACCTTTCGAAGGGCCTGTCAAAATGCTAAACACGACCTTCTTTTTTTCTGGCAGCCGGATTCCCGGATCAGGGGGCGGCAAATTCAGGTTTGAACTTGTGGAGTTGGCCCTGGCAAACGAAGGGAGGGGAGACATCACCACCGTGGAATCCACCCGCCGCTTGATTTCCACGATGGTGGTCTTGCCGCATTTCGAGCACTTGAACTGAACCTTTGTGTGGCCGCCGAACTGTCCATCCTTCAGCACGTGCTCTGTGCCGCAATGAATGCAAGCTGTCTGCATACTCTAAATCTAACACCTTCTTGAGAGCCAAGTTGTAAGCGGGGAATTCTCCGGTCGGAACAGTCAATCTCCGCCGCTGCACCCTTGGGAGCGTTGCGGACCGCCAGCGACCGGAATCTTGTGTTACGATTAAAAGTTCCAGACCACTCAGGAGAGCGTGTGTGTCCGAGCATATTTCGCGCAAAGAACTGAAACAGGACAAAATCAAGGAAACTATCGAGCACGGCGCCGAAGCCGTGATTTCTCATGGGCAATTCACACTCATCGTCGTGATCGTCATTTTGGCCGCGGCCCTCGGCTATGGCGGGTGGCGCTTTTACATCGATCGCCAGACCGTGGAAGCGTCCACTGCCTTCGATATTGGCATGAAGGCTTACCAAGGCCGCATCGCCCCGGCCCCAGATCCTAACGAACCCAATGAGCCCGTCTATCCCGATGAGCCCACTCGCGTCCAGGATGCATTGCAAAAATTCACCAAGGTCGCCGACAAATATTCCAGCACTAACCCCGGGAAACTCGCACGTTACTACACCGCGCTTTGTCTTGAAGACTTAGAGCGCCACAATCAGGCGCTTGAAGAATTGAAAAGGATCAGCGGCATCAGCGATAAGGAACTGGCGGCCATGGCCCAATATCAGATGGCCACCATTTACGCTCGTACTGGTAAGACCGATGATGCAGTCAAGGTTTACCGCGCCCTGGCGGACAAGCAAAGCGCCCTCGTGCCGCGGCCGCTGGTTTTGCTGGAACTTGCCGGTGTTCTCCGCACTTCCAATCCGAAAGAGGCGGCCAGCATCTACCAGCAGATCAAGAAGGATTTCCCGGATACTCCCATTGCAGATCAGGCCGATCGCGGCCTGGATACTCTTTCTCCGAAATCCTGATCCGCACCCGCAGCCAAGCATCTGCGCGGATTAGCCCGAATATGACGGAGCGGCCCATCGAAACAGTCTCCACTCCTGCTCCCTGGGCGATGCACGCGGAGCAGTCCCGCGGACGCCGATTTCTTGAACATCCCCATCCCTATCGCAGCGATTACGCGCGTGACCGCGATCGCATCATCCATTCACGCGCTTTTCGCCGGCTGGAAGCCAAAACGCAAGTCTTCACCACGCGTTATTCAGACCATTTTCGCAATCGACTCACACACACGCTCGAAGTTGCGCAGATTGCGCGCACTGTCGCCGCAGCGTTGCGGCTGAACACCGAGCTTGCCGAAGCGCTCGCCCTAGTTCACGATATCGGCCATCCGCCGTTTGGCCATGCCGGCGAGCGCAAGCTCGACGAACTGATGCGCGCGCACGGCGGCTGTTTCAATCACAATCTTCACGCGCTTCGCATCGTTGAACAATTCGAGCAGCGCTACCTCGACTATCCAGGCCTGAATCTCACTTTTGAAGTTCGCGAAGGCATCATCAAGCATTCGCGCGACTATTCCGCTGCGGAATTTCCACAACTTGCCGAGTATCTTCTCGAACTGCGCCCGCCGCTGGAAGCACAGCTGATCGACTGGGTCGACGAAATTGCTTACAACACCGCGGATATCGATGATGCGCTCGAAGCCGAGCTATTGGATCTTTCGCTCTTGCGCAAGGAAGTTTCGTCTTTTGGCGAACTCTACGCGCAGGTCGAGTCCGCGCATCCCGGCGCCCGCGAAAAGCTCATCTTCAACGAAGCTCTCAAACACGTTCTGGATGGATTGGCCACTGATCTCATCGAAACCACGCAGCAGCGCGTTCTTGCCTCCGGTGCGTCATCTATGGAAGACATTCGCAAAGCGCCAAAACGTCTCGCCGGTTTCAGCGAAAGCTCAGCCGCGCAAAATCGCGATCTCAAGCGCTTCCTTTTCGCGCACATCTACAATCATCCCGCCATCACCGATGACCGCGACCGCTCCGTGCATTGTCTGGAAGAACTCTTCGCCTACTACCTTAGCAACGGCTGCTCGATGCCCGCGTCCTACGAAGAACTCGCACAAATCGAATCGCGGCACGTCATCGTTTGCGACTACATCGCCGGCATGACCGACCAATTTCTGCTGCGCCAGTATCGCGAGCACTTCGCTGATTCGGGCCATAGAGAATCGGGGACGCCCCACTAACGACGGGAGAAATTCTTTGCCCAACATAAACGAAATTCTCGATACTCTTGAGAAAATGTACGGGCCGTTGCACGCCGCCGGTCCCATGGATCCTTACGAGATGATTGTCTACTTGAATTGCGGCTATCCGTCCAGCGATGCCACTTGTGCGAAGGGATTCGACGCGCTGAAGCGGGAAGTTGGGTTGAGTCCTAAAGAGATTCTTGCAGCCCCGCGATCAAAACTGGTTAAGTTGCTTCGGCTCGGTGGAATTGTCCCGGAGCTGCGTGCGGATCGTTTGAAAGAAATCGCCCGCAAGGTAAAGGTTGAGTATGGCGGAGACCTCAAGTCTGCTCTGAAGATTTTCGTGCGGCAGGAGAAAAAGCAAACAGACAAAGGCATTCGCGGCGCAAAAAAAATCCTACAGCAGTTCCCAGTCATTGGCGAGCCCAGCGCGGAGAAAATCCTTCTATTTTCCAAGCTGGCGCCCGTGGCCGCCGTGCCCTCAGCGAATCTCGAGGTGCCCGCCCGGCTGTGGTTCGGCAAGGCAGGAAAAAACTATTCCGCAGATTACCGCGCCGCTCGTGAAATCCTGAACTCCGGGCTACCGCACACGCTTGAAGCCCGGCAACGGGCCTACTTGCTCCTGAAAAAACATGGTCAGCAGACTTGCAAGCGCTCTCATCCGAAATGCGAGCTTTGTCCCCTGACTGGCCAATGCGCCTATATACAATTGCAAGCGGCGGACCGCCACGTCGTCTAAGTCGTGATGCATAGACGCAAAGCACCCCACTTGCTCAGACCGAAGTAGGGCACTCCGTCAGGCCATTCATTACTTTTGCTCAAGCCGGAAACCTAGAAGCGAATGAACGGGCCGAAAGCAACCCGCGCGTTATGGTGCGTACCTCCGGCGAAGTAGATTTCATCGCCCGCCTCAAGGCGTAACCCGACGGGCCCGATGTGCCCTTCCAGACCAGCGCCCGGGTAAAATACGCCACTGACGTTGTTTGCGCGCAGGTTGTCCACAGAGTCCGTAAACGTTCCGAAGCTAGCGGGCCGTGGATCCAGCCGGAAATTCACAAAGCCGCCTTTGAGCGTGAGAAAGGGCCGAATCGCCTTGTGCCCGCCTATGATTTTTGGCCCAAACAGCCCGTGAAGCACTTTGAGGTTGCTGTTTGCCACCGTCACCGTGCAGCCCGTGGCCACGCAGTGATCGGTGAAAGCCCGATTGAAATCGTAATTCATTTCTCCTTCGACCATCACGTGAGAGAACGCCTTGTAGCCCACGCGCGCTCCAATTCCTGCCATGTTGGTGTCCGTTTGCGAGAGGCGGAAATAGTCGGCGTAAGCGCCCACTTGAAAATGATCTTGAGCTGAAGCCAGCGGGACAAGCCAGCCTGCCAGGAATAGGAACAGTACGACACGCTTCATTCGTGTTCTCCTTACAAATTGGAATGAATTACAGAAAGCAGCGGCTGGAGCTGGCTGGGGAAATGCTTCTGCTTCTTACAATTGGATGAAACCCGGCAACACAGAGTTGCCACATTATCAAGGGCTCTATTCGGCTGCCCGCGCCAACGTCAAAAACAACGTCAGATAGCGTTTCAATTTTTGCGTGATCAGAAAACTCTCCTTCACGTGCTCGTGCCCGTTTTCGCCGAGTTTTGCCGCGATCTCCGGGTGCGAAAGCAAAAAGCGAATTTGATACGCTGTGCCTTCCACGGAATGAGCGAGCATCCCCGTGTGTTTGTGGATGATTTGGATCGGGATGCCGCCAACGGCTGAAGCGACCACCGGCTTTTTCTTCCAAAGTGCCTCGGAAACCGTGAGGCCGAAACCTTCTCGCAAGCTTTTCTGAATCACGATAGTCGAAGCCCGCTGTAGCGCGTTCACTTCAAGTGGAGCCCACGCGGGTAGCTCAATCACGCGAATGTCCGGATCACTATCGGCTTCGCGTAGCACTTCCTTCAGCACGATGGCGCCCTCGGGATCGTCGGACGCACTCCCGCCAGCAAGAACCAGTTGGCAATCGAAGTATCTCTTCACGATGCGGTACGCCCGAATCACCCCGACCGGATCCTTCAGGCGATCAAACCGTGAAATTTGAGTGAGGATCGGCCGTTGTGGATCGATACCATAGCGCGCCAGGATCTGGGCGATGAACACTGCATCAAGCTCGCAGTTCTTTTCAGAAAGCGGATCGATCGCCGGATAGAAGAGGTATTGGGGGATCGGCAACTGCCGCGAGAATTCGGGGGAAGAAAACATGGCGCCGTCATACCGCGAGACAAACGTCTCCAAAAAATCCCAAACTCCCCGGTGCGGGTGCGAAAGATCAATGTGGCAGCGCCAAACCCAGTGATTTGAGCCGGATTTGCGCGCATCTATGAGCGCCACTGGTTGCGGGTCATGGATCACTACGAATTCGGCATCGAGCGGCAGAGTCGCGCGATTTCGTTCGTTGTACGCCAGAAAAATCTCAAAATCCTTCTGCCTCGCATGATAAGGCGCCCCGTGTAATGCGTTGTGGAATGATTTCGTGACGTCAAAAAAATCCTCCCCGCCCCTCATCACCTCCCATTTGATATTGAGCTCCAGCTCCTCCGCCAGCGGCACCAGGCGCATCAGGATTTCCGCCACCCCGCCGCCCACGGCGGTCGAATTGACCATTTGGATGCTTCGGCCACGCAGCGGCCCCGCCAGTGCGCGAAGTTCCTCAATCTCGCCGGCGCCTAGAAGTTCGGCATAGTCGTCCAACGGGATGCGGGTGAGGGCTAGTGTTTCGCTCAAACTTTTCTCCTTTCCCGGTCGATCAGACGCAGCAACTTGGCGCGTGAACTGTCCAGGGTGTTGGTGTAAATGTCGATGTGATTGACGCTGTCCGCTAGAGTCCGGAGGCCCAATCCATCGGAGAGCCAGTGCGAAAAGTCATTCGTCTGGAGTTGCAACCGCAGCCGTGAAGAGATGAAATGAAAGTAGAAACCGGCGTGACTGAGATGCTCGATGCCTTCGCGAAACTCGTCCAGCGTTCGCGCCGCTCGGCCGAGAGCCGCCGTCACTTCCACGCTTTCGCAGAAGTAGAAGCGCTCCAGCGCCGACTGCTTCGCAAAGTTAGGGAATGCCTCACAAAAGTCGCCCACGACGCGGCAGAGATCGCTGCGTAGCGCTGCGGTCGAAACGTAGTCGCGAATGTCCAGTGCAGCGAGCTGCTCCGCGAGATCGTTTCGGTTGGTGTCCGCAAGTACCCACTGCGCGAAGTCGTTTGAGAATCCTTCAGTGAGGAAGTGGTGGCTTCCGAGCGTCTGATACGTGTGATGAAAGATAGAAGCGTCGCTGCAATTCTCCAGACCGGTCAGCAACTCCGCGAGTGTGCCTGCGGATTGGTTCCCGATTCGCGTGAGATAACACACTGTAAAGAATTCGAACGGAGTCTCAGCCGCGTTCATGCAGAAGCTTCCTCCACATTGGAAAATGCCACGACCATGACGGCTCTCCACAAATCAAATAGCCTGACTCCATTTGGTCCTCTCATGTTGTCTGGTGCGCCTCCGTGCGCTCCGGCAAATCCACGCGAATCTCCGTGAGATCGGAGAGCAAGTTCGCCGCCCACCGGTAAACGTTGTGCTCTCGCACGGTATGTCGCATCCGCTGCATCCTGCGTAGCTGCTCTTCTTCCGGCATTTCCAGAGCGCGATGGATGGAGTCGGCAAGCTGCGCGACGTCGTAGGGATTCACCAGCAGCGCGTCCGATAGTTCGTGCGCCGCGCCCGCAAACGTGCTAAGGATCAGTGCTCCGCGTTCATCATCCCGGGAAGCGACATACTCCTTTGCAACTAAATTCATCCCATCATGCAGCGAGGTCACCATGCAGAAAGACGAAGCCTTGTAAAACCGCGCGATCTCTTCATGCGAATGATGCTTCTTGCGAAACACGATGGGTCTCCATCGGGCTGTTTGGAAACGCGCATTGATGCGCTCTGCTTCCGCACTCACTTCGTCCAGAAAGTGTTTATACCGCTCAATGTCTGTACGGCTAGGCGCCCCAATTTGCACGAAGGTGAACCTCTGCTGATAGGCGGGGTTTACCTCGATGAAGCGCTCGATTGCCCGGAAGCGCTCCAGAATGCCTTTGGTGTAGTCGACGCGATCGACGCCTATTCCCAGGAGCGAAGCCTCAACTCGCATCTCGGCGCAAAGCGCCGCGCGTTCTTCTCCTGCATTTCGCGCCTCGCTGCCCCTATGCGAATTCTCCGGAAACGCCACGCTGATGGGATAGGGCCGCACGCGAGTTATGTGCCCCTGCCGGTTCACAGCGAAGCGGTCCCACTCCGTCAGCGCTTCGAGCGCGCGATCCACTGTCTCTAGAAAATTGTTACAGTGCGATTGAATGTGAAAACCGATGAGATCAGCGCCAAGAAGGCCATCGATCAGCTCACGCTGCCAGGGGCAAATTCCAAACACTTCCGCATTCGGCCACGGGATATGCCAGAAGATCGCCACCCGCGCATCGGGCCGGGCGTCCTTGATCATCCGCGGTAGCAGCGCAAAGTGATAATCCTGAACGAGCAGAATTGGCGATTCCGTGCTCTCCATTTCTTGCAAAACGACATCCGCAAACCGGCGGTTGATCTTCTGATACTGCAGCCAATCCTCGGGACGAAATAGCGGACGCGTGTGAGCAATGTGCGAGAGCGGCCACAATCCTTCATTGGAAAACCCCTCGTAATAGCCCTTATCTTCTTCGTCCGTGAGCCACACGCGGCGCAGGGTATAGCTCGGATGATCCGGCGGCACGCGAAGGTGATCGTACGCATCCACGACCTCGCGGTCGGCGCTACCTGATCCGTTGGCAATCCATGTTCCGTCGCAAGCTAGCAGTACTGGCTCGAGCGCGGTGACCACGCCACTCGCCGGCACGATCATCTGGATTGCTTTTTCCTTTCCGTCGAAGACATGCATGTATGGCTCGCGGTTCGAAACCACGAACAACGGCTTTTCTTGCAGTTTGTTCCGCAGACTCACCCGCAATCGCTCGGCCGTCCAGAGTGAAGCACTCGAATCGCGCAGCCGTGCTTCTTCCTCCGCCACCGCTCGCGCGGCGTTCAGATCCTTGGCAAGATGCGTCACTTCGTGATTCAGTTGATCGAGGATTTCGCCTTTTGCTCCGGTAGCTCCGGCATTGGCTTGTCCCGTTCGAAGCATGCGCATCCAATTGGCGGTGCGCGTCAATGGGCCTGTAAACGTCCACTGCACAAGAATCAGGGCTAGTCCCGTAATCAAAATGGTTTGCACAAACGCATTCAACAGGGAATCGCGAAGCGTGCGGGACACTTGCTTGTCGATGTAGCTGGTGTCGTGGAACAGCGCGAGCACACCGGCCACCTGGCTATTGCGATGAAGCGGTAGCGCATAGATGTGGACTGGAACTTCTTCTTCCGGATTCAGAGATGGAGTCTGCTCGGCAGTCAGAAATTCGCCGACTCCGGCATCCTCATCGGCCGCGCGGCTAGCAGCTGTCGGCCGCAGCCGGAAAACAGGGGCCAGCCCTGACGTAATCGCCAGAAGCACGCCCTTGTCGCCGTAGACCGCGACGCCCTTCAAGTGTTCGCGCTGCCCGAAGCGCTCGACAAGACGCTGCAAGCTCCTGTCTGGCGTGCGCTCCAGCAGCGGCTCAATACTCTCTTGAAGACTTTCTCCAAGTATCTCAGCGCGCCTAGAAAGGTCATTGCGCAGCACGCGTTTTTCCGTCCGCACTTGATATGCGGCAAAAAGCAAAGACACTGCGGCGACGCTTACGATCAGGGGCAGGACGATTTTCAGAGTCGTGCGCATCGAGACTCCTTTTGGTGGCCGAATAGAAAGCGGCCGCACGGGGCTGGAGGCGGGCGGCAAGTGGGAAGCAGGATTATTCGCAGCCGGTCATAGGAAAGGCCGGCACGAGTTGTTTAGTACAAGCTCATTCCTGAACTTGGTACCACGACGACACGTACGGCAATGTTATTGCCGCTGTTCAACCGGTATTCCACGGTCGCTTGTGCGCCAACGGTGAGCTTGCCTTCGACTTTGGTCTGATCATCCACCAGGAACTGAACGGTATTCACTTCTTTGCCTTTTGCTACTTCAATAGCAAAAGCCGCGTCACCGACCGACGCGATTTTTCCCGACAACGACTGGTTATCAGGAACAGGTTGCCGGTCGTTTGGCACGAGCCGATCAGGAGCTGGCGAGGACCAAGCAGCGACAGTGAAGCAAGCAAGGAATAAAGTGACAAGGCAAAGTGCAGTCCGGAATCGCATTGAGTTTCCTCCAATTCGATTTCGACCGGGTACTTACTGGGGGCACGAGTTAAGCCAAGAGTCCAGACAATCCACGATGCGCTCTAATGTCCGCAAAATCAGGTGTTTACATGGAACGAGAGGAAAGAAAGATTCTGGAGAGGGAGTACTAGTCCCGGGAAAATTTTTGCTTCACCAAGTCAAATCGAGAAAAAAGGACCTGTTTTTGTCATGATTGACCTCGGGGCAGGGCCGCAATTAGGATTTGCGTGCACTTCTCTCCAATTCGCGGCACGGCCGGGGAAAGTTAATAGGAGACACCGTGTACTGTTCC
>DATEHF010000053.1:0-133926 GCA_035279725.1 Candidatus Acidiferrum sp.
TCGTACCGGAGACATAGGTTACACTTTTGGGCCAAAAGGGTTGTCGAGAGGCTGCAGAGTTTTTTCCTCCAGATCGATGTAGCCGAGATCGTACTCCATAAAGCTGACCAGCCAAATACCTTCTTCGACTTCTTTGATCCCCAGGGCTTGTCCTGCGAAGACCGTACTGAGATTAATTTTTTTGCGGTGCAGACAGATGCGTCCGCAGTTGGTGACGTGAATGGCGCGGTCGTGGAACGGATAAGCAAGTTCTGGCAGGCCGCCATAGCGGCGGATGGCGGGAGTGTAGACTTCCGCGGGGCACCTCATGTCCAAGGCCTCATGAGGCCGCTCGTTGTTGAACTCTTCGAGAAAATCATCAAATTTGCTCTGCTGCTGCAGGCTGTTTCCGCCCGCGGGGCGCGTGGTTTGCGTTTTGAGCGTGAGGTGCATGCGTTCATGCCGGCCATTCTGCTGCGGATGACCGGGCTGGATGCGTTCGATGGTGATGCCCAGGCGCAACCACCAGACCGAGAGCTTGGAGAGGTTGAACAGAGAGTTGGGTGAGGCGAAGGGCACGCCGTTGTCCGAGCGGATGCTAGTGGGCAGGCCGTGCTCTTTAAATAAGCGCGCAAAGGCCGTAAAAGCAAGAGCTTCACAGGTAGATTCAAGGGCTTCACAGAGGAGGAGATAGCGCGAGGCATGATCGGTGACGGTCAGCGGGTAACAGTATTTTTTGTTGCCCAGCAGGAACTCACCTTTGTAGTCGGTGCACCACAGCTCGTTGGGCTTTTGCCCCAGCGACAAGGGTGTGCCTTGAGCATGATTGCGTCGCCGCCCTCTGCGTTGGACCAGGCCGTGGCGATCGAGCACGGCGTGGATGGTGCTGCGCGCCGGAACCTTCACCTCACAGGAAAAGCGACGCAGCAAGCGTTCGCGGATCTTGCGCGCGCCCCAGTAGGGTTTTTCCCGTTTGAGATTCAGAATGGCGGCCTCCACCGGCTGAGGCAGTTGGTTGGCGTAACGCCAGGGCCTGCGGGAACGGTCGGTCAGAGCTTCCAGACCGTATTCCTTGTAGCGGTCAAAGATTTTGTAACCGGTTTTGCGCGAGATGGCGAACTCGCGGCAGAGCGCGACCATTTTCTCCCCGTCCAGCAAGCGCCCCACAAAACGAACACGTTCATCCATAACCGAACACTCCTTCCAAGGCATCGCTTCCTCCCCCAGGGGAGGAAGTGTCACCTATGTGTCCGGTACAAACTGTCACCCATGTCTCGGGTCGCTCATAGCTTGCCCTTCATTGGATTAGCAAACTCCCTGGTTCCATTACCTTCTCGATTTTGGGTCCATTTGGGTCCACTAAGAAGCCCACCGCCTTTTCAAGCCTCTCGACAGCGGCTCTCTGAAACGCAGGAACTACGTAGATTTTCGCGGTCGTGCTAACCGAGCGAGATCGTCTACAGGGACGACGCGGAACTTACCAAGATCAATGAGCGTTTGAACTTCGGATTCTCGCAAGGAATACTCGCGGTTGCGGCCGCGGTAGATCGTTCGCGACCGGTCATATCCGTCGCGCGACTGAGTCGAGTGTTGTTGCTTCTCGCGATCGGGGCCAGTGCGCCGGCTGCCATCTCTAAGGGTTCTTCCGTGCGATCGCCGCCTTGATGCGCGGAATCGCCATACTTCCTGAGAAACGCCGCGAAGTCAGAAATGTCGTAGGATCGGGACACAATTTCCTTCTCATCTTTTGAACAATCTGAATGCCGCCGTCGGCCAGCACGCCACGAGGCGTTGCGGCTGCCACCGAGTTTCGGGGAGAAATACGGCGAGGGATCCCCTCAACTATATAGAGGGCTTAGTTTGAAGAAATGTCTCTGACTCTCTTGAGACAGGGGTGCTAGGCGGGAAAAGATTAAAAACATGAGACTTCTAGGAGAACATGCGTTCCACATCGGCGAACATTTCTTCCGACTCATGATGGGTGATTCGAAACCTAACTCCGAAAGCAGATTTGACACCAAGCGCCCGAAACAGGCGTAGTGGCAAAAGGGCATTGAGCAAATTGAACAGTGATCTGTTCCGTTGCCGTACACGCTCCGCCTTCTGGAGCTTTTCCATGAACACTTCAGGGTGGGCTTCGAAGGCGCGCCGAATCTCGCGTAAGGACCTGCTGTAATGTAACCGGGCAGCACGATTCGACATGACCACGTCCTGGGCGATCTCGTCCCACGAGCGGCCCTCGATTCGGCCCCAAACAATCCACCTGGTTTTCCGGTCACACACACGGAGAATCTGCTTGAGGAGAAGGCGTGCTTCTAGGGTTTGTTCGAAGCTCTTGGCCTCCTTCAGGCAGAGATGATCTTCAAACGCGTCATCTAATTGAAGTTCAGTTTTTCTCTGAGCACTGAGTCGCCGAAGGAAGGCTCGATACAAGCACGAGCGCAAGTCGCGGACCGGCGGAAGATTGGAAGCCTGTTTTGCTAGAACTGCTTGCGATACCGTCGCAGCCGCTTCTTCCAGTAGGTTCAACGCCACGCAAGGATCAGCAAGGTATTTTTGAGCGTTGGAAACGGCCTGCGGAGCAATACCTTGAGCGACACAAAGGACAAACGGTTCGATGGGCGGGCCCAGACGATCAGTGCCGTGGAGTAGGAGTGGATGAGGCTGGACAAGTGCAAGGCGGAGGTGTTTGGGTTGCGCGATGCTTCACCGTCCTTAGTTGGCTACCGGCGATATCGTTTCTGGACTAGGCGCAGGTCCAAGGGAGGAGGATTGGATCGGGATGAGCTGGCCTGACCTCACGTGATAGGCCAGGCCCCGCCAAATGATCTTGTCCGAGAAGAAACCGGCTATCCAGATGATGAAATTAATTGCATCGCGAACGGGCACGAGCCAGAGGATCTTGCCAAGTTGGCGGTCCCGCATTCCCCATCTTCCTGTCAGCCAGGTTAAGCCCACGCGGAGAACTAGGTAGGCGACAATGTATAAGACGGCCAAGGCCAGCGAGCCGACCGACATCGCCGTCGCAGCTCCGACAAGCGCCCACGGCAAGCCGTGAGTGAAGACGAGCCCCCAATAGCCCAACGGGCGTACGCTCCGTAATCCAATTGCCCAGCGTAGCTCATGACGAAGGTGCTCCCTAAGAGTTTCGCCGGGAAAGACCATTGTGACTGGAGTAGTCATGAGTTCGACACGGTGGCCACACTCTGCGATGCGTTTGCCCAACTCGAAATCGTCGGAATGGTAGTTGGCCATCTCTTCCCAGCCGCCAATCTCGGCAAGGCGCCCCTTGGATGTCGCCATTGTCCAACCAAATGCAAACCTCATTTTGCCTTCGATTTTCTTTGCCACTAGGGCCGAGGGAGCTGAATCCATGTAGATGCTTAAAGCATCCAGGTTCGACGCGAAATCTCCAGCGCTGAGGCTCTTGTAAAACGCAGTCACAGCGCCCACTTCAGGATCGGCAAACGGAGCGATCACTTGCTTCAGGTAATCGGGTTCGACGCGCACGTCACTGTCGCTCATCACGAGAAAATCGTATTTTGCATTTTGAACTAACGCGCAAAGATTATTCACTTTGTCGTTCGTCCCGATTCGCGGAATGTTCGTAATTAGGCGGATGGTGCAAGCAGGGAAATCGGCACGCAATTTTTCGATAACCGCGCAAACACGGTCGTCGCCTTCCGAAACCGCGAACAGCACTTCGTATTCGGGGTAATCAAGCCGACAGAAGCTGGCGAAATTCTCATAGGCCTCATGATCCAAGCCGCGCACTGGCTTAATGATGCTGGCCGGGGGCATGAAGGATGCTTTTTGCGCGGTGGCATCGCGCGGGCGGAAATAGCCAATCACGCAGTAGAGGGACAGTAGGTAGTAGACGAGCGGCGAAAGCGCAACAAACAATACAGCGATGATCACAATCTGCAACACAACCCCTCGGATTCCAAACCTCGCATTAGATCCGGTAACTTACACAATTATAACCCTATTCGATTTGTAGAAAGGGGAAGGAGATGCTCATGAACTGATCGAATAGCCATGGGCGCGGATGGTTTCCACAGCTTCACTCCGGCTGCTGGCGTCCACCTGTTTCAAAATGTTATGGATGTGATTCCTCACCGTAAACTCAGAAAGATTCAAATGAGAAGCGATTTCTTTGTTTGTGAGACCTTTGGCGACGAGAGTGACCAATTGCTGTTGGCGCAAGGTGAGATCGGGTTTGGGAGGTGATTCTGAGAGAGGCATTTCTACAGGCATTTGAGCGACTAAACGGAACAGCACAGAGCAAAGTTGTCTAGGGCAAACAGCCTCGCCGCGGTAGACCGCGCGCACAGCGGCAACGACGTCCGAAGCAGAGGCATCTTGCAGCAAGTAGCCAGTTACTCCGAAACGGACGGCAGCAATGAATTGCTCTTCGCTAGACTCCATGCCCAGGAGAATAATTCTACATCCGGCCGGCATTGCGTCTTTGGCGGCAAAACTCCCGGGTAAGCGGCCAGGAAGGAAGGAATCGCCCACCAAGACGTTGCACCGTGATTCAAATATGCCCAGAGGCGTTTCGTCTGTGGGGGAAGCTTCGCCAACCACATCCAGATCGGATCGTTTGCGAAAGAGGCGAACTAAGGCTTCGCGCAAGAGGCGATTCTCAATTAACACGAAAGCGCGTATGGACGAGCTGGGAACGCAGTCGTTCATAGTGACCTGACCTCGGAATAGAATATACTGCAAAAAAGCTAACGAATAGCCAACGAAACTAAGACCTGGCCAACAACCTTTGGTTGACGAGAGTAAGCTTGGTCCTCCATAAATGTCAATGATTTGTCGTTCTCATTCATACAACCACGAGAACAGAAACTGCTGGGTACCAAATCCTTAAGTACTGCTCATTCTACCATTATTGATGCGACTCAAATGGTTTGCCCCTGTCAGGTATAACAGTACCGATTTTGAGATGCTGTGTCGCCTTTTGATGACACCAACAAACCCGCCTTTCGCCTGCTCTTCGTCGGGTCAAAAATGGTACATGCTTGGAGATTTCTAGTACAGACCGTCTCCTCGTACTAGTCCGAATCTATGGGTGGTTTTTGAGTCTTACCCCAAGTCACTGAATGGCCGAGACTTGTGGCGCACGGAGTGTGCCATGGAAAAATCGATTCGCGTCCTCGTGGCAAACCATCCTCGCCTCATGCGCGAGATTGTCCTCACAACTTTTGCGGATCAGCCGGACATCGAAATTGTTGGGGAAGTCGAGGATGAGTCAGATATCAGCGCAAGTGTGAAAAAGACCTTGCCGAATGTCGTGGTCATTGCGCTCGATCAGCCGGGCGTTCGCCCGCGCATCTGTGAAGAACTGCTGCGCGAGCATCCAGAGATGCGCGTAATCGCGGTGGCACCGGACAAGAACTACATCGTTTACTACTGGGCTTCGCTCGAGATTTATTCAAACAACATCGAGGCGTCCGAAGAAGGAATTTTGGGCGCTATGCGAAGGAATCTTGTGGCAAAAGCTGTGAACTAAGAATTCCAGGCCCGGCCCCAAGGTGAAAATATGTTTAATAAAAACATAATGAAAAGAAGTACTGGCTGGCTGATTCTAACATTCTTGTTCTGCGCTCCAGTCTTCGCCCAGCAGCAAAGCGAACGACCGCGGAGGCCCAGCGAGCAGGGCTGGAACGAGTATGGTGTCCAACAAGCTCCGGACTTGACACAGGAAAACCTGGGCCGGGTTGCCGCTTCTGCCATTCAGATCCGAAGCGTCTTGGTTAAAGACGAAGGGCTAATGGTGGAATTGAAGCGCTGGGTAGCGAAAGAGGCTACGGACAGCGGCCAAGTTGTCGAGGATTCGAGTCTAACGGACCAGGCTATTTTTGAGCGCTTGGAGCAGGACGTCGCGTTTCGCTCGGTGGCAACTCGCCTCCTGCAGCGCTACGGCTACTTAATGCCAGCGCCGAATCCCGAATCAGACTTTGCAAAACAAAAAGAATTGGTGCTTAAGGAACGGGCGAGGAGGCTAGTCCAGATTGAGGCTCAGGAAGATACAGAATCGCTTCGGCCGCAGAAAAACGATCGGGATCTCGAACGTGCTGCAACGTGCGATCCTCGCCGCGATGAAGATTGCCGGCAGCAGTTGCCGGCAGACCGCCGCCGAAATACTCGTACACCTGACGGGATATCTTCCCCTGAGACAAATCCTCAGGAAGCAGTGCCAGAGCAGCCTCCAGCACAGAGTCCGTCGCGAATTTTGAGAGCGGACGGCTTACCGCAAGCCACGGATCCGCTGGATGGTCTCAGTGGAACTGGCTCCGGGCAGAACTTCGAATTGACTCCTACTTCGGCCAAGAGGGAGACGAATCCTTCTCAATCATTGCGGCAGGGAGTTGTCGATTCTATGTCGACCGGGCGGAATCTGCCCACGACGGCGCTCGAACCCAATGGCACCTCAGAAGGCTTCACCGGCAAGAACGGAAGGGAACTGCCTACGCGCGCCAGTTACCCAAGAGGAATGGCCAAAGAAGAAGACGTGACGCCGGTCAGGATGGTCCACCGCTCGAGTCCCTACGCGGATATCCCATCTCTTTACGACATGTACGTGCAAACGTCGGCGCGCCAGCGGCCAAACGAGCGCTTTGGCCTTGCGGCTTTCCGTAACTCTTACAATGACCCGCGAGCGATTCCGATGGATCTACCCGTCGGCCCCGACTACGTTGTCGGCCCAGGTGACGGCCTCGCGATCGATCTTTGGGGTGGAGTCACGCAGCGGTTTGTTCGGGTCGTCGATCGGGAAGGGCGCGTCTCCTTGCCCGAAGTCGGACCGCTTCTCGTCAGCGGACGAAATCTTGCCGATGTGCAGCAGGCCGTCCAGCAGGTGCTGAGAACCCAGTATCGCGATGTCTCGGCGGATGTTTCTCTTTCGAGGCTTAGGACAGTTCGCGTGTATGTGGTTGGGGATGTGACCGAACCGGGCGCTTACGACATCAGCTCGCTCTCGACTCCCTTGAATGCGCTGTTTGCTGCGGGAGGCGTAACGCCGCGCGGCTCGCTGCGTGCACTGAAACACTATCGCGGAAAGCAGCTGGTGGAAGAAGTGGACGCCTACGACTTACTGCTGCACGGAGTGCGGTCGGATATGCGCCGGCTGGAGAACGGCGACACGCTGCTCGTTCCCTCCTTGGGGCCGCTTGTGACGGTGGATGGAATGGTCCGCCGACCGGCAATCTACGAACTGCACGGCGAAAATTCACTTTCGGATGTTCTTGAGCTGGCCGGTGGAGTCCTATCCACTGCGACGCTGCGGCACATCGAGGTCCAGCGCATCGAGGCGCACGAAAAGCGCACGATGCTTACTCTCGATCTTTTGCCGACTGGGGATGCGGATTCCACTAAGAAACAGCTCGATGCGTTCAAGATTAACGACGGCGACGAAGTGCACATCTTTCCGATAGCTCCCTACAACGAAGACGCTATCTACATCCAAGGACACGTGCAGCGGCCTGGACGATATTCCTATAAACAAGGGATGAACCTGTCTGACCTGATTGGATCGTATAAAGATCTATTGCCCGAACCTGCGCCGCACTATGCAGAGATCGTCAGGCTAAATCCACCGGACTTTCATCCGAGTGTTGAGAGTTTCGATCTGACTGCGGCTCTGGCGAATCCAGCCTCTGCACCAAAGCTGCAGCCGCTTGACACCGTTCGCGTCTTTAGCCGCTACGATTTTGAGCCCGCGCCCGAAGTTTGGATTGGCGGGGAAGTTCGCGAGCCAGGGAAGTACCGTACTTCGGGGCAAGCTCACCTGCGAGACGCGGTCTACCTTGCTGGTGGGGTCACGCTGGACGCTTCGCTGGACTCCGCGCAACTCTTCCGCACACAGCCCGACGGCACGATGAAAATCCTGAGCGTCGATCTCAAAGAAGCCCTCGCGGGGAATCCCATCGACAACATCGTGATGCAGCCGCGCGACCGCTTGCTGGTGCATCGCAATGCGAGCCGCGTTGATCCGCCAACTGTATTCATAAAAGGGGAAGTGGCCAAGCCTGGGCGTTATCCACTCACGACAAACATGCACGTCGAAGATCTGGTTCGTGTGGCCGGCGGACTGAAAAGGAGCGCGTACACGGAAAGTGCCGACTTGGCGCGTTTCGAGATGAATGGCTCTCAGAAGGGGCCGGGTGATCGGCTGGAGATCAACCTGACAGCAGCAATGAACGGAGATTCGAAGACCGATGTGCCACTGCGCGACGGAGACATTTTGACGATTCGACAGCTTCCGCGTTGGACCGATATTGGAGCGTCCATGACCGTCCGCGGGGAAGTTTTGCATGCAGGTACATATGGTATTGCACCCGGGGAGCGGCTGAGTTCTGTTTTGGCGCGAAGCGGAGGATTTGGCTCGGAAGCTTATCCCTATGGGGCTGTGTTGATGAGGCGCGAAGTACGAGAACTGGAGCTGAAGGCACATATAGAACTCCTGCAGCGCGTAAGGGCGGAAGAGACGACGCTCAAAGCGCTGCCTGAGACAGATACTGACCAGAAGAACGCGAAGTTGACCGCCATCGGTCAGACCGAAGCAGCACTCGCTCAACTCCAATCGAGCACACCGATCGGCCGCGTCGTGATGCATATCTCACCGGACACCAAGACTTGGCAATACACCGCGGCAGATGTAGCGGTTCGCGATGGCGATGTGCTTTTTGTTCCTAAAAAAGCGGGCTACGTGATGGTGAACGGCCAGGTGTTCAATCCAACAGCCATCGGTTTCCGGCCTGGTCACAGCGCCAAGTGGTACCTCAGCCAGGCCGGTGGGGTGACCCAGCTTGCGGACAAAAAGGCTGTTTTTGTTATCCGTGCTGATGGCTCTGTGATTGCCGCTAAAAACAACAGCAGTGGTTGGTGGGGAGGCGATCCGATGAGCGCGACGCTGCGAGCGGGAGACACGATTGTTGTGCCCGAAAAGGCGCCGAAGGTCGGCGGCCGCAACTGGACAACAGCCATTCAGATGGCTCAGTTAGCATCCTCTGTCGCCCTCACGGTGGCAGCCGTCCACCCATGACGAAGGATGAGGATGCCCTAGATGCAGATGAGGATCATCATGCTGGCGTTTAGCTGCGCAACGTCGAGTCTGTCGCTGGGGACAACCACTGCCTGGTCTGCCCCGCAGCAATCTGAGGAGCAACATCCTTCGACCGAAAAACGGAGTAGCGCGGACGCAGAAGCAAAGGAAACGACTACGCCCAAAAAAAACGCAACGCATGCGGAGGTGGAGCCGTTTGAAAGTTCACAGCAGGGCTTCACGGGTTTAGGAAAACGTTTCTTAATGGATCAGCAGCAAATCTGGACCAGTCCTGCGAAAATCCGATTCTCGGATATGCAATGGCTCGTGCCTCTGAGCGGCATCACGGCCGGGCTAATCGTAACTGATGCTGACTACAATCGGCAGCTTTCGCATAATCCCTCGACGCTGAGCCGATACAACAATCTTTCAACAGCTTCGGTAGGTGCGCTCATTGGCGGAGCGGGCGCAATGTGGTTGTTGAGCCACAAGACACACAACGAACACTGGCGTGAGACCGGATTTCTTGCTGGCGAAGCGGCGCTGAATAGCCTCGTGGTCGTAGAGGGAATGAAGTATTCGTTCGGGCGTGAACGTCCCAATCAGGGCAACGGCACTGGCCCGTTTTTCCAGGGTGGGGTTTCCTTTCCGTCTGAACATGCAGCCGCAGCATGGTCTGTGGCAGGGGTGATTGCGCACGAGTACCCGGGTACCCTGACTAAAATTATGGTGTACAGTCTCGCGTCGCTCGTGGATATTTCGCGCGTTCGAGCTCAGCAACATTTTCCTTCCGACGTGCTGATGGGGACCGTGATTGGCAATCTCGTGGCCCAGAACATTTACAGCAGGCACCACGATCCCGGGCTAGGCGGCGAGGCTTGGCGATCGATCAGTCAAATGTTTCGTGGCGATGGAAATCTCACTCCGAGCAATATGGGCTCACCCTATGTTCCCATGGATAGTTGGGTCTATTCCGCTTTTGATCGCCTCGCCGCCATGGGTTATGTAAAGAGCGGAATGGTGGGTATGCGCCCGTGGACACGCTTGGAATGTGCTCGGCTCCTCAGTGAATCCGAAAATCATGGCATCGAGGATAGCAATTCATCTGAAGCTGCAAAAACCTACGTGCAACTTTCCAAGGAATTTGCCGGCGAGTTAGAAGAGATGAGCAAAGGCGAGAACAGATTGGCGAAGGTGGAGTCAGTCTACACAAGCGTCACCGGAATCTCCGGGCAGCCTCTTACAGATTCGTTTCACTTTGGGCAGACAATCGCTAATGATTATGGGAGACCTTACGAAGAAGGAGTGAATTCCGCTGACGGGTTCTCAGCATGGGCGACCGAAGGTCACCTCGTTGTTTACGTGCGTGCGGAGTACCAACATGCCCCGTCAGCTCCAGCCTTATCTGAAAGCGCTCGACAATTCATATTCGCGACCAATAATCTTCCCTCTGTTCCTCCGCCGACGCCACTCGCAGATGTGAATCGCTTTCAATTGTTGGACAGTTACGTTGGTTTGAATTTTTCCAACTGGCAAATTACCTTTGGGCCGCAGACGTTGTGGTGGGGCCCCAGCCTGGGTGGGCCGTTGATGTTCAGTGATAACGCAACGCCCGTCAACATGCTCCGCATCAACCGCGTCTCGCCGTTCAAGCTTCCCAGTTTTCTTGGACGGCTTGGACCATGGCGCATCGAAACGTTTCTCGGGCAACTGACGGGGCACGATTTCGTTTTCCAGACCAATACGGGCCTCGTCGGTCAGTTTGGTCAGCCTTTGAGCCGTCAACCCTTTTTGGACGGGTCCAGATTCAGTCTTAAACCATTACCTGATTTTGAGCTCGGTTTTTCTCTCACGGTCGTGTTTGCGGGCGGTCCGACTCCGTTAACTACCCACACCTTTCTTCACAGCTACTCCCCCGGTAATAGCAACCAGGAAGGCGGCATCGATGACCCGGGAGATCGTCGATCAGGGCTCGACTTTACATTCAGAATTCCAGGCGTGAAAACTGGATTGAACTTCTACACGGAGGCGTTCGTTGAAGACGAGTTCTCGCCCATAGCTTACTGGCGCAATGCCGCGATTTGGTCTGGGTTGTATCTGGCGCAAGTTCCCAAACTGAATAAATTGGATTTTCGAGTCGAGGCCGGCTATACCGATCTTCCCAGTGGCCTCCAAAACGGTACCCCAGAATCTCATTATGGTCCGGGTGTCTTCTACTTTAATAATCGATACCCAAGCGGGTCGTACACGAACGACGACAACCTGCTCGGGAACTGGATGGGCAGAGACAGTCAGGGCGTCCAAGCCTGGAGTAACTACAGATTTAGTCCCCGCAGTTTTATTCAGGCCAGCTTCCGGCATCAGAAAGTTGGCCAGCAGTATATGCCAAGGGGCGGCTCCTTGACGGACGTGTCACTGAGCGCAAACTTTTGGGTCCGCAATGATTTAAGCATCTCCGGCAGATTTCAGTACGAACGTTGGTTATATCCGATCATCACTCCCGGAGCGCAGACCAACGTAACGACTTCCTTGCAACTGGTGTTCTGGCCGCAGTCTTGGAAGAGATAGATTCAGCACGTTTGGTGAAAGGAAGAAGTGACGCAGACAGGCACCAAGACGCAGATTGAAGCCGTCATACCGCCGGTCAATGGGGAAGCTCAACTCCGAGAGGTTTCCCTCGAAGAGGTGCGCGACCGGCAGGCGAGACTCCTCCGCTTGCTTTGGGACTCTCGACGAGATCTTTTTCGGACTGCCACACTCGCTCTGGTCGCTTCGACTCTCATCGCGTTTTTAATCCCGAAATCCTACACCTCGATTGCTGAGCTCATGCCTCCTGACACGCAATCTTCATCGGGCCTGGCGATGATGGCAGCGATGGCTTCGAAAGCTGGCGGCGGGCTGGGATCTATGGCCGGGGATTTACTCGGAATGAAGAGCTCTGGCGCTCTCTTCATCGGCGTACTCAGAAGCCAGACCGCGCAGGAGCGTCTGGTTCAAGACTTCGGACTTCAAAAAGTCTACGGCCTTTATGGGAAAACATCGATAACGGATGCACGGACAAAACTAGATGAAAATACTTCGATTTCGGAAGACCGCAAAAGCGGCATCATCTCCATTGGTGTCACTGACCGCGATAAGAATCGCGCTGCTGCACTAGCGAACGCCTATGTGAATGAACTTAATGCTCTGGTTGCGGAACTTTCGACTTCCGCCGCGCGCCGCGAGCGCATCTTCCTCGAAGGACGCTTGAAAGTTGCGAAGAGTGATCTCGACGATGCTTCCAGCCAGCTTGCTCAGTTTTCCAGCAAGAATAATACGCTGGATATGCAGACGGAAGGCAAAGCGATGCTTGACGCGGCCGGGACTCTTGCCGGCCAGATGATCGTCGCCCAATCGGAGCTTGAAGGCCTCCGCCAGATCTATACCGACAACAATCCGCGTGTCCGCGCCTTGAAGGCGCGCGTCGGCGAGCTCCGCAAACAACTCGACAAGCTTGGCGGCACGCAGCCAAACGCCGCAACTGGCGGTGGGAATCGTACGGCCGCAATAGCTGCCGATGCGCCGCAAGCACAAGCTCCCGAAGTAGTTTCGTCGGGCAAAATCGGTGAGATGCCCTTTCCTACGATCCGCAATCTGCCTTTGCTGGGCGCGAAGTACGGGGATTACTACCGCCGCGCGAAGATTCAGGAAACCGTCTTCGAGATGCTCACCCAGCAGTATGAACTCGCCAAAGTGGAAGAGGCCAAAGAAATTCCCAGCGTGAAAGTCTTGGACCCAGCGCAAGTTCCGGAGAAAAAATCGTTCCCTCCTCGACTACTAATCATCTTTCTCGGAACATTTTTGGTTTTTTCGATATCAGTGGTTTGGGTGCTGGGAGCGGACCAGTGGCGCGCTGCGGATCCGAACGACCCGCGCAAGATTCTCGCGACGGAAGTAGCTGCCGCGTTGAAAGCGCGGGCGCACCGGTTTTCGGGGAATGGTACGGGATCCAACGGCTTGCATGCTAAGGATTTGGACGAGCGGAACGACGTCCAGCCGCCTTCACAGGGGCCGGTGAACGAGTAGATTTGGCTGTAAGGCGAAGAAATAAAAAGGGTTAGGTCACAAATTGCCCTGTAAGTGACGGGGCGAAGCTGTGAGAACGCAATGCTGAACATCTTGAGAACCGAATCCAATGCCGCCCCGTTATCGGGAGCAGGAATCCCCGACGGCGAAGAAGTGCAAGCGTTCGGCCAGCTGCGGTGGTATGCGGCGTATACGCGCGCGAACCACGAAAAGCGGGTTGCTGACCAGCTCCTCGAACGTGGCGTGGAGAACTTTCTCCCGCAGTACGAGTCCGTGCGCAAGTGGAAAGACCGGAGAGTGCTCCTGCAATTGCCGTTGTTCCCTGGATATGTTTTCGTCCACTTGGCGCTGCAAAACCGCCTGGATGTGCTTCAGGTACCGGGCGTGGCGCGCCTGGTAGGGTATGCGGGGAGGCCGGTGGCGGTCCCGGAAGACGAATTCGCAAGGATTCGCGAATTTCTGAAGAAGGGCCTGCACGCCGAACCGCATCCACATCTGACGATCGGGCGACGAGTTCGAGTGCGGAGCGGTCCACTCGAAGGTGCGGAGGGAATCGTCATTCGACGGAAAAATGGAAACCGGCTGGTGATTTCGCTGGAGTTGATCCAGCGGGCGATGGCAGTGGACTTAAACGCGGCGGATTTGGAAGCGCTGTCGTAGAGCGCTTATCGCGGAAGGAGAGCCGGGCCCCCCACCCCCGTGTTTTTCGTAAGTGTTGCGGACAAAGGGGTTACGGGTGCTAGGTCAGTGTAAAAAGAAACGAGTTAGAAGCATGGCATGGGGAGTTGGAGGTGAGCCCGGGGTACCGGAGGGAATCCCATACAATCGAAAATGGCTGAGACGTCTACAAACGGAAATCTGCACCTAACGAGCGGGCGGCTGCTGGCGCGCAATACGGTCTGGAACCTAATTGGGAGTGGCGCGCCGCTTGTCGTGGCCGTCTTCTCGATTCCCATTTTGATTCATGGGCTTGGCAAGGACCGCTTTGGGGTGCTGACCCTGGCGTGGGCGCTGATCGGGTATGCGAGCCTATTTGACATTGGTCTGGGCCGAGCGTTGACACAATTAGTCGCGAAGAAGTTGGGGAGTGGGGAAGACGACGAGATTCCTGCGCTGGTGTGGACGTCGCTTTTATTAATGTTGGGCTTGGGAGTGGTCGGCGCGGCGGTCATCATCGCGATTTCGCCATGGCTTGTGCACTACGCGCTTAGAGTTCCCGAAACGCTCCAATCAGAGGTAGTCAGCTCCTTCCGGCTGCTTGGGCTCTCGGTTCCCGTGGTCATCGTAACTGCCGGGCTTCGCGGGCTACTGGAGGCGCATCAGCGATTTAAGCCTGTGAATGCTTTGCGTATTCCGATTGGCGTGCTCACCTTTGCGGGACCGCTGCTGGTTCTTCCCTTTTCGCAGAGCCTAGTGCCCGTTGTGGGGGTTTTGGTCGCAGGGCGCTTTGTAGGTTGTTTGGCGCACCTGTGGCTTTGCCTACGAGTAGTACCAGAACTAGGGCGGCGGATCATTTGGCACGGACCATCGGCGGGCCCGCTATTGCGATTCGGCGGGTGGATGACGGTAAGTAATATTGTTGGTCCACTGATGGTCACACTGGATCGGTTTCTTATTGCTGGACTGATTTCGGTAACGGCGGTGGCTTACTACGCCACCCCATACGAGGTAGTGACAAAGCTCTGGCTCGTGCCTGGAGCCGTGGTCGGCGTGATGTTCCCCGCGTTTTCGACGAGTTTTGTGCATAACCGGGAGCGGGCGGTAGTCCTCTACGACCGGAGCGTCAAATACATCTTTCTCATTCTTTTCCCTGTTGTCCTGCTCATTGTGGTTTTGGCACAAGACGCTCTAAAGCTCTGGCTCGGAGCCGAATTCGCTCAAAACAGCGCTCGCGTGCTGCAGTGGCTGGTCGTAGGCGTGTTCATTAATAGTCTGGCACAGGTGCCTTTCGCATTGGTGCAGGGCGCTGGCCGGTCCGACCTCACTGCAAAGCTGCACCTGATTGAGCTGCCCTGCTACCTGCTGGCGTTGTGGTGGCTCGTTAGTGCGTTTGGCATAGAAGGCGCGGCCATTGCTTGGACCGGGCGTGTGGCTATAGATGCATTATTTTTATTTGGTCTGGGGAGACGATTCCTACCGATCAGCACTTCTCTCGCGCCGCGGACGCTGTCTCTGCTTGCCATAACTTTGGTCACGCTGGCTTTGGCAACTCTCGCGCAGGGGCTGGTCTTTAAAGGGGTCTTCCTTGTGGTCACAACTCTAATTTTTGTGTTTGCGACATGGTTCTTTATTCTCACAGCGGAAGAACGAAAGTTCGCACATACCCACTTTCGGCAAAACTATGGCCTTCGCTCCAGCAGTGTTCAATAATCCGTATTCTGAACACCAGATCGAGTCTCGTGCATGCCCGACTTGCTATGTCTGTGGCGCGCTGGGCGAACCGCTCTACGATGGGCTCAAGGAAAGGCTGTATGGCGCTTCTGGCACATGGAACCTCAAGCGCTGCCCAAGTTCAGATTGTGACCTCGTATGGTTAGATCCGATGCCTAACGAGGAAGAACTTCACCGAGCATATACGACCTATTACACGCACGCGCCTATCCCGGACTCCCTTGCCTATCGTTTCCGTCAAAGAGTTAAGCGCGGTTATGCGGGCCTGGCCTATGGCTATCGACAAGGGGTGTCGCTGTTGGACCGACTTCTCGCGCTTCCTCTGGTGTTTCTACCATCGCTGCGTGAGCAGGCCGCGGCTAATGGGCTGATGTATCTGAGGGGAGAGCACACTGGCAGACTCTTGGAAATTGGGTGTGGCAGCGGAGCTTTTCTTGCCGGCATGCAGCAACTTGGATGGCAGGTGGAGGGCATAGACACAGACCCCCAGGCTATTGAAATCGCGAGCCGCAATTACTCTCTCAGAGTCCGAAAGGGATCTTTATGGGAACACAGATATCCCACTGCGAGCTTCGATGCGGTCGTGATGTGCCATGTTTTCGAGCACTTGCCTGACCCGCGGGCACTTCTCTCAGAGTGCCGCCGCATCCTTGCGCCCGGGGGAACGCTCGTGATCACGACTCCTAATATTCAGTCACTCGGTCATCGCAAATTCCAATCTTCTTGGATTCATCTGGACCCTCCGCGTCACCTACATATTTTCTCGCTTGATTCGCTTAGAAGTATAGTGACCGATTCCGGGTTGGTCCCCAAGACATTGCGTTCCACCGCGCGCTGGGCTCACGGCGCGTGGACCCTGAGTAGCTACATCAGACGGGACGGCGTAACGCAGATGGGGAGAAAGGGAAACTGGCGCATGAAGTTGCGATCAGTTTTGTTCCGATCGATGGAATCTTTTGCTCTGCATTTGGATAAGGCTGCAGGAGAAGAGCTGCTCCTCATCGCAAAAAAAAGTGAAGTCGATGTTTAGGATAACTGGATATTTACAATCCAGTTAATCACGTAAGTTCGTACGCAAATGGAATCAGGCCATGGCGGCTAACTCATCCATACTTTCATTTCTCGCATCGCGCCGGGTTATTCCGGCCAGATCTGCGAGTCGTGTTACCGGCCAGGAAGTGGTGGTTGCTTTTCTTCTATGGGCCGGCCTTTATTTTCCAAATTCGATAGGTGGGGTGCAGAACTCGGTTTTCTTCGCGATTTCCCTAGCCTTCGCACTTTGCTTGCTTTCGTACTTGGCCTGGAGGGACGGTACACGTCCCCGAGCGGTGACGTTCATCTCGCTGCCGATCATGATTATTCTG
This sequence comes from Candidatus Acidiferrum sp., assembly GCA_035279725.1. GTDB lineage: Bacteria > Acidobacteriota > Terriglobia > Acidiferrales > UBA7541 > Acidiferrum. The sequence goes on from DATEHF010000053.1 coordinate 16,852, forward strand.
ATCGCTTGCACATTTTCACTCCGGCCCATTCGGTTTGGGTGGGCCGACCTTGCTCTCTATAGCCTGCTCGCACTCATGCTCACCCTGGACCTCAGGAGAGTTTATGCAAGTAGTTTTGTGCACGCTGCATTTGTGGCAGCGAATTTACTCAACATCGCGTCTGGGATTGCCATACTGATCGGGAGTGAATGGATGGGTCAGTTCCTATCCGCCTTTTATACCCAATTTTACCCAGAGCTGGTGAAGACGATGGCCGATTTGCATAAGCCCGTACTCACCTTTGGAACTCACGCTGCGGCCGGGATCTTCAGTTATGTGTTTTTCTGGCTCAACTGGGAAACATATAAAGCGGGCGGGAAAGCACACTCTCTCTTTTTCGCGCTCTGCCAGTTTATTCTTCTCGTAGCTCTGACCTCATTTACGTCATTTGCCTTGGCAGGTTTGGCCCTAGTTCAAATGGGCACGTGGTTTTGGAAATACAACCGCAAGGCGCTCGTGGCAGCAGCACTGTTTATTATGTTGGTCAGCCCGTTTGGGGTGCGCTTCGTCGAGAATCAAATCGCCGACTCCGAAGCGCGTGCAGAGCTAACGGGTGCGTTTCTAAATAGCGAAATCAGCGGCCCGTTGGGGCGCTATGGGGAGGGGGGCTCTGAACGTGGAAAGATAACCCAGTTGCTGGAACATCCACTGTCTCCGTTGGGACTGGCTATGCCTGCGGAGCTCTCGATGGTTGATTCGGGCCCTCTCGAATATCTACTGCGGGGCTCAGTCCCCCTACTGGTACTGATCTACTTCGGCCTGTACCGATTCCTAAGGTACAATTTGGCGTCTCGGAGCCATGCTCTGACGCTCTTTCTATTGATCCTCACTTGTGAGGCCGGGTTTACACTTTTAATTTATGTCCGAACCCTTTATCTGTTGCCTTTTTTCGTCATCTATCTAAACCAAATCGTGCCAGTTTCAAACGAGAAGGCAAACCACTTTTTCTTCGCGGGGATGTAACTTAGCCATGGCCCCCATATATCGAAGCACAAACGCACAAACGATTGTTCGATGCGCTTTAGCATAATCATCGTCACGTATAACGGTTTGCACCATTTGCAGCCGTGTCTGACGAGCCTAGTCCCGCAATTAACATCCGATTGGGAAGTGGTGATCGTTGACAATGCTTCAACGGATGGCACGGCCGAATTCGTTGAGTCGCTCAACAATCCCGCGATTTCTTATGTGCCTCTGGCAACGAACACAGGTTTTGCATCTGCGAACAACAGGGGAGGCGAGGTCGCCGTAGGCGATTATCTCTTTCTTCTAAATAATGACACCGTAGTTGGGGCGGGAACTCTAGGGGCCTTAGAGGAGAGCGTAGCGCATTTCCCGGAATTTCAGATTTTTGCGTGTCGGATGGTGCGAGCCTCCGACGGCAAGATCGATAATATGGGGATTCGTTTTTCGCGACTTCTTCGGGCGAGCCAGATTGGGACAGGAAGTGTGGACGCCTGGCTGACTGAAAGAGAGGTTTTTGGAGCCTCCGGGGGGGCGATGTTGGTACAACGGGCGGTCATTGTAGATGTTGGCTTGTTCGACCCGATTTTCTTCGCCTATCACGAAGATGTTGATTTTGCACTCCGTGCGCGGCTTGCTGGTTATCGCTGCCTTTATATCCCGCAAGCGATTGTGCACCACAAAGGCGGAGGTACAAGTTCCTCGAACGCATCGTCATTCCGTTATTACATTCAACGGAATATGGAGCTTGCGATCCTAAGAAATGTGCCTCGGAGGGTGCTGTGGAAATACGGTCTCGGACGCTTGGCCTACAGTATCTTTCAGGTCGTGAAATGGTCGCTGAGGGGGGATGGTCTATTGGTTCTCCGGGCTAAGCGCGACGCGATATCCTTGTGGAGACGAACGAACACAGCCCTCACGCCGAAACGGATCAATACGCATCAATTTGAGCGTTTTTTGGCAGATGATTTCACCTCGCCCGTGTGAGCGTGACTGAATGTTTCTTTCGCGGCAAGACTTTAGTAGAGGAGGTGTTGCTGCAGATTCGGAGGCTTAAACCGCGAGTAACGCCAGAGGCATGAATTCTATGAACGCAAAATTGTTATTTGACTTACTGAATGCAACGCGGGGTTGGTTGGGGCATTGGAGGACACATCATTTTGTCTTTTTGGCGGCGCTGCAGATATTCCAGACAAATCCGAGTGGCAAGGTCTTCTCGCCCACCTCATTTCAAGCTGAGAGCAAAACGGGGGGCATCCAAGAAGCGATTGATGCAGCAAGCAAAGTGGGCGGCGGCAGAGTACAGATCCCAGCGGGCACGTTCATACTTCATGCTTCCCCGGGCCAACCGGCAATTGTGCTTAGGTCGAGCGTGAGTCTGGAAGGTGCGGGACCTGATAATACGATTCTCAAATTGGAAGCGAACTCCAGGGTGCAGCCAGCCGTCATGGTGAACCAGGATTATACCAACCCAGACGCGGCGGAGCCGGACCACGACATCACCCTGCAGGGGTTCACCGTTGATGTTGCCGCCTCTCAGCAGATCCTACAAGATACTGCGCTCGCTCGGGACATTCCCGTCGCGGGTGAGCAAAATTTGGTGTTCCAGTCGAAGGAGGGTATTGCCAGAGATTCGCTGCTCCTTATCGATCCCGGCCCAAACGAAGAGATCGTGCCGATCCTGAGTGAGTCTGCGGGGAACTTTCGAGCCTTTTTCATGCACCCTCATGCGAGGGGCGCAAGAGTAGAAGAACTCGTAGGGAGACTGCATGGATTGGCCCTGGTAGGCATACGGAATTTAAGAATGCAAGACGTCACAGTTCGAAATGTTCCGATGGACGGCGTCTATCTGACAAGCACGATAGATGGAAAGCCACACCGTACTTACTGCGAGAAAATCAGCATCCAACGATGCAACTTTATTGCTTGCCATCGAAATGGCATCTCCATCATCGATGCTGAGGACGTAGCTATTGCAAGCAACAAGTTCCGCGACATCATAGGGGATCCCGGCGGGCCTGTGGATGTCGAGCCGAATACTCCCGAGGAACACGGGGCCAGGATAGCGATTACTAGGAACGATGTCTCTAGGTGCTATAGGGGAATCATGGTGTTCTTGCCGCTTAGTGCGCCCAAGCCAGAAAACTTCAAAGATGAAGAGATTATTGGAAATAGTATCGATGGCACGCTGTACGGTTGGGGATTAAGCGTGGTGCGGCAGCGGGCGGGCGCGCTTGTTGCGGACAATTCGATTTCTGGCGCGGCCGGGGACGGAATCGTACTGATAGGATCTTCGGGGGTACAAGTGAAGGACAACATCATTGCTGATCCGGGACGTTGCCACACGGTGGGGAATTGTCCGACAAAACAGGCGACCGCCGCTGGGATTCGTATTGCGGATGGCAGCAGCAGTTCCAATCGGTCCGTCGGTAACACCGCAACTGGAAATATTGTGACCGGAAACAAGATTACTGACCATCAGCAGCCGCCGACAATGCAGTATGGTATCGATTTTTCATCGATTGGAGGGGGAAATACAATTGTTGGAAATGTGGTATCGGGTTTTGATCCAAAACACGGTGCGGCGCTACACGTCTCTGCCGAGGCTCGGTCGAACATCATTTCAAATAATTCAACGCAGTAACAAAACAGGTGGAAATTTGTTCGGCCAACTTTTGAAGCCAAGCGCGGAGGCCAAATGATTGCCGTAGGTGCCGCAGCGGCGGAGAGGAGTGTACTCACGTGTCCGTGCTGCGAGTCGGACAAGGTGAAGCGCGCTTTCGAAAAAGGAGAGTCGGGCTTTTACAGTTGTCACAAGTGTTGCTTGACCTTTATCTGGCCCCGACCGGATGACGCGGCGCTCGTTGACCTCTATGAGGATTACGGACGACGCTATTATTCGAGTGAGGGTGTGAAGCGATATCTGCTATCTGCGAATCATTACCATAGAGAGATAGAGCTGCTTTCGCGGACATCCCAGGCGGGAACGCTGCTCGATGTCGGCTGCTCCATAGGCGGGTTTGTGAAAGCCGCCGGGGAGTTGGGGTACGAGGCACAGGGAATCGATATTTCTGGCGTTTCTGTGGCGGTGGGGCAAAGCGCAGGGCTAAAGATCCAATCGGGGGATTTCCTTCGAACAGCGTTTGCGGATAGTTTCGACGTAATAACGATGTGGGCGACGCTGGAACATTTGCCGGAACCCAGCCGGTACGTGCAGCGGGCGCTAAAGATGCTGCGGCCAGGCGGCGTGTTTTTGGCTTCGGTGCCGAATTACGCTGGAATCACGCAAAGGCTGATTGGACGGAAGGACCGCTATGTTGGGAGCGACCACTTGAATTACTGGACGGCGCGAGGGTTTGCTTCCTATCTACAAAAATTCAACCTTCAGATACTGGAGACGCTGACGTTTGGGTTCAATCCATTGACGCTTGTCAGGGATGCCATGGATCGCGGACAGAGCTGTGGTTGCGAACAGATGGCATCGGAGCAAACGAACGCCGCGTCGTGGAAGAGCGGCTGGATTGGCAAGGGGCATCGAGTGGCCGAAAGAGTACTAAATTTTGGGTTGTTAGGGGACAGCGTAGCGGTTGCGGGGAGGTTGCGGGGTCAATAGTAAGCTTTTTTGCAGGCGCGAAAGAAGGATTGAAAGGAAGAATCCAGATTATCATCCTCGGGGGAGGGGTGAATCAAAGGCGACGGTTCAATCCAGCGGCTGGCGTTGCTTCACTCGGAATGCGGCCATTGATGGCTTTGGTTCCTAGTTTCCATTGGTGTCATTGGCCGTGGCCTGGAGGTCTCACGAATGATTGCGTGGCTGGTGATCTCGTCCTACCGAAACGACGAAGATGTGGAGAGGATTCTAGATAAGGTTCACGAGAGCAATGCGAGATTCTTTGAGCGCATCCTGGTGGTTGACTCCGAGGGGATGGGAAAGATACCGAGGCTGATCGAGGAAAAGGGTTGGGGAGACGTAATTTACAAGTCTTACGAATGGAATCTTGGTTCAGGGGCAAATCTTTGCGAACGGCTGAGGATTGCTGCCGATGGAGGCGCGGACTACGCTTACGCGCTGAATCACGATGGGAATTTTGATCCCGGTGTTCTTTCTGCTCTGTTGAAGGCAGTTGCGCCTCTGGAAAATCTCGGGGCTGCCTACCCGCTGAGCTACCTGACGAGTGCCGGTGCGTACAATCTGACGGGCACGCGCGAATTGCCGCTGCCGGCTAAGCTCGTTGCGTCGCGCCCATCCGAGTCGCTGATCGACGTTTTCTGGAGCAGCAGCAATGGGGCGCTGTATTCGATGGAGCCGGTGAGACGAGGGATTGTGCCATGGAGTTTGATGTGGATGGCTTGGGAGGATCTGGAATATGGATGGAGACTCTCGAGCAGTGGATACCGACAAGTGATTGTTCGCGACGCCGTGTTTCAGGATAACTATGAGTATAAGAAGGCCTGGCTGGGTAGGGCGGTGGATAAACCGGCGTGGAGAACGTACTACAACGCGAGGAACCTGATCTTGGCGATCCGGCGTTCTCGCCGGCATGCGCTCTATTACGCGGTGGGGGCATATCGAGTTTTGATGGAACTTGGGTTGATTCTCGTCGTTAGAGACAACAAATGGGAGCGAATGAAGTGTTTGTTCGCCGGCGCGATGGCAGGGTTACGATTATCGATCGATGGATCGGATGAACTGGAGCAAGGTGAACACTTCGGTGTGCGTGCATCTCCACGATCTGCGGAGCAATGATACCGGTGGGTAAGGTCGTCCATTTTCCATGTGCGGCATAGCAGGATACTGGGGAGCAAAAAGTAGCCAGGAGCATCCGGTCGAGATTTTAAATCGGATGGGGGCGGCGCTTGCGCATCGAGGGCCCGACGATTCAGGGATTTTCCATGACGTGGAAGCAGGAATCGGGTTGACCTTTCGCAGACTGTCGATTCTCGATCTGTCGGCGGAAGGTCATCAGCCGATGTATTCGGCTTCGGGCCGTTTTGTGATGGTGTTCAACGGAGAGGTCTATAACTTCGAAGAAATACGCGCTGAACTCGGGGCACATCCGTGGCGCGGGAGTTCGGACACGGAAGTTATTCTGGAGGCGTTCGAGCGGTGGGGCGTCGAAGGGGCGGTGAAGCGATTCGTGGGGATGTTTGCGATTGCTCTTTGGGATCGCGAAGAAAGAAAATTACATCTCGTTCGAGACCGCTTGGGAATTAAACCGCTCTACTACGGCCGCGCAGACGGCGCGTTCGTTTTTGGTTCAGAGCTGAAAGCGATATGGCAGCATCCGGAGTTTGACGGGGAAATCGATCGCGACGCGCTCGCTCTGTATATGCGGCACAACTATGTGCCGTCGCCGCACTGCATCTACAAAGGCCTAAAGAAGCTGCCGCCAGGATGCCTCTTGACGGTGGATTGCGAGAGCGCTGACGCGCAACCCAGGCGCTACTGGAGCGCAAAGGAAGTGGCGCGGGCGGGTAAGCAATCGCCAGTGCGACTGAGTGACGCAGATACTATCGAAGAATTACATCGATTGCTTCTTCAGGCCGTGCGGCTTCGAATGATTTCCGATGTTCCAATTGGTGCATTTCTTTCTGGCGGTGTCGATTCGAGCACCGTCGTGGCGTTGATGCAGGCGCAGAGTCAGCGGCCAATCAAGACTTTCACAATTGGTTTTCAAGAGGCCGGCTACAACGAAGCCGTCCACGCCCGGAGAGTAGCGGATCATCTCCACACCGATCACACTGAGCTCTATCTGAGCCCTGGGGATGCATTAAATGTTATACCAATGCTCCCTGGGATGTACGACGAGCCATTCTCGGATTCTTCGCAGATTCCAACTTATTTGGTGTCGAAGCTGGCGCGACAAGCAGTGACGGTTGCTCTTTCAGGTGATGGTGGAGACGAAATCTTCGGTGGCTACAGTCGCTATACGCTGATCGGGAGCATTTGGAAGTATGGCAAAGCCATCCCGAGGCCAATCAAGACTGCTGCGGCGCGCATGCTGCAGCGGATTCCTCCGCAGCGCATTGACCAGGGATTTAGCTTGGCGCGACCGTTCCTCCCGAAGGCACTCTGGCTGACAACGCCGGGAGACAAGGTACAAAAGCTTGTCCCATTCCTCACGCGAAAGAACTCGCAAGACCTGTATTACCAGGCGCTCTCTCATTGGGACAATCCCGCGGAGGTGGTGATTGGTGGGCGAGAGCCGAGCACGGTTCGCGAATGCATAGCGGAATTTTCCAATGGCGCGATGGATGAAGAAGCAATGATGCTGAACGATTTGGTTAACTACCTGCCCGACGACATTCTCACCAAGCTCGACCGTGCCAGCATGGCGACCAGTTTAGAGGCGCGAGTTCCGCTCTTGGATCATCGAGTAGTGGAGTTTGCTTGGACCTTGCCGCCATCCCAGAGAAGGCGAGAGGGACTAAGCAAATGGATTCTGCGCCAGATTCTACACAAGTACATTCCACCAGAGCTCGTTGCGCGACCCAAAATGGGTTTTGGCGTGCCTATCGGTCGTTGGCTGCGCGGACAGCTAAAGGAATGGGTCGAGAGTCTATTGGATGAAGATCGGCTCCGAAGGGAGGGATATTTTAATGTTGCCCCAATTCGCCGGACGTGGAAAGAGCACATGGCGGGGCGCGGAGCTTGGCAATATCACTTGTGGGACGTCTTGATGTTCCAGGCTTGGCTCGAAGAAAACCAGCGCCGAAATACACCTTTTGATGTTGCTCCGGCAGCAAAATGCGCTTCTGGATTGTAGGCAAGGTCTTGCAGCGGCCCAATCTTAAATTCTTCGCAACTGGAAACTCACGAGAATGAAATTGCTTTTCTTGAGCACCGAGGACTCCACATTTTGGTCCCATCGTTTAGCGCTGGCACGCAAACTGAGGAATCTGGGCGTAGATGTAGTGGTCATGACTCGTGCAGGAGAGCATCGCTCAAGCCTCGAAGAAGAAGGGTTCCGCGTAATTCCCTGGTCCATCTCGAGAAAAAGCTTGAACCCGCTTAAAGAGTTTCGAAGTTTTTTTCAAGTCATTAGGAGCTATCGCGAGGAACGTCCAGACATTGTTCATCATATAGCACTCAAACCGATTGTTTATGGGTCTCTCGCAGCAAGAGTTTGCGGATGCATGCCGTCTATCAATACCGTAACGGGGCTCGGTCCTGTTTTCGTGAGAGCGAATCTGACGAGCAGAGTTCTACGGAGTTTACTCGTCAGAGTGTTGCGAGTGTGCTTTCGGGCTAAAAACAGTAGGGTCATCCTTCAGAATGAAGATGACCGAGAGCTGTTCCTGAAGACGAAAATCGCGCCTGCCGAGAAAACGACTGTAATAGCGGGATTTGGGGTAAACACGGAACAATTTGTGCCTGGCCCAGAGCCCGATGGCCAGTTTGTTGTAATGCTGCCGGCGAGAATGCTCTGGGAGAAGGGCGTGGGCGAGTTTGTGGAAGCCGCACGAGAATTGCACAAACGAGGCGCTTTGGTACGAATGGTGCTGGTCGGAGCGCCCGATCCAAACAATCCGGGCTGCATTCCCGAACGGCAGCTCAGAGAATGGGCGGGATCGGGAAGTGTCGAGTGGTGGGGTCAACAGACCAAGATGCCAGACGTTATTCACCGATCCCATTTGATCTGTTTACCTTCCTATCGAGAGGGCCTCCCCAGGGTTTTGCTAGAAGCGGGAGCTTGTGGGCGAGCGATCGTGACGACGGACGCGCCCGGGTGCTCGCAAGTGGTCCACCATGGCGAGAACGGTCTATTGATTCCCATCAAGAACTCACGGGCGCTTGTCGACGCCATTCAAAGTCTGTTACTGGACAGAGTTCGGCGATTGCAGTTGGGTGAGGCAGGGCGAGAGCGAACTGTAACAGAGTTTTCGGAGGGAAAGATTGCTCGCCAAACTCTGGATGTGTACTCAGAAGTCTTGAACGGCAATTCGCGTTTCGGTCTGAAGCCTTTTGAGGAAAAGGCAAAAGCAGTGGCCAATTTGTGAATCATGTCCTGCACGAGAACTTCACCTGAATAGAATTTCGCAAGAAGTAACTTCCGTTTCTAATCTAAGGAAACGTCAGAACTTATGGCTTATCTACTAGCATTTTTGGGGTGCATGTGTTTGTCGATTGTTGCGACGTGGTGCGTGCGGAACCTCGCCAATGCCAGAGGGTGGATCCACGAGCCGAAATCGGACAGGCATATACACACGATGCCAGTGCCGAGGCTAGGGGGAATCGCCATCTATTTTTCGTTTATGAGCGTGGTGATTGCGGCGATGGTGATTCCGCGGTTGATGGGAAGAGCGTGGCCGCTGAACGGCAGAGCAATGGCCGGGCTGCTGGGGCCGGCGCTGCTGGTTTTCCTGCTGGGGGTATGGGATGACGTGAGGTCGCTGAACGCGCGGTGGAAGTTGGCGGTGCAGACGGTGGCTGCGGTTTGGCTGTATGCGGGAGGGTACGGGGTACACAATCTGGGACTGATCCATGGCGGGCAAGCGTTGGAGTGGATGTATTGCTTGCCGCTAACGGTGTTGTGGGTGCTACTGATAACGAACGCGTTCAATTTGATCGACGGATTGGACGGGCTAGCGGCAGGGTCGGCGCTGTTTTCAACGATGGTAGTGTTTGTGACGTCACTGATCGCGCCAAACCCGCTAGTAGCGTTATTTGCGGTCACGCTGGCGGGAGCGACGCTGGGATTCTTGCGATTCAATTTCCATCCGGCGACGATATTTTTGGGGGATTCGGGGAGTTTGTTCATCGGGTTCATGCTAGCGGGGCTGGCGCTGGCAGGATCACAGAAGGCACCGACGATCGTGGCAGTGGCGATACCCATCGTATCGCTTGGATTTCCGATACTGGATGTGGCCCTGGCGGTGATAAGGCGATTCCTGGCGGGCAAACCATTGTTTGACGGGGACAAGTCGCACATTCATCACAAATTGGTGAAGCGCGGGTTGTCTCAGCGAAATGCGGTGCTGACGCTGTATGCAGTGACGGCGGGATTCGGATTCCTGAGTCTGGTTCTGCTGCAGCAGCGAAGAGCGATTGCATTGGTGCTGGCGGTTACTGGGATCGGGATATTTCTTGGCGTGCAACAATTGCGCTATCAGGAATTTGCCGAGCTCCTGTCTGTAATGCAACGGGTTACGCGGCGGCGACAAATTATGGCCAATCATGTGGCGCTGCGGCAAGCCGCGGAAAAGCTGAGAGAGTGCCACGACCTTGGCTCGATGTGCCAGCTCCTGCAAGATACACTGGAGCCGATCGGATTTGACGCAATCCGCTTTCGAAAGCTGGGGGAGAACGGATTCTCCTCGGAGATGCTTCGACCTATGCGGTACGCGCAAGATGGTTCTTGGCTGCTTACTTGGTGCGGCCACGAAATAAGTGAAGCGGCATGGGAACTCAGACTGGAGCTGATGACAGACACAACAAAGCGGTGGGGGTACTTTTCGCTGGTCCGAATGTCCAACAAGGATTTGTTGCCACTGGACATTAACATGTTAACGGAAGAGTTTCGCGATGCGCTGTCTTTGGCGGTCGAACGGGCCAGCAATGGTTTAGGCGAATTTGGGAAGGTTGGCGTCGCAGCAGGAAATGAAAAAAGTCGTTCGATTGCGGCTGGAACCATGGCTGATTAAAGTCAGAGGAGTTGGTACCCAAGGGAGTGGGCAAAGACCCATTGGTGTACGTACTATTTCATTTGGAGTGTTGCTGAACACAGAATTAAGAGTTTGATCTTGCAGAGGAGGAGTATTTATGAAAGGTGTTGTGCTTGCGGGCGGTACAGGAAGCAGACTTAGTCCACTCACGCGTGTCACGAATAAACATCTTCTGCCGATCTATGACAAGCCGATGGTGTATTACCCGCTACAGACCTTAGTGGAAGCCGGAATCAAGGACATTCTGATCGTGACCGGGGGCAACAACGCGGGAGATTTTTTGCGGCTGCTGCGCAACGGGAAAGACTTCGGCCTGAAGCAACTTAGCTTTGCCTATCAGGAAGGTGAGGGAGGAATCGCGGACGCCTTGCGGCTAGCGGAGCCATTCGCGGCGAGAGAAAAAATCTGCGTGATCCTGGGCGACAACATCTTGGAGAACAGTGTTTGCGCGGCGAAAGAAAAGTTCGAGCAGCAAGAGGAAGGCGGGCTGATCCTGCTAAAAAAAGTACCGGACCCGGAGCGCTTCGGTGTGCCGGTGTTCGAGGGGAAACGCATCGTGCGGATCGACGAAAAGCCAAGGATGCCCGCCTCGCCATACGCAGTGATTGGCGTGTATTTCTACGACGGAACGGTGTTCGAGCGCGTGCGGAAGCTGAAGCCTTCAGGACGGGGCGAATTTGAGATCACGGACGTGAATAATTCGTACCTAAACGAAGGAAAGCTCAGCCACGACGTTATTGAGGGTGGATGGACGGACGCTGGAACGTTTGAGTCGCTCTGGCGAGCGACGAAGATGGTGCGCGAGAAAGTGCTGATCGCCGAAGAACTGAAGCTGTCGACGGCATCGGCGCGATAACACGGCGCGGGCCTCCCATCAGACGGGAGGCCGCAACAAGACGAAAAACGCCCTGAGAGGAATCGGGGCCATTACTCAGGAGTCAGCATGGTGAAGATTTTTGTGACTGGCGGCGCAGGATTTATCGGTTCCAATTTCATTCGATATGTCCTCGACACCGGAAAGAATTTTGTGGTCGTCAACTATGACAAGCTTACTTATGCGGGAAATCTAGCAAATCTGGAACCGGTCGCCGACAATCCGAATTATCAATTCGTGAAAGGAGACATCTGTGATGCGGCCGCCGTAGAAAGTGCAATGCTTGGTTGCGATACTGTTGTTCATTTCGCAGCAGAGTCTCACGTTGACAGGAGTATCTACGAGCCGGCTCCAGTAATTCAGACCAATGTCACCGGAACTTTCATTCTGCTCGAAGTGGCGCGTAAAGTCTCGGTGTCTCGGTTCGTACATGTTTCAACTGACGAAGTGTATGGTGACATTCCCCCAGACGTTTTCGCCGACGAAAGTTTTCCTTTGCAGCCAAGCAGTCCGTACTCCGCGTCGAAAGCGTCCTCTGATCTCTTGGTTCGGTCGTACGTCCGCACCTATGGGTTCCCCGCGGTGATCACGCGATCTTCGAACAATTACGGCCCTTATCAGTTTCCAGAAAAATTTGTGCCCCTCATGATTACCAATGCCCTCAGCGACAAAGCGCTTCCCGTTTATGGCGACGGCAAACAGCAGCGAGATTGGCTGCACGTCGAGGACAACTGCCGAGGGATTCTAGCAGTCCTGGAAAAGGGCAAAATCGGACAAGTTTACAACCTTGGCGGACAAGACCTCGAGGAAAACCTCACATTGGTCCGGCGCATTCTCAAAATGACTGGGAAACCCGAAAGCTTAGTGTCATACGTGCGGGACCGCCCGGGTCACGATCGTCGTTACGCTCTGGATTGCACCAAAAGCGAAGCCGAACTAGGCTGGCGCCCGGACATTACCTTGGAAGATGGTCTGCGGCACACAATTGAATGGTATAAGAACAGGAGTGATTGGGTAGCTGACGTGCGAGCTGGAGAGTACCTCTCATATTACGAGAAGTACTATCACAATCGCGACAGCTCTCTTCATGCGATTGTTGGTGCGTCGACAAAAAGTTCCCATCAATCCTGAAGCAATCTTTCGCACCATGCGGTAGAGCGCCGCAATCGACGATCATGGGAGTTCATGCAACGAATAGAGACATCCCTTCCCGGTGTAATCGAGCTGCGTCCTGTAATTCATGGTGACGAGCGTGGTTTTTTCATTGAAACTTACAATCAAGCGAAGTTTACCACCCTCGACATTTCGGATACTTTCGTCCAAGACAACCACTCGCGTTCTGCCAAAGGAACGCTGCGTGGTCTCCACTATCAGCTAAAGCGACCGCAAGCAAAGCTTTGCCGGGTGATCGAGGGCGAAGCTCTCGATATAGCAGTCGACATCCGCCTTGGCTCCCCGCATTTCGGAAAATGGACGAGCGTTCTCCTGTCCGCGGCCCGTCACAATCAGATATATGTGCCACAGGGATTTGCCCACGGGTTTTTGGCTCTTACTGACAACGTGCAATTTCTCTACAAATGCAGCGATTACTACGCACCAGAAGACGAGCACGGCATCCTGTGGGACGATCAGACCTTAAATATTACTTGGGATATTATCAGACCTGTTCTTTCTGCAAAAGATGCAAGAAACACTCGACTCGCTGAAATCCCCGAGAAATTCCTGCCGCGGTATTGGTCAAGATGACGCCCACAATTCTACTGACGGGGAAAACGGGCCAGGTCGGCTTCGAACTTAATCGTTCGCTCTCACAACTTGGCCGGCTCTTTGCCCCCGATCACCGCGACTTGGATCTGCTTGATCCAGACAGCGTCCGCAGCGTAATTCGCCGCACCCGCCCGCAATTCATCGTCAACGCCGCCGCATACACGGCCGTGGATGCCGCGGAAAATGATGAATCCAACGCCCACGCCATCAACGCGGAAGCCCTGGCGCTCCTCGCTAACGAAACAAAGCGCCTCGACGCACTTTTGGTGCATTACTCGACGGATTACGTTTTTGACGGCACGAAGCGATCGCCCTACATCGAGACAGATGAAACAAATCCACTCAACGTTTACGGCAAAAGTAAACTGGCAGGGGAACAGGCTATTCGCGCCTCAGGGGCGTCGCATCTAATAATTCGTACGGGTTGGGTCTATGCCAACCGTGGCCGAAATTTTCTACTGACTATTTTGCGCCTGGCCACAGAACGCGAGGAGTTGAGAATTGTCTGCGATCAAATCGGCGCTCCAACGTGCGCCAACGATATCGCTGCGGCAACGACCAAAATCCTAACGGAGATGTATACCTCGGATAAGATCCAGACATCTATGCCTTCTATCAGCGGCACGTACCACATGACCGCAGGGGGTGAGACGAGCTGGTACAACTTCGCTAAAGCGATTCTCGAAAGAGCGCCGAGCATCGCGCCGGATGTTCCGTGGTTCGCCGCAGCCACTCGAGGTCGCCCGCTCATCGCTAAGCGCTTCCTCCCAATTTCAAGCGAGGAATTCCGATCTCCTGCACGCCGACCAATCTATTCAGTCCTCTCCAATTCCCGCCTATCAGAGATCTTCCACATCGCATTGCCAAACTGGACCACGCAATTACAATGCTGCCTTGCAACAGAGAACATCGATGGTGCGCTGCTTAGAAGCACTTCCACGTCTGGCTCCTAAGGTGCTGCCCTCTTAGCACCCTGTTGTGTTTTTTCCCGCCGTAATTTCCCCATTGCCCGATCATAGACCAACGTAAGTGCACCAGGTTCTAGCGCAGGGACGGATGAAGAGGTCTCGGGAAATTAAGGTTCAATTACAGGTTCGAAGCTGAAAACAAACGAAGAAGAGAACTCCGCATAGACCCTCCGAATCGGTCCGGTGAACATGAGTGTTTGGAGACCAAATTAAGGTTCGTTTACAGGTTCAAAGTCGAGAACTAATCGAGAACAAAACCCCCAAAATACCCCCAAAATCATGCTGTATGACGCAGCTAGAGGCTAAACGAATCAACAACATAGCTTTTCTCAAAACTTCCGTTGGTCCTAGGTTCAATTCTTGACGGGCCAACAAAACGGCCGGAAGCGCGTAATCTCATATTCGGTTGTTCTTACTGATTCCATGTTTTACTTCTCGCACGCGCCGCTCTTGCTATTCAGTTTCTCTCGAAGTGCAGCCTTGTTCAAAGGTTGGGTGTTGCACTGCCAGACTGGCGCACTCAACTAAAACAGAGCTTTGTTTTCGATGGCAGCGCGGCCGATCGTTGCGCCGATTAGAAGTGGTCTGAATCACGCTCTTCTCTTAGGCTCTTCGTCTCTCAACATGCCTCCAACATCCCTAACAAACCACTTAGTAGTGTCCAAGAGTTCGTTTCCATTCTTTCGGACTCTGAACCGTACCCCTGCCTTCCATTTTGAATTCCCTCGAGTTTTGAATCCCTGTTAAAGTTGCGTCTGCGTCCGCTTCGGACAGCTAAGCACGAGGCTGGTTTCGGCCGCCTGGCGATTGGAATACTGTTTGTACTGAACCAGAAGGTCGGGAGTTCGAGTCCCCCCAGGCGCACCATTTCCCTCCTGAAGTTTTAGCTGTTCATTCTCCCCTGCAACGTAGCGGCCCGTCATTACAACTGTCGCCCGGCGAATCCGAACCAATTGCTCTCCGACTGAAACACTCATGGGAAGGACACGCGCAAGGTAAAATTGTCATAACCATTGAACAAGGTAGAGATGCCTGACGCGGCGTTGGCCGGTGATGAAACGCACCTCAGTCTGCAACAATTTTTTCCTGGTTTCCTGCTGCTCCCCGCGTATTCCGCACGGGTCCCGTGGATTCGCGTACCACCAGTTCCGGCTCAATCACGATCTCGCGTCCGGTCAACTGCTCTTTCTCTGGATCGGGCACCAGACTCTCGAATATAATTTGCCCAATCTTCTCGCGCGGAATGTGCGCTGTAGTTAGCGCCGGAGAGCAGAACTCCGCGAGCCTGATGTTATCGAAACCGGTTACCGAGATTTCCTGCGGAACGCGAATGCCTTGCTCGCGCAGTTCCCGCAGCACTCCCACGGCCATGAAATCGTTTACGCAGATAATCGCGGTCGGATGGAATCCCGAAGCTAGCAATTCGCGAGCCGCCTCGCGTCCGCCTTCCAGACCGTCCGTCCCGGCAACAATCCGCGCTTCCGCGCTCGGCGAACATTGCGCCACGGAGTCCAGGAAAGTCTTCCTGCGTTCATTGAGTGGTCCCAACGTAGAGTGATGGCCAACGAACGCCATTCGTGTGTGTCCCAGCGAGTAGAGATACTCCACAATCTTTTTCATTCCCTTGCGGTAGTCCACCCGCACGGTGGTGATATTTTTTCGCGGAGTCCCCACATCGTAAAACACGATGGGAATTCTGCTGTCGGTCAGGACCTGTACGAGATCCGCATCCATCTCCGAGACGATCGCAGCAAGCCCCGCTACGCGCCAGCCAATCATCAAGCGCGCACTCGACAAGAGTTGCTCGGAACGGTAATCCGTATTCGCGACGACGACTTCATATCTACGGGCGTGTGCTGCCGATTCGAGCGCCCGAAAAATGTCGAAAAAAAACGGGTTCTCCATATTCGAAATCAGAATTCCTAGGGTGCGGCTTTTGCCTCGGGCCAGGGAACGAGCATGCAGGTTAGGGTGATAGTTCAAATCTTGAGCGGCCTTTAAGACCCGTGCGCGCGTGGAATTCTTGACAACGGCCAAGTCATTGAGGACTCGTGAAACGGTTGCGGTGGACACTCCAGCTTTCTTCGCAACCGCATTCAGGTTCATTAGCTCGCCTGGTTTGTTTTGCATGGTCGCCTGCGAATGGCTTGCTGCCGTGCATTCTAATGCACTGTAAGCGCTTGCTCAAGCAGAGGTTGGCGCAACTCTGGCTGGTCCGCCCGGTGAACCGCAAACGCCAATCCCAATTCTGCTTGACAACAGCATGACCCGGAAATATTGTGCGAATGCAAGCGTTTACAGTGGTCGCGCGTACGGCTTACGTTCGCAGAGTCGCTGTAAACAACCCAGGTTTCGGCTCTATGCTCCGGATTTTGAGGCAGGGCTTCTAAAGCTGATCTTCGGTGCATTCACACCTAGCGGTTTTTTTCAGAGAAAGAAGGCATATGAGCGAATCGGCGAAACGGCAAATGACACTCGGCATGATCGTGGGGAATCGCGGCTTCTTCCCGGATCACTTGGCGCGCTCCGGTCACCAGGAAATGCGCGCGGCGCTTGAATCCGCAGGAGTTAGAGTCTTCGCTCTTACGGAAGCAGAATCAAAGTTTGGCGCTGTGGAAACGCGTCAAGAAGCGCGCCGCTGCGCCGACCTCTTCAAGAAACATCGCGAAGCAATCGACGGCATCATTGTTACCCTTCCAAATTTTGGTGATGAGCGCGCCATCGCCGACACCCTTCGCATGGCAGATCTCACCGTGCCGGTCCTGGTGCAGGCCACTCCCGACACGCCGAGTCGCATGTCCATCCGCGACAGGCGTGACAGTTTTTGCGGCAAGATGTCCGCTTGCAACAATCTCGCGCAATACGGTATCCCGTATTCGCTGACGACTCTCCATACCGAGCTTCCGCAGTCAGCTGAATTCCGTCGCGATCTGGAATGGTTTCTCGGCGTTTGCCGCGTGGTGAAGGGCCTGCGGCGCTTGCGCATCGGCGCCATCGGGGCGCGCCCCACGGCATTCAACACCGTGCGCTATAGCGAAAAAATCCTCGAAGCTAACGGCATCTCCGTCGAAACCATCGACCTTTCGGAAGTTCTCGGGCGCATCGCCCGCATGAAAGATGATGACCCCGTCGCGCTGCAAAAACTCCAATCCATCCGCAAGTATGTTTCCACGCAGAGCATTCCGGACGCTGCTCTCCTTAAAATGTCCAAACTCGGCGCCGTCATCGATGGCTGGATGCGTGATACGGAAGTGGCCGTCAGCGCCATTCAATGCTGGACTTCTCTCGAAGAGTATTTCGGCGTCGTCCCCTGCACGGTCATGAGCATGATGAGCAACGAGGGCATGTCCAGCGCCTGCGAAGTCGATATCGCCGGTGTTGTGGGCATGCATGCGCTGCAATTGGCTTCCGAAACTCCCAGCGCGCTCCTCGACTGGAATAACAATTACGCGGACGATCCCGACAAAGCTGTCTGTTTCCACTGCAGCAATCTTCCCAAGCACTTCTTTCAAGACGTCCGCATGGACTTCCAGGAAATCATCGCGGGAACCGTCGGCAAGGAAAACACATTCGGCACTTGCGTGGGAAGGGTCAAGGCCGGTCCAATGAGTTTCGCCCGCTTCTCAACCGACGATCGGGAAGGGAAGATTCGCGGGTACGTGGGCGAGGGAACCTTCACCGATGATTCACTTGAAACCTTCGGCGGCGCCGGCGTTGTGCACATTCCGCACCTGCAGAAGCTTCTTCGCTACATCTGTGAGCGCGGCTTCGAGCACCACGTCGCCGCTAATTTTTCAACCGTTGCGTCGGCCGTCCACGAAGCCGCGACGCGCTACCTCGGCTGGGATATGTACTGGCACCGGTCCTGAAGGCGCTCACGAAGTAGTGCTTGTGGCGGATCTAATGCGCGAGCCGTGTCTCCATCTCTTCTAGGGCGATCCCTTTGGTTTCCGGCATCATGAACATTACATAGAGGAGCTGCAATACCATCATTCCGCAAAAGAAGGCAAAGATTGGGGCTCCACCGAACCGGCCCGCCAATGCGGGGAAGATATTCGCGATGATGGCAGCAAAGGTCCAGTGCGTGAAGCACCCGAACGACTGCCCCGCGGCGCGTACTTCATTTGGAAAAATTTCGCCAATGAACACCCAGATCACCGCGCCTTGTCCTACCGCGTGAGCAGCGATGAACGCAAACACTAAAATCGTCATCCCTGCGAACGAGTTGCGGTAGAAAGAAAGCGCGATGAGACCCAGCGAAACGATATAGCCGAACGAGCCGATGTACATCAGCATCCTGCGCCCGAAACGATCGATCAGTGATAATCCCAACATCGTAAAAATGAGATTTATCAGACCGATTCCCGCCGTCGAAAGTAGCGCGCTGGATTTGCTCAATCCAGTCATTTCAAAAATGCGCGGCGCATAATAAATGATGGCGTTGATGCCCGAGAGCTGATTAAAAAACGCCTGCAAAAATGCCAGAAGAATGGGCCAGCGATAGTGAGCGGAAAAGAACGCCTTGCTGGGACTGGCCTCGGCGCGATCTCTCGAAGCCAGAATCGAAGCCAACGTCGTGTCGGCGGTCGCAGGGTCGATCTCTGCTAGAACATCTTTCGCGCCTGCCAGGTCATTCCGCTTCAGCGCCAGCCACCGCGGGCTCTCGGAAATCAGCAAGGTGAGCGCAGTGAAAATCAGGGAGGGGATTGCGACGATGCCCAGCATCCAGCGCCAATCATTTGGGCTGTTGGTGCTTTGCAAAAGATAGTTGGAGACGTAAGCGATCAAAATTCCGAAAACGATATTGAATTGAAACAGCGCCACCAGCAAACCTCTTCGGGAAGGCGGCGCGATTTCCGCAATGTACAGGGGAGAGACCACTGAAGATGCCCCGATGCATAGTCCTCCAATCAAGCGGAACGCCATAAACACATAGATGTCTTGTGCCAGCGCCGACCCCAGAGCGGAGATCAAGAATAGAACGCCAACCCAAAACAAGCTTTTCTTCCGTCCGAGTTTGTCGGCGAAGAACCCTCCGGACATGGCTCCCAGCACGGTGCCATACAAAGCCATGGACACGGCCAGACCATGAGAGAAATTGCTTAGGTGCCAGATCTTCTGGATAGTTTGTTCCGCTCCCGAAATTACCGCGGTATCCAGTCCAAAGAGAAATCCACTCAACGCAACCGTCAGGGACCACAGCAGAAGCTTGTGTTTTTTCATGAGTAGGGCGAGCTTTTCGCCGGCAAGACCGGGCAATCCGCGGAAAGCCTAGTCCTCCACCCGCATGGTGTCAATGAAAAGCCGCGCTCTTCATAAGCCGGCTTCAAACGCGCGGAATCGCCGCTCCAGCTCCCACTGCTGGCCAGCCTTTTCATTGGACCCGAGAAAATCAGCGCATCGCGAAGAAAACTTCTCGCCGCCCAGCGGTCCCTCCGCACAAGCCGAAACCACGCGCTTGAAGTCATCTGGCGTCCTCCACAGACTCGCCCCGCGCAAAAAACTATGTTCCAGGCTCGTGCGCACCATCTTCTTCAAGTCCGGGTAGTGCAAATCGTATGTTTGAACTGCGCGCACATATTCGTGCGTCATGTCGACACGCGAAACGCCCTCATCGTCGGTCGAAAGCGCTACCGGCACGCCAAACTGACGGTAAAGGGGGAACGGATGCTCCCTTCCACTCACGCCGAGAATCACGTCATTGCTCGTCAGGCTGATTTCCACCATCACGTGCTTCGCCGCCATCTCCTTCATCAATTCGTGCGGCCTATCTTCGTACATGATGTCCACGCCATGGCCGATGCGCTCCGCTTGTGCCTGCTCCACGGCCAGCCGGATGTGGCAGCACAGACCTTCGTACGGCACAAATCCGGGTGCAATCTCCCCTGCATGCAAGCTCACGTGCGTCTTCGGATATAGCCCATGAAGGAATGCGACGACCCGCATGTGCAGCGCGTAATCATTCATCGCTGTGTATCCGTCTTCCGGCATCACATAGTTAATCCCCACAAAGCGCGGGTCCACCGCCGCCGTTTCAAAACACATCACTGTTTGCGCAAACACAATGTGCTTCGGCAAGCCGCGCAACACTTGGCAAAGATAGCGCACCTGCACAGCACAAGCTGCCTCTGCAATCTTCAGGTCGCAATGCTCGCGCGCACGTCGCAGGGCTTCCGCTTGGTCCAGCGCCGCGCTCGCCGCCGCTATGTCTTCGTGAATTCCTCGCTCTAGCAACTCGTGGCGGAATTTCCCGAAGTCTTCCTGCCACCCGATTTCCGTAGCCAGCGCGGCGGTGTGCGGGAACTCCGGCGTGTGCATCAATTCCAGATACTGCTCGTTCTGCGCCGCTGCCCGCGTCGCCACTTCATCAATCCACTCGCCCAAATGCCGGTGATCCGTCCCTCCGAATTTCCCAAACGCATCAAAAAAATGGTCGTGCCCCGTCACTCCCGGCGAAGGCACAAATCCTCGCATCGAGAAAGCATCCACCAGTGCATCAAACAGATGCTGGTCCTTGTAAGCTGTTGTCGCTGGAACTTTGCCGTCCCCGCACACAGGCTGCTCTGCTCCACTGTCCGCAGCGCCAGGCGCTTTCGTGAAAGCCATCTTCGCCACATCCACGCACAAATGATCTTCCGCAGCGGCCCGAATCCACGACTCCGCGTACACCGCTCCGCTCAAATGATTGTGCAAATCTCCGCCCTTTGGCATTCCCAGCAAAAAATGCCGAAGCTGCAGCGGATTCTGGCGCGCCGCCTGCAAATTGAGCTCCCCGCGTTGTTCCGGAGTTCTCTGTACCGCCGGAGCTGTCGGAGCCTTCTCTTGTGCCCAGCCAACAGCAGCGGTCAATAGCAAAAGCGCTAGAAACCGCGCTGAATGGGAATTAGAAAGGCTCAGCGAAGGAATGAATTCCGCATTTTTCATTGGCGTTCCTCCCCAACAAAATCATCAAGCGCCCGATCGCCTTACGCAACAATCTAGAGTCCGTGCTTGCCGCTTGTGATATAGATTCTGGATTCGCTCGCAGCAAAGCATATCAGGCAGATCAAGCCTCGGGGAGATTTCATGAGCAAGCTCATTTCGCGATGCATTCCACTTCTAGTTCTTGCCGTTCTCCCGAGATTACTTTCCGCTCAAAGTACGCCTCCCTCGAAGCCGATTCAAATCAAAGCCGTGGTTGTCGCTATGTTCGAGCGCGGCGAAGACACTGGCGACACTCCCGGAGAATATCAACTCTGGGTCGAACGCGAGCACCTCGATCAAATCCTCCCCCTTCCCGCCGGTTATCACCACGTCCGCCTCAACAAAGACGGAGTCCTCGGCATCCTCACCGGCGTTGGCACGGCCAAAGCCGCCGCCTCCGTGATGGCCGTAGGCCTAGATCCGCGATTCGATCTATCGAAGGCCTATTGGCTCGTAGCCGGAATTGGCGGAGGCGATCCTGCCGACGTCTCGCTCGGTTCCGCAGTCTGGGCCGACCACGTCCTCGACGGCGACCTCGCGTACGAAATCGATGCGCGCCAAATCCCAGAAAATTGGCCCACCGGCTACGTCCCCTTGCGCAAAGCCACTCCCTTCGAGCAACCTGTTCGCAACCAACTCGAGGGTGAAATCTACACGCTCAATCTCGCACTCGTCGATTGGGCCTTCCGCCTCACGAAAGACACGCCGCTCCCCGATTCCGATTCTCTTCGCGCCTCGCGAGCCCGCTTTAAGGAATTTCCAAACGCCGCTAAGCCTCCCTTCGTCGCGCGCGGCGAAACGCTCTCCTCCAGCACTTTCTGGCACGGCTCAAAAATGGATGAATGGGCTAACGCCTGGACGCGCTACTACACCGGTGGAAAAGGGAATTACATGATCGCTGGCATGGAAGACACCGGCACCATGCAAGCTCTCACGTTCCTGGGTCAAGCTGGTCGTGTCGATCTCCAGCGCGTTCTGGTCCTTCGCACCGTCAGCAATTACGACCGCGAGCCTCCCGGCACAACCGTCGCCGACAGCCTCAAGACCATGGTCTCCGGCAACTACTCCGCCTATTTTCCCGCCTTGGAAGCCGCCCAAATCATCGGCGACAGAGTCGTCCGCGACATCGTGGAACACTGGGCCGACCGCGAATCCACCCTTCCGCATTGACGGCGCAACACGCCCGGCCTATAGTGGCGCACCTTTTATTTGAAGGGAACCGTTTTGCTCGATCACCTCTTCCATCTCGAAGAAAATCAAACCACCGTCCGCCGCGAACTCCTCGCCGGCCTCACCACCTTCATGACCATGGCCTACGTGGTCGTGGTCAACCCGCGCATCCTCTCCGAAGCCGGCATGCCCGTCGACGGCGTTCTCTTCGCCACGTGCATCTCCGCCGCCGTCGCCACGCTCATCATGGGCCTGTGGGCCAACTATCCCATCGCCCTCGCTCCTGGCATGTCGCTCAACGCCTACTTCACCTACTCCATCGTCCTCGGCCGCGGCGTTCCCTGGCAAACCGCACTCGGCGTCGTCTTTCTCTCCGGCCTGCTTTTTCTGATCCTCACCCTCACCAACATCCGCGAACAAATCGTCAACGGCATCCCCAATTGCCTTAAATACGGCACCGCCGCAGGCATCGGCCTGTTCATCGCTTTCATCGGCCTGCGCAACGCAAGAATCATCGTCGCCAATCCCGCCACTTTCGTCAGCATCGGCAAGGTCTCCGATCATCAGGTTCTTCTCGCAGCACTGGGACTAATTCTCATTGCTGTCCTGATGGCCCGCCGCATCGGCAGCGCCATTCTCATCGGCATCGTCGCTATCACCCTTGCCGGCATTCCTCTCGGCCTCAGCCACTGGCCCGACCATTTTTTCTCTCTCCCGCACCCCTCAGGCACTTTTCTGAAGCTTGACCTCCGCGCCGCCACAAAAATTGGTCTTGCCGAATTGATCTTCGTCTTTTTCTTCGTCGATCTCTTCGACAACGTAGGCACCCTAGTCGGCGTCTGCGAAGAAGGCGGCTTCCTCCGTGACGGCAAACTCCCCCGCGCCAGCCGCGCACTTCTCGCCGACGCTTTCGGCACCATGTTCGGCGCCCTAACCGGCACGTCCACCGTCACTAGTTACATCGAAAGCGCCGCCGGAGTCGCCGCCGGAGCCCGCACCGGCCTCGGCAACATCGTCATCGCCGCCATGTTCCTAGTCGCGATGTTCTGCGCCCCGCTCGTCGCCGCCATTCCCGCTTACGCCACTGCTCCTGCTCTCATCCTCGTCGGCGCGCTGATGTGCGGCTCGGTCGCCCGCGTCAAGTGGGACGACTTCAGCGAAGCCTTCCCGGCCTTCATGACCCTCGTCGCCACGCCCCTTACATTTAGCATCGCCACCGGCCTCAGCCTCGGCCTCCTCTCTTTCACCTTCATCAAAGTTGGCACCGGCCGTCATCGTGAAATCAGCCCTCTCATTTGGGTCCTCAGCGTCCTCTTCCTCCTCCGCTACGCCTTCCTGGGCTCCGAATAAACGAAAGCGCCCGGCTTTTCAAACCGGGCGCTTCTCTACTGTTTTTTCGCGGGTCGAAGAGAGTTTTTCAAATCACGGGTGCATCGGTGCTTTCGACTTTGCGGCTTCCAACTTGCTCTTCAACTCCGTCTGTTGGTCCGGTGTCAGCACTTCGTTCAACTTGGACATCGTAGCGCTGTGCAGCTCCTTCATCTTCGCCTTTTTCTGTTCTTCGTTCAGCGAAGTATCGCTGGTCAACGCCTGTTTCTTCGTCTTTGACTCAGCAAAGATATCCTTGACCTTTGCTTTCTGGTCGTCGGTGAGATTCAAGCTTTGCACCGCGGCCTCTAGTCCGCCGCCGTGCATTCCCATTTCCTTACCTGCGGTTTGGGGTGCAGTCTGTGGTTTTGCGAGAGCCCCGGGAACGGCTAGCGCCGCCGCAAGACCCAACCACACCAGTCCTCCCAGCATTTTTTCGATTTTCATTGCGAATCTCCTCAGTTTGATTTATGGGCTGAGTGGAGGGCAGGGGCTCACCACATTCCTACCACATTGATTTGTTCCCGGCGACAAGAAAATGCGCGAGCCCCACATCATCTTTGGCATTACTTCGCCAGTCCTCCCGCACCAGCCGCCGCAACATCAGCCTTCAGCCCCAGCGCCTTTAAATACCCTTCATTCACTCGGCACTTCGACAGCCGCACGCTCTCCAACAGTTCGGCGAATGCGTGGTTGATCGTCTCCTGCTCCGGCCGTGCCTTCAGCCGCTCCTCCACGTGCCCGGTACCGCGTGGCAGTTTCGCGAATTCCACTATCTTTTCCCAATCCGCAGGCGGAATAACACTGACCACCGACGACGGCTTTCCCATCTTCTTATACGGCCAGAAAGCCCATCCGATGTTGTTTCTCTCCAGTGTTTTCACGAACTGCGCGATCCACTCGTCCGTATTTTCGCCGGACTCGCCCATCCAGATAGGCACATCGTAGCGCTCGCGAAAATCGAGATATTGCTTGATCACGCTTTCATCCGGCGTTGTCCAGTATTTGTGGAACGTGTAGGCCACATTCGCATCGAATGGTTTGCCGAAAACCGAAAAGTTCCCGTCCCACTGCGCCCCGCCTAGAAAAAGAATGTGGTGCGCATCAATCTTTCGTATCTCGGCCGCCAATTTCTTATAGAGCGGCTCCAGCTTGGGATTCAAAGGCGCCAGTTTGGGAAAATGGGGAATCGGCTCATTCAACAGGTCATGACCGAGCACCGCCGGCTCATCGCGATAGTGCGTTGCCAGCCGCCGCCAAATGGCGAACAAATGTTCTTGTTCTTGGGGGCTGTCGTATAGCCACGGATATCCGCCGCTGTCATCAATGTTCGCTCCCGTCTGTCCGCCCGGCGCCGCATGCAAATCCAGCATCACATAAAGGTTTTCCGCTTTGCACCACCCGATCAACTTGTCTAGCAATGGAAAACCTTCCGCGTCGTCGCTCTCAAACAAACTGTAATGCATTGGCACGCGAATCGCGTTGAACCCCGCCCGGTGCAGCAGTGCAATGTCCTCCCGCGTAACGTAGTTCTCCCGCCACTTCTTCCAGAACGCCTCCGCCCCCTCCGGCCCAAGCATCTCCAGCACCAGCGCCCGAATCTCCCCAGGCGATTGCGGCCCCCCGTCGAACAGCCACATGTATCCTTCCGGCACCATCCAATTCCCCAAATTGGTAGCCCGAACCAGCAGCGTCTTGGCAGTCGCATCCACGATCTGCTTGTGGTCCGTATGTACAAACTGCGCCCGCGCCTGTCCCGCCCACGTCAGCACAAGAATCGCCAACCCTACCAGTCTGAACTTGATCATGATTTTCTCCCGCCAAAGCCTACACCAAGCCGACACCACTTTGACCTGCCAACGTGAGCTCGCCGGCCCGGCAATTTCCCAAATTGGTCATTCTAGCCTTCCTTGGCAAATAGACGCTTTAAAAGGGCGTGTGCTCCAGATTCATTTGCGACCTGGGTTCTTCTTGAGTCGGATAGGGAAGGCATGGGACAAGAAACAGGCACTTCCGCCACTCCTTGGCAGTTCGAGCGACGGTGACATCCGCGTTTTCGGTTTCTGAGCAAATTCTTATCTACCGGAACGACGGATCCTCTTTTTCTGCAACAACATGTGAAATCAGTCTAAGTGAGCTATCTGCCGCTAGCATCGCTGCTTTGCGGCCCGGGGAAGAGATTCGTCTTTCTCCACCGATTGGTGACCAAGTCAGCGCGATTGTGCGGCGCAGAATTGGGACAATCTATGGCTTTGAATTCATTTCCGTCCCGTGCTGGGTTAAGGAGCAAATTGACATCCTATGCGGAGGAGCGGCATCCCTTCGCCATCTTTCTGAGGTTCAAAGTTCCTGACGTCGCGTCATGAACCTATTTTGCGGGTGCCCCGCCCTCGGTTTTTGAAGGTGGGGATTTTTCTGCGCAGTTTTCCATTGACAACCAGGTTACTACTCTTCTACATTATGACCCGTAAAGAAGTGCGCCCCGGTTTGACCGAGGCTTTTCTTTTGTAGCGCCGGCATCCTGCCGGCTCTTTTTTGTCCAACCAAAATACAGATTGCTAGGAGTACATCTATGTCCACGAACCGCTCCGTTGGCCGTTCTGCGGCCACCCAGGTTCGACCGAAGAGCCCGGTGTCGGCCAGGATCCGCAATCCGTCCCAGCCCCACAATCGGCCGACCCCCCCGCGAATTGTCATTCCGAACCCGCCGCACGGTGGGAGGAATCTGCTTCTTCAAACTCGCCACTCACCACGTCCCCAAACTCCCGCTCCCCAGTCCGTGCCACCCGGCTTCGGCACCCCAGCCAACTGGGACGTCTTGATTCCCCCCAAACCCCGCCGCGGATTCACCCCCCACTGGCACCTCGAATGACCATGCGAATCGCCCGACTCCGACACTCTCCTATCCCCTTTAGAATGAACAGTTCCAAAAGTGCATCAAAACAAACAACTTTATCTCCCTTTAGAATGAACACTTTTGAAAAACAGGGGAGGGGGCTGACTGTTATGGCTAAGGAGAAGATGGTCGCCGGAGCCCAACTGTAGCTCACCCCTTCAGGGGTGAGGCTTTTCGCGGTCTCAACTCAACCCGACAGCTTCGCCAGCGACTCCGCCAGCAGCAGCACCCCCCGCGCAATATCCTCTGGCGCGGCGTACTCATCGGGCCGATGGCTATACCCGTTCCGGCAGGGAATAAACAGCATCCCCGTCGGAGCGATCCGCGAAATAAAAAGCGAATCGTGATACGCCCGGCTCACCATTTCAAGAAACGGGAATCCATGCTCGCGGCACGAATCCGCAAGCGCCCCACGCACCTCAGGAGCACAATCCGCCGGCGCATCCGCATTCAACAATTCTGGCTGAATCGAAACTTGGCGCTTCGCGGAAATACTCTGCGAAGCGCGCTCAATCGCCTGCATCACGCCATTGCGCCGCGCCAAATCCGTGTCGCGGATGTCCAGCGTAATTCGCACCCGGCTAGGAATACTGTTCACCGCACCAGGAAAAACATCACAAATCCCAACAGTAGCAACGGTGTCCACTGCGCCGCTCGACCGCGCCGCATTTTCAACAGCCAGAATCAACTCGGCGGCAGCACAAAGCGCATCCTTGCGGTCCGGCATCAACACGCCACCGGCGTGCCCGCCGCTACCTTCGATGGAAATGTTGAGGCTCGCCGGTGCTGCGATGTTCTTCACGATGCCGAGAGAAATTTGCGCGCTCTCGAGCAACGGGCCTTGTTCGATGTGCAATTCAACGAACGCTTTGTAGTAGCCATTCGAGAGTTTCACATCATGAAGATCTCCGTTGAACCCGGCTTTTCTACGAACCGCATCGACACTTTCGCCGTTTCCGTCCTTGAGTTTCACCGCGGTATCCGCGGAGAGCGTTCCGGAAAGCAATCGGCTTCCCAGGCAGCCGATCCCAAACCGGGTCGGCTCTTCCGTGGCAAAAATGAGCAGCTCGATCGAATGTTTCGGCTTGAATCCGCTCCGTCGCAGCGCGCGAATCGCTTCGAGCCCGCCAAGCACTCCCACAACGCCGTCGTATTTCCCGGCATTCGGTATCGCATCAATGTGCGAACCGGTCCCCACCGCAGGAGCCGCCGCATCAGCGCCATTCCATCGCGCGAAAATATTTCCGATAGCGTCTTGACGAATCGCAAGCCCCGCTTCTTCGCAGCGCGCAATCACCCAAGCGCGCGCTTTCAAATCCGCAGGCGTGAAAACAATTCGAGTGACAACAGGAGGCTCCGCCTCCGAAATCGCGGCCAATGCCTCAATCTCAAAACTCAGCCGCTGCTGATCAATATCCAATTTCATTTTTCCGGGTCCCCTGTGGCGCCCGCCGGCGGCAGGAAGAGCCTCCATTGTAGTGGCGCAGCTTGCTGCGCCAGTGCCAAGTGCGCACCCATTCGGCCCGCTCTCCTCAAGTTTTGCCGAGAAGATGCATTTCTTTATTTCGTTACTTTTTTTCTCCGCCGAGAGGATGCCGGTTCCAATCCTTGTAAATCAAATATTTCGCCGGCACTTTGCCGATCGCTCCGAACCACTGCGGGCACCACGGCCCCATCCAGATAAAGTCGCCCGCCGTCACCGGATACCACGCATCGCCAAGCCGGTAGATGCCGCCGCCTTCGAGCATGATCAGCCCGTGCTCCATCACGTGCATTTCCACCATGCTGAGCGCCGCCCCCGGCTGGTACACCATGGTGTTCACTGCAAAATCAAAGCGCGGCTCGTCGGGCAGCAGGCACTTGACCTGCAAATCGGAATCGCCTTCGCACGCATGCGAGGAAATATCATCCTCGCTCGAAACAATCAGGTGCGGCGCTTCGGTTTTCTTAATTCGTGCGTAAGGCTTTTCAATGACGGCAGCGATGCTTTTCTTCTTAGCAGTAAATTTGTGCGAAGTTCCTTCCGGCAAAAAGGCGTACCCGCGCGTGCCGAGCTCGTGGCGCGTTTCTTCAGCTTCGAGCGCCACCGCTCCTTCCAAAACATACAGGAATCGTTGCGCCGATGTATTTCCCAGCTCGCCCTTGGGTTCAAACTCCGCTGTGTATTCCGTAAACGCTGCGCCCAGCGCCGGCCCGATGTGCACGATTGCCGAAGCATTCTTCATCCCAGGCAGCGCCGTGCGCACAAAAGTATCGGGGGTCAAAAGCAGATGATTGCGTTGATGCGAGCTGCGCGTTTGACCGAGATTATGCACGGCACGTCCTTCCCAGGAATTCTTGCGAAGCCGCAAGCTGCGTCAGTAAATGATTCCCGCACTCCAGCGCTTTTGCGACGTCGTCGAGATGCACCGACTCTGCCGGATCGTGACTGATCCCCCCCGGCGACCTCAGGAAAACCATCGCTGCCGGAATTTTTTCCGCCAGGATCATAGCATCATGTCCTGCGCCGCTCGCCATCCGATGTGGCTCGCAACCGGCTTTTTGCACGGCATGATCGATTTGTTCCGTCAGAAATGGATCCATCGCCACCGCATGCTGCGAAAGCAGCGTTCGCCATTTCGCAGTGAGTCCGCGCCGCGCCGCGATCGCCTCCGCCAGCCGGATTAATTCATCCAGTGCTTCCGTTCGCGCACTATCTGAAGCGTGGCGAATATCGAGCGTTGCCCGCGCCTCTCCCGCAATCACGTTCGTCGCGCCCGGCTTGGCTTCCACGAATCCCACAGTCGCCACGACTCCCGGCGTGCGCCGCGCTAGGCTTTCGACCGCGACAATCCACTCCGCCGCCGCGGCCAGCGCATCGCGCCGCAAATTCATCGGCGTAGTCCCAGCGTGATTGGACTGCCCCGAAAATGTAAACTCCAAACGATTCTGCCCGACGATCGCGTCCACAACTCCCAGGGGCCACCCCAAGCTTTCCAGCACCGGCCCCTGCTCAATGTGAAATTCAAAAAATCCCAAAACATCATCACGCAACGCCGCTTTGGGAATTTCGTTGGGGTTCAGCCCAAAATCCTGAATTGCTTTCCTGACGGAAAGTCCGTCCGCATCTTTGCGCCCGAGAAGTTCCTCGTCGACTCGCTCCACCAGGGCTCGGCTTCCAATGAATGGAACGCCAAACCGCACTCCCTCTTCTTCCGAAAATCCAATCACTTCAATCGCAAAGGGCAGATGCATTCCTTCCAGTGATTTCACCAGCCCAATCGCGAGAACGACTCCTAGAATTCCATCGAACGCCCCCGCATTCGGTACGGTATCCAAATGCGATCCAATCAAAATCCGCGGCGCCGCGGGCGACGACGCGGAATAAAATCCGCGCAAATTCCCAACCGCATCCACGGATACATTCATGCCGAGCGATTTCATCCAGAAAGAAACTTCCCGGTGGCAATCGTGCATCGGCGCGGAAAGAAAAGTACGCCGCGTGCCGCTCGCGTCTTCGGAAAATGTCGCCAGCTTCCGACAGCGCGCGATCACTTCTTCGGCAAGTTTTGTAAATCCACCGCTCGTCTGCACTGGATTCTACTTTCGCACAAAGCAAATGTTCGCCGGGCCTAGAGTTCCCGAATGAGTTTCGCCGCTCCCCATCCTGCAACAACGAGGCCCACCATAATTTCCCACCCGTAATGATTTCCATAAGTCGCCACGGGATAGTGATTGCTCAACATCAAAAAGACCACCGGCACGGCCATGAACGTATTGTGCTTCGAACGCAACTTCGCTTGCGCTCCCTGCGATGCGTCAAACTTCTCACCCGCCGCGGCCGCTGCAAGCATCCTTCGCTGCGCAGGCAGAATGCGCATCCACACGTTCACCGTCATGATGGTGCCGAAGATCGCTCCCAAATGGATATACGCAGCGCGCCCGCTGAACACATGGGCCAACCCCCAGGCCGCCGCTGTGGTCATCACTAAACTAAAAACTATGAAAGCGGCTTGCGAGTTTCCGAGCGGTGAGCGTACCGCAAGATCGTAGATGATCCATCCCGCGATCATGGCTCCGACTCCGATCGCAATTCCGGCGCCTTTCGAAATGTCGGCAACGTCCGGATCGATTAGCCCATCTCCGAGGTAATACACAAGAACGAGCAGAACTACACCCGCGACCCAAGTCAACAAGGCTTCCCAGCGAAACCAGCGGACTTGTTCTGGCGTGACACCCAGGGATTTTTGTTTTTCGACGGTGTAAAAGCCACCGCTGTGTACCATCCACACTTTCGACGCCGTTCCAGTTGAGCCTGCTTGTTTTTCGAGTTTTGTGAATTGGCCGTCGAGCCACGTGAAATAATATGTCTGGCCCACCCACATGATTCCCGCGAAAACGTGAAACCATCGCACGCCGAGGTTCAGCCACTCGCGGATCGCGGAACTCATCTCAACTCCCTCGGTACGTGGTGTACCCGTTTGGGCTCAGCAACAATGGAATGTGAAAATGAGTTTCGCCTTTTCGAACTCGAAACAAAACTTCAACCGCCGGATACAATCCGTCCACGCCACACGTCTTAAAATAGCTTGCCGTGTCAAAGGTCAACCTGTACACACCTTCCGCGAGTGCTGCACCGTGCGGAAGCAATTGGCCGCATCTGCCATCCGGATCGGTGTGCGCGGAACCAAGAGAAGACCATTCGCCGGAAGCATCCTGACGCTCAAGCCAAACCGGTACACCCCCGGCGGGTTTGCCCTTGGTGGTATCCAAAACGTGCGTGGAAATCTTGCTCATGCCTCGATCCATTTTCTCAGGCGAATGTGCATAATCAGCCGCTGTTCCTCGGCGGCCAGCCGCAATTCTGTTGCGTCATCATTGTGCAACCGGTGGCGCAGAATCTCCAGAATTTCGGTGGCGGATTTTCCCGTGGCGCAAACAATAAAGATACGGCCGAATTTCTGTTCGTACTCGCGATTGCCCCACTTCAGCGCCGTCTTTACGGCATCGTCTGCCGCTGCAGCCTTGTGTTGTTCTTGCTCGGACCAAGCAGAAGATTGTGCCGTGATGGGTATTTCAGTTCGCGATTCGCCGATTCGCGGGTGACTCTGAAACGCTTCGAGCCAGTCTGCTTCACAAAGACTGCGCCAAATTGCATCCGAAGCGTCGAGCAGCGCTCCTTCGTTCTCCATCGGGCGCTTCGATGCCATCGCGGTGGCCCAGGCATTCGAACCGCCGCAGGGAAGAATCTCACGAGCAGCCTCTTCGGCGGATAACTCGTTCCAGCGGGCGAGGAAGTCGCTCACGCCTGCGCTCCCTCGGCGGCAAGTTTCTCAAGAAACTCAGCGACGAGATTGCCCGCTACGGCTGAGCGATATCGAGCCGTAGAACGAATGTCGTCGATAGGTTGGGTTTCCTTCATCGCGATTTTTTTGGCGTTCTCAATTAAGGATGATTCAAGTCTGTTGCCCATGAGTAGTTGTTCCGTCTCAACTAAGCGTAGCGGAACGGGGGCGACGCTGCCGAGTGCAAGCCGCACATCGCGAATCGCGCCATTTGCGATTCGTCCCAATGCGGCAAGACACACTTTGGAAATGGCTTGCGCGTTGCGGGCTCCTACTTTTCGCGCATATGAAAAATGTCCAGAGTACTTGCGCGGCAACGTGATGTCCCGAATCAATTCATCAACAGCCAGTACGGTTTTCTTATAGCCCGTGTGAAAGTTGCGGTAAGGAACACGGCGCTCGCCGCGCACCGAAACAAGCGTCAAGTCAGCGTCGTAAACAAGCAACGCGGGAAGAGAATCGGCGGCCGGAGAGGCGTTCGCGATGTTTCCCCCGAGAGTGCCGCGATTCTGATTGGCAATTCCTCCAGTCCAGGATGCGGCCGTTGCCAGCAAGGGAAATTCCTGCAAGATGATTTCATGCCGTCGCAGCGAGGTGTAGGTACAAGCAGCGCCGATGCGAATTCGATCGGGAGAAACTTCGATTTGCCGCAGCTCGGGAATATTCCAAAGATTGACCAAGTGTCGATTGGGAAGTTTTCCAGCCGAATACAAAACCATCACGTCGGTCCCGCCTGCAATGGGCAACCATTGAGTCGGCTCGCCGGCCAGCAGCGAAAGCACGGCTTGTAGGTTGCCGGGCGAAACAAGGTTGTAGTCGGCGGGATCGGCTCTCATGTTGCCACTTTGCGATGCGCAGCCTTCGATACGGCTTCGAAAATCTGCATGTAGCCCGTGCAGCGGCAAAGATTGCCGGCAAGCCCTTCGCGAATGTCTGCGAGCGTAGGCTCCGGCTTTTTCTCGAGCAGGTGGACGGCCGCAAGAATCATTCCAGGCGTGCAGATGCCGCATTGCGCGCCGCCACATTCGAGAAATGCCTCCTGCAAAGGATTCATCAACTCGTGTGTCGAAATGCCTTCAATCGTGACGATACTCGCGCCGTTCGCTTGGGCCACGGGAACAAGGCAGCTATTCGCCAACATGCCGTCCAGTAGAACGGAACAAGAACCACATTCCCCTTCGCCGCATCCTTCTTTCGCGCCCGTCAATTTCAAATCGTTCCGCAAGACATCCAACAATCTTTCCATGGGATAAGCGAGAAGTTTTGTTTCCTTTCCGTTGACCAGGAACGAAACATCGCATTTAGCGTTCTTCTCGGGAGAAGAATTCATGGTGTCACTCGCAGGGGAGAAGAAACATCTTGCTCAAGTGAGTCCTTGCGGAGTGCTTCAAAGAGATCTTCTGGCAGTAACGGAATGGAATTGAAGCGAACGCCAGTGGCGTCTTCCACGGCGTTCACGATTGCGGGTGCGGGCCCATCCATCGGCAGCTCGCCGATGCCCTTGGCGCCATGCGCACCATGGATGTTCCCGCGCTCCTCAAAAAATACGCGGATGGGCGGGAGGTCCACGGAAGTAGGCATGATGTAATTCGTCATCTGGTTGTTGAGCATGCGGCCGTTCTGCCAGACCACTTTTTCATACAGCGCGAAGCCGATGCCCTGCGCCACGCCGCCGGCGATCTGTCCTTCGGCAAGAACCGGATTCAGCACTTTGCCGATTTCCTGTAGCGCGACGAAGTCGTCCACGGTGACGCTATACGTTGTCAGGTCGACGGTGACTTCCGCGACGTAGACGGCCCAGGCAAACGCTGCGTAGGCTTCGCCGCGATACTTCGCATCGTCCCAATACACATCGCCGGGCGATTCGTATCGCACATAGGATTTTAACGCTCTGTGCATTACAATATATTTCCCACAGGCGACGCGAAACTGATCAGGAGAGTACTTTTCGTCAAGAAGTCCGGCCTTCGTGAGTGTTTGCTTGATTCCCCCGGCAGCAGCCTGAACTAGCTTTCCAACAATCATTGCTGTGCGCGATGCGACGGTCGGGCCACTGTTCGGAACGACGGTGGTGTCCGGTTGCGCGATGGTGACATTTTCGTAAGGGAGTCCAAGAGCCTCGGCCGCAATCTGACAGAGCACCGTATTCGTTCCTTGGCCGAATTCCGCACTTGAAACCAGGACGCGAACCGTGCCGTCGGAGCCCGCTTCCACGCCGACCAGCGAATTCAGGTAGCGTTCGCCTGAGCCCGTGAAACCGGCCCCGTGCAAAAAGGCGGCGATGCCGATTCCTTTCTTGAGTTTTCCGCTCTGGTTTTGGACCGCGAATTGTTTCTTCTTTGCGGCGTAATCAGACAGTTCAAGCGCTCGGTCGAGCAAGCGATTGAGGTCGATATCTTCCTTGATCGTTTGTTCCGTTGTGGTTGTCTGGCCGGTCTTAAGAAAATTCCGCCTACGAACTTCGATGGTAGAGATTCCCACGACTTCAGCGATGCGGTCCATGTGGCGTTCCATGGCGAAAAGGCTTTGCGGCGCGCCGAAACCGCGAAAAGCTCCGTGCGGCGGCGTGTTCGTGGCCACTGCTTTCGTTCGGATGCGAACGCTGGGCCAATAATAAAGACCGCCGGCGTGTATCGTGCCGCGTGAAAGTACGACAGAGGACAGCGTTGCGTAGGCTCCGCCATCGATCGTGAATTCAATTTCGCCGCCGAGGATTTTCCCGTTTTTATCCGCGGCGGTGCGATGGCGCGTGCGGGAAGGATGGCGCTTGGTCGTCGCCACCATGTCTTCCATGCGGTCGTAAATAATCTTTACCGGCTTGCCGGATTTGATCGCCAGAAGGACCGCATGTCCGGCGATCATCGACGGATATTCTTCTTTTCCGCCGAAGGCGCCTCCGGTTTCCATCTGGACGACGCGAACTTTATCTTCGGGCAGACCACAAAGCGCCATCAACGCTTTGTGAACGTAGTACGGGCATTGCAGCGAACCCCAAACGGTGACGCCGTGTTCCGAATCGAAAGACGCGATGACTCCGTTATTTTCGATGTAGAGCTGCTCTTGCGCGCCGGTGAAGTATTCGCCTTCGACGATGTGCGCGGCATTTTTCCAGATGGAATCCACATCGCCCTTTTCCACCAGATAGCTCTTTAGGGTATTGTCCGTGCCCCAGATGATGGTGGATTGCCGCTCGCTTTCCTCCATGCTGTGGACGGGCGGCAGCGGTTCGTACTCGATCGATACGGCCTCGACGGCTTTGTGGAGCTTGTGAAGATCGGCATGAGCCAAGAGTAGAATCGGTTCTTCGGAGTGATTTACGGTCTCAGCGGCGAGACAAGGCTGGTCGTCGAGAATCAGCGCGATGCAATTCTTTCCCGGAATGTCCCTGGCACTTACGACGACAAATTCGTTCCAATCGACGCCTGGGCCGAAGGAAATTTTCTTGATCTTGCCGCGGGCAATGTTGCTGCGCACCGTCGCGCCATGAAGCATGCCCGGCAAAAGCATATCGTCGACATAGCGCGCTACTCCCGTAACTTTGTCGCGGCCTTCCTTACGTGGGACCGAAGCGCCAATGATGTGAGGGACGTTCATGAATTTCTTACTGGCGGTATTCTGTCTGAAATGGCAGGAGTTTCAAATCTCTATTTGAAGATGCAGCGTATTTCCTTATTGCCGAAGTTCGCGCCCGCCTGGCTCTCCGGGGAATTCGCCATCGGCGAATACGCAGTCTCCACGCAGGTAAGTTGCTTTGACAACGCCGCGAAGTTTTTCGCCTAAGTAGGGTGAAACGCGGTGGCGATAGTGAAGATGGTCAGCGCTCGCGATGAACTCCGCTTCCGGCTCGAACACCACGAAGTCGGCGTCGAAGCCTTTTGCCAGGCGACCTTTGTGCGATGCGCATCCCGCCAGGCGCGCCGGACCTTCCGCCATCCATCGCGCGACATCGGCAAGCTTGAACCCGCGGGCGCTGGCCTCGGCCCACATCACCGGGAGAGCCAGCGAGAGGCTGGCGATGCCACCCCAAGCCGTTTGAAAGCTTCGCTCGCTCAATCGCTTCATTTCGGGCGGGCAAGGAGAATGGTCGGTTGCAACCAAATCGATCACGCCCTCACGCAGACCTTGCCACAATTGTTCGCGATTCTCGCGGCTGCGAATTGGCGGCGCACACTTGAAAAGAGTCTGGCCATCAGGAATTTGGTCCGAAGAAAAATGCAAATAGTGGGGGCAAGTTTCCACGGTGACCGGCAAGCCTTCGGCTTTCACGGCGGGCAACAAATCCAGTGCTTGGCTCGTCGCTAGATGGACAATGTGCAGGCGGAAACGGTATTCGCGGCAGAGCGAAAGCATCAGCTGAATCGCGGAGATTTCTGCTTCGTCAGGCCGGGAGTGCAGATAGGTCGAGTACTTGCTCCAGTCCGCGCCCGCCAATCGCACGGTCGCGGCATCCACAGGCGCGGGCAATTCCGCGTGGACGAGCAGCGGCAGGCCGGTGCGCACGACATGCGGCAAGGCGGCGCGTAGCTCGTGCTCAGTGACCATGGTAAATCCGTCGATGCCGGGATGAATGAGAAAGCATTTGAATCCCGGCGCGCCTGCGGCAGCCAAACTCTCGATGTGCGCTTGGTTGTCGCTTACCACCCCGCCCCACGCCATCCAGTCCACGTGGCATTGGCCACTCGCGGCGCGACGTTTCGTTTCGAGCGCGGCAACGGTAGTCGTCGCCGGCAGGCAATTGAGCGGCATATCCACAAGCAGCGTGTAACCACCTGCTGCAGCAGCACGCGTCGCAGTGCGGAAACCTTCCCACGCGGTGCGTCCCGGTTCATTGATATGAACGTGCGAATCCACCAGCCCGGGCAGAATGGCGGCGTCGCCGAAGTCCTTCACGGGAATCTTTGCGGGAAGTTGATCGGGCGAAATGACGTCGAGGATGCGCCCGTCTTCAACGAGCACCGCCGCCGCTCCGATGCCAGGGGGCGTCACCACGCGACGTGAAACGAATGCTGAGATAGGCATGGTCGAAGTCAGCATGGCGCGGAAGCCACGCGCAATAGCAGGGTACCGCAACAGACTTCGCCGCCCAAGGCGCCAGTGACTCCCACAGATTTTCGGTCGCAATTTTCCAAACTCAATCAATGCAAATCTGTGATAATACCCGTCGTTGAGGACACCCCACCAACTGCTGGAAGGATTCAAGGCCCGGTTTGGCGGTGATGCAAGCGCTTACCGCGCGCCGGGCCGAGTGAATCTTATCGGTGAGCACACCGATTACAACGACGGGTTCGTGCTGCCCGCGGCAATAGAATTTTATTGCTCGGCGGCGGTTGCGCCGCGGCGCGACCGGAAGCTGGTCATTCACTCCGAAAATTTCAACGAAACAGTCGAGGAAGAAATTGACTCGTTGTCGCCACTTGCGAAGAAACACTGGGCAAATTATCCGTTGGGAGTGGCGTGGGCGCTTCGTCAAGCGGGAAAGAAGCTGACAGGAGCAAATATTTATCTCGCGGGCGAAGTTCCGCTGGGTGCGGGACTGAGTTCGTCGGCTGCGGTCGAAGTGGCCACCGGCTTTGCGCTCTTGAACGAGAGCGGACAGCCCGTCGACCGCAAAGAACTGGCCCTGCTGTGCCAGAAAGCGGAGAACGATTTCGTGGGCGCGCACGTGGGAATCATGGACCAATTTATTTCCTGCTATGGGCGCGCATCGAACGCGCTCTTGCTGGACTGCCGTTCGCTGGAGCACAAATACGTGAAACTTCCGGCGGACTTGCAGTTAGTGATCTGCAACACAATGGTGAAGCACGAACTGGCTTCCGGTGAGTACAACGCGCGACGTGCGGAATGCGAGGAAGGTGTGCGAATCTTGCGGATTGTGCTTCCGAGGATTCGTGCGCTTCGCGACGTGACGCTTGCTCAGTTGGAGGAACATCGCGGAATCCTGCCGCCGAAAGTGACTGCGCGCTGCCGCCACGTCATCACGGAGAATGCCCGAGTGCAAAGCGCGGTCGAGGCATTTCACCGAGGCGATAGCAAAGCGCTGGGGCCGTTAATGCAGGAATCGCATCGCAGCTTGCGGGACGATTATGAGGTGAGCTGCAAGGAACTCGACCTGATGGTGGAAATCGCCACAGCGCAGCCTGGTTTGATCGGCGCGCGCATGACTGGCGGAGGATTTGGCGGCTGCACCATTAATTTGGTCGAGTCCGGGGCAGTCGGGGAGTTTGAACGTAAGGTTGCGGCGGAATATTCTTCACGGACTGGGCTGGCGCCAGAGATTTACGTTTCGCCGGCTTCGGAAGGCGCACAAGAGTTGCATCTCGCCGGGAACAAGCCCGCCAAATGACAGAAGCTTCGCCATGAGTTTCGAAGAGCTCAATAAGGCAGCGCACCGGCGATTCAATCCGCTCCTGCGCGAGTGGGTTCTCGTTTCTCCGCACCGGACGGAGCGTCCGTGGCAGGGAAAAGTGGAAAAACTGCAAGCGCCGCCTGCAGTCAGGTACGATCCTACCTGTTATTTGTGTCCGGGGAATCCGCGAGCGGGCGGTGCTCAGACGCCGCGGTATACGCAGACCTACGTTTTTGATAATGACTATGCGGCGATGCTGCCGGATGTTGAGGCGATTCAGTTTGATGCCGCTGGATTGCTGGTGGGGAAGTCGGAGCGGGGGATTTGCCGGGTGATGTGTTTTTCGCCACGGCACGATCTCACCGTTCCGCGCATGAGCTTGGCGGAATTGCGCGGCGTCGTGGATGCCTGGACCGAGCAGTATTCCGCACTCGGGCAAATTCCGTGGATCAACCACGTTGAGATTTTCGAGAATCGCGGACAGATGATGGGCGCTAGCAATCCCCATCCCCATTGCCAGATTTGGGCGAATGCGACGCTGCCGAATCTTCCTGCGCGCGAATTGGCATCGTTCCGCGAATATCGCGCTGAAAAACATGCATGCTTGCTCTGCGACTATTTGAAATTGGAGCTGGAGTTGAATGTGCGGGTGGTTTGCCAGAATGAGGCGTTTGTCGCGCTCGTGCCTTTCTGGGCTGTCTGGCCATTCGAATCGCTGGTATTGGGCAAGCGGCACATTGCTTCGATGGATCAACTGAGCGGGGACGAGCGCGATTTGCTGGGCGACATCATGCGGCGCACCACGATTCGCTATGA
Organism: Candidatus Acidiferrum sp.; assembly: GCA_035279725.1. Lineage (GTDB taxonomy): Bacteria > Acidobacteriota > Terriglobia > Acidiferrales > UBA7541 > Acidiferrum. Next base: position 56,012 of record DATEHF010000053.1, read on the forward strand.
CAATTTGTTCGAAACGGCGTTCCCGTATTCCATGGGATTTCACCAGAAGCCCACTGACGGGGGGGCTTATGAAGAATGGCACTTCCACGCGCATTACTTTCCGCCGCTGCTGCGCTCCGCGACGATTCAAAAATTCATGGTCGGCTATGAACTTCTCGGCTCGCCGCAGCGCGATGTCACGCCGGAAAGCGCGGCGAACCGGTTGATTGAAGCGGGCGAAACTCACTATCTTGATCGGTCTTAAGCGGCCAGCGGCAGATGAACACTCGCGGATTTGACATCACCAAGGAATCGAGAACAACCATGCGAAATCGAATGATGATTCAGAGACTTCTCATCGGCTTCCAGTTGTTATTTGTCGCAGTTTTGTCGGTGCAATCGGCGGTGGGGCAATCCGACCGCTGGACGGAGAAAGCCGCCAACGACTGGTACGCCAAGCAACCCTGGCTGGTGGGCAGCAACTACATCCCAGCCGATGCCATCAATGAACTGGAAATGTGGCAAGCAGAGTCGTTTGATCCCAAGCGCATCGACCTGGAATTGGGATGGGCGGAGTCCATCGGCATGAACACCATGCGCGTTTTTCTGCATGACTTGCCCTGGCAGCAAGATGCGGAAGGGTTTCGCAAACGCATCGATACCTTTCTGCAAATCGCCGCGAAGCACCACATTAGACCGCTCCTCGTGCTCTTCGATTCCTGCTGGGATCCCAATCCGCAGCTCGGCAAACAACATGATCCGCGTCCCGGCGTTCACAATTCCGGCTGGGTGCAAAGCCCCGGCGCGAAGGCGCTTCAAGATCCCGCACAAGTTCCACGGCTCGAAAAATATGTGAAGGGGGTCGTCGGAGCCTTCGCGAACGATGCGCGAATCCTGGGTTGGGACGTCTGGAACGAGCCCGACAATGGAAATGGCAGCGAGTTGAAAGATTTTAAGGCCGAAACCAAGACGGCAATCGTGCTCCAATTACTTCCGCGCGCGTTTGAATGGGCTCGCGCCATGCACCCCACGCAGCCGCTCACGAGCGGAGTCTGGAAGGGCGATTGGTCTTCCCCTGAAAAGCTGGGCCCCATGGAGAGAATCCAAATCGGCCTATCGGATGTGATTTCCTTTCACAACTACGATAAACCGGAGGAATTAGAAAAACGGGTGCTCTGGCTACAGCAGTTCCATCGGCCGATTCTCTGCACGGAATACATGGCGCGCAGCAATGGCAGCACGTTCCAGGGCACTCTGCCGATTGCCCGGAAATACCGGGTCGCAGCCATCAATTGGGGCTTCGTAGCGGGGAAGACGCAAACGTATTATCCGTGGGACTCCTGGCAGCATCCTTATATAGACCACCAACCCGCGGTGTGGTTCCATGACATTTTCCGGGCCACCGGCGAGCCTTACGACAAGGGCGAAACAACGTTTATCAAAGAGGCGATCCATAGCGAGAATCACGCTGGCCACTAGCGCCTGTAAGCGGTTACACTTTGCATCGGCCGACCCGGGCGTGGTAACGTTTCGCTCTGCCTAACGATGCTGCTCCCTGAACTTCGCAAAGCCGTCCTCGACGCTAACCTTGAGCTGGTGCGCAAGGGCTTGGTCCTCTACACTTTTGGGAACGCCAGTGGGATTTCCCGCCAAAAATCGCTCGTGGTCATCAAACCTAGTGGTGTTCCTTACGAAAAACTGCGTCCCGTCGACCTGGTCATTACCGATTTGAACGGGAAAATCGTCGAAGGCAAGCTGCGCCCTTCTTCTGATTTGCCAACCCATCTCGTTCTGTACAAATCATTCCCTGAGATTGGCGGCATCAGTCACACCCATTCGGAGTATGCGACTTCGTGGGCCCAGGCGCGCCGGCCAATCCCGTGTTTAGGAACCACGCACGCCGATTATTTCCACGGACCCGTGCCGGTTACGGAGGAAATGAAGGACGCCGAGATTTCCTCGAAGTATGAAGAAAACACCGGGCATGCCATAGTTCGAGCCTTTCATGGCGTAAGTCCGTCCGCAATTCCCGCCGTGCTGGTGGCCAATCATGGAGCGTTCACCTGGGGCGACGATCCGGCTGCTTCCGCCCACAACGCCGTCATCTTGGAATCGGTCGCGCGCATGGCCTACTTCACTCTGGGTATCAATCACCAAGCTTCCGCGATCTCAAGGTTTCTGCACGATCAGCACTACCTGAGAAAACATGGAAAAGCTGCGTACTATGGACAGCCCAAATCCCAAAAATGATGCTGTGCAAGGCTTGACTGAAAAGCATGAAGTTTGATTGAGTTTGCAAGACAGACTGGCGCAAAAAAATATCAGCGGAGAGTACATGGCGGTAGTTGCCGGAGTTGATTTTGGAACTTTGAGCGTTCGCGTTTCGCTGGTGGACAGTGAGCGCGGCCTTCTCGCATCCGCCATCGCTGAATATCCGCTCCACCGCAAGCGCGAAGATCCCGAATACGCCACGCAGTCGCACGAAGATCACATGCGGGCTCTTGCGGCGGCCACGCGCGACGTCATCCGCAAATCCGGTGTCCCGGGCGACCAGATCCTCGCCATCGCCCTTGACACCACCGGTTCCTCCGTCATTCCCGTTGGCAAAAATCTCCAGCCGCTTGACGATTATTATTTGTGGTGCGATCACCGCGCCAAAACCGAGGCGGCGGAAATCACGGCAGCCGCGCAGCGCGAGAAGCTCGCCGCGATCGACTGGTGCGGCGGCGTCTATTCCTCGGAGTGGGGCTTCTCGAAACTCCTGCACTGGCTGCGTCACAATCCCGCGAAGCGCTCGCAATTCGAATCCGCGTTCGAGCACTGCGATATGGTCGCCGCCACCCTTTGCGGCATCACCGATCCAAAGAAGGTGAAGCGCAGCATTTGCGCCATGGGCCACAAGTGGCTCTGGAACGCCTCGCTCGGCGGCCTCCCCCCAGAAGACTTCCTCATCAAAGTCGATCCACTATTCGCGGGCGTGCGCGAAAAACTGAGCGGCGAATATGCCACTTCCGATCACCTCGCCGGGTGTCTTTCGCAGGATTGGGCGGAGCAACTTGGATTGAAGCCCGGGATCCCCATTCCCGTCGGCGCGTTCGATGCGCATTGGGATGCTATCGGCGGGGGGTGTCGCAGCGAAGACGTCGTCAACGTGGTCGGAACCTCAACTTGCATCATCGGGATCACTCCATCGGTTCAATTGGTCCCTGGGGTCTGCGGAGTGGTTCAGGGAAGCGTGCATCCGCAATGTACTGGCATCGAGGCGGGCCTCTCCGCCGTCGGAGATATTTTTCAATCCATCGCCACGCGCGCCGGCACAGACGTGCCAACTCTCTGCCAAGGCCTCGAAACATTTCGCCCCGGCCAAACCGGCCTGCTCCGCATCACCTGGGACAATGGCGATCGCACTGTGCTCGTAAATCCAAACTTGCGTGGCATCACCTTCGGCTGGAATCTCCAGACCACCGCGCAAGATGAATTGTTCGCCGCGATCGAAGGCACCGCGTTGCACACTCGGGTTATTCTCGATCGCATGGAAGAGCATGGCGTGATCGTCCGCCGCGTCATCAACGCCGGCGGGATTCCCCAAAAAAACGACGTTCTCAACCGTGTCTACGCGAATGTGCTGGGCAGGCCCGTGCTTGTTCCTGCCGGCAACGTCGTCAGCCTTGGTTCCGCCATTTTTGCTTTTCTAGCCGCCGGTGTTTTCAAGACCGTCGAGGAGGCGCAAGACAAAATCTGCCCCTCTTACAAGATCTTTCAGCCCGACGCTTCCGCCAAAGCCGTCTACGACAAACTCTACGGCTTCTACAGCAAGATCTATTTTGCTTTCGGCCGCCCGCAAAGCGCCGAGTTCGGAACTGTGCTCCCTGACTTGATTCAATTGTCGGAATCGGCGCATGCTGATGCTGTTCGCTAATCCTTCTCTGGTTCGAGTGGTGATTATTATTTCCTGTCCCGGGCCCCTGAATTGGATGCGCACCAAATACAGGAGCAATGGATGACTACGCTTCGTTTCCTGGTCTCGCTAATTACCAAGGACAACGACTATCAGATGGAACAGGCTGCCTCCGCAAAAGCCGCCGCGACGGAACTCGGGATCGAAGCGCAAATCGTGTACGCCAACGACGATCCCATCACTCAAAGCACGCAACTCTTAAAGGCCATCCAGTCTGAGCCTACTCTCCGCCCAAATGGCATTCTCGTCGAACCCGTCGGCGCCACTTCTTTTCCGCAAGTGACGAAAACCGCTGTCGCTGCCGGCATTGGCTGGGCCGTTCTCAGCCGCGACGCCGAATATGGCGCCGAGCTTCGAAAGATCACGCGCACTCCGGTTTTTTCCGTCAGCGCAGACCAGGTGGAAGTTGGCCGCATCCAGGGGCGGCAGGTTGCAGCACTGCTTCCTCGCGGTGGCTCCGTTCTTCTCATTCAGGGGCCTACGGTAAGTTCTGTTTCAAAAGAGCGTCTTGCGGGATTACAGGAGGTGCTTGCGCCCAACGTGCATGTTAGCAACTTGCGCGGCCGGTGGACCGAGGAAAGTGCGTATCAAAGCGTTTGCTCGTGGCTCCGTTTGATTGCTGCACAGAAAGTGCGCATTGACCTGATCGTGGCGCAAAACGATGCCATGGGTATGGGCGCCCGCAAAGCCATAAACGAAATCATTCTCGATGCCGATCGAGATTACTGGCTCGGCATTCCCATCATTGGATGCGATGGTGTTCCCCGGACAGGACAGACTTGGGTTCGTACTGGTCAGTTGGCTGCCACGGTTATTGTGCCACCCAACGCTGGGGAAGCGATTACTCTGATGACCAAAGCGTTGCGTTCCGGCGCCGCTGTTCCCGAGCACGCCTACACTGCTGCCACGCCGTTCCCAGCAATCGACAAACTCGTTCCGAGGCGTCCCGCCAATGAATAATTCTGCGAGCCAAAGTGTGCTTCACCGAGTAGACTTGTTTGGTTTTTGGCAGGTTGCCATCGAGATGGCCGACGGCTGGGGGATTTCTATGATGCGATCGATAGAAGCTATAATTTTGATGGGAGCGCTACTTATGATCACCTCTGCGCCGGTTGGCGCGACACCTCAGCCTGGTTCTACTACAAAAAAATCCTTCGGCAAGACTCCGGATGGCCAGGCCGTCGATCTGTATGTGCTTACCAATAAGAATGGCGCGGAAGCCTCGATCAGCACCTATGGCGGCGCGCTCGTCACTTTGAAAATGCCGGACCGCAATGGCAAGCTGGCCGATATCGTCCTCGGCTACGAAAACGTCGACGGGTACGTCGCCGACAAGAGCTATTTCGGTGCACTCGTAGGCCGCTACGGAAACCGCATCGGCCACGCTCAGTTCGTGCTCGATGGCAAGACCTATGCGCTCGCCAAGAACAACGGAGAGAACAGCCTGCATGGTGGCATCAAGGGTTTTAACAAAGCGCTATGGGCCGCTAAAACTGTCTCCGCGAAGGGCGGCCAGTCGCTTGAACTTTCCTACGTCAGCAAGGATGGCGAGGAAGGCTTCCCCGGAAATCTGAAAGTGACTGTGATTTACACGCTGAGCGATGACAACGCTTTGAGAATTGAATATTCTGCCACCACCGACAAGAAAACCGTCGTCAATCTCACCAACCACGCTTATTTCAATCTAGCTGGCCAAGGCTCCGGCGACATTCTTGGCCATCTGCTCATGATTAACGCCGACCAGTTCACACCCGTCGATGCGGGCTTGATTCCAACCGGAGAACTGCGCGATGTCACGGGGACCCCGTTCGACTTTCGCAAGGCGACGGCCATCGGTGAACGTATCGATCAAGCCGATGAACAGTTAAAGCGTGGAGGAGGCTACGACCACAACTTTGTCTTGCGAATGCCCATGGACCGCGGCGAAACGCTTGCCGCGCGCGTCGTCGAGCGCACTTCCGGACGCGTCATGGAAGTCTGGACAACCGAACCCGGCATCCAGTTCTACACGGGCAATTTTCTGGACGGCAAAACCGTCGGCAAAGGCGGTGCGACCTATCCCAAGCGCGGCGCCTTCTGCCTGGAAACCCAGCACTTTCCCGATTCCCCGAACCAGCCGAAATTCCCGTCCGTGGTCCTGAGCCCCGGCGAGCGGTACCACACCATCACCTCTTACAAATTCTCCACCGAAAAGTGAATGGGAATTGTATTTCGGTACTCGGCAGCAACCAGCGGGGACGGACGCGGAACCATGCTAATGCGATTCAGCAAAGCTACCAGGTTCGGACAGTCTTGATCCGTGATCGCGGTGAATTTCAGACCTAGCCCGCCTGGTGGAAGGGCATACTGGATCATTGCTTCCGTTCGAATCTGTCCTTCGGGAACAAGAAATTCAATTTTAGTTTTCGCGCCCGGGGGCCTGGAAATTGGCGTAGAGAGGAACAGCCCACCCACGCTGAGGTCGCAAATGCGCGAGACGTCTTCGATTCCTTCGCACCTCCAGCAGACCCAGACATCCCCATGGGTATTGACTCGGGAACTCTGTCTCCGCGAATAGAGAGGTCCCATTCGTGCGGTAGCCAACGAACTCCTCAGGCCCTATAAAATCCATCGCGCGGTTGAGGGAGTAAACCCGCGACTCAAGGCTGTGGGTAACCTTATCGAGACGGGCCAGAGAGGACAATCCGGCCAATACCCTACGTGGGCACAGGATTTTCCTGATCAGCGCGCCGTGAGGTTAGCCCTTTGCGGCAGCGGCTGCGGCTAAGCGGGACTGCATTTCGCGCGTCATGTGCGGCACGAGGCCAATCAAGCGTTCAATGAGCATGAGCTGGCCGCGGTGGTGCATTTCGTGTTCTTTGACGGACAGTACCATCTCGAACCGGCTCTTGGTGGGCGGCGTCATGCCCGCGGGCATTTGCACTTGTTCGGCGAGGAAGTCTTCGGTGAGGCCCAGCAAATATCCGGCCCATTTTTCGCCGGAAGTGCGCAGCAAGTCCAGGATTTGGTCCTTGGTGCGCGGCTCTTTTTCTTCGGCGACGATGCGTTTTAACATCGACGGAAAGTCAAAGCCAGCGAGCGTCGTGCGTCGTTCAATGGCTTGAATCTGGTATTGGAAGTTGTGTGAAAGCGCCAGATGCGAGAGCAATTCGACGACGCTCCGGGTATCGGGCGCGGGCCGAAAAGCGTATTTTTCCTCGGGAATTTCCTGGGCGATGACCAGCGTGTTTTTGCGCACAGTACGGAAACTGTCGGCTAGTTCTTTGGCGGAATAGTAGTTCATGAGGCCTCTTCTTTCGGCGAGCGATGATTGTCCCGGAGGACTTCAAGGATCACTGTTGCAGTCTAGCACATGCAAAATTGGAGGTGCTGGCGGCGTTAGCGTGACACACGCAGAGAGAGGCTTCGGCTTTTTCATTCTAGAGACTGGAACGGCGGCGACGCTTGGGGCCAACGATTACTTCGGCACCTGGGCCTTGAGCGGCGCGACAGCGGAAGTGGCGGTGCGGCGCTTGGCTTCGGGGCTGCGCGGACTCCAATCCTCGGGAGAAAAGGCCACGCGCCAGAAACGCGGAGCGAGCTCGACGAATTCGATTCCAACTTCGAATTTGCCATCGTGCACGGCGCCCACATCGACGACTTCCGCTTGAAGTTCTTCCAGTGATTTGACGTTGCGGACATAAAGGGATTGGCCGACCTACTAGCGAAAGTAGTTGAGTAACGCAGCCTTCTTGGGAGGCCTTTGACTATGAGCAATCCCTTCTCGAATCCCCGGACACCCTTGTGGATGGAACGAGTCGTCGCCCCGACTCGCACGGTGTTGCGTCGATGGATCTTCCCATAGAGGTTTCCTCGCCCCCTCCCGATGGACTCCTTAAATTTCAATCCGATGAATCGATTCATTGCGTTTGTTATTGGCATCAGGGGGGACCACAATGGCCGCACTGAGGATCCGATTCGCCCAAGGCGCTGGGTTGTCATGAGGCTTGCAAGGAATGATGGATCTCCTTAATTGTCAACGGTTTGCCTGCCAAAACTGCCATTCCGCAAATGGTGATAGAGATCAAGCTGCACCGAATAACGGAAGCGCCGGCGCCGGGATGGAATGTCCTGCTATCGCTCAAGAGGCGGCACGATGATGCAGAAGCTCGTGGTCGTCGGAAACGGCATGGCAGGCGTCGCTTGCGTCGAGCAAATTTTGAAGCACGCTCCGAAGTTTGAAATCACCATCTTCGGCGACGAAACACACGTCAACTACAACCGCATCCTGCTTTCGTCGGTGCTTGCAGGCGAAAAAGCTGCGGATGAAATCCAACTGAATAGCATCAAGTGGTACGAGAAAAATGGAATCGAGTTGCGGCTCGGCGTTCGCATCACGGACGTTGATGTCGAACGAAAGACAGTCACCGGCGACGATGGTAGCGTAACGGCATTTGATAAATTGCTGATCGCCACAGGAAGCACGCCGCTGATTCCGCCGATGGAAGGAACAAAAAAAGAAGGGGTGTTCGTTTTTCGCAATTTGGACGATACGCGCGCGCTGCTCGATCGCGCGGCGCCCGGCAAGAAAGCGGTGGTGATCGGCGGTGGCTTGCTCGGACTTGAAGCGGCCCGCGGTTTGCAGGTGCAGGGCTGCGACGTAACGGTGGTCCACTTAATGGACACGTTGATGGAGCGGCAGTTGGATCTAGCGGGCGGCGGCTACCTCAAAGCAAAGATGGAATGCTTGGGTGTGAAGGTTTTACTGGAGCAGAGCACTACGGCGATTCTTGGAAATGGAAAAGCGGAGGGGCTGGCATTCAAAGATGGCACCAGCGTGGAAGCGGATTTTGTCGTTATCGCTGCCGGAATCCGTCCAAACGTGGAGCTGGGGCGCAAAGCGGGATTGCAAGTCAACCGCGGCATCGTGGTGAACGATTACATGGAGACCTCGAATCCGGATGTCTTCGCGGTGGGCGAGTGCGTCGAGCACAACGGAACTTGCTATGGCTTGGTGGCGCCCCTATTCGAACAAGGAAAAGTTTTGGCGGCGACGATTACCGGTAATCGAGGACCGGCTTATGGCGGCACCATTCAAGCGGCGAAGCTGAAGATCATGGGCGTCGACGTGTTTTCCGCCGGCAACTTCAGCGAAAACGTTCCGGGAACGGACGCGGTGCGTTACGAAGATCCCGCCCTGGGTATTTACAAAAAATTGACGGTGCGGGACGGCAAACTGGCCGGAGTGATTCTTGTGGGGGACACCTCCGACAGTCACCGGTACATGGATTGGCTCCGGGATTCAACGGACTTGACGGCCATGCGTCGGCAGCTTCTTTTCCCCGGACCTGCGGATGACGCGGGGCTGGACGTCGCGGCGATGGCAGACAGCAAGGTGGTCTGCGGGTGTAACGGCGTCACCAAGGGCACGATCATTCAGGCCATCCACGAGAAGGGCATCAACACGCTTGCGCAGTTAAAGGATTGCACGCGAGCATCGACGGGTTGCGGGAGCTGCACGGAGGTTTGCCAGCAGCTGTTGAAGGCGGTTGCGCCGGAGTTTCAGGAGGAGTCGAAGAGAAATCTCTGCAAGTGCGTGCCGTTTCCGGAGGGCAAACTTCGTGAAATCCTGCGCAGCCAGAGACTGCGTTCGGTGCAGGAAGTTCTGGAGATCTACGGCAATGGCGTGGGCTGCGAGGTCTGTAAGCCGGCGCTGAGTTACATGGTGGACGTGCTGTGGTGCGGCGACCACGACGAAGATCGCTCGGCGCGCTTTATCAACGACCGCGTACACGCGAATATTCAGAAGGATGGGACCTTTTCCGTCGTGCCGCGTATCCGCGGAGGCGTGACTTCGGCGAGAGAACTGCGGCGCATCGCGGACGTGGCCGACAAATACAAAGTGAAGATGGTCAAAATCACCGGAAGCCAGCGCATCGATTTGCTGGGGGTGAAGAAGGCGGACTTGCCGCAGATCTGGGCGGATTTGGGAATGCCGTCGGGCCAGGCGTACACAAAAGGCGTGCGCATGGTCAAGACTTGCGTTGGCACGGATTTTTGTCGATTCGGCGTGCAAGACTCAACGAAAGCGGGCATCGAGCTGGAGCGGCGGCTTGAGAACATGTACACGCCACACAAGCTGAAAATGGGCGCCGTGGGCTGCCCGCGCAATTGCGCGGAAGCCACCGTGAAAGACATCGGAATCGTCGGGCAGGAAGGAAGCTGGCAGGTGGTGGTGGGCGGCGCGGCCGGCAAGAAAGTCCGCAAAGCGGACCTGCTGATTACCGTGGAGTCGACGGAGGAAGCGCTTCAGGCGGCCACACTGTTTTTCCAGTACTACCGGGAGAATGCGAACTATCTGGAACGCACGTACGATTTCGTAGAGCGTGTCGGCATCGAAAAGGTCCGGCGCGACACGGTGTATGCGCCGCTGGCGATCCAGCAAGGTTTGCGCGAGCGCCTGCGAAAATCCAAGCGCATTTCCCGCGATGCTTGGTTGGAAGGGGATGCGCCGCGGCATCCCACGCAGTTCGTCCAAATCGAGCCGCTGGAGAAGGTGCAGGCATGAACGAAGGGAAATGGATTCGAATCACGTCGCTGCAAAATATTCCTTTGCGAGAAGGGCGCGCGGTTTGCGTGTCCGGCCGTGAGATCGCGATTTTCAATCTCGGGGATCGCTTGCTGGCCGTGGATGGACGATGTCCTCACAAGGGTGGTCCGTTGGCGGAAGGAATTGTTACCGGCGACAGCGTAGTCTGTCCTCTCCACGCGTGGAAGATCAGCCTCCAGACCGGAAACGTCACCAAGCCGGAAGGTCAGCCGGGTTGCGTGGCTACATTTCGGACACGCATTGAGTCGGGCGTCGTGCTAGTGGAAGTCCCAGAGCCGGCTGTCGAGAGTCAAGGCAATTCATTCTTTTGCGCAGAGCAGAACCAAGCCGCTTCAGGCTCCTCGCCTTCCCCCAGCCCGGCTTCGTGAGGATTGCCAGCAAAAGGGACTAGCGGCCGGGCCATTTCTAGCCGACAATTCCATTATTATGAGCGGATTTGATGGATTGCGAGTGCTGTCTCTGGAGAGCCGGCGAGGACCAGAGCTTGCGAAATTAATTTCCAACTATGGCGGCGAAGCCGTGCTTGCGCCGTCCATGCGCGAAGTGCCGTTGGAGTCGAACACGGAAGCGCTGGCGTTTGCGGCAGGGCTCCTCGCAGGCGAGTTCGCCATGGTCATATTTTTGACCGGGGTTGGCACGCGGGCGCTGTTTGGCGTTATGGAGAGTTCTTACAAACGCGAGGATTGCCTCGCGGCGCTACGACGCGTGTCCGTGGTGCCGCGCGGGCCGAAGCCGATTGCCGTTTTGCGCGAACTTGGCGTGACCCCAGCCATCACGGTTCCGGAGCCGAATACCTGGCGCGAACTATTAGCCGCGCTGGATGAGGCGGGCGCTTCGCGAGAGGAATTGCGCGTACGAGGGAAGCGCGTAGCCGTCCAGGAATACGGTGTATCGAATCCGGAATTGCTGAGCGGGCTGCGAGAGCGAGGCGCGATTGTGTCTCAGGTGCCCATTTATCAATGGGCGCTGCCGCAAGACGTTGCTCCGTTGCGAGCGGCGGTGAAGGCGATTGCCGACGGCCAGATTGATGTGGTGATGTTCACCACGAGCGTGCAGTTGGCGCACCTCTTTCAAATTGCAAGGGAGATGAACCTGGAAGGTCCGATGAGGCTGGGGCTGGGCCGCGCGATCGTAGCTTCGATTGGGCCGACAACTTCGGAAGAATTGCAGCGGCGCGGGATTCGAGCGGACCTCGAGCCGACGCATCCGAAAATGGGGTTCCTGGTGAAGGAAGTGGCGGAGCAAGCTGGTGAATTGTTGCGGCGAAAACGGCAGGGAAGTGCCACGACCGGTTAGGCGCAAGAGCATCTTAAGAAGATTTTTGTGGCCAGTTCAGCGCAAGTTGTTGCCGGCGGCTGCGCCAATGGCGATTGCAGCGCCAGGGAGCAATTCAAACGCGATGCCGGCTTGAGTGAGAGCTTCCACCGCTTCATCGGCAAGCAGAGATTGGGACGGATCGTTCGCGACAAGGCGGACGACCAAGTGGCCCTCCCCGGCGGCAGTAATCATCAAGGAATTGATTTTTTCCTGCAGAGTCCCGGCGAGCAAAACCAGTTTGTGAACATTGCGGACCTGGGTGGAGGCCGGGATCAGGTCGAGGATTTTCGAGGAGACCGACTCGTCGTGCAGTACGACTTCGGCTGTCCGCAAAATGTTGACTGCCTGGGCAGTGAGGAATTCGGGATCTCCTGAACCTGCTCCGAGGATGTAGATCGTGCCTTTCATGGTTGGCGTTTGCATTAGAGGCAACCCTGCCACTGGGGTAAGCCAGCGCCCTTCCTGCAGCGGCAGTTCGAGAACCGCCAACTGCTCATACCTCAACCCAACACTAGCACCGTGGGGCAACGGTGGCTCCGCGGAAATATGCATTCTGTGAATCGATATTTTGAATGCATAGAGTCGTAAAATGGCCGGGCTGTGGATAAGCCTGAGTCGGGCGCTATCGCTTTGATTCGCGGCGGTTTCGGAGGAAGGCTTCAAAGGCTTCTTCGGTGGCGTCAGCGTGAAGAAGACGCTTGCGCTCGTCTGGGTCCATGTCGGTGACGTGGAGCTTGTCGCGGGCTTTGCCCAAGTGGACCAGCCACTCTTCGTATTCGGGGCCGAACTGGTCTTCGAGCTGCGTGCGGAGGCGCTGGGCGAGGGCGGGGCTTTGTCCCGCCGTGGAGATAGCGATCTGGAGGGCGCCGCGCTGGACGACGGAGGGGTAGTAGAAGTCGCATAGTGCGGGAACGTCTACGATGTTGCAGAGGACGGTGCGGCGACGCGTTTCTGCGAAGATGCGTTCATGGAGTTCTGCGGAAGAAGTGGCGGCAATGACTAAGAACATGCCATCGAGGTCGGATGGTTCGAATGGGCGTTGGAGCCAGTCGAGAGTTTTCGATTGTGCCCAAGTGCGGATTTGCTTGGAGGCTTGCGGCGCGACCACGCGCACTTTCCCTCCGGCCTCGAGGAGGCTGGCGATTTTAGATTCGGCGATGGGGCCGGCGCCGACGACCAGGCAGGGGCGATTCGAAAGCTTGAGGAACATGGGGAAGAGTTTTTCGGGTTTCATGAGTTCAAGCGGCGAGCTCCTCGGGTGTGGATCAGTTTCCGATAACGCGACGTACAGGCGTAGTCACAATAGCCGCAGGGTTTTGCAGCACTCTTCACACACACCAGCTTCATTCAGAGACATCTTATTCACGAGACGGCGCAGTTTCAAACCCACAGGCGAGTCGTAAGCATGTGACTTCTCTATCTCTGGCTTATACCCTCGTTCGTGGCAGGCTGCGCACTCATGAACCCATTTGTGCATCCATGGAGCATCCTTCAGGAATTCTTCCAAATCTCTGTCTAGTCTTGTCAAATTAAGCCTCAGACGCTACTGCTCCTCGCGAGAGCCGGAATTCTTCATAATTGTACTCAGGGTTGGGCCGAGAGGGCGGGGAATTTGGACTACGAGAGTCGATCGGGGGTTAGGAGGGCAGTCATTTCGAGGACGCGGTGATAGTAGTCGCGCTGGGTGAGTTGGGCGGCGGCGGCATCGTCGATGATGAAAGTTACGTCGGGATGGAGTTGCAGGGCGGAGGCGGAGACGGCGGAAGCGATGGGGCCTTCGATCGATTTGGCGACGGCAGCAGCTTTGGAAGCGCCAGTGGCGAGCAAGAGAACTTTGCGGGCTTCCAAAATTGTGCCGATGCCCATGGTGATGGCGCAGCGAGGGCTTGCTTCGCCGGGAGCGAAAAATCTTGCGTTGTCGTCGAGAGTTTCCTGGCTCAGAACTTTCAGGCGTGTGCGGGAACCGATGCTGGAAGTCGGCTCGTTGAAACCGATGTGACCATTGCGGCCGATGCCTAACAGTTGCAGATCGATGCCTCCGGTTTTGCGAACAGCTTCTTCGTAGGAAGCGCAGTACTGATCGTAATCGCCGCGGATAGTGCCATCGGGAATGTGAATGTTGCTGGGATTCATGTTGATGTGTGCGAACAAGTTTTCGTGCATGAAATAATGGAAGCTCTGAGGATGTGACGCTGGAAGACCGAGATACTCGTCGAGATTGAAAGTTACAACGCGGGAGAAATCGAGCGAGCCTTGCTTGTGAAGAGCGGCAAGTTGTTTGTAAACGCCGACCATGGTGCTGCCAGTGGCCAGGCCAAGCGTCAAAGTGGGTTTTCTGCGTACGGCGCCAGCAATGAGTTGAGCGGCCTGAAGGCTGATTTCTTCGCCGTTGCGTTTCAGGATCACCAGCATGCAGAATCCTCTCCGAACAAAGCTTTACTTCTTGCCGCGAACGAGTATGAGGCAGCGAAAGAGATTCGTCAGCGTTAGCGGAAACGGCGAATGACGAGATTGTGCCGGTCCGAGCGATAGAAGCCCAGCACGTACATGATGGCCCGGCCCTTCGTAGAATAAATGACCTGACGGATGCGCAGAAGAGGATCGCGGCGGGGAATGGAAAGAATCTCCGCGATTCTGGGATCGGCGGCGGTGGCGTCCACTTCTTCGTCGGCATAGCCGAGTTCGACTTTGTAACTTCGCTCGAGGATACCAAAAAGAGATTCGCGTCCGATGGGTTCGTCCAAAAGGCCGGAGAATTCAGCGGCGTTGAGGTAACAAGTCTCAAGAGCAAACGGTTCGCCGGAGGCGTGGCGGAGGCGCTCGAGTTTTAGGATTTGTGTGGTGGGCGGGAGGGAAAGCCGGGCGGCGGCTTCATTTTCATTGTCGAGTACCTTAGCGAACAGAATCTTGGCGCCGGCGGTGAGGCTGCGGCTAGACATCTGCTCGGTATAGCTCATCAATTTATTGAAATGGATTTTAGGGGCAGAGACAAAGGTGCCGATACCCCGGCGGCGCTCGACGATGCCTTCGCGTTCGAGTGAGGCCAGAGCGTGACGAGCGGTCATGAGACTTACCTGATGAATCTTGGCGAGATCGCGCTCGGAAGGGACGGCGTCACCGGGACGCAACTGCCCGGCGTCGATGCGCTTGAGGATAGCGGCCTGGATGCGCTGGTAAGCGGGCAAGCCGTTTCGATTCTTCGAAGGCATTCTGTCTCCCGAACTAGCCCGGGACTTCGTTGATGGCACCTGGAAGGAATTGGAAGCCATAACACACACGATATTCCAAACTGTGAATGCGTCAAGGCCCAAGAGTGCCGGGCGTTCGTAAAAGCATCCCAGGGTGATATAGAGCGGGCCTATAGTGGTGCTATAGTCCGCTCCGCTAGATACCTATATAAAGCACAAATTAATGCTTGACAACAGAAAAATGGTGCTATATAGCTATTCAGCATTCGGACCTATAGCTGTGCGGGGTGCAGGTTGGCAGTCGAGAAATCCAGTCAAGAGGAGAAGCGGCGGGGCAACCGGCGGCTTCGAATCGGAGGAATGATCATGAGAAAGAAGCAGTCCTTGGGGTTGGGTCTTGTTCTAATGGCGATGGTGGCGCTGCTGTGCAGCGCGAATGCAGCATGGGGCCAGGATGTAACGGCGACGATTACGGGGACGATTACGGACGCCAGTGGAGCGCCGCTTGCGGGGGCTACGGTAACCGCGAAGGATATGGATCGCGGGACGGCGTGGCCGGCAACGACGAACACGGAGGGTCTTTACAATATCTTGAGAATTCCCGTGGGATCCTACAGCCTGAGGGTGGAGGCCAAGGGATTCCAGAGCGCAGTTTATCCGGCGTTCACGCTGGTGCTGAACCAGACGGCGCGAGTGGACGTGCAGATGAAGGTGGGAGCGGTCACGGAAACGATTGAAGTTAGCGGGGAAGCCCCGCTGCTGCAGGCCCAAAGCACGGAGGTTAGCACGCTGATCGACGCCAATACAGTTACGTCGGTGCCGTTGGCTGCCCGCAATTATATTCAGTTGACGCTACTTTCGCCGGGGGCGACAAACGTCAATCCGTCTTCGATGCAATTCCCGCAAAATATGATCAACTCCGGCCGGCCGTATATTAACGGCAATCGCGAGCAAGCTAATTCCTTTCTTCTCGACGGCCAGATCAACAACGAGAGCAAGAACAACGAGACGGCTTACAATCCCAGCGTCGATGCGATCCAGGAATTCAACCTAATTACGCAAAACGCTTCTGCCGAGTTCGGGAACTATCAGGGAGGAGTGGTAAGCGCGTCTATCAAATCGGGCACAAACTCATTCCACGGCGACTTGTTCGAGTTCTTCCGCAACGACAAACTGAATAGCAACAACGCTTCCGATTCGTGGACGAAGGGTCTGCCGGCATTTGAAAATACGCCGAGTCATATCGTGTTGGGTCACGCGGCGGATGGGTCTCTTGCCAAAGCGGAGTTGCGCTACAACATGTTCGGCGGCACCATCGGCGGTCCGATCATGAAGGATAAATTGTTCTTCTTTGCGGATTACCAAGGACAGCGACTGGTGAACGCGGGCACTACTGCTTCCCAGCTTTTGACCACCAGCGAGCGCGCGGGCGATTTCGGCCAGCTCTGTACTCAGGCCGGTGGAACGTTTAATGGGGCGGGAGTTTGTACCGGTGGAGTCGGAACGGTGCAACTCCAGAACCCGAATAACGGGAACCCCATTCCAAACAACAATCTGGTCGCCGCTGGCTTGACGATCAGTTCGGTGGCCCAAAATCTGTTCAATTCGACCTTCTACCCGAAGCCGCAAGTTGACCTCGGAAACCAAAACAACTATTTCTATAAAAGCGGCAACAATCTGAACAACGACCAGGGCGACCTGAGGATTGATTATATTCTTTCGCAGAAAGATCACATCTTCGGGCGCTACTCCAAAATGGACCTGCGTAACCCAGCCTTCACCGGTCTGCCGGTTGCAGCTGCCGGCTCCGGCGCCAACATCGATGACCCCGTGCGCAACGCGGTAGCCAGTTGGACCCACAATTTCGGTCCAAATCTGCTGAATGAAGTGCGAGTTGGTTTCGGTGCTGTCCATTTCGGGCAGATCGGCACGTCCAGTGATGTGCTCGGCGCCGCCAGCCAGGCACTTGGCATAGCAGGTGGAAACGATACGGCCGCAAAAGGACTACTGAATATTTCAATCTCAGGGACAAACGGATCCGCCTCCCTGGGTAATGGTGGAGCCATCCAGATTTTCCACACGACCGAGGGGCAATTCGAAGACAACTTGAACATAACTCATGGCCGTCACTCCATCAGGACTGGTTTTCAATACTGGCGAGAGCGTCAGGACTACGATTACGGTGGAAACAACGGGACGCTCGGGACGCTGAGCATCGCCACACTAACGGGCTCGGGAATAGCGGATTTTTGGCTTGGCGATGTAGGCGGAGGATTTAAGGACGGCACGACGAATACCCTCTTCGGACTTCGTGGCAACATCTTTGGCGCCTATGTTCAAGATGACTGGCGGGTTACTCCGACTCTCACGCTGAACCTCGGCGTACGTTTCGAAGATCACACCCCCCTTTATGAAATTAAAGACCGACAAGTAAATTTCAATCTATTTACAGGTGCGATCGAACTAGCGGGTCAGAATGGCAATAGTCGAGCTCTATACAACAACTATCTAGGCGGAGGCGATTTCTTGCCTCGCGTCGGCTTTGCCTGGTCGCCCGCAGCACTGGGCGGCAAGACCGTGATTCGTGGCGGCTATGCCATCTCCGAATATATGGAAGGCAGCGGCGCCAACGAAGCACTCACGCAGAATCCACCGTTCTTTGGCGCAACCCGGAGTGCAGTAGCGGGGGTGGCGGCGATCGCCCAAGGATTTGGGCCTTCCGTCGCGCCTTGTCCTGCACCTAACTTCGCTTGCTACGCGGGGAAGAGAATCCGGGTGACGGATCCAAACTTCCGCCCGGCTTTGGCACAGCAGTGGAACTTAACGCTCCAGCACCAGTTCAGTAACAGCTTGACCGTGCAAGTTGGCTACGTCGGTCAGCGCGGCACACACCTGCTGAACTTCTTTGACGCCACACAGCTGGAAGGTCTAAACGCCGCTGGTAAGATCGCGAGACCAGGAGAACCAATCGTTACCAGAGTTGCCGGCCCATATCTTGGCGGTGGAACTGCCGGATCGTTGTACGCCGCGGATAACTCATCACTAGGGGGTGCCAGTAACATTGCTGGAACCAACACTTCTAACGCGAACCAGCGCTACGATGCGCTTCAGGCTGTTCTGCAAAAGCGCATGTCAAATGGGCTGCAGGCCCAGGTGGCATATACATATTCCAAGTGCTTGAGCAACTCGCCCGGCTACTTTGGTACTGGTTGGGGAAGCACCCAAGCGATGAGTTCAGGCGGACAGCCCGGCTGGCAGAACTCTTACGACTCGCGGGCAGACTGGGGACCGTGCTACTTCGACCAGAAGCACATCCTATCGAGCTATGTTGTTTACCAGCTTCCCGTGGGGCGCGGAAAACAGTTTGGCAAGGATATGAACTCCGCGCTCAATTCCGTCGTTGGGAACTGGGAGATCGGCGGAATCATCACCATGCATACCGGAAATGCGCTGACCCTGAATGAATTCGGAGGCTGGGGCGCTTTCAATGGGGATCCTTCCAACACCAACGGAATTGGTAACTACTTCCTAAGCGCACGGCCAAACTGCAGCGGTCCGCTGCACACAGTGGATAGATTTGTAGCGGCGGATCCTTCAACTAACACGCCAGCGTACATCCGATGGTTCGACACCAGCGTTGTATCTCATCCCGTGAACTCCTTCGGAACATGTTCCGTAGGCAATGGACGCGGTCCTGGGCTGGCACAGGTCGACATGAGCCTGCACAAGGATTTCCTCCTTGGTGAACAGCGAAGGCTGGAATTCAGAGCGGAGTTCATAAACCTGTTCAACCGGGCTGTTTACAATTTCTCGGGAGGTCCGGCTGGAGGCTCTTTCGATCCGGGATCCCCGGTGGTTGGAACTGACCCGAATAACCCCAGCCTCGGTACGAGCAACCCGAACTTCGGGAATGTCACTGGTTCACAAGGGGCAAGGAATATCCAACTGGCCCTGAAGTTCTACTTCTAACCAAGTAGCATACACCCCAGAAATGGCAGGCGCTCCGGCGCCTGCCATTTCATTTGTGGGCGAGTTTTCCCGGGAGGAGTAAGCGAAACAGGACTTTCTGGTCTACCTTTTTGATTTTTAGCGGCTCTGTTTCGGCTTACAATGTGTGCATGCCAAGAATGGTTTCGATTGTGGTCTTTTGCGCTCTGCTGATCTCAATGGCCGCAGTTTCCTACGGGCAAGTGCAAAAGCAGGGTTCGACGGCGGCCGAGCCGGGCGCGGCTGCAAAGGGTGCGAATCTTGCGGAGAGCGGTCATTGTGCGGAGGCGATGCCGCTGTTGAAAAAATCCGTTCGTCAAATCTCGGACAAAGATCTGGAGAAAAGGCTGGGACTGGATGGCGTGCACTGCGCCATGACGGGGAAACATCCTTACGAGGCGCTGGATTTTTTGCAGGTGCTGCTGCGCGATTTTCCCCGCGACCCCGAGGTGCTGTATATCGCCACGCACGCTTACTCCGACTTGGCGGACCGCAGTTCTCAGGACTTGATGCGCGAAGCGCCTTTTTCCTACCAGGTTCACCAGCTAAACGCGGAAGCTCTGGAGACTCAGGGGAAATGGGAGGCGGCGGCGGCGGAATACCGCAAGATTTTGGACGTAAACCCAATGTTGCCGGGCATGCACGCCAGACTTGGGAGGGTTCTGCTCTCTGGCCAGCAGCCCACGCCAGAAGCCGTGGCGCAAGCGAAGAAGAATTTTGAGGATGAACTGTCGATCGATCCGAATAACGCGGGGGCCGAATACGTTCTCGCGGAGCTTGCGAAGGACGATAATGATTTTTCGACGGCCATCCGTCATTACACGCGAGCTACAAAAATCGATACTGGCTTCGCCGAGGCTTATCTGGGCCTTGGTACCGTACTGGTTGCCACGAAGCAATTCTCCGACGCTATTGCGCCTCTCGAGACTTACGAAAAGCTGGCTCCAGACAGCCCTTCCGGCCATTTTCAATTGGCGATGGCTTACAACGGGGTGGGACGCAAAGAAGATGCCAATCGCGAGGCCGCTCTGCAGCGAGATACTGCGAAAAGTCTCGAGCAGGTGAAGCGTCGGGTCGCCGAAGGCCTTGAGCAGCAAAAGCCGCCGCAGTGAATTGCCGGGCCCGCGTGACTATGCGCCGCCGATCTGATTTTGTACTGCGCAGAGACTTCTTGCGGGCGCTAGGTGGTTCGGCGGCTATCGCCTCGATTCCATTCCTCGCTGGCGCGGCGGAGCAAGGCAATCCGGCGTTTCCTTTCTCTGAGATACTCCCTTCGTCGTCGGGCATTAACTTCATCCATTCCAGCGGCAAGTCGGCGCAAAAATATTTGCCGGAATCAACCGGGGCGGGGTGTGCTTTCTTGGATTATGACAACGATGGGTGGATGGACATTTATCTGGTGAACAGTGGGGCCTGCGATTTCTGGAATCCCGCGAAGGCGCTGCACAACGCGCTTTATCGGAACAATCGGGATGGGACGTTTACAGATGTGACGGAGAAGGCGGGTGTCGCAGGCGGCGGGTACGGGATGGGGGTGGCTGCGGGAGACTACAATGGCGATGGTTATGCGGATCTTTATGTGACGCAGTACGGGCGCAGTATCCTGTATCGCAACAATGGGGACGGGACGTTCACGGATGTGACGGCGAAAGCGGGTGTTGCTGCGCCGGGGTGGGCGTCCAGCGCGGTGTGGTTTGATTACGATAATGATGGACGGCTGGATCTTTTTGTTTGCCGGTTCGTCGATTTCAGCAAGCTGAAACATCACGTCTGCAACGCGCCAAACATTCCTGTTTTGGCGGGCATGAACGAGTATTGTTACCCGCGGATTTTCGATCCGATGCCGAGCTGGCTATTCCACAACAACGGGGACGGCACGTTTACGGATGTGAGCCAGCAGACGGGGATAGCCGGCAATCCCGGGAAAGCGTGGGGAGTGGTCGCGACGGACATTAATAACGATGGCTGGATGGATCTGTTCGTGGCCAACGACACGACGGCGAATTTTGTTTTCGCGAATCGCGCGGGGAAGCGGTTTGAAGAGATCGGGTTCACGGCGGGGGTGGCTTACGGGGAAGGTGGAAAAGCGCGCTCCGGAATGGGAGTGGATTCGGCGGACTTGGACCAGGATGGGTGGATGGATCTTTTTGTGACGAATCTGGATCATGAACTTTTTGGGCTTTATCGCAACAAGCGCGACGAGACGTTTGAGGATATTGCCGCGCCTTCGGGAATCGCCAGGGCCACGCAATCGATGAGCGGTTGGGGATTGAAATTTTTCGACTACGATAATGACGGGAACCTCGACCTGCTGATCGCCAACGGACATCCGGACGATCTCATCGACAAGATCAATCCAGGGGTGAGCTACAGCGAACCGATGCTGCTTTTTCAAAACACAGGGACTGGGCTCAAGAATGTAAGCGCGGAGAGCGGACCACTTTTTTCGCGGCAGCTTTCGGCACGAGGCCTGGCGCTCGGAGACTTCGACAACGACGGTGCGGTAGACGTGCTCATTTCGTTGAACGACGGGGCGCCGGTGCTGCTTCGGAATAATGCGGGGAAACAAAACAATTGGTTGGGCGTGAAACTGGTGGGGAAAAAGTGCAATCCCGATGCGGTGGGGGCGCGGATCACGTATCAGGCGGGAGATTTGAAGCGGCAACGGATGAAGGTGGGCGGAGGAAGCTATTTATCGTCGCACGACCCGCGGATGGTGCTGGGGCTAGGAAAGCGGGAGAAGATGGACTGGCTGGAAGTGAAATGGCCGATGCCTGGAGGGGTGACGCAGCGTTTTACGGGGCTGCCGATCAATCGATACGTCACGATTGTCGAGGGTCAGGAAAATTGGAAATAGGGTACAAACAGGTTGCCCGTATTTTGGCGTACTCTTGCGAAGAAGAGTACCTCAGGCACGCAAGCCGTTGAAAAACTTGATTTTCTGGGGGAAGGCTAGATAATTAGGTCCCTCACGCACCCAGGGCGTGAAAATGAATGGATTGCCCAGTTTGCAGCCACACCAACGCGGAAGAGCTAGTCCAATGCGAGAAATGCTCTACGCCCCTGCCAATTAACGATCAGACGCTTGGCCCTGATTTACGAGGAGGATGGTCGGTCCCGGCCGATAGCGTGGTCGTGTCTACGGCCGCGCTAAAGCCACTGACGCCGGGAACAATTCTCGGGGCAAGATACGAAATTATTCGATTGCTCGGACAAGGCGGGATGGGGGCCGTTTATCAGGCGCGCGACCAAGAATTGGAGCGCCAGGTGGCGCTGAAAGTGATTCGCGCAGATATGGCGGCGAATCCGGAGCTTCTAAGAAGATTCAAGCAGGAACTGATTCTGGCGCGGCAGATCACGCACAAAAATGTAATCCGTATCTTTGACCTGGGGCAAGCCGACGGATTCAAGTTCATCACCATGGAGTACATCGAGGGCGAAGACCTGCAAGCCCTCCTCAAACAAAGGAAAAAACTCGAACCTGCCGACGCGGCGAAGATTATCGCGCAAGTTTGCCGTGCACTTGAAGTGGCCCATGCCGAGGGAGTAGTTCACCGTGATTTGAAACCACAAAACATCATGTTGGACAAGACGGGGCGAGTCTACGTAATGGATTTCGGGATTGCGCGTTCCACGCTCGCGTCCAGCATGACGCAGACAGGAGCGCTGATTGGCACGCCGGATTACATGTCACCGGAGCAGGCGAAGGGGCAGACGGTTGACGCGCGGTCGGACCTCTTCGCAGTCGGAATTATTTTTTACGAGATTCTCAGCGGGCAATCACCTTTTAACGCAGACACCACAATGGGCAAGCTCTGGAAGCGGACGAGCGAGCCGGCGCGTCCTCTAGGGGAGCTGGACAAAACGATTCCGCAGCCGTTGAGCGAGATTGTGAAGAAGTGCCTGGAGATCGATCCGGAGAAACGATTCGCAAGCGCCACAGAGTTATTGCACGCGATCGAAGACTGGCAAGGGCCGGGCGCGGGAACGCGAGTGACGGTGGGCAGACCCAGTGTGTTGCCGGGGTATGCGAAATGGGTTGTTGCCGGAATTGCAGTGGTGCTCGCGGCAGCAGGATTTCTGCTGCGACCGAAACTGGGTTTGCAGCCGGCTGCGCCACACGCTCCCGTAACACTCTTGATCGCCGATTTCGACAACAAGACGGGCGACGCGGTTTTTGATGGAACGCTGGAGCCGATGCTGGGGATCGCGCTCGAAGGGGCGCCGTTCATTTCCTCTTACAATCGAGGGCAAGCAAAAAAGGCGGCCGCGAGGCTGCAACCTGGAATGACGCATCTGGACGCCTCGCTGGCACAGCTTGTTGCAGTTCGCGAGGGCCTTAACGTGGTGGTGAGCGGATCGATTACCCAAGAAGGGAGCGGATATACCGTTTCCGTGGCAAGCCTGGATACGGCGACGGGCAAGCCCATCGTTCAGGAACAGAGAAAAGCATCCAGCAAGCAAGACGTGCTTGCGGCAGCAGGGAAGCTTGCCGAACGAATCCGAAAAGGGTTGGGAGATACGACGCCGGAGTCCGCGCAACAGTCGGCGGCAGAAACGTTCACAGCCGCTTCGCTGGAAGCGGCACATGCGTACGCGATGGGCCAGGATCTGCAGCAGACGGGGAAATGGGACGAAGCGAAGGCGGCCTACAACCTGGCCGTAGAACTGGATCCGGATTTGGGCCGCGCGTATGCGGGATTAGCGGCGATGGACGCGAATACCGGGAAGAAGCAGGAGGCCGAAAGAAACTACCAAGCTGCGATGTCGCGTATCGACCGGATGACGGAGCGCGAAAAATACCGGACGCGAAGCGGATATTACCTGCTGATGCGCAATCAACCGAAAGCCATTGAGGAATTGGCGGCGCTGGTAAAGCAATATCCTTCGGATACGGCCGGCCATGCGAATCTGGCGCTGGCTTACTTTTATCAGCGGGATATGACGAAGGCGCTGGAGGAACAGAAACGAGCGATCGAAATCACGCCGCATAGCGTGCAGCAGCGGAGCAATCTTTCTCTGTATGCACTCTACGCGGGAGATTTTGATGCCGCGGCGAATGAGGCGCACCAAGTTCTGAAGGAGAATCCAAAATTTGAGGTTGGCTTGCGAACGCTGGCGTTGGCCAAACTTGGCGGCGGTCATCCGGAAGAGGCGAGGAAAGAGTACGACAAGCTGATGACCCTGAGTGCGCGAGGGGCGTCGATGGCGGCGACTGGTCTTGCGGACCTTGCGCTCTACGAGGGGCGTTTTGCGGACGCAGTAGCGATCCTTCAAAAGGGAATTATTGAGAATCAGGCGGATAAAGATGCGGACTCCGCTGCTTACAATCAGGCAACGCTGGCACTGACACTGGTGGCGCTGAACAAGCCGGGCGCGGCGCTTGCGCCAGCGGGGAACGCGGCAAACAGGGACGAGGGAATTCTGTACCGCGTCGCGCAGGTCTATGAAGCGACAGGGCAGGAATCGCGAGCGCTGGCGATTGCCGGTCCGTTAGGGCAAAGGCTGGAAACCGAGCCGCAGATTTACTCGAAACTGATTCTAGGCGAGGCGCAGCTGAAGTATGGGAATGCGCGTGAGGCGGTAAATGTTTTTCAGGAAGCGCAAAAACTTGGGGATACCTGGCTAGGGCATTTTGATCTTGGGCGGGCGTACCTTGATACGGGAGCGTTCACGGAAGCTTCGTCGGAATTCGACGTGTGCCTCAAGCGGCGCGGCGAGGTCACTTCGGTTTTTCTTGATGACATGCCGAGTTACCACTATTTGCCGCCGGTTTACTACTACCAGGGCCGGGCTCGAGAGGGCTTGAAGAGCGCGGGCGCCGTTGAGTCGTACAAGACATTTCTCGCCATGAAAGAAAAAGGCGCGGGGGATCCGCTGGTCGTTGATGCTCAGAAGCGGCTTGCGGCGTTGAAGTAGGATGCCAGTGCAAATTCACATTTCGTGTTTCGGTTTGGGTGTGAATGGGCCGCCTACTTTTCTTGCTGGTCGAAGAATTCCTGCGCGAGCTGAAATGCGGAGTTAGCGGCGGGCACGCCGCAATAAATGGCAGTTTGCAGGAGTACCTCGCGAATTTCTTCGCGGGTGACACCGTTGTTTAGAGCGGCGCGCAGGTGCATGCGGAGTTCGTCCGGGCGATTGAGCGCCACCATCATTGCTAGCGTGAGCATGCTGCGGGTCTGACGGGGAAGGCCGGGGCGGGTCCAGATCTCTCCCCAGGCGTAGCGCGTAATCAGATCCTGAAACTCTTCGTTGAATTCATTGCGATCCTTCAGGGAAGCGTCCACATGTGCGTCGCCCAGCACGGTACGCCGCACTTCCATACCTTGTTCGTAGCGCTGGCGTTCATCCATCAGGTAGCCTCCTCAGGAGTTCAGAAACGCTGCGAGTTCCTCGTTAAAGTGAATTTGGTCTTCGATATTGGAGAGATGGGCTGCGTTGAGTTCCGCGTATTGGGCGCCGGGAATTTTTTGAGCGAGAAAACGTCCGTCTGCGGGAGGAGTGGCGGGATCGTGCGCGCCGGAAATTACTAGAGAAGCGGTGCGGATAGCGGCTACCTGCTCGCGATAATCGCAATCACGAATGGCGGCGCAACACGCCGCGTAGCCGCCAGAATTTGCTTGCTCGATCATTTTGTGGGTATTGGAAATGATTTCCGGGGATTTTTCACGGAAGGAGGGCGTAAACCAGCGCTCGACGACGGCGGAAGCGATAGACTTCATGCCGTTCTTGCGGACCGCGTCGATGCGGGCGTTCCATGCTTCCGGAGTTCCAATTTTTGCCCCGGTGTTGCAGAGGACTAAGTTGCTCAGGCGCTTTGGCGCATTGAATCCCAGCCACATTCCGATCATTCCGCCCATGGAGAGGCCGCAAAAATGGACGCGGTCCAAATCCAGAAAATCGAGCAATGCGATTACATCTTTCGCGAGTAGTTCGATGGAGTAAGGGCCGGGTGTGGACGAAGATTGGCCGTGCCCGCGCGTGTCGTAACGCAGGATTCGGAATTGTTTGTGAAACTCGCTGGCTTGCAGGTCCCACATGGAATAATTTGCGCCGAGCGAGTTCGAAAAGACCAGCACGGGCGATCCACTCTGGCCTTCCAAAACATAGTGAATGCGCGCTTCACCGGATTTAAGGATGGGCATGGAAACTATTCCTCTCCAGCGGGAATTTTGCCACGGCTGGCTTTGACCACGTGGTAGACATATTCCTCAGCAGCTCCCAAGTAGTTGCGAGGATCGAACAAGCGATCGAGATCGGGGGTCGAAAGCTGTTCGCCTACCTTTGGATCGGCGCTCAGAATCGTGCGCAAGTCGCGCTTATCTTTGCGCGCTCTTGTACAAGCCGCTTCGACGATTTCATGGGCTTGAGCTTTGCCGAGTTTTGCGCCAAGCGCCATAGTGACTGCTTCCGCATAAATCAAGCCATGAGTCAGGTCGAGATTTTTGCGCATGCGAGGGACGTCGAGCTCTAGGTTGGGAACGATGGTTGTCAAATGATGGATGGCGCCTGCGGTTAGCTGAACAATGTCGGGTAAAGTTTCCCATTCGGCGTGCCAGCCACCGAGACCGCGCTCGTCTTCTTGCATCATGGAAGTGAGAAGGCTGCTGACGAGGCCCGGGACACGGATTGCCGCTTGGAGCATCACGGCGCAACTTACAGGATTGCGTTTGTGGGGCATGGTGGAAGAACCGCCGCGACCTTCGCCGGCAGGCTCGAAAATTTCAGCGATCTCCGTTTGCATGTGCAGGGAGAGGTCGCGTGCAATTTTTCCCACGGTTCCGGCGCATAAGGCCAGAGTGACGCCGATTTCCGCGATGCGATCACGGTGGCTATGCCAGGGGAGATCGGGCAAGCCGAGGCCGAGTTCGGCGGCTAGGAGACTGGCAACGTCGGGGCCGCGACTGCCGAGAGCGGCCAGAGTTCCCACTGCGCCGCCGAATTGCAGCACGAGGCAGCGCTTTCTGGTTTCGTTGAGGCGGCCGCGGCTTCGGACGATAGCGTCCAACCAACCCGCGAGCTTGACGCCGAGCGTGGTAGGCAGGGCGTGTTGCATCCAGGTGCGGCCGGTGATTAGAGTGGAGCGATGTTTTTGCGCTAGCGCGCCGAGAGGCTGGGCGAGGCTGTCCAGATCGCGCGCGATCAAGTCCAGCGCCTGGCGCAATTGAAGGATACAGCCGGTGTCGATGACGTCCTGGCTGGTGGCGCCCCAGTGCACGAAGTGGGAAGCTTGCTTGTCTTTCTTGGCTACGAGGGCAGTCAGGTGCTTGACGAGCGGGATGGCAATGTTTCCGGCACGGGCTGCGGCTTGCGCGAGAGCGGCGGTATCGAACAGTTCTGCGCGGCATTTTGTGGCGATCGCGGCGGCTGCGGATGCGGGGATGACGCCGATACGGGCTTCGGCTCGTGCGAGTGCAACCTCGAAGTCGAGCATTCCCTGGAGGGCGGAGCGATCCGTGAACAGGTTGTCGACTGCGGGAGAGCGGAAAAGGGGATCGAGAAGATTCATGCGATGAGTGTAGTCATTTCTGGGAGACAAACAAAACGGTTTCGTTGCTCGGTTGAACTTGGCAATGCTAAACGCGCTCCAGAATCACGGCAATGCCTTGGCCGACGCCGATGCACATGGTGCAGAGGGCATATTTGCCATTCGTGCGCATGAGCTGGTAGAGCGCGGTGGTTACAAGGCGAGCGCCGCTTGCGCCGAGTGGGTGTCCGATAGCGATGGCGCCACCATTTGGATTGACGTGCGGGGCGTCGTCTGGAATTCCCAATTCGCGCAGCACGGCCAGGGCTTGTGAGGCGAAGGCTTCGTTTAATTCGATGATGTCCATTTGAGCGAGCGAGAGTCCAGATTTGGCCAAAACTTTGCGCGTGGCGGGAGATGGACCCATGCCCATGATTCGAGGAGCGACGCCAGCGGCGGCAGCGGCGACGACGCGGGCTCTGGGAGTTAGCGCGTGGCGTTTTAGCGCCGATTCCGAGGCTAAGAGAAGGGCGCAGGCTCCGTCGTTGACGCCTGAGGCATTTCCGGCGGTGATGGTGCCGGTTGGTTTCATGACGGGTTTCAATTTGGAGAGGGCTTCCAGCGTCGTGTCCGGGCGGGGATGTTCGTCTTCGGAGAAGAGGAGCGGGTCGCTTTTTTTTTGCGGAATGGGTACGGCGACTATTTCTTGCTTCAATTTGCCAGCGCGAATGGCTTCGGCTGCGCGTTGCTGGCTGCGGAGGGCAAACAGATCCTGGTCGGCGCGCGAGATGCGGAATTCTTCGGCGACGTTCTCGCCGGTTTCGGGCATGGAATCGACGCCGTACTTTGCTTTCATTAAAGGATTGATGAATCGCCAGCCGAGGGTGGTGTCTTCCATTTTTACCGAGCGAGAATAGGGGCTGTCGGACTTGGCGACGACGAACGGGGCGCGCGACATGCTTTCGGCGCCTCCGGCAATCATGAGCTCGGTTTCGCCGGATTTGATGGCTCGGGCGGCGGTTGCGATGGCGTCCATACTGGAGCCGCAAAGGCGGTTTACAGTAGTGCCGGGGACTTCCTTGGGCAGACCTGCGAGCAGGAGCGCCATGCGAGCCACGTTGCGATTGTCTTCGCCGGCTTGATTGGCGCAGCCGTAGACGACATCATCGATGGTATTCCAGTCGACGCCTGGATTGCGATCTACGATGGCTTTGAGGGGAATCGCTGCGAGATCGTCGGTGCGAATTGCGGCCAGCGTTCCGCCGTAGCGCCCGAAGGGCGTTCGAATAGCGTCGCAGATGAAAGCATTCTCCATGATTATCCTTGAAATTCCAGCGCGGCCCCATTTTATACGGAACAGGTAGGACGCGCGAATCCATCGGCGTGAAAAGTTCGGAATTTGTGCGGTATTCGAATGGCAGAGAATTGTGCTGGTTCATCGATGGAAAAACAATTTACTCTGGGTGACACAAAGGGATTGCAGTTCTTTCCAAGTGAGCAGCGCGAATGTATTTACGAATAGAGAGGGAACGAGTTGATGCGAACGCAAGTAGGAATTGTTGGAGCGGGTCCGGCGGGTTTGACGCTTTCGCATTTGCTGCACCTGCAGGGGATCGAATCGGTTGTGCTGGAAAGTTGTCAGCGGGAATACGTGGAGCAGAGAATTCGTGCGGGAGTGTTGGAACAAGGCACGGTGGATCTACTGGTCGAATCGGGCGTGGGAGCGCGGCTCAAGCGGGAAGGACTGGTGCATCGAGGGATTGAGCTGCGTTTTGGGGGAAAAGGCCATCGGATCGACTTGGCGGGACTCACCGGCGGTAAAGCGATTACGATTTATGCGCAACACGAAGTCATCAAAGACTTAATCGAGGCTAGGCTGTCGGCGAAAGGAGAAATCTTATTTGACGCGGAAGCGGTGAGTTTGCGCGACATTGAGGACAAGCCGAAAATTCTGTTTACACACAAAGGCGTCGCACAGGAACTCGAGTGCGATTTCATCGCCGGTTGTGACGGCTTTCATGGGATCTGCAGGCCGGCGATGCCTTCCAGCGTGCTTCAAGTGCACGAAAGAGTTTTTCCGTTTGCCTGGCTCGGCATACTCGCGCAAGTGGCGCCTGCTTCGGACGAGTTGATCTACACCTACCACGAGCGGGGATTCGCGCTATTGAGCATGCGTTCGCCGGAAATCTCGCGACTTTATCTGCAATGCTCACCGGAGGAAGACATCGCCAACTGGCCGGACGATCGAATCTGGGACGAACTGCGTTTTCGAATGGCGATACCGGACGGATGGACGCTGAAGGACGGGCCAGTGCTGCAAAAGGGAATCACGCCCATGCGAAGCTTTGTGGCGGAGCCGATGCAATTTGGGAAGTTGTTCTTGCTGGGGGACGCGGCGCACATTGTTCCGCCAACCGGCGCGAAGGGGCTGAATCTGGCGGTTTCGGATGTGCGAGTATTGACAAAAGCGTTGACCGATTTCTACAAGATGGGAAGGAAGGAAGGGTTGGAGAGCTATTCGCGAGTATGTTCGAGGCGAGTGTGGAAAGTTGAACGATTCTCGTGGTGGATGACGGCGATGCTTCACCGGTTTCAAAATGAAGACAGCTTTTCGCACAACATACATCTTGCGGAATTAGATTACGTGACGAGTTCTCGGGCGGCCGCGACTACGTTAGCGGAGAACTATGTCGGGCTTCCTTACGATTGAGAGTTGATGCGGCTTACTCGTAGCGGAGGGCTTCGACAGGATTGAGGCGGGCCGCGCGAGACGCGGGATAGAGTCCCGCGATGAGGCTGACCAGAACCGCAAAACCTGTTGCGCCGAGCACCATCCACCAAGGCACAAAAGTTATTTTTACGCCCGGCAAGTTCTGCCTGTGAAGGTAGATGGTCGTGCCCCAATTTAGCGCCTGACCGATTAACCAACCGAGTGCGACACCGAAGAGACCTCCGAAGAGTCCCATGGCGCCAGCTTCGGCAAAGAAAAGGCTGCGGACATCGCGATCGGTGGCGCCTAGGGCTTTCAGGATGCCAATTTCGCGGCGGCGTTCGAGGATGGCCATTACGAGCGTGTTGATAATGCCGAGGGAAGCGACAGTGAGCGCGAGGCTGCCGAAGAGGCCGAGAAAGAGATCGAAGACGGTGAAGACGAGGCGGAGTCCTTTGGTGGCGTCGAGCAGAGAAAAAGTTGAGAAGCCGAGATTCTTGATGGCTGCTTCGACTTGCGGTACATCCTTGGGCGAGCGAACCCGGACGGTCAATGCAATGTAGGTGGGTTTCCCGGAATTGCCGGAGAGGAAACCTTGGATGTCATCCGGCTGGGCGACGTGAAGCTGTTCGGCAGTTTTCAGTGGGAGGTAAACGCGGGCCCCACCGAATCCGCCAATGCCTGCGGAAGGGTCTGATTCAATGACGCCGACGATGCGAAATTTCTTCTCGCGTGGAACGATAGAGACACCACCTGGTGGGCCTGAGCCCATCATGGTGTCGAGCAGGTCTTCGTCGCTGACGTTTTTGGGAAGAGCGGCGCGTTCGGCGTAGCGCAAGATCACATCTTTGCCGACAAGAGATGGGGGCTGATCCGTGAGCGCTTTGGCAAACTCAATTTGGAGAATAGCTTCTTCGGCAGTAGGCGACGAAAAAAAGGCGCCGGTCATGCCATCAAAGGCGCCGCTGGAGCGCGAAGAGTCAGGCAGGCCGAGCACCATGGTGGATTCCGACTTGTCCGCATAGCGCACGTCGGTTGCGAAGCGGATCTGCGGATAGACCTCGGTGACGTTGGAGAGCTTGCTGAATTGCTGGCGGAGGTCTTCATCGAGGATCCGAGCATTCTGTTTTGGCGCCGGTGTGG
Source organism: Candidatus Acidiferrum sp. (assembly GCA_035279725.1). Lineage (GTDB taxonomy): Bacteria > Acidobacteriota > Terriglobia > Acidiferrales > UBA7541 > Acidiferrum. The sequence continues at coordinate 87,350 of DATEHF010000053.1, forward strand.
GTGGAGGGGGCTGTCTGGGGCCGCGGAAATTGCGCTGAGTCGTAACAAACACGGCGTCGAAGAGGCCCGACCGCGTGAGGCGCTGAGAAGCGAGTGTTTGCAATCCGACGCCCAGAGAAAGCATGGCCACCAGGGAAGCGACGCCAACAGCCACACCCAGAGTGGTCAGGGAGTTGCGGAGAACTGCTTCGCGTAAATTTCGAAAGGCCAGTTCGCTAAGGTCACTTGTCTTCAACTCTGCGCTCCGGAACTGACGAGCCGCCCGTCGGAGAGAAGCGCGATGCGGTTCGCGAATTTCTCGGCCAAGGGCCGTTCGTGCGTAACCATGATGATGGTCATGCCGAGGGAATCCTGAATTTCTCGGAGAAGGCGGAGAATCTGTTCGCCGTTGAGGCTGTCGAGATTTCCGGTTGGTTCGTCGGCGAACAAAATGGCGGGACGATTCACCAGGGCGCGAGCGAGAGCGCCGCGTTGTTGTTCACCGCCGGAGAGCTCGCTCGGCCGGTGCCGCATCCTTGCTCCCAGGCCGACGCGCTCGAGAGCTTCGCCAACGCGAGAGGCCCGGTCCTGGCGATCCACTTCGGCGAGGCGCAGAGGCAACTCAACATTTTCCTCGAGGGTCATACGCGGCATAAGATTAAAGGATTGGAAGACCATACCGACGGTTTCGCGGCGATACCGGGCCAGATCGTCGGCATCCAGTTCGGCCAGGTTGCGTTCCTGGACACGGATCGCGCCGGAGGTGGGGCGGTCGAGCCCAGCCATCATGCTCAAGAGGGTGGATTTGCCTGAGCCGGAACTTCCCAAGAGTGCGACGAATTCGCCTTTTTCGATGTTGAGAGAGACGCCGTCAACAGCTCTAATGACAGTCTCACCCAGCCGATATTCCCGGGAAACACTTTCGGCTTGAAGGAAGGTGGCGGAAGCGGGCATGGTTGGGCCGTTCGATTGTATTACGCAAAGGGGAAGGAGATGTTACGGGATAATCCTGGCTCCCTTGAAAAAGATTGGCGTTGTTGGATCAAGGGAGCCATGAAGGGCGCTAGTGGCACTCACACGGTGAGTGCATCGCTTGCGCCGGATGCTTTGCAATATTATTTTTGCTTGATGGTTACAGGCTGAAGCAGCTTGAAATCGAGCGGTGTCTCCGCGGTTAGGGTGATGTCGCGATTGCCAGTCAACCCCGCGCCACCGGTACCTGCGGCCGCGCCGATTAAGGCGCCGATCGCAGCGCCTTTGCCGCCGCCAGCGACGGCGCCGATAGCCGCTCCCCCGGCGGCGCCACCGCCCACCATGACGGCGGTGCGCTTGCCCTTGCCTTTGCTGGACATCGTTGCGCCAGAGGTCTGAATTTCATGATCCTTGCCGTTGATGGTGATGCCCGTAAGTTCGAGGGCGAGCGCGGCGCCACCTTTGAACCGGCCAGCAGCCTTTGCGTCCTTCACGATTCCATCAGCGCGCGCGCCTTTGGGGACGGCGACTTTTCCTTCAATTTCGACGGAATTTTCGACGGTTGCGCTGAACTTGTCCCCTGGCTTGCTGGTTTTCGAGCTTATGCTTTGATCCAAGACGACAGCAATCACGGTATCAGCAGGTACGACCAGCGGTTTCGGTTCGAGAATGTTTTTGACAGCCTTGGTCGCCGAGTCCGCCACGGAAGGAGAAGCGTTAGCGTCAGGGCCGGATTGATCAGCGGGCTTCTGACATCCTGCCAATAACACACCAAGGGATAGGGCAGACAACGAGAGTGTAGCTAAACAGCGATTCATCGAATCCTCCGATGGGCTGGCAACCTGTATAACTCAAAGATACGCCCATCCAACATGAAGTCAATTTAGCGTGCGCAAACTTAAAACGAGAAGGCCGTTCAATTCTTGTTTCGTGCGTCTGGTGATTCCCGTATTGGGCATTCCGCGCAAAATGCGTTGCATATTGCCGATTCGAAAGACAACGTGTTTCACTCCGGAAAGGAAAGAGGGAAGCGGGCCTAAGCAAAACAAAGAAGCATTATTTCGCTTTAATGAAGATCTGAAAAAAACAGTTAAAGTAATCAGCCAGCTTGCCGATGTAATGTCTGAGTGCGCTTTCAGCCACTCGGAATGAACGTTGTCTAAGCCGACACGCAAAGGCGGCCATGAATCTGGGCAATGATTGCCTGTTAGAATGTGTGCGGTGGCGGAACGCTGTTCCGACCCGGTGCATACCATCTGGATCGTCCGCGACACGACGGAGCAGAAGCGGCTCGCGGCGGAGCGGGAAGCGACACGCCGCTCACTGGTGTTGGCCGAGGTCGCGACCGTTTTGGCGCACGAGATACGGAACCCGCTCGGCAGCATGGAGCTTTTCACTGGCTTGCTCGCGGACGCCACGTCACAAATGCCTGAAACGCGTCAGTGGATAACACACCTGCAGGCAGGACTTCGGGCGCTTTCGGCCACGATGACCAACGTTGTCGAGGTCTACATCAACTATCTGCGCCGCAAAGTCGACTCCGGATACGACCGCGCTCTCATTCGAACCATCCGTGGAGTCGGCTACCAAATCGGCGGCAACGGCCGCCACGCGTAGGTTCCTTGCGGGCAAGCGAAAGGGATCCTATGGCACTTGTCCAACAGCGCGGCGTACTAGCGTCAGATCTAGCCATTCCGACTTGCCTATAAGAAGCCTGCCAGTGAGGTTCGAAAGAGGCGCAGTAGATCGCACCGCCTGCATCGTAACTTTCATATAACTTTCATATTGACAACCACAGGTACCCTTGTAGACTCCATTGCCACCCGCGCGGATAACCACGTTCAAAGCTGATGGAGGGGTTCCCATGCGCCGCTTCTTATCGACAGCGTATCTACTATTCGCCGTAGTAGCTCTGATCTCCTGGAGCAGTCACAGCGCAGTGTCTCACAACAATGGGTCCGCGCGACCTGGGGCAGCAGCGCGGCCGGCCGGCCACACCACAAATTTGAAACTTCAGCCGCATTGGATGATTGTGGACGAAGGTGGGGAAGAGCAGAAGACGCTCGGACAAACACGCAAGCGCATTGAGCGGGATTATCAGCGTGCCACCCCCAGCCTCTCCAATATGGAGGGGCCTCGCGCGCTGGAGTCAGAGAAAGTCGCCTCGCGAGCCTTTCCCGGCGACGGGCTCATGCTCGAAGGTGCTGCCATCGGTCGGCAGGAGACGGCGCGCATCGATGGCTTTAACGACGCAGACTCCGAGACAGGGGGGCATCGTTGGACATCGGTCGGCCCGTTCAGCGCCATTTATCCTTCGGCCACCAGCAGGACCAATGCGCCGTATGTGGCTTCCGGACGCATTTCAGCTCTCGCCATCGACCCACGCTGCGGCATTCGCCACGCCGAGGAATCTCGCGACGACGAAGACCGTACCTGCCGTCTTTATGTGGGAGCCGCGGGCGGCGGCGTCTGGCGCACCGACCGGCCGTTCTCAAGCAACCCTAAGTGGCGCTTCACGTCTGGCAGCTTTTCCACAAACGCCATCGGCAAGATCGCCATCGACCCACGAAATCCTGACGTAATCTACGCGGGCACCGGCGAGCCCAACGCGTCGGCGGACTCGGCCGCGGGCCTGGGCCTCTACCGCAGCAGAAACGGCGGCGAAGACTGGGAGCACTTGTCGTCCACACTTACCTTCTCCGGCCCGAGTGGACCGGTAACGATTCCGGACGGCTTCAACAACCTCTCGATCTCCGACATCGTGTTCGACCCGGCCAACCGCTGGACGTTTTACGTTGCCACTACTCTCGGGGTTCGCGGCATCAGCGCCACTGCGGGTGCCGTGATCGCGGCGAACCTAGCCGCTCCGGGCCTCTACAAGACTAGCGACGGTGGGTCGACTTTCACACAGATCTGGAATGGTGGCGGAAGCTCCTGCGCACCGTTCGGCGCGCCGTGCATCACCTCTTGGGGAGTCGACAAAATTCAATTGGATCCGGATGACCCTACCATTATTTACGCGGCGGCAACCGACGTCGGCATCTGGCGCAGCTGGCAGGCTGACAATGGCGGCGCATTCAGTCAAATCTTCTTCAGCCAGAATCAAGCCAACGTCGGTTCGGACCGTACCGATTTTGCCCTCACCGAATTGCCAAGCGGCAAGATGCGCATCTACGCGGCCACTGGCGCGACCGGGGCGTTCTCCGGCTTCCCCGCGCCTCAGACTTCGTTCAGCCAGGTCTGGCGGATCGACGATGCCAAGCGACCGGCCGCGGCATTGATTGCCGAGGAGACTCTCGTGGTGCCAAACGGACAACCGCCTACGCCGGGCGGCTGGAAGAACCTGACCAGCTCCGTGGTCGGAGACCCCGGCTACGCCACTTTCAATTTCTGCACCGGCCAGTGCTGGTATGACATTGGAATCTTCACGCCTCCCCATCGCCCGGACACGGTCTTCGTCATTGGATCTTATAGCTACAACGAGGCTTACACTCTCTCCAATGCCCGCGGTGTTCTCCGCTCAACGACTGCTGGCGAGCCCGACCCCAACAACAACAACGTCACCTTCACGGACATGACTTTCGACGCGCAAACGCCTGATCCGACCAGTCCCGACTATCTGACGCAAACCATCTCCATCCACCCTGACCAGCATGCTTTCGCATTCGCACCGGGTAACCCGGATATCTGGTTTGAAGGTTCCGACGGTGGTCTTGTCCGTTCAAGTGGCCAGTACGCTTCCATTTCGAACACCTGCACGGCACGCGTCGGAACGCCTGCCCGGCTCACCACTTGCCAGCAACTCCTTTCGGCGGTGCCGACCCACAACATCAGCCTGAACGCCGGTCTGGTGACTCTGCAGTTCCAGAACCTGTCGATCAATCCGAGTAATCCGCTTGGTGAATTGCAGGGCGGCACGCAGGACAACGGCACGTTCCAATTCGAAGGCTCGCCCAAGGTCTGGTTCGAGAGCGTAGGCGGCGATGGCGGTCTGTCCGGCTTTGACGCCAGCAATCCCACGAACCGTTTCCACACTTACTTCAGCAGCACCACCGACGTCAATCTCGCCGGCGGCGATCCGACGCAATGGTGGTTTGTCAGCGACCCATTCCGCAAGTCGCGCGAGAATGTCCGCTTCTACATGCCGATCATCGCTGATCCGCGCGCCGACCGCGGCGGCTCTATGTTCGCGGGCTTGCAGTGGATCTGGCGCACCACCGACAACGGCGGCGACCCCACTTTTCTGGCGAACAATTGCAACGAGTTTGGTCCCTTCACAGGCTCTGGCAAATGCGGCGACTGGGTGCATTTGGGCAACCGTCGGCTAACCGGCGGAACGGTATCTTGGGTCACGCGGACGAGCGGCGATACCGGAACGCTCTGGGCCGGCACGGCGAGCGGCCGTGTCTACATCTTTAAAGGAGTGGATGCCGCGGATCCATCGACCGCCAGCGAGTCCGAGGTTTCGGACGCGCTCGTGGCCAACAACACGACGCCAGTACGCTTTATCTCCGGCATCGTGATCGATCCAGCCAATCCGAACCACGGTTGGGTTTCCTATGGTGGTTACAATGCGGTCTCACCAGCCACGCAAACCGCAATCCCCGGTCACGTCTTTGAAGTCACCTGGGACGGCGTTTCCGCACTTGCCACCTTCACTCTGCTCGACGGCACCGGAGACGGCTCGCTCGGCGACCTGCCGGTCAACACCTTGGTGCGGGATGACGCCACCGGAGACCTCTTCGTCGGCACCGATTTTGGAGTGCTGCGCCGCGACGCAAAAACTAGCCACTGGCACACCGCCGCAAAAGGTTTGCCCATGGTCGAGGTTTCCAGCCTCTCCATCAATGCGCCCCAGCGTGTGCTCTACGCCGCTACTCACGGTCGAAGCGCCTGGAGGCTGGACCTGAAGTCAAAGTAAACGTCGCGCACGAAGCTCACAATATGTGACATGTGATGGGCCTTCCGCGAAAGCGGGAGGCCCGTCATTCACTACGGTTATTTCCGACCGCGCCCTCATTCGAACCATTCGCGGAGTAGGCTATCAGATCGGCGGCAATGGCGACACGCTCAGTAGGCAAACCCTGTCGCAAGCCCTTCAAAGAGCAAAGTCAATTCGCTGTGACACTTCTCTAACGGTGTTTCGCAACTCGTGGCATCTCGAACGAATGGAGCCTCTTCCAAGAGTAAACATTAGTACAATTGCGTGAGACAAATGCGCAAGCTCATCAATTCCGTCGTATTCCTCGCACTGAACCTATCCGCCGCCGGTTCTCTGATTGCTCAGACGCAGCCAACAAGTCAAGAAAAGGACGCGACGTTTCAGATTAGCGCGACGCTCAAGTTCAAGGGGCGCGTTGTTTCCGGCTTGCTGCGCAAGTCGGACATTACAGCACTCCTCGAATTGCCAGTTCGCAATGGCGACTCAAACCCCGATCAAGGCTACGGCGTGGAGATGACCCGAGACAACGGCGAAAGGTTCATGGCTTACACGTGCCGGCAATGGAAGAAGGCCCTGGAAGAAAAGGCATATTCGGCCTCCACATTTGACATGGCCATGGAAGGCTCTCTAATCCGTACGTGTGGCCTCTTGTTTGCGTTACAAAATGCAAAACTGCCGCTAAAGAGCTTTGTTGCGAATCCGAGAATCACCTTGGCCAACCTCGATTTGCTCCCCGCGGAAATTCTAAACTCTGAAGCCGAAGAACCGGAAAAAGAAAAGGAGCAGTTACGGGTGTTGACCGTGTCGAAGGCCGTTGCGCGAAAGGATTTCGAAAAGGTGACCGCCAAAACCGTTACTTTGTCGTATGGCGGATTCCGGCAATCCTTCTGGGAAGGCGCGCGAGCCGATTTCGATGGCGATGGCGTTGAGGACATCTTAGTCTTCACAGGTGGCCGGGCAGAGGGCGGCACGCTGGGCTTCACCGATTATTTTATTCTGACGCGCACAGGACCCTCTGGGCCTCTCAAGGTGATTGAAACCAAGAAACCATGGCAGTAACAAGAAACAGAGCAACGCCTCTCTTCCTGATTGACACCGATACGGCTTCCGATGACGCCGTAGCTTTGATCATGGCGCTGCGTTCTCCCCAGGCGCGCGTGCTGGCGATTACCACCGTGGCCGGAAACGTTGCCGTCCAACAAGCCACACGCAACGCGCTCTACACGGCCGAACTCTGCGGCTCGGACGTTCCCGTGTTCATGGGGGCGCAAGAACCGCTGAACCGTCCGCATCAACCCGCCCATTGGTTCCATGGCCGCGATGGGTTGGGCGATCACGGTTACCCACTCCCAAAAAGGTCGCACGAAAAACTACCCGCACTTGAAGCCATTATCTCTACGATCGAGGCAAATCCCGGCCTGGTCTTGGTGACTCTCGGACCTTTAACGAACGTTGCTCTGGCGCTGCAACTGAATCCCGGCATCGCGGCCAAAGTTGGCCGCTGCGTCATCATGGGCGGCGCACCCTGTTGCGAAGGCAACGTGACGCCAGCCGCCGAGTACAACATCTGGTGCGATCCCGAAGCAGCGCAGGTCGTCTTGCGCAGCGGACTTCCTATCGAGCTGGTAGGCTGGCACCTCTGCCGAGGTGAAGCCGCGCTGAACCCGGACGACATCAAGCATGTCCTTAGTTTCGGCACGGCGCAGGCCCGCTTCGCAATCGAATGCAACAGCCGGGCCCAGGAAGCTTATCTCGAGCAAACCGGTGAACATGGAATCTCACTTCCAGATCCTGTAGCCATGGCCATTGCTCTAGATCCTTCGATCGTCACGCAACAGACTGAACATTTTGTCGACGTGGAAACCTCCAGCGAACTGACTCGAGGTATGACTGTCGTGGACCGCTTGAACGTGACGGGGAACGACCGCAACCGAGCGGTGTGGGCCCCAATTCTGAAACGGGGAACGAAAGCCAAAGTCTTCTGGACCATCGACAACCAAAGGTGGAAGAAGGCCCTCTACGCAACTCTCCGGTAGCCCTATCAGACAACCCCTGACCGGCAGGGCAAATGCCAGTCAAGCTATTCAATCAAAACAGGTTAGGTCGTCATTTTGCGTCGCACGAAGCGTGGCCCAGTACCTAGGGGGGCAACTTCTTTCCCATTGTGGTGTTCTACCCATTGGGAGCTTTAATAGGATGTTACGCTCCCATTGGCCAGAACGTCTCATTTGCAGGGCCGGCGTGGCCAACGTCCAGCCAGAGAATTGAGGATTCGTCATGAAGACGATGACTATTACCGGTAGGGCCGGCTTAAGCCTGCTGCTTTTCTTCGCCGGTCTTTTGAGTTTTGCCGCGCCGCAGGCGCGCGCTGATGAAGAAAAGGATCCCCCGACGCGCGTTGCGCGCATCAGCTTTGTGGAAGGTTCCGTTTCTTTGCAGCCCGGCGGACAGGGTGACTGGGGAGCCGCCGCCAGAAACCGTCCTGTGACCATCGGCGACAAGATCTGGGTGGACAAGGATTCCCGCGCCGAATTGCAAGCCGGCACTGTATCCATTCACCTCGGAAGCATGACGGCGCTTTCCTTCCTGAACCTCGACGCCGGCATCACGCAGATGCGCCTGGCGGAAGGCAGCGTGAATTTCCGCGTTAGTGAAATGCGCGAAGGCGACGTTTATGAAGTGGACGCCCCCAACGTTGCATTCACCGTGAAGCAAGCCGGTGCATTTCGCATTGACGTAAACGAAAACGGCGACTCCGCCCGCGTGACCGTAATTCGCGGCGAAGGCGAAGTTGCTGCCAGTGGCAAGACCTATCCCGTCCATGCCGAAGAGCGCGCCGAATTTACCGGCACAGACAACGTTGAACCCCACTTTGAAAGAGCGCCTGGTCCCGACGGACTCGACATCTGGGCGGAACAACGCGACCGCAAGGAAGACAATTCCGTTTCCGGAAAGTACGTTTCACCCGACATACCGGGCCGCGATGATCTGGATGATAATGGGGACTGGCGCGATGAGCCGGAATACGGCCACGTTTGGTATCCCCGCGAGGTCGAGCCTGACTGGGCTCCCTATAGCTACGGCTCTTGGAACTACGTCAGCCCGTGGGGTTGGACGTGGGTTGGGTACGAGCCGTGGGGCTTTGCTCCTTACCACTACGGCCGCTGGTCATATATCGGAGGGCGTTGGGGTTGGTGCCCTGGCGCGTTCTATGGTCCCGCGATTTACGGGCCTGCGTTTGTTGGTTTCTTTGGCGGCGGATTTGGTTTCGGCGTAGGTTGGTTCCCGCTCGGCTGGGGCGAACCGTTCTATCCCTGGTACCACTGCCATGGCGGATACATCCGCAACATCAACATCCACAACACGTACATTCGCAACGTGAATGTCATCAACAACAGGAACTTCAATTACGTGAACGCTCATAACGTGCATGCCGTGACCACCGCGAATCGCAACGCCTTTACGAGCGGCCATCTCATCAACCGCGGCGCCGGCGCCGGCCACATCACGGAAGCTTCGCTGAGAGGTGCCCGTGTGAACAATTCTGTTGGTATCAAGCCGACTCAACACAGCGCATTGGGCTCCGAAAACATGAGAGCTAATGTGGCTCGTCCGTCAGCCTCGATTCAGAATCGCACGGTAGTCGCGCGCACCGCGCCAGCACAAGGTGCGTCGCAAGCGCGTGTTCGCACATTTAATAGTGCCGGCTTGACTCCGGGGCGCACCGGCAATAGTCCCATACACAACTCGCCGGCAATGAACGGTCGTGCAGGCAATGCTCCGGGGGTATCCGGAATGAGCTCGCGGCAACAGGAGTTGTCGAATAGCCGGCCACCGTCGACAATGAACAACTCCAACCGCAATTCCTCGATGCCTGCGGGCAATACTGGCTCGCAACGCGCAGGCAATAACACCCGCACTTGGGAAGCTCAGGGAAATACAAGCGATCGAGGCCGTGCGCCAGCTGGTTTTGGAAGCGCAAGCCGGATGGAGAATGCTCCAGCACAATCGGCCCGTAGCAATGACACGAATCGTCCGCCGTGGGCACATTCTGGTGCGCAGACTTCCGGCCCCAACGGCCAAGGATCTCGGCCTTCTGCACCCGCATACAACAACAATCGGGCACCTTCTTACAATAACAACCGCAATTACTCAGACCAGCGCTCTTACAGTCCGCCTCCTTCACGCTCCAATGCAGCGCCGCGGACTTATACACCACCGAGCCGCAGCTATCCGGCTCCGTCGCGCTCGTACTCCGCGCCGGCTCCGTCCCGTTCCTACTCCGCGCCAGCGCCATCGCACTCCTATTCCGCACCAAGCCACAGCTATTCGGCACCGTCGCGCTCTTATTCCGCACCGCCTAGTCACAGCAGCGGCGGAGGCGGCGGAAGCCCGCACGGCGGTGGTGGTGGAAGCCCGCATGGCGGTGGAGGCGGTGGTTCTCACGGGCGCCACTAATCTCTTAACCAAAGCAGCGTTGCCCGTCCGGTTCTTTCGGACGGGCTTTTTGTTTAGGGCATCAACCTCACTTGCAGTTTTCGAATCATCCTCGGCCGCTTACGATCCTGCCTCGCCACAACTCTTCTGCCATTCGCGGGTTTAACGAAATGAAGCATTTCGTTTTCAGCATTTGCTGTTTCGACATGGGGAAGTGCGCAGCAAACGCTCTTTAACGGCGAAGTGCTAGTGTTAAAAGTGAGCCCAGGCAATCTATCAAGGCATGTGAAATGATGCGGCGCAATCTGAACGACGGCCGCTCAAGTTTCAGGAGAGACTCCGACATGAGAAAGCACCTGATCAAGCTAGCTAGCCTTCTCAGTATCGCGCTGGCGGTGGCTCTGTTCGCCCCGCAACGCGCCGCTGCCGATGATGACGACGATCCGCCAAGCCGCGTTGCTCGGCTCAGCTATGCCCACGGTACGGTTTCATTTAACCCGGCGGGCACGGACGATTGGGTTTCCGCGGTTGTCAATCGCCCGATTACAACGGGCGATAAACTCTGGACCGACAATGGTTCCCGCGCCGAGCTGCACCTCGGCTCTGCGGCGATCCGCCTTTCCAGCAACACTGGTTTTTCGTTTCTGAATCTGGACGACCACATGTCCCAGATTCGGATTACCGAAGGCACGATTAATGTGCGCGTCCGGCGACTTGATCAAGACGAGGCCTTTGAAATCGACACGCCGAATTTGGCCTTCTCCATTCTTCGCTCGGGCAACTACAAGATCAACGTCAACGAAGCGGGTGACACTACCGTCGTAGTCGTCCGTGACGGAGAAGGCGAAGTCACCGGCGGCGGTTCCTCATATACAGTTCACCCTCGGGAAGTTGGAACGTTTTCCGGAATAGACCAGCTCGACGCCGATGTACAGAGATCCGGCGATGACGATGACGACTTCGACCACTGGTGTGGAGATCGGGATCGCCGCGAAGATCATTCCACTTCCGCACGCTACGTCTCAACCGACGTTATCGGCTACGAAGATCTCGACGACAACGGCGGATGGCGACCGGTGCCCGAGTACGGCACGGTATGGTTCCCGCACACCACTGTCGTCGGCTGGGCGCCCTATCGCTACGGCCATTGGGCTTGGGTTTCTCCCTGGGGCTGGACTTGGATCGATGATGAGCCTTGGGGCTTCGCTCCTTTCCACTACGGCCGCTGGGTTGTTGTCGCGGGCGTATGGGGTTGGGTGCCGTGCCCGCCGCGTCCCGTCGTCGCAGTCGCGTATGTGCGTCCCGTGTATGCCCCGGCTCTCGTGGCCTGGGTTGGCGGTCCACATTTTAGTGTCGGCATCGGAATCGGCGGAGGTGGTGGAGTTGGCGTAGCCTGGTTCCCGCTGGGCCCGCGTGACGTCTACTGTCCGTCCTATCACGTTAGCCAGACCTACGTGCGAAACGTCAACGTCACCAACACAACGGTCATCAACGAGACCCACATCACCAATGTCTACAACAACGTCTACGTCAACAAGACCGTCAACGTCACCAACGTTACCTATCAGAACCAGACGGCACCCAACGCCGTTACCGCTACTTCTCATCAGGCTTTCACTTCGGCTCAGCCCGTTGCCCGCAACATGGTGAAAGTGGATGCGCGCGAAGTGGCTTCTGCTCCCGTCGCGCCATTGACGCCCGCCGTTCCTCCGCAGCAGCAAAGCGTTATGGGCTCCGGGGCGGCTGTTTCCGCCAGGCCGCCTGCAGCGGCGTTCAACCGTCAAGTTGTGGCGAAGGTCGCTCCGCCTCCTCCGCCGGCTTCTTTCGTTAAGCAACAGCAAGTGATTCAAGCCAACGGTGGCAGGCCGCCGGCCGTCTCTCAAATCCGGCAGGTGCAGACAGGGAACGCGCAAGTGGCGCGCCCGAACATCAAGATGGCTCCGCCGGCTCAACCTGCGATGCCGAGAAATGCTCAAGTGAATCGGCCATCCGGCAACATGCAGGGGAATCAGGGCAATGTGCAAAACAGGCCCGGTAACGTACAAAACAATCCGACTAATGTGCAGAACAACCCGGGCAACATGCAAAACAACAGCAACCGCCCGCCCGTTGCGAATCCTGTTTCGCCGGTGAATCCCGGCAATCGAAACGTGAACCCTCCGGCAAATCCGGGTAACCCTCCAGCAAATCCCGGCAATGCGAGGGTCTACAATGATCGTCCGCCTTCGTCCCGGCCGAACAACTCCAACACAGTGGACCCGCAACTCGAACAGCGGCATCAGCAACAACAGGAACAGCTCCGGCAGAAACAGGATCAGGAGCGCCAGAGGGTCGAGCAAAAGCAGGTCCAGGAACAGCAAAAAATTCAGCAGAAGAACGCTGACGATGCTCGCAGGCAGCAAATCGAGCAGAAACAACAACAGCAACTTCAACAGCTCGAACAGAAACACGAGCAAGAGCAACAAAAGCTCCAGCAAAGACAGACCCAGGAACATCAGAAGCAGGATCGTCCGAAGGACAAGCCGCCAAACAACAACAAGCCGCCGAAAGAGGAGAAGCCTCACAAGTAAGGTTTGTTCTCATCGGCTGTTTCCGGGCGGAGTGCCCCGTCAGAATCGGGGCGCTTCGCCCGCTAGTTTTTATGCTTCCCGCGCGGAATTCTCGCTTCACGCAGCTTCTTGCTAGATCATATTGTCCGATGCTGTGGTTTTGCTGGTGAATCCTTCGGACGCCTCGCGTAATATTTCTATCCAGTGCTTATGCCCAAACGTCCCAGGTCCCGCGTTTCTCGAAGGAAATCTTCAGCGGGCAATGCAGATCTCCGCTTGTTTCGTTTGCCGGGATTACCAGAATTTCAACTAGGCGACGAGCTGGCTGAGTACATGGCGAAGGCTGCCCGCAGAGCACGGCTTACTTTCGAAAACGGGGACGTCCTCGTCATTGCACAGAAAATTGTTTCGAAGGTTGAAGGTGCAGTCGTCCGGCTGGCAACAATCCGCCCTTCGGCGCAGGCCGTGGCGCTCGCTGCGCGCTTGCAGAAGGATCCGCGCGCCATCGAAGTTGTTTTGCAGCAATCGCGGCGCATCGTCCGCAGCGATCACGTGCTCATCGCCGAAACTCGTCACGGTTTCGTCTGCGCCAATGCCGGAGTCGACCATTCGAACGTCCCTGGTGAAGACGTGGTCACTCTGCTCCCGCGCGACCCCGATCAATCGGCAAAGAAACTCGCTGATGCTCTCCGCGAACTGACCGGCAAACGTGTCGCCGTCATCATTAGCGATACTTTCGGCCGCCCCTGGCGCCTGGGCTTGACGGATGTCGCCATCGGCGCCTCCGGCGTCCCCGTCCTGCACGATTTGCGAGGCACACATGACCGCCACGGCAAGCCCCTCACTGCCACGGTTCTCGCTGTCGCCGATGAACTTGCCTCCGCTGCCGGCCTCCTCATGCGCAAATCCGAAGGCTCGCCCGCAATCCTCATCCGTGGTTACCGATTCAAGCCTTCCTCCGATCCCGCCACCAACATCATCCGCCCCGCCGCCGAAGATCTCTTCCGGTAGTCTCCGTCTTTCTCTGTGTTAAATTCTTTCCGTAGCCTGAGCGATCCCGCTAATGCAGACGACACTCCATCCCCTAACCCGCGAAGAAGTCTTCCAGGCCGCTCAAGTTCCTCTCCCCGACCTTCTGGCTGTCGCTACCGAACTCCGCGCCCAAGGCAAAGGCAACGTCATCACCTTTTCGAAAAAAGTTTTCATCCCGCTGACCACTCTTTGCCGCGACTACTGCAGCTACTGCACCTTCCGCAAAGATCCTGGCCAGCCCGGCGCGCACTTCATGACCCCTGCCGAAGTCCTCGCCCTCGCCGAACGCGCCCGGCAAGCCGGCTGCAAAGAAGCACTCTTCAGCCTCGGCGATCAACCGGAAAGAATTTTCCCCGAGGCTCGCGAATTCCTCCGCACGCAAGGCTTCACGCGCACGCTCGACTATCTCGCCGCCATGTGCGAACTCGTCCTCGATAAGATCGGCCTGCTCCCGCACGCCAATCCTGGCGTGATGGACCGCGTCGCTCTCGCGCGCCTAAAAGAGTCGAACGCCAGCGTCGGCCTGATGCTCGAAAACGTCAGCCCGCGCCTGATGCGCGACGGCCTGCCGCACGCCAATGCGCCCGACAAAGTTCCCGCGCTCCGCCTCTACACCATCGAAGAAGCCGGCAAGCTCTCCATGGCATTCACGACAGGCATTCTGATCGGCATCGGCGAAACCATGGAAGAGCGCATCGAATCGCTCTTCGCCATTCGCAAGCTCCACGAAAAGTACGGCCACATCCAGGAAGTCATCATCCAGAATTTCCGTGCTAAACCCGAAATTCCTATGGCCGCCCATCCTGAGCCATCGCTTGACGACATGCTCCGCACCATCGCGCTCGCCCGCCTCATTCTCGGCTCGCAAATGAACATTCAGGCCCCTCCCAATTTGAGCTACGGCGATTTTCCTCGGCTGCTCGAAGCTGGCATCAACGATTGGGGCGGGATCTCGCCCATCACCAAGGATTTCATCAATCCCGAAGCTGCCTGGCCCCAAATCGCGAGGTTGAAAGCCGAGACGGAACGACGCGGTTTCGTTTTGCGCGAACGCCTTCCCCTCTATCCCGAATTCGTCAGGCGTGAGGAGTTTCTTGCACCGCGCGTCCGAAAGCGGATCGCAGAAGTAGCTACTGGCGATGGGTTCGCGGGTGACGCCGCGTAAGCCGTACGCATCTGAATTCCCCATGCCCTCAAAAACCAAATTGAAAATCACCGCCCTGGCCGGCGGCGTAGGCGCCTCAAAACTCCTGCTGGGTCTTTACCACGAAATGGACCCGCGCCACCTCACCATCATCGTCAACACCGGCGACGATATAGTCCTACACGGCCTAAAAATCTCACCCGACTTGGACATAGTGACTTACACGCTAGCGGGAGTAGTCGATCCCCAAAAAGGCTGGGGCCTCCGCGCCGAAACCTTCCAGGCCCTCAAACACCTCGCGGGTTTTGGCAGGGAAAACTGGTTCAATCTCGGCGACCGCGACCTCGCCACGCACATCCACCGCACGGCCATGCTCGCCGACGGAAAAACGCTCTCCCAAGCCGCCGACTCCATCCGGATCGCACTCGGGGTGAAATCCCACATCCTCCCCATGTCCAACACTCCCATCCCCACCATCATCGATTCGAACGACGGCCCTCTTCATTTTCAGGAATATTTAGTCAAGCGCCGCACCGAGCCGGTAGTGAAGGGAATTCGCTTCGCCAACGTAGAATCCGCGCAGCCCGCCCCCGGCGTCCTCGAAGCCATTCGCGAAGCCGACCGCATCCTCATCTGCCCCAGCAATCCGCTGATCAGCATCGGCCCAATTCTCGCCGTGCCCCAAATCCGCGACGAACTCCGCGCCCACAAACAAAAAGTCTTCGCCGTCTGCCCCATCGTCGGCGGTAAATCCCTAAAAGGCCCCTCTGACAAAATGCTCGCCCAACTCGACCATCAGCCAACCGCCCTGGGCGTAGCCAAACTCTACGCCGACTTCACCGGCACCTTCATCATCGATCCCGCCGACAAATCCCAAGATCCCGCGATCACAGCGCTCGACATGAAAGTTATGATTATTCCAACCGTCATGAAAATCCTGGCCCAGAAGCGCAAACTCGCCCACGCTCTCTTATCTTTGTCCCTCTAGCGATTTCTTCGCTGCGTAGTGGCTCACGTACTTCAGTTCCAGGGGGTTAAGCGGACGTCGGCTAGCGTCGTCTTTCAAGGCGAACCAGATTTCGTTTTCAATCCAAAAGCGATAAAGGAACTCGGAGAACGACGGTGCGCAATAAGCAAAATCCAACCCGCTTAGGTCCACGCGCTCAAGCCGACAAGATGGATTCTCAATCCAGTCTGAATGTTCTATCTGATAACAATAAAGGTCTTCCGATTCCAGAACGCTCGTATCACCGCTAGGAAGGGCGTGCAAGTACCAATGAGCACATGACTGAGAATCCGAAAGAAAATGGACAAGATGCCCGCGTATCGAACCGATCGTCTCAACGATGCGTTCGCCCGGGTCGAGATAACAATCTGTGCAAGAACGCACCCGCGACTGCAGCTCCGCTGAAATCATGAAGCGGCGGAAACTCCGCGGCAGCTCAACGCGCGCTGCCAGCGCCAATTTTTCCACGTTAGGTGGATGAATGTCGCGTTCGTATCGGTTCAATCCTCCGCGAGGATAAACCGAGCCATGTCTCTTCAGCCACTCAAAATCATCGTCCAGCCGAATCGGAATCGGCGGGAGATCCTCTAGTCGAGACCCCTCATATGTGTGGTGTTCGGGTATCTCGCGATATCCGGGCAACTGAACATGTAACCACCGGCGGGGCAGCGAGGACCACGGGTTAGAATCGGCCAAGGTGTTGTGCTCTTCCTAGGCTTGTTATTCCACTGGACTGGTAAGGTCCTACTTAGTCGTGTTTGACCCGGGGCGCTCTAGCTTTGAATAGAAACGTCACTTCAAAGGAGGCCAGTGAACCGAATCCCAGCTCCGTGCACTTTGTAGCGCATATTCAATCCAATCAGAAGTGCCGTTAGCGATTCCACGATGCGCGCATTCTCAAGTTTTCCGCCATTCAGCGGTCGCGTTCCGGGAATCTTGTTGACCAATTCGGATGCTACCTGCTTAGCCTTATCATCGTCGCTGCACACAAGCACGTCGCAGTCCACTGGTTCATCACCTGCGAGCGTTTCCGCGCCGAGATTCTGGAACGCCGCCGCGAGACTCACACTCGCAGGCAATAGCTCGCGAGTCTGCTCAGCAGCCGACCCTTGCCACACGCCAAGCACGCGTGTCGCTGCGCCGCCTAAGGTCGCTGCCAGCGGCACGGTGGTATCAATCACGATTGTTCCCGACTTCCAAACGCTCTTCAATTGCTTGAGTAGGGCCACAATGCCGGAGAAGGGAATGGTGAGCACCGCGATATCGCAAGCGGCCGCCGCGGAAGGATTGTCCATGCCTTCGATCTGTGCGATGCTGCCAATCCGCTCGCGCAACAATTTCGCGGTTTCCTGTGCCCGTGCTGCTTCGCGCGAGCCAATCAAGATGTGTTCCCCAGCTTTCGCCAAACGATACGCCAGCCCGGAGCCTTCCGCACCCGTTCCGCCCAGAATCGCGATTTTTCGCGTCATATTCATTTGCTCCGATCTGCCTCAGTTGCTCAGGCTAGCCAGTAGCACAGCCACTCTTGGTTGTGTGTTTGCCATTTGCCAAGGTTCACATGCACAGGCAGGAGTGCCTGTGCTACGACCAGTATGGTATCTTCAACCGCTGCCAACATGAAAACGCCGCCGCTCACTGCCTATCAATTTCGAAAAGCTCTGGGCCATTTCGCCACCGGCGTAACGGTTGTCACCGTCGAGCGCGCTCCCGGCGCCGTACGCGGCATGACCGCCAATTCTTTCACTTCCGTTTCTCTCGACCCGCTGCTGATTTTGATTTGCGTGGAAAAGCGCGCTGCGATTCTTCCCATGCTGGAAAAGCAAAAGCGATTCGGCGTCAACGTACTCAAGGAAGGCCACGAAGCCATCTCCGAATACTTTGCCAAAGGCACACAAAGCGCCGAGGCTGAGCAGCGCCTGTCCATCCACTACCGCTGGACTCCCAGCGGGATTCCTGTCCTCGAAGGCACACTGCTCCAATTGAGTTGTGAAGTCGTGTCATCTCACGTCGCTGGCGATCACACGGTTTTTATCGGAAGAGTCGAGGAAGCGGAAATTCATGAAGGCAAGCCGCTCCTCTACTTCGGCGGCGAATACCGTCACATAGCGCGCAAGCCCGGCGCGGCGTCGTAAGCGCCACACGATTCCTATTTTGCGGCTTCCCTCTGAGGCCCTGTAGTGGCGCAGCTTGCTGCGCCCGTTCCTGTCTTACGAACCACAGTTACGGGGAACTAGCCCGGTTACTGTAAACCGCCTTCTCTCCCGAATGTGCCACTTCGTAATAGGGCGCCGGCAGACTCTTTAACTTCAGGACTCCCCTGTTGGCGTTCGGTGCAAAGAAAAAGACTCTGCCCGATCCCAGCCAAAGTTTCGCGAACGAAGCGTCATCCTCGAACACCGGCGGCGAATCCGGGAAGAGCGATCCGTACCACAGATCGTTGAACCGCCCGTTGAGCATATGCAGTTGAGCCCCGGTATAAAAATTCACGCTGGAAGCCTCCGAATAAGCCCCATTCACGACGATCAAATCGCCGGGCTGAAATTGTTTTTTGATGGCCATCGCCAGCGGCTTCGAACCGAGCACTGGAGAAAACACTGTCAGCGCCATGTGGACCGCCTGAAAAAGAACCACCATCATCACGCAGATTGCCAGATTCCCGCGCAGCGGCGAACCTCTCTTGCGGAACAGCCAATTGAAAAATGTGCCCGCAAGGAAGCCCACTCCCGTCAAGATCAGCGGCACGCGAAATACGCTCATCGCGCCCATCGTGAGATCGAACAGATGCCCCATCGACAGCTTGTACATCGCGGGCGCTTTCTGTAGCAGGTCGCCAAAGTCCACATTCGGTGGAGCAGGCGGCGACATCGCCACAATGGTCAGGCAGATCGCAAACGCGGTTACTCCGAGAGCTAACATCGCAATCGAAGAGCGCAATCCGCTTCGTCGCTGAACGCTCCCAACTTCTGAGGCTTCCTCGCGGTTGAGCCACAATCCAGTGAGCAGCGCCAGAGCTGGAAGGGAAGGTAATACGTAGTATTCCTGTCGCGTCGAAAAACTGAAAAACACTAAAATCGCCATCGCCCAGACTGCCAGCAGTAGTGCTGCGCGCGTTTCTTTATCCAACGGTTCCCGCCAACGGCGCGGGTTCAGAGGAACTTGCCGCAAACTGCTCAACATAAAGAACGTCCACGGAAAGATCCAAACGAGAAGCAGGCCCCAGAAAATCAGAAACGGAACTTTGTCGTAGTCGCGCGGCACCCGCAGATTCAGATATCGATAAATCTGCTCGTTAATGAAATAAAACCAGAAAAATCCCTTGGACTCACCTTGCGCGGGATTTCGCATCGTTGTGAGCACGTGCCACGGTGCTGCGACCGCTAAAAATACCAGCGTGGTCGAGACAAGCTTCATTCGCAAAAGGTGACGCAGATTGCCGGTCAGCAGCAGGTAGCCGCCGATAATGAGAACGGGGAAGGCGATTCCGATCAGGCCTTTGGTCAGAACGTTGGCTGCGGTGACCAGCGCGAGCGACCAGCACAGCCACTGCGAAGGATTTTCCTGATCCAGGATCCGCCAGAAGAGATGAACGGTGAGGATCAGCCAGAAGCCCACCATGATGTCCGGAATTGTGAATCGCGTGTAGATATATGGCCCGATCGCCGTGCCCAGCACTAGCCCTGAAAAGAAGCCAGCTTGCTCTCCCGCAATTTCGCGTGCCAGCCAGAACACGGCAATCAACGAAGCAAGAGCAAAAAGCGAAAGCGGCAAGCGCGCCGAAAATTCCGAGACACCAAAAACCGAATAGCCTGCCGCCGTGATCCAGTAGGGAAGCGGTGCTTTATCGAGATAGCGCACGCCATTCACATGCATGGTCACGAAGTCGTGCTGCGCCAGCATCTCTCGTCCGATTTGCGCATGCTCCGAGTCCGCGTCGTCCATCATGCCTGGCGAAGCCAGCCCGGGAATGTAGATCAGCGCCCAGAAAAGGACGATTACGGATAGATACCATCGGGTGTTCGAAGAGTTGTTTTTGTCTTGAATGTGCGGCTCGGGATCGGAAGCGCTAGTGCCGGATGGTTTCGTCATTTTTCCTGGCGAGATGGCGCGCTCCGGTGACGGTATACGATGAGCGGCTGCCGCGATCGTGGAAGTGGCGCACCTGCATTTCCGCCAGCAGCCCTAGGGCGAAAAGCTGCATGCCGGAAAGAATCAGCACCGTCGCAAAAAACATCAGCGGGCCGTGCTCTTGCAAGACGTTGGTGTGGTAAATCACATTTTCCATCAGCAGCCAAAAGGCGATAGCGCTGCCCACGAATGTTGCGCCGATTCCTGCAGTGCCAAAAAAATGCATCGGCCGGGAAAGATATAGCGTCAGGAAACGCACCGTGATGAGGTCAAAGAAGAAAGGGAGTTTCTGCAAAATGCCATACTTCGAAGAGCCACGCTCGCGTGGCGCGATAGTGATTGGGATTTCGCAAATCCGGGTTCCTTGGCGCAGCGCAAGGATTGGAATCAGCCGCTGCATCTCGCCGTAGACCGGCAACTGCGAGACGAATTCGCGCTTATAGGCTTTAAATCCGCTGCCGAAATCGTGAATGCGAACGCCGGAAAGCTTCGCGGTGAGCCAGTTCGCGACCTTATTGGACATCCGCTGCATCCACGGATCTTCGGATCGTTGTATGCGTTGACCGCAAACGATGTCAAAGCCTTCCCGCAATTTTTCTACGAATCGCGGAATGTCTGAAGAGTGGTGCTGCAGGTCGCCGTCCATCGTGACGATGTGATCGCCGAGGGCCACTTCGAACCCCGCGCCTAGCGCCGCCGACTTTCCGGAATTGCGAGTCAGTGTAATGACCGTCACACGTCCGTCCTGCAAGGCGATGTCGCGCAGCAGGCTCGCGCTATCATCCGTGCTGCCATCATCGACGAACACTAGCTCGAACGAATCGCCGAGCAATTCCAGTGTCTCCTTGAGTTGCTCGTAGAGTTGCACGATGTTTTCCCGCTCGTTGTAAAGCGGGACCACGATACTGTGCCTGACGTTTTCGCGGACTTCGGACATTATTTGCTTCTTTTATCCCCAAACTTGCATGGAAACTTGACCATACGTCACACGGGAATCAGTGTCAATCCACGCTGTTTTCCGATTGCCCACTTATGCAGCGCCAGGATGCGCGATAACTAGCGGTCGGGAGAACCGGAAGGCCGCGTCTGCTCCGCGGAATCGCCCATCTCTTTGCGGTGGCTTTTCACTTCGCGCAGTGCGTAAATCGGTTTGTTCTGTGATTCGTAGTAAGTGCGTGCGATAATTTCGCCTAGCAATCCCATCGAAAGAAATTGGATTCCCACCAGGAACAATCCCACCGCCATGAACACCACCGGCCACGAATCTTTGATCAGTGCAATGTGGAGATAAAATTTGTCAAACGCCAGAATCAGCCACAGCAGGGAACTGAGTGCGGTACTCGCAATGCCCACCAAGCCAAAAAACTGGCCGGGCCGCGTCGAATAGTCCAGCAAAAACTTCACGATCACCAAGTCCAGCAGGACGCGAATGGTTCTCGAGATGCTATACCGCTTCTTGTCTTCCTTACCGGCTACACTGTTGATCGGCAGCTCGGCAATCTTTGCGCCCGTGGAACTCGCCAACGCTGGAATGAACCGGTGCAATTCGCCGTAAAGCTGAATCTCCTGGATAATTTCCCTGCGGTAGGCTTTGAACGTGGTTCCGAAATCATGCAACTCGGTTCCTGAAACCTTTGCCAACATCCAATTCACTAGGCGGCTGGGTATTTGCCCAAACAGCCAGTGGCCGCGCCGCTGGTAATTCCATCCGCTCACCAGATCGTAGCCTTCTTCTATTTTTTCCAGGAAGCGCGGAATCTCTTCGGGATCGTGCTGCAAGTCGCCGCTCATGGAGATGATGACGTCGCCGCGCGCAAAATCAAATCCCGCTTTTAATGCCGGCGTCTGACCGAAATTCCTGCGCAGCCGGACTAGGTTGACGCGCCGGTCGTGCTCATAAATTTCCGAGAGCACTTTGAACGAATCGTCCTTGCTGCCATCATCCACAAACACCAGTTCGTAAGGCTCGCCAAGTCCGTCCATCACTTCGGTGAGCTTCATGTACAGTGGTGGGATGTTTTCCTGTTCATTGAAGAACGGAACGACAATGGAATATTGAATTGGCGAATCGCTTGCCATTCTTCCCTGTGAATTCCTCGTTTACGCTTCCTGGGACACGAAGCCATAGTCTATCAGGCGAATCCCCAGCGATGCGACAAGATTTCTAATCCCCCCGTCCGTCAGGATCTGCAGCTCGGTCTGCCTTGAGTGTTGAAGGCGCGTCGCCGTTTTTTGTAGCGTGGAATCCATGTAGCCTGGGTGGCACATCAACTCCGTCGTTCCGTCCGGAAGATTTTTCATGAGTTGTTCCACGCCTTCGCGAGTTAGCTCGCCGGTTTGCGCGATCCCGCAAAAATAATCAGCCGTTGAAATCCCGGCGCGCTCGGCCAGTTCGCGCGCATCTCGTGCAAGCAACTTCAATCCGCGAGCTTGCACGCCTTGTTTCATGATTACGCCAACGTGCTGTTTTGAGCCGGAAGAAAGGGCTGCGCGCAAGCTGGATGCTTCTAGGGCCACGCGAATCGAGCTAATCTCGTGGCGCTTCGCGAGCCGCAGAGCAATCTCAAACAGCCCGGGCAGCATGTGCACGTGCTTGTGCCCGTCGAGGTGCGTCGGCGTAATCCCCGCGCCGCGCACGTTCTCAATTTGCGCGTTCCACTCGGTTTCTACTTCTGCTAGCGAGAGACCACCACTTGCGCGCCGCAAGAGCAGGCTTTCGGGCCCGCCCGCAAATTCACCATCGTCGTTTAACAAACTAGTAACTGTTTCACGGTCTGCCATCGGTGGGCCGTCGCTGAGGTTCAGATGGACCCCCACCCCCAGCCCTGGCGCCGAGCGCGCGGATTGGACACCGTCCGCAAACGCGGCCCCGTTGGCTAGCAGGGAAGTGCTCGTCACGATGCCGCAGTGGAAGGCTTCGAGGATGCCCCGGTTGACCCCCTCCGTCCACCCCAGATCATCGGCATTGACGATCAGGTTCTTCACGCGGTGAACTGCCCCCTCGGATTCACCTGTACGCAGGTACAGATACTCATTTGCGCGACCATCCAAATTCGTACCATTGACCGTTCTGGAGGCCAACTCTAGCATGGCATAGCAGAGGGTAAAATGCCTGTAAAGCAGCAGCGTGAATCCAAGAAGCTGGGTTCGCGGCACCATGAGAAGCGTCGTGGGCGCCGTATGAACTCGCAGGTGCCTGTGCGCCTCGGCTGGGACGATGAGGTGGGCAAGCGCATCAGCGTGGAAGCACGCACACGGGTGGTCAACCCTTACGGGTGCATGGTAGTGCTGCCGCAATCGCTCGATCTGGAACACCGGTTGGCGCTCACTAACCTGATTTCCGAGAACAGCAACGCAGCTGTGGTGGTGTGGAAGGGTAATCAGCGGCCTGACGGGTGGGAATACGGGATCGAGCTTGTCGCGCCGGAGATGGATTTCTGGGGACTGGACCTGTGAAACCTTCACCGTACGCGAAGCCCGGCGCGATGTCAGGAGTAGCAACGACGCCTCGCCCGGCGCTGACGCGTCAACCTACCGCGGAAGAGCGGCGACGCGCGCAGCGTGTACTGCTGAAGATGCGCGTTCTGGTGCATTTGCCCAACAAGCCTGAGCCGATGGAAGGCAATACACACACAGTGAGCGCGAGCGGCGCGATGATTGTTCTTCCCCAGGGATTGTCGCAGGGGACCAAGTTCATTCTTGAGAATCCGAAGACGCAGCAGAAGGTGGAAGTGAACGTAGTACGACCGCCGCAGATGAATCAGGAAGGGTCGCTGGTTCCCGTGGAGTTTCTGGCCCCTGCGCCGCACTTCTGGAATATTTTCTTTCCGCCGCAAATCAACTGACCAAGATCGTAGAGGAAGAGACGGCCCATCCCCATCGGATAGGCTGGTTAACAATAACCAGGCCCCCTCCCCTGTTTTTTAAAAACTGGTTGACTCTAAAGGGAGATAAAGTTGCTTAGAACCAACACTTTCGTAAGTTTTCATTCTAAAGATAGTTAGAGTCGTCATTATAGGACACCGTTCACCAGGAGCAGCCCCGATTGATCGGGCCCGTCCGGTCTGGGCTAGGTTTGTTTTTGTCGTCATTGAATAGTGACCGGAGCTGCTGCCGACGTAGACGTCGAATAGTTAGCATCGCCGCTGTACACAGCCGTGATGCTGTCGGTGTGCCCTCCTCCACCCCCCCCGCCGCTGCTTCCGCAGCCGGCAATTCCTGCCGCTGCAAGGGCAAACAGGACTAGGCTTGCGAAGGCCAATCCGCGCCGCCCTGCCGGAACGTACCGTCTGCCCATGAGAAGGACAATCAGGACCAGGAAAGCCAGAATCCAGATGGGTACGGTCGGAGTACGGGGCATCTGTGGGGGAACTATTGGAGGTGTCAGGAAGGAGAGAGTGGTTGGGAGTGTTGCCGTGCAAGAAGCGGCTGCGGTGGTCGTCGCGGCCGCAGGCACGCAATTTACGGCGGCTCCGATGGAGCTCCCTCCATTCTTGAATTGCACAGTACCGGTCGGCCCGACACCACTGCTATTTGTTGAGACGGTGGCCGTCAGGGTAACACTGCCGCCAGTCATGATGGTGGACGCGCTGGGTACAACGGCTGTTGTGGTCGCCGCTTTTGTAACCGTCACTGTGTCAGCGATAGGACCATTTGCAGCGTAGCTGATGTCGCCAGAATAACTCGCCGATAACGCATGAGATCCCACCGGAAGCTGAATCGGTTGATCCTCCGCGTGTCCTGCACTGTTGATAACAAACGGTGAAGTGTCGAGCGGACCGGGCGCGGCTCCGTTGACTGAGTCCGTGATAGTCACAGTTCCCGTTGCGTCGAAGGCGCAGCCAGTTGTCGCGCCGTTCGTTACAAGAGGCTGGCAATTCGAGTTGGTGCCGGTGCTGTTCAAGATGTCCATCCGCAAAATGTACGGCGAGCCATAGGCGACTGACGTGGCGTTGGTGCTCGTAACGGCTCCGTTGGCCGGACTAAAAGTGACGATGCCGTATTGCAGGTGGCTGGCTTCCTTGTTCACCACGACAGGCACGCCGGGGGTAGAGGTGCTCGATGCAAAAGTGGTGTCACCTGCATACCGGGCATTTAGGTTGTAACTGCCTCCAGGAAGAATAACGCCGTTGATGGTGATCGATCCGCTGGACAGCGTGGTGTCGCCGATGCCTGCGTTCACAGAGGTGGGGGCGAGAAGCGCGACGTCGCCGGTAGGCGTACCCGATGTTGAGGTGACTGTTACCTTTGCTGTGACGGCAGTACCGTGGGTTACGGTTACTGTTGAAGAGCCGCCATTAACCGTGAGGTTGGTCGTCGTGCCATGGAAAGCGCCTACGGCCAGCGGCCATTGCGTATTGAGGTTGGCAACGTTTACAGAGCCTAGGCCCGTCGCCAGATCGTATCCTGGGATAGCGCCGGTGCCGGCTGCGGTGCTCCACGCTGGAATGGTGGCGGAAGCGGGACTTACAAGCACTCCGTTAACTCCCGTCGTCTGGCTGCTGCAATTCAAGGATTTTCCAGCGCAGGCGACGGAGTTGTTGCCTTTGGTGACGTCGTTGAAAGCACAAGTTGAGCCCGTTAAAGCCTCGGTCGAGGAGTTGCAGCTTTGTCCCGCGGTTGAGGCTATTTTGTATAGAACGGGATTGGCGTTTCCTTGAGGCCCGTTGTTCTGATTGATCAAAGCCATTATACCTGCAAATGCCGGCGAGGAAGCGGAAGTGCCACCCACGCCCAAGAAACTGAAAGATCCAGTCGACGCGCAGGATGGCGAGCTTCCAGGTTTAAGCGCATCTGCCTGGCACACAAGGTAGAAACTCGTGCTCTGTGAGCCGTCGCTGGCGAAGAGAGAAACGTCGGGGATGTAACGATGATTGTCACCGGCGGCGATTCCGTTCGGGATAATGCCACTTTGCCATGCCGGTTTTGCGTATCCCGCAAAAGTGCCCCCATTGATACCGCTCGGGCCGCCGCTACCGCCAACGATGTTCAGCAGGGACGCGGGGTTCGGATTAACACACACAGTATTGAGGGTGGCAGCGGTCGCGGTTGCAGCGCAGGAATCATTCCAAGGTATTTCGTGAATGTAGCCCAAGGCCGATTCCTTGCCCGGGCCATTAGGAGCGGGGGGAACGAGCCAGAAATTCGACTGAGTTCCAACATCGTCGAAGTCCGTGCCGCCGACGGCCACGTTGAACGGAGTAGAGGCAAACCCGCTGATGGCAAGGCCGTGGCTCGCAGTGGTGGAGTTATTGAAATCGTCGCACCCGGCGGAACCTGGGTCGCCTGAAGACACAAACACAGTAATGCCTTCTGCCGCGGCTTGCTCCCAGATGGTGTTGAAAAAGGCGTTGCCACTGGCGCCCAAATTCGCTTCGCACGTGCCGAAACTCAGGCTCATTACCGGCGCGAGGTTGTTGTCAATAATGTAGAAAGAAGAAAGATCAATTCCCGCAGCGGTCAATGTGTCTTCGGAGACTACGAAGTCGATAGTCGCATTGGGGGCTACCATGCCCGAGATCTGAACGTCCAGATCGGCCTCGCCTTCGTCGGAGTTCAACCCGGGGTCCGGTCCGTTGAGAATGATGTTCGGCGGATTGGCGGGGAGGCCGAACAGAGTTCGAAAATCAGCCACGTCTTGAGGGTTTATGTTGGAGTCGCCAACGATGGCAATGGTCTGGCCAGTTCCATTGAGCGATAAGGGAATATTGTAAATCTTGGCAAAATCCGCCGGGCCGACGACAAAGAATTGTCCACTGCTTCCAGTGAATTGAGGTTCAACGCGGCCGTCAGCGGTTCGCGTGAAGGTGCCGACGGTGTGGCGCATCGATTTTCGCGGGAAATTATGGAGCGCGAGCACGCCGGACACGACGGGAGTCAGCGCGGCCGGGATTTGCGGATCGCTGACATTGGCCTGACGGGCCTCGCCGTTCACATGGAATCTATGGATATCAGTGTGAAACGCATTGCGAACCTGCGCGACATTTCCGGAGAATTCGATGGCCGTCCGGCCCGCTCCTACTTTGATTTGTTGGAAGCCTTGACGCGTCAACCAGTCGGTGACCGCCTGGATGTCTGTGTCGGCCGGTCCGAACTGCTTGCCAAACTGTTCAGGGGTGAGCCATTTATGAAAATTTGGCGAGTCTTTGCTGAGTTGCTCGTCCATCAATTTGCTGAGTGCGGCTTGCTGCTCGGGGCTGCGCTGCAAGACGAGCATCATCCTCTTCATGGGAGTCGCGTCGCTTGCGAGTCCTTGATCGAATTCTGGGCGGGCGAGGGGATGGACGTTGCCCTTGAGGCGGACGAGTTGCGCTTCGTCGATGGCTTGCGTGATGCGGGCGGGGATGGACACGGCTTGAGTAGTCGGACTGCCAGTCGCGTCAGGCTTGGTCTGCGCGGCGGCGCGGAAGGCCGGGAGCGCGATAAGCAAACCAAGAACAAAGAGGGAATGGCGAAGCAAAGAAGATTGGAGTTTCATAGTCCGTCCACGCTTGCAGATTTGAATTCGATGCCAACCAAATTCGAAAATCGAAATTGGAAAAGCGAAACTAGAAAATCGAAATTCCAAACACGAAACTGAGACACGAAATCAAGATAACAAAATCGAAACGCATCCGGTCTGACGGAGTGGCCATTCGGATACAAAAGCAACTCTATGCAAATGACATCCTGCGGACTGGGGCTTGGACCGGAAACGGTTCACTGTTGAACTGGTAAAGACTATCACAGGCAAATCAAAGACTCTCTAGTACTCAGGTTCAGGCGGCCTTTATTCAGGCGGCCTTTATTCAGGCGTCGATTGTTTTGTGCGCCCGGAAGTACGGGCGACGAGACGGCCGATATTCTTGGCGACTGGAAGACAGTCGACGATGGTGCGGGTGCTGCGAAATATTCTTGCACTTGAGTTATCCCCACCGGGCGCGTGCCATTTGTGATGCTTTCGAGATGCCGCAGGATGCTTTCGTTTCTTCTGTCGTGGACGCCACACATTGCAATGGTGCGCGGAACCCACTCGCAGATGTTATCCCTGTAAATAAACTGGACCGGAACGCGACGATTATTATTCCCTGAAAAACATGGATTGGTTCCTGGTTCAGCACGGCCACTTCAGCTTGACCAGAAACTTGATGCCTTGGTGAAAAGGGCGCAGCGGTGCTGCGCCCCTACAGGAAAACGCTTTTCGTCGAGAGCAATTTCGTCGAGAGCTGAATCCGTTTCACCAAGAGGCTTTATGGAGATAAACATTTCCTCAGGGGCTAGAGCCCAATAACTGCGAGACATTAATGTCGGAGCTAAAGCTGCGACCCCCAAGGACGTTTATGACAAGCTCTAGTAGCGGAAGCCGCGATGGCCGTAGTAGCCGCGGCCATAGTAACCGTACGCGCCGTAGAATCCGACGTAAGGATAAGGGTAGCCGTAACACGGGCCGTAGTAGCCGCACGGATAGTAGGGGCCCGGATAAGCACCGGCTACGCGGCGCGGGCCGCGACGCTCCATTCCAAAATCCTGTTGCGTGACGGGCAAGA
Organism: Candidatus Acidiferrum sp.; assembly: GCA_035279725.1. GTDB lineage: Bacteria > Acidobacteriota > Terriglobia > Acidiferrales > UBA7541 > Acidiferrum. The sequence goes on from DATEHF010000053.1 coordinate 116,061, forward strand.
ACGCTTGCTGGCTTTGCGTGGTGTCAACCTTCAAGGAATCGACGAGGCGGAAGCTCAAGAGGGATTCCGGCTCGACGATAGTGGGACGTCCACGGGTGAGGAGCACTGCGCCAATCCCGGCGGCGAGCCCGGCTCCCGCGCCTATCGCCGCGCCTGTACCCCAATCCGCTGCGGCACCAATCGCTGCGCCGAGTCCCGTCGTGCCGACGATGGTGCCAGCATCCTGTCCGTGGGAAGTGCCGCCGGAGCCTTTCCAGAGTTCAGTGAGGATGGGGAGTTGGCGGCCATCGACCACGGTGAGATCAGTGAGCTCGACCTCTAGTTCGGAGGTGCCCTTGATGCGGCCGGCTTTCTTCGCGTCCTTTACTTTGCCAATCAGCGTTTGGCCGCGGCGAGCGATGACCCAGCCGTTGACGACAAGAGGCTGATCGAGTGTTGCGGTGAAGGGGTCGCCAGCCTTGTTCGTGTCGCTCGAGAGGAAGTCGGTGGTGCGAATGACAAGAACGGTCCCTGCAGGGACGGTCAAAGTGCCGGGAATGGGCTGGGAGGGCTGAGGAGCCTGAGTGGGCTGATCCGATTGGGGTGGCGGCTCAGAAGCATTTTTCACGGACATGGAGCGGTGGTCACGAGAGTACGGTGGCTTGTCGGCGTCCTGGGAAGCGTAGGTGGGTTTAGACGCGTGACGGTCCGCTGGCTGCGGCTGCGGCCGCTCGGCTTGTTGCCCTTGCTGCTGAGCTTGCTCTTGATCTTGTTGCTGGCTTTGCTGCTCTTGTTGATCTTGCGCGTAGCTGCCAGCGCTGAGGCAAAGCGTGAGTGCGGCAGTCTCCGCGGCTCGGCAGAATAATCTTGAAATACTTGACGGCGCTGAGTGCTTCGTCATGTTTCAGTCTCCCTCGAACTGAGACGTCCCGGAAACGTCAGACTGCTGTGCAACTGCCCCGTTGGATGGCGAGGCTGCGTTGGCAGGATGCCCAAGGCCTCCCAGGCGGTACCCAATGTAGTAACACGGCAGGCGCGATTAAGTTGTGGGAGGAGTTGAGGATGGAGGGCCATTTTTGCGTTGGTCGATGGCGTCCCAGTAGGCTTTGCCCATTCTTTGGAGGCCGTCGATGCCCAGGTCCTGGCCGTCGCCGCGCGTAAGCGTGAGGCGTTCGGCGCGGAGAAAGAGTTCGCGATACTCCGTGTAGTTGAGGAGGCCATTGATGCGCAGCGCAACGGAGTTGTCGGGAGCGGCGGCCAGTGCGGCGTCGGCGATGTCGAGGACTTGTTTGCATTCGATGGTCAGTGCGTTCTCCAGGTCGGTCCAGTTGAGGGATTCTTCGCGGCACTTGGATTGGTAGTCGGCGATCAGGCGGGATTGCTCTTCCGGTGAGACGCCAGCGGGGACGGAGAATTTTCCGGGCCAGCCAGCGAGGTGGACGAGGCGAGCGGATTGCACGCCGTCGAGACGAAGAAGGAACTGCATGTCGAGCGCGAGATTGTGAAATTCGAGGAGATGATCGCTTTCGAGATGGAGAGTGATGGTGCGGTCGAGCAGGTTGGATTGGATGGAGACGATTTGCGCGTCGTGGAGACCGGCCCAGAGAGAAGTTTCCTGGGCATTGGGAGGAAGGTTCATCCAATCGACGAGAGGGGATTGCTCTTCGGTCATGTGCCACCGCTTGCGAGATTGCGGGCAGAGTATAGCGTGCGCGGCGCGAAATCGAAACGCATTGTATAATCCTGCGCAACACGATTGCGGGGAGGAGAACGAAATGGCAGAGCCAACGTACGAAGAGTTGAAGGCAAAACTGGCGGAATTGGAAAAGCAAGGAGGCACGCGACGCACAGGGTCGCTGGAATTCCGGGTGGGCGAAAAGGGCGGAGTCAGCGTGTATGGGCTGGGGCGCTTTCCTGTGACGCTGTACTACGAGCAGTGGATCCGTCTGCTGGACGCTGTGCCGCAACTGAAGGCGTTCCTGGAAGAGAACAAGGCGGAAGGGAAGCTGAAGCTCAAGGAAAAGTAGAACGCGCATTTGACCGTCACCGCTTTCGGGCCGCGAATCCCGATCATTCAGGGAAGAAAGCTGAACCGCAATGGATCGCTCTGAACTCTCGGAGGCACGCATCGCCGAGATGGTTACCGGAGTCGCGGCATATTTTCGCGGCGAGAGAGAGGTTTATTTCAGGGCGAGCGAGCCGCTGGCGCCGGAGTGGAGAACGGCAGTCCAGTCGTATTTCTCGAAAAGTTTGCTCGAACGAATCCGGACAGTGGTGCTGAAGGGCGCGCGCATACCTCCACCGCCGTTCTATTCAGAGGCTATTGCTTTGAGCGGGGGGAGCTTTCCCGACTTCGTTCACCTGGCTTCGATCACATATCTGGACATCATTGTTTTCCACGACGCGATTGCGTTGAGGACGCTGTTTCACGGGCTCGTGCATGCCGCGCAAATGGCCCTTCTTGGATTCGAGCGGTATACCGACCTTTACGTTCGGGGGTTTGTGAGGACGCGTTCGTGGCTTGCCATCCCTCTGGAAACGCAGGCGTTTCAGTTGGATACGCGATTTGCGATGTCGCCCGCAGTTGCTTTTTCGGTTGAGGATGAAGTGAGGTCCTGGACTGAGAAAGGCCAGTACTAGCCGTTTCGTGCATCAGAAAACCAGCCTTGCGAAGTTTGCGAGGAGGAGACCCCGGGCGCCTGTGGGGAGGCACCCGGGGGTGGGGGGATTGAGGAGGAGCTATGGGCGAACCGATTAAGCAGCTATTTCGAAGACTGTGCGGCCAAGAGGCAAAGCCGCTGAAGCTCGTCAAAAGTGAAGACCACCTGTTCGCCTCGATCTCCGAATTCCAGGTGACCTAGGCCAGCCAAACGCGAAAAGCGACGGATTTCTGTGGTGGAGAGGCCCAGCAAGACTGCTGCGTGGTGCTCCCCAACTGGATCTTGGTTACTCATGCTCATTCTGGGTCCCAATACTTCCACCGGGTTAGGAGCAAGCAGCGCTCCAAACTGCTTGCTAGGTAAGTCTCATGTTGTCTATAAGAAAGAGTGGATGTGGACCGAGTTTTGCACAAAGTGCCTATTTCCTTGCACAAACAGTGCAGAGATTTGGAACACAGGGTGGATTAAGGGTTCAAAGAGAGTGGTCGGGAACTACTTCCAGCGCAGAGAGGAGAGGTCGACGTTGCCGCCGGAGAAGATTACGCCGAGCTTGGGGGCCGATCCATCGGGGCGTTTCGGCAGGTTTAGGGAGGCCACCGTTCCGGGCTTGAGCAAGGGAGCGATGGCTACGGCGCTGGAGGGCTCAATGACGATCTTCATGCGTTCCCAGACGAGCCGGGCGGCTGAGATGATCTCCTCTTCGGAAACCAGCAGGATGCGGTCTACGTTGCGGCGGAGGATGGCGAAGGTACGCGGAGAGAGCGAGGCGCGCAACCCGTCGGCGATGGTATCGCTGGAGTCCTGGGATTGCAGGATGCCGGTGGCGAGCGAGCGGTAGGCGTCGTCGGCGCGCTCGGGCTCGCAGCCGATTACAGGGATATGAGGGAGGAGGCCTTTTGCGCCGAGGCACGTTCCGCTTAACAGTCCGCCGCCGCTGACGGGGGCAAACACGGCGTCCAGGTCGCCAACTTCTTCCAGCAATTCTTTCGCGGCAGTGGCTTGTCCAGTGATGATGCGGTCGTCGTCGTAGGGGTGCACGAGGTAGGCGCCCGTTTCTGCCTGGATACGGTCGCAAGTCGCTTTTCGCGCGCTGACTGATGGCTCGCAGAAAATGACTTTGCCGCCATACCCTTCGATGGCTTTGGCTTTCACTGTTGGCGCGTTCTTTGGCATGACGATCCACGCCGGAACTCCGCGCCAGGAAGCAGCGCACGCCACGGCGGCACCATGATTGCCGCTGGATTGGGTGACGATCCCTTTGGCTACCTCTTTCTCCGTGAGGGAGAGGACGGCATTGGAGGCGCCCCGAATCTTGAAGGAGCCAGTTTTTTGCAGGTTTTCACACTTAAAGAGAAGCTGGGCACCGGTGATCGCGTTCAGGGAGGTGGAGGTCAGGACCGGCGTACGGTGGATCCTCGGCGCGATGCGTGCGTGCGCGGCGACGATAGCCTCCCAAGTGGGTGGATGGTAACTAGCGGATTCGATTGATAAAGCTGTGCTCATAGAATTGGGTTCACCCTAGGTTAGCGATCTTTGCCGATTCACCCGACATCTTGGCTCTTATAAGGCGTTTGCGGCTGTTCTTAAAGAGGCATTATGGCATGCCGGAAGAGGCCGCGTCCGAGGTGCTGTTTCAATCGAGCACACGGTTTCAAGCGAGTACTGGTATCACTTGGCCAGCCAGGTTTGGTACTTGACCACTCTTCCCACTCTGTTACGCTGGGAGCACGCCTCCAGGAAATTCCGAGTGCCTGCGCTGATCGTTCCCTAGCTCGGGGGAGGATAAAATGAAAGTGTCTGAACGCCGCCAATTGGCTCGCCTTAGTCTCCGGACGCCCCTGCGTTTTCGCGCGCTTGGCGTAGCCGCGGACAGAACTGAACATTTTACAGAGGCACTAAACGTTTCGCGCGGCGGGTTCTTTTTCGCTTCCTCGGCGCCATTGCAGGTAGGAATGCCCATCGAGGCGACACTGCGAATGCCCGCGGAAGTGACCGGGAATTCCGCGCAAGAGATGCGATGCACTGCGAGGGTCGTGCATGTGCGCAACGAGCCTTATGGCGACGGGCGCATTGGCTTCGGCGCGGAGATTGAGAAGTTCCAACCCGTTCCTGCACAAGACCGCTGGGTCGTCTGAAGTACCGTTATGTCCTCAGATTTTCGTAGTCAGTTCAAACAAAAAAGTTTATTGCGGCTTACCGTTCCTCGAATGTGAAATTCAGGCTCGCCATGATTTGAAGGTGTGGCCGTGCTTTAGTTGAGATCCTTCGCTACGGTCAGGATCACAAATCTGGCCGATGGAGTGCGGCAAAGAACTGTGGTGAAATGGCCCCGATTAGGGCTTGGCGGTTGGCACGCTGAAAGTGGTTTTCGCACTGCCGACGTTTTCGAATCGATCGTAAGCGCGAACCGAAATCGTATGCTCGCCTGCGGCAAGTCCACCGAGTGATAGTTCGTACCGCTCTTCAGGCGCATCACTGATGCGGCTGACTGGAGCAACGAGGACCCATTCGCCACCGTCGACGCTGTACTGCGATCGCTCGATATTGCTGGCAGCATCTCGCGCCATGAACTTGACCAGAATAGGGCTTCCGCCTCGCGTTCCTCCCGCAATCGCTTCAAGCTGCTCGATTACCGGCGGAGTATTGTCCACTTCGAAGCGTTCGCTTTCGCGCTCGGTCTTGAGCGCGAGGGCAGGTGGATTCGAGGGCGCGTCGGTGGCGATGACTTTCAGGTAGTAGGCGCCATCCGGCAGCGTGGTGGTGTCCCACGAATAGAATTTCTGCTCGAGGTTGTCCTTCAACAATTTCCATTCGTGTTCGTTTTCTCCGCGAAAATAAACGGCATAGCGCAGCTCGTCGTCATTGTCGTCTCGCGCCGTCCATACAACGGTCTGATAGCCCTTCTGCAGTGTGCCTTGCGGTGGCTGTTCGAATCGCGAAGTGTTGCTGCTTTGCGTGATGACCACCCCGGAAACATTGGGCGCGGGCGGCATCTTCAGGGTCACACTCGGCGGCTGCCCCGTTGAGATACTAGGCTGGCTCTGCGCGCGGACGCCGGGATCCTGCAGCACGATTCCGTCAATGATGGGCGCGACGTTACGAGGCAGATACGCCAGGCTCACCCAATCTATACCGTCGCCAGGACGTCCATCGTGAATGACTGCTTTCCACTGAGCAAAGCGTGCCGATGGCGCTTCCATCGCGCTGCCCGATTTCGTATAAGGGCCGTACCACCGGGACCACTCGCGGCCGGGATCTTCTGTATTTCCCGAACGCACAAAGAATTCGAGGCGCGGTTCATTCGAATGCGCTGAAGCCTTTGCTCCTTCAGCCGCAGGAGGGCTCCACCACTCAATGCGGCCCCACTGAGAGAACAGTTGCGCGTCGAAAGAGCGCGATTCGAATGTGCCTTCGGGCTCAAACTCCGGGCCGACGGAATAAACTTTTCCAGGATTTGCGGTGCATAGGAAAACTTTGCCGGCGGAATTGCGGGCGATGCCAGTGATTTGCGCCGAGCCGGATTTGGCGAGGTGGGCGAAAACGCCGTGTCCATCGATGGTGAGAAGAGCGCCATTGTTGCCGGTCCCGGCCAGCAGCCGGCCGTCGGAAGCGAGCCCGAGGGCGTAGACGATATCTTCGCGCGAAGTCCAAACCTCTTCCGGAGCGCCTTCGGGGCTGATGCGGTAGATACTGCTCGAGAGTTGCTGGGGAAAAGCGGCGAAAGGCTGTTGTGGCTGGACCTGGCCGCCAGCGATCACACCGCCGGTAATTGTCGTCGTGCCTTGTGGTGTAGAGATGATAGTGCTGGGCGCTTGTCCGGCGCGCTGCTTATCGCCAATTGCAGAAACGTAAATGGTGCCGTCAGCGGCGACGGCCAGAGAAGTGACTTCGCGTTTGGAAGTTTCGTAGAGAACGAAGCCTTCTGCTTTCGCCGGAGCTTTCGTGGAATTCTTGGAGATGCGCAGGACACGCCCGCTGGGTTCGGTGGCGGCAATCAGATTTCCTTTGGCATCGAAGGCCAGAGTCTTAATGTGCGCTTCGTCGCTGGAATAGAAAAGCTCGCCCTTGCCATCGGGCGCGACGGCGAAGACTTGGCCTTTGTCACCGGTAGCGACGTAGAGAGTTCCGTCGGGGGCGAAGGTGAGGTCCCAGATGTATTTCGTCTTGGGATCGAAAAAGACAGACTTTTCGCCGGAGGCCGAGACTCTATAAATCTTGCCGTCAGGAGAAGTACCTACGTACAGAGCTCCTTTGGCGTCGAAGGCGATGGCCTGCGCATTGAGGTCCGTGGAATCGAAGGCCACGGCGGGTTTCCCGCTCGCATCGAAGCGAAAAACCTTTGCAGGCGAACCACCCGCGGCATAAAGAGTGCCCTTGGGATCAAGACGGACAGCCCAAAGATACGAAGCATCGGCGTCAGCGAGCAGGGTAAATTTGGGCGCGAGTTCAAGGCGACCGTCGCTGCGAACCGCCACGCCATGTGCCGTGCCTTTCAGGAATTCATCGTAGGTGGACTGTCGCCAGCGGCGCGTGTGTTCGGCGAATGAAGAAGGGAGGTAGAGCAGGCAAAGGTGGCCAAGGACGTAAAGGACACAGAAGAATCGTATTCGAGCTGACGGCGTGGGCATTGTGTTGTTCACCGAATTTGGAGATTTAGGGAGATAACGCCGGAGACGGGCCCTCCGAGCGGGATAGAAGCCTCACTGGCCAACGACTCACGTAGGATTTGGACAGTGCCGGGAGTGGGGCGGCCGTCGACGATGTTGATCTGCGACAACGGAATGTTGGGCAGTTCTTTATCATCCCAAAGAAGCGTTGGAGCTGGAGCGAACAAGCCGACATAAAGACGATCATTGCGGCGCTCGCGGTTGAGCAGGGCGATGAGTTGATCCAGACCATTGGGGCCGCTGCCGCCACCCGCAAAGCCGAAGCCGCGTGAGGCGCGATTCAGGAGGTCGGCGTCGCCGACCAGCACGCGCAACATCGTGCCGCGGGCCACCTGATCGGGAACGCGCACCGTGGTTTCTTCCACTCGGGCCGTTCCGCGGTAGGGACGCAGCAGCACGCGAACACGGAGAGTCTCACCGGGAGCGGCTTCCCCCTTTTCGAGCCATGCGCTTTCGATGGTGAAGGATTTTCTGCCGGGAACGCTTTCGACGTGGAGATTGATGCTGTCCACCTTGGCGGGTTCAAACGAATTTACGAATAAGCGTGTAAAAACATTTTGCATCGTCAGGGCGATGGGCAGGCCATCAGGAGAAAGAGAATCACCGGGCGCGAAAGTATTTTCGACTTGCACTGCCGAGTGGCCTTGTAGGCGAATCTCGCCGGAGAGATGGAGAGTGGTTCCTTCGCCGTAGAGAGAATTCTCCGTGAGGCCGTTGAACGTGGTGAGCGCGACAAGGAGAGGAGTGAGTTTCGGGAGATTGACGAGTTCGAAGTGGAGTTTTTTCTCCCTTGGCGGCCCGGTGCCAGAGACCAGCAGGGTGAGGTCCAGCGGGATCATCGCCGGAGCGGCGCCGAGTTTGCCAGTGACGGCAGTGAGATGATCGCCCGTGATGGTGCCGATGGAGCCGCCGACGTTGACGATCTTTGTGGAAGCGAGGTCGGAGGAGAGCGTGGTGACAACGCGGCTGCGTGCCATAGGGATTTGAATGTCGCCGAGGCTCAGAAATGGGTGGCCGCAGAGAAAGACTTGGTCGGCTCGCACAGCTGTAACCGTGCACGCGGAATTGATGGAGACGTCGCCTTGCACCAGCACCATTCCGGCCATGTCCCCAGCGACGAGATGGCCGTCATCGGGCTGCGGCAAAGCCGTGCCGCCCTGTGCCGCGACAAAGCCGTAGCCTTGTAGCTGATTTGCGAATTGTTGTAGTGCGGCGGGCTGGAAGCCGGAGAAAACAAGTGGCGTCTCGATGGGCTCGAGAGCGGAGCCGGAAGGAAGGCCCGTCCGCGTCGAAGCTTCGCTGGGAAGCCCGAGTTGCAGCGTGGCGGCTTGCGCGGTGGCCATCTGAGAGGGCGGGTTCAGCACATCATTAATTGGTGTGACGCCGGCGATGGGCTCTTTGGTGAAGACCCCCAGCTTCAGCGACAGGGCGCCCGCCAGTTTGCCATCCAGATAGACCGGGCTGCCGCTCATGCCTGCGACTACGCCGGTGTGCTCGACCTTCGGCCCCTTCAATTGTACGAGGATGATGGACTGTTTGGGGCCCAGGAAATTGTCGAGCACGCCGATAACTTCGAGATTGAACTTTTCGATCTGATCGCCGGCGAAGATCGTATAGGCATACCCCTGCATGCCCGCTTTCACTTGGCTGAGGGGAATGACCTCGTTTGATTCTTGAGCTGCGGCAATGGCTGGCCCCAGGCACGAGACGGTAGGAAACGCCAGGAGTGCGAGGAGCAAAAAGCGATAAGACTTGGACAGATACGAACGGGCCGTAAGCATGAATCGGTAATGATACGCGGCGTGGTACCGCGAAGCAATCAAACCTAGGATGCGCAAAACATGGGACGAGTTAGCTAGGCGTTCTAGGACTTGCCACGACTCGTGGTTACAAGGCTAAATCCGAGTCGCTGTCATCCTGAGCGGCGCGAAGGATCTCACTCGACCGAAACCTCGGTAAACACGTTAGGCTGAGATCCTTCGGCTCCGACTCTGTCGGACCTCAGGATGACAGGCCTAACGGCCATGACTCATGGCTAAAGACCGGGCAACCGCCGCCGACTATTTATTTGCGTTGTCTTCAGGCGCCTTTCACCCTGATTTTCAGGTTGGGCTTGGCGATTGGTTCGTCATCGGAACGCAGCCCTTTGGCATGCAAGGCCACTTGCGCAGAGCGCGGCGCTGCTCCAACGGGATCGTAGAAGTAGGCCTGAGTTGTTTCTGTTTCGCGCTCGACTTTCCAGACACGAGTATTGGTCACGTAGTCCGGCTTCTCATTGAATGGCGTTATGAAGGCGGGATCGAACCACTGAATGCGATTGTTGGGTTGCGCGGCGAAATTCCCGTTGTCGAGTGCAATCACGTGCGCGCATTTGTGGCCGCCGTCGCCGGCTTCTTCCGCGTCTTCATGGCCAAACCAATCCAGTGTGAACATGTACTGGCCGCCCTCCCAGGAGCGATCCTTGATTTGCACGCGGACACGCGCGTCTTGCACACGATCGAACGTAGTGCAGGAAATCTCATAACTGAAGCAGTCCCAGAATTGCAGCCAGTCCAGCGGAACGGCGGGCGCGTCAACTTTGTGACAGAAGGCGTGCAGCGGCAGCCGCCAGATGACGGCGCCATTGTCGGTGAGCGCGTGGAAACCGAGCGCATGACCTTTGATGGATGACGCGCCAAAAACGCAGACGTTCACGAATTCATTCTGGCGGGATAAACCGTCGTAGAGGAATTCCTTGCGGAGAAAGCAGTAGAACCTCGGGATGTTGACGTTGAGCGTGGCCAATTGTTGCCCTCCTTATCGACCATGGTCTTGCGGCAAGAGTAACGCGAATTCAAAAATAGTGAAGAAATATTTTTTGTTTTTTTTGTGCGCTTAGAATATTCGCGCCTAGGAACGACCCGTATTTTAGGAAATACCGGAAATCAGTCGTGGTGGCGCATGGCGAAGATCTTGTCGGTGGAATCTTCGTAAGGATAGACGTGGACCATCCAGCCGAAAATGACGGGATGGAAACGGCCACCCGCGTCGTCGCAGGCTTCTTCGGTGGCGATCGAGCCCCTTAGGCCAAACTTGCTCCAATCTGCGTTACGGAGCTGTCCCTTTTGCGGCATGCAAAGATTCGTGTGCAGATGCCACATGGCCACGCTAAGAGGAACCCGCGCGTTGAGTTGATCTTCAGTCGCACGCTTGGGCAAGGTATACATTGCGCCGACGAGTTCGTATCCGTCTGAGGTTTTCTTGTAGAGCAGGGAAGTCGGGCGCGCCGGATCAAAGTAGACTGCCTCGAGGAAGCCGTTCTTGTAATTCGTGAAGTGATATTCGGGCTGCGGGAGATTGGGCAAAAAGATTTTGTAACCGTCGCTCAGGGCGACGTGATGGTCCTTGTATTTTTCGATGCCAGCACGGAGCCGAGTGACGATTTCCTTGGCACGGGCGGCGTCTTCCGGCGTTTGCGGACGCATCGACGTCATGTGCATGTGCAGGCTGTGCGCGTCCATGTGCCCTGGCATCATGTCGTTAACCGCGTGCGCTTCGTTGGCCTTGGCGTCATCCATGTCCATGCCCGGCATGCTGCTGTGGTCCATTTGCTGTGATTCCTGAGATTGTGAGGCGGACGATTCCTGCGCCTCCTGCATGGGCGCGGCGGGCGCGTGGTGGCCGGGAATGGCGGCAAGAAGTACGGTTACTAGAAAAAGTGCGCCGAACAAGATGCCGGCCTTGGTGGCGAGATGAATGAACGTGCTGCGCGCGGACATGACAATTCTCCTCACCTAATAATACGTATTGGGATGCCGTTGCATTTCAGGGCGAGGTACAGGCCGTGCGCCGAGAAAACCTGACCGCGAGTACAGGCGATCAAGGAAGTAAATGGCGTAAAGGAACTAAAGGAAACTTCAGCGGAACGTGCATGGAGGCGGCTGAAAGCGAAGAAAAATAGGCAGCGTGCTAAAATCTTCGAGTGAAAAAAGAGACCATTCATCCCGCGAAATACCTGACTGGCGGACTCGACCTGCCCGGGGACAAATCCGTTTCCCATCGATATGCCATGCTTGCGGGTCTGGCCGAGGGCACCAGTGAACTGCGGCATTTCTCGGCGGCGGCGGATTGCCACAGCACACTTGCTTGTATGAGCGCGCTTGGCGCGGATGTTAAAACGGACAAGGATGCAGTCCGCGTTTCGGGGCGTGGGCTTAGCGGATTGAAAGGCAGTTGGCGCGCACTGGATGCCGGCAACTCCGGGACGACCATGCGGTTGCTCTCCGGGATTTTGGCCGGGCAGACTTTTTCCTCAAAGCTGACGGGCGACGGTTCGCTGCAGAAGCGCCCCATGAAGCGCGTGATTGGCCCACTGAGGGAAATGGGCGCCGACATTCGCGCGCGCGATGATAATTTCGCGCCGCTCGAAATTCGCGGAGCAAGGCTCAAAGCCATCGATTACAAAATGCCTATGGCTAGCGCGCAGGTGAAGTCCACGGTATTACTCGCGGGATTGTTTGCGGATGGCGTAACCAGCGTGACCGAACCGGCGCGAACTCGCGATCACACGGAACTGGCGCTCGAAGAATTTGGCGCTTTCATCGAAAAAGACGGCCGCACGATTCGAGTTCATGGGCTCTCCGGCACCAATGGAGGAGGCAAACTTCTTGCTAAGTCCCTCGACGTTCCGGGAGACTTGTCTTCGGCGGTATTTTTTATCGCTGCGGCCTCACTATTCCCCGACTCTAATGTGCTGATCCACAACGTCGGCTTGAATCCCACGCGCACTGCCATCCTGGACGTGTTTGCTTCTATGGGCGCCTCCATCCAAATCATTGGCCTCAAGAGCGCTCACGGCGAAATCGTCGGCGACTTGTCAGTAAAGGGTGCTCCGTTGAAGGGCGGCGTGATCGGGGGCGACCAAATCCCGCTTGTGATCGACGAATTGCCGATGCTCGCCGCGCTCGGCCCATACACCGAAGAGGGCATCGAGATTCGCGACGCAGGTGAATTACGAGTGAAAGAAAGCGACCGCATCGCCGCGCTTGCGGAAAATCTGCGTCGGATGAGCGCTTCTGTTGAGGAACGGCCCGATGGATTAAAGGTTGAAGGCCGTGGCGCCGGAAAATTGCGCGGCGCGGAAATTGAACCATATGGAGATCACCGCATCGCCATGGCGTTCGCGGTCGCAGGTATTGCGGCTGAAGGAAACACTGTAATTCGCGACGCCGATTGCGCCGGAGTTTCCTTTCCAACGTTCTTTCAGGAATTGAATCGCTTGGCTGAACGCTAGGGTAAACACCCCATACCGGATTCAGGTATTTTTTCTCCCACATTTTTATCGACCATTTACACGCGCGGCGTTAGCTTTGACGAGCACGCAGATTGTAGCTCCCAGCCTGCTTGAGGGCTTCGGCGGTAGTCGGAATCGCCCGAAGCGCAACCTATCCAAATTGCGGGAGAGACATCAATGAAAGTAAATCGTCGCGAGTTGTTGAAGAGCGCCGCGCTTGTTTCTGGTGCCGCGTTGGCTGGAGCATCGTGGCCTCTGAGTAAGAAACTGTTTGCGCAGGACGTTCTCTTGAACCTGCCGGATCTGCCAAACCCGGAAAGTTCAGGCATCGAACACATCGTCGTGGTGACGATGGAGAACCGAAGTTTCGACCACTTTCTCGGATGGCTGCCGAATGCGGACGGCAAGCAAGCCGGGCTAACCTATGTGGACAGCGCTGACGTGAGCCACGCGACTCATTCACTCTCAGGCGACTACACCGGTTGCCCGCACGCAGATCCAGACCATTCCTACGGTGGCGCCCGCGTCGAGTATGACCATGGTTTGATGGATGGATGGCTGCGTGCGGACGGCAACGACGTCTATTCCATTGGTTACTACGGCGAGCAGGACATCCCGTTTTACGCTGCGCTGGCTCGCAACTACACAACTTGCGACCGATACTTCGCTTCAATCCTCGGTCCAACATTTCCGAACCGCCTGTTTCTCCACGCGGCGCAGACCGACCGTTTGGACGACAGCGTCGGTTTCACTTCGCTGCCAACAATTTGGGACCGGCTGGCCGCCGCCGGAGTCAGCGCGAATTATTTCTTCTCGAATGTCCCGTTCGTAGCTCTTTGGGGCGCAAAATATCTTGGCATCTCGCGTCTTTACGAAGAGTTTCTTTTGGCGGCGAGCGCAGGGACGCTTCCGGCGGTCTCTTTCATTGATCCACGGTACACGGTTCTCGATGATGGCACGGGCAATGACGACCATCCTCACGCCGACATCCGCGAAGGAGATTTGTTCCTCTATCAGACCTTCGAGGCAGTTGCCAGAGGGCCAAAGTGGGCCAGCACGGTGTTCATTGTGAACTTTGACGAATGGGGCGGCTTATTCGAGCATGTCGCGCCGCCGCGAGCCGCTGCCGCCAACAGCGTGGATACTGATGTTGTCAACGGTAAGGCGCTGCTCGGATGCCGCGTGCCCACGGTTGTCGCTTCTCCTTTCAGTCGTGGAAATTTGCGCGACCCAAGGGTCAGTGCGCTGGTGTTCGATCACACTTCAGTTTTGAAGTTGATCGAATGGCGCTGGGGACTCGCGCCGCTGACGCCACGCGACGCGAGCAGCGACGTAACCAACCTTGCTTACGCCTTGGATTTCAAAGAACCGGATAACTCAGTTCCAAGTTTGCCGAGGCCTCAGGCTCCTCTCATTGCGGCGCCTTGCCTTGCCAATCTTGGCGGCGGAATTCTGAGCAGCGGTTCGACAACAGCGACTCCTAGCGAATGGCAGACGCTCGCCACTCAGGCGGCTGCGCTCGGATTCAATGTGAATTGAAGTTTTCGGAGTCAGAGTTGCCTGCAGCGCGAGCCGCATAGCTCCTCCGCTGTAGGTATGCTCATTGTTCTTCAGAATCGCCCGGCGAAGGCGGCGTCTTGACGCGCGGCGGCTTCGGAGGCTCTGGAATATCCGAACTTGTCCGGCGTAGCGAGATCGAACCATAGCTTGTCTTCAGAGTGATCTTCGGCCCACGCCCATTTCCGTACTTGCCTTCCAGGTGGGAATCACCTGAGCCCGTGCCCGAAGTCTGCTTCAAGGAGTCCGACTGAAACTCGTTGTTAATGTCTCCCGAGTGGCAATCGGCGGCAATCTCAAAGCTCGCGGACTCCGGTAAGGTCAGCGTTATTCCCGCGGACGAATTGGTGATCTCGATATCCTCTTTCGGCACAAACGAAAACCGCACATCCACATTTCCTCGTCGATTCTCAATCTTGACTTTGCCGCCCGGGTTTTCCAGTGTGATGTCGTCCTGGGCGCGCAAGCTGAGGCTCCCTGGAGCGTCATAAATCTCCAAGCTTCCCGGGCTGGCTTCCATGTGGCCGGCGAGTTGCGAAAGCGTCAGATCGGTGTGCCGCGAAAGGAAGCGCACACCCTTGGCCACTTTGTCAGCGCGGATCGGCCCTAAAAACTCACCGTCGATCGTCAGTCCGCCCGTGGCGCCAGACACATTGATTTCCCCGCCGTGGCCGGAAATCTTTACGTTGCCCTTGGTATCGGAGATTTTAATACCACCTTTGCGAGTTTCGACGCTGACGTCTCCCCCGGTGTCACGAACCTCGATATCACCGCTGCTGTTCGTCACGCTGACAGGTTTGGCCATATCGGAGACAGTGATATCTCCTTTTTCGTTTCGAATCGTCAGCGCAGCTTTTTTTGGTACCTGCACATCCAAGGTCAGGTCGACGTGGGAGTCACTTGGGCCCGCCGGACGAATCTCGTACCCGTCGCCGTTCTGCACGATTTCAACGCTAACTCTCTCCGCGGCTTTCTGCGCGTCGTCCTCGCTCCAGGCTCGGGCATTCTTCTTGCCGCCTACTCGAATTTGCGAGTCATCTGAAGGCCGCACGCTGATGTCGCCACGGCCATTGTGGATCGTAATACGGGCATCCACGGGAACAGTCTTGGGACCAGCTTCGAGGTCGGACTCATAACTGTTTCCGCCCCATTCCTTCCAGGGAATTTCTTTTTTGCCGATCTCGACGGCAACAACGATGCCGATGAGCGCGAGAAGTCCCAGGACAAGAAAGACCTCGCCGGTGGTAATGGTGGCGGACTCCGAATCGCCCGAGCGGCTGGCCGTCGTGCGCTCATACAGCTTTATGGCTCCCCACAAAATCAGGATGAGCGGCCACCAATGTCCAAGCACCTGGCCAATGTCGAGTCCCCGATAGTTGTGCAGGAGCAGCAGCAAGCCCACAAAGAGCAGCAGAAGGCCGGGAAAAAGTGAGCTGGTGCGTCGGGGATTCGACATGATTTCCTAGAATCCCTGGCCCTGGCCGGGGATTTGGTTCTGCGGAGCAGGGGGCACGGCGGGCGGGGCAACCGGGGTTGCCGGAGGCACTTGCCCGGAAATGTGACCTTCAGGCGAAGAAGCCGCAGCCGCCAGGCTAATCAATCCGATGACAATTAGAATGACCGGATAGGTGTTATCGAAGGAAAAACTGCCGCGACTCACTTCATTCAGAAGAAAAAGCACGCCAATCGTAATGATGATCGCCGGGCCCATCAGCCCGCGAATCGTACATCGGCGGCATGCGCATCGAACTCGATTACTCATCCAGAAAATCCTCCTAAGGGCGGCGCTCGAGCCTGTTGCGCATCATCAATACGCCGGCGCCAATCAAAACCGCTGGCCAAAAAAACTGTGAAATCCGGTACCACGGGAACCAGTCAAAGTTATGCAACAGCAGGAGCACGCCCGCGCCAATCAGCAGAATCGGCCCAATGGGGCGTTCTTTCGTAAAGGCATCGAGCGGATCGCTAATCGTCTCGCCGATCTGTCGTGCTTTTGCGGTCCGGTAAGCATCGACGGGCATGTAAATCCACAGGCCGGCAGTGCAAATCCACAATGCGGCTTCCGCACCACCGCTCATATTGCCATCCACACCGCTGATAAACAGGACCAGGAAAATCGCGAGATGAATCATCCCTTTGCCATATTGCTCGTTATAGAAAGCGCCCATCCCTGGCAGAAAACCCAGCAGGAAGGCAATTGCGGGATTCGACCTCTGATATCTCGAAGGCGCCCCAGGCAAATTGGAAGAGGACGTCTGATAGGGCTGTTCGACGGGCGGGAGGGGAGGAGGAGCGACGGTTCCCGGAGCTGGAATGCCCACGATGCCCGCCAAGCACTCTTCGCAATAGAGAACGTCACGCACCGGGCGCACGCAAATCGAGCACATGGCTTTGCCGCAATTGCGGCAAAAGCCGACAGCGTCCACATCGGGATGGACGGCACACTTCATGGCATTCTCCTCCCACCAGTCGAGCCGCACAGAAAAGGCAATTCCGCAGCCAGCACTCGATAGCTTCGGCCTATTTCGTCGGCACGATTTTGCTGTTTTGGCGCGGACGGATTGGTGTTGTCAGTGCGGCCAGGTTGTTTGTCCGGAGAAGTTTGCGGAACGGCTTGCTCCCTGGTTGCAGGATTCTGTTCGTTTTCGTTCAAGCGTGTCTGAATCTCAATAACGACGCGCAAATCGCTGACGAACTTGACGCTTTGGGCGTAAGCCAGATGCGCTTTGTTGTTAGCGTTGCGATAAATCGTGTCAGGACGAAGATCTGCCAGCTTAGGCTTGCGGAACGAAAATCCAGACGCGGAGAGAAGGATGACGAGCGTCGCGGCCACCGAAGCCATGCTGTAGACAAACCGCGGCGATTGCAGGCTCTTCAGCCAATGCCTCAGGCCATGCCCATGCCAACTCGGCGCGCCAATGGTAGCCGTTAGGATCGCATCCTCGAGGTCCGCCGGCGGTTCCACTTGCTCCAGCGCGTACAAACCACCCAGCGTCCGCGCAACGGCTGCGACAAGCGGCGCGCACTTTTCGCATGTATTCACATGCATGTTGAAAGCGGATTGCTCGGCGGGCTGAAGAAGTCCATCGAGGTAATCGCTCAAGCGCGCTTCGGTTTGTTCGCAAGTCCAGTTCATAAATTGCTCTGCGCTAACTTCTTACTTCTAATCTCCTTAGGATGGGCGCACTCCCATTTGCTGCAGAATACGCGCCAGTTCGATGCGTCCGCGATTGATTCTAGATTTTACCGTTCCCTCCGGCACTGCCAAAACTTGCTGAATCTCGCTGTATTCCAATTGTTGCAAGTCGCGCAAGATTACCGCTTCGCGCAATTCCGGCGAAAGCTTCGTTATCGCCCTTTGTACCTGCCCGCTCAATTCGCCCAGCAGCGCTTGTTCATCCGGTCGCCGGCCCGCGGATTCCTTGTTCTCGACCACCGGCATGGCGTCGTCTAGCGAATCGGTGACGCGGTCCCTCTTCGTTCTACGATAATGGTCAATCAGAAGATTGCGGGTCACGCTGGTCATCCAAGTTGCGAAACCGCCATGGGCCGAACGATAGCTTCCCAGAGTCCTGTATACCCGGAGGAAAACATCCTGCGACAGGTCCTGGGATTCCGTGCGGTTTCCCGTGAACCGGTAGCAGATGTTAAAGATACGTCTGCTATGACGACGCACAAGTTCCTCCCAGGCCGACCCGTCGCCCTGGAGGCATTGCTGGACCAGTTGGGCA
>DATEHF010000054.1:0-178764 GCA_035279725.1 Candidatus Acidiferrum sp.
TTACATCGAGAGTTGGGTGGAAACTAACTTCGATCGCTGCTTCCAGTTGATGGAGTGCGCCGAACCCCGGTTGTTGGACGGGTGGGCAAACCATTGGCGCGATTTGGTTGAATTTGAGTTCGTTCCTGTGCGGCATTCAAGAGAAGCCGTGGAGATCATCACTCCGCAACTCTGAATCAGGATTTTCCCTGAGAGTGGTGCGCTGCTCGGAGCCTGGTCAGTAATGCTGCCAGTTTCGGCCGGTCTTGCTCATTGAGCGCTACAAATTTCAAGCCCAGACCCACGCCGGACTTTGCGTGCTTTACCACCGCGTCGGCTCGAATTTGCCCTTCTTGCACTAGAAAATGCAATCTCGTCAAAACGCCCTCGGCTTTGGGCTGAGAAGTCTCCAGGAACAACCCTCCCATGCTCATGTTGCCCACGCTTGATATGTCCTCGCGCCCCTGGCACTGCCAGTACACCCAAACGTCGGCGGGCACAGGAACCCGCGAGGTCAATCTCCGGGAAGGGGAGGTTATCGGTCGAGGAATAGGCTTACTGGGGACCATGGTCTTACAAGCTTAATCGCCCAGTGCAGCATAACCGAGCGATATGACAGTAGTGTCAAAGTCTGCTGAATCGTTACAAGTGAAGAGGCGCCGCAGAGCCCATCCCGGACTGGCGGCCGGCCGATGGATTAGCAGGAACGATTGAGGATGCTGCACTTAGCCTGGAAATGCAGTATCCTACGGCCCCGCTCACGCCTTGGTAAGACGCCGGAGGCACAAGATGCCGGTCACCTATGGTATCGACAAGCAGCGCCGGCTGGTGATTTCGACTGGCTTGGGCTCGATTACCTATGCCGATTTGCTGGGGCACCAGAACAGGTTACTAAAGGATCCGGACTTCGATCCGAGCTTCTCTCAGATCATGGACTTCACCCGAATGACTTCGCTTAAACTGGAACCGAGCGAGGTTCGCAATTTGGCGCAAAGGAACATATTCTCACCGGACTCGCACCGGGCCATTGCAGCCGTGAATGACCTCGAATATGGATTCGGACGTATGTTCGGGATCCTGCGGGAAAACGAGGGTGAAACCGGAATTCGCGTTTTTCGGAGCCTCGATGAAGCGGTCGACTGGGTTCTTTCCAAGAGCACGAGCGCCTGAAAAGCCAGCGAAACGGGTTTTTCTTTGGCTCTGCACCCTTCGATTTGCAGTTCTTTTTGGCCTCCCCAACTGCGCTTGCCAGTTCGCTGCTTCTCTTGCCGCCTCCCATTGCAGGTCGTACACTGAGAACACTCTATCGAGCACATAAGGACTCGCCCGTGACCACACCCGCACAGTTCATTCCCGCATCCCAACTCGCCCGTAGCGCGCGCAGCGAAGAAGCTGTCGCGAAACACAAGAAATACCTGTGGCCTTCGGTGGCGAACTACTTCCAGCAGCCGCTGGTGGCTGACCGCGGCGAAATGCAACACCTGTGGGACGTGGAGGGTAACAAGTATCTCGATTTCTTTGGCGGCATCCTGACTGTCTCGGTCGGGCATTGCAATCCGAAGGTCTCCAGCAAAGTGGCGGCTCAGATTAACCGGCTGCAGCACACTTCAACGCTTTATCCCACCGAGCACATCGTGGCGCTCGCCGAGAAGATCGCGCAGATCACGCCGGGCAATCTGCAGTCTAGCTTCTTCACCAGTTCCGGCACCGAAGCTAACGAAGCGGCCATCCTGCTGGCGCGCATGTCCACGGGTAGCTTTGACGTCGTGGCGCTGCGTCACGCCTATTCCGGCGGCTCGGCGCTCGCCAAATCCGTCACTGCGCACGCCCCTTATCGCAAGGCGGGCGTCGTCAGCGTCGGCATTTCTCATGCCGTGAATCCCTACTGCTATCGGTGCCCGCTGCACTTGAAGTATCCCGATTGCGAAGTAGCTTGTGCTGGCGACGTGGAAAACCTTATTCAAACCGGGACCAGCGGCAACGTCGCCGCGTTCATCGCGGAACCGATCCAAGGCGTCGGCGGGTTCATCACTCCACCGAGGGAATACTTCAAGATTGTCTTCAGCATCGTGAAGAAATACGGCGCGCTGTTTATCGCTGACGAAGTGCAAACCGGATGGGGCCGCACTGGGAAGAAATGGTTCGGCATCGAGAATTGGGAAGTCATTCCAGATATGATCACCAGCGCCAAGGGCATGGGCAATGGTGTCCCTGTAGGCTTGACCGTGACTACACCAGAAATCGCGGGAGGTTTTCAGGGCGCCAACATCGCCACCTTCGGAGGCAATCCGGTGACGAGCGTAGCGGCCAAAGCAACGATTGAGCTGATTGAAGAAGAAAACCTGCTCGAAAACGCGCACGTGGTCGGCACTTACTTCCGCGGCAAGCTCGAAGAGCTGCAGGCCAAGTATTCGCTCATCGGAGACGTCCGCGGCATGGGACTGATGCAGGCGCTCGAATTGGTTAAAGACCTCAAGACGAAAGAGCCTGCTCCAGAAGCCACCACCCAAGTGATGGAGCGCGCACGGCAAAACGGCCTGCTCATTGGCAAGGGCGGCCTCTATGGCAACACCATTCGCTTGGCGCCCATGCTCAATACCACCGTGCCCGATGTCGATGAGGCCATCAAGCTCCTCGACAAGTCGTTCAGTGAGGTCAAGAGTTGAAAAGGAGAAGTTTCCGGACGGTGCTTGCCATTTTTTCTTTGGTGATTTGGGCCTCGCCTCTCCGGGTTCTCTCGCAGTCCGTCGAGAAAAAGGCGCTTTGGAAGTCCGTAGAATTCGCCATTGTAAAATTCAACGACGAAGCGCCCAAGTCTTGGAATATCTACCACACCGAGAAAAAAGGCCTGCTGCTGGTTCAGCTTTGGAAGCGCTACTTGCTCGTGGATGTGAAGGATCAGGAAGTCTACGAAATCGATCCGCAAACCGTGAAAGCAAATGGTGACGCCGTGGAATGGTCGCTGGCGGATAAGCCTACGGAGCCCTTGGAAACTCCGGACTGGAAAACGAAGGATCTTCGCTCCATGCAACTGGTGAAATTTAGGCTTGGCAAGGATGGGCACTTTCTCGAGTTGCAGCTCCCGCTCCAACTCAACGGCAAGCCGGTGTACTGAATAACATGTGTCGCACTTCCGGTACTCGCCATTTTAGATGCTCAGTACCCAACGCGCCCGCGCTGGGCTAAACTCTGGCGCGCCTACGGCGCTCGAAGCTCGGCCTCGGGCGGAAAGACTAGCGACGGTACACGCCGTAATACCAGGGAATGCCCAACGCGCCCGGCTCAACGCCTACCACAACCGAATCGCCTGAGCGAAAGCGGTCGTAATCGTCGAAATCCACGGCGAGGCGCTCGATTTTCTGCCCTTGACGCCACGAATGGACAAACAAACGGCGCGTGCCGCGAATAATGCCGGGCATGTTGTACCGGCTATCAACCGTCGTTGGGTGATACGCAAGATTCTTTTGCGAGTCCAGCTTGCCGTTCACAAGCAACGTCGCGGCCAGAATCCATGGCAGCGGAATAAACCCAGAGTAGATGCGCTTGAGCACCTCGAGTTCGTGCCGGTTTCTTGCGCGCCGGTCAAGGACTACCGCAATCGCCAGCGCGACAAAAAAGAGCACGCCAAAAAACACCAGCATCAAGTCCAGATCGAGCGGCGGATAAATCTGGCTGACGTAAGGGAACAAAAGGGACCCGGTAAGGAATATTGCCGTGCGCTTCAGCAGGCGTCTGCGGAACATCACTTCAGCGGCAGCCGAAGTCAGACCACACGAGGGACACTGATCCGCAATCCGCTCGGAACCACAGTCAAGACAGCGAGTCATCGGCCTTAGTATAAGACGGGATTACAAACCAGTGTGGGAGAGAGAGGAAAGCAGGTCTTCGAAAAGCTTTTGACTTTCGGCCTCTGAGACCGAAACGGAGACGCCCATGCCGCGACCCGGCTCGATCCGCTTTACAGAACAATCCAATCTTACGGGGCGTTCGAGCCCAAGCCGCGCCGTGAACCCGGCGCCCACCCACAACGGATCGACGGCTTCGATAAACATGCCGCTCGCGCTGATATCGCGCGTACTTCCGCGCAGGACCGCAGAACCCCATTCGATCTCGAGGTCGGCGCGGAACGAGTAGCGCGGCGCCCAGCGGCGGTCGACGCGCCGGGCGGGATGGTCCCCACTGCCCATGGATCGGGTGCAACCCCCTACCAGGGATTACGTGCCACGGCGCTCGGACTAGATCGCCGGTCCTCTGCTGCAAGCATACGCCTTCGTCCATCACAAACATACGACGCCGGCAGTATGTGTTTTGTTCCCAGCAATCTTGCCTTCCAGGCCAAAGCACATCCGGTAAGCCGGAATGATGCAACAAAAAGTGCCGCAGCTCAGTCAGCCTTAGACGCGGAGGAATCTGGCGGGGCAGCATCACCGGTTGCTTTTTTTTCGCCCACGCGCATGCGGCGCTGGACCTCGGCCTGCAAGTATTTGCGAAGGTTTTCCGGAACGATTCCGGGCGCCGCCAATTCTCGAAGGTCCGCCACTGTAAGTTCAGGAAGATAAGCAAGCACCGTCGCGAGCGGTGCTGCAGCGTTGCGAACCAACGCGAGGCGAATGTTGTATGCAATCGACCATTTGCGATGCTGAATAATTGTTGGAACTACGGGGAGTGGCAGTTTTTCCCGAGCCAGCGCCCTCAGGATCTGCGCTTCGGTCATGTACGGATTGTCGAGCACGATCGGAACAACTTGCGCGTGACCTTCGGCGAGGAGCGCGCCAGCTACGCGCGCAGGTCCCCGCCGCGCGAGTGTAATTTTCTGCCCGAGCGGGAGCTGCGGCAGTCGCGCCAACAATTGCTCTTCGGCGTTGCGCTTCAGCTCGGCGGAAACTCCCGGCAAAATCGCAACCTGCACCAGATCCATCAGGTAAAGGTCGCGCAGCAATCGCAGGCTCACTAAGCGTGGCGTCCGCGGATGAAACGCGAGCGAGCGCTTGATCCGATAGCTCTTGAGCAAAGGCTTGCGCCGCGCCACTTCTTCGAGAATCTCTGCCCGAAGATCTTTTCTCTCCAGCAATAGGCAAACATGAGCTTCGTCGAGTGCAGGATTGTCGAGCAATGCAGCGAGCACGTCGGCCGAAGGATGGTGGAGCAGCCCGGCAAGCTCCTCGCCCGTCGCCGCAAGCGCGCGTTCACGATCTTTGATGTTCGTATCCCGCATTACTCAGCTCTCGTCGAGCACGATTCGATTCTTCAGGGCGTCTGACGCCAATTGCGCGGCTGCCTCCGCTACGGAGCGTGGCAGCGGCCCGATCCTGGCCTGCGGAGCAATTTCCCGGATCAAGCCGTCAAACTGGCCGTTGAGGAAGGCGCTGCCGTCAAAGACTCCACCTGTTTTTGCCAGGAAGAAATCGGACTCGCGCAACTTTAGCCTGTCGATGACCTCGCGTGCCTGATCTCGCAAATCCCGCGCAGCAGAAGTCAAAAGCGCACGCGCGTCAGCGTCGCCGCTTTCCGCCGCGCCCGCGACTACCGGAAATATCCTGGCAAAAACGGCGCCCGGCTCGGCCTGCACCTGATCAAACAATTTATTGAACTTCCCTTGAAATGATTCCAGAATTGCCGCGCCCAGGGGAAACACCTCGCTGTTGAGATGTTTTTGAAAGCACATCGCGACGGCTCTCTTGCCGATGTCGTACGCGCTTCCCGGGTCGCCGATTACGGGCCCAAATCCGCCAGCGCGCGCGAATCCCGACTGCGGGCTCTTTCCGAGAACGGCCGATCCCGTTCCAGCGATCACCGCTACACTCGGCGACTCCCCCGTGGCGCCTAGGGAGAGGACCAGATCACTCGTGACGACAATCGCCGCCTTCGGAAACCGTGGCTGCAAGCCCGACTGTACGGCCAACCGAATAGTCGGCTCTCCGGCACCGGAGATGCCCGCGACGATATACGCCACGTGCTCGTCAGATCTTGAAGCCGCGCCCAGAGCTCCAGCCGCGGCTTCCAAGAGCGCGGCCACGGAAGCGTCCACGCCAAAGGTAGTGGGATTGGAGGATCCGCTGCGCGAGCGCGCCAGAATGCCCCCGACTTCGTCCATGAGGACGCAGTCCGTTTTCGTACCTCCGCCGTCAAATCCCAGAACGTAGCGCATAGGAAAAGGATATGCGAGAACCCTCGACAATCGTAGCGCCAGGTGCCGAGCCGGTGCGCAAACCGGAAAAATTAACGGGTATCGCGTGCGCCTCCTTGCTCACTAGAGTTTTCTTGACGCGGCTGCACCCCGCCACTATCCTCAACACACTTTTCCGCAGCAGGGGCGGTCGCCGCGGGAACGATACTTCATGCGCATCCATCCGCTGGACCTGGCCATCGTCATTGCATACCTGCTGGGCGTCACTGCGCTGGGAATCCACTTCCGCCGTGGCCAGCAAAACGCCACGGACTATTTTTTGGGGGGCCGCACCGCGCCGTGGTGGGCCCTCGCGTTCTCGATCGTCGCCACGGAAACTTCCACGCTGACGATCATCGGCGCTCCGGCCATTTCCTATGGCGGAAACCTGACCTTCCTTCAACTGGTATTCGGCTACCTGATAGGCCGTGTCCTCATCGTCTTTCTTCTGCTCCCCGGCTACTTTCGCGGTGAGTTTTTCACTGCATACGCCCTCGTCGAAAAACGCTTTGGCGAAAAGATGCGCGCGGTCGCAGCCAGCACTTTTTTGATCACGCGCGCCATCGCTGAAGGCGTTCGAGTTTCGGCCATTGCGCTGGTCGTGAGCGTCGTCCTCGGAACGTCCGAGAAGTTGGCAGTCGTCATTGTCATCGCGCTCACCGTGCTCTACACCTTCGAAGGCGGCATGAGAGCGGTGATTTGGACCGACGTAGCGCAGCTCTTGCTCTATCTGACGGGCAGCGCCGTAACGTTTTTCGTTTTGCTTCACCGTATTCCCGGCGGCTGGAACGAAGTAACTCAAGTAGCCTACGCGGCCGGGCACAAGCTGCAACTTCTCGATTTTTCGTGGAACCTTGCAACGAAATATACCTTTTGGTCTGGACTCATCGGCGGAGCTTTTCTCACCATGGCCACGCACGGGACAGATCAAATCATAGTGCAGCGACTCCTCGCTGCGAAAAACGAACGAGACAGCCGCCGCGCCCTGCTCGTCAGCGGCATTATTGTGCTTGTGCAATTCACCGTGTTTCTCCTGATTGGCATTCTCCTCTATGTGTTCGCGCAGCACTCGCCGTTGTTAGCTGCCGGCGAACGCACCGACCGTATCCTTCCGCTTTTTCTAGTGCGCGAGATGCCAGTGGGACTGGCCGGCTTGTTGCTCGCTTCCATCGTCGCCGTCGCCATGTCCAATGCCAGTGGTTCGTTGAATTCTCTCGCGGCTTCGAGCGTGCTCGATTTTGCAAAACTGCGCGGGCAAAGTGCGGACTCCGACCGCTTCGTGCGCCTCTCCCGCGGCATGACGCTCGTGTGGGGCCTGGTGCTGATGGGATTCGGCCTGGTGAAGTGGGGGCCGTTGCTCGAAACCGGACTGACCGTGGCCTCGCTGCCATTCGGTAGCCTGCTTGGACTCTTTCTTCTCGGCACTTTCGACGGCGGCGCCAACGCGCGCGGCGCCCTGGCCGGAATGATCGTTGGACTCGCCGCGGTTTTATCTGTATTCCAGTTTACGAGCGTGGCGTATACGTGGTACTTCATGATTGGCGCGCTCGTCACGTTTTTCGCTGGATCGCTCGCGAGCCGAATCCGCCGGCCCTAAAGGCGCCCGCCGCGGCAGGCTGCGGACCAGTTTGCGAGAACATGCGGTTATACAAAGTCTGTTTGAGGTGACATGACCGAAAAACGTCTGGAACTAGTCCGCGGCCTCGGTGCGTGGGCTTCCGCTGCCATCGTCGTCGGAACCATGATTGGCACCGGCATTTTCCTGAAGCCCGCCGAAATGGCCCGCGAAGGCCGCAGTGTTTCGGTCGTTTTTGCCGCCTGGATCATCGGCGCAATTCTTTCCATCTTCGGTGCCTTCTCCTTCGCAGAACTGGGCTCCATGATTCCTGAAGCTGGCGGCGAATACGCCTATCTGCGGCGCGGCTTCGGCCCTATCTACGGTTTCCTCTTCGGATGGATGCATTCCATAGTCGGCCGCCCCAGTTCGCTGGCCTCCATCGCCGCTGGTATGATGCGTTTTCTCAGCTTTCTGGTCCCAAGTATCGCCATTCCTCTTTTTACAGTGCACATCGCCATTCCCGGTCTCACTGGCTGGATCAAGCCCTACGATTTCGTGTTCACCTGGGCGCAGCCGCTCGCTGTCGTCTGGCTGCTCATCATGACAGGCGTGAACTATCTCGGGGTGC
The DNA here is from genome assembly GCA_035279725.1 of Candidatus Acidiferrum sp. Classification (GTDB taxonomy): domain Bacteria; phylum Acidobacteriota; class Terriglobia; order Acidiferrales; family UBA7541; genus Acidiferrum. The sequence goes on from DATEHF010000054.1 coordinate 8,332, forward strand.
GGCTGGGTGGCGCGGTCCAGGTTTTCCTCACCACCATCAAAATCACTTCCGTTGCGATTGTGATTGGGGTAGCGTTTTTTGCGCCCGTAAGCACACAGCCGAGCGGGACGCAACCCTTTTGGCCTGCGGCGGGAATGGGTGCTGGCGCGATTTTTAGTGCGTTTCTTGCGACGTTAGCCGCGGCGCTCTGGGCCTACGACGGGTGGGAAGACCTGAACCTGGTCGGCTCCGAAGTGGAAAATCCACAGAAGAATTTCCCGCGCGCGCTGGTCGGCGGAGTCGGCTTCGTCGCCGTCGTTTATCTCCTGTTCAGCGCTGCGTGTCTGAAAGTGCTGCCGTTCGATACTGTGGCCGCCTCTCAGCATATTGCCTCCGATGTCGTGGCGCACATCAAAGGAGCCACCGCCGCCAATTGGATCACACTTGCGATGGTCATCTCCGCCCTCGGTTCGATGAATTCTTCCGTGTTGAGCGGTGCGCGTGTGGGCTATGCCATGGCTCGCGACGGAATTTTTTTCAAAATTGTCGGGGGCATCCACCCCAAATTCCGCACCCCCGGACGCTCTCTGATTTTTCAAGGCGTGCTGGCAAGCCTAATGGCGCTCACGGGAACCTTCGAAGAGCTCACCAATCTTTTCATCTTTGCGGCCTGGATTTTCTACGGCTCCGCGGTTCTGGCGCTATTTCGTATGCGCAAGACCGAGCCCGAGCTCCCTCGTCCCTATCGCTGCTGGGGCTATCCCTGGGTCCCTGCCCTTTTCGTAGCAGGAGCATTAGCCCTCACCGTAAACATTTGGATAGAGCGTCCCGGCCGCTCCTCCATCGGCCTCCTGCTAATTCTCGCGGGACTTCCCCTCTATCGCCGCTGGAACCGATCGCTCTCAACTGCCAGCAATTCGCCGGGCGTCCAGCCGCCGTGAGAAGAAGAATTGAGCAAGCAGCCCACCTGCGAGCAGAGCAGCGGCCGGCGCCACCGCCCATGCTAATAAGCCAACGAACAAAGCAAGGAGCATGATGCTGTGCCCGAGGCGATCGTTAAGGATGGCTGTCACGGGTAGCGCCACCAGGAAGAAAGCCAGATAGGGCAGCACAGGAAAAACAATCGAAAAGAGTATGGCGCGCCGCGATCCGCCCGCTCGATTCGAGAGGTATGCCCCCAGGGCGCCAACCAAAGGCAGTGAGAACACCCAGGGGAGATAAACCACCGTGACAGGCGCGATCAAAGACCACGCGCTTTTCCGGGCAATCACCCAGGGACTTGGGCCAAAAAGCTGGATGAGCATGAGTAGGCCCATCGACAGCAACAGTGTCACTAGGGCAGGAAACCAAAATTGCTTGACGCGATTTGTCATGACCTTCTCCCTTGTCCTGGCGTTTTGAATCAGTCGGCGCAGCTTCCCCCAATCTTCGACTTGCGATAACGTGCGCTGCACAGCTTCCTCCTCCGCCATTCCTTGCTTGCATAATTCTTCGCAAGACTCCGCAAGATGCGCTGCAAGCTCCGCAATCACCTCGGCGTACTCCACGGGATCCAGCGCAATGCCTTTCAAGTGCTGTTCGACAATTGCCTCCCAATCACGCATGCGACACCTTGCTTAGCCTCTGAAGCGCGCTGAAAAGTTCCGACCATTCCTTTCGAAGCGGTGAAAGCTTTTTCTTCCCCGGGGGCGTCAACCGGTAGCAGCGGCGGCGGCGCCCGTTGTCGCCGGTTTCCCACGATCCGCGAATCCACTGCTGATGCTCCATTCGGTACAGCATCGGATAAAGTGCGGCGAGCGTGAAACGTAACGCTCCTTTTGTTTGCTGCTCGATGCGCCGCGCCAGCTCATAGCCGTGCAGCGGTCCGTCTTCAAGTACGCTGAGTATCGCAAGCTCCGCAGTGCCTCGTTTGATTCCCGGGCCAATCATAGGGCTCTCCCTTACATATAAGAATCCTATATGTATAGGAACTTTTGTCAAAAGCACGTAAAGAGCATGTGCCCAAGAATCAACGTTTGGAAAGGAGACTGTTAGACGGAGGCGGTTCGTGCCGCGCGCGCCGGTATAGGCAGGATAGCGTCCTCGGCTTCGCGGGAAACTTCAACCGCAGGATGGAAAAGTTTGGCAAGGGTCTCGACGCCTGTGACTAGCCGTGGGCCGGGCCGTGAAAAGTAACTATTTGCCTCCAGCGTGTAAACCCGCCCGTTGCGAATCGCGGGCATCGCGTTCCATTGCTCGGGAAGCTCCATCGACAGGTATTCGTCGCGCGCTTGCTGAGCGCCGTAGCCGCAAGGGGCAATCAACAAAATATCCGGTTCTGCTTCGACAATGTCCTGCAAGTGCACGCGGAAAGAAGGCGTACGGTCTTTCCCCAATACATCCAGGCCGCCAGCCAGATGGATCATTTCCGGAACCCAGTGGCCACCAACGTAAAACGGCTGCAGCCATTCGAGAAATGCGATGCGAGGACGTTCCGTCGATGGCGGCAAATGCCGCTCCAGCGCGCCGAGCCGCGCGCCAATCTGCTCCACAAGCATTTCCGCTTGAGGCCCTCGGCAGGATTCTTCTCCCACCCAAAGAATGTCGCGCCACACATCACCCAAATCCTGAGGATTGAGGCAGAGAACCTCAGGCCGCCGCTCGAATCGCGCCAGCGCCGTTGCTAGATCATCTGGCGACGCGGCGCACACGTGGCACAGATCCTGCGTAACAATCAGGTCCGGCGTCAGCGACTCCAGCACCTCTGCATCGACGGCGTATAAGCTCTCGCCGCGATGAACGTACTCGCTCACCAGCCGGTCAATCTCCGCCGGCGAAGTATCGTGCGGCAATCGTGAATGAATCACCACCGGCTTGGTTCGCGCACGCGGCGGAAAATCGCACTCGTGACTGACGCCAACAACCTCGCGATCCAACCCCAGCGCAAACAAAATCTCCGTAGCCGAAGGCAATAGCGAAACGATTCGCATGACGAACGAGACTCTACCACAACTCGGAAGAAATCTATTTGTAGAGAAAATATTTGCGGCGGACTTGCTCGAAGGCTGCCAGTGCGTCGGTCCAGCTGGCGATGATTTTTTCGGGAGCTACGCCGGACTGCAATTGCTGGATCGTGTCTGAATTTCCAACCAGCGTGATCAGCTTCGAGACGTCGAACTGCTTCGCGTAGAGTTTCTGAAGAATCGCGGCGACTTCTAATCCCACACGCATCGAGCGCACGGCCGCGCGATCGGTAACCCGGGCAGCCACACCGCCGCAACGCTGACCAGCGTATAGCCCTGCAATTGGGATGAACGGTTTTGAAGCAAAATGCACACCTGGGAGATGACGCTCGTTCAACGCCGCGGCGACATTTTCTCCCTCGAGCCAGGGCGCGCCAAATTCTTCAAAAGGTGTTTCGGTTCCGCGGCCAACGGAGACCCCCGCGTTTTGCAGAATCTCAATGCCCGGATAAAGAATGGAGCCCTTAATCGTGCGCAGATTCGGCGATGGCGGAATCCACTTGATTCCGGTGCTCTCAAAGAAATAATTGCGATGCCAGTTCTTCATAGCGATGACGTGGAGGTCGGCTCCGATGTGATTTTCGGCGTTGAAGAACTGGGCGAGCTCTCCAATCGTGAGGCCGTAGCGCACCGGCAACGGAAAATATCCGACGAAATTTGTTTTGTCGGCATCGAGCATCGGACCTTCCACAATCTGGCCTCCCAGCGGATTGGGGCGGTCAAGAACGAAGAAAGCGATGTTGCGTTTGGCGGCTTCCTCCATGCAGTAAGCCATCGTCACCGTGTACGTATAAAAGCGCACGCCCGCGTCCTGGACGTCGAATACCAGCGCATCTATTCCCTTGAGCATTTCGTCGTTGGGACGGAGCGTTTCACCATAGAGGCTATAGACTGGCAAACCTGTCGAAGGATCCTTAGTGGAAGCGATCTTTTCGTCGTTGCGGCCGGCGAGTCCGTGCTCCGGGCTGAACATGGCCACAATTTGCACGCCGGCTGCGTGCGATAAAACGTCAACGGTGCTGCGTTCTTGCGAGTCACGGCCGGTGTGGTTGGTGATGATTCCGATGTGCTTGCCGCGAAGAGGCGCGAACTTTTGCGCTTCGAGAACGTCAAGACCAGTCTGCACTCGCGCCGCGTGGCCGGAATGTTTTGATGTGGCGTGCGCCGACAGATTCCCTGCCGAGAACCACACGACCAATATCGCTAAATGAATGAAAATGGAATGCGCGCGCTGTGGTCTGGCCAATGTGTCCCCCGCTATTGGAACCATACAATGATATTCTGGAACGCGTTGGCCGAAGCCGCGTTGAGAGCGTGATGTGCGTGTGCTATCTATAAATGCAGACCGCTGGCGGCCAAAGGGGATTCTAGCCGATGGAAGGACGCCGCGTCCGTTTTTTGCTCCTGATTCCTGTCTTAATCGTTCTTCTTATGGCCTATAACGCACGCAGCCAGAGCGGCAGCACGGCAGCAAAGAAAGCCGCCGCAAAGCAAGGCACAGTCCCCGCCAAGAGCGCACCAAGAGAATTATCGACCGCCGCAAACGCCTGGGTGGAATCCACGCTGCGCAAGATGACGGTAGACGAAAAGATCGGCCAACTTCTTTTCTCTACCTACCACGGGAGCTTGACGGCTACGGACACGGCGGCCTATCGGCAGATCATGCACGATGTGACCGATCTGCACGTCGGGGGCTTCATCAATATTACTCACGGATCGCCGCTGGGAATCGTGAAGAGCCAGGCTTACCCGACAGCAGTGTTGAACAACCAACTCCAGGCCAAGTCGAAACTGCCGTTGCTGATTGGCGCAGATTTCGAACGTGGGACGGCTATGAGGTTGGATGAAGGTACGTCGTTTCCGACGGCGATGGCGCTCGCTGCCGGCGGCAATCTGAAAGATGCCTACACCATGGGCAAAACTACGACGCTTGAGGCGCGCGCCGTTGGAGTTCACTGGATTTACGCACCGGACGCGGATGTGAACAACAATCCCGGAAATCCAATCATCAATACACGATCCTTCGGCGAAGATCCGGCACGCGTGGCGGAATTTGTGACGGAATTCGTTCGCGGCGTGCAGGAAAATGGCGGCCTGGCAACCGCTAAGCATTTTCCTGGCCACGGTGACACAGCGGCGGACTCGCATATCGATCTGCCGGTGATTCGCGCCGACCGCGCACGGCTGAATGATCTTGAGCTTGTTCCCTTCCGCGCTGCGATTTCCATGCAAGTCGACAGCATCATGACCGGGCACCTGAATGTCCCTGCACTGGAACCCGATCCGAATACGCCCGCAACTCTCTCGCACAATATCCTCACGGACGTGCTGCGCACTCAACTTGGATTTCAGGGACTAGTCGTCACCGATGCGATGGACATGGGTGGGATCACCGTACGCTATGCGCCGGGTGAAGCGGCGGTGCGCGCAGTGGTGGCAGGAGCGGACTGTTTGCTGATGCCGCCAGTACCGGACGCAGCGTTCGAAGCGTTGCAAGGCGCAGTGAAGTCTGGGCGAATTTCGAAAGAACGCCTCGACGCATCGGTGCGGCGGATTCTGCAAGCAAAAGCGCGGCTCGGGCTGAATGCCAGCCGCCTCGTGGACGTGAATGAGCTAAATAAACATTTCGGCAGCGCCGCGTGGCAAAGCGAAGCGCAGGAAATCTCCGATCGTGGCGCAACGTTGCTTCGCGATACGCCGCACCGTTTGCCGCTCGATGGTACGAAGCCGGCGCGCGCGCTGCTGCTGGCGTTTTACGCTGATCCGGAGCCGTATCCGGGCGAAGACCTTGAACGCGAGTTGCGCACGCGATTCGATTCGGTGACAACACTGCGGGCGGACACGAGATTTGTGAACGCTTCGACTCTGAAATTGCCGCCGCCTGAAAGTTACGACATCGCGATTCTCGCTCTGTTTGTGCGCGTAAGCGATCGCAAAGGAAATGTGGATGTGCCGGTGGAGCAGGCGGCGCTTGCTGAGCAAATCTACAAAACGGGCAAGCCGGTGATTACGGTGGGGTTTGGGAGTCCATATTTGATTGAACGGTTTCCGCAAGCGGAGACGTGGCTGGCGGCGTTTGGCATCAGCGATGTCGCACAGATTTCGGTGGCGCGTGCGCTGTTTGGGGAAATTCCTGTGCGCGGGAAATCGCCAGTGACGATCCCCGGCGTGGACCTGAGGGCCGGATTTGGAATGGAGTTGCAGGCGAGTCCGATGACGCTGCAGCCGATGGACGTGCGCGGCGAAGCGCAATTACAGCCGGCTTTCGAAGTGATCGAGAGAGCGATTGCGGACAAGGCGTTTCCAGGAGCGACTCTGGCAGTTGGCTACCGCGGAAAAGTGGCGTTGCATGCGTTTGGAAAATTGAGTTATGACACGAAGTCCCCTGCGACAATTCCGGCGACGATGTATGACATCGCCTCGCTAACGAAAGTGGTGGCGACGACCACGCTGGTAGCAAAATTAGCTGGAGGCGACTTCCCTGTTCCGCTGGACCTCGACGCAAAGATCGAGCGCTACCTTCCTGAATGGGCGAGCGGGCCGAACGCGGAGTGGCGGCATCGAGTTACGGTGCGGCATTTACTTACGCACACTTCGGGGCTGCCGCCATTTAAGGAATACTGGCGGACTTCCAAGAGCAAGCAGGACACGCTGACGAAGATTTTTGCAGAGCCGCTGGACTACGAGCCGGGGACGAAGGAAGTCTATTCGGACCTGGGAATTATTTTGATGGCGGAGATCATTGAACGGTTGACGGGGAGAAAGCTGGACGATCTCGCGAATGGCTACATCTTTTCACCGCTTGGCATGAGGGACACGATGTACCGGCCACCGAAAAAGTTGTGGCCGACGATTGCGCCCACGGAGATTGACAATAATCTGCGGCACCGGCTAGTGCAAGGCGAAGTCCACGATGAAAATGCGTTCGCTATCGGCGGCGTTTCAGGGCATGCAGGCGTTTTCAGCACGGCGCCGGACTTGGCAGCGTTTTGCCAGATGCTGCTGAACGGCGGCGTTTACGGGCATCAGAGAATTTTGCGGCGCGCGACGATTGCGCAATTTACGACTCCACAGCAGCTTTCCGGCGGCACGCGGACGCTCGGCTGGGCGGTGCCGACCGAGGGCGGATCGAGCGGGCACTATTTATCGGCGCACACTTTCGGCCACACCGGATTTACTGGGACTTCGATCTGGATCGATCCGGACCGTCAGCTTTTTGTCGTGTTCCTGACCAATCGCGTGCATCCGACGCGTGAAAACATGAAGATCCAGAAGGTGCGCGTGGCGCTGCATGACGCGGTGATGCAGGCGCTGGGGTTTGCGACAGCGGCCGCACCGGCGAAATGAAGCGGTCGTTAGTCTTAGATTTTTAGTCGCAGAAGAAGTATACGGAAAGTTGCAACGGCACCAGGCCCCGCGAGGTGAGATGGTCCTCAGTGGTCCAGTTTCAGTTCTCAGTCAGCAACACAAATTCAACATACGATCGACATGGCTTGATCTGGCGGCCTGGCCTTGTCAGGAGACGTGCTGGCTGACGCTGAGGATGTTGCCGTCGGGATCTTTGAACCAGGCTACTTTGCTGCCGTCGGGGGTGGTCCAGATGCCGAGGGTTTGGTCCTGGGCGAAAGGATACTTTTCCGGAGGGACGCCGCGGTCGCGGAGCCACGCGGCTGCGGATTCGATGTTTTGGACTTCCCATCCAAGGATGGTGCCTTGTAGCGGAGTGAAATTCGGAACCTTCGCGATCCGAATCATGTGGTCGCCGATGCTCATGACTAGCGCAAATTTGTCGAGGCTCACAAACTGAAATCCAAGCTTTCCTTCGTAAAAGACACGGGCTTTGTCGTAGTCCGTTGTGGGGATGAAGCCGACTAACTTTGCTGATGCGAGCATCGCATGCCTCCCGGTACGTCTTTCTAACGGTCTGCTGAGAAAGAAATGATTCTGCAGAGTTGGTCGCCTCGGAGAACAGGCAAGAGTGCCTGTTCCACCGGGACTTCGGCCTCATCAGGAATAGCACTTGCGGCGGGCAAATACTCTCGATATTGTGACAAGAAATGTCGCACAAGTGCCAAAGCATACTTCTTGCGGCGGACGGGCGGCTGCTCGGGGAGTTGGCCAGCGTGTCGGCTGATTTCGCACATGGCCATGTGATCATTGAGCATTCGCATCCGGAGGACCAACTATTGTTCGCTTCGAGCGGGGTGATGACGCTGACTACAAAGCAAGGCGTATGGGTGGTGCCGCCACTGCGGGCGGTGTGGATTCCCGCGGATACGCCGCACTCGGTTGCCATGTCGGGGCCGGTTTCGATGAGGACGCTGTATTTTCTGCCGAAACTTTGCCGAACGCTGCGGGGGAAATGTTTTGTGATGAATGTTACGGCGCTTTTGCGGGAGCTGATTCTGCATGCTTGCAAGTTCAAGAGGTTGAGCAAGGAGGCTTTGGCGGAGCGGCGGATCATCGAAGTGATTGTGGATCAGTTGAAAGCGGTGGATTCGATCCCGCTGCAATTGCCGCATCCGACGGACTCTCGGGCGATGCGCGTGGTGAAATCGTTGTTGGCTGATCCAGGAGACCAAAGAGATCTCCAAAAACTTTCCGCGGATTGTGGAGCGAGCAAGAGGACGATTCAGCGCGTGTTTCTGGAAGAGACGAAGATGAACTTTGGGAAGTGGCGGCAGCAACTGCGGCTGCTGCACGGATTGCAACTGATGGCTTCGGGAGAAAAGGTGACGGCGGCAGCTTTGGAGGCGGGGTATAGCAGTCCAAGTGCGTTTATATCGATGTTCCGGAAGCAGCTGGGAACGACGCCGATGAAATATTTGGGGGATGGGAATGGATGGAAGCAAACGAAAGAGTGAGCGCAAGGGCAAAAAAGCGTTTTGCTAAGCGCGTACTGGGGCGGTTGCGTCGCCAACTTGAGCCACGGAAAGCGTCTCACCGTGGGCTTTTGCAAACTCTTCGGCGGCGGCAATGCGGTCGGAGGTGGCGGGATGCGTGAACCTCCACTCGGACTTTTTGTCAAAAACAAACAGATTGAGTTCGGTCAATTTACGCATAGCGGTGATGAACGGGCCGGAGCGGCCCAGCAAGGTCCAGGAATAGAGATCGGCGGCGCGCTCCTGCTTTCGCGAGAGTCCATTAAGAAGGACGTTGCCGTAGAGGTAGCCAAGACTCCAAAAGATGAAAAAACCGGGAACGAGGGTTAGATCGCTCCAACTTCCATTTCCGTCAGTAAAAATGACAAGACGGTGGCGCACTGCAAGACCAATCACGTAAAAGATGGCCACGAAAATGAGGCTTTGGAGAAGGAGCCTGGCACGCACGTGGTGGAGAGCGCAATGGCCTAACTCATGGGCGACGATGGCGTCGACTTCGTCCTCGGACAGTGAGGAGATCAAAGTGTCTGTGAGCAAGATCCGGCGGGCTGAGCCAATGCCAGTGACCAGCGCGTTGGCCCTGCGGGTCTTTTCGGAGATGCGCCATTCGTAGATGGTGCCTACGCGAAGATGCGCTTTGGCGGCCAATTGAGTGAGTCTTTCCTGAAGAGACTCTTTGGCCAAAGGAAGCACTGGGTAGAAGAAAGAGAGGATCCAAGGAAGCGAGCGATTGAAGGCCATAAAGAGAAATGAAGCGAGAAGCCCGGCGAGTAGCCATCCGGAAGAGGGAAACACGTTGTTCGAAGCGAAAGCGATCCCGACAATCGCGGCACCAAAAGCGAACCCCAGCGCACAGGACTTAAGGAAATCGCGCAGCCAGGAGCGAACGCCAGATTTTGCTACGTGGAACCTGCGGTCCAAAAAGAAGCGGTATAGGGAGGCTGGCAGTTGGGAGACGGCGCAGAGCAGCCAAAGTGCGCTCCAGCAGATCAGGAGCTGGAGGTAGAAATTGTTGGTTGCGGATTGCGCCAACGATGCAGACCACTGGCTGATTCCAAGAAGCACGTAGGCGAGAAAGGCGAGGCAGATCGCTATGAATCGGAGCTGTGCCGACACACGAAATTGCTTGGTATAGGCGCGCCGAGGATCGGGCGGAGGGGGTGTTGGAGTTGGAGCGTTGCTCATGGCTAAGAATATATTTTGACAGTTTTGAAAGAGGCGGGGGATACAAAGACTATCGTGTCGCGCAAGATGGATTGTCTCTATCGAAACAGAGGTTGAAAGGGGTTTGAACTAGGGAAAAACGTTTTGCTGAAATTCGAGGGCGGCTTGGGCGAGGTCGGAGGGGCGGCCGAGGTCGCGCCAATAGTATTGGTCGGCACGGAAAGCGAGGATTTTTTGGCCATGGGCGGAGAGCCGGAGGTAGGAGGGGATGATGGAGAAGATGCCTTCTTCCGTCAGAAGGGGGAGTAGGCGCGAGGAGAGGATGTGGATGCCGGAGAAGGCTTGCGGCTGCAGATGATCTGAAGGGCGGACGATTTCGGGTTCTCGATCGCGGCCAGCGCGACGGCCGCACAGTTCGTTTTGGTCGTTAAAAAAGAGTTGGCGGGAGGAGTCGCGGGATTGGACGGCTAGGGTGGCTAGGGCTTGGTTGTCGGTGTGGAATTGGAGCATGGCGCGGAGGTCGATGGTGCTGATGACGTCGACGTTGTGGAGGAGGAAGGGTTCATCGAGACAGTTAGAATCCTCGAGGAAAAACCAGGCGGCTTTTTTCAGGCCGCCACCGGTGTCGAGGAGAAGATCATCTTCGCGGGAGATTTCGATGCGCAGGCCGAAGTTATTGTGGGATTTCAGGTAGGCGATGACCTGGTCGGCGAAGTGGTGGACGTTGATGATGAGTTCGGTGACGCCGAAGGTTTGCAAGCGGTTGATAGTGATTTCAAGGAGGGTGCGGCCGGAAAGTTCGACTAGAGCTTTGGGGCGGGTGTCTGTGAGGGGCTTGAGGCGGGTGCCCAGTCCGGCGGCTAGGATCATGGCTTTCATTGGGACATTTCCGGTGAAACGGGCCGCCTTAGAAGGCGGCCCCAACAACGGCGAAGAGCGGAGTGGCAACCTTTCACAGGAGTGCTTTCCGCTTGCCTAGTTTCTCCAACTCAAGATGACGCACTGCTATTTCGACTCCATTCCTGCCGCGTAAGCGTTTCGCCAGATGCTCGGCGAGGAAAACGGAGCGGTGTTGGCCACCGGTGCAACCAAAGGAGACCATTAGGTTCTTGAAGCCGCGCTGCTGATAGCTGGCGATACTTGAATCGACCAGTGAAAGAACGCTGGCGAGAAACTGGTGAACGCTTTCCTGTTGATTGAGATAGTCGATGACCGGCGCGTCCTTGCCGGTGAGAGTTTTGAAGCGCTCCTCGCGGCCGGGATTGGGAAGGCTGCGGCCATCGAAAATGAAGCCGCCGCCGTTGCCGGTTTCGTCCTTGGGCAAACCCTGGTGAAATGAAAAACTAAAGATACGCACAACGAGATTGTCGGCGTCGCTCGCGAGGCCCTGCAATTTTTCCGAGGCCAGCATTCCCTTGAACGCTTCCATCAACGCGGGCAGAGGGATCGGGAGCCTGACGTGATGGAGGAGCCAGCGTAGGTTTTTCAGGGCGTAGGGGACGCTTTGGAGAAAATGGACCTTGCGTTCAAAAAAGCCGCGAAAACCGTAAGCGCCAAGCGCTTGCATGATGCGAATATAAACGTACGGATAAAAGTGGTGCACAAAGGCGGCGCGATCGAGCGGAACGAAACTGGAGAGGCGGTCGAGATAGTGAACAAGGAGTTGCTGGCGGACTTCGGGGGGCAAATCGGCTTTGGCGTCGTAGAGGAGTGAGGCAATGTCGTATTGGAGTGCGCCTTTGCGTCCGCCCTGGTAGTCGACGAAGAAGGGATCGCCGTTGCGCAACATGATGTTGCGGGATTGAAAGTCGCGGTATAGAAAATAATCGCGGGGAGCGCTAAGGAGGAATTCAGTAAGACGACTAAAATCGTCTTCGAGGGCTTGCTCGTTGAAGGGGATACCCGCGAGGCGGAGGAAATAGTATTTGAAATAATTGAGGTCCCAAGCGATGGATTGACGGTCAAAGCTGGAGTTCGGGTAGCAGACGCTGTAGTTCAAGTCGCGGCCCGCTTCGACCTGGAAGCGCGGGAGGACGGCGACGACTTTGCGATAGGCTTCGATTACTTCAGGAGAAATGCTCGCGCCGGAGCGATTCTTGGAAAGAAACTCGAAGAGAGTGGTGTCGCCGAGGTCTTCTTCGAGGTAGGCGCCGTGATCGAGATCTTCGGCGTAGATTTCTGGGACTGGGAGGGCGTGACGGCGGAAGTGCTTGGAGAATTCGAGGAAGGCGATGTTTTCTTCGCGGACGCCATAGAGAATGCCCACGGCGCGGTGACTATCGTTAGCGAGACGGATGATTTTTCGGCCGGAACCGCCGAGTTCACCTTGTAGCGGAAGGATGCGCTCGGGCGGGGCGTGAAAGTGGTTCTCGAAAAGAGTTTTGAGAATGTCCAGGGACATGAATTTGCCGCCCGATTGCGCTTTGATGAATGAGCCGGGCTAAAGCCCGGCCTCTACAGAGTGGCTGAGCTAACCGCTTTCTAGAATAGCTGATTCCCACCGAAAGGACGTTGGTTGAGGATGAGTTGCTGTGCTTAGAACTGCACAGTCAAGAGTGGCTTACCAAGGGATTTTTTTCCGCGAACTGTATAATGCGGGGATGACTTCCCGGCCTAAGAAACACAGGCGCGCAGCACGCCTGCTTGCAGAACAGCGATCAACGGAAAAAAGGAACCCGGCGTCAAAGAATCTCGACCGCATGACGGTGCGAGAGACTGTGCGCCTGATGAACCGTGAGGACCGGAAAGTAGCGATCGCGGTGGGGCGAGAGCTGCCGGCGATTGCGCGGGCGGTGGATGCGATTGCAGATGCGATTCGAAAAGGCGGGCGCTTGATTTATGTGGGCGCAGGATCAAGCGGGCGGATGGGGGTCCTGGATGCAGCGGAATGTCCGCCGACGTTTGGCACTTCGCCAAAGCTGGTGGTGGCGTTGATTGCGGGCGGACGGCGAGCGATTACGCAAGCGGTGGAAGGGGCCGAAGATTCGGAGCGAAACGGGGCGCGGGATCTGCGGGCAATACGATTGATGCGGCACGATGTCGTGGTGGGAATTGCGGCTAGCGGCACGACGCCTTACGTCGTGGGGGCACTTCGCTATGCGCGGGCGCTTGGGGCGATGACCGTGGCGGTGACGTCGAATTTGCGGATGCCGGTGGGACGGATGGCGAAGATAGTGATTGCACCAGAGGTGGGGCCGGAGGTGCTGACGGGGTCAACGCGGCTGAAAGCGGGGACTTCGCAGAAAATGGTACTGAACATGCTTAGTACAGCAGTGATGGCGCGGCTCGGGCATGTGTACGAGAACTTGATGATCGACATGCTGTTGACGAATGAGAAGCTTGCGGGGCGGGCGGTGAGGATATTAGCGGATGCGAGTGGGAAGAGTGTGTCTGCGGCGGAACAGGCGCTGAGGGCGGGGGGACGCGATTTGAGGGTCGCATTATTGATGTTAAAGCTTGGGGATGGAGTTGCGCAGGCTAGGAAACGACTGCGGGACGCGGGAGGAGATTTGAGAAAGGCCTTGGGAGAATGAGCTTTCAGTTGTTAGTTTTAAGTTTTTGGTAGGAGAAGAAAGGTATCTTTGTACGGGAGGCACGGACATTGCCGCGTTGCATGACGCGGGAGGCGATCTGAGAAAAGCGCTGGGGGAATGCTGAGCATCGCAAAAAAAACAAAAAATATCTCTTTCCCTTTTTTTACTTAAAACTAAAAACTAACAACTGAAAACTCAACACATAGAGAGAGCGGATGGATAAATTTCGGATTCGGGGCGGGAAGGCGCTACGGGGAACGGTCGCGATCAGCGGGGCGAAAAATTCGGCGCTGCCGGTGATGGCAGCGGCATTGTTGACGGCCGAGAAGGTGACGCTGCACAACATTCCGAAGGTGCGCGATCTGGTTACCATGAGCAAGCTTCTGGCGTTTATGGATGCGCGAGTGTCGATCACGGAGTTTCCGAGCAGCGATTACGTGATTGAGACGCCGAAGCTGAATCATGCGGAGGCGCCGTACGAGCTGGTGAAGACGATGCGGGCGTCGGTGCTGACGCTGGGGCCGTTGATGGCGCGGGTGGGAGTGGCGCGGGTTTCGTTGCCCGGTGGATGCGCGATCGGTGCGCGGCCTGTGGATTTACATTTGAAGGCGCTGGAGCACATGGGGGCGGAGATCACAACTTCGCACGGGTATATCGAAGCGAAAGTGCATGGCAACGGTTCACCAGGGCGCCGGTTGAAGGGCGCACACATTAAGTTTGAAAAGATTACGGTGACCGGAACAGAAAATATCTTGATGGCGGCGGTGCTGGCGGATGGGGAGACGATTTTGGAGAATGCGGCACGCGAGCCTGAAGTGACAGACTTGGTGGTGATGTTGCGGAAGATGGGCGCGGAGATTTGCGGCGATGGAACTTCGACGCTGCGGATTCGCGGGGTGGAGGAATTGCATGGGACTGAGCACACGGTGATTCCGGACCGCATCGAGGCGGGGACGTTTCTGGTGGCGGGAGCGATTACGGGGGGCGACCTGACGCTAAAGGATTGCGCACCGGAGCATCTGGGCGCGGTGATCGCGAAATTGGAGCAGGTGGGCGTAGCAGTTGAGATTGTAAATAGGACGACAATGCGCGTGCGCGGCGCAAAGAAGTTGGTAGGCGCAGATGTGACGACGGAAGAGTACCCGGGATTTGCGACGGACATGCAGGCGCAGTTCATGGCGCTGGCCACGCAGGCGGAAGGCACGTCGATGATTTCAGAAAAAATTTTTGAAAACCGATTTCTGCATGCGAGCGAAATGATGCGCATGGGCGCAAACATTTCGATCGAAGGGCATACGGCGACGGTGCACGGTCCGGCGGCGCTTTCCGGAAGCGTCGTGCAAGCCTCGGATTTGCGGGCGAGTGCGGGACTAGTCTTGGCTGGACTAGTGGCGAGCGGTGAAACGATGATCGAGCGCGTGTATCACATTGATCGCGGGTATGAGGGGATTGTGGAGAAGCTGCGGGGAGTAGGCGCAGATATCGAGCGGGTGCACGGAACTGGCTCTCACCCTTCTATCGCCATTTAGCACGTGAGGAATCGCCGCCGGAGCCATCGCGACTGGAAGAATTCTGATAGCCGCGATTGTCGCATGCTAATGGGCGGCGCTCATGGGTTAGCGGTAGGAATTTCGAGGACGGAGAACCCGGCCGCATCCGCCGCTTGCGCCAAGCGGCGATCCGCGCAAATAAAGTTTCTTCGGGAGGGCTGCTTACAGCACCAAATCAGCGAAGCGGCGAGCTGCAGGGCGTCGGCGGCTCGCAATGAATATTTATCGAGTGACTCGGTTGCCAGCTCGCGGACTTGATCGTCGGGAAGGACTTCTCTCCATCCGCGGCTAAGCAACCGCAAACGGGCTACCGCACCTTGTTTGTTGTCGTCGCTGATCAGGCGCTCACGACGAAGACGGCAAATGGCGCTGTGAACTTCCACATAAGTCCCCCACCAGATCACGAGATCGAACTTCCTCAGGTAGAATTGAGCCTGACGGCTGCCCGCTTGGCGGATGCACAAGGGGACCAGCGCACTGGAGTCCCAGAACGCTGTCGTCTTCTTCACAATCCTTCTTCCCGGTCAGCAAGGAGGGCTTCAATAGCCTTGTTTCCTTCGACGGTCCCGGTCGGAATTTTCAAGAGAGCCTTAATATCAAGCCGTTCGACAGGCAGGCGCAACTTCCCTGCCGCAACTAGTGCCAGTTCCTGTTCGTCGGCACTTTCCGTAGGGAACGGAACCAGTTTAGCAACGGGGCGGTTGCGATCGCGGATTACGACTTCTTCACCGGTCTTGGCGAAGGTGAGATATTTGCTAAGCTGATCTTTCAGTTTGGCAATATTTACGGTACGCATGGCGGACCTCGTTTCCTTCATGGCTATTATAGCCATGAAGGATGTACGAAGGGAAGGGCCTTCGGCCAGGATGACGTATGTGAAAATGCTATGGTGCTGGCAGGGCTGGTGGCAAAGGGTGAAACCACGATCGAGCGTGTGCATCGGGAGTTGTCATTTTGCACTCCCAACAGTCTCCTCGTTGTACGCTAAAGTGAACGAAAGTAGCTGGGGGTGTCGTTCAAAATGCTGAAGCACATTCTCCTTCCTTTTTGCATATTGACCATCTCGATCGGACTGGCGTTGAGCCTAGAGTCTCCACTATTTGCGCAGTCGAGAGCTTCGCAACCTCAAAAACCAGACGCTTCCGTCCCATTTGTAGGGTGCGAGTCTGACGGCCAGATAGGGGCCGTAGATGCCCCCACTGACGCAAGCAAGCTGGTGCCTATATCCGCGGATTCGGCAAGCCATCTGGCCTACTACAAATCAGAGCAAGGGTTTGGTTTTCTTGCACCGCGCGGGTGGTCCTGTTTTGGTGTATACGGGTCCAATGGTTATGCTTTGTATGTGAGCCCCGAACGGGTCACGGCTACTAATTTCTTTTCGATCACCTAGACCGGCTTTACTGGACCGGCGATTGAACTTGTAGGGGAAAACGGAGATACTTCGGGAAGATTTGGCGTTGCGCGAGTTATTGCGCGTGTCTTTCCCGCCCACAAGTCTTTTGTTGAGGGTGTAATTGCGGAAGGAACTGCACCAGCAAGCTCATTTCCCTTTGGCCCGTATCCAGAAGATAAACTGACCCATCGGAACGAGCAGATGGTTGAATACGAAACCCCAGCAAACACAGAGGGATTGGGAACAAATTCAAGGCTGAAGAAAAATGCATATCCCATCAGCGGAACGGCGATTCTTATTGGAGACACACCAGACCTTATGTTCTTGGCTGTGCGCCTGTCGCCCGACCTGACTGCCCTGGCGTCAGCAATCATTCAGCAACTTGAACGCGACGTCGAACGTTCCAAGCGTTGAATCAGTTTCAGTGGGCAAAACAAATTCGAGTACGTGTCCACCTGTCCCCCCACCGTCCTTACCGACAATTTCCTGCGAAGTTTGGTACAATGCGCGGCACCAATTTGATGGGATGGGCGCTGGCGGATGGGCCGGCGCGAGACACGGAGGAAGACGGCCATGAGCAACGCGGAGATGCTGGCGCGGATGGATGCGGCGATCGCGGAAAAGAATTTGCTGAAGCATCCTTTTTATCAGGATTGGCAGGCGGGGAAGCTGAGCCGCGGGGCGCTGCAGCTTTATGCGGCGCAGTATTACCGGCATGTGGAGGCGTTCCCAAAGCACTTGCGCGTGCTGGCGGCGCGGACAGAGGGTCCGCTGCAAGGATTGATCCGGGAGAACCTGGCGGAGGAAGAGAATCCGGTGGGAAACCATCCCAAGCTGTGGCGGGATTTTGCGGCGTCGGTCGGCGTGGGGGAAGATGACATTACTTGCTGCCCTGCCCTTCCGGGGACGCAGGCGGTAGTGCAGACGTTCCGGGAAATTTGCGGAGACCGGACGGTTGCTGAGGCGGTGGCGGCGCTGTATGCGTATGAATCGCAGGTGCCGGAGATTGCGACGACAAAGATCGATGGGTTGAAGAAGTTTTACGGCGTGACAGAACCCGAGGGACTGGCGTATTTCGAGGTGCACGAGGAAGCGGACAAGGCGCACCGGGCGGCCTGGCGCGGGTGGCTGGAAGAGCACGCCAGCGGAGATGAAGAAGAGATTTTGAAGACTACGAATGAGGCGCTGGATGCTCTTTGGGGTGCGCTGGATGCAGTGCATTGTGCACCCGCTTGAAATGAGGTTAATGAGGTACAGGAGATAAAGGAAGTAAAGGATAGGAAAAAGCCGGCAGGTCTATTGCGATTGCCCCCGATTGACTCGGGGGCTTTTTGTTTAGGAGAGGAGATGGGGAGCGACGAGGTCGATAAACTCACGAGAAGTGATGATCTTGGTTTGCTTCCAGAATCGTGGGAAGTGACGCTGGTTCCCCGTTATCAGATAATCTGCGCGGGCGGCGTCGGCGCATTCCAGGAAAATATTGTCGTCCGGGTCGGCCGTGATTGCGAGGTGCTGGACGGGCTTAACCTGATGCGCGCGGCTATTGACGAGTTGAAGGAAGCGGTGCCGCAAGCCTTTGCGAATTTGCAATTCTGGGCGCGAAAGGACGGTTTTGTATTCGGCGAGAATCGGACCTGATACGTACAGCCGCGCCGGCTTCGCCAGTGCCAGCAAGAGAACAGTGCGCTGCAAACCATCCGGCTTGAGTGCCGCGGAAACGAGGACGTTGGTGTCCAGAACCAGGCGGAGCGCGAGCATCAACGCCGCCGTTTCTTAGAACGCGCCTCCTTGATGATCCGGTCGATTTGAGCCGAAGTGAGCACATCGGTTCCTTTTCGACGGGATTCCATGCCAATGGCTTGCAAAACCTCCGGTTCAGGTGAAGCGAGGCGAACGTAATCCCGAATACTGAGCAGGACGGCCCGCGGAGTGCCGCGTTTTTCAATCACCATGGAACGACGCTCTTGCTCGACGCGGCGAAGGAGCTCAGAGAAGTTAGCGCGCGCCTGGAGAGCGGAGACCACCATGCCGCGGATTGAATTGGTTCTAGCCATAGTTTTGAGTGTACAGTTCGTGTCGACTAAACGTACATTTACGGAGAGCTAATGTCAATAGCGGGCCGCCTCCCCGACCCGGTCGGGGTAAACGCCAGGCGGCCCCTACAAAAGCAAGGGAAAGAGGGAACGGGCTGAAGCCCGCCGCTACGAAATCGCAGCAGAGCGGGCCAAGGCCCGCCCCTACACAGAGCCGACAGAACGCGTACGCCTCGACCAAATGTGGCGCAGCATGACAAAAGCAAGGTCAAGAGAAAGAGGGGCACGATGTTCCGGCTGCTGCCCGGAATCTACGATATCGTGCCCCTACGCTAGCCATGACAAATGAAAAGGGCGTCCACCGGAGTGGACGCCCTCACGAGAGATGAATGTAACGGTTATTCGTGAGAGCCGGAATCGCCTCCGGAGCCGCCTTCGCCGCTTGAGGAACTGGAAGTGCCACCGCCGCTGGCGGCCGCTTTTTGCTGCTTTTCGCGCGCTTCGCGGATTAGGGCTTTGCGGGAGAGGCGGACCTTGTTGCCCTCAATGGAGAGCACTTTGACAAGGACTTGGTCGCCGAGCTTCAGTTCGTCGCGAACGTCACGGATGCGATGTTCGGAGATTTCGCTGATGTGCAGGAGGCCGTCGGTGCCGGGGAAAAGTTCGACGAAGGCGCCGAACTCCGCGAGGCGAACGACTTTGCCAAGATAGGTCTTGCCGATCTCGGCGCTGGCGGTGACATCGCGGACCATGGCGAGAGCGGCATCGCCGCCGGCTCCGCTGGTCGAAAAAATGTGCACAGTGCCGTCTTCGAGCACGTCGATTTTGACGCCAGTGGCTTCGATGATGGAGCGGATTTTCTTGCCGCCCGGCCCGATGAGGTCGCGGATTTTGTCCTGTGGGATCTTCAGCTTGAAAAGGCGCGGAGCGTAAGCAGAAATCGTAGTGCGCGACTCGCTGAGCGTTTTCTCCATGGTATCGAGAATCTGGAGACGAGCTTTTTTCGCCTGGGCGAGGGCTTCGCGCATCATGCCAATGGAGATGCCGAGGACTTTGATGTCCATCTGCAAGCCGGTGATGCCGGCACGAGTGCCAGCGACTTTGAAGTCCATATCGCCGTAGTGATCTTCGGCGCCGGCTATGTCCGTGAGGATGGCGTACTTGTTGTTGTCACCAACGACGAGGCCCATCGCGATACCGGCGCAAGCGGCTTTCAAAGGAACGCCAGCGTCCATGAGGGCGAGCGAGCCGCCGCACACGGTGGCCATAGAAGAAGAACCGTTCGATTCGAGAATGTCAGAGACGAGGCGCATGGCGTAAGGAAAATCCGCTTCGGGCGGAAGCAGATTCACAAGCGATCGCTGGGCCAGAGCGCCGTGGCCGATTTCGCGGCGGCCAGGACCGCGCAGGAATTTCACTTCGCCCACGCTAAACGGCGGGAAATTGTAGTGCAGCATGAAACGGTTGAACTGATCTTGCTCAAAGAGCAGGTCGAGGCGCTGCATGTCTTCCTTGGTGCCGAGAGTCAGAGTGGCGAGGGCCTGGGTTTCGCCGCGGGTGAATAGCGCGGAACCATGCACGCGGGGTAGCAAGCCAACTTCGCAAGTGATTTGGCGGATCTGGTCGAAGGCGCGGCCATCAGGACGGCGGCGGGCGTTGAGAACGTCGTCACGAAAAATATTTTCGCGGAGGCGCTCAAAAGCGCGCTTGGTGAGGGTGCGCTTCTCGTCCATCTCCTTCTTGGGCTCTTCGGGGATCAACTTGATGATCTCTTCCTTGAGAGCATCGATCAAGTGGTAGCTTTCTTTCTTGGGATGCTTTTCGGTGTTTACCGCGTCATGAAGTCGATCGCCGTACTTTTTCTGGAGGTCTTTGTAGATGGCTTCATCGAACGGCAACGGCGCAACAACGACTTTCTTGGGCTTGAGCTGGGTGTGGAGTTCCTTGATGGCGGCGACGATTCTCTTGATTGCCGCGTGGCCGAACTCGAGAGCATCGGCAACGGATTCCTCGGAAACTTCGAGCGCACCGGATTCGACCATGACGATGGCTTCATCGGTGCCGGCGATGATGATGTTCATCAAACTTTTCTTCTGGTCAGCGACGGTGGGATTGATCACCAACTGGCCGTCGACGAGGCCAACGCGGACGCAGGCAATGGGCTTCTCAAACGGAAGATCAGAGCAATAGGCGGCAGCGGAAGCGCTGGTCACGGCAATGACGTCGGGGTCATTCTCGCTGTCCGCGGAGAGCACCATGGAGACGATCTGAGTTTCGTTGCGCCAGGATTCGGGGAAGAGCGGGCGCATGGGGCGGTCAATCAAGCGAGAGGTGAGGACCTCCTTTTCGGAGGGGCGACCTTCGCGTTTGAAGAAGCCACCTGGGATTTTTCCGGCGGAGTAAGTGTTTTCGCGGTAGTCCACGGTGAGAGGCAAGAAGTCGCGATCGTTCATTTGAGAAGCCATGCAGGCGGTGGTCAGCACGACGGTGTCGCCGTAGCGCGCAGTTATTGCGCCGTTGGCTTGCTTGGCAATTTTTCCGGTTTCGAGAGTCAACGTACGGCCGCCGACTTCGACTGTAACGACATGTGGTGCGGGTGTGTGCGTAGTATCAGACATGAATCATTTCCTTTGGCCCCGCATCCGAGCGGGACATCTTGAGACGAGTTTACGTTGACCGCAGAGCGGCCATTCATGAGGAAGAGCACGAGGCAAGAATCAATGTGAGGCGAACGAAACGCGACGGACTACACCACGAGAAATTCCGGCACTACAACGGCCGGATGCCTGACGACAGACTCCGTGTGGAATTTGCCACTTCTTGAGAACGCAGTGGATACCGCCCTGATTTTACGACAGCAGGACGATTACTTGCGCAGGCTAAGACGATCAACAATCTCGCGGTACCGATCCGGGTCGCGGCGGTTGAGATAGTCCAGCAAACGGCGGCGCTTATTGACCATCATGATCAAGCCGCGGCGCGATGCGTGGTCTTTCACGTGGGACTTGAGATGCGACGTCAGATAGTTGATCCGCTCGCTTAGAAGCGCGATTTGCACTTCGGGTGAGCCTGTATCCTTAACATGGGTTCGGAACTGTTCGATCAACGCTGCTTTCGGTGCGCTCAAGTGCCCTTCTCCGTCATCCCCTGAATTTTTTCCTCTTCTCTTCGACCCACTCAGGCTAACACAAAGAGAACAAAAGTGTAAAGCAATGTAAAGAACGGGCGATGATCGAACGTGGCGCACTAGGCGACGCAGTTTGCCAGGCCGCCCTTACGAAGAAGCGCTTCAGCCCTTGGCTACTTCCTTGATTTGCTTGGCTAGTTTCTCTATTTGCTGGGCTTTTTTCACAACAGTTAAGGAAAGCGTCGAACTTGTGTCTGTTTTTTCGACTTGGTCCTTGAGTTCAGAAACCATTTCATAGAGTTTGGAAACATCGGTCCGAAGTTCTTGCTGTTTTGCCCGGTCTAAGGTTTTTTGGTCGGGCCCGGTGGCGGCCTGCGGGCCGTCCTTCAGTCCGTAGGGCACGTGCGCATCGGGGGCATTGGGGGAAGGACGAGGTTGCGGAGGCTGCGGCGTGGGATGCGTACCCGCCTGACGCGCCAAGAGAACAGGTCTGAGCGCTAATACACCGGCCGCGCCAACGAGGGACATCAAAAGGCGACGACGTGACTCTGGCATATACACCCCCTCAAGCAGGTCCCACTGGTTTGTTTAGCCCTGGACGGTCTTTAGGTTTAGCCCCTTTCTTATACTTTCGCAAGGGGTTGCATGGGGAGTGTGAAACAAGTCGAGGTTTTAGCCGTCTGTTGGAATGAGGTGAATTCAGGGTTGCACTAGGCGGGCAAATCCGGTTCAATACTCGGGCACAACTTAGGGGGATAAGGATGAGAAAACAATTTGCAGTTTTGGCGGTGGGAGCCCTGGCATTGGGTTTGATGGCAGTGCTGGGTTCGGCGCAGATGGACAAAGCCGCGAAACCCAGTCCAGCGGCAAAGGCAAGCTGTGAGCTGGCGGGCGGGAAAATTGCGGTGGATTATTCGAGCCCGCGGGCGAAGGGGCGCAAGATCTATGGCGGATTGGTTCCGTACGGCGAAGTGTGGCGCGCCGGAGCCAATGAGGCGACCACGTTTGTTGCCACGGCTGAGGTGATGGTGGGTGGGACCCACGTGCCAGCCGGCAATTACACACTTTTTGCGATTCCTAACAAGGACAAGTGGACTCTGGTGATCAGCAAGAAGACCGGAGAATGGGGTATCCCTTATCCTGGAGCGGATTCCGACTTTGCGCGGGTGGACATGAAGTCTTCGACGCTGCCATCAGCGGTGGAGAACTTCACCATCGCGTTTGACAAGACAGCACACGGATGTACGCTGCGGATGGATTGGGAAACGACACGGGCATCGGTAGACATCTCGAAGATGTGACCGTCGAATATTCTCATTAACAAATGATAGGCGCGTCTCGCAGTTCAGCGGCGCGCCTTTTCATTTTTTGCCGCGCCGCGTGATATCGCTGAACTTCAGGCGCTCTGCTGGAGGTTGGTCATGCCACGGTCGACGAGCATGACGGCACCGATGACGAGGGCGGCGGACAGGAGAACGTTGAAAGTGACGGCTTCGCCGGCAAAGAGCCAGCCAAATAGGACAGCAACAATAGGATTGACGTAGGTGTGGGTGGCGACGAGCGTGGGAGAGTAGTGTTCGAGTAGCCAGTTGTATGCGGTGAAGGCTACGACGGAGCCGAAGACAATGAGATAGCCAAGCGCCAGCCAGGAACGGAAGGAGACCGACGCTAAGGAAAATCCGCGGTATTCGCCAGCAATCGTTCCGACCAGAAGCAATTGCCCAGAGCCCGCAAGCAACGAGAGCGCCGACAACAGAAGTGGATGGCCGGAGAGATGGGAACGCCGCGAGTAGACGATTCCCACGGACCAGGAGAACGCGCCGACCACGACGGCTACGGAGCCAACAAAGACGCCGGGGCCAGAGTTGAGCGCACTTCGGCCCATCAACAGGCCGACACCTCCGAAGCCGAAGAGGATTCCAATCAAAAGAGGTGCATTCAAGCGCCATTTACGGGCGACGAAAGCGCTGAGCAGGAAAACACAAATGGGCTCGCTGGCGATAAGAAGTGAGGCGAGGCCCGAGGGAACTTTCTGTTCCGCCCAATGAAGCGTGCCGTGACCGATCAGAAAAAAGAATGCGCCAATAATGATGCTGGCGCGGACTTGCGCCCAGGTCGGGCGAAGGCGTTTTGCGAGGCACCACGCGAGGAGAATCGAGCCAGCGATTAAGTGGCGGAAACCAGCCGTGTAGAGCGGCGGAATGGTCTCTACTGCGTAGCGAATCGCGAGATACGTGGAACCCCAGATGAGGTAGATCGAAAGGAAGGAAACAACAACCGTAAAGCGATGAGTGCGGGCGGCGGACTGCGCGACCGGTGGTGAGGACGCTGCTTGGATGGCGATGGGCCCCTGGTCCGCGGTCATGCTGTGCTCATCAAGCAGCGTAACGGGTGCGAGAGGACCAATCTAGCGCCAAAATGGATTTTGCTTTGCGGACGCTTTGGGGAAGCCAGATAGAAGTGTCTGACCTACCTAGCTCTTTCGGGGGCGGATCAATGCTAGAAACTCGTCGCGGGTTTGCTTATTGTGGCGGAAAGCGCCGAGCATCGCGCTAGTGACGGCTTGGCCGTGCTGCTTCTCCACGCCACGCATTTGCATGCACAGGTGGCGGGCTTCAATAATCACGCCCACGCCTTGCGGTGCAATTTTTTCTTCGATGGACTTGGCGATCTGGCTGGTCAGGCGCTCTTGAATCTGCAGGCGGCGCGCAAACATATTGACGACGCGGGCGATCTTGCTTAGACCCAGGACGCGTTTGTCAGGGAGATAGGCAATGTGAGCTTTGCCGAAAAACGGCAGCATGTGATGTTCGCAAAGGCTGAAGAATTCGATGTCTTTGACGATGACCATCTCGTCGTAGGCGACGCTGAAGGTCGCGCCGTTCAGGACATGATCGAGATTCTGGTGATAGCCGCTGGTCAAATACTTCAACGCCTTCTCGAAACGTTCCGGCGTTTTGCGCAGGCCTTCGCGATTGGGGTCCTCGCCGATAAGCTTGATGATCTCGCGCACGTGGCACGCAATCCGGCGCGCGTCGATTTCTTTGTGATCCTGTTCGTTCAGAAGAATTTCTTCCGTTGGCTTGGTCACGAGCGGTTCCCTTCCAGGTTTTCCCCTGCGTACTCAAAGCTGTTGTTCCCCGTCTCCTGAACGCGGATGCGCTCGAGCTTGGCCTTGGGGAAGGATTTCAGGCGCTCAAAAATCTCGATGCATAAATTCTCGGTGGTGGGCACTCTTTCGCGAAACACAGGGACATCTTCGTTGAGCGACTTGTGATCGAATTCGTCAAGCACCTGACGTTCGACGAAGGCGTCCAGATCGGCAAGATTCGCGATCATACCGGTGGCCGGGTCTACTTCTCCCGAGAGGCTGACTTCCACCACATAATTGTGGCCGTGGCCATAGGGATTATTGCATTTCCCGAAGACGCGGCAATTCTCTTCTTCACTTAGATGCGCGGAATGCAGCCGATGGGACGCCGAAAATCGGTACCGGCGGCCGAGCTCAATTTTGAGCGTGTCCGTCATGACTTCCCTGCTGCGGCAGCACCATTGCGGTAACAATCGGCGAAAAGGTCGGGCGACTCGTACAGCCGTACGCGATGCAGCCGGCCTTGCGTAATTTTCGGCTCCAACAATTGCCAGATGACGCGGACAATGTTTTCGCAGGTCGGAATCTGTCCGGCCAGTTCCGCCACCTCATAATTCAGGTGGCGATGATCCATGCGCTGCATGATTTCGCGTTCCAGAATGTCTTTCAGTTCCTTCAGGTCCAGGACCATACCCGTTACCGGATCTGGTTCGCCCTCGACGGTTACTTCCAACGTGTAATTGTGTCCGTGGCCATGGGGGTTGTTGCACTTTCCAAAAATGCGGCGGTTCTCCTCTGCCGAAAAACTCGGGTTATGGTAGAGGTGCGAGGCGGCAAACTCAATTTTTCGCGTAAGGAGAACCATGAGCGTTCTTCTATTTTACCGCTTCCGGAGCTCCTACGGAGTATTCCCGGCCTTTCCACTCGATTCTTCCACGGGCATGACTCCGGTAGGACGCCCAGAGCACGGCGACATATAGCGCCACGGCAGGTACATAGTAAAAGATGAAGGAGAAGGGGTATTGGTTACGGACGAGGTCGAGGCCATAGCTGGTTTGGCGAGCGATTAGCAGCAAGACTCCAAGGAAAAGCAGAAAGGGAAATTTGAGTCCCAGCCCGATGAGCACAAGAGCGGCCCAAGGCAGGTTGGCTTCGATTTCGCGGAAGAGCGTCCAGGGAGTGCCGCCCATCAAGCGATAGAGATTTTTCTTCCAGCCCTGCCACATCGCATGGAATGAGCGGTACATGCGCACGTGAACGATGCCCTTGCCAGAGCCGAAGAAGATGCGATGGCCCGCAGCCTTAACGCGCATGGCCAGGGCAACGTCCTCGAGCACTTCTCCGGCGACGCCGGGATGGCCACCTATGGCGTCGTAGATATCGCGGCGCATCATCAGAAACTGGCCGTTGGCAGCGGCGGCCGGCGACTTCGGGTCGTTCACGTTTTCGTAGGAAAAACGCTTGGCTAGCCGCAGGTAGATATAGGGAATCAGAGCTTTTTCGTACCAGGTCCTGGTGATTTGCTCAGAAGAGAATGAAACCAGGGCTGCGTTTTGTTCGTTCGCAATTCGCAATGCGTGGGCGACAGAATCTTGCTCGTGCTCGGCATCGGCATCGGTGAACAGGAACCAGGAGGATTTCGCCTCTTGTACTCCGACCCACAACGCATGGTTTTTGCCCACCCAACCGTCTGGCAATTCAATGGATTCGAGGAGGCGCAGGTTGGGAATTCTCTCCATGAGACCGCGCACGACGCTGGCGGTCGCGTCGGTCGATTGATCGTTTACCACCAGTATTTCGGCGATTTCAGGCTGGTTCGCCAGCGAAGCGATGCAGGCCGCGATGACCGGCTCCTCGTTGCGAGCTGGCACAACAGCAGTGACAGAGCCGACGGTCGCTGCAGCAGCGGGAGCTGCTTTGGCGAGCGGGTTGTGTGCTTCGCTTTCCATGGTCTCTTGGATGCGGAAGGGACATATCCCGATTGGGGAGATTGCGTTAGTATAGCATTTGATGAGAATCCTCCAGAAAATAGCAGCTTGGGGAGTCTTGGCGGTCGTAATAGGTGTCGTAGTCCTTTTTGCGATGCCGAGTTATCGTCAGGGCGAAGCCTCGATCGCCGGCACGGCTGCGCGGGACTTTCCGATGGAGATTGCCGGGAAGCCTAAACATCTGACCGATTATAAGGGCCATGTGGTGGTTCTGAATTTTTGGGCTACTTGGTGCCCGCCGTGCGTAGAGGAGACTCCGGCGCTAAACCGGCTGCAGAAACATATCGAGGCGCGGAATGGCATCATCCTTGGCGTCGCTGCCGATGAAGATCCAGATGCTTACGAAAAATTTCTGCGCGAACAGGGCGTGGTTTTCCAGACTTATCGCGATCCGCTTACCAAAGACAATCATTCGCCTATCGCGCAGTCCTACGGCACATCGATGTACCCAGAGACGTATGTGATCGATCGCAATGGGAAGATCGCTCGCAAGTTCATCGGCTACCAGCAGTGGGACTCGCCGGAAATGCTGGTCTATTTCGACTCCATCCTTGGACAGAGCTGATTTTTTCTCTAAGCTTCCAATCTGGATTGTCATTCTGAGGCGAACCGATGAGGTTCGCCGAAGAATCTCAACTGAATCTGTAATTGGGATACATTTGCGGCCGAGATCCTTCGCTACGCTCAGGATGACAACATGGCGGAATGGGCGGGATAGGCGAAGCTATCGAGGCTATGCTGTCCCAAGTTCATTCATAGCGGAGGGCTTCGACGGGGTCGAGCTTGGCTGCTTGCATAGCGGGGAGCCAGCCGCTGATCACACCGACTACGACGAGGATAATTGTGGACAGCATCATGGTGACGAACGAGAGAGTTAGGTGGATGTCCACTTTACCGGTGTCGTCTTCGTAGGCAGGGCCGAGGAAGGGCAGTGTGCCGATTGCGGATGTGATCGCGGCGGAAAGCATCATGCCGATGACGCCGGCGGCCAAGGTCATGACCAACGCTTCCAACAAGAATTGCCAGCGGATGTGTGATTTTTTTGCGCCGAGCGCGCGGCGCAGGCCGATTTCGCGGACGCGTTCTTCCACGGAGACGAGCATGATGTTCATCACGCCAACGCCGCCGATTCCTAGCGTAAGAGCCCCCACAAAAAAGAGCAGCGCCTCGATGCCCAGCGTGATCCCCTCGTAGATGGGCTTGAACTCCTGGCGGCCGAACATAGTGATGGCGCGTTTGTCGCTCGGCGAAAATCGCTGGCGACTCGCGATGGCCGCGCGGAACTGCTGCATGGCGTCGGCTTCAAAATTCGGCGCGATGGGTTCGAAGAGCATCACGCTGGCGTAGCGCGCGTCCCACAAGTCTCCCGCCGTGGTATAGGGAATAAAAACGGACTCGTCGTCACTGGTGAAATAGTTGCTGTCGGAAAATTTCGTATCCATGGAGCCAACAACGGTGAACTTGACGCCGTCGATGCGCACGGTCTCGCCGATGGCCGGAGTGCCGCTGAAGAGTTTTCTGCGCAGGATGGCGCCGAGGAAAGCCACGCGGCGGCGCTCCTCGATGTCTTCGGCAGTGATCCAGCGGCCTTCCATGGGATCTTCATTGCGCATTTCGCCGTATTCGGGATAGATGCCGCGGATGGCGGTTTCCGAGAGGCGCGCTTCGTGCGTAATTCCCTTCCAGCGAACGGTCTCGCGGGTCACGCGCTTTACGAGCGGTGATTGCGCTTTCACCCAATCGGCATCCTCTTGTTCGAAACGCACGGGCTTGCCAGCGCGCTCGCCGCCAGCCTGCTCACTGGTTGTGCCTGGCCAGCAAACTACTGCGCCTTTGCCGAAGACTTCGAAGGTATACATCAACACGCCACGAAAGCCGGAACCATAGCTGAGGAGCAACGTGACCGCTACGATTCCCCAGGCAATGCCAGTCATGGTGAGGAGGCTGCGCACGGGGTTTCTGCCTAAAGCTGCCCATGCCTCTTTGAAGATTTCAGTGAGCATCTACCCTCCCGCCTCAAAGCGGAGAGCTTCGATGGGATCGACGGAAGCGGCGCGATTCGCCGGATAGAGCGCGGATAAAACGGCGATTAAACCGAGCAACGAAATGGACAGCGCGCCCAGCTTCCAGCTCGCGAGTAAACCCGCAAAAAACGGGGGCATGGGCAGCAGATTGACGAGCGCGCAAAAACCGTAAGAGAGGAGCAGGCCAGTGCCGCCGCTCAGGGCGACGACGATGATGGTCTCCAGAAAAAACTGGCGCAGGATGGATTCGCGGGTGGCGCCCAGCGCTTTGCGGACGCCGATTTCGCGGGTGCGCTCGCGGACGGAGACGAGCATCACATTCATGACGCCCAAACCGCCGAGGAAAAGAGTGGCTACTCCAACCGCGCCCATGAACACTTCCATGCCTACGATGATCATGCGGTTGGCTTCTGCGTTTTTCACTGTATCCCAAATGCTGGCGGCCTCTTTGTCGCGCGGATCGAAGCTGTGCAGCCGTCCCAGCGTCCGGCGAACTTGTTTCACGCAGTCGAGATGCGTTTCGAGCGACCATGGCGCGACGAGCAAGCGGTCCACGCTATGCTCGACGGCCGGAGGCTTATTCGGAAAATCGCGGCGCATGGAGTTGAACGGGATAAAGACTTTTCGAACGTCCGCGCCGTCGTAGCTGGAATTCTGTTCCTTCGGCTTCATGATGCCGATGACAGTGTAGGGATTCCCGTTCAGCTCAATCGTTTGTCCCATGGCTTCGCGATCCGCGAAGAGTTGTTTTTTCGCGTCGCTGCCGAGGAAAGCCACGTTGCGGGCTTCGGCGTTGTCTTCTTCGTTGTAGAAGCGGCCTTGCGCTACGTCGATACTGCGGATTTCGGTGAATGGCGGAAGGGCGCCGACGACCTGGAGGCTTCCGCTGTTAAAAAGACTGTGTACTTGCACATCGTTGCCGAGTTCTGGCATCACGTATTTGCACGCGGCCGCTTCTTTGGCCACCTGGATGTAGTCTTCCTCACGCCATCGGATGACGCGGCCGGAGCGCGTCCCGCCGGCCTGCATGCTGGTACGCCCGGCAAAAACGATCATCACGTCTTTGCCAAACGTTTCCTGATTTTTCTGAATGCCTTTGCCGAGCCCTTCGCCCGCCGCGACCATCACGGTGATGGAGATGATGCCCCAGGCGATGCCGAACATCGTCAGCATGGTGCGGCGCTTGTGAGCCCAAAGCGTCGCCAGTGTGTCTCGCAGTAAGTCCTGGAATGACATGGCGCTCCGCCGCTCGATGCAGCTATTGCAGGACGACTTCTTGCTTTTCGTTGAGGCCTTCGAGTATTTCCGTCTTCACGCCGTTGGAGATGCCAAGCTTGACGCTCAGCTTTTTCTTGCCGTTTTCGCCTTTGGCATCGGGAATTTCGACGGAAGCTTTCCGCTCTTTGTCATAAATCAGCGCGGCTTCCGGGATCATGAGGACGTTTTTCTTTTCTTCCAGCAGGATCTCGGCGTTGGCGCTCATGTTAGCTTTCAGTTCGCCGCCGGGATTAGAAATTGATACGCGCACTTCAAATGTGGTGACGTTGTCCTTCTCCTTGCCGAGGGGAGAAATCTTGGTGACCTTACCGGTGAATTTCTTGTCCTTGAAGGATTCCACCACGATGCGCGCGGGCTGGCCGAGAAACACTTTGCCGATGTCGGCTTCATCGACTTTGCCCTGCACGTACACTTCGCTGACATCGCCCAGTGTCATCACCAACGTCGCCTGGGAGCCGAGAACCAGGATGGAGCTGACTGCATCCCCGATATTCACGTCGCGCGAAAGGACCAGTCCATCAATTGGACTTACAATCGTGGAGTTGCGCAAATCTTCCTGCGCGTTTTCAAGCGAAGCCCTCGCTTGCGCCACTTGTGCTTCACATTTGGCGATTTCCGCTTGTGAAACTGCAAGCGTGCGCTGCGCGCTCACTTGTTTGTTCAAGGCCATCTGATAATTTTTCTCGGCGTCTTCAACAAGGCTCTTGGACATCACGCCGTCATTGAACATATGTTCGGCACGCTCCATATTGAGCTTCAAGAACGGAACGTCCGGGCCTTCCGCATCGACCTTGTTGCGCTCGAGTGTGGCCTTGGAAGAATCCAGCGCCGCTTCGGCGGCTTGCAAGTTGGCGCGCGAAGCGCGTTCGGCGGCTTCGAGCTGCACTTTATCCAGATCCGCAAGCACCTGACCCTGCTTGACGCGCTCGCCATAATCCACATAGAGCTTTTTGACGATACCGCTGGCCTTGGACTTGATCTCAATTTTGGAAAGAGGCTGAATTTTTCCGGTGGCTACCACCACGCGAGCCAAGTCGCCGCGCTCGGCGGAAGCAATCTTGGAAGGATCAATCGTGCGGCTCGGGCTGAGCGCCGCCTTGACGCCATACCCACCGCCACCCAGTACAATCACCGCAATCGCGCCCCACATGATGCGGCGCCGCTTCTTGCTGTTTTTCCCGTTTCCTAAACCATTGCCATTACTGGACATACCTGACCCCCGCTCTTTTGGCCTCGCTGCTATCAGTGGATACGCAAACGTCCTCGAAAAGTTCCCGATCCCGTCGAATTAGACGATGGGCATGGCTTTTAGTCAGGCCAACGTTTCTGGAGCTCCGGAAGTTTGACGGGATTCCCGTGACAACCTATGATTCCGCGCACAGGTCAGTCCTAATGGTTGGCAAAACATTCGCCCATTATGTCGTGCTGGAGAAAGCCGGGGCCGGCGGCATGGGTGTGGTCTTTCGGGCTCGCGACGAAACGCTGCATCGCGATGTCGCTCTGAAGCTGCCTTCCACCAACAACCTTACCGACGCAGAGTCGCGGGAGCGCGTCCTGCGCGAAGCTCGCGCCGCTTCGGCCCTGAATCATCCGCATATCTGCACGATCTACGAAGTCGGCGAAGTCAACGGCCAGCCCTATATCGCTATGGAATACTTAGCCGGCGAAACGCTCAGCCGGCGCATTCCATCCAATGGCCTGTCCACGGAATCCGTGCTGGACCTTGGCGCCCAAGTTGCCGACGCCATGGACCACGCGCACACCCAGGGCATTCTCCATCGCGACTTGAAATCGGCCAACGTTCGAATGACTTCCTCGGGCCAACTCAAGGTGCTGGACTTCGGGTTGGCAATGAACATCAAGGAGGCATCGCTTGAGGGCGTCACGCGCTCGACGAGCCTGGATTCGGGCGGCGTCGCCGGAACGCTGGCGTACATGGCTCCCGAACTGCTCCAAGGGAAAGTCCCCGATACGCGAACTGATATTTGGTCGCTAGGAGTGTTGCTCTACGAAATGGCCGCCGGTGCGCTTCCCTTCCAAGGGCGCACGGGGTTCGAATTGACGACCGCAATTCTGCGTGAATCACCCGCGTCACTTCCGACCCATGTGACGCCAGGCCTGCGCGCGGTGATCACGCACTGTCTCTCCAAAGAGCCGGAGAAGCGTTATCAGCACGCGAGCGAAATCCGCGCCGCGCTTGAGGCTCTCCAGTCCGACACCGGCGTCGCCCCTCACGTGGCTGGCGCGGAGCCTCAGTCAAAATCTCGAGCTTGGTATGTTTTGGCTGCCGCCGGCGCGCTGGCAGCGGCAGCAGTCGTTCTGTTGGTCTATGGCCGCTTCAACAAACCCTCGGGCGGAATGCAAAATGGCGGCAAGCTACGGCTCTTCCTCTCCACGGAAGGTAACCTCAGCGGGCCGGCGCTTTCGCCCGACGGAAAAATGCTCGCCTATGTTCAAGGAGGCGACGGCAAGCAAGATTTGTATGTGAGCCGCCTCGCCGGGGGCGAACATCTGCGCCTGACCAACGATGGAACAGAGAAAAACGATCCGCAATTTTCCCCCGACGGCGAAAAAATCGTATTTGACCGTCTCAACGCGAGGTCGAACCAGCCTGAACTCTGCGTCATCCCTGCTTTGGGAGGCAACGTCGTCTCCCTGCTGCCGTGGGCGGAAAACCCGGCGTGGTCGCCCGATGGCGGCAGGCTCGCCTTTATTGTGAGAAAACCGGGAGATACGGAATTACTGGTCGCCTCGGCCGCGGATGGCTCGGAGCCTCGCATCATTTTGAAAGGCGACGACGTCTATCCGTTTTTCGGGCGGGTCACATGGTCCCCGGACAGCAAAATGATCGCCGCCTCGCGCAGCCGCGGGGGCATGAACCGCGAAATCTGGACAATCCCTGCGCAAGGCGGAGAGCCCACGCGGTTGACGAAAGATCTCCCCGGCGTGGTGAGTGATTCGCCCGTCTTCACACCCGATGGCCGCGCCGTCGTGCACCGTTCCAATCGCGGCGGCGCGTCGAACATCTGGTGGCAGCCGTTGGATGCAAATTCGCCCGTGCAATTGACAAGCGGTCCAGGTCCGGACACCTATCCCAGCATCGCGCGCAACGGCACGATCGCATTTCTGAACTCACGTTCCCGGTTCTCGCTAGTCCTTTATTCTCCGCCCGAAGGCACTCCCAACGTCCTCTTGACCGACTCTTCTCGTCTGTGGGCTCCGGCCTTCTCTCCGGATGGAAAGGAAATTGTTTACTCGCGCGACGAACCGGATGGCTTATGGCATCTTTGGCTGGTCCCCACAGAGCAGGGACCAGCCCGCCAGATTACGTCCGGCAAAACTCCTGAAATCTATCCTCGCTTTGCACCCGACGGGGCCACGATTTTTTTCAATACCTGGGGCGCTGAACCATTGAGCATCTGGCGTGTGTCCAGTCAAGGCGGTCCAGCAAGACCCGCTACAACTGCAGCCGCAGGTAGCGACGCCTACGGGGACGTTTCTCCCGACGGCCGCTCCATTGTCTTCACCCGCACGGAGAACAAAATCTCACATCTCTACATTGCGCTGGCAGATGGAACTGGCGTGCCGCGTCGAGTTATAGAAACACCTGGAACGGTCCCGCGGTGGTCACCCAATGGAGAGTGGCTCAGCTTCAGCCCAAATCGGAGTTTTTCCAGCGGGGTCTTCATCGTCCACCCTGATGGCACGGGACTCCGCCAGCTTACTAAGACCGGCGGCTGGGCAGTTTGGTGGCCCGACGGAGAGCACATCGGTTTTCAGGTGCCGGGCCCAGATGCAAACCAGCAGATTCAGGTCTATAGCCTGAAGTCAGGGGAGGCGCGCACGCTCTCCAACATCCACTTTGTGGGAACCAACTTCCCTTTCGACGTTTCGCGCGACGGCAAAAGGCTCGTTACCACCAACTACCAGCACCTCTCGGATGAAATCTGGCTCCTCGAACCCGCGGAAAAGAAGTGAATTCTCCCGGTGCCTGGAAGATTGGATTGTGTAATTCACGGCGAGCGCGCGAACTGCCGCTAGGATAAGTTGCGGGTTGTCAGGTTGGGTCGGGGCAAAAAATCGAGGGCGCAACCGGTGTTTAGCCTGTTGCGCCCTCTAACTGAGCCGTAAAGTTTCTAACCTTCCCGATTCCTTCTGGCTGCGCAACTGCCGTGAGGCTATTGCACACTCAGCGCGATCCGTTCCAGCTGCTCACTTCCCGATTCCATCTCGCGGTGCAACCCGCTGTGAAGCTTGCTGCACCCCTTCAATAAAACCGTTCCGTTCCCAGCCTTCCCGAACCAGCTTGTCGGCGTGACCGCTGTTAGGCTAAGCCGCGCCCTCCATACGAAACCGTTCAGGCTTCGAGCTTCGACGATTCAATCTCGTGGCGCAACCACGGTTAAGTTTGCTGCGCCCTCTAAATTGATCCGTAAAGTTCTTAAGCTTCCCGGTTCAATCTGGAACGCAAAATAAACCTTCCCCTTTTTGGCGTCAATCAAATTCGCGCGGAATGCTTGTGCAAATCTGTGCATGCTTGTGCAAAATTCTTGAGGGGCAAGCGAGGCTTTGAGTCTTCATGCACTTGGTCGCAATCGCGCTTTGTGTGTTTCCTTTGCGAACTTAGCGTCTCAGCGGTATCCTTTCCCGCGCTGCTTGCAGTCAATCAGCTTGGCCAGCCTACTCAATTGGAGAGTGATATGCCCACAACTGGAATTTGGCAGAAAGTTGTTGTTCTTTTTTTCTGCTGTGCAATCGGATCGACTTTTTTCGTTGGCTCTCCTGGCGTGAAGGCCGCAGATCCCGAAGGGCCAAAGTTCAAAGTGGATCCATTCTGGCCCAAGGAATTGCCCAACAACTGGATCATGGGTCAAGTAGGCGGCATGGCCGCGGATCGCCACGACCACATCTGGGTGCTGCAACGCCCCGGCTTGAACACAGTTGATGAGGTGGGCGCGGCGCAGACTCCGCCGGAGTCGCAGTGCTGCTTCGCAGCGCCGCCAGTGCTCGTTTTCGATGCACAGGGAAACCTGCTGCAATCCTGGGGCGGCCCCGGCGAGGGATTCGATTGGCCAAAACGCGAGCACGGGATTTACGTGGACAAGGACGACAACGTTTGGATTAGCGGCGCCGGGCCAGGCGATCGCCAAATTCTGAAATTCAAGAGTGACGGCCATTTCCTGATGGAAATTGGGCATCCCTCGACCGACCCGGCAAACAGCACGCGCACCGATATTCTCGGGCTGCCCGCCGGCATGGAAGTAGACGCCGAGGCGCACGAGATTTATATCGCCGACGGTTATTTGAACAAGCGCGTCATCGTTTTCGATTCAGACAAAGGCACGTTCAAGCGTCTGTGGGGCGCGTACGGCAACGCACCAAATGATGCGGATCCTGGTCCTTACAATCCCGCGGCACCTCCGGACCAGCAGTTCCGCAATCCCGTTCATTGCGTGCATATTTCGGGCGACGGCCTGGTTTACGTTTGCGACCGGATGAATGACCGCTTGCAGGTGTTCACGAAACAGGGAAAGTTTGTGAAAGAGTTCTTTGTGCGGCCACAATCGCTGGGCAGAGGATCGGTCTGGCAATTCGTGTTTTCGATCGATGAAAACCAGAAATTTCTGCTAATCGATGATGGTGAGAACAATGTGATCTGGACGATGCGCCGCGAAGATGGAACGATTGTGGGCCAGACGGGCCACAATGGACGGAACGCCGGCCAGTTTCACTGGGTTCACCAAGTCGCGTCCGACTCTCAAGGCAATCTATATACAGGCGAAGTCGACACGGGAAAGCGCGTTCAGAAATTTGTTTTGCAGCACTAAGGTCCACGGACGCGCTGAATAGAATCCGCAACTGGATTGCGGTGTTAGAGCGCCGTTTTTCGCAAACGCAGCGCATTGGCGATCACAGAAACGGAGCTGAAGCTCATTGCGGCGCTGGCCAGCATGGGGCTGAGTAACCAGCCAAAAATCGGATAGAAAACGCCCGCCGCGATGGGAATCCCAATCACATTGTAAAGAAATGCAAACGCCAGATTCTGTTTGATATTGCGGACCGTGGCACGGCTCAACTTTCGTGCGCGCACGATTCCCCGCAAGTCTCCCTTCAGCAGCGTGATGCCCGCATTTTCTATCGCTACATCCGTCCCCGTTCCCATGGCGATGCCCACATCCGCCGCCGCCAGTGCCGGCGCATCATTGATTCCGTCCCCCGCCATCGCCACCACTCGACCTTCGCCCTGCAAGCGTTTCACAATTCTTCCCTTCTGATCCGGAAGAACGCCTGCTTCAAATTCTTTGATGCCTACTCGCTCCGCTACCCATTTTGCTGTAGGTTGGCTATCGCCGGTTACTAACACCAGCCGCATGC
The DNA here is from genome assembly GCA_035279725.1 of Candidatus Acidiferrum sp. Lineage (GTDB taxonomy): Bacteria > Acidobacteriota > Terriglobia > Acidiferrales > UBA7541 > Acidiferrum. Next base: position 44,751 of record DATEHF010000054.1, read on the forward strand.
CGTCCGCCTGCAACTCAGGGATAGTCTGAAAAGTGGAGGCTTTCACCTGGTCCGAAATCGCGAAAACTCCCTGGATCTTGTTGTCTGCAGCCAGAAACACAAAGGTGCCTGTTGTCCGTTCATTGGGAAATTTGAAGGGATGGAAAATGCCTTCAGATTCTTCGAATCCTACGGGCCAACCCACTCCCTTTTCCTCAAACAAATCCAGTTTGCCCATCCAAATTTCTCGACCATCGATTCTGCCACCCACGCCGAGGCCCGCGTACGATTTGAAATCCACAGGCTCGCTGAGTTGAAGCCCTTTTTCGCCGGCAGCAAGCTTGAATGCGCGGGCCAATGGATGCTCGCTAGCTTGTTCGAGGCTTGCCGCCAAACGGATCGCTTCATTTTCCCGTAGAGATGAATTGGGAAGCGCCCCATAGGAAACGAGAGACGGTTTCCCTTCGGTGAGCGTGCCAGTTTTATCGACGACGAGAGTGTCTACTTTGGCGAGAGTTTCGAGGGCTTCAGCGTTGCGGATGAGGACGCCAGCGTGGGCGCCGCGGCCCACAGCAACCATGATGGACATCGGCGTGGCGAGGCCAAGGGCACAGGGGCACGCGATGATGAGTACCGAGACGGCCGCGACGAGCGCGTGGGCGAAACGTGGTTCCGGCCCGAGGAAGAGCCAACCGAAAAAAGCCAAAGCGGCGATTAGAATCACCGCGGGTACAAAATACGAGGCGACGCGATCGGCGAGACGCTGCATCGGGGCGCGGCTGCGCTGGGCTTCGCTGACGAGCATTACGATTTGCGAGAGTGTGGTTTCGCTGCCGACGCGCTCCGCTTCCATGACGAAACTGCCGCTAGTGTTCAGCGTGCCCCCGGTGACTTTGTCGCCGGGGGATTTTTCAACAGGCATCGGCTCGCCGGTCACCATGGACTCGTCGACGGCGCTCGCGCCGTCTCGGACGACGCCATCCACAGGAACGCGTTCGCCGGGGCGAACGCGCAGCCGGTCGCCGCGCTGCACTTGGTCAAGCGCCCCATCTTTTTCTGTTCCGTCAGTGGCCAGCAAATGCGCTTGCTGCGGGGCGAGATTCAAAAGCGCGCGAATCGCTCCGCTGGTGCGCTGCCTGGCACGCAATTCCAATACCTGCCCCAGCAGCACTAGTGTGGTGATCACCGCGGCAGCTTCGAAATAGACCGGGGCGGCACCATTCATGCCACGAATGGAGGCGGGAAAAATCTGGGGAAAAAACGTGGCAGCGACACTGTCGAGATAGGCAGCCCCGGTGCCCAGGCCAATCAACGTAAACATATTGGGGCTGCGATTTACGAGCGAAGACCAGAAACGCTGGAAAAAGGGCCAGCCACCCCAGAGGACGACCGGTGTCGCAAGGAGAAATTCAACGCCGTTCCGAATGGTCGGGGCGAGATGGAGACCAAGTGATTCGCCAAACATCGACAACAGCAGGACCGGGGGAGATAACGCGGCGCTGATCCAGAAACGCAAGCGCATGGAGTCGTATTCCGGATCGGCTTCGACCTGGGCGAAAACATCCATCGGTTCAAGCGCCATGCCGCAGATGGGACAACTCCCCGGTCCCTTCTGGATGACCTCGGGATGCATGGGGCAGGTGTAGCGAGCTTTCTTTTCGTCAGCGTCCTTTGATAATGCAGAGGGGGTGCGATGCATTGCGCCATGTTCCGTAGGCGCATCAGCATGGCCCATTCCCGCGGTTCCAGGAGCGGCTAAGAACTTTTCGGGCTCAGTCGAAAACCGCTCGGCGCAGCGCTTCGAGCAGAAATAGTAGGCTTGTCCCGCGTGCTCCACTTTGGCGGCAGCTTCATCCGGAGCAACCATCATGCCGCACACGGGATCCTTGCGTTGCGGCGGTCCCTGCAAAATCGGAAGTGACATTCCCCCTGCACCGTGCGAACTCATCGCCTATCCCCCGCCCTTCCTTTTAGCGCAGATGCGCGTAAATCAATTCGAGCAATTCGTCATACATGGCTTCCGTTTCTTCTCTTTTTCCGCTCTGCAGCGCTTTGGCCGCGCAATGGTGGAGGTGATTCTTCATCAGGTTGCGCGCCACGCCTCGCAACGCTTCCTGCACGGAAGCCACCTGCGTGATGATGTCGGCGCAGTAGCGGTCTTCCTCGACCATTTTTTGCAGGCCGCGAACCTGGCCTTCGATACGGCGGAGGCGATTCTGATTGGCTGCCTTGAGCCCGCGATCGACTCCGATGGCCTTGCGCCCGTCGGCGCCGGTTTCGCAAGGGCAATTTGCCGCGGGTGTGTGCCCGGTCCGCTTCCGAGTGGTTCGAGCCGCTTTCCCTGCCGTTGACACCATGATACCCTCCACCCCTATACATACCCCTATACCCTATAGTGCGTCAAGTGGCTGTGAGCGTGATTGCCGGTGCGTTTTTCGCGGGCTGCTATACTGGAGCTATGACACTCGTGGAAATTACTTACGAATTGCAGTCTCCATTGACCGAAGACCAATTGCGCCATCTTGGCCAATTTGCGAACACTTATGGATTGCGCAGCTTCCGCATGGACGAAGCGACGAACCGATTGTCATTTGAGTATGACGCTTCGCGACTGCGCGAGACGCAGGTTGCACACGTGCTGGGCCAGGCGCGCATCGCGGTGAAAAACAAAGTGAATTGAGCAGCGTTGTGTAGCCAGTTGGCGGGAAGAGCGGCCCGCCTCCTCGACCCGGTCGGGGTAAACTCCAGGCGGCCGTTACAAAGGATCGTGCAAAGAAAAGGGGCCCCTGCTTGGGAACAGGCGCCCCCAGAAGGCGCGTTTCAATTGCTGGCGTCGTTTTCACACCAGCGCGTGGGGTCATCCATCCTAGCTTCCCTCTCAGAGGCAGGTGGGAACGATCCGTAAAAAGCGACAAGCAAGCCCCTTCCCCCTCGCTTTGTCACTCTTCACTTCTCGTCATTTGAAACGCGCCCACGCGGTCCTCTAATGCACGGCTCCCACCAATGCCGGGCCTGCCCTGTGATTAAATAAACGCTTTATTATGTGAACGTTGCAATTTCACTGAGTGCGAAGAGGCGCGCCGAATTCGCACTTCAAGTTCAAATCGGAACGCCCGTGAGTCTGAATCGGGAACGGCTCTCACAAACGCGCCTTGGCGCACGGCTTCATGGCCTAGTTCCAGGACCCCGGTAACGAAACTCACAGACTGCCGGGGCTATCGGTTTTTTATCGAGCATTGCGCAGAATCCCTCTATGCGCCGTTTCGTCGACAATCGCACGTCGTGCGGGCGATTTCTTAGAAGACTCTCCTTCTTAGGCGCTATTTGCCTGGCCTGCTCCTTCACGCTTTTCGCGGACACACCTGGATTAGTGCGGACTGTTCCGGCGGGTGGATGCTATTGCCATTGCTCGGAATCGCACCAGCGAGCTGGTTGCGTAAAGTTGTGCAGTTCGAAGAGATATGCGACCCGTTGGGGAGCAATAAAATGCGCGAAGCCGCACATGCACACGCCAGCCAATAACTCAAACGCAGGGCCGAGATTTCCACGCCCGGGCCGCGCGGAGCATGCGAAACTCTAGACCCGGTTCAGTCACTAGTTGTGAGTTCTTAGTTCCCCGAAACAACAGTGTGGATGCTTGCGGGCGTCCGCGTATCGGCTTGAACTTCGGCTCCTGATTCGCCCATCAGCTTCGCCAATATTTCGGGGATTTCGAAGACGGCGCGATTCTCTTGGGCGGCTACGTTTTTGCGAAACTCAGCTAGGCTGGCTGGCTCAAGCATGCGCCTCACACCCTTAGCCACATCCTTGAAGCTGTTCAATACAATGCCGACGCCCTTTTCCTTCACCCACTCAGCGTTGTAGCGTTCCTGTGGGAGTGTCCAGGCATTGCACTCGATCAGGACGGGGAGCTTGCGAACCATCGCTTCCGCGATGCTGCCTGGACCGGGTTTGCCGATCAAAAAATCCGCCGCACGCATCAGCTTGTGAACTTCTTTCGTGAAACCGACAATGTGAACGGGCATCTTCCATTCGTGCGCGCGCAATTTTCCGGACAGCTCATCATTCCGGCCGCAAATCAAGATCAATTGCAGCGGCAGTCCAGCAGCATCGAGTCTTTCCGTAATGTCGAACATCACTTTCGAGCCGTGACCGCCAAAAAGCACGATGGCAGTGGTCAAGCCTTCACGCAAGCCCATTTCCTTGCGCAACGCAACGGGATCGGAATTGTCCTGCACATAAAAGTCGGGGCGCAGAATCATTCCGGAGGTCAGGAAAACATGGGAGTCATCGTGGCCCATGGCACGCGCTTGCTCGGCGGCTTTCTCCGTGCCGGCGATGACGTACTGTTCTCTAATTGGCTCGATCCAGAAGCGCGGCGGAAAGTCAGCCAGGTCGGTAATGATGGTGACAAAAGGGCGGCCGGGGTAAACCTTGGTCCAGCTTTCGCAAATCTGCCGATTGAAATGAGGGATTACGGAAACGAGCAGGTCCGCCGGCTTTTCCCGCCAGAACTTCTCCAGCAACCGCACCAGCGGCCTGTGGAAAATCCGGATAGTGGTCTGCAGCACTCGCAGAAGCTGGGTGCTGCCAAGCGTCCACCCATTCTGCAACATAATGTTGTATTGCTGCTGGATGCGGATTCCCGTGAGTTTGCGCAGGACGTCCAGCCGATCCGTAAGATCTTGAAACTGAATGAGTTCCAATTGCCAGTCACGTTGCTGCTGAGAGATCACCGTCTGAAGAGCGACGGCGGCGTTGCGATGCCCTCCTCCACCATCATGGAAGACGACGTGGATTCTTTTCATTGCGGGGGATTGTGCCACAGATTCTGAGAGTCTCACAAGAGCACACTCCATGCCATGTGGATAAGTCTATAAGCTATTTGTGTTCAATGAGTTCCATGGACACATTCACGTAGATTTCGCGACCTCTTTACAGGTTGTTCATATCAGACATGGAAAATAACGCCATGCGCTGCGACCTACATGTTCACTCCATCGCATCGGGAATGTTCACCGCTCCCGGGCTCGACCGCATTTGCCGGGAATCCTACAACGACCCCGCGGAAGTCTATGACCGACTGAAGCGGATGAGCATGTCCATCGTTACGATCACCGACCATGACTCCATTGATGGCGCGGAGAACCTGAGGCATCACAAGGACTTCTTCTTGAGCGAAGAGGTCACCGTAAAGATGCCCAGCGGCACCGAGATGCACATGGGCGTCTATGGCATCACCGAACGCGATCATGTTGAAATTCAGCGCCGTCGAAACGATTTTATCGCACTACTGATGTACCTCACCGAGCGTAAACTTTTCTTCAGCGCCAACCATGTGTTCTCCGGGCTAACGGGACGGCGCGAAGAGGAGGACTTCCACTGGTTTGAATCCTACGTGCCAGCTTTCGAGACGCGCAACGGGCAGATGTGGCCGGAGGCCAACGAGAGTGCGGCGCGGCTGGCGGCGCGACTGGGAAAAATCGCGATTGCCGGCAGCGACTCGCACACCATTGCCGGCATTGGCCACACGTACACGGAAGTGCCTGGTGCGCGAACGGTGGATGAATTTTTCGCCGGGCTGCGCGCTGGCAACGGACGAATTCACGGCACGCACGGAAGCGTCGGTAAGTTGACCACGGACGTGTTCAGCATTGTGCGGTCGCTCTTCTGCGACAAGCCGTGGACATTGGCGCTGTCGCCATTCGCACTGCTGGTGCCCGCGTTTACCGCCGGGCACTGGATGAACGAGATCCGCTTTTGCCGGAAGTGGACTGCAGCAATGGACCGCGGCGGAAAACGCAAGCGGATGCTTTGGGATATGGATTCAAATTTCGAGGCCAACTGGGCGAGTTGAGGAACGCGTGAGCAAGCCCTCCAATCCGACAGCGCGAGCAACGCGGCAGAAGCTGCACGCGCGCGCGATTTGCGTGCGGGAAATCCTTATCGCCTATGCATGCATCTTTCTTATTGAGAGTGCTTGTTTGTTTCCGGCCGTCTGGGTGAGGTAAAGCGATGGCGGTCGCACGCAATCTCTGGGGATACATTGATCGGCGCGATCAGCGTCTGATGCGCCGGATGAACCGCTGGCGCGCGCCGCGGTGGATTCGCTTTTGGATGATCGCGGCAACGCGCATGGGAGATGGCTGGATTTGGTACGGGCTGGGCCTGATGCTGCTCGCTTACGGGGGCCCGCAGCGTTTTTCGGCCATCGGATCCGCGGGTTCTGCCGCAGTTCTGGGCATTTTTGTATTCAAAGCGCTGAAGAAACTGAGCCAGCGGCCCCGGCCTTGCCAGATCGAGCCGCACTGCTGGTCCAAGGTGCTGCCTCCGGATAAGTTTTCCTTTCCGTCGGGCCATACGATGACGGCGTTTTCCGTTGCGCTAGTGATCAGTTATTTTTATCCCTCGCTCGAAGGCGTGCTTTTCTTCCTTGCGCTGAGTATCGCGGTATCCCGCATCGTGCTGGGCATGCATTTTCTAAGCGACGTCCTAGCTGGGATGGTCATGGGCGTTGCTCTGGGATGCGCATCAATTACGGCATTTGCTTCGCTCGGCTTCATCTAACGAATTCACGGTTCCTTCGGCTTCCCGGATCCAGTTTCGTCCGACGAAGAATTTGAAGCGGCAGAAACAATTCATCACGGCCGGTTCGTTTGAAGCCACAGGCATGGTCTGATCCGCGGTATATTGGGCCAGATGGCCGAAGCCGCCCAAGCCTCATCAAGCGTCGTCACCCGTCAACCGTCTCATTCTTATTTGATTTTCTTGCTCCAGGTTGCACGGCCCGGATTGTGGAGCACAACGGCCATGTTTTATCTGATGCCGCTCGGCCAGGCAGACTTTCTGCACTCAGCGAGACTCTGGCTGGGGTTGCTTTTCGTTCTATTTCCTCTCAGCTTCCTGCTTTACGGTGTGAATGACATTGTGGACGCTGAAACGGATGCGCTGAACCCGCGCAAAGGGACGTTCCTGTTTGGTTCGCGCGGCGCCCGCGAACAGCTTGCTGCCTTGAAATGGCAGATTGCCGTGGTGCAAATTCCCTTTGTGGCAGTGTTCTATTTCTTTGTGGGACCGCGCATTTTGTGGTGGTACTCGGTGCTTCTGGTGGCGGTAGGACTCTACAATGCGCCCGGCATCGCCTGGAAGGGCCGGCCTCCCTTTGATGTATTGATTCAGTCGAGTTATTTGCTGGTGTTCGTGCTGAGTAGTTGGCTAAATAAGGCTCCGCAGCTGCCGTGGCAGACTTTCTTATTTGGCGCAATGTTTGCGATGCACTCCCATATTTTTGGCGAAGTCATGGACATCGAGCCCGACAGCCTGAGCGGGCGAAGAACGACTACGACCGTCATCGGGAGAGTCCGCGCAAAATTCCTGATTGCAGGTTTCATGTGCGTCGAAACAATTCTTGTGTGGACCTATTTTCGAGACTGGATCATCGCCGGTTTCCTTGCCATTGGTGCGCTGTGGTTCTTGATGGATGCGACTTTACTTTGGAGAGACAAAGCCTACACTCCAACACAAATGCGCCTCTTTCTGTGGGGCTGGAACGCCGCCGCGCTGCTGGGAGTGTTCTGGAATTGGACCCATGGCACGCTAACTCACGTCACTTCCGCGGCAGGATTTCGTCCGTGAGCCGGAAATGTCTGCTTGAAATCAGCGTGGAGTCCCTTGAAGGCGCGATGGCGGCTGAGCGCGGGGGCGCGGACCGCATCGAACTCTGCGGAAATTTATCCGTCGGCGGGCTTACGCCGGATGCGGAAGTCCTTCGCGCGGTGCGAGCACAAATTCGTATTCCCATTTTTTCCATGGTGCGGCCGCGCGCGGGAAGCTTCGTTTATTCGGACCCTGAATTTTCAGGGATGAAGCGCTCGATAGCGGAAGCCAAAAAATCTAGAATGGATGGCGTCGTACTTGGCATCATGACGAAAGAGCATTGCGTTGACGTTGCGCGAACGCGAGAGCTGGTTGAGTGCGCGAAGCCGCTGCCGGTGACTTATCACCGCGCCTTCGACGAAGCCACCGATCTGCGCCAAGCCCTCGAAGATGTGATTCAAAGCGGAGCGAAGAGAATCCTCACCTCCGGCGGCGCAAAGAGCGCGCTTGAGGGGGCCGCCGTGCTTGCCCAACTGATCGAGGCCGCAGGCGAACGGATCGTCGTTGTTCCCGGCGCGGGAATAAGCGCCCGAAGTGTCCTCCAGATTGCTCAGCGAACGAAGGCCCACGAATTTCACTCCGGCCTGAGTGCGGCTCTTCCCTATGGCAGCAGGGACTACGGGAAATTTGAAGAAGAAGTCCGCAAGTTGGCGGAAGCACTTGGACGATTCACCTAGGCTATGAGACCAACTATGGCATGGTACCTCCGGGCAATTTGCATGAATATCAAAACAAAGGGTTTACAGAATCTGCATTTCGCAACTGATTGATTCGACAGGAGATGTCTCGGTGATCAAATCCCAGAATGAGCCGAGCCAAGAAGAAAAGCGGGAGCCAGACTCCCGCACTCCAAACGTGGTTATCTACGAAAGTAAGTGTAGCGCAAATTAGGGAATTGTGAAGAGGAATTTTGGGCAGCGCGGCTGTTTCCGATTGCTATTCGGTGACGAAGGGTGACCTTCAAGGGGACTGCTTCCCCCACCCTTATACCATTCTGACGCCTGCCTATGCGCCACTGCAAGGACGCCATCATTCAGCCAGTCCACGAAGAACTGCCGAATCTGTTCTTGTTCAAAGAGATGCTCCACGATTGCTTGAACAACGCAAGTCCGAACGGCTGTGTCGCCGTCTCTATAAAGGTGCGCTTACCACAGCTTCAAGTCTTCCAAAACAGAACGAGGGACGGACGAGTCCCTCCAAAGACTTGCGAAAATATCCACGAATTCGCCGCCCGCGATATATCTCGTCGCCGACCATTCGCCTCGGGATTCTCCCGTATGCATCGCTCGTGGAAACCACAATCGTGCAATGCGCTAGGCTTTTTGGGCTTGGCGGCGGAGGAACGTTGGCACGTCCAGATCGTCGGCGGGGACGTCCTGGCTGACTTCGCGGACGTTCTGCTGGACTTGGTGGACGACGTTGGGCGCGGCGCGCTGGACCGGCTCATCTGGAATTTCGCGGCCGGCTTTCCAGGTCTTGGGCAAAAACGATTGTTTCTGGTGGATGTTTTTCTTGTTGGCGTCCTTGAAGCCGGCGGCGATGACGGTGATCTTGACAGAGTCCTTCATGTTGTCGTCTTGCACGGCGCCGAAAATGATGTTGGCGTTTTCATGCGCGGCCTTCTGGATGACGCTGGAAGCTTCGTGGACTTCATGCAGCGTGAGGCTGGAGCTGCCGGAAATGTTGATGAGAATGCCTTGCGCGCCCTGGATGGAATTGTCTTCGAGAAGCGGGCTGGCAATGGCGCGATTGGCGGCGTCAATGGCCCGGTTCGTTCCGGTGGCAACAGCGGTGCCCATCACGGCGTAGCCTTGGCCGTGCATGATGGCTTTTACGTCGGCAAAGTCGCGATTGATGATGCCGGGGACGGTGATGATGTCTGAGATGCCCTGAACGGCTTGGCGAAGGATGTCGTCGGCAATGCGGAAGGCGTCGAAGAAGCTCGTGCCGCGCTCGACGGTGTCCATCAAGCGCTCGTTGGGGATGACGATGACGGTGTCAACCGCGCCGATGAGTTCCTGAAGGGCTTGTTCGGCCTGCAACATGCGGCGCTTGCCTTCGAAAGCGAACGGTTTGGTCACAACGGCTACACTCAGAGCGCCAAGTTCGCTGGCGAGTGAAGCTACCACGGGCGCAGCACCGCTGCCGGTGCCTCCGCCGAGGCCGGACGTAATGAAAATCATGTCCGAGCCTTCCAGCGCTTCGATAATTTTTTCCGTGTCCTCGAGCGCGGCTTTGCGGCCGACCTCGGGATTGGCGCCCGCGCCGAGGCCCTTGGTCAGTTTCGCGCCGAGCTGCAACTTCACCGGCGCCTGCGACAGCTTCAGCGCTTGCAAATCGGTGTTAGCGGTGATGAATTCCACGCCTTCGAGCTTGGCGCGAATCATGCGATTCACCGCATTGCAACCACCCCCGCCTACGCCGATGACTTTGATCTTCGCCGGCTGCAGATCTTCACTGAAGCTCATGCGAATTCCTGCTTCTCTCGTGGTCATATCTTTCTCAACCTTCTCCAGATTCGCTGGCAGCTCTCGGGCAGGGTCACGAGGCGCCGGCGAACATGGCTTTCAATTTTGATACTAGATTTCCCGCGCGCTGCGGCGCGGAACGACGTGCCTTCGCACTACACAATACGAGTCCGACTACGGTTGCATACTCCGGCTGCGCCACCTGTTCAGGCAGATCAGCCAAACCTTTGGGTTCCGCGACACGCACGGGCAGGTGGAAGGATTGCTCGGCGAGTTCATCCAACCCGTGAAGGCGCGCGCCACCGCCCGCGAGGACGAATCCAGCGGGAATTTGACCGTCCAGCCCGGCGCGCTGCAAATCATCGCGAATGAGGGAAAGCAATTCCATGGCGCGCGGCTCAATAATGTCGGTGAGCATGTGCGCGAAGATGGTGCGCGGCGGACGGTCGCCGACGCTGGCAATTTCGATGGCACCGTTCCCTTGCATGAACGCAGAACCGGCGCAACCGTGGTGACGCTTGAGGCGCTCGGCTTCAGGGATAGGAGTGCGCAAGCCGACCGCAAGATCGTTGGTGAAGTGATCGCCGCCAATCGCGACGGCGCTGGTGTGGCGGACCACGCCACCGCCGAAGACGATCAGTTCCGTCGTGCCGCCGCCGATGTCAAGGAGGCAGCAGCCAAGATCGCGTTCGTCCTGGGTGAGGCAGGATTCCGAGGAAGCGAGGGGCTCGAGCACCGTATCACTAATGAGGATGCCGGCTTTGTTTGCAGCGCTGACGAGATTTTGCGTTGCGGCGACGGAGGAAGTCACCAGGTGAACGTTGACTTCGAGACGCTGGGCGACCATCCCGATGGCGTCGTGGACGCCACCCTGCGCATCGACGATGAATTCATGCGGCAGGACGTGCAATACCTCGCGATCTTCGGGAAGCGTGATGTTGCGGGCGGCGTCGACAGCGCGGCGCACATCTTCACGCTCGACATCTCGTGGCCGGCTGCCCAAAGTGATGCCGCCGCGGCTGTTGACACCACGGACGTGTCCGCCAGCCACTCCTATCAATGCTTCTTCGACCGGAACGTTCGCGACGCTTTCGGCCTCTTCGACCGCGCGACGGATGGAACTCACCGCGGAGTCAAGATTGACGATCAGGCCCTTGCGCAGTCCCTTGGATTCGGCCGCGCCGAGCGCCAGGAACTTCACCAGTTCGCCTTCGACTTCCGCGATGAGCACGCACGTTTTCGTGCTGCCGATGTCCAGCCCTACCAGGTATTTGTCTTTCTTCGCCAAGCCCGCCGCTCCTCAGGATAAATCTATCTTGCTCTTGCGGTGGCGGTGCCCGCGCTCGTGTCGGGATTCACCACCACTTGCCTCGAATATTGCAAATCGATCGATTGCACGCGGCCGGCGTTCGCCTGCCACTGCGAGAAATTGTCGACCAGCATCTTGTATTTGCCAGTGAATTCGCCGGAACCGAAGTGGATCGTGACGGCTTGCCGGTCGTTGGCACTCGCGAGCCCGGTCATCACCACGCGCAGATCCTTAGGATTAGACAGGTCGACTTCGCTGACGCGATCGGACGAACCGGCGCGCACCAGATCGACATCCTTGATGAATTCCTCATAAGTCTGCATGCGCTTTTCGCGCTGATCCCTTGTTACTTCTTCCGAGACTCCGCTGACGATGGGGAAACGCGCGTCTTCGCCTTGGGGGCGGTAGAGGATGACACCGTGCGCATCAATCAGTGCGAGCTCGTTGCCGTTGCGGGCAAAGGCAACGGGAGTGCGCTCGGTCACCTCGACGCGAAGGCGATTCGGGAGGATACGCTGAACGCTGGCGGATTCGACCCAGGGAATCTGTTCCAGTTGATTGCGGCGGACATCCAGCGGGACTTGCAAAACACTGTGATTGCGGTCGTGGACAAACTGCTGAAGCACCGCTTCGCGGCTGACAATACGATTGCCGTTCACTTCGATTTGATCCGGCTTCAGTAGCAGCATGCTGGGCGAATAGAGGAGGAACTGCGCGCCATAGATCGCCACGGTCACGCTAGCAACGCCGGCAAAACTCAGAATCAGCAGGCGCCGATAGAACGGCCAGCCCCGCCCGCTGAACTTCTTGCGGCGTATTTCAACGGGCTTTTGGCGGCGGAGATAGCGCGGCTCGTCGTCGGCAATCAGCTCCGGCCGGTAGGCATCTGCGTCCCCTGCTGCGGTCGCGTTCCGTTGCATGCCCTTCACGCGTTCCAAACGACCACCTCATTTTCGAGTTCGACGCCGTAATTTTTCTGCACGCGCTCGCGCACGTCCGCGATTAGCCTCAACATGTCTTTGGCGGAGGCCTGGCCGGCGTTCACAAAAAAGTTGGCATGGCGGTCGCTGACGCGAGCGTCGCCCACGGAGAGGCCCTTCAGTCCCAACTCATCAATCATGCGGCCTGCGGAAGCGCCCGGAGGGTTCTTGAAAATGCAGCCGGCGCTCTTTTGGCCAAGCGGCTGGCTGGATCGCCTTTTTTCGTTGCAGATACGAATACCTTCGAGGATGAGCTTGAACGGTTTGGAGGGTAGTTCCAGAATCACCGAGAGCATCATATCATCGGGCGCAAAAGAAGTGTGCCGGTATTCGAAAGAAATTTGATGGCCACGCAGGGTATCAATCCTCCGGCTGGCCGCCCTGTATAGCTTTACTTCCCGGACGTAGCTGCCGATCTGCATGCCGTAAGCGCCGGCATTCATTCGAAGGGCTCCGCCGACAGTGCCAGGAACGCCGATGAGGCCTTCCATCCCACCGAGGTCATTTTTCGCGCAAAAGGTGATCATGCGGCCAAGGTCAGCCGCAGCGTCGACATGGGCGAAGTTGCCTTCGAGCACGACGTCGGGTTCGGGACGAATGAGTTGCAGGACAACCCAAGGCAATTCGCCATCACCGACAAGAAGGTTTGAACCTCCGCCGAGGAATTTGTGCTGGATGTCATTGGCGTCGAGCAGGGTAAGGAGATCCGGGAGGCTTTCGTGTTTCCGGATGCGCACCAGGTCTGTCGTGCCTCCAATGCCTAGCGAAGTGAGGTCTGCCAGAGCCGCACCATGCTGCAGCTCGACGTTTATCTCCGCCAGTTTGGCGACAATTGTGGGGTCACTGATGCGCATGCGCCGTCGGATACTCCGTTCCCAACAGAACCACGAATTCATTGCTCGCCCGGCTGACATTGCCCGCGCCGACCGTAAGGATGGCGTCCCCGGGTCGCGCCTGTCTCAGCAGATACTCGATGCCTTCCTGCATCGAACGAAAATAATGAACGTTCTTGTGGCCAGCTTTGCGAATGGCGCCGGCAAGCGCTTCGCTGGTCACGCCCGGGATGGGCGATTCGCTGGCCGCATAAATATCAAGCAGCACCAGAATATCGGCCTGATTGAACGCGCGGCAGAATTCGTCCCAAAGGTGCTGGGTGCGGGTGAAGCGATGAGGCTGAAAAAGCACCAGCAGGCGATTGAACTTGCAGCCGCGGGCGGCGTCGAGCGTGGCGCGAATCTCGACGGGATGATGGCCGTAGTCATCGACAACGGTAATGTCGTTGACCACGCCCTTAATGTCGAAACGGCGACCCACGCCGGCAAATTTGACCAAGCCATCTCGGATTAAGTCAGCCGGAACGTTTAAGTACAATGCCACCGCAGCTGCTGCCGCTGCGTTGCGGACGTTGTGCATGCCCGGAGGATGCGTCAGGCGGAACAAACCGAGATCTTCGCCTTTGTACGTCAGCCGGAACTCGCTTCCCAAACCTTCCAGCTTTACATCGCTGATGACCAGATCGGCCTGACTCGACGTGCCGTAGGTAATGATGGGACGCTTCACGCTGGGAATGATGGCCTGCACGTTAGGTTCATCGATACAGAGAATTGCCGCGCCGTAAAATGGCACGCGATTCACAAACTGGATGAATGCGCCTTGGATGTCTTCGAGAGAGCTGTACTGGTCGAGGTGCTCGCGATCAATCGTCGTCACAACCGCGACCACTGGCGCGAGCATCAGGAAGCTGCGGTCGCTTTCGTCCGCTTCGACTACGAAATATTCACCCTTGCCAAGCCGCGCCGTCGTGCCTGCCTGGTTGACTTTACCGCCGATCACAAACGTGGGGTCGAGATGCGCGGCCGCCAGTACGGAAGCCACGATCGAAGTCGTGGTCGTTTTGCCGTGAGCGCCAGCCACGGCGATGCCGTATTTTAAGCGCATCAGCTCCGCGAGCATCTCCGCGCGCGGAATCACGGGAATTTTCATCTTGTGCGCTTCGACGACCTCGGGGTTGTCGGCCTTCACGGCGGACGAAGTCACAACGACGTGCGCGCCGTCCGCGTTCGAAGGCTTGTGGCCTTCGTAAATCGTTGCGCCAAGATTCTGGAGGCGCTCGGTGATCGTGGAGGGCTTGGTATCCGAGCCGGACACGGAATAGCCCAGCGTCAGGAGCACTTCAGCAATCCCGCTCATGCCGATGCCGCCGATACCGACCAGGTGAATGCGTTGAAAATTTCGAAAAGAGACCATCATGCGTTTGCCCTCTGCAGATTTCCTTGCACGTTGGCGGCCTCTTCAATAAGGTCCACGATATCGCGCGCGGCCTGCGGACGAGATAGTCCGCGCGCGGCGGCCGCTATTTTTTCGACCTCCTGAGGCTGGTCGAGGAGACAGAAAATCTCGCTTGTCAATTTCTCGGCGGTGAGTTCCGACTCGGAAATTAGGCGGCCTGCGCCGGCGCGGGTCATTTCCTGAGCGTTGCGCAATTGGTGGCTGTCAGTAGCCCTTCCGAAGGGAATGAAGATGGCAGCTCGGCCCGCGGCGGCAATTTCCGCTGCGGTGATGGCTCCGGCCCGGCAAACCATCACATCTGCCCAGGCAAAGCGTTCCGCCATGTTGGTGAGGAAGGGAACAACCTCCGCGTTGATTTCGCGCCGCGCGTACGCGGTACGTACTGCATTATAATCGCGCTCGCCGGTCTGATGGACGATGGCCAATTCATTCTTGCGCGCCGCGAGGCGGTCCATGGCGTCGACAAATGTTCGGTTGATCGGCAGGGCACCCTGGCTGCCGCCAGTTACCAGCAGCCGAAAGGGTATTCCGGCCCGACGCGGCGTAATGCAGAAGAATTCTGAGCGTACCGGACAACCTGTAACGATTGCCTTTTTTCCCCAGGTCCGTGCAGAAATTTCATAGCCGGTGGCAATGCGTTTAGAAATTCTCGCCAGCACTTTGTTGGTGAAGCCCGGCTCGGCGTTAGGCTCAAAAATGACATTCGGAACGCGTCCCAGCCAGGTGGCCAGCAACATCGGGCCAGCTGCGTAGCCGCCGACGCCAAACGCGGCGATTGGTTTGTGTTTGCGCAGCACGCGCCGTGCATCCAGCATGGCCGGAGCAAGCATTGCCAAATTTCTTATGAGCGTCGCGCCGCCTTTGCCCTTCAGTCCGGCTACCCGCAACGTCTCCAGAGGCAGCCCAGCCTGGGGCACTAGCTTCATTTCGATTCCGCGTTCGGTTCCCACTAGCACGACTTCCCTTTCGCTTCCTCTTGCAAGCCATTCCTGCGCAATCGCCAGTGCCGGAAAAACGTGTCCGCCCGTGCCGCCACCTGCGATCAGGAGCTTCATAGTTTGCAGTGCCGCCCAGAACGGGCGCAGCAAGCTGCGCCACTACAAAGAAAATTTCTTACGACCACGAGGACTCCGCGGCCTGTTGCGAAATGTTCAGCAGCACACCCGTCGCTAGCAGCATGACCAGCAAACTCGATCCGCCATAGCTGATGAACGGCAGGGGGATCCCCTTCGTCGGCACCATGCCTAGCACTACGGCAAAATTGATCAGTGCCTGGCACAAGACCATCGCTGTGATTCCCATCGCCAGGAGGCGTCCGAACGGATCCGGTGCGCCAAACGCGGCACGCATCCCGCGCCAGCCATAAACGACAAATAGAGCGATCACGATCATTGCCCCGATAAAACCTAGTTCTTCGCAAATGACCGCATAAATAAAATCCGTGTGCGCCTCCGGCAGGTAGAAAAGCTTTTGCTTGCTCTCCATCAGGCCAACGCCTGTGAAGCCGCCAGAGCCGACGGCAATGAGCGACTGCATCAACTGAAACCCTGCGCCTTGCGGATCGGAATCCGGGTGCAGAAAAGCCATCAGACGCGCTTGGCGGTAGGCCACATGGGTAATAAGTAGATACACGACGGGAATCGCGCCAGCGACGCCAACGGCAATCCATTTCCACGAGAGGCCGGCTACGAAAAGAATGCTGGTGGCCACCACGAGAATATCGATGGAAGTCCCGAGGTCAGGTTGCAGCAGAATTAATGTGGCGTAGACCAGAATGGGGCCCACTGCGGGGAAAATCGTCTGCCAGAAATCTTCCTTGCGAAATTCCATGCTGGCTTTGCCACGGCGCTTTTGATCCAGAAACCACGCCAAATAAAGGATGGTGGCGAGTTTCGCGAGCTCGGACGGTTGAATCCCTACTGGGCCGAACTTAATCCAGCGATGAGTGGCATGAGATTTGTCGAGGAAAAAAGTCCCGACGAGCAAGAGTAGAACGACGCAGACGACGGGATAGATGACCGCGGGCTCGCGCAAACGACGGTAGTCGGTTCTCATAAGCGCAAACATTCCCAGGAGGCCAATGAAAAGCCATGCAGCTTGGCGGACAAGAAAAATGTACGAGTGGCCGTACTGCTGTTCCGCTGTGACTGCGGAAGCGCTGAAAATCATCACGGCGCCAAGCAGGCATAGACCCAGCGTCACTCCAAAGAGCCAACGGTCATTCTCGAAACGCCTCGGCACGCTCTCTCACCCTCCCCCGGAAGTTGTGCTGGCCGCCTGTCGCTCCAAGTTATGGACCAGCTCTTTGAAGAAACGCCCGCGATGCTCGTAATTCTGAAACTGATCGAAGCTGGCGCAGGCTGGGGCGAGCAAGACTACATCTCCTGGCCGCGCGGCGTGTGAAGCAATCTCGACAGATCGCTCGATCGTTCCGGCGCGCTCTATGGCCACGCTGCCGGTGATTTGTTTCTCGATTTTTTCGGCGGCCGCGCCGATCAACAGCGCGAGAATGGCTTTCTCGCGTAGTGGCTTCTGCAGCACGGTGTAATTGCTGTCTTTGTCTTTTCCACCGAGCACAATCAGGATTCGGCCAGGAAAAGCATCCAGCGCTTTCAGCGTGGCATCGACGTTGGTGGCTTTCGAATCGTTGTAATAGCGCACGCCGGCAATTTCCGCGACGAATTCCAGTCGATGCTCGACGCCGGCGAACGAACGCACGCCTTTCGCGATAGCCTCAGGCTCGGCACCAGCCAGACGCGTCGCCGTCACCGCCGCAAGCACGTTTTCGACGTTGTGCGCACCCGCCAGTGGGATGTCGCGCAAATTCAAAATTGCCTCTTCTTCGCCGTCATGGCGGAAGAGAATTTCACCGCCCCGCACGAACGCGCCTTGCGCCACGCGCTGTTTGCGGCTGAACCAATACACGTGCGGTTTCGACGGTGCCAGTGGAGTGGTCGCCGGGTCGTCCGCGTTCAATACCGCGCTGTCTGCTTCCGTCTGATTCTCGAAGATGCGCGCCTTCGCGCGGCCGTAGGCTTCCAGCGTGTGATGCCGGTCCAGATGGTCGGGAGTGAGATTCAAGAACACGCTGATGTTCGGTCGAAAAGTTTCAATGAGCTCCAGCTGGAAACTGCTCAACTCCACCACGGTGATCGTGGTGTCTGTCGTCTTCTCTACGCGCGAGATCAAGGGTGTGCCGATATTCCCGGCAAGGATCGCAGGGAAATCAGCATTTCTCAAAATGTGTTCGATCAAGGTAGTAGTCGTCGTCTTCCCGTTCGAGCCGGTAATTCCGATCAAGCGGCCATTCAGAAAACGGTCCGCCAGCTCTACTTCGCTCCAGATGGTGATGCCCTTGGCGCGAGCAGCTTGCAACAGGGGTGAATCGGCGGGAACGCCAGGACTGGGAACAATCAAGTCTTGCTCGAGAAACGTATTTTCCCGATGGCCGCCGAGTTCCAGCTTTACACCTGTATTCCGCAAAGGCGCGACAGCCTCACCGGTTTCGTCTTCCGTCCGGGCATCGGTTGCCGTCACATTCGCGCCACGCACGGCGCAAAAGAGCGCGGTGGCCACACCCGTTCTGGCCAGTCCAACAACCAGCACTCGTTTGCCTCGTAATTCGAATGGATTCGCCATTGATCTCGTAAGCTTTCAACAAGAATTCTCTTCTACCTCAACTTCAACGTCGTCAACGCAAACAGAGCAAAAACTAGCGCCGCAATCCAAAACCGCACGATTACTTTCGATTCGCTCCAGCCCAGCAGCTCGAAATGGTGATGAATGGGCGCCATGCGGAAGATCCGCTTGCCACGCAGCTTGAACGAGCCCACTTGCAGAATCACTGAAAGTGCTTCAATGACGAAGACGCCTCCGACGAAGAAGAGCAGAATTTCCTGCTTGATGATGACGGCGATGGTGCCCAGCGTTCCGCCCAGGGACAACGAGCCGACGTCCCCCATAAAGATTTCCGCGGGATGCGCGTTGTACCAAAGAAACCCGAGCGATGCGCCAACAAGCGCGCCGCAAAACACGGTCAGTTCGCCAACGCGCGGAATGTACTGAATTTCGAGATAGGTCGCCCAGCGGTAGTTACTACTGACATAAGTCAAAACGGTAAGCGCCCCCGCCGCAATAACTGTGCAGCCGATCGCCAAACCGTCAAGCCCATCCGTCAGGTTCACCGCGTTGGAGGAGCCTACAATCACAATCGCGGTCGCCACAAGGAATGGCAAGAACGCGAGCGGCCAGAGGTGTCCGGAAAAATGCGATTGGTCGAGAAATGTATGAACCACAAGATCGGGATGAAATCTCTTCAAGAACGGAAAGACAAATTGCGTCGAGTACGCGCTGTAAGTCGCCAGTACCAGCAGCACCACGCCGACGACTAGGCTGACGAAAGTCTGGAAGTAGATCTTTTTCTTCGCGGTGAGCCCCAGGTTTCGCTGCTTCGACACTTTCGCGTAGTCATCGATGAAACCAATCACAGCAAAACCGATCAGCGCAAATAGGGAGAGCAGGATAAACGGATTGGTCAGATCCGCCCACAGGAGAACCGGCACTGCGGTCGATAGGACGATGAGTACTCCGCCCATGGTCGGCGTGCCTGCTTTTTTCTTGTGCTCCTCGGGGCCTTCCTCACGGATGAACTGGCCAATCTGCAATTCACGCAGCCGCCGGATAAGCCATGGGCCAAAAACCAGCGCAAGGAACATTGCGGTGAGGCTGGCATAAACCGTCCGAACAGTGATGTAACGAAACACGTTGAGCGGACTGAAATAGCGCTGCAAGACGTGGACTAGGAGGTAGTAAAGCATCTCAGTGCTTTACCTCCTGCCCCGTGAATTCACTGGGCGCAGCGTGCCGCGCAATTAGCGATTCCACAATCTTTTCCATCCTCACCCCGCGCGAACCCTTTACCAGCAAAAGATCGCCGGACGCGATAAAGCCCGCCAGAAACTCGGCGGCTTCTCGAGGCGTTGCGAAGAACTTTGCTCGCGCGCGTGGAAGTCCAGCCGCAACCGCGCCTTCCACAATCTCCGTCGCGTGACCAGCAACGCCTATAACCCAGTCGATCTTCCCGGTCTTCGCGGCGAATTGTCCCGCTTCGCGATGCAGTTCCGGCGCAGCCGTCCCGAGTTCACGCATTTCCCCAGCAGCAAGGATGCGCCGCCGAAAATTCGGAGTCGCCGCCAGCAATTCCGTCATCGCTTGCAGCGCTGCAGGGCTCGAGTTGTAGCTATCGTTGATCAACGCCGCCCCATTCGAAAAGCGCAGCAATTCCCCGCGCATGGCGGGCGCGCGCAGCGACAGAAACACGCTCTGCGCTTCCGCGGAGCCAATTCCCCAAACGCTCGCCGCTGCCAGTGCCGCCAGCGCGTTGGCAATCGCATGACGCCCGGGAACATTCAACTCCAGCCGCACTCGCCCCTCCGGGCTCACATAGTCAAACGCCGAGCCAAGAGCGCCGCGGTCTTCTATCTCTTGCGCCATGAAAAACGCCTGCGTCTCAATGCCATAAGTCAGCACGCGCCCGGGGGCGAACGGCCCGAACGCAGCGACGCGCGGATCGTCCGCATTCAAGACTGCAGTCGACTCGCGCCCATTCAATCCTTCGATAAGCTCACGTTTCGCAAGCGCAATCTCATCCACGGAAGCAAAAAATTCCAGGTGCGCCGGCGAGACTCGCGTCACCACTCCCACGTCCGGTCGTGCAATCGCCGCCAGCCGCGCCAGCTCTCCGCGCCGCGACATGCCCATTTCCAGGACAGCCGCCTGATGCGTTTCCTCGAGACGGAACAGCGTCAACGGCAGCCCGTACTCGTTATTTAAGTTTCCTTCCGATTTCAGGACCCGCAGCTTCGCGCCCAGCAGTGCCGCCAGGATCTCCTTCGTGGTGGTCTTGCCGACAGAGCCCGTGACGCCGGCAATTTTCCCGCCCCAGGATTGGCGCACTGCGCGCGCCAGTTGCTTGAGCGCCTCGAAGGTATCGCCCACGGCGATGCATCGGCTGCCGATAACACTTTCGTAGCGCGAGAGCTTCGCCTCCGCCACCACTGCCGCAATGGCCCCGCGCTCCAAAGCGCTGGCCACATGGTCGTGTCCATCGTGACTCGGTCCGTGGATGGCGATGAACAGTTCTCCGGCACGAATCGTGCGAGAATCAATCGACACGCCGGCCACCCGGGCCACGGGGTTGAGTGCTGCCCCCGGCTGAGTACCCAGAGCGTCAGCCACCTGTGCAATCGTCCACCGCATAAGCTCCTCAAAGGATTTGACTTATTCCAGTACCGCACGCCTTGTTTTGTTCTCAACGGTTTGAGGGCTCCTCCTTTCGAGAGGTCACCAATTGGCTCGTCCCGGCTTTGCCGGGACCCGAGCACCCTCGTCCTACGTTACTAACCAAGCGCGCTAGGTGCCAAACCCCGAGCCGCTATCGACGTGACTGCGTCGCGGCCCCTCAAAACCCCGCTCTCGCAACGCACGGCGTGCCATCTCGCGGTCGTCGAATTCAAACGTCCGGTCGGCGAGAATTTGATAGTTTTCGTGACCCTTTCCCGCCAGCAACACGATGTCTCCGCTGCGCGCTTCATCCATGGCCATGCCGATGGCTTTCTCGCGGTCCGGTTCGATCAGATATTTGCCGGCGGTTTTCTGCAGGCCCACGATGATGTCGCTGATAATTTTCAGCGGATCTTCGCTGCGCGGATTGTCGCTGGAAAGAATCGTCAGGTCGCTCAAGCGGCCCGTCACTTCTCCCATCACCGGCCGCTTCGTTCGGTCTTTCTCGCCGCCGCAGCCGAAGAGCGTAATCACGCGTCCTTTGGGATTCAGTTCGCGGGCTGTTCGAATAAGGTTCTCCAGCGCGTCGTCAGTGTGTGCGTAGTCCACAATCACAAGAAACGGCTGCCCGAGACCGATTCGCTGGAATCGTCCTGAAACGCTTTCAAGCTCGCGGATACCCTTTTCAATCACTTCGTTCGAAAGGCCCAGAGCCTGCCCCGCTCCAATCGCTGCAAGGAGGTTGTAGACATTGATCCTTCCAACAAGACGCGATTGCACGTGAACTTTTCCGTTCGGCGTTTGAGCTGTGAAGGTCAATCCTTCAAAAGTCAGTTGAAATTTTTTAGTGGTGATGTCGGCGTCGGATTCCAGCCCATATGTGACTGTTTTCTTCGCTAATCCCGCTAAGCGTTTCCCGAACTCATCGTCCGTGTTCAGCACCGCAACTTCCGGCGCACCCGCGCCGGTGCCCTCGAAGAGCCGCTTTTTCGCTGTGAAATAATCCTCAAACGTTTTGTGAAAATCCATGTGCTCGCGCGTCAGATTGGTGAAGACCGCGGCTTGAAAATGGCATCCCCACAGGCGGTCCATCGCCAGCGAATGCGAACTCGCTTCCAGCACAGCGTACTTTCCACCCGCGTCGCGTATCTCCGCGAAAAATCCTTGTAAGTCCACCGATTCCGGCGTGGTATTCGGCGCAGGATAGTCGCCGAGCGGCGTGTGATATGCGATCGTTCCAAACAACCCAGTCTTCGCGGCGGAAGCTTTCACGATAGCATCCACGGCCGAAGTGGTGGTGGTCTTGCCGTTCGTACCAGTTACTGCAACCAGTTGCAGCGCATTCGCGGGATGCCCCAGGAAATTCGCGGCTGTGATGGCCAGCGCCTTTCGCGCTTCTCGAACATTTATCCACCCTACGCCGGCGGGGACGGTACCGGTAGCTGGCTCCTCGCTCGCTATCGCAACAGCTCCGCGCTTAATGGCGTCCTGAATGAACGCGTTCCCGTCCGCCTTGGCCCCGTGCAGCGCGAAAAACAGTGCGCCGGGCTGCACCTTTCGCGAGTCGCAAGCCACCTGACGAATTTCCATGCTGCTTGCGCCAGGAGGCAGGATTGCTTCGACGCCTGCTAATACTTCACTCAACACTTTTCGGGCATCCCCCGGACTAGCCTGGGCAGCGGGCTTTCGTTGACTATCAACTTGATTCGTAGCGAGGTCCTGTATTCGTTCTTCTTGGCTCAATCCCATTCTCATCCTAGTGCCTGGCTCTCTGAAGCGGCTTCGCAATTTTCGCTGCCGGTGTCCCGAATTGCACGGTGACCTTGGCACCGCGCCGAGCCTTCGCTCCCGCCGCTGGAGTCTGATTCGTAGCAAGATTGCTGCCAATGAGAACCGGGTCCAGCCCCAGCTTCAAGCACATTTCCGTCACTTCGCGCATCGTCTTTCCGGAAAAATCGGGCATCTGAATGTCGCCGCCTTCGTCCACGGCCACGGTCACCGCGGTCATGGAGTTGTGGCCCTCAGTGGATTTGGTTGCCGCGGACTTGGCGGGAGGTTGGTCGGGCTGTTCCGAAAAATCCGCAGGGGTGAAGTCCTCATAAACCGAGCTGTCTGATACGTCGCGATTCCGATACGCAGCCTGGATAAGCCTCGGGCCAATTGGCACATCTCGCGGCACATCGAGATACGGCAACACCTGCTCGGCGATGCGCTTAAAAACGGGCGCCGCCACTTGTCCACCCTCGTGTTGCCCCACCGGCGAATCCAGCGACACAAGAATAGTCACGGCAGGATTGTTGATGGGCGCAAACCCGGTGAATGACGCAATGAGCTGGGTTCGCGAATAGCGGCCGGTTGTGGGATCGATTTTTTGCGCTGAGCCGGTTTTCCCGGCGGCGGTCCAACCATCAAGGCGCGCTAGTGGCCCCGTCCCTTTCAATATGACGCCTTCCATAAGTCGGCGCAGTGTCGCCGCTGTCTCCGGGCGAATAACTCGGCGCGGCTCTACGGACGCCAACGGGCCTTCCGCAGGCAGCAGCTGATCTCCTCGCCTTACTTCCGCAACGATATGCGGCTTATACAGTATGCCTCCGTTGGCAATTGCGGATACCGCGCTAATGAGCTGAATGGGCGTGACCCCCACTTCCTGCCCCATGGAGATCGACCCGATTGAGATCGCCGACCAGTTTTCCAGTCGCCGCAGAATGCCCTTGCTTTCTCCCGGCATGTCCACGCCGGTCGGTTGCCCAAAACCGAACGCGCGGATGTAGTCGTAGAATTTCGGTGCTCCCAGCCGCAGTGCAATCTTGATCGCCCCAACGTCGCTGGACAGCGCCAAAATGTCCGCGACATTCAGCATGCCAAACGGCTTGTGGTCGTGGATACGGTGACCGGCAACATATACGGCTCCATTTTCGCAATCGAAGACCTCAGTCGGCCTGGTTATCCCCTGATCAAACGCCGCTGCCAGGGTAATCAGCTTGAACGTCGACCCCGGCTCGTACAGCGCCGTGACCGCACGGTTCATCCGCGCTTCCGCGCTCGATTCGTTTGCTGCATTGGGATTGAACTTTGGCCAGTTCGCCAGAGCGAGGATTTCGCCGGTATTTGGATTCATCACCACTACGGTGCCCGCCATGGCGTGCGTCTTGGCAATCGCGGCGGCCAGTTCGCGCTCCGCGATATATTGAATCTTTTCGTCGAGAGTAAGAACCACGTTCGCGCCGCGTTCGCGCTGTGCTTCTCCACCGTCGAACCAGCGTTGGCGGGCGTCCGCCATCACGATAATTTTTTCGCTTTTGCCCCGGATCTGGCTGTCCAGCTCGTATTCGATGCCGCCCAAGCCCTTTTCATCCAGATCAACAAAGCCCAGGACGTGCGAAGCAAGATCGCGCTTCGGGTAGATGCGTTGATTTTCCTTTTGGAAGTAGACGCCCTTCAGATTCAGCGCCTCCACGGCTTCCTTTTTATCCGGGGGCAGCTTGCGCGCAATCCACACGAATGAGTGCGAGGACTCGAATCGCACCTCCAGCACGTCACGCGGAATTCCGAGCACTCCCGAGAGGAGCCTCGCCGCCAGTTGCTGATCTGCAAGCTCCAAGGGCACCGCGAACGCGGAATCCACCGGAATGCTCATCGCCAATGGATGCATGTTGCGATCGTAAATCGCGCCGCGTTTAGGCGTGATTTCGATCACATGCTGCTGCTGCCGCTGTGCTTTGGTCAGGTATTCGCTGTGACAGATCAGTTGCAGGTATCCTAGGCGCGCAAAAACTGTGCTAGTGAGCAGGAATGTCAGGCAGCCCGCAATCAGCAAACGATTGCCGGTCTTACTATCACCATTCAATTCGCGAGTCTTGCGGTGGCGCCCGGAATTCACTGCAATCCGGCAGGTTGCGGCGGCATGGACGCGATTTTCCGGCATTGTGATATCAGAAAGAAAGGCGTTCCGCCTGGAAACTCGGTTGCTTGACTGAAAAGAGCTTGTCGAACCTGCACATCGAATGAAGGCTACGGTGCTCGATTCGCCCGAGGCGAACGTAGCGCAGCCACTTCAGCGCCCTCAGGAGCCTCGTATTCTTGCACTTGAGTCGGCAGCGGCTCCGTCAATCCAAGTTGGCGCCGCGCAATCACGTCGATGCGCATGGGATTGCGGAGTCCTGCGATTTCCAGTTTCAACGAAGAGTTCAGCGAGGCGGCCTCGGCTTGTTTGCCCTTGACGTCCTCGAGCTGGAAACTCAAATCGATGCAACGAAAATGTTGGTAGATGTACAGCATGAAGCACGCCGCGATCACACCGCCAAGCGCAACGGTCCGAAACAACCGACGCATCTTCACCGGCTCGACGTGGCGCACGAGGCGCGAGTTGTCGATCCTCTTGATGGTATGAAACTCTGTCGGAGTCTTTTTCTTTCTTGCCATGACAATACCCTGCTGGCCGTTAAGCGGCCGGCATTCTTTCCGCACACCGCAGCTTCGCGCTTCGCGAACGCGGGTTGCCCATCATTTCTTCCTCACTGGGCTGGATCACGTGTTTCGTCAGCACGCGGAGCGTTCCTGCCCGCTCTCCCTCTTGAAACGCATGCTTCACCAGGCGGTCTTCCCGCGAGTGGTAGCTCAACACCACCAGGCGGCTTCCTGAATTCATTGTGGCGGGGGTCCGAGAAAGAAACTGCCCGAGTTCCTCCATCTCTCGATTCACCGCTATCCGCAGCGCCAGAAACGTTTTTGTTGCGGGATGCAGTCTCTGCCTTCCCCATTGCTTTCGGGCCCCTGCCACAGTCGTTGCCAAGTGCGCGGTGTCCCTAATGGGTCGCGCTCGTACGATCGCCTTGGCGATCCTTCTGGAATCGTGCTCGTCAGCTTCGCGATAGAGCAGGTCGGCGATTTCCTTCTCCGACCAACGATTCACAATCTCATCTGCCGTCAATTCGTCGTCGGCAGTGTCCATTCTCATATCTAGAGCAGCCGCTTCACGGAACGAAAATCCTCGCTCGCCCTGATCAAGCTGCATGCTCGAAACTCCCAAGTCGGCCAAGACCCCGTCCACCGGCGGAATCCCCAACTCGCGCACGACCTCCGCAATCCTCGAGAACGCCGACTGCACCAGTTTCACTTTCCCGCCGAAACTCTTCAGTCGCTCCCGCGCCAAGCCCAGCGCCTGTGCGTCCCGGTCCAGGCTGATCAAGCGGCCTGAAGTTAATCTTCTTGCGATTGCTTCCGAATGTCCGCCCGCCCCCAGCGTGGCGTCGATGTAAGTTCCGTCCGGCTTTATGCGAAGCCATTCGAGCACCTCTTCCAACAGCACCGGCGTGTGCGGCGCGCTCAATCTCTTTTCTTCTTCGCTCGTCACTCGCCACTAGCCACTGCCTGTTAAATTCCCAAATCTTCGAGCGCTTTGTCGTCTTCGTCCGTATACGGCTCGTTCTTCAACTGATCTAAGGCTCTGGTATGGTTCATGACTTCCAGATAGTCCAGGTTCCCCAGGACGTCCACGTCCCCCCTGGTCTGCGCCGACTCGCGCAACACTGTCGGGAGCAGCAGCCTCCCCTGCCCATCCAACTCTACCGTTTGCCCGTAGTAGCTCGTGCGCATTAGAAATTTTCTCTTCGCCCGGTTTGTGCTCGGCATCTGCGCTAGCTTGTCTTCGATCTCCGACCAAACCTTCATCGGGTAAATCCGAGCCGTCTCACCAGTCGTGCTGGTGATGTAAAACTGGTTCCCGTACTCTTTCAATTCGTCCACAAACACGGCGGGTATCTTCAACCGACCCTTCTCGTCCACCTTCGCTGGACAGTTGCCCCGCAGCTTCATGCGCTCCACTCAGCTCGACTCCGCTTTTTGCGGTGTCAGACACGAAAATGTGGTCTAGAATGGCCAAAATGCCCACTTTCACCACAACTCTCTTGACTTGCCTACTTTGCCCCAGAGCCAGCCACTGGACTCTATTTCTACCCACTTCTTACCACTTTTCACCACATGATAGGCTGCTTTCTCTGCATGTCAAGAGGAATCCTGCGTATGTTCAAAAATAGGAGTGAAAGTAAAGCGAAAATAAAATGCTGAAGTTCGCGGCCCTATCGCTTGCGGTTTCGTATTTCTGCGACAACTATTCTTGGTGGTGACGTTTCTTGTCGTAGAACCGGCTCTTGCGATGCGAAGCTACCTTACTTCGGAGGAGCGGATTTGTTCGTGCTTGAGGAGATTGACTCAATCGATTTCACCGTAATCGTGTCCGTCTTCGGGTCAAGAGTCCCCCTGACCTTTACTTTAAGCCCTGCCCATTGTTCCGCCAAAACCTGCGCATCCAGCTTGTAGACTTTGTCCGAAGTCTGCAGGACGAATCTCCCGCCTCGCTCTTTTACGCAATATCGCGCACAGTCTACGTCTGTCTTTATTTCGGGTTTCATCCCGATCATTTCTTTATGCGATTGGCTGAGGGAATGGACATTCAGCGCGCACTGCGTGTCCGCAATTTCACCTTTGAAGGTCTTGTCATCGCTGCCGCGTGCCAGGGGATAAATTGACATCAAGCAAACCAAGACCGCGGCGTTCAAAGCGAATCGAGCTCTTTTCGCATTCATTTGCCCTCCTTTCCACAAACATTCACGGAATGGATCTGTCTTCCTATCAGGGCACTACCAAGAATCTCATGTTCATGCCTTCGTGGTCCTGGCTGCAGATCACGGTGCAAACAACTATGTACTCCCCAGGCTCGCTCGGGGCGGCCACGGTGAACTCCTGTACTCCGGGCTTGAGCAGAAAATCCCAAAACTCCACCGGTTTCCGGTCTTTCGCTCGCAGCAGACTGAACCCGTGGACCGATCCATCTCGGTTCAAGTTCTTGGCCTTTTTCGCCGTGATCCGCAGAGTGATCAACTCGCCCGCCTTGGCTGTAATCATGGGCTGTTTCTGCCCTTCCATCTTGTACCGGCTGTCGTGATCCGCCAGGATCTCAATCACGCGCGGCGCTGGCGGAGAATTTTGCGCCCAGTTGCACGGAACTGCGAGCAACATCGTCGCCGCCAGGAACCGGAAATTAGCCCGTCTCCAGATGAACCACTGGGTCTTTTTCATTGCGTCATGTACCGCAGGATGAGCTGCATGTCCTCGTCGGTGATCATGGCGCGAACCCTCATATGCCGGATGGCGGCGGCCATCACGCGCGGCGGAAACTTGTGTGGAGCCTGATGGCAACGGCCACAATTAGTGCGGAATCTTTTCTCGCCTTCCAATCGCAAGGCGCGTTCCGCGGCCGCATCCGAAGCTGCCTTGGCCACGGCTGATGTGTGTGTCGCGGATGCTGCCGTCGCATTCTCCTGTGCTGGCGCAGGCGCCGCTGTGGTCGGTGTAACCGAGGACTTGGCACTCTCCTGCGCGATGGCCGAGAACGTCAGTCCTGCCATTACGCAAAGAAGACCAACCAAGATATATCTCTGGGCCATCATTCGCCCCCCGTGCGTCCCAGAGGGATCACGAATCTATAAGTAAGAGCCATCGTCCAAACGTTCCCATTTCCCGCGCTGCTGAATTGCCGTCCGTAGTTAGAGCTGGCCTTCAGTCCGTCGATGAAGTAATAGTTGAGCCCAAATTCGAACAGCCTCGTATTCACGGGCAGCAACGCGTCACCTGCGTTTGCTCCCACGAAGTACTGCTGCATCCGCGCCACCACCTGCGTCCTGCGAAACTCGTTCTGGTGAAATGGAATCTGAGCCAAACGATACGCCGCTTCCGCCCAATAGCCGCTTCCCGCTATGGATCGCGCGTATTCCGTTCGAAGATCGAGTGGCAAAGCCGGCGGTTGCCAGATCGCGTGAAAGCCGAAGGCATTTGATCGCGCGTCCTGCAGACCATGCTGAAAAGATCCGCCGATTTCCAAACGTGCCGCAGGCACAAAGACACCCACACGGCCACCCGCAAACCGATCCGAGTCCAAATAGTTCACCGTCGAGAGCGCCGAAAAATAGGCCGCATAATTGATGTTGAACTTCGGGCTCGCCTTGAACCCGCCACGAATCATTGCTCCCGTGCTCGCATTGCTGGGGCCAAGTCCAATCGGCAGGATCAGTGGATCCGACTGCAAATTTCGAATCCACACTGGATAGAGCCTCTCATTGAAGATCCCAAACGGTGTCAGGAATCGCCCCACCGTCACCGTCATGTAAGAGTTGGCAATAAAATCGAGTTGCGCGTACTCGACTTCCTTGTCTACCGTCCCTCCGTGATACCCGCTTCTTCCGGGCACCTGAACCAGGTCCGTTTCGAACGTCGCCCGCGTTTCGAATACCCAGCGGTGTCCAATCGGGACCAAGACAAGCGGCGTGACGATGGGATGGAGGTGTGGATCCCCGCCGTCAAGTGTCGTGATAAATCCTGTGCTCCCGGTAAGGAGGGGAACCGGTTTCACATCCTCGTCAGGCTGCGCTTGGGCATTCAACCGGCACGGCAGTACGGTCGCCAGCGACACAGCTAGCGCAATCCAGCCGAATATCTGCGCTCGGGGCCCGCTCTTAAATCGGCGGACCTTACATCTCCGATGTTGGGATCGGACTTGCGGGGTCATGTCTGTCGTTTGACCTGTATGGCCAGCCTGAAGGTAATGCCTGCCTCTCGTTAACGTTGGCTTCCTTCACGGTTATCGTCAACTCAAGTTAGTCGGGATGTGCTGGGATGGATATTTCCTGTTTAGCGCTTAGCCTTCCCGGAGGTATACATCCCCGCACCTCTGAAAACGCGCCCTCTCTTCTATCTTCGACCTTGCGCCTACTTCAAGTTCTGTCTCGCCATGAACTCGACAAACTCCCCATTCCCTTAAGGTGGGTTCCGTGTTATTCTTTGTGGGTTGTTATCCATTTGACTCCCAAAGGAGCCTCGACCATGGAATGGGTTGCCCCTCAGCACGAAGTGATCGACCTCAATTGCGAAGTTAGCTCGTACGCCAACGCCGAGCTCTAGTCTGTTTGACCGCTCCAAGCGGTCATTTGTGAACGTGCTCGAATGCGCGTAAAAGTCCTCGGCTCCGCAGCCGGGGGCGGATTCCCTCAATGGAATTGTGCTTGTCCCAACTGCAGCGCTATGCGCGACGGGAAACTGAAGGCTCGTCCGCGTACCCAAGCCCAGGTTGCCGTCTCTTCTGATCCTTCTCATTGGTTTCTTATCAACGCCTCTCCCGATCTTCGCCAGCAAATTCTTGGCTGTCCGGAGTTGGCGGCCACTTCCCCGACTCTTGGCTCACCGATCTCCAGAATTCTTCTCACCAGCGCCGATGTAGACTGCGTCATGGGCTTGCTTCACCTCCGCGAGTTTCAGCCGCTCCATATTTATTCCACTTTAGCGGTGCGGCGAGTCCTCACCGAGGAAAACCGTCTCTTCCAGGTCCTGGCGCGCTCGATCCCCCCCGTGAAGTGGGAAGACTTGCCGCTCGACCGATTGATCCCGCTTGTTCCTCCGTCCTCCTTAGGCGCTAAAGACGGCTTCTTCTGCAAAGCAGTGCCACTTCTCGGCGGGTTTCCGGATTACGTCAGTGAGTCGTTGCGGGGCAGTATGCCGCCGGAGGAAGCGGTCGTCGGCGTTCAACTGGTGCACAAAGAAAAGAGATTTTTCTATGCGCCTAGCATCGCGGGACAGGGAGAAGAATGGCAGCGTTCCGTGGACGAAAGCGACCTCGCGCTCCTCGATGGCACTTTCTGGAAAGACGACGAACTCATCTCTGCCAAGCGCAGCCGCAGGACCGCTCGCGAGATGGGCCATCTTCCCCTCTGGGGCGAGCGTGGCATGTTGAAGCGGCCATTTCGTCTCGGTAAAACCAAGCGCATCCTAACTCATATCAACAATACCAACCCGATTTTGAACGAGGAGAGCCCGGAACATCGCGCCGTGCGTGATGCCGGCTGGGATATCGCTTATGATGGGATGGAGTTCAACCTGTGAACGCCTCCGCAAATCACGCCGTCGAGCAGCCGCTACTCTCTGAATCTCAATTCATGGCCGGCTTTCACGCCATTGGGGAAGAGCGCTATCACCACAAGCATCCGTTCCACTTGTTGATGCACGAAGGCAAACTGACACGCGGCCAGCTGCAAGCCTGGGCGCTCAATCGCTACTTCTACCAGAGCCGCATCCCAATCAAAGATGCGGCCATCCTGGCCCGCAGCGATGATCCAGCATTCCGTCTCGCCTGGCGCAAGCGCATCCTCGATCACGATGGCGACGGCACGAAGCCCGGTGGCATTGAAAAGTGGCTGCGCCTCGTCGAAGCCACTGGCCTCTCGCGCGAACAAGCGCTCCGGGGCGACGGCATTCTTCCGGCAACGCGTTTCGCCGTTCAAGCCTATGTCGATTTCGTGTCCACGCGTTCGCATCTTGAAGCCGTAGCCGCCTCTCTCACCGAACTTTTTTCGCGCAAGCTTATCGCTCTGCGAATGGATCGCATGCGTCAGCACTACCCCTGGCTCTCCGGCGGCCTCGACTATTTCAATGGTCGCTTGACGCAAGCACCCGAGGACGCCGAGTTCGCCCTCGCCTGGGTCGTCAAGCACGCTCACACGCGCTCCGAACAAGATGCCGCACATGCTGCCCTGTGCGCCAAATGCGACATCCTCTGGGCTCAGCTTGACGCCCTCTACTTTGCATACGTCAATCCTGGCTGGCCGCCGCCCGGCGCCTTCCAGCCCGCAAAGGAATCCGCATGATTTTGACGGACCATCCTGTAGCTCGGGCCTTCAGGCCCGAGGCCTTTCTGAGGCGTCAACTTAAAATTGTCCGCTGGAAAGACGTCGAATGAGTCCTGAACTGAATAGCCGCCCGCGCCTAGCACCCGGTTGCCGCCTCGGCGAAAACAACCAGCAGCGCGTTCTGCTCATGCCTGAACGTGCCCTGCGCCTCAACGGTCCCAGCCTCGAAATTGTCGAGCGCTGCGATGGCAAGCACACCGTCCAGCAAATCATCGCAGATTTGCAGAAGCTCTATTCCAAAGCCGAGCCAAAAAAGGTCGAGCAAGACATCCTCGGCTACCTGGCGCTCTTGCAAAAGGACCGTGCTCTTGATTTTGAGTCCGGCGCGCCGTTGTAAGGCCCGCCTTCTGAGGCGGGCCGTTTCTTGGTACCATTTTCCGTGCCGACTACTCTCTCCAACCCGCTGGCCCTAATCGCCGAACTAACCCACCGCTGCCCGCTTCACTGCGTCTATTGTTCTAATCCGCTGGAATTGCAGTCCCGCGCCAACGAACTCCCCACGGAAGTCTGGTCCCGCGTATTCAGTGAAGCCGCCAAACTGGGTGTCCTCCAGGCCGATTTCACCGGCGGCGAACCCCTCGCCCGCCCCGACATCGTCGATCTCGTCCGCGCCGCCCGCTCCGCCGGCCTGTACGTCAATCTCATCACCTCAGGCCTCCCGCTCGAAGAAACTAAGCTCGCGGCGCTAGTCGCTGCCGGCCTCGACCACATCCAACTCAGCTTTCAAGGCGCTCGCGAAGAAACCGCCAACGAAATCTCCGGGACAAAATCCCACGTGCAAAAACTCCGCGTCCTCGACTGGCTCAAGCAACATCGCGTAGCCGTCACGCTCAATTTCGTCATCCACCGCCGCAACATTGACCAACTCCCGGAAATGCTGGTTATCGCCGAATCTTCCTGCGCCACGCGCATCGAATTCGCCAATGTCCAGTATTACGGGTGGGCCTTCGCGAACCGCGAAAATCTTCTGCCCACGCGCGCGCAGTTGGATCAATCGCTCACTTTCATCAAGAGCGCACAAGATCGTCTTCAAGGCAGGATTCGAATCGAGTACGTCGTCCCGGACTACTACGCAAAATACCCGAAGCCTTGCATGGGCGGCTGGGGCCGCAAGCTGATGTTAGTCACACCGAGCGGGGACGCGCTCCCCTGCCACGCGGCGCAAGTCATTCCCGGCCTGTCATTCGAAAACGTAAGCGACCGCAGCCTCCGCGAAATCTGGGAAAGCTCCGCCGCATTCCAAAAATTCCGCGGCGAAGATTGGATGCAGGAACCGTGCAAAACCTGCGACCGCCGTGAGCAAGACTTCGGCGGCTGCCGCTGCCAAGCCCTGCTCCTCGCCGGAGACGCCGCCGCCACCGATCCAGTCTGTAGCCTTGCTCCCCAGCATCCCAAAGTCGACGCCATCCTCACAGGAATGAACGCCGCGCCGCCAGCCCAGCTTTTTGTGAAACCTTCCTGGCTTTACCGCCCAAATCCCGCCTAATCCGCCGCGGCTGCCTGTGTCTGTCCGAGTTTCGTCACCACACGAAAAATAAAAATCAAACTCCCTACCAACACCAGCGAACCAAACACCGTCAGCGTATGAGGTGCAGTAATCCGCTTCGCTAATCCGCCGGCAATCAACGCTCCAATCGGCTGCACTCCCATGAACATCGTCGCGTACACCGCCATCACGCGGCTCCGCAGTTCATCTGGCACGCGATTTTGAATCAGCGTGTTCGTCGCCGCCATCTGCGACGTCGCCGCGAATCCCACTACAAAAAGGACCGCGATGCTTACCCAGAAGGTCTTCGCTTGCGAAAAAAGGATCAAGCACACCGAACAGGTCGTTGAAGTTGCCGCAATCCAGCGCGCCAGCCCCTTGTAGTGTGTCCGCGCCGCGAAATGAAGTGCTCCCAGCACGGCTCCGATGCCTGCCGAACTCATCAGCAATCCCAACGTCCGCGCGTTTCCTTTCAAAATGTCCTGCGCGTAAATCGGCATGAACACGGAGTATTGCAGTCCAAAGAGGCTCAGGACGCTGAGCAGCAGCAGCGCCGACCGCATCGGTAGATCACTCATCGCATACCGGAATCCCTGCGCAAAGCTGCGCAACGGGGAATCCGTGCTCGGTTTGATCTCCCTGGGAATGATCCGCATCATCAGCAGCGCCACGATCACCGCCACAAAGCTCAGGCCATTCAGAAAGAAACACCAGCCTTCTCCTACCCAGGCGATCGCAAATCCCGCAATCGCCGGTCCCACCACCCGCGCCCCATTGAAAATCGATGAATTGAGCGCAATCGCGTTCGGCAGGTCTTCCTTCCCCACCATCTGCACTAGAAATGCCTGCCGGATCGGCACGTCGAAAGCATTCACGATACCGACTAGAAACGCGATGACGATCAATTCCCACACGTTTATCAATCTCGTGAGCGTCAGTCCCGCCAGCGCGAACGCCAGAATCATCGAAACCGTCTGCGTCGCGATCACCCCGCGATGCCGGTCATAGCGGTCTCCAACGTATCCGCCAATCGACGACAAAAACAGCATCGGAACCTGGCTCGCAAATCCAAACACTCCCAGCAGCGCCGCGGATCCCGTCATCCGGTACACCAGCCATAACTGCGCCGTCGTCTGCATCCACGTCCCAATCAGCGATATCAGTTGGCCTGCAATGAAGAGTTGAAAGTTGCGGTGCTGCATCGCGCGGAAGCGCGTGGATACGGCCGGGAAGCGCGGAGACGAGGCGGGACTGACCGCTGTGCGGTCACTGTTCAAAATGTTCTTCCTCCCCTCGTTGGATGCAAAAACCGCGGACTAGTCACGATGCCGCGAGAGGAGACGAATTGTCAATGCAGTCAAAAGAAAGCAACAAACCAGATTGTCTCTCGAAGAAGGCGCCTATTCGTTCGGAGGCGGCTCCGGCGCTCCACCCACGTGCAGATGGCTCAGGTCATGCAACATCGCCTTATCTTCTTCGCTCATCCCGCGTGTGAAGTTCGGATCATTTAGGTGCTGGTTGCGCGCGGATTCCGGCATATTTTTCAACACATTGAGCCGGCTTCGAATGGCCCTTTGCCGGTCCGACGGGAGCTGCTGCCACTTTGGCAAAACATCGTTCTTAATGTGATTCTTCTGCTGCGGCGTCAATTTCTGCCACGTCTGCGCTCGGTCGCGCATCTCCTGCTTTTGCTGGGGCGGAAGCCTGTTGAACTGCTGCTCATTTTTTTGCCGCTCTTGAGGAGTCAGCATTCGCGCTGGCGGGGTGTACGCGGACGGCGGTCGGTTCGCATTGCCGTTCGGGCGCGGGGCCGGATTAGTCCGCTCCGCATTCGATTGCGGAGGCCGGTTCACGTTTCGTTGCGCTTCGCGCTGTGCCTGATTTCCCTGTTGCCGCTGCTGCTTTTCTTGCTGCCGCTGCTGGTGCTCGGCTTGCTGCTGATGCTTTTGCTCTTTCTGCTCGTGCCGATTCTGAGGTGGGCGATTCTGCTGCGCATTTGCGCGCACCTGCGCGAAGCTCGGCGTCGCCAGCGCTACACAAATTCCCAGCTCCGCAACCCACTTCCCGATTTGCAGTTTTCCGCTCATGGCTTCTTACATCTGTTTCGGCGCGTTCGAGTCGCTAGCGTCGTCATCATCGGATGCTGCCTGCGACAAATCGGCCAGCGGCGCAAAGCTCGATATAACCTCATAGTCCGCGCTATTCACCACCGGCAAGTCCTGTTCCGGAATCGCCGGATGCTCTACCGGCCGCGAACCCAGCCACACCGTCGCCAGCAGCAGCATCGACGCCGCTAACGCTATCCTCGGCGACGGCGTAAACCACGCCCACCAGCTTTGCTTCGCTGGCTCCGCCGCCACGCGCGCATGCACGCGAATATCAAACGCCGCCGACGGCTCGATCATCGGCAACTCGTCCAGCAACACATTCACCTCGCGAAATTCGTTCACGCGCAACTGGCACGCCGCGCACGTCGAGAGATGCTTCTCCATCTCCCGGCGTTCGCCCTCTTTCAGGCGTCCGTCCACATATCCCAAAAACTTTTCTTCCCATCGACTACAACTCATGACGTCCTTCCCTTCTGGCCCATTTCTACTACTTCCCCTGCTGCGCCACGAGGGGGGCAAGTTCCACTCGCAGCGTTTCGTATGCCCGGAAGAGCAGCGACTTCAGCGCGCTCTCCGAACATTGCAAAATCTTCGAAATCTCTCCGTAGTCCAGCTCCTGATACTTGTGCAGCAGCACGGCCGCCCGCTGCTTCTCCGGCAATTTATCAATCGCGTGCCGGATCATCTTCTTGCGCGTCTCCTCGACCAGGTGCTGCTCGATGTTCGGGTGCTTCTCCGCAACATCCATCATCTTCTCGTCGCCGTCTTCGCTATCCACCGTCACCGGAGCATCCAGTGAGATTTCCATCCGCTGATAACGGTTGTCCCGCACCGAATTCAGCGCCAAATTCGTCGCGATCCGGAACAGCCAGGTGGTGAACTTCGCGCTTGGCACGTAATCTTCACGCGCCCGGTACACTCGAATGAACACTTCCTGCGCCAAATCTTCCGCTTGTTCCCTGTTCCGCACCATGCGGTACAGGAAATTGATCAATGGACTCCTGTAGCGATGCAGCAAAAGCGTGAACGACTGTTCGTCGCCCGCCTTCACGTCCAGCATCAGTTGGACGTCCGACCTGGCCATAGCCGCCACACTGTATCAAACCCAGCTTGTCTCAGAAAGTTGCGATTGTATACGCTCTCAAAGCGTTGGTAGGACAGGCTTTATCTTGGCAATTTATGCGGCGTTTAAGTTGGCCCTTAGACGCTCAAAACATGGAATAAGTGCTGTATTATCAATAAACTAGCGACGCCTACGAAGACCAGCAGCGCCATCCGCCAGTTCGGCTCCCGGTTGACTTCCGGCAGCAAATCGGTCGCTGCCACATATAGGGTGACTCCTCCCGACAACGGCAGCGCATACTTTAATTGCCCCTGCAACGCGCTCGTCAGCGCCACTCCCGCCACTGTCGCCACTCCCAATAACCCGGCTGCGAGAATCGCGTTGCGCTTCCCTTGCCCGCTTGCCAGCACCACCGAAGCCACCGTAAACCCCTCCGGCAGCTTATGCAAAAAGACCGCCACGAATATTACGGCCCCGAGCCACGTGGAAATCAAAAATCCCGCCGCAATCGCCACGCCATCGAAAAAAGTGTGGATCGTCAAGCCCAGCAGCACCGTCGTCCGCGCGTGGTGATGGCTCATCTCCTCAACATGCGTCTCTTCTCCAAAATGGAAATGCGGTGCAACGGTGTGCTCAAAAAGGTGGACGACAAAAAATCCAATCAGTACATAAAGAAGCGCTCTCTCTCCGCTCAGCCGCACTGACTCGGGAATGATGTCGATGAACGCCACCGCCAGCATGTACCCGGCGCCCAGCGCCAGAAAATATTGCAAAAATTTCCGCGGCCACTCGCGGTGAACAACAAAGTACCCGCCAATCAAATTTCCCGCTGCGGCCACCAGCCCCAGCCCCACCGCCAACAGCGTCCGAAATGTTAAGTCATGCCCCATGGAAGAAGTTCACAGCCAACAGTTCACAGCCAACAGTAAGTAGGACAACAGAATCAGAAAATCGGTATCACGCTACAAGGTGAGCGCAATCTTGGTTCGAAGGCCTGACAACATTGTCCTCCTCACGCTGTAAGCTGTCGGCTGTCAACTGTTAGCTTATTTATCCGCTGTGCCTGAACAAAATCACATCTCCCTCTTGCACAATATATTCCTTCCCCTCCAACCGCACCTGCGCCTTCTCCCGCGCCGCCGCCAAACTTCCCGCCGCCAGCAAATCATTCCACCGCACCACTTCGGCGCGAATGAATCCCTTCTCGATATCGCTATGAATCGCGCCCGCCGCCTTCACCGCCGTCGCGCCCTTTCGAATTGTCCACGCCCGCACTTCCGGCTCCCCCGCCGTAAAAAACTGAATCAGCCCCAACAGGTCATAAGTCGCCCGAATCAACCGGTTCAGCCCCGGCTCTTTCAATCCATACGAAGCCAACAACTCCGCAGCTTCCTTCTCATCCATCTCCGAAAGTTCCACCTCGAGTCGACCGCAAATCGCTACCACTGCCGCGTTCGGCCTCCCTTGCAGCGCGCTCAACTTGTGCCGCTCCACCGCCGTATCCAGCTTGTCCGCTTCGTCGTCCCCTAGGTTCAGCACATACAACACCGGCCGCGCCGACAAAAACAAAAATCCCCCAATGGATTTCCTCTCCTCCGGCGTCAATTCCAGTTCGCGCAGAGCCTTTTCTGCCTCCAGATGTACCTTGCACTTCTCCAGAGCCGTTTTCTCAAGCAGAAGCACCGGCTCGCTTTTCTTCTTCAAATCTTTCTCAAGCCGCTCCAGCCGCCGCGTAATCTGATCATGATCCGAAAGCATCAGTTCCAAATCGAGGTTCGTTGCATCGCGCAGCGGATCAATGCTCCCCTCCGAATGCGGCACAGAAGGATCCTCAAACACGCGGATCACATGCGCGATCACATCCACTTCGCGCAACTGCGCCAGCGCATCCCGCATCCGCTCCTTCTGCATTCCGCCCAAATCGACGTAATTCACCGTCGCATACGTAATTTTCTTCGGGTTATATAGCTTGGCCAGTTCCACCAGCCGCGGCTCCGGCACCTTCGCCACGCCCACATGCGTCGCCGACACTCCGGCCTTCCCCTCCACGTGCGCCTTCGTCAATATCCTAAATAGCGTCGTCTTCCCAACTTGCGGCAATCCAATAATTCCTGTCTGCACGTGCGTCCCTTCAATCCACTAATTTCCACCCACACAAACTCACAATCCTAGCACACCCTCTCACGACACATTCTTTGCCGTGACGTCAGACTTGTTGTAGGGTCCTTGTTTCTATGGCTTATGCGCGGGATTCACCTTCTCCTAAACGAAATCACACCCTTCCACGTCATACTGTGGGACGCGAACGAAGGATATGAAAACGAATTCATGCTGTCCATGGGCCTGACAATCCTGGATCTCTCCGCCTACGTCGGCCTCGCCGCTGTCGGCGCCATCACGATGAACATGCTGCTGGGCCTGCTGATGGCCTTCCGCTACAGCCCCTACCGCTCCTGGCCGCACCACCGATTCAATTATTTCCGCATTCACAACTGGACCGGCTACATCGCCTTAGTTATGGCGATCCTTCATCCCGCGATTCTGCTCTTCAACAAAGACCCGCGCTTCCGGATTCTCGACCTCATCTATCCAGTCCATTCCCCCTCCCAGCCGTTTGACAATACCATCGGCGCCATTGCTCTTTACCTGCTCGCCTTCGTCGTTTTCACTTCCTACTTGCGGATCCGTCTCGGTCGGCATCTTTGGAAGTCCTTCCATTTTTCTATTTATTTCGCGGCTTCCGGCCTCTTCTGGCACAGCCTCTTCACTGATCCCGCGCTGAAAAATGCTCCCGTCGCCTGGCTCGACGGCGGCAAACTCTTCGTCGTGTCTTGTCTGCTCCTCATCTCTGTCATCAGCCTCCTCCGTCTGCGCCACGCGCGCAAAAAAGCCTTCCACGCCCGCCAAATGGCCGACCAGATCGCCACGTCTCCGTAACCCTTGGTACGTAACACGGCCGACTTCTCTTAGAAATGTCCCGAGTTCCGTTTATGCCTTTGAATAGTACTAAACTGATAGTAGGTTACTGGTTGTTCATTCTGGGAATTACCCGAACATCCATTAGGGTGGCCTAGGTGGCTCCCCAGGGGGCGCGGATTCCGATGGCCCTTACAACAACCTTATCAGCGTGATGAGCCCGCAGACGGGTGAAGTGGGCGCGGTGTACCGGCTGAAAGGAGAAGCGGACGCTTTCGACATACCCGCTTGCGCTGCCTCCGCCGACAACTTCCTGTTCGTCGGGGCTACCGCAGACCAGAAACACCAACAGGTCAGAAGGTACCTCGCACGATAGGTCACCGTCTCTGTAAAAGGGGTATTGCTAGTTAGTTCAACGAAACGGCAAATATTCTGGCTGATTAAGAGTTTCAGGTTCATACAACCACCCAAACGGGTCCAAGGGGTCCGTGCTTGGCACTGCCGCCACTCCGCCGGAGCATTCGTCTGACTCGCGCGTTTTTCCTCTCCGCGTTTCCTCTGCGTCTCTGCGTTCAGCTTTCTTTTTCCTCCCCACTTGTCCTACCCTATTTCGGCCATGCCAATTCCCACTCCTTGCTTTGATCTTGCCGTAGCCACCAAACACCTCGCCGCATCCGATGAACGCCTGAAATTCCTGATCGCGGAAACCGTCCCTTTCCAAATGGACCAGGATCCCCTGCAATCACCCTACGAAGCTCTCCTCGAAGCCATCGCCTACCAATCCATCTCCGGCAAAGCCGCCGCCACCATTTACGGTCGCGTCAAAGCCCTCAGCGGAAACGGTCGCGCCCCATCCCCCGAGCAAATGTTGAAACTCCGCAAGCCTGTCCTCCGCAAAGCTGGCCTCTCCGGTGCCAAAGTCCTGGCCATGAAGGATCTGGCCAAAAAAACGATCGACGGCGTAGTCCCCACCCTCGAACAAGCCGAAAAGCTCTCCGACGAAGAACTCGTCGAACGCCTCGTCTCCGTCCGCGGCATCGGCGCCTGGACGGTCGAAATGTTCCTGATCTTTCGCCTCGGCCGCCCTGACGTCCTCCCCATCCACGACCTCGGAGTCAAGAAGGGCTGGTCTGTCGCCTACGGCAAAAAGCACATGCCCAAGCCCAAGGAGCTTCTAGCCTTCGGCGAACGCTGGCGCCCCTACCGCACCGTCGCCAGTTGGTACATGTGGCGCGCCTTCGAGCAAGCCGGCCACAAAGCCACCAATAAAATCCGCCCGCCCAAAGTCCGCAAGCTCGCAAGAACCATCTCTCGTGGTCGAAGTAAGAAGTAGTGCCCAAAGAGCGCGTTCATTTCATGAAGGCTTACCCTACCCCACACCCCACCAATTTATATGGTTATCAAAGGAAAGGGCTTACAGATTTGCATTTCGTAAATGATTGATTCTAAAGAATGCGATTTTAGTTGTTTTGGACTCTCGGCAGCGGGAAAAAGAAAAGCAGGAGCCCTTTCCGACAAGGTCGGAATCTTCGATCGGCTACGCTCAGGGTAAACAAGCTCCCGCACTCCAAGGCGTAGTTATTTACAGTAGTAAGTATACTACAAATTATGGATTTGTCAGGAGCGATTTTGGAATTTGTCAAACCACGGTAGAAGCGTCCCCCCTACGTTACGAGGGCAAGTCCTTCAGCATCAGATACATAGCTACAAGCCCTGCTAAAAGCACTGTACTCTCGAGCGAAACCGAAACTCGGTGCAATCGCCCGAACTCTGTCAGCAGCGGACTATCCGCCGCGGTCGCTTGAATCGACCCCAGCTGCACCCGCAGTGCCGCCATCTTTGGGCTAACGGCCTGCTGAGACACCACGGTAAGCAAAATCATTAGCACCACACAGAGCGCCGCCGGAGTCGCCAGACTCGCAAACGTCTTGGTCCGCAGCAATCGCGCCAGCAAAAGTGCCACCCCGCAAACCACTCCCATCCAGTGCATTCGCGCGAGCCCAAACCCAACAATCGCGCCGGCAGCGTCCCGGCTCGACAGGATCCGGAACGCCCCCGGCGCCACTACAAAACTCAAAAACACGTCGCTTCCTAGCCACAAACTCAATCCCAGGAACTCAATCGTGCGCAGGAGATTCGACATGCAAAGACTATACAAGAGCACTCAGATTCCGGCCACCCGGTGGCAGACCCGGGTACTTTCTTTCAGTCGCCGCTGAATTTCCTAACGCGTGCTGTTAAATATCAACTTCGGCACAAATCACCAAGGTGTGATGCCTGCCTCACACCGATGTGGGAGAATGGAAAGGAATGGTGGGCGACAAAGGACTTGAACCTTTGACCTCTCCCGTGTGAGGGGAGCGCTCTAACCAACTGAGCTAGTCGCCCAAAACAGATAACCGCGACAGCTACTACCGACATCTATTTGTAACAGGAAGGACGCGCGTTTTCAATTGAAAGGGTAACCGCCAAGCGGTTAACACATGCCAACTGCCACCTCTCAAGTCGTCTCGCAGCTTCAGCGTTCCATCGCGCGCGCTATTTATGGCAAAGAAGAAGCCATCCAGCTTGCGCTGATCACGCTGCTCGCGCGCGGCCACCTGCTCATCGAAGACGTGCCCGGCGTCGGCAAGACCACCCTCGCGCAAGCGATTGCCAAGTCCTTTCATTGCAGCTTCCAGCGCATCCAGTTCACTTCCGACCTGCTCCCCAGCGATGTTCTCGGAGTCAGCGTCTACAATCCGGAGTCGCGTGAATTTGAATTTCGGTCCGGGCCGATTTTCGCGAACGTCGTTCTCGCCGATGAGATCAACCGCACCACGCCGCGCACGCAATCCGCGCTTCTCGAGGCCATGAACGAAGCACAAGTCACTGTTGACGGCAAGACTCTTCAGCTGCCGCAACCGTTTCTCGTTATTGCTACACAGAATCCTGTCGAGCATCACGGTACCTACCCTCTTCCCGAATCGCAGCTCGACCGCTTTCTGATGCGCATCAAAATGGGTTATCCCTCGCACGAAACAGAGCGGCAGATTCTGCGCAAACGTGTTGGCGATAATCCTATCGATTCGCTCGAATCCATTGCAGACATCAGCGATGTGATGGCCATGCAGGATGCAGTCGTCCATGTCAAAGTCGACTCCAGCATCCACGATTACGCTCTGGAAATCGTCAACCGCACGCGCAAGAGCGAACAACTCAATCTTGGTGTCAGTCCCCGCGGCACACTCATGCTTCAGCGCGCCGCACAGGCTCGCGCCTACCTAGATGGCCGCGACTATTGCCTCCCCGACGATTTCAAGCAGTTGGCCGTTTCCGTTTTTTCGCACCGTGTCGTCGCCAGTTCGCGCCACGCGTCGTTGCAGAAAAAATCGGAGACCACGGATTCCGTTCTTCACGATATCGTCGAATCCGTTCCCGTTCCCCTGTGATCGCTAGACCGTGAGCGTATTTCCAACCATCTCGCGACTGTGGGCCAAGGCCGACCACTCCGCCGTCCGCGCTTTTCTTCTTTCCATGACGGCTCTCGCGGCTGCGCTTCTGCTGGCCTTATATTCCGGCGCCGCCGCGGAACTTGGACAGCTCGCGATCGCCACGACTTCCGCAGTTGCCGCGCTCATCATCGCCGCATGGGTTGGCGTCACCCTCGTTCCGATCCTCGCGAAGCGCACGCCGCTCCGCTGGATCGGCTTCAAAATGGAGTACCGCGTCACACTGGAAGGCTGGATTTACCTCGGCGGAATCGTTCTCGTGGCGCTCGCTGCCTTGAACACCGGAAACAATCTGCTTTTTCTGATTCTCTCCAGCCTCATTGCGCTTGTTCTGATGTCCGGAATCCTCTCGTCCATCACGCTATCGGGCATCAGCATGAGGCTCGTGCTCCCCGAGCATATTTTCGCGGGCCAGCCGGTGCGCACCATGGTCGAACTCGAAAATGAAAAGCTGACCTTGCCGTCATTTTCGTTGCGAGTGGAAGCCGCGAAGGCGAAACACGCCCCGGCCGCTGCGCTGATCGATACTGCGGTCTATTTTCCGTATCTCCCCAAACATGATTCGGTGCAGCAAACTGTTCCGGTGACGTTTCCGCGTCGCGGAGTTTATCGCCAGGAAGCCTTCCGTATCCTTACTCGCTTCCCTTTCGGATTCCTACGCAAGTCGCGCCAACTCAATTTGAAAACGGAAGCGCTCGTTTACCCCTCGGTGGAACCGAGCCCTGAATACCTGGAGATCCTCCAGGGCTTGCAAGGAGTCCTGGAGAGCATAACCAAAGGCCGTGGCCAGGATTTATACGCGCTACGTGGTTACGTTCCCACGGACAGCGCGCGCCACGTGCACTGGAAAGCTTCCGCGCGTTCCGGCTCGCTGATGGTGCGTGAGTTCACGAAGGAAGACGACTGCCGCATCCTGCTCGTTCTCGATCCACATCTGCCGGAAGAAGAGTTCTCTCAGACGGAACACGAGAGCCCGGCAATCAGCGAGCATTTCGAGCGCACGGTTACGATTTGCGCCAGCCTGGCCTGGCACTTCTACGAAAAAAATTCGTTGCTGCAGTTCCGCACCGCCTCGGTGGAGACTCTTCTCGCGCCGGCGGACGAACTCATTTTCGCGATCCTCAAGCACCTGGCCCTGGCGCAGCCTTTGCCTCCTGATCCCGATCAAAAACTCATGGCCGATCTCGCGGCCTTGCCCGATCTTTTCAAGATAATCGTCACCTGCAAACCGCGCGGCTCCATCCCCGCCTCCGTTTGGAGTTCATCGTACGTCATCTTCCTCGACGATCTGCAGAACTGATTGTCGAAGTCGATTGCGAGTGCGGCAAGTGTGCGAGAATGTGCGAGACAATGCTCCAAGACCGCGATCTCGCCGCTTTTCGTAAACAATTGCTCAGCTGGTTCCGCCAATTCCAACGCGACCTGCCCTGGCGCCGCACGACAGATCCGTATCGGATCTGGCTTTCAGAGATAATGCTCCAGCAAACGCGCGTAACAGCCGTGATTCCCTACTACGAAAGATTTTTGAAACGATTCCCGGACATTCACGCGCTGGCCGCCGCGACGCAAGAAGAGGTGCTACGCCTGTGGTCCGGTCTTGGGTACTACAGCCGCTCGCGTAACCTGCAAAAAGCTGCGCAGCAAATCGTAGCGAAACATGGTGGGCAGTTTCCGGTGGGCTTGGACGATGCTCTCGCTTTGCCAGGCATTGGAGACTACACCGCAGCGGCAATTCTGAGCATTGCTTTCGACGAACAACACGCTGTCCTCGATGGAAACGTCGCACGAGTCCTTGCACGAATCGGGGCCATTCGCGGCGATCTACGAGAGTCAAAGCGTTGGCAAGATTTGCAAGAAACCGCGGACAAGTTGCTCGACCCGAAATCGCCGGGCGACTGGAATCAGGCCATGATGGAGATTGGCGCGACGCTGTGCACTCCCAAGTCGCCGCAATGCCTGCTCTGCCCCATCGCGCAATTCTGCGAGGGACGCAAACTGGGCATCGCC
This sequence comes from Candidatus Acidiferrum sp., assembly GCA_035279725.1. Taxonomy (GTDB): domain Bacteria; phylum Acidobacteriota; class Terriglobia; order Acidiferrales; family UBA7541; genus Acidiferrum. The sequence goes on from DATEHF010000054.1 coordinate 89,518, forward strand.
GAATCCTTGCCTGAAAAAAGAAAGAAGCGTGCCACCGTCGACGTCACTTTGGCCGCCGCCGTTTTCACGGATAAGAAAGGCCGCACTCTGCTTCTTCCACCACCTGAGCACGCAAGCGAGAGAGCTTCTGCCGATCATGTCCCGACGCTGGTTTCAAAAATGTGGCATTTCCCGACGCTCTCGGTGAACGGAGATCCCGTCGTGAAGCTCCTCGCGTTTCTTCAAAAACTATTCCCGAGCGCGCAAATAAGCAAGCCACAGCTCACTCCAGTTGGCAAGGTCCATCACGCCGTAACGTACCGCGCCGTGACGATCTTGACTTTTCTCATCGACTCAAAAACTCTCCCCTGCGCATCTGGCGCAAAGCAGGTTCCGCTCGATGAAATCTCAATCCTGCCCATCTCCAACCTCACTCGGAAAGTCGGTCAGGCCGCGCTGGCCGCCGCCACTCTCGTACCTGCCAATCGCTGAGAGTTATCCTTTCGCTCCGCGTTAGCCCAACGGAACCCGGCAAATGCTACGATAAAAAGTCTGCCATGGCCGCTATCTTCTCATCTCCGAGTGACACCACGCTGCCGGCAGAGCGTTTCTTTCGCACTTCGCTTTCCCTGCTGATTCTTACCTCCACGATCACGCTCGTCAGCACTGGGAAGCTCGACATTGTCACCAGCTTTGTGGCGCCCTTGATTGTGGTCTACAAGGGCTTGCGCTGGTGGCATGGGCGCCCCGCCGAAATCAGCCACCGCACCGCGACCTGGTGCGTACTCGCATATCTGGCGTTTTTCCCCGTGGATGCCGCGATGCTCTCACGCTTTTCCGTTGGAAACTCAGCCAATCCACCTTTGTTTGCGGCGCTGCTGGCAGCAGTGCATTTTTTAATTTTCGTCAGCATCGTGCGTTTTTATAGCGCGGTCACGGACCGCGATGCGCTCTTCCTCTCGATGCTTGCTTTCGCGGGGATTCTGGCGGCTGCCGTGCTCACGGTTGACACTACTTTCCTGGTTCTTTTCTTTGTTTTTCTGTTGTTTGGTGTTTCCACGTTCATCGGTATGGAATTGCGCCGCGGGGCCGCGGGCGCCGTGACTCCCTCCGTTCACTTGCACACCGCTCGTGACAGGAAACTGAACCGCGCACTTACCTTTTCCGCTTTCAGCGTAGCAGTTGGTTCGATTGCCCTTGGCGGCGTGCTGTTTTTCTTTTTTCCGCGTTTTAGCGCGGGTTATCTGGGCCGGGCCAGCTTCAATTCTTCACTGATGTCCGGTTTCACGGAGAACGTCGAGCTCGGACAAATCGGCGAGATCAAAAAGAATTCCGCCGTGGTGATGCGCGTGCAAACCGGGAAACCAATCGGGTACGACAGATTGCGCTGGAGGGGCATCGCCCTCACAAATTTCGATGGCAAACGGTGGACCACCTCCGAGCATGCCACGCAAAAACTGCAGCCCGGCGAGGACGGCTGGATTCATACCGCCGAGTCGCCCAAGAAAACCGATGCGCCCAAGCCGGGAATGATCTACACCATCTATCTGGAGCCGCTGGCCACTGACGCCATTTTTATTCCCGGCAAAGTCATTTCTCTCAAAGGGAATTTCACTGGTGATGGCGGCAATTCGTTCAGTGCGATCCGCCGCACTTATATTCTTCGAGATGCCACGGATACGCTGCTCAATCCCTTCCACAACTACACAGCTATCCGGTATGCAGGTTTTTCGCTATTACCACCGATGGACGCTACGAAACTCCGCGCCGCATCCACGCAATATCCCAGAGATATCACTTCGACCTACCTTCAGCTCCCCGAGGGGCTGGACCGGCGTATCCCCGAACTTGCCCGGCAGGCCTCGAAATTCTCCAAGACTCCATTTGACAAGGCCCTGGCGATTGAAAACTTCCTGCGCAACCGTTACGCCTACACTCTGAATCTGACCGGCAAACCCGGAGAAGATCCGCTGGCTCATTTCCTTTTCGAAAGCCGCGGGGGCCATTGCGAATATTTTGCATCTTCGATGGTCATCATGCTTCGCACACTCGGCATTCCTGCGCGCGAGGTCAACGGCTTCCTGCCGGGCGAATACAATGACCTGGGCGGAGATTACATCGTCCGTGCAAGCGATGCGCACAGCTGGGTGGAAGTCTACTTTCCTGGTCTGGATTGGCAGGTATTCGACCCGACGCCAGCCGCCGCGGAGAATGACGCGGGTTTCCTGACGCGCCTGGAGCAGTACGCGGACTGGGCGCAACTTACGTGGAGCGAATGGGTGATCGGCTATGACTTTGGGCACCAGGTGGCGCTGGCGCAAAATCTACAGCGCGGTTCGCGCGACATGTCAGAGTCGCTACGTGCATGGTACATGCGGCAGCAGATGCGTGGCCGGCGGTGGATGAGGTCCTGGCACAACGGGCTGAGCATCCTGATTCCACTGGTAGTTGCGATGTTTCTGATCTTGCTGCGCTTCGACGAGTTGACGGCGATGTTGCGGCGCCTTTGGCTGAAATGGCAGCTCCGCACCGCGAAGGCCGCGCGTGCGAATCCCCATTTGGCTTCGAAGCTGTATGCGGAACTTTTGCGGATGCTGGCTCGGCACGGGCTGATACGAGAAATGTCACAGACGCCGTTCGAGTTTGCGGCGGCCGTAGATGCGCCGAACCTCGCTCCAGCAGTCAGGGAATTCACGCAACTCTACGCACACACCCGCTTTGGCGGCGCGCCCTGCGATGCGACACGGTTGAACCAATTGCTCGACCAGGTTCGCGTAGCGCTGCGCGGACGCTGATTTCGGCAGTGGGTCAGTTTGAAATTACGACTCTATAAATATCAAAGGGTAGTATCATGAGGAGAGCAATCCGTATTTTGATTGCGGTCGTTCTAACTCTGGCCGCGTTCGGCGCGGTCATGTACGCGCTCATCTACGCGATATTCCGTTTCAGTCTAGGCTACATCCGATCCGACGTGTTTTACGTCGTTGCTGGCGTTCTCTTTGTTTGCACAACGTTTCTGGTGAATGTCACTTGGCAGGCATTTTGCACTCGGTTTTTCGCGAAACGTTCAATCTGACCCAGTACGAGATTTTTCCCTACCCGAGGAACCGCTCACAACTCATGTTACAATTGAGAATTGCGCAAAGGCGCAAATTCATCGCCTATGACTAAGGTCGGATTCGTCAGCCTGGGATGCCCGAAGAACCTCGTGGACAGCGAGGTGATGATGGGTATTCTTGCGCGCGAGGGTTATGAATTGACGCCGCGAGCCGATGAGGCAGAAATATTGGTCGTCAATACGTGCAGCTTTATCGAAGCAGCGCAAAAAGAGTCGGTAGACGCAATTTTGGAAATGGCGGAACACAAAAAATTTGGAGCAGCGAAAAAACTGATTGTGGCGGGCTGCCTGGTGGAACGGTTTCGCGCGCAGATTCTGGAGCAGGTCCCTGAAGTGGACGCCGTCGTGGGTACCGGCGAAGTCGAACGGATTATGGAAGCGGTGGAAGGCGATCTGCGCGTACTTCCGGCACAGCCGCCGGCGTTTCTCTATCATGACTTGACGCCCCGGATTGTGACGACTCCGAAGCATGCGGCTTACATCAAGATCGCGGAAGGATGCGATCATCCCTGCACATTTTGCATTATTCCGCAGCTTCGCGGGACGTTTCGGAGCCGGCGCTTCGAATCGGTGGCCCGCGAAGCAGAGAACCTAGCAAGAGCTGGGGCGCGGGAAATCACGCTGATTGGGCAGGACACGACTTCCTACGGTGAAGATCTCGGGTTGCGGGACGGGCTCGCGCAACTGCTGGAAAAGTTGGCAAGGACCGAGGATTTGCTGTGGGTGAGATTTCTTTACGCTTACCCGAATCGCGTGACGCAGAAACTGCTGGACACGATTGCGGCGCATCCGCGGCTCGCCAAGTATATGGACATGCCGTTGCAGCATGCCAGCCGGAATGTGCTGGCGCGGATGAAGCGGGGTTCGAATGGCGAGGCATTTTTGAAATTATTGGAACGCATTCGGGCGACCATCCCAGGAGTTTCGCTGCGGACTTCGTTTATCGTTGGCTTTCCGGGAGAGACGGAAGCCGATTTCGAGGAGTTGTGCGATTTCGTGAAGTCGGCGAAGCTGGATTGGATGGGCGTTTTTGAGTACTCCGACGTGGACAATGCGGGGAGTCACGCGCTGGATGAAAAAGTGGATGCCGAGACGATTGGCAACCGCCGCAACCGACTGATGGCGATTCAGAAGAAGATTTCGCGGGAGAATCTACGGGCGAAACATCTGCGCGCCAAACCGCGTGAATCGAAGCATCAGTTGTTTACCGCGCTGATCGAGGGCCCGTCGAAGGACAATCCGCTGGTGTGGGAAGCGCGCCTCGAAGGAATGGCTCCGGAGATTGATGGGAAGCTGTACCTCACGGACATTGAATTGCCCGATGGAGAAGTTGCGGAAGCTGGGGATGTTGCCCGCGTTGAGATTACGAAGACTGATGCGTATGACCTGATCGGGCGCGTCGTGGAAATACTTCCGGGGCCTGCGACAAAGTCTGAATTTGTTGCTGCCCCGATGCCGCCGGTTCAGGCTTCCGAAAAACTACATCGTATTTCCACCGGGGCACCCCTCCGCGTCTTGGGCTGAGCTATACTCTTCCTTCGAACATCGCTTTCATTTGGCCTCTGAATTCTTTGTGCTTTCAGTGCTTGAGGATTTACACAGAGAGCGCATAGTTCACAGACAAGAATAAAGATTCGCGATGAAGCATAAATGCCCCATTTGCAAGGCGGAGACGGACTCGGCGGTGCACGCGGATTTTCCTTTTTGCAGCGAGCGCTGCCGGGATCGCGACCTGGGCAACTGGGCCAAGGAGAAATACGTGGTCTCCGAACCGGTCTTCACAGAAGCAGACGCCGGTGAAGGCGAAGCGCACACCATCGTCTTGCCCTTGGACGAAGACTTGGACGGCTCGAATGACTCCAACAATTGAGGGCACATCGGCGACCGAAGCACCGGTCAAGAAGCCGCGGCTGGCGCTGGTAATCGCCACGGCTCTTGGCGTCGGCTACTTGCCCAAGGCGCCGGGTACATTTGGCTCGCTCGTGGGAGTGGCGACCGCATTCCTTTCTTCCGCGTTTTTCCTGCAACCCGCGTCTGTTAAGGCATTGTTTTCGCTTCACCCTGACTACGAGATGGTCTTAAGAAATGAACTCTTCCCGCTTCCTGGTGCCAACGTACACAATGCAGCGCTGGGTCTGGCTATATTTTGTGCCTTGGGCTTGCTGCTCCTTATGGTGGCGATTGGAGTATGGAGCGCCTCGAGGGCCGCAGCTTACGCAGGCATTAAGGATCCCCAATTCGTTGTTATTGATGAAGTGGCGGGGCAGCACCTGACTCTGCTGCTGCCGCTGATTCCCATTGCGCTGCCGCACTTGACGGCGCACATGGATCTTTCCAGCTTTACGATTTTCTTCGCGCTCAGCCTAGTCAATTGGAAATATCTCTTGCTCGGTTTTATACTTTTCCGTGTGTTCGACATCTGGAAGCCGTGGCCCCTCCGCCGGCTGGAAGGGCTGCCCGGGGGCTGGGGAATCATGGCGGATGACTGGATGGCGGGCGTCTACGCTGCAATCTTGCTGCGTGTGGCGTTACACTTTGGGCTGCTGACGTTTTACATTGGCTGGGTATGAAATTCGGGTTCGGCTCTTCGGCAGAAAAAAACGGGATACCGCACATTGAGAGAGTTGCGCCCATCGCGGCCATTCCTGGCGGCGAAATGACTATTCATGGGCGCGGCTTCGTATCGCGGGCGCAATCGCGCCCACTGGTGCGCTTTGGGGACGCCGAAGCCGCCATAGCGCTCGCAAGCGAAAATCGAGTCGTCGCGCGCGTTCCGGAAGGCGCGAACGGCGGCGTGGTGCGCGTGGCCGCGGGCGAACACGAAAGCCAGCCGCATCCCGTGCACATCGGGTTGCAAATCGCAGACAATCTGCACCCTGTGGCGAATCCAGCAGTGGATTTGGACGGAAATATTTATGTGACGTTTTCAGGCCAGCGCGGCCAGCGCGTTCCCGTCTCGCTATACAAGATTACGGCGAATTACAGCGTAAAGCCGTTCATCACTTCGCTGGTCAATCCCAGCGGGCTGGCGCTCGACCGCATGGGAAATCTCTTCGTCTCCTGCCGCAATGACGGCACCATTCATCGCATTACGCCGGAGGGACGCGCGGAGCAATGGATTGAAGGCATGGGCATCGCCACGGGCCTGGCGTTCGATTTACACGGGAATCTCTACGTGGGCGATCGCAGCGGGACGGTTTTCAAAATCAGCCCGAGCCGCGAGATTTTTGTGTTTGCCACCCTAGAGCCCTCTGTCGCGGCGTATCACCTGGCGTTTCATCCCAGTGGCGATTTGTACGTTTCAGGGCCGACGACTTCCAGCTTTGACCGCATCCACCGCATCACTCAGGGGGGCGAAGTGAGCGTGTTCTTCCGCGGCCTTGGGCGACCGCAAGGAATCGCGTTGGACCGCGATGGGAATCTTTACGTGGCAGCTTCCTACGGCGGACGCCGCGGCATTGTGCGCATCACGCCGCAAGGTCAAGCCGAGGTGGTCCTGAGCGGCTCGAACATTGTGGGCATGGCGCTGCAGCCTTCCGGCCGCGCGATTGTTGCGACCACCGATGCGCTCTTTACGCTCGACTGGGAAGTCCGCGGCTTGTCGCTGGTCGGATAATTTAAAATATGAAAGCGGAGATCATCGCGGTTGGTTCGGAATTGTTGACCCCTGACCGCATGGACACCAACTCGCTCTACTTGACGGAAGAGCTGAACAAGCTGGGCATCGAAGTGGTGCGCAAATCGATTGTCGGGGACAATCGCGATTATTTGAGCGCGGCATTTAAAGAGGCACTGGATCGCGTTGAGCTGGTTATCGCTTCGGGAGGGCTGGGGCCTACGGAAGACGACCTGACGCGTGAGACGCTTGCCGGTCTCCTGGGCCGCAAGCTCAATCTCAACAACGAAATCCTGCGTTGCATCGAAGGTCGATTTCGGCAACTGGGCCGGGAAATGCCGGCTGTGAACGTGCGGCAGGCGATGGTGCCGGAAGGCGCCGAGGTGCTCGATAATCCGCGCGGGTCAGCGCCGGGGCTGTGGATTGAACATGCGGGGCGCTCCATCGCACTACTGCCCGGGCCGCCGCGCGAATTAAAGCCGATGTATTTGGAGCAGGTTTTGCCGCGGCTACAGCGGCGCAGCTCGAGCGTTCGCATGTTTCACCGGGAGTTACGCGTCGCGGGCATGGGCGAATCGGGCGTCGAACAGCGGATCAAGCCGATTTACACGCGCTATGCCGATGTGAACACGACGATTCTCGCAGCGCCGGGCGAGATTCAAATTCATTTGCGGATGTGGACTGGTGACGCGGCGCACGCTCAAAAAATTCTCGATGAAATCGTGCAGGGCTTCGAGATCGCGCTGGCCGACCGGATTTATTCGCAGGACGGCTCTTCTATGGAGGAAGTCGTAGCAGGCCTGCTGACCAGAAACAACTCCACTATCGCGGCGGCGGAAAGTTGCACGGGCGGGTTGCTGGCGCAGCGGTTGACGAGCATCGCGGGGAGTTCGTCATACTTTCTTGGAGGTGTCGTCAGTTACAGCAACGAGCGGAAGACGGCTTGGGCGGATGTGCCGCGGGAAGTGATTCAGACTAAGGGCGCAGTCAGCAGCGAAGTGGCGATCGCGCTGGCCGAAGGGATTCGCCGGAACGTGGGCAGCACGCTGGGCGTGGGCATCACGGGGATCGCTGGCCCAGGTGGCGGAAGCGAAGAAAAACCGGTGGGGACAGTGCACATCGCGTTGTCGCATGCTGCCGGCGTGAAAGAGCGCGGGGCGCTTTTTCCTGGAGATCGCGAAGCCATCCGCTGGCATGCGTCGCAACTGGCGCTGGATATGGTGCGGATCCATTTCCTTTACAACGGCGGGGAGCCGCCGGCGCACGGTGCAAAGAGGTCCTGATCTCGCATGCGCCTGTTTGTCGCACTGGAGATTCCCTCGACGATCAGGGAAAATCTGAAGGAATTGGTCAAAACCCTTCGCGCGGTCTCGCCGCAAACTCGTTGGGTGCGTCCCGAGAACCTTCACGTCACACTGAAATTCATTGGTGAAGTTCCTGAGATAAAACTTGCTGCTATTCGAGCGGCTTTGGCGCAAGTGCGCTCCGAGCAATCTGCGACGCTGGATTTTCGCGGGCTCGGTTTTTTCCCAAATGAAAAACAACCTCGCGTTTTCTGGGCAGGCATCGAGGCCTCGTCGAATCTGAAGACTCTGGCGGCCGATATCGATAAGGCGTTGGAGGCTGTCGACATTATCAGGGAGCAGCGGCCCTTTTCTCCTCATCTGACGCTGGCACGGTTCGAGTCGCAGCGGGTGACGGACAAGCTTCGCACTGCGATTCAGGAAAACGCTCGGAGGGATATTGGTTCGCTGTACATCAATCGATTTCATCTCATCGAAAGCAAGCTAAAACCGTCGGGCGCGGAGTACACTACCGTGGAAAGTTTTTTGTTTGCGGCTGGTGCTTGAATGTCCCTGGTGTAGGTTGAGGCAAACGAGAAGGGCGGGCCTTACATAGAGATTCCACTCCGCAGGTAGGGGACCTGATAGCGCATGCACGATTTTTCGATCACTGTTTTTCTGATTCCTCTCGCTGCATATCTTCTGGGATCGATCCCTTTCGGATTGCTGCTCGCAAAATTGTTTGGTGGCGCGGACGTGCGGAAAGCCGGAAGCGGCAACATCGGCGCAACCAACGTAACCCGCGTTGCTGGGCCGTTCGCGGGAATTCTCACGTTGGTTTTTGACACGGCAAAGGGTGCGGCGGCGGTGTGGCTTGCGGCGCGGATCACCAATGACAACGCTATCTGGATGATGCTCGCAGCGTTCGCCGTGCTGCTCGGACACTGCTTCCCGGTATGGTTGAAGTTCAAAGGTGGCAAAGGCGTTGCCACCGCTCTCGGTGTGTTCCTTGCACTGTCGCCGCTCGCCGCGCTCAGCGCGCTGTTGCTCTTCATTCTTTGCGTGACCTATTGGCGATTCGTCTCGCTCGGCTCCGTTGCGGCGGCTGCGGCGATGCCACTGCTGATTTATTTTTTGTGGGCACCGGGCCATGCACCGCCGATCATCATTGACCTAGGGACACTGGCCATCGCGGCACTTGTGATTTTGAAGCATGGGGGCAATCTTCAACGACTCAGCCAAGGCACCGAGCCGCGGTTCTCCTTTGGCAAGAAGAAAGAAACGGAATGAACAAGATCGCCATTCTTGGCGCGGGCGGCTGGGGCACGGCGCTGGCGGTTGTTCTTTCGCGAAGCCGCCAGCCTCATGAAATTTCGCTTTGGGTACATAACGCTGCACTTGCCGAATCGATGCGGCGTGAGCGCGAAAACAAAGCTTACCTTCCCGGGGTGAACCTATCCGATCACATTGGAATTCACAGTGGATTGGAACCGGCGGTCACGGCCGCAGAGATCATCGTTGGCGCTGTTCCCTCGACCAACGCTCGAGAAGTCTATACATCCGCGCTTCCGTTTATTGCTGCGGGCACGAGTTTCGTCAGCGCCAGTAAAGGGCTGGAGCTCGTAACACATCTGCGGATGAGCGAGGTGATCGCACAAGTCATTGCGCCGAAATTTGTGCCGAGGATCGCCGTAATTTCCGGGCCATCGTTCGCACTGGAAGCGGCTCGCGGTGAGCCCACGGCCGTCGTTGTGGCTTCGCGGGGTGCTGCGCTGGCCACAGAGCTGCAAGAAGAGTTTGCCGGGCCGAATTTCCGACTGTATACCAATGACGATGTTCTCGGTGTGGAGCTCGCGGGTGCCATGAAGAACGTGATGGCGATTGCCGCCGGCGCGTGCCAGGGACTCGGTTTAGGGTCAAATGCCCTGGCCGCCCTGATAACGCGTGGCCTTGCGGAAATGACGCGTTTGGCGGTGGCTCTGGGAGCGCGGCCGGAGACGCTAGGCGGGCTGGCAGGTCTGGGCGACCTGGTCCTTACTTGTACGGGCGCGCTGAGCCGCAATCGGCATGTGGGAATCGAGCTAGGCAAAGGACGTTCGCTAGGCGAAATCATGGCGAATATGCGCATGGTTGCGGAGGGCGTCGGTACCGCTGCACCTTTGCTGGCGCTGGCTCGTGAGCATCAGATCGAAATGCCAATCACGGAGCAGGTGGATGCCATTCTAAGCGCGGGAAAGTCACCCAAGGATGCAATTCGGGACATCATGGACCGACCCTTGAAGCGGGAGTAGCGGAAAACGGGGAGCCTCCGCATTTTCCGCCCGTAGTACTAAAGTCCCAGTTGCACATGCGCGTCGCGTTGTCCTGCCCAGCCACCTAAGGCCCTCCGCTTCTCCTAAAATGAGTAGTCGGGATGCCACAGTCCTTCAAATCTCGCTGGGAACAAGTGCGCGCGGGGCGCGTGCGCATCCTTTGGCTTGTGCTGGGAGCGCTTTTGCTGGTCAGCGCCCTGCCGATTGGACTATATCACCTGCAGGTGCTGAAACTTAGCCAGGACAAGCTGGTAGATACGGAGCGGGTTCAGCAAACCGACTTGACCCGGTCACTGGCGCAAGAAATCCAGCTCTTTGAATCCAACCTGACGCAACAACTGCTGAGCGAACGCCAGATTCTGGCGCTGACCGGCCTGATCGACAACGTCGAAGACCCAGCGTCAGAACCCAAAGTCACGCGCCTGCTGGAAAACTTTGTCGACAGCAATCGCACCACGTTCATTTACCTGACGGCGGTTGGGAAGTCCGGTAAAGGAACGAGCGCGTCGCAAGGGAATTTCCGCGCCGAGCAGGATCCTTTCGTCGCACGTGCGCTGCAACGCGCTTTCGTGAACTGCCTGCAGTCGCAGCAGTCGCAAATCGCCACCTCGCGAAGCGACCCTCTCGCGCTGGCACCGGAAAACCGGCCCGCTTTTGTGGTCGCCGTGCCGCTGGAAGACGTCAACCGCAACTTTACAGGAATGCTGGCCGCGGTCGTGTCCCTAGATACCATCCTTCACCGTCTGCAAGAAGCGAGCGTAAGGCACCGCAGCGTTTTTCTGGTGGATCACAACGGACGGCTGGTGGCACACCCGGACACCAAGAACTTTGTGCCTGGCGCGGACGTCGGCAGCAATTCCCTGGTAGCCCAAGTGAAGGCGCTGCCGCAGGACCTGCGCAACACGGAAACGGTTCGATTCGCCGAAACAGGCAAAAAACACTCGATCGAGATGATCGGAACTTACAGCACCGTTCCCGACATGAATTGGGCGGTCATCGCAGAACGCAGCCTCGACCAGGCGCAAACGGATACGGGGGTTACCGAGCTGAACCGGCAGGCGTTGGCGTTCGTCATCGTGGTCATTCTGTCGGCGATTCTCGTTGGATATTTCTTTGCGGTGGGCATTAGCGGGCCGATTCGCGGATTGGCGGCTTCCACGCGCGCCATCAGCCGCGGGGAATTTCACCAGCGCTCTCCCGTGCGCGGGGCTTCGGAAATCAGCGAGCTCGCCGAAAATTTCAACAAGATGGCCGGTGACATCGAAGAGTACATCGAGCGCCTGAAAGAAGCGGCGGAAGAAAATCGCGAACTGTTCATCGGGTCGATTCGAATGCTCGCGGCGGCCATCGACGAAAAGGATCCGTACACGCGCGGTCACTCCGGCCGCGTGGCGAAGTATTCGACGCTGATCGGGCAGGAACTGGGGTTGTCCACGGAAGAATTGGACAAGCTGCGCATTGCGGCGCTGCTGCACGACGTCGGAAAAATCGGCGTCGAGGACCGCGTCCTGAAAAAACCAGGTTCGTTAACGCCGGAAGAATTCGGCTTGATGAAGCAGCACACCGTGAAAGGCGCGAACATCATGCGCCCGGTTTCACAGTTGAAGGAAATGCTACCGGGCATCGAGTTGCACCACGAACACATGGACGGGCGCGGCTACCCATACGGTTTGCAGGGCCACCAAATTCCCATGATGGCCCGGATCATCGGCGTGGCCGATACGCTTGACGCCATGACCACCAACCGCCCCTATCAGACGGCCATGGAATTGGATTACGCGATGAACCGCATTCGCGCGCTGACCGGTTCCAAGTTTGATGCGGTCGTAGTGACCGCGCTCGAATCCGCCGTAAACGCCGGCAAGCTCCGCCTCAGCGCCGTCGAAGTACACGTTTAGCGGCTGCTGGTCTGCACGCGCTCCTCTCAATTCTCTCGAAATAGACGCGCCCGCGTCGACGTGTGTCCGGTAAGTGCTGAAAAGGAGGCATCTGCTACAATTTCAGGTTGCACACAGGTCGAAGCGCGCAACCTTATGATTTCACTCTTTGGGAAGAATGAGCCGGAGCCGACGCTTCTTGAGCGGCTGAAGAAGTCCGTCAGCAAGACCAAGGCGGCGCTTTCGGAAGCCGTCGACAACGTTTTTCTCGGCGAGCGCAAAATCGATCCTGCCCTTCTGAAGGATCTGGAGACGGCGCTTCTTTCTGCTGACCTTGGAGTGAAGCCCACTCGCGAGATTTTAGATGTGGTGCGAGAAAAGTTGGACCGCAACGCGCTTGCCGATGCCGCGCAACTCAAGCGCGAAATCAAGTCGCACATCATTCGCATTTTGAACGCGCCCTCTAAGCCCGATATCGTTACAACGGGTGCGGCTGGAAGTGGAATTGCGGCCTCGCCGAATGGCGCTGGCACGCGCGTGATTTTTATTGTTGGCGTGAATGGTGCAGGCAAGACCACCAGCATCGGGAAGCTCGCAAACCGCCTTCGCCAGGAAGGCCGCAGCGTGGTGCTCTGTGCTGCCGATACGTTTCGCGCCGCCGCGGTCGAACAACTGGAAATCTGGGCGCAGCGCAACGGCATCGAGGTCATCAAGCAGAAATCCGGCGCCGACCCAGCCGCGGTTGTGTATGACGCCGTCGCGGCCGCCAAGGCGCGCTCGTCCGACGTCGTCATCGTGGACACCGCGGGACGCCTGCACACAAAATCGAACCTCATGGCCGAGCTTGAAAAAATGAAGCGCACCGCGGCAAAAGTAATTCCCGGCGCGCCGCATGATGTTCTGCTGGTTCTCGACGCCACCACCGGGCAGAACGGTCTTGCGCAAGCGCGCGAATTCACTTCCACCGTCGGCGTCACCGGCATCATCCTCACCAAACTGGATGGCACAGCAAAAGGCGGCATTGTTGTGGCGATCTCGCGAGAGCTGGGCCTGCCCATTCGCTTCGTGGGCACCGGCGAGCAAATCAACGATATGGTTCCCTTCGACGCGGAAACCTACGCCAATTCCCTCTTCGACTAAACTGTGGACGCACACGCCATTCGATTCATGCAACATGCACTGGCGCTGGCCCGCAAAGGGATTGGCCTGGCGAGTCCCAACCCCATCGTGGGCTGCGTCATCGTGCGCGAAGGCCAGATCGTCGGCGAAGGTTTTCATCAATACGAGTGGCGCGATCACTCTGAAATCGTCGCGCTGAAAACGGCTCGCGAAAGGGCCCGCGGCGCAACTCTTTATGTAACGCTGGAGCCGTGCAATCACACCGGGCGGACTGGACCTTGCACTGAAGCGATCATCTCCGCGGGCGTGCAACGCGTCTTCGCGGCAATGGATGATCCCAATCCCGTCAATTCAGGCTGCGGCTTTGAGCGCCTTCGAGCAGCCGGTGTCGAAGTTTTCACCGGCGTTTGCGAAGAGGAAGCGCGCGCGCTTAACGAAGGGTTCGCATGCTGGATTCGATCGAAAAAACCGTTTGTAACGTTGAAATCCGCGCTGACGCTAGACGGCCAGCTGGCGCTTCCACACTCCACCAAAAAGAAGAGCAAAAACACTGGGAAGCGCCGTTCCTGGATAACGTCGGAAGAATCCCGCGCCGAAGTGCATCGTATGCGTCACGCTTCGGACGCACTGCTGACCGGAATCGGGACCATTCTTGCCGACGATCCGCTGCTGACCGACCGCAGTGGCCGTCCGCGTCGCAAACGACTATTGCGCGTCATTCTCGATTCGAAGCTCCGCCTGCCTCCGAAATCCCGCATCGTGAAAACCTCGGACGACGATCTCTTGGTATTCACGACGGTTCCAATCGCCTCGGCGAGAGCGCGTAAGTTGCAAGATGGCGGGGTCGAAGTTGTCCACGCAAGAGTAAAGCATGGCCGAATCGATTTATCCGCAGTGCTCGCGGAACTCGGCCGCCGCGAAATCCTCAACGTCCTTCTCGAGGCTGGCCCAGCAATGAACGGCGCGACGCTCGCTGCGGGAATCGTTCACAAGCTTTTTCTCTTCTACGCGCCGAAGATTGCCGGTGACAATCGCGTCCCTTTTGCTCTCGCTCCGAAGCTCACCCTTCCTCCCCTGCGCGACGTTCGCACGCAACAGTTCGGGCCAGATATCGCGATCGAAGCTTATCTGCAAGACGCTTACGGAAAATAAATTGAACTACTCGCTGATGCGAAGGACCGCAGCCCCGGGGATGGCCTCATTCTTCAGCGCGTTGAGTGCGCGGTTGGCTTCCGCGAGAGGAAATACCTGCACGTGCGTTCGGATCGGAATCTCGGCCGCCACGCGCAGAAAGTCCTCGCCGTCTTGCCGCGTATTGTTGGCCACGCTGCGAATCACGCGCTCCTGATAAAGCAGATCATAATTGAACGAAGGAATCGGGCTCATGTGGATGCCGGCGAGAACAAGCACGCCACCTTTCTTGAGCGCCTTGAGCGCGGCCGGCACAATCTCTCCGGCAGGCGCGAAAACAATTGCCGCATCGAGTTTCCACGGCGGTTCATCAAAGGTGCCACCAGCCCAAACGGCGCCTAATTCCAGAGCGAGCTTCCGGTGCCGAGCATCGCGCGTAGAAGCGTAGACTTCGGCGCCCCAGTGGCGCGCCACTTGAATCGCAACATGCGCCGCGGCCCCAAAGCCGTAGAATCCCAGTCGTCCGCGCGCTTTAATCCCGGACAACCGCAGCGAACGGAATCCGATAATCCCCGCGCAAAGCAACGGCGCAGCCTGCTCATCGGGAAATCCTTCAGGGATCGCGTACACAAAATCTTCTGGCGCAACGATGTATTCCGCATAGCCGCCATCGACGGTGTAGCCTGTGAACACCGGATTGTCGCAAAGGTTCTCCGCGCCCGACCGGCAATACTCGCAGGTTCCGTCAGTTCGGTGCAGCCAGGCAATGCCAACCCGATCACCGAGCGAAAACCGCCGGGCTTTTTCTCCTTGCCGTTCAACGACGCCAACGACCTGGTGCCCTGGAATGAGCGGTGACTTGCGCGGCGGCAATTCTCCTTCAATCACATGCAAATCGGTGCGGCAGACGCCGCAGACATGCACGCGCACCAGCACTTCATCACCGTTCACCTGCGGCGCCGCGACGTCTACATATTCCAGCGGATTCGTTTCGATCGCAGCTGGCGCAGGCAATACGCATGTTTTCATCTTCAGACCTCGTCGTGCTCCCTGCCTGTTCGATGCGCCACAGTCTAGTGCTTTCTATCGCAACCACAAAATACGATACACTCGGATTCGAGAGCGACCGCATTCACCATGTTCACCGGAATCATCGAGCACCAGGGCACAATCGATTCGTTAGAGCTCACGAGTGAAGGCGGACGAGTCACCATCCACGCCCCGACGGTTGCTCCGTCACTTGCGGTCTCCAACAGCATTGCCGTGAACGGCTGTTGCCTAACCATCGTTGATCTCCACAATGGGCGGCTATCGGCAGATCTTTCCGGCGAAACAATTATTAAGACTTCTTTTGGTGCTAAAGTCGGCGAATTGAAAAAGGGTGCGCGCGTCAATCTCGAGCAGCCGCTTACCGCTGGCAAAGAATTCGGTGGACATTTCGTTCTGGGCCATGTGGACACCATCGGCCGTGTAACGCATCTCACGCCCGAAGGAGAAAACTGGTGGTTCGGCGTGGAACTTCCGGCGGAATTCGCCAGCTACGTAGTGCCAAAGGGCTCGATCACCATTGACGGCATCAGCCTAACTGTTGCTCGCTGGCAGAACAACGTCGCCGAAGTCGCCGTGATCCCCTACACCTACCAACACACCAACATCCGCGACCGCAAGCCCAGCGACGCTGTCAATCTCGAAGGCGACATTTTAGGGAAATACGTGCAGCGGTATCTGGAAGCGCGCAAAGATTCATCGACGAGCAAACTCTCGATCCACCAACTGGTAAATCAGGGGTTTTAGGGGTTTTAGGCGTTGTAGCCTTCGCCACTCTTCTGCCGCACACCGCGCCAGTATAAGCTCAGCCCCAACGCGATTGCGGCAACCGTTCCACCGACTAGCCTGAATTCGAATCCCATTTTGTCCGATGCATCTCCCGGCGGTACCAGTGACACAGCGATTCCGATGAACACAATCACAAACCCAAGCGTGCTGATGATCCAAACGCCGGCTTTGCCACCCGGAATTAAGACGGCATCCTTGTTTTCCGATCGATCTGTCCGCGCGTAAAGTTTGATCGCGGCCGCAAACATGTACAGAAACGGAATAAAATACAGAATGATCGCGGCGTCGATCAAAATTTGATATGCCGCCTGAACCGTTGGGCTCTTAATTTGGCTCAAGAATAGAATCAACCCTGACACTACAGCCTGCACGATGATGGAGATGTACGGCGTCTTCCATCGTGGATGAATTTTGCCGAACGCTTCAGGCAGGTAACGGTCAATTCCAACAACAAATGGCACACGCGCGATTCCAGCTACGGTACTGCCCACACCACCGGCATTTCCAACCGTGACGAGCAGCGCCGCGATGATTCCCAGAAATCCTATCTTCAACGCGATTGAGCCCACAGTAATGGCATGAAACACTCCGCTCGTTGTCGATACATCGGCTGGAGGTACAAGCGCCATTGCCGCCATAGTCCCGGCGATGTACATCGCCGCAATCAGCGCTCCCGCGGCAAACACCGCGCGCGGAAGTGTCCGCTGCGGATCGTGCACTTCCTGGCTCATGGCCGAAACCAGTTCGAGCCCAGTGAATGCAAAGGCGATCTGCGACCAAAAATTCACGGTATCCCAATTCCAGACCGGCAAGATATTCGCCCACGTCAGGTGCGTCACCGCACCATGCCGCATCCACAAGAAGCCTCCCAGTGCCACAAGCAGGAGCAACGGCGCGTACGTCGAGACGCCACCGGCATTCTGCAGCCACTTGCCAATATTCAGGCCGATGATGTTCAGGACGACGGCAACGACCAGGTAGCCTAGGGAAATGAGGAGTAGAAATTCGCGGTTGTGCTCCAGCGTTGCGCCGCCTTCGCCGATAATGTAAGCGCTCATAGCCGCGCTGGCGAGCAGCAAGCCGGGGAAATAAAAAACCGTGTAGATCCAGTAGGTCCATCCTGCGACGAAACCGTGGAAATCGCCGAAAGCTTCCTTAGTCCAAATGTACAACCCGCCTTCACAGGGGAAGCGCGAAGAGAGTTCGTTGATCACCAGCGCCGACGGAACGAAGAAAAACACCGCGGCGATAATCCACAAGCTGATGGAAGAAGGACCACTGTGCGCCGCCGCCGCAATCCAGCGCGGCCCCAGAACTGTGGCGATGTTGAAAAGCAGGACGTCCCAGAAGCCCATCTCCTTGCGCAACTGTTTAAGGGGATCGGATGAGCCGTTCTGCGATGGGCTCACAGAGTCACGTCCAGAGCGGGAATCAATTCATCCTGCATGCGGAAATTTCTTAAGAAGGGATCGGTGGAATTTTCAAAACCGGCCCAGGGGCCAAAAAACGTAACTCTCCCGTCTTGCAGAAAAACGACTACGTCAGCAAGTTTTTTAGCCAAGTGTGTGTCGTGCGTGACGACGATGGATGTCTTTTGAAACGCTTTCTTCAGCCGCAGAATCAAATCGCCCATGTGCCCCGCCATGATGGGGTCCACCATCGTCGTTGGCTCATCAAACAGGATCGCTTCGGGATTCTGCGCCAGTGCTCGGCCAATGGCCACGGCGCGTTTCATACCGGTGGAAAGCTCGCTGGGCAATTTGCCAAAGACGTCCTCAAGTTCCAGCATCTTCGCAATTTTTTGCACGTACTCATCGATGTCGTCGCCCGTCAGGCCGGCCTGCCCTTCGAGCGGAAAAGCCATGTTTTCGCCAACGGTGAGCGAATCAAAGAGCGCGCCGGACTGAAAAACCATAGTCACCTTGCGCCGTATTTCTTCAAACTCTGCTTCCTTGAAATCGGTGACATCCTCCCCATCGATCAGAACCTGCCCGGAATCCGCCTTCAGGAAACCCATGATGTGCTTCAGCGAAACCGACTTTCCAACTCCGCTGCGCCCCATGATCACGCAAGTCTCACCACGCTTCACCGTGAAGCTCACGCGGTCGAGCACCAAGCGGTCGTCGAAACCCTTGCACACGTCGCGAAACTCAAAATAGTTGACCGACTTCTCTTCGCTCACATGCGCTCCGCTTCCAGTATCCGCCGCGCTTCCTCGTAGTCTTCCGCCGTATTCATATTCCAGAACAATTTCCCTGTGCTATCAAATCGTTTCCAGTCCACCTCGTCAAGAACTTCCGCGCTCACTTGTTGCAATGCGTGCGTCACCTTGCGCACGCCCGATTCAAACGCGGCACGCAGCGCTCCCACCGCATTCGTCCGGTAGCAAGCGCACAGCGGCTCCGGCCCGTGCTTCGAGTGCGGGACCACTACTTGTGCCTTGCTCTTCACCGCGCGCTCGCAAAGAAACGAGAGCCACTCGCTCGTTAAGAACGGCATATCGCAGCTCAAAATCAGGTTCCATTCGCATTCGGTGAGATCCCTAGCCCCATGCTCCAGCGCGGTAATGATGCCTCCGAGTGGTCCTTCGCCGGGCCACTGATCGCTGACCATTTCTCTTTCAAACTTCGCGTACTTTTCCGGTGCCCCGACAACCTTTACGTTCTTCGCCACAGTCTGCAATAGAGCGATCATGCGACCTAGCATAGGCATGCCTCCGAGTTCGGCAAGGGCTTTATCCCGCCCAAATCGCGTGCTCCCGCCGCCGGCTAAGACATATCCGCCAACTCTCAGTTCGCTGTCCGCAGCACTCATTCTATGGTTTCGGTCCCCCTCTCTTCTCTGTGCCCTCAGGGCTCCCAACTTCGCGAACTCAGTGTTAATTCCTATTCTTCTTCCAACGGTTCGCGCCCCGGCCGCCGAATCCCCAATTCCCGCAATTTTTCCTGCAAGCTTTGCCGATGTAGCCCGATCGTCGCCGCCGTTCGCGACACGTTCCAGCGATGTTCCGCCAGTTGCCTCGTCAGATAGGCCACCTCAAACTTTCGTTTCGCGTCACGAAAATCCCTCTCGCCAATTCCATTGTCGTTCTCATCGCCGCGATGCTTCACCGAGATGGCCTCCCCATGTACGACCTCATGGGGCAAATCCTCGACACCAATCTCTTCGCCGCGGGCCATTACCACGCTCCGCTCGAGCGCATTCTTCAGCTCCCGCACATTACCTGGCCAGTCGTACTTCTCGATCGCTGCCATTGCCTCGCGCTTCAGCCGCGCCGTTCGCCCCAGTCGCGCCGCGTGCGTTCGCAGGAAAGTATCTGCCATCAGCGCTATGTCTTCTTTGTGGGCCCGCAGTGGTGGCAGATCAATGGTCACCACGCGCAACCGGTAGAACAAATCCTCGCGAAACTTCGCATCGCGAATTTCCGCCAACAGGTTGCGGTGCGTCGCGCTGATCACCCTCACGTCCACGGGGATCGATTGCGTTCCACCAAGCCGTTCGATGGTGCGATTCTCCAGAACGCGCAACACCTTGGCCTGCGTCACCGGATTCATGTCGCCAATTTCATCCAGAAAGATCGTGCCGCCGGACGCCAGTTCGAACTTCCCTTTCTTCTGTTGTGCCGCCCCAGTAAACGCGCCGCGCTCATAACCAAACAATTCCGACTCGATTAGCGTTTCTGGCAGCGCCGCGCAATTCACTGCTACATAGGCTTTGCCGTTGCGCGGCGAACGCGCGTGAATCTCCTGCGCCAGCAAGTCTTTCCCTGTGCCGCTCTCGCCCAGGACCAGCACCGTCGAATCCGTCAACGCAACGCGGTCTGCCATTGCGAAGGCGCGCCGCATCTCCGCTGATCGCCCGATCATCTGCCCGAACTGTCCCTCGGTCGTCAGCCGACGCTTCAGCGCATCATTTTCTTTTTCAAGCGCAGCCAGCTTTAGCAAATTCCCAACTCGCTGACGCAACTCTTCCAGTTCGAATCCCTTCACCAGGTAGTCCGCTGCGCCAAGCTGCAGAGCTTCAACAGCAGTCTTCGCCGTGTCCAGCGCCGAAACCATCAGCACCGGAAGTGCGCTTCCCTGCTCGCGCATCCACTTTAATAAGGACAATCCATCCTGTCCCGGCAGCACGACGTCCAGCAAAATCAGGTCCGGCTGCTCGCGAGGAAGTGCTTCCCGAGCCGCTTCCGCCGAATCCGCCTCGGCAATCCGATACTTGGTCTCCAGCGCCCGCCGCAGCCCGTATCTCGCTGCAGGTTCATCATCCACAATCAGAATGGTTTTCATCGCGTTTCTTCTCCAAGAGGGACCCGCACCAGGAACCTTGTCCCCCGCCCGTTCTTCACTGGGCTCTCAAATTCGAGCTTGCCCCCTGCATCGGAAGTGCGTCGCGCCACAATCGCCAATCCCAACCCTGTCCCTTGCGTTTTTGTGGTGAAAAATGGCTGAAGTACCTTTTCTCGCAGCTCCGACGCAACTCCGGGACCATCGTCCTCCACCGTTACCAAGCCATTGCCGTCTTTCCTCGAGACTTCCACCTTCACGTGCCCGCCCTGCGGAGTTGCATCCAAAGCATTTACCACCAGATTTGTCAGAATGTCGTTCAGCGCTTCAGTGCTGATGGCCACGTTGAAAATTGTGGCTGAAGGAAGGAGTTCCACGGCAACTCCTTTGCGTTGCGCCTCAGGACTCAAAACGCTTACGACTTCCCGCGCCACGTTGGAGGCGTCGCACTTCGCCGACTTTCCTTCACCAATCACTGCGGGCCGGCTGAATTGCAGCAACTGATTCAACTTCGCGGAAAGTCGCCCAATCTCCTCCAGAATCATTTTCGTCTCGGCGCGCATGGACTCCGGCATCTCCGGACTCTCCAATTGCACCTGCAGAATCGTCTTCATCGACCCGAGCGGATTCTTCAAGTTGTGAGAAATGCTAGCCGCCATCTGACCCAGCGCCGCAAGCCGCTCGCGCTCCGCTAATTCCCTCTCGAGTTGCAGCTTCTCCTCAATCAGCCGACACAAATCCAGCGCCCCCGGTAACTGTTCGCACAAAAACTCCAGCGCCGCGGCAGTTTCTCCCGAGAGCATCGCCCCATGCGGCTTGACTCTTAGTATTCCGACGGTATACCCCGATTGCCGGATGGCAAACGCTTCTTCGGCTGCCTTGCACTCCCATTCGGAATCTAAAGCGCCGTCAAGGAAGAGTCTCACCTCCGCGAGCTGTAATTGCTCCGAAATCCACTCTTCGATGAAGACTTTGAGCTTTCCCAAGTTTCCGAGCCGCGCAACTTCCTGGATGGGCCCCATGAGGTGCTGTGCGTGATCCATCTCCGCCTGCGCAGTGCGCCTAAGGACTCTTCCCATCAAGCGCTGCAGCGGTTCAAAAAGTACGACAGGAAGGAACAAGAGCATGGCCGCAGTGGCTTCCGGTGGCAGATACGGTTCCAGCCATAGGCTCACTCGCCGGATCAGGCCGAAATACAACAGGGCCACGAACGCGGAAAAAACCGCGTAGATCAAATTTCGCTGCCGGCCGATTTGCAGGAAATTAAAACGCTGCACCTTCCGGATCAGGGCCACCAGCGGCGCCACCGCAAACAAGCCAACAATCGTGATGTAAACCTCGGCGTTTTGTTCCGTCACTTTTCCCAGGCGGGGAAATACGAAGTGAAGCAGGGCCATCCAGACAGCGATTAGCCCCGAGTTTGCACGCAGCGCGCGATGAAACGACTTTTGTTCCTCGTCAGGTGCCGCTCTGCCGAACCGCCATTGCCACACGGCCGACATGGTCAGCGCGCCAACGAGCCAGATCTGAAATGGTCTGCCTAATACATTGCTTGGCAGAAGGAAGCTGAACCCCGAGCGCAGTCGCAATGCTCCGTACAACATCGGTGACAGCACGATTGCCGGTCCGTACGCTGTAATCAGCCACAGCCTCTTCTGGCCCCCGCGTGGCAACATCTCACGAATCTGGGCGTATTCGACGTGCAAATGCAGCAGCAGGGCTGGTAGAAACCACAAACCGATGCAAAGCACGATCCAGGAAAAGGTCCCAAGTCCAGGTGGAATCGTGGAGTAGTAAAGCTGGGCGTTCAGTGCCAATAGCGAAGCGCCAAAGAAAAAGACCAGAGACAAGCACAGAAAGAAGAAAATGCGCTCGAAATTCCTCTGCCGCCGATGGCCTAGGATGACAACAATCCAGAAGAATGGCAGCAGCGTCCCAGCCGTCAACACGATCAGCCGTAGATAAACATAGAAAGCCAAGGAGTCGTCCCCGCCGATTCTATGCTTTTGGAGTTTGCACAACAATCTCCAAGTGCAAGATTTATCTTGCACCACCTAAACTATTATAGATAAATGCTTTAGTCGACGAAGTTGCCTAGCCATAGCTTCTCTTGTATGTCGCCTAAACGCTTGACATGACGGGCTTTTCTGATATATTAGCAGTCGGTTGCGAGGAGTGCTAATTCCCCTTTCCTTGCAGCCACACTCTAAACCGCAAGTTCACCTATGGAGGTTTTTCAAGATGGCAGTGCAACTGACCCCGCTCCACGACCGTGTCATCGTGAAGCGCATTGAAGAGAAGGAAACCGTCAAGGGTGGCATTATCATCCCTGACTCCGCAAAAGAAAAGCCGATGGAAGGCGAAATCATCGCCGTCGGTGCTGGCAAGCGCGAGAAGGGCGAACTCATCCCGCTCGACGTCAAGCCCGGCGACCGCGTCCTGTTCGGCAAGTACAGTGGTACCGAAATCAAAATCGAAGACGAAGAGTACCTCATCCTTCGCGAAGAAGAGATTCTAGCGAAGCTGAGCGGCGCAGCGAAAGCGGCCAAGAAGTAAGTATCCAGTTGTAGAGGCCGGGCTTCAGCCCGGCTGTAGTGGCCGGTCTTCAGACCGGTTCTGTACTCAACAGAATTTCGTAGCTCGCAGAGAAAATATTAGGAGGAAAGACCAGTATGGCGAAGCAGATTGTAACAGGTGAGAATTCCCGCCAGGCGATTTTGCGCGGCGTGAATGCTCTCGCCGACGCAGTAAAGATCACCCTCGGTCCCAAGGGCCGCAACGCGGTGATCGAAAAGAAGTTCGGCGCGCCCATCATCACCAAGGACGGCGTGACCGTTGCCAAGGAAATCGAACTCCGCGATCCCCTCGAGAACATGGGCGCGCAGATGGTCCGCGAAGTCGCTTCCAAGACTTCCGACGTTGCCGGTGACGGCACGACCACCGCGACCGTGCTCGCTCAGGCCATCTTCCGCGAGGGCGTCAAGACTGTCGCCGCCGGCGCCAGCCCGACCGCTCTCAAGCGCGGCATCGAGCGCGCCGTCGAAGTGGCCGTCGAAGAGATCAAGCGGCTCCACAAGGACGTCAAGGGCGACATGATCGCCCAGGTTGGCACCATTTCCGCCAACAACGACAAGCAGATCGGCGGCATCATCGCCGAGGC
Organism: Candidatus Acidiferrum sp.; assembly: GCA_035279725.1. Classification (GTDB taxonomy): domain Bacteria; phylum Acidobacteriota; class Terriglobia; order Acidiferrales; family UBA7541; genus Acidiferrum. Next base: position 113,232 of record DATEHF010000054.1, read on the forward strand.
CATGAAGAAGGTCGGCAAAGATGGCGTCATCACCGTCGAGGAATCCAAGACGATGGAGACCACTCTCGAAGTAGTCGAAGGCATGCAGTTTGACCGCGGCTACCTCTCCCCCTACTTCATCACCGACCCGGAGCGCATGGAATGCGTCCTCGAGGACGTTCGCATCCTCATCCACGAAAAGAAAATCAGCTCGATGAAGGACCTGCTCCCGTTGCTCGAGCAGACTGCCAAGATGGGCAAGCCTCTCTTGATCATCGCTGAGGACGTGGAAGGCGAAGCGCTCGCGACCCTCGTGGTGAACAAGCTCCGCGGCACGTTGCAGTGCGCCGCCGTCAAGGCCCCTGGCTTTGGCGACCGCCGCAAGGCCATGCTCGAAGACATCGCCACCCTCACCGGCGGCAAGGCCATCACAGAGGACCTCGGCATCAAGCTCGAGAATGTGAAGCTTGAGGATCTCGGCCGCGCCAAGAAAATCACCATCGACAAGGACAATTCCACGATCATCGAAGGCGCCGGCAAGTCCGCGGACATCGAAGGCCGTGTGAAGCAGATCCGCTCGCAGGTCGAGAACACCACCAGCGATTACGACAAGGAAAAGCTCCAGGAGCGCCTTGCCAAGCTGGTCGGCGGCGTCGCCGTCATTAAAGTCGGCGCAGCCACTGAGACCGAACTGAAGGAAAAGAAGGCGCGTGTCGAAGACGCTATGCACGCCACCCGCGCGGCTGTCGAAGAAGGTATCGTCCCCGGCGGCGGCTCGGCGCTGCTCCGTTGCATCGCGGTCGTCGAGAAGCTCAAGCTCCACGATGACGAAGCCGTTGGTGCAGGCATCGTGCGCCGCTCGCTCGAAGAGCCTTCTCGCCAGATCGCCCTCAACGCCGGCCACGAAGGTGCCGTTGTGATCGGCAGGATCCGCGACTCCAAGGAAGAAAACTTCGGCTTCAACGCCGAAACCGGCGAGTACGGCGATATGATCAAAATGGGCATCATCGACCCAGCCAAGGTCACCCGCCTAGCGCTGCAGAACGCAGCGTCTATCGCGGGCTTGATGCTCACGACTGAAGCCCTCATCGCGGACATCAAGGAAGAAACCAAGGCTGCGGCAGCTGGCGGCGGAGCCCCTGGCGCTGGCGGCATGGGCGGCATGTACTAAGTTCACCAGCTCGCCCACAACCTCAATCCTAAGGGCGGTCCTCACGGACCGCCCTTTTTATCTGGGAATCGCCTATTCTCTATCCGTAATCCTCTCACTTGCCTACCCTTACTTGCCTCTGGTATCGTCCCTCTGCCTCACCACAGACTCTTCAGGGGAGAGTCACCATGCCAGGACTTTTGCAGCGGTTCTTGCCGCGCGAGGAGGGCTTTTTTGACCTTTTCGCCAAACAAGCAGCCAATATCCACGTCGGCGCTGAGGCCCTCCTTAAATTGCTCTCGCACTTCACCGGTGTCCCGGAGCAGGTGCAGATCGTCAAGGCCATTGAGCACGAAGGCGACGAAATCACGCACACCCTTTTCACCAAACTGAATCAAACCTTCATCACGCCCTTCGACCGTGAAGATATTTACGAGCTTTGCAGCCGCCTCGATGACGTCATCGACCTCATCGACGCCGCCGCCAGCCGTTTTGTCCTCTATCGCGTGGACACCGTCCGTCCCGGAACCATCGACCTCGTCAAAATCCTGGTTTCCGCCACCGCCGAAGTCGAACTGGCCGTTCGTGCGCTCGCAAAACCCCAGGAAGCGCTGAAGCACGCCATTGAAATCAACCGCTATGAAAACGACAGCGACCGCCTCTGCCGCACCCTCATCGCCCAGCTTTTCGACGAAGAGAAAGATCCCGTCCAGATCATCAAGTGGAAAGAGATCTTCGAAGTCATTGAGACTGCCGTGGACAAGTGCGAAGACGTCGCCAACGTCATCGAAGGCGTCATCCTCAAGTCCGCCTGACCTTACTCATGCTGCTCCAGCCAAGTATCTGGGATAAATCGCGCCACTGTCATTCCGAGCGAAGTGAGGAATCTGCTTTTTCCTTGCTCGTCACTCGCCACTCGCCACTCGCCACTTCTTCCAGGGTCTCTTTATGACCAGCTTTTCGCTTCTCGTAATCGTCATCTTTCTAACTCTGGCCTTCGAATTTTCCAACGGCTGGCACGACGCCGCCAATTCCATCGCCACTGTTGTATCCACTCGCGTTCTCACGCCCTTCCGGGCCGTTCTTTGGGCCGCTTTCTGGAACTTCATCGCTGCCTTCGTTTTCGGTACCGCCGTTGCCAGCACCATTGGCAAAGGCATGATCCACATCGAGCTTATCAACCAGCAAGTTCTTCTCGCAGGACTGCTGGGCGCCATCACCTGGAATCTCATCACTCTGATTCTCGGCCTCCCTACCAGCTCGTCCCATGCGCTCATTGGTGGCTACGGTGGCGCTGCCGTAGCTCACGCCGGATTCAAGACCCTCATTGCAGGCGGTTGGATTAAGCCCATCGCTTTTATTTTCTTGTCGCCGGTCGTTGGAATGATCTTGGCGATGATTTTGACAATTCTCACGAGCTGGATCGTACGCCGTCAGCGTCCGCTCAAAGTAGATCGCTGGTTCCGCCGATTGCAGTTGCTCTCTGCCGCCCTCTTTAGCCTAGGTCACGGCACGAATGATTCGCAGAAGGGCATGGGCATCATTACGACCGCGCTGGTCGCTGGCGGCCTATTGAAATCCTTCGCCGTTCCCTACTGGGTCATCATCTGCTGTCACTTGGCAATGGGTGGCGGCACGATGGCCGGCGGCTGGCGCATCATCAAGACCATGGGCCAGCGCATTACCAAGCTATCGCCATTTGGCGGATTTGCTGCTGAAACTGCCGGCGGCCTCACACTTGTCATGAACGCCGTCTTCGGTATCCCAGTAAGCACCACTCATACCATCACCGGCGCCATCGTCGGCGTCGGCGCTTCCCGCCGTCTCTCCGCCGTCCGCTGGGGCATCACCCGCCGCATCGTCTTCGCCTGGGTGCTTACCATCCCTGGCGCCGCTCTCTTCGGCGCCGTCCTTTTCCGCCTCCTCGGCGCTTTCCTTCGCTAGCTATTTCAACTCTCCCTATTGAATCCTGCCTCATGCAGGGTCGCGCTTCAGCGCCTCCGATTGCAGCCAGCTATCTTCTCCACACCTCTCGCGTCCAAGTCCAATAACGGCTACTTCTCTTAAAGGTGTCTGATGAAAAACCACAAATGGCTCTTCTTGCTTCTGCTCGCTTGCGGTCCTTTTCAATCCTCCCGCGCTCAAGTCCACTCCGAACTCGCCGTGCCGCCCAACGGCAACAACGAGCGCGCCGAAGTCTCTCAGTGGATCGGACTCGTCAAAATCACTATCAACTATCATTCGCCCAACGTTCACGGCGGCGGTGGCGCCGATCGCACCGGCCACATCTGGGGCGACCTCATAAGTTACGGCTTCCCTGATCCAGGCTTCGGACCGTCTCACGCCGCCCCCTGGCGCGTGGGCGCCAACGAAACCACCACGATCACGCTCTCGCACGACGTCTTGGTAGAGGGAAAAGATTTGAGAGCCGGCACCTACGGGCTTTTTCTCGACGTAGAAAAGTCCGGTCCGTGGACCTGGATTTTTTCCAAGGCCGCGAAAGGCTGGGGCAGCTTCCAATACGATCCCAAGGACGACGTGCTGCGCGTCCCCGTCGATCCGCTCGATGCCCCCTACACTGAGTTCATGACCTTCGGCTTCGACGAGCGCCGCCCAGCTTCCACTGTCGCGTACCTCCAGTGGGAGAGAAAGCGCATTCCCTTTAAGATCGAAGTTCCCAACATCAACCAGCTGTACGTCGACCAGATGCGCGAGGACCTTCTAAGCTGGCCCGGTTTCAATTACCAAAACTGGCAGACCGCCGCCCAATTCTGCGCCGATAATAAAATCAACCTGGAAGAAGCGCTCGTCTGGGCAGAAAAAGCAATTCACGAGCCTTTCCGCGGAGCTACAATCGGCGTCGAGGATTTCTCCACCCTATCCACCAAAGCCTCTGTACTCGATGCCATGGGGCGCACTTCCGATGCCGACGCGGTCATGGATAAGGCCCTCGCCGTTCCCGACATTACCATGTTCAATCTGCATTTCTATGGTGCCGGCCTGCTTCGAGCGTCGCGGACTGATCGCGCTCTCAAAATCTTCCAGCTCAACCAGCAGCGCCATCCCGAAGAAGAGTTTTGGACCTATCTCGACCTCGCGCGCGCCTACACTGCCATCGGCGACAAACCCAATGCCATTAAGAATTGGGAGATCACGATCACCAACGTCCCGGAAAACCGTAAGTTTGCGCTCCCCCAATTCCAAGCCGCCCTCAAAAAAGTAAGAGAAGGCAACTAGCGTGGAACGGCTGTCCCTTAAGTGCGGGCCTATGCACCGGCCGCTGATACCCGCTCGACGGATTGTTTTGCCGGGGCCAGCGCAAGCAGCGCTGCACCAATAACAACGAGTACCGCAGACGCGATCAAGAAACCCGTCTTTTCACTCGGAAGGTGGAATCCCGTGCTTCGTTCACTGCCATTCCAACCACCGCCAGTGCTATCATTTCGGAAGAACTTAGAACTAACAACTTATGACTGATAACTCTCATTTTTCCACCGTTGAAGAAGCTGTCGAAGAAATCCGCCAGGGTCGTATGGTCGTCCTCGTCGATGACGAGGACCGCGAAAACGAAGGGGACCTCGCCATGGCCGCAGAAAAAATCACGCCGGACGCCATCAACTTCATGGCCAGGTACGGCCGCGGCCTGATCTGCATGCCCCTCACGGAAGAGCGCTGCGACGAGCTCCACCTCCCGCTCATGTCGCCGATCAATACTTCCGTACACGGCACTGCGTTCACCGAAGCCGTGGACGCGCGCGTCGGCGTCACCACGGGAATCAGTGCTTCAGACCGCGCCATAACGATTCTTACCGCCATCGATACCAAGACCAAACCTCAGGATCTCGCGCGCCCCGGCCACATTTTCCCGCTGCGCGCGCGCAAAGGCGGCGTACTCGTGCGCGCCGGCCAGACCGAAGCGAGCGTCGACCTCGCGCGCATCGCCGGCCTTACTCCCGCCGGAGTCATCTGCGAAATCATGGGGGACGACGGCACCATGTCCCGAGTGCCGCAGCTCATCGAGTTTTGCAAGGAGCACAGTTTAAAGATGCTTACGGTGGCGGATCTGATTCGCTACCGCATGCAGCACGAACGCTACGTCCGTCGAGTGGCCGAAGCGGTCCTTCCGACGCGCTTCGGCGATTTCCGCATGATCGCTTACGCCAGCGACGTGGACCACGATCAGCACATCGCGCTAGTCCGTGGCGACCTGGAAGGCGCTGAGCCCGCGTTGGTACGCGTCCATTCGCACTGCCTCACTGGCGACGTTTTTGGCTCCACCGCTTGTGATTGCAGCGAACTCGTTTCGCGCTCGCTGGCCGCCATCGCCAAGGAAAATCGCGGCGTTTTTCTCTACTTGCACCACACCGGACGCGGCTTCAGCGTCGATGCACTTGACGAGCCCGGCGTGCTCCCGCAAATCCATTTTCATAAGCGCGGCCAGCTCGATCGCGAACCCGCCCGCCAGCGCATGGTCCAGCACGAAAGCGGCATCGGCGCACAAATCCTGATCGACCTGGGCCTCAAGGACATCCGCGTCCTAACCAATCACCCCAAAAAAGTCGTAGCCCTCGAAGGCTACGGCATCCGCATCGCCGACCAAGTCCCCCTCCGCATCGACCAGCTGCGTCCGACGCATCAAGCCTTATGACGCTCGACACAATCTCAGTCGCAAACTGTAGGGGAGGGCTTGCCCCTCCCCTCGCGCCCGGCAGACTAGAAAACTGCCCAGGCCTGCATCAACCTGTCATCCCGAGCGCAACGAGGGATCTGTCTTTTCTTCCATCATCTATAATGGCGGGTCTTCGTCCCTAGCGCTTTGCGAAGCGGCAGGCGGTGCTGAAATCTTAGCGGGTGATTTTGGAGGTGGCGCCTTGGGTTTAGCGCAGCCGGGGCATCCCATCGCGGGCGAAGCATTTTTGGAAGTGGGCTTGCCGGCCACTAAATACTTGCGCATTTTTTCTAGACGCTTCGGCCCAAGCCCGCGAATCGCCAGCAAATCGTCTACGCTCTTGAACGGCCCGTACGACTTGCGCATCTGAAGAATTTTCTCCGCCGTGGAGGGACCAATCCCCGGCACCAGTTGCAACTCTTCCGAACTCGCCACATTAATATTGACGGGTTGGGCCGGCGGCTTCTCCTTGGCGAGGACACCGGGCACGAAGAGAAGACAGAAAATGAGGGATGCGCGAATTGCGAAAGACCGCCACGCCATGGCGGCTCGCTAGGTAGATTTATAAATCAACAATATAGATAAATCGGCGCGCTAGCTCAGCCGCGCGCCTTGCGCATCGTAGACTTCCACGTCGCCGAACAGAGCTGCTTGTTCTTCGATTTGCGCGCGGTCGCCGACAACGACGATTTGCATGTTGGCGGAATCGAGATATTTGCGCGCGGTGGCGAGCAGATCCTGCGGCGTTAGAGTGCGGACTTTTTGGCGATACGATTCGAGATAATCGTCGGGCAATTCGTTCAGCGCGACGGTGGAGAGTTGCGAGAGCAAACCATCCTGTGTCGCTAGCCCCATGGAGAAAACCCCGCTCAGATAATTTTGTGCATCGGCGAGTTCTGGCTCCGGCACTGGCACTGACCGCAGTTTGTCCATCTCGTAAAATATTTCCATCAGCGATGCGGCAACAACATCGTTTCGAACGGCGGCGGAGACGGAAAAATAGCCGTGCCGGCGCATCGCGTTTACGCCGCTGCGCGGACTGTACGTATAGCCTTTATCTTCGCGGATGTTCATCACCAGGCGTGAATTGAAGGCGCCACCGTAGAGACTGTTCGTGAGGCCGAGCTTTACCCAGTCCGGATGCTTGCGGGTGATCGCGTGGCAGCCGGCCAGGATTTGTGTTTGGACGGCGCCCGGCACGTGAACCAGATATACGCGGCGACCGCGCGGATTCGCGGGAGCAGGGGCTGGCTTCGAACCTGGCTTTTTGCCGGCCCAGTTACCAAACACTTTTTCGGCGGTTTTCAGCATTTCATTCGAATCGAAATCGCCGACTAGCAGCAAGATGCCATTTTCCGGCGTATAAAAATCGCGATAGACCGATCGCAAATCATCGAGCTTGTAGGCAGCGACTTGGTCTTCGCTCGGCGAGACTTGGCCATATGGGTGCGCCCCGAACAAAACTTTTCGCAGCCGTTCCCCGGCTAGGAATCCTGGCTCAGTACGTTGGAGTTTTACTTCCTCGAGTTTTTGGCGGCGTTCGCGTTCGAATTCACCTTCGGGGAATGACGCCTCGCGCACCAATTCATTCACCAAGCGCAATAGCGGCTCGGCGAATTCCGAAAGACCGGCAAAGGAGATTGCGCTGGTATCCGCGCCGGCGCCGGAAGAGAGGTCCGCACCAATGCGGCGCAAGTCTTCTTCGATCTGGCGGCTGGTGTGCTTTGTGGTTCCCGTTCGGACAACGGTAGCGACCATATCCGCGAGGCCGAGAGCGCGGTCCGCTGCAGCGGCGTTTCCGGAACGGAAAAAGAGTTCCCCGTGGAATTTCGGAATCGAGTGGGACTCCGCGAGAATGACTTCGAGGCCGTTGGAAAGGCGATTTTTGGTCCGCTTCGGCCACGTCACGGCTCGTTCAGGAGCGAGTGCGGGAACGCCGTTTGCTACTTCTGCAGCCTTAGTGGCCATTAAGCGGCCTCCTTACCATTGGCCTTGACTGGAGTGCGAAATACGATGGCGCGCTTTTCGTTCCGTAGATACTTCCTTGCGGCAGCCTGAATCTCTTCGCGGGTGACCGCAATAAACCCATCGAGAATGGTGTTCACTAGTTGCGGCTCATTGTCGAAGAGCGTGAAGCAGGCGAGGAGGTGCATCAAGCCATACTTCGGCATGTAGCCGCCACGGCCGCCTTCGAGCGTGGCGTAATAGTCGGAGCGCCATTTCACTTTCAATTGACCCAGTTCGTCGGCGCTGATACCGTTCTCGCGTACATCCCGAATGACGGCGTCGAAGGCATCCACCGTGGCCTGACTTGAATATTCGGGCTTATGCAGGATTCGGGTGGTCATTTGCGTCGGCCCGTTGTAGCCGAAGAGATCATCGATTCCACCGCTGGCTTCGACCGCGATCTGCTTTTCGAGCACCAGTTCGCGGTGCATTCTCCCGGCGCGCCCGCCGTGCAGGGCTTGATCCAGCAGGGCCATGGCGCACCAATCGGAGGTGCGCCTTGCCGGCATGACGTAGCCGATGGCCATGGCAGGCAGTGTTCCGAATTTTTCTTCCACATTGCCGCGGCGTTCCTCGGCCTGCTGCGGTTCGCTGGGATCAGCGAAGGGGGGCGCGGCTCCCGCGGGAATATCCGCGAAATATTTCTTTGCCAGAGAGATACCTTCCTCTGCCTTCACATCGCCCAGCATCAATAACACGGCATTATTCGGCAGGTAGTAGGTCTTGAAAAACGCTTGTACATCGGCGAGGTCCGCTGCATCGAGATCGGCAAAATCACCGTAAAAGTTGTGAGAGTTGGCCCAGTTGCGAAACGCCACCGGCGGCATGTCCAGCCACGGGAAACCGCCGTAAGGCTGGTTCATGACGTTGACGCGGACTTCCTCCTTCACGACGTCCCGTTGATTTTTCAGGTTTTCGTCGTCCACTTTCAGCGCGCGCATGCGGTCCGCTTCGAGCCAGAGTATGCGTTCCAGAGCATTCGAAGGAACCGCTTCGTAATAGTTCGTGACATCGTAACTCGTGGAGCCGTTCAGTACGCCGCCGCTGGAATTGACCAGCTTAATGTGCTGCATCTTCGGTGCGTTCGCTGACCCTTGAAACATCATGTGCTCGAAGAGGTGGGCAAACCCGCTGCGGCCCTGCGGTTCGAGCCGGAATCCAATCTTGTAATAGATGCCTACCGTAACCACCGGCGCCGTAGAGTCCGGCGCGACTACCACGTGCAGCCCATTTGCCAGTTTGGTGCTCTCGATTCCAATCTGGAGTCGTTTCACGCGTTGCCCCCTATCGCTCTCACTTTAGGTCTTTGTTCCAAAGAGATCTTTTCCAATTCGGCCAACGTACTCGCGGAATCTTTGGGGAGCACGCGAGCAGCCAGACGGTTTAGCGATTCATACGCTGCCGCAAATTCTTTCGGCGATTTCTGAAGCGCGTCCTGATGGGCGGCTACAATTCTGTAGTCTCCACGAGAAAGCGGGCCCGTCCATGCCGCGCGAGGACCGAGTCTTTCAAAATTCTCAAGCACTTGGCGGGTCAAAGGCAACAAGCCGCGTATCGCTTCGCTACGCTTCATTCCAACTGAGACAAGCACCTGAGTGGCGGCTTCTTCAACGGCGAGAACATGACCAGCAGCCATCGCCGCTGCGGCGTGATATAAAAGTTTCTTACTGCCAGCAATTCGTACTGGCGTCCCGCCAAGCGCACGGGCCACCCGCCGTGCCACCCGTACCGCCTGGGCTTCCCCTTCGATGGTGAAAATCCGTCCATCCAAAGAAGGCACAGCAATGCCGCTGAAGGATTGAAGAGGGTGGAGCGATCCGACCTTTGCACCCTGTTGGCGGACAGCATCGAGAACACTAGACTCCATTGCGCCGCTGGTGTGCAGGACAACTCTCCCGTGAAGTTCCACCTCGCCAATGCGGGCCAATTCTTGAGCAACATCCCTGACTTTGTCATCGGGAGTGGCGATTAGTATGACGCGGGACGCAAGAACGTGCCTGGTTATCCCCGCGCAGGCCTTCCCTGCTCCAATAAAACGCGCTGCGCGCCGCGCGCTTGCTTCACTGCGCGTAACAACCGCGCCAATTCTCCAGCCCAGTTCGTGCAAGCGGCGCCCCAGCGCCTGTCCTACGCGTCCCGCTCCGATGATGGAAAGACTATTCTGCATCACATGGTAGGATAACCTGAGGGCATCGCTGACACCAATTTCCATGCACCTATTCGTGTTGATTCTTTGGGGATTCATCGCTTCGTTTTGGATTTTCTACGGTCTCCACATCGCTTATGGCGCTATATGTCTCCCCATCCTCAAGGATATCGCGCCGGCGCCCGACGCAGATTGCCCGCGAGTGTCCATTCTTTTTGCTGCCCGGGATGAAGAAGAGAAATTGCCAGCTGCGCTCGCGACCGTCATGGAAATCGACTACCCCAGTCTCGAAGTTGTCGCGGTTAACGACCGTTCCCGGGACGCCACAGGACGTATTCTTGATGACTTTGCCGCGCAGCACTCGCGGCTCCATGTTGTGCATGTCAAGGCGCTTCCACCTGGCTGGCTCGGGAAGCCCCATGCCCTGCAAAAAGCTTATGAGGTTGCAACTGGCGAGTGGTTGCTTTTCACCGACGCGGATGTGCGATTCAAACCCGACGTGCTTCGGCGGGCCATCAGTATCGCAAAGCAGCAGAACCTGGACCATTTATCCCTATTCTGCGGAGTGGAAATGGTGGGATTCTGGGAAAAGGCGCTCATCACGTTCTTCGTCGCCATCTTTCACCTCGCTACCAACCCGCGCCTGGTTGGTAGCCATCGTTCTCCTTTCTATGTGGGAATCGGAGCCTTTCAACTCGTGAAGCGCTCTGCGTACGAAGCTAGCGGCACACACCGCCGACTGGCGATGGAAGTTATTGATGATATGAAGCTTGGAAAACTCATCAAGCGAGCGGGATTTCGTTCTGGCGTGGCCATCTCGCAAGAAGGCGTCGTTGTTCGCTGGCATGCCGGAATTGGCAATCTCACGCGTGGCGTAACCAAGAATTTCTTCGCGGGTTTCGGATACAACTTGGGCTTCGTTGCCGCGGGAACGGCCGGCCTTCTGCTCCTCAACGTCGCTCCGTTCTTCGGGCTTGTTTTTGGCCACGGCTGGATTCGCATTTTCGCCGCAGCCGCAGTGGCCATCGCGTTAGGGTTCTATGGAGGAGCCGCCGCCAGCATGCGCGTTTCAGTCCTTTATGCGCTGACGTATCCGTTGGGCTCAGTCATTTTGAGTTACATGCTGTTGCGTTCGACGGTGGTAACACTATCGCAAGGCGGGATCATCTGGCGCGACACGTTTTATCCGCTGGATGAATTGAAGCGTGGAGTCGTTTAGCCGGCTGACTCCGCGCGTGCCACTGCTTGGTCTACTGAAAACATACCCGCCACATCTCTTTGTTTTAGCGAGCGGATGCGGTCGCGGAGCTGGGCGGCTTTTTCGAATTCGAACTTTTTAGCGGCTTCGCGCATTTGAGTTTCTAGCTGCTGCAGCATTTCGGCAAGCTGCTTCTCGCTTTTGATATTGGCGGCAGCGGCGTCGAGGCTAGCGTCGTCTACGGGGACTGTGACGTAATCGGCCTCGACGATTCTGGCGAGTTCCATGTCCACGGATTTGATAATGGACATCGGAGTGATGTTGTTTTCCTTGTTGTAGGCGACTTGCTTGGCGCGGCGACGGTTGGTTTCGTCGATGGCTTCGTTCATCGAATCGGTACGCTTGTCGGCGTAGAGAATCGCGCGGCCTTCGATGTGGCGGGCGCAACGGCCGATGGTCTGGATGAGCGAGGTGGTGCTGCGCAAGAATCCTTCTTTGTCGGCGTCCAGAATGGCCACCAGAGAGACTTCCGGTAAATCCAGACCTTCACGCAATAGATTGATGCCGATGAGGACGTCAAATTCACCGCGGCGCAAATCGCGGAGGATTTTGATCCGGTCCAGCGTTTCGACTTCCGAGTGCAAGTAGCGACAGCGGACGCCGATTTCCGTGAAGTATTCGGACAAGTCCTCGGCCATGCGCTTGGTGAGCGTGGTTACCAGTACGCGTTCATTTTTCTCGGAGCGCACGCGAATTTCTTCCAACAGGTCATCCACCTGACCCTTGACGGGACGAATCTCCACCTCGGGATCGACAAGGCCCGTAGGGCGAATGACTTGTTCGACGACAACGCCGCCGGCTTTTGTGAGCTCATAAGGCCCGGGCGTTGCAGAAACGTAGACGACTTGATTGACGCGGTGCTCGAATTCCTCAAACGTCAGCGGACGGTTATCGAGCGCGGAGGGCATCCGAAAGCCGTAGTCTACGAGCGTCTGTTTGCGGGCACGGTCGCCGTTGAACATTCCACGCACCTGGCCGACGGTCTGGTGTGATTCATCGATGAACAGCAAATAGTCTTGTGGCACGTAATCCAGGAGAGTCGGCGGCGCTTCGCCCGGCAATCGGCCGCTCAAATGGCGTGAATAGTTTTCGACCCCGTGACAGTAGCCGATAGTGCGCATCATTTCGATGTCAAACATGGTGCGCTGCACGACGCGTTGGGCTTCGACAAATTTTCCCTGCTTCTCGAGTTCCTTCTTCCACCACCAGAGTTCTTCCTGAATGGTGACGATGGCGCGATCCCGTTGTTCCTGCGGCATGACGTAGTGAGTCTTCGGAAAAATCGTGACCCGCGGCAAATCTTCCTGACCGGATTTCACTTCGCCCGTTAGGGGATCGATCTGGCGGATGGTGTCGATCTGTTCGCCCCACATTTCGAGGCGGAAGCCTTCGTCCTGATAGGGCGGATAAATCTCGATCATGTCACCACGCACACGGAAAGTGCCACGGCGCAAATCCTCGGAGCGCTCGTATTGAATATCCACGAGCTTGCGGAGAAGCGCTTCGCGCGAAGTTTGCTGGCCTTTTTCGAGAGTGACCAACATCCCGTAATAAGCTTCCGGCGAGCCGATTCCGTAGATGCAGGAGACGGAGGCGACGATGACAACGTCGCGGCGTTCGAAGAGCGAGCGCGTGGCGCTCATGCGCAGCTTGTCCAACTCGTCGTTAATGGTGGCTTCCTTGTCGATGTAAATGTCAGCGGAGGGAACGTAAGCTTCGGGCTGGTAAAAATCGTAGTAGCTGACGAAATATTCGACGGCGTTTTCAGGGAAGAAGCCTTTGAATTCATGATAGAGCTGAGCGGCAAGTGTTTTGTTGTGCGCGAGTACTAGAGCAGGACGATTAGCTTGCTCAATCACTTTGGCCATGGCGAACGTTTTGCCGGAACCCGTGACGCCGAGGAGTACCTGGTGTTTTTCGCCGGACTCCACGGCGCGATAGAGCTGGTCAATGGCGGCGGGCTGGTCGCCACGAGGCTGATAGTTGCTGTGCAGCTTGAATTTCATGGAAAGGGTCTCCTGCAGCTTCAGAGGCCGCTGCCCAAACCCTCATTATACTCCGGGATGCAAATTGCGGATCTTCCTAAGAAAAATAACAAGAGTCTGGAATCAAGGTTGCGGCGCGGGAGTATCTTTGACCAGAAGTACTTCAGCGCGGCTCTTGGCGTCAACGTTAAAGTGAACTCCGTTGGAACCGTCGGCTTTAGCGATGACGACATCCATGGATTGGGTTGTTTCTTCTGTGGCACGGACGACGAGGCCGGTTTTCAGCGAGATGTAGGTGATGGTCTCGCTCGTGCCTTTCGCGGAGCCCATTGTACGCAGTTCGTGCACTTTGAAATCGTCGGGAGTTGCGTCTTTTGAGGATGACTTTTGCCGGAGCGTCGCGGTAGTGAGCAGGACGGCGCAAGTATCGGCGGGGCCACCGGATGGAGTGGCTTCTCGGGTGGGCGAGAGCTGGCTCGAATGGCAGGGCTCATTCCGGACATAGAGGGAATCGCGCTCCCAATGCAATCCGGCGATAGGTGCCCCAGATTGTTCCGGTTGCTCGAGCTTCGATTTTTCGCCAGGCTTCATGCCGTCAAACGGAAGAGTCCACGCCAAGGCAAAACGCGCGACCCACTGATGCCAGGCTTGTTGCTGGTCGGGAGATAGAGAGTCCAATCGTTTTGTGTTGTTCACTGAACCGTCAGGAGAAATCGTGAACTCGATGCTTTTGACTGCGGCGTCTTCACGCGAATTATTCCCGTCGGGACTTTTATCACTCGAGGTATTGACTGCCGCGTCGGAATCGGCGTTAAGAAATTGGGCGCGTGCGCGGATGCTAGGGTTGGAGGCGGTGTTCTGGGAATTGAGGATTTCGACGCGCAACAAGCCGTGAGCGTCGAGCTGAGCGGAATCCGGGGCCATGGGGGCGACAACTTTGCTTTCCGTTTTGACAGTTTTGTCGCTCTGAAAGCGGATGAGGTAGGTGAGGGTTTGGCCAGACTGCAATTTGGGAAGGAGACGAACACGGCGATCGCCTGCGCCGAGAGAGACCGCCGCGAAAAATACGACGGCGATCGAGTGAAGTTTGCGATTCATCGTATGTTGTGATGCTTCGACAGCCGGTAGAGTTCGCAGCCACTATCTGTTGATAGAGCCTGCGAGGCTCTATTTGCCAGAAGCCCTGAAGCGGCGAGCGAAGAAATCGCTGGTGGCGCGATAGGCCGCGAGCCAATTCCGGTGCAACAGGAAGTCATGCACGTCGTCAGGAAAAACGAGCTGTTCGATCTCGACCCCCTTTTCGCGAAGGCGTGCGACTAGGTCGACCGTTTGCGCGAAGTAAACGTTGCGGTCGTCGTCACCATGGATGAAGAGGACGGGTGACTTCCAGCTATTTACCGCCGTGACCGGCGAAGAATCGTGCGCGAGCTTGTTGAGGTCAGCGGGGATATTCTTTCCGTCCCAGTTGTCCGTGGGCCAATCGTGGACACCGTGGAAGTCCACACCGGCGGCAAAGATGTCCGAATTGCGCCCTAAACCGAGAGCGGTCAGATAGCCGCCGTAGCTTCCGCCCCACAAGCCAACCCGCTTTGGATCGACGCTGCTCAGGCTCTGCAAATATTTTCCAGCCGCCACAACATCCCGGTATTCGGTCACGCCGCGTCCGGCGCGGCCTGGGGCTTCGCGAAATGCTCGGCCGTAGCCGATGCCACTGCGGTAGTTCAGAGCGAGGACGACGTAGCCGCGACTTGCCAGATACTGATTCATCGAATAGGAATTCGAGTAGTAGTACATGTAATGCCAGCCGAGCAGCATTTGGCGCATCGAGCCGCCGTGCAGAAAAATCAAGGCGGGGCGTTTTTCTCCCGATTTCATTCCTGTTGGAACGAAAAGCTGGCCGTGAATTTCCAGTCCGTCGCCCGATTTGAAGAGGGCTTGCTGTGGCGTGACCAAGCGATCGGAAGGAAAATCCTTGGGCCACGTGTCGCCGCCAAGCGTCACGGTTTGTGAGTCGCGTGCAAAGTTAGTCAGAAAAACGCGCGCCGGATGCTTTGCGTCGGAACCAAGATAAACAAACTTCTGCCCGTCACTGAGCGGCACGGGGCTCCATTCGAGCCCTTCTCCGGTGGTAAGTTGCCCCACTTCTCCGCCAGATGCGCTCACTCTCCACAAGTGACGGCGGTCGACGTCTTTACAGTTCGAGTTGAACAAAACCGTTTTCTTGTCGGCCGTAAAGGACCATTGTTCCACTTCGCAATTTCCGGGAGTGAGGAGCTTCGGAGCTCCGCCATCAGCCGGGAGAGCATATAAATGCTGCCAGCCATCTTCTTCGGAGACGATCACGAGTTGGTTGTCGGCGGCCCAATTGATGACTCCGCCCCCGGTATCGTCGGCCATGTAGGGAAAAGAGCCTTGCGGTGTTGCAGTGCTGTGCCAGATTTCTTTGGCGCTTCCCGCGGAGGCGTCCGCCACCCAGATGGCCCAGGGATGCGGCTTATCCGGTGCAATGAAGTATCCCTGGGGCGCATCCCGCTCTTCCGCCGGTTGCCGCACGAAAGCGATGCGCTTTCCATCTAGCGACCAAACGGGATCGCCATCGGAATCCACCGACGGCGCCATGAATTGAATTGACTTCGCAGCAACTTCATAGACACCTATAAACGCGTGATCGCCGCGAGCCGAAACGAAGGACAAGCGGCTCCCATCCGCGGACCAATGCGGGTCGCTGTTATGCCCGCGAACCACGAGTTGCTGCGGTTTGTCTGCACCGTCCAGCGGCGCAAGCCAGATCTGCCCATCTTTCACATAAGCAATCACGCCGCGCGAAGAAATGTCAGGTGAATGGCCAGCGTCCACGCGTTTCGGTTCACCGCCGATCCACGCCACGACCCAGACCACCTGCTCTGTTCCTGCGGGATTGCTGGTTGGATTGGGCACTTGGCCGGCTTGGTTTTTTCCTTCCCCGCGCACATAGACAATCGTGTTGCCGTCCGAGGAAAAATTCAGCCCAGACAACTCCTGCCCATCATCTTCGGTATCGTTGGTCAGTTGTCGTCCGGCAATTCCGGCATCGTCGGCGACCCAGATATTGCGCCGGCCTTCTTGATTGAGCGTCCAGGCAATGCGGTTGCTCTTCTTTGCAACCGTCAGATTAGAGGGAAACGGCGCACTCATCACCTGTTCCAGGGTGAACGGCTTCTGAGCATTCGCCCGCGGGAGCAACATCAATATTCCAAATGCACACAACAACGCGAAACGCTTCATCTATGGTTTTCCTCTCTGTCTAAAGGACCGCGTTAAGTTTGAATACGAAAAGATCAATCCGCAGGTTGCCGAACGCCGGACCTTTCTACGGAAACTCTTGGCCCATCGAGCGGGCCGGAAATCTTCAGCACGTGTCCGGCACTGTAATCGCTCGCCTTGGGATCTCTGTTTTTTCGGGCGCTGGTGGTTTCGATCGCCAATTCAGCATTCCTCCCGAAGCTGAGAGTTCCATTTACGAGCGTCAACTGCTTTCCGCCATTGAGCCGAAAGTCCTCTAGAAAGATGCTGCTATCGTGCAGACGAAGAGAACACTCCCCCGTCGCCCAACGGGACACTCCTGTATGGGCCGCTCCATCCATAATGCTGGCGTTCACATCCCAGCCGCGAAACTCAACCTTGTTCAATTGAAACTCGCCGCGGCCGGTCAGCTTTCCCAAGAGTTCGTCGCGGCCGACCCCTTGAGTTTTCACTTGAAGAGTTCCCGACGCCACGCCGCCCAACCGCTCCGCATTGCGTCCGGCACCCGGCAGTTGAGCCAGATTCACGCGTTCCAATTTAGCCGCAATATCGTAGACCGGCCGAGGCAAAAACTTGGCATTTATTTTTGCTTGTACCTTGCCGCCGGCCCACTCAGCCTGTGCTTCGCGGACATCGAGTTGCAAGTTCTGGAGGGATCCCTTGGCAATCACCTGTTCCAGCTTCAACTTTTCGATCGTCAATTGACCGATGTCCAGTTCGCCTTCGGCGTTCACGCGGCGGACAAGTTCACTAGCGGGAGTGCTCGGCGCCGATCCTCCCAGAAGCTGTGGCAAAAGCCGCTGCAGCCAGCCGGGCCGCGCTCGAGGGCCGACCCATCGATCCAAGTCGGCCGCATTCAACTGATCGACGCCCAAATGAAAATCCCACTGCGGCCCGTTTTCTTCCTCCGTTTGAGGCACTTCTTCGATATTTCCCGTCCAGGTCCCGCCGAAACCTTCCAGCTTCAATACGCGTGCGGCGCGCCTGCCTTTGATCCAGTCCAACTCACTCTCGGATATCCTCAGGGGCTGGTTCAATCCAGCAACCGCCAAATTGCCTCTGCTGAAACCAATCCTGCCGTTCCACTGACCGTCGAACGGCTTTTTCCACTCCCATTTAGTAACGGCAGTAGCCTGGCCGGTTAGTTCCCAACCATGCTGCAGAGGATGCCCGAGCGCGGCGGAAAGCTTGAGAAAATCTTCTACTTTGAGGAAGTTGCCCTCAACGCTGATGCTGCCTGCTTGCGAGCTTAAGTCGTGAGCGAACGTCAGGTCTGCAGCGTTCTCCATTGCCAGAGCCACGCGGCGCCGCTTAGGGGCCGCCACGTCGCGGGGTTCGCCGCCCAGGGCAACCCGCACCGGCCCCATCGTCAATCCGCCGCGTTCGCGCCCACCGCTGAAAGGACCAATTCTCACTGGTTCGGCAAACCCAGAAACTTTTACCGTTCCGCCGCTACTCGAAAGCGCTGCCGACTCCAGTGCCAAGGGCCAACCGCGCAAAATCATGCCCCCCGTGAAGTACTGCTCCGCCGTGACGCCGTCGTCGATACCAGGATGAAATGCCCGGTACCAGGCCAACAAGTCCGAGGCCTGTGCGCCCAGCGAATCCAAACGCAATTCCATCGAGGGCGCGCTTCCGCCAATGAGGCCAAACATCCCGCGCACATTCGATCTTGGACCTTCTACGGTGATTTCCTCGCCGACCAGGCTCACGGCGCCAACATTCCAACGTCCCTTTACATTTATATTCAGGCGGGGGTTATCGGCACGTTCCGTAAGATCCCAGCGATGAACCTGTTCGGCGCGCGCTTGCATTGAAAATTTCCAGTCTCCGGTCGCGGCTTCCTTGGCGTTTGCGCTTTTCGCCGTCGCGTCCAATGCGAAAACTCCGCGGACACCGTAATCCTGTCCGCGGAAGAGCCGAAAGACATCTGCCAGAGACGCCGCCCTCCAGTGGAGAGTGACTTCCGCGGGCTGCAACCGCGTCGAAGTTCCCGCCACGTCACCAGCCACGCGAATCGTTCCCGCCGATTGCAGCGAAACCCCGCTGCGCCACGGATGGGCTTGCAATTGCAATTGCCAGCGCCCCGGCGAAATCTGTTCCACGTTTCCCAAGACTCCGATGAACGCAAAGGGCAACTTGTCATCCCCGGTTTTGAAATTGATGCGCCCTTCATCAAAATCGATTTTTTGCAGCCGGTTCACGGGAGCGACGGGCGAGGGCGGTCCATACGGGCGAGGGCCATTCACGGCATCAGCTCTTGCAGGCGGCAGCCACCTCTCCAGGTTCCAGCGGCCATCCGAGTTCCGCACTAGAGTCAAACTGGGCTTGTTCAGCGATAGAGTCCCAAATTCAAAATGTCCGCGGAGAAGGCCCATCCAGCGCAATCCGGCGCTCAGGCGCTCCGCGCGAAGAAAATATTCATGCCCAAATGAAGGGTCCTCCCCGACGGTCACGCCGTTGGCGTCTAGTTGGGGACTCGGAAAAATCCGCGCGTCGAAACTCGCGACTTCCACCTGCCGGCCAAAAGCCCGTTGCAGATGCGCCACCAGGTAGACATGGACGCGGTGAGTCCGAACGAGAAAGGATACGGCGACTTGCAAAGCGACAATGAGAACGCCGATCGACAGCGCTGGTTTCCACCACTTTTGGAGCTTGGTCATCTGGCTGGGAAGTTTCGCAGACTCATCGGCAAAAAGGTAGAGGTGAACCCGAACTTGGGACAAACGAAAAGGCTTCTCTTAATCCCGCCCGCGAAATGGTTTTGCAAGACCTAGTGAACCGCGCGGAGCATGCGGCTCCACCGCGTACGCGTCGGTAAATGTGCGATCGTGTCAAAGACACCTACTAACCTTGACCAAAAGGTGCTTTCGGCATTGTAGTCGCTGCTCTTCGCCTCGACGGACCAATAAATCAAGAAGGGGCGCCCCATGATGGCGTCGCGGTCCACAAATCCCCAATAACGGCTGTCCTGGCTGTGATCGCGATTGTCGCCCATGGCGAAATACTTCCCGGACGGAACGACGAGCTCTTCACCCTTAACATATTTCCGGAGCTCAGGCTTCCACTCGTCGATCGCGTTGGGCGACATCATTTGGCCGCGTGTGGGCGGGAAAGAGTGGTTGAACGGATCAGCAAACATCGAAGCGTCATGTACAGCGTAGGGCTCATTCAAAATCTTTCCGTTGATATAAACATCGCCGTCGACGACCTTGAGACGGTCTCCGGGCAGCCCAATGACGCGTTTCACAAAGTGCTGGTGATCGGCGTAAGGGTACTTGAACACAATGATATCGCCGCGTTGCAGTTGACGATAAGGCATAAATTTTTCGTACCAGGCGCCAGTCCCGCCGAAAATAAACTTATTCACAAGCAGGTGGTCGCCGATGAGAAGCGTACCTTCCATGGAAGCCGAAGGGATCTTGAAGGCTTGTACAATAAAGCTTGTTCCGAACAAGGCCAGGATGACGGTTACGAGGAGCGACTCCAGATATTCGGAGATAGTCGTCTGATCCTCGTGGTGTTCCTGCCTCTTCTCCGGCTCCGGTTTCTTTTCCGGCTCTCGCAGTTCAGTCTGTGTCAGTGTTTCTTCCGGCATTCCGCCTCAGCCTCTCGCTTCTGCGCGTTCGAGTTGTTCCAGAGCGCTTCGTGCCGCACGTTGTTCGGCTTCTTTTTTTGTGCTGCCTTCTCCAGCAGCCATGTACTCTCCGTCAATCCAAACCTCGATCTGGAACACTTTTTGGTGATCGGGGCCGCTTTCCCCAACGACGCGATATTCCGCTGGCGCGCGCCCTTGCCCCTGCAATAGCTCCTGCAAAGCGGATTTGCGATCAGACTCCGAGATGCGCGCGCCGCGCTCCTCAAGGGCTTGGTCAAAGAGGTGCTTTCGCAGCACCTCCCGAACGGCGCCCAACCCTCCATCAAGGTAAACTGCGGCGACTACCGCCTCGAACGCGTCGGCCAATAGCGTCTGCTTCTCTCGGCCGCCGGTTTTCTCTTCCCCGCGACCCAGCCGCAAGTGTTCTCCCAGGCGAAGCCGCCGCGCCGCCGCCTCCAAGGAGCCCGCATTTACGATCTTCGCCCGGCTTTTGGAGAGTTGACCTTCGCTCCATTCCGGAAAGGATGCCAGCAGGTATTCGCTCGTAAGAAGTTCGAGGACGGCATCTCCTAAAAACTCGAGCCGCTCATTGTCCCGCAGGAGCAGAACAGAGGCAGATTCTTCAGAACTTGCGGCACGCAAGTCCGGAATTGCCGAGCTATGGGTCAACGCTCTGTCCAGGAGCTCACTCGTTGAAAACTTATACCCTAAGCGTTCCTCAAGCGCTCCGTCAGCGATCCGTATCGTCTCTTGCATAATTCCGCCGCGTCGGTGGCCTAACTCACTTTGGCGCGCTTAGTTCGGTTGCGCCAAGTTTCTTGGCATCATCCGCTTGAGTCTTGCACGTTCCCTGCATCGGGCCCGCGATGGCAACGCACTTATTGAATGCTGCAACGGCGTCGTCGAAATGGGACGTGGCCTTGTTGGCCATGCCAAGCAAGTAAAAGTTTACAGGGTCGGGATTCGGATCCACTTTTATCGCCTGCTCCAACTCGGGAATTGCTTCAGCATTCTTTCCACGCCGCACGTAGACCAATCCCAAGCCGCTGTGAGCCATCGCCAGCGCCTGATTTTTTGCGGACGCAAAGGCTTCGTCAGTCATGCCCTCCGGCTTGGGGAGCGTCGGAGCAACCTCGATGGCTTGTTTGGAATATTGCTCGGCTTTGGTGAGCGCTTGCATGTTTTCGGCGGAACTGGCGCTGCCGCGGATGCCGCGCGGCAGCGTTTGCGCGAGCAACGCAAGCGTGGAAACGTCATTCGGTGCCAAGGCGATTTCCTTTTCGCCAATTTCCTGCATCTTTTGCATGTTGCCAGCCTGCACGTACGCAAAAGTCAGCGCGCCGTACACGGGAGACTTATAGCGGCTGTCGGGATATTTCTGAAGAAAGGCTTCTCCCAGTTCGATTTTTTTGGCGGAATCATTCGGGGCCACGGCAAAAAAAGCCTTGTAGGCAGCGTCTTCTTCCGCGTTCACCGGCGCGGGCATGTCCAGCGTGAGAGGCGTAACTTCGGGCGTCTTCGTTTTGTCCGTCTGCTGCGCCGGAGGCTGGCTCTGGCTTCCTTGTCCGGACTGAGAACTTTGCGCAAATGCAAAACCGTTCGTGCCCGCCAGGACGGCCAGGACGGCTAAAGCTTCCAAACACATCTTCCAGTTCCTTCTCATTCCTTTTCTCCTATTCCCTTCTCGGTTCGCATGGCAATCGCGGCTGTTGCAACCTGGAGCCAATTCGGAGCGCCTCACTGAGCAGCCGCTGCGATTGTGTCTTTTTCAGCGCCTTCCTTGCAGGTCGCCTGCAGGTTTCCCTGAAACTCCGCACATTTACTGAATGCCGCGGCGGCTTCACGATAATGCATCGAATTGTGCTGCGCCACTCCCAGCACGTAATAATTTGTGGGATCAGCCCGAGGATCCATCTTTACCGACTGCTCCAGTTCGGCAATCGCTTCGGCCAGTTTCCCGCGATGGAAGTAAACCAGTCCGAGTCCGCTATGAGCGATTGCCAAAGTCTGGCTCTTGGCTCTTTGAAATTCGTCGTCCGAGAAACCTTCCGGTTTCTTGAACGCGAGGGTTCCTTCGATTGCCCTCGTCGAATATTGTTGGGCCTTGTCCAGCCGCTTTTCCGGCTCGGGCGTGCTCGCGGCGATGGTCCGCGGAATGGTCTGCCCCAGCATTGCCAGTACCTGCACATCGTTGGGATTCAATGCCAGTTCTTTGTCGCCGGTTTCTTCCATCTTTTGAACCTGGTTGGTGTCAAGATAAGCGGCAACCAGTGCGGAATAAACCCGCGGCCGGTACTGGCTCACGGGATACTTCTTCAAGAATGCTTCTCCAAGATCCACCTTCTTTTTGGGGTCTTCAGGAGAAACCGCCTGAAAGGAGCGGTAAGCCTCCTCTTCGCGGTGCTCTGCGGGCTTGATCAGTTCCAGTGAGTTTTCAGGGTTTAAAGGCGACGTGTCCCTGCCAATGCCCTTGTTTCTTAAGTTAGCAGCATTGGCAGTTGCGGAGGCTCCAGCAGCGGCCCCTGCGGACCCGCCCTGGGCGGCCGCAATTCCATTCCAGCACAGCAATAATCCTGCAATCATAATGAAACTGCTCGACAGTCGCCGACAGGTTTTCATTCGCTCCTCCTGCTTACCCGGACTGCGCGTTCAAGACTGCTCTGCCATTCGACGCGGGCCGACCAAGATCAAACTCCGTTACGGCCGCGCCTCGGGCTTCCCTCCACCCAAATTAGCCAGCTCTTTCTGCGCCGTCTGCTTGGCTAGATCGGGTCCTCCTTGGACCGCCAGAGCAGATTGATACTCCTCTCGGGCCACTTCCGAGTTCCCCTCATAATCATAAATCCGAGCGAGGTAAACGTGCGACCACACCAGCACCATGGGATCCTCGGTCGCGGCGTGCTCGCCGACGGTCAGGCGCCCGAACACTTGCTTGGCTTTTGCAGCATCTTTGTCCAACATGGCCACTAGTCCAATGCCGTACCACGCCCTCGGCTGATCCGGATATTTCACCAGGACTCTTTGAAACGAGGCTTCCGCCGCACGGGGATTCTTTTCGGCAATGCGCCGCTCACCTTCTGTCAAAGCGGTGATGACCTCCGCATCATTCGGAACCGTCGTAGGCGCGAGCTTTTTCTCACGCGCGATCTTTTCATTTGCGGCCTCGTCGTCCGATTTCGCCACGTCGGCGGGCGCGAATTTCACCGCCACCAACCGTTTGGTTTCAGATCCAAGATCAATGCCCCGGACCAATTCCGGGAAAAAGATTTTCATCGAAGGTTCGGAGTTTTCGAATTTGGGCAGGGCTGCGAAGAGCGGGCTTACCAGCACATAGCCTGCTTCATCGTCCCGGCTAAGTGCTGCTTCCCGCTCGCCGGGCGACATGCGCTTAAGTTTCAGCTCCACTGCGCGCACCAGGCACTCCGCAAAGTAGGAGGCATAGTCGTCTTTCAGTTCAGGCGCGAGGCGCGGAGCGGCGGCGGCTTTCTCAAATATCGGGCGTTTCACCGCGGTCACGTGGGGATACATTAGCGGCAGCGGATCCAGCAGGAAGTGCAGAAACGCGTGACGCACCATGTCCGTCGGTATTTCTTCTCCTCCGCTCAATACCAGTGCGTAGTGATTCCCAAAATTTCGAACATTGGTGATGCGCCCGACCAGCGGTTCGACGACTATGGAAAAAGACCGAGGCCCGGATGGCTCGAGGATTTCGCGCAAATATGCCGAAGTCACGAACACGACCTGCGAGACCGAATCGTGCAGCCGCTCGACTTCACGGTTATAGATCGGCTGCACCTGGCGCCACAATTGCCCGATTTTCTGTTCTTTGTAATAGTTCGCGAGGATTTCGCTGAATCCTTCGAGGGCAATGATTTCCGGCGGCAACTCGTCACGCTTCAGGACTGGCTGAAACGAGGGCGCGGGGCCTGACACCAGTCCGAACCACAAATACCTTGAAAGTGTTGCTCCGGAGTCGCGCAACTCGTGCTGCTGGTAAAACTCTCGCACCGCTTCCACCGCCGGACCTTGTTGGTGACGCAGGCGCTCCCGCATTTGCGCGCGGAACGCGCTCCAATCGTCTGCGCTAACGTTCGATTCAAAACCCGCCGCGAGCAGCGCGCAGATCGTGGTAAACATCGCTTCGCTGCCATCCACGCTCAAAGTGCTCTGCGGAGCAATTCGCATGTTCTGTCGTGGTGGAGGTGCCTGCGGCGACGAAGTGGTCTGAGTTTGCGCTGGCGCAGGAGCTGGCGCCTGAGCTTGCCCAGCCGCTGGGAGCGCAACCGCCAAGCACAACCCAATCATTACGAGCTGTCGTATAAGATTTTTCATGCCTTTTGCCGTAGTCCTCACTCGGGTCTCAAACTGTTTCCGCCTGTCGCGGCTCTCCGCACGGAAGGGCATATCTGGGAGCGGGTATGTCCTCTCACAACGCTACGGCATATTGCCAATCTACAAGCCCTAATACGCTCCGTCAAGGAATCGTACTGCTCCTCTATGAGCCCTCAGCCCGTACAAGTCTGTAACTAACAGCTGCCTCCAGATCCTCATTCGGACAACGCTTGCACCTTCGCCGAGCATCTGCTTACAGTGGAGATGCTTCCTAACACTCCACGGGATGGCTGCTGCCATGACTCGGCTTCTCATAAGAAAACTGCCTTTGATTCTAGGGTCTCTGCTCGTCGGAATCGCACTGTCGAACCCCCTTCAGGCGCAACTAGTTCGCGAGAGTGTCGGGTCGTCTCCGCAGCAAGCAAAGGCGACCGGACAGAAGTCTCAAGATCCCTCTTCCGCGCAGGCTCCCACTGGCAAAAAGCGGCTCTCTCAGGAAGTACAGCTCACTGGCGATGAATCTTGGGTCGACACCGGGATCGATGTGCAGCCTGGCGAGCACGCGCTCATCACCGCCACTGGCAAGCTCCGCTACGCCGACGCGAAAGACGACAATGGCCCCGAGGGCCTCGCGCGCGGGTTCAAGGATCTGATCCGTGTCCTGCCATTTAACGAAGCCGGACGCGGCGCGCTCATCGGGCGCATTGGTGACAAAGACACCTCCCAAGCTTTCCTTGTCGGCGCCCAGCGTGATGTCGTCTCACCTATCGCCGGCCGCCTTGCCGTGGGCATCAATCAAACGACCAACGACACCGGCGACGGCAACTATGCGGTCCGCATCGAGGTCTATGCGCCGGAAGGGGGCACTGCACGCGTGGTGGCCAAGCAAGTCAGCTCACTACCCGGCGTCGACAACGATCTCTTCTCCAAGATTCCACGCCGCATCGGCGACAAGCAAGGCAATCCCGGGGACATGGTTAATTTCCTAGTGCTTGGTTCCGAGGAGGCCATGCAACGTGTCTTCACAACTGGCGGCTGGGTGAAAGTCGACGCCAACGTGGAAGCCACGGTATTGCACGGTCTGATCGAGAGCCTCTCCAAGGAATCGTACTTAACCATGCCGATGAGTCCGTTGTACCTCTTTGGCCGTCCGCAAGACTACGGGTGGGCTCACGCCGAGCCGATTAGCGTAGTCAAAACACGCAACCATCTGCGCATCTGGAAAGCGCCCTTCGAGGTTAACGGCAAGACGCTGTGGGTCGGGGCCGCCACCCACGACATCGGATTCGAGCGCGATCAGCGCAACAAAGGTGTCACCCATAAGATTGATCCCGATATCGATCTCGAACGCGACTACGTTGAGAAAACTCTCACCAGCACTGGTCGCGTTACCGAAATCTCTCACTTCCTACCCGACAATCCTCTGAAAGAAGCCAAGACGGCCACGGGCGGCACGTTCCATTCCAACGGCCAAGTCCTCATCCTGGAGCTCGACGAATCAAGCCCCAATCCCTGATACCTCATCCTTTATTTCTTTCCGCTCGTTTTTGGAACTTGCTTGTGCCTGAACCGAACATGGCATCGACGGTAATTCTGTGATCTACTTTGCGGCTTCCAGTTCGAGCGCAAACACACGGTCTATTTCTCCGGTCTGCGCCTCAGGAATCTTCAGCACCAGACCGCCCTTGACCGTGCTGAATTCCACGCCGCTACCGTCGCGCAGCAGCTTTGCAGAATGAACCGGCCGCGGCAATCCTGCCAATGCCAGCACCGGCTGATTCCAGTCCAACACATGCACATAAACGGTCGAACCCTTCTGAGTCGTCACACCCCATGGCCCCGCGGCCACGGGTCCGCCCCGCGTCGCATAAATCGATTCTCCGTACTGCTTCATCCACTGCCCCACCTCGGTTAAGTGTTGCACAAACTCGGGTTGAATCTCGCCGCTTGGCATCGGACCGATATTCAGAAGAAAATTCGCGTTCGATCCGGCGGCGCGCACCAAGTAACGAACCAAATCGCCGGTGCTCTTGTAATGTTCATCCGTCAGATTAAATCCCCATGCATCATTCATCGTTTCCGCCGTTTCCAGCGGCAAAGCGCTCACGGTTTGCTCTTGGTTGAATCCTGTGGTGTGCTGTCCCGGCAAGTCTTTCTCAAACATTTGGAAATCCTCTCCGGGAAACGGAGTCTTGTGATGATTGCTGCCGACCAGGGCCTGCGGCTGCAGTTGATGAATCAGCCCGTAAGTTCGGGCGAGATGCCAGTCCGCGTCCGGCTTATCCCACATTCCATCAAACCAGATGCCGCCGATCTCTCCATAATTCGTCAAAAGCTCGCGCAACTGCCCATCCATGAAATTCAAGTAGGTATCCCAATTTCCGGAATCCGGACGTCCGGTACGATGCCCCGTGCGCCCGCGCGGAAAATAATCGGTGGAATGCCAATCCAGTTGTGAGTGATAAAAGAACAGCTTGATCCCCTGTTTGTGACATTCCGCCGCGAGCATCCCGAGCACGTCTTTTCCGTAAGACGTCCGCTGCACAACTGTCCAATCCGTCAGGTGCGAATCGAACATCGCAAATCCATCGTGATGTTTCGATGTAATGGTGATGTATTTCATCCCCGCAGCTTTCGCCAGCGCCACCCAGGCTGCCGGATCAAACTTGATGGGGTTGAAAAATGCCGGCAATTTCGCATAGTCCGTGCGATTGATCGGCCGGTTCTCCATGATCCATTCGCCGTTGCCCAGCACGCTGTACACTCCCCAGTGAATAAACATCCCAAACTTGGCGTCCTGGAACCACGTGCGGGCCTTCAGGTTCTCAGGCGTGGGTGTGTAATTCTCTTGGGCGGTTTGCGCGCGGGCGATTTGCGCCCCCGCAGTCGTTAAGAACAGAATCGCCGCCGCAAGCATCATTGATTTGTGGCAAGGATGAATTTTCATACTGTACCTCCGCGAAAAATCGGGGCCGGACAATTCCAAACGCGTGATTCTAACCAATATGCGAACGAAGTCGAGGGAAATTCGCAACTGTCATCCAACCGTCAGATACGGCCAAACTTCAGACAGAAGGAGCGGAAAATTCGTGCGCGAAAGAAGTTCGTGTCGTTCGTGTCGTTGACTTGCTCCTCCGCGCATCCTAAGATTTGCGCGTCTCGGATTGCGTTTATCCCATTCATCGTGTTTTGTACGGGGGTTTGGTGAGCGATTGGAAATTTGCTCAGAAAGACGTCTCCGAAGAACTGGCTCTACTGCACCATTTCTCGTTCAAAAAACAGCAGGGCGCGGGCGAGGTCCGCTTCGTGATCACTGTAAGGGAATTCGCCACGCCTCCCCAGGGTCAATATGCACGCTTCTTCGCGCAAGCGGATAAGCAAGTCAATCAGAAGATTGCTCCGATTCTTCCAACGGGCTGGGGAAGCTCCATTCTCGAGGCGCTCACTGCCTGCGTTCGCATGATTCGCGAGTTCCCATACGAAGGCGAGGAGCCGGTCGCGGCCAAGGGAGCCCCGGGTTCCTGAGTCGCGCTTCTGTGTTTGTTACTCACTCTTGAAAACTGTCGCTCGTTCTCTCTAGAATCATTCGGCGCTACGAAAGGTCCTTGTGAATATCGTCAAGAAAGAGTTCAGGCCGGGCGTTATGATTCTCGAGCTAGGCGGCCCTCTCCAAATGGGGGTCGAGTGCAAGCAGTTGGAGCTCGTAATGGATCAACTGCTGCGTGAGGGCCAAACCAAGGTGGTACTCGATCTCAGCAAGCTCACCAAGCTTGACAGCGGCGGCTTGGGAAAAATCGTTAGTTGTTTTTCTCGCATGAAAACAGCGGGGGGAGCACTGTGCCTCGCCGGCACTACCGGCATGATCGATGGCGTTTTGAAATTAGCCCACGCCGATCGTTTTTTGAAATCCTTCCCCACTGCTCGAGAAGCCGCCGAAAGTTTCTTCGATTCCTCGGCTTCTTCTGCCAATTAGCGCAGTCTCAGCGACTAAGCTCATGAAAACATTTCACGCTCGCGCGCCACTTCTTGGTTCTTTCGTTGCAACGGCCATCTTAGCTCTGACCTTCGAGGCGGTCATAACTCCAGCCGCGTTCGGACAGCAGCAGGACTGGCCGGCCTACGGCGGCTCGCGCGAAAACAATCATTATTCCAACCTTACGCAAATCAATCGGAACAACGTGGAGCGCCTCGCCGTTGCCTGGAGTTTCGATACTCAGGAGGAAGGCGGCCTTCAATCCAGCCCCCTCATCATCGATGGCGTGCTCTACGGAATCACTCCCAAGCAAAAAATCTTCGCGCTGGATGCCGCGACCGGCAGACTCCTTTGGAAGTTCGACTCAGGAATTCGTGGTACACAGCCTGATCGCGGTCTCGCTTACTGGTCCGATGGCAAAGACAAGCGCGTTCTCGTCGCGGTAATGAATTTTGTTTATGCGCTGGATGCCAGCACCGGCAAACCCATCTCAACTTTTGGAAACACCGGTCGCATCGACCTCCGCGAAAATCTCGGCCGCGAGCCCGCCAGCGCTCAATCCATCGATCTCACCAGTCCTGGCATCGTTTACAAGGACCTGGTGATCTTCGGCGGTCGCAATCCCGAGACGCTCCCTGCCCCACCCGGTGACATCCGTGCCTACGATGTTCGCACCGGAAAGCTGCGCTGGTCCTTTCACACTATTCCCCGCCCAGGCGAATTTGGCTACGACACCTGGCCCAAAGAGGCGTGGAAAACCAGCGGCGCCGCCAACAATTGGCCTGGCATGGCGCTCGATTCTCAGCGTGGAATTCTCTATGCCCCCACTGGCTCTGCCGCTTTCGATTTCTACGGTGCCGATCGCCTCGGCGACGATCTCTTCGCAAATTGTCTGCTGGCTCTAAATGCGCAGACCGGCGAGCGCATCTGGCATTTTCAAGGCGTCCACCACGATATTTGGGACCGCGACTTCCCCTCCGCCCCCGCGCTCCTCACCGTAAAGCGCGACGGCAAAGAAATCGCTGCCGTAGCTCAAACTACAAAGCAAGGCTTCGTCTATCTCTTTGACCGCACCAATGGCCAGCCACTCTTCCCCATCGAGTCCCACAAATATCCGCCAAGCACCGTTCCCGGCGAAGTCGCCGCGCCCGAGCAGCCACTTCCCACTCGCCCTGCACCCTTTGCCCGTCAACTTCTCACCGAAGATTTACTCACCACCCGCACGCCCGAAGCACATCAGTGGGCACTGGAGAAATTCAGAGCTTTCCGCAGCGAAGGCCAGTTCGTCCCCTTCAGTGTCGGAAAAGACACCGTGATTTTTCCCGGCTTCGATGGCGGCGCCGAATGGGGCGGTCCGGCCACGGATATTGAAACAAGCATCATCTACGTCAATTCAAACGAGATGGCCTGGACCGGCGCTCTCACTCCCAACACGGGAGAAAACAGCCCGCGCGCCATCTACATGAGCCAGTGCAGCATCTGCCACGGCGAAAAAATGGCCGGTTCCCCTCCCGCGATGCCTTCCCTCATCGCCATGGGCAGCCGCCTAACTCCGCCGCAGATCGCCGCAACCATTAAAAACGGCAAAGGCCGCATGCCCGGATTTCCCAATTTGACCGACGATCAACTATTCGCGCTTATCAATTTCTTGAAGAGCGGTGAAAGCAAAGAACTCCCCAGCTCCACGCCGCTTCCCGCTGCGATGAAATTTCTCTTCACCGGCTACCACAAGTTTCTCGACCAAGAGGGATACCCCGCCGTCGCTCCCCCTTGGGGCACATTGAACGCCATCAACTTGAACACAGGCGAATATGTCTGGAAGATTCCGCTAGGTGAATACCCGGAGCTCGCTTCGAAAGGCCTAAAAAACACCGGCACGGAAAATTACGGCGGTCCAATCGTCACTGCCGGTGGGTTGCTGTTCATCGGTGCCACTGACTTCGACAAGAAATTCCGCGCTTTCGATAAATCCACCGGCGAGTTGCTCTGGGAAACTACGCTTCCCTTCTCCGGCAACGCCACTCCCGCCACCTATGAAGTAAACGGCCGCCAATTCGTTGTCATCGCTGCCGGTGGCGGTAAAGATCCCAAGTCTTCTTCCGGTGGTGTCTACGTCGCCTTCGCCCTCCCGCAAGAATCGTCAGCACCGAAGGCAAGTTCGGTCCCGCAGCATTAGGTTTCGACAATTGAAATCAGGATGGACCGCCACTCCCCGCCCGCTTTTTCGATTTCTGTTCACCGCTCGCAGGTTGACTGCGCATCTGGACCTTCCGACTGCTCGATGGAGCTCCGGCTTTATTGTCGAGGAGTCCGCTTAGCAAATTGGCGAGTTGCGATTCTTGCTGCAAGACCGTCTCCTGATGAGCTGCGGAGTCGCCGTCTTCGGTCAACCGTGCAAGCTGAGCTGCCAAATTGCGTACCGCGACATCGTTCGGCACATACGTTCGATCCACGGGGGTTATCGCCTCCCAGCCCGATTCTGTTTTGCGCAATTCCCAGCGAATTTTTTCGTGCCGCAGTTTATAGTTCGCCTGCCCCCCCGCTATGACAACTCGATAATCCATTTGCAGGTGCGCCCATCCGCGGTCCCGTTTGATTTCCAAGCGCTCCACTTGGAACTGTTCGAAGATGACCATGGGTAGCGTCAGTCTTGAGGGGTCATCCGAACGCAAGACTTCTCCCGAGGCTTCGCTCAAATCCGAAATTGCGTCAACCACTTGTCCGCTCGTTGGCGGCTTGTTGCCTGCCGCGATGACGACACTTTTCGGAGCCCCAACAGAACTGCTCTCAACATGAGGCGCGGGCACCGCAGGGGCGGGAGCGTTCACGATTCTCGTCCGCTCGGAAACCGCTTTCGGCGGCTGGTCCGAATGGGAAGACTCCACAGGAGCTTGTTCCTCGATCAGCTTTATGGTATCGCTCGCGCTCTTTGAATTCGCAACTCGCGGCGCTGCCGGTGCCCGCACTGCGGTCAGCGTTTCGCCCTTTTCAACTTTGTACCGGTAGAACCGGGGTCTTCCGCGCGCCTTCCAATAAGTTCCCAGATAATCCTGGGCCTCTAAACCCGTGCTCACCAAGCTGTAAAAACTGTGCTCTATCGGGTCCAGAACAATGCCGACATGCCCCGGCCACACGATCAAGTCTCCAGCCCGCGGGTATCTCACGCGCTTAAAATTCTCATTCCCCGCGTATAGTTCGTACGAGTTCGCGTACCGGTATTCAAAACCCGCGTCAAGGTATGTCTGATGAACAAGATGGGAACAGTCCTGTGCGTCGCGCTCCGCCTCGTCCTGATCCTTTGCGGCTTCTACGATTAGTAGTCCTTCTCTCGCGCTCACCAACCGGAAACTCGGCCTTGGTCCCTGTTCAGCAGACGCCGGCTGAGCCTTCACCGGCGCGGCGGGCGTAGCCTGAGCTCTTGCCGGTGAGCCCTCGGCCATCCACGCGCCTCCCAGGCACACCGCAAGGGTAATTCCGCGTGCCACTCTCCAATGGAAGTCCGTTTTTGCCGTGCCCATTGCGCATCCGCCTTTGGCCTGTGTGGGGAGACGGTTTTCCCCTACTCTTAGGATCTACTTAGGGCTGGACGGAGCAATGGAACTTGCCCTGAGCGTAATTGGCCAAATGGCCAGTTCTCTCTACGTTTTGGACTTGCTGGGTCTTGGGACTGAATTCGAGGCTGGGGGCCCGCGGCGTTCTTTTAGTTCACTGTTACTTGGACCGCTGTAGAGTGGCTGAGGTTGCCTGAGGTTCCAGTGATCGTAAGCGTGTAAGTTCCAGCCGGCGTGCCCGCAGGAGCCACAGTGAGCGAAGCCGTTTTGGTCACGCCCGCATACGACGCCGAGATAGTGACCGGCGTGGAAACGGCAGCGGCGCTGGTGCTGACTGTAAATGTCGCGCTGCTGGCTCCCGCAGCGACAGTTACGCTGGCAGGCACGCTAGCCGTCCCATTGTCACTGGAAAGCATTATCTGCGCACCGCCCGTGGGTGCAGGCCCGGTCAGCATCACTGTGCCCGTCGAGGACTGCGCGCCACCAGTCACGCTTGTAGGATTCAGCGTCAGTGAAGAGAGCGTTGAAGCGGCTTGACTGGGCGTGACGGTAAGTGAGGCTGTCTTGGTCGCGTCACCATAAGAGGCTGTGATCGTGGCCATTGTGCTGGCGGTCACGGCGGTGGTATTCACTGTGAAGGTGGCGCTCGTAGCTCCGCTGGCCACCGTCACACTTGCGGGCACCGTCGCAGCGGAGGCGCTGCTTGTGAGGTTAACACTAGCGCCATAGCCGGAAGGAGGCCCGCTAAGTGTGACCGTGCCGGTCGAGGATGACCCGCCCGTGACAGCAGCTGGATTGAGTGTAACCGACGAAAGTGTTGGCGACCCTGATCCGGGCGGGCCGCCGCCATAGCCTCCACAGGAATACGTGCAAAGCGCAATGCCGACGATTCCGGCCGCAGCGGCAAGGCCGGGCCTTCGCTGAAAGCTGTGGGCCAAGCCCCAGACAACAAGAACGACCGCAATCCACGCAAAGCCAATCACCAGCAGCATACGCGGTTGCGGCGGCGCATATCGCCGTAGAGTCTGTGGCGCCAGCAATCCTCCTCGCATCGTGGTCATCATTGTGGCAGTCGCAGTCGCGGTACTCGATCCATCAAGCTTTACCGACGATGGTGAAACCGCGCAGGTTGGACCTGCAGGTGCTACCGAACAAGTCCATGTCACTGTTTGATCGAATCCGTGTGCGGGCGCGGCAGAAACTGTGAAATTTGCGCTTTGTCCGGCGTTAATTGTGCCAGCGGTAGGCGAGGCAGAGATGCCGTAATCGGGCGTACCGCCCAAAGATCCGAGCGTCATTACCAAGTCCAACCGTCCGTGATTCAGCCCCAGGCTGGGATCCAGTGGAACTGCATTCGCCGTCGCCGCAGCAGCCCCAGACTCTTTAATGGCGGCCTGTAAGTTGTTCAACAACGCCGCCCCTCCTGAAACAAACGGCGCGCTAAACGAGGTTCCCCAGCCCGCCGCGTACGTATTGAAGGGGTAGGTGCTTACAATGGCTTCTCCAGGAGCGGCCACCCACACAATCGCGCTCCCATAGTTAGAGAACGAAGAACGCGAATCCTGGTCGCTCGTCGACGCCACTCCCATCACGTCATTTTGGAGCGCCGCCGGATACACAATCTCCTGCGTTCCATCGTTTCCCGCCGACGCCGCGCAGAGCACACCCTGCTGATTGGCATAGTCGAGCGCCTTCTGTAACTCAACCGAGCTTGTTTTGGTGTCGAAGCTCATGTTGATCACGTTGGCGCTGTTCTGCACCCCGTAGTAGATCGCTCGAAGGATATCGGAGAGCGCGGCTGTCCCATCCGAATGGAATGCCTTCAACGGCATGAGCTGTGCGGTCGGAGCCACTAGGTGGATGATGCCCATCACCATCGTCCCATGCCCAAATGCCGCATACTGTGAATTCCCGTCCAATACAGCCACCGAGGACTGGTCTAGTACCGCCACGGACGATTGATTCACCTGCGCCGGTGAAGGACATGTCGAGGAACTGCATGGCGTCGGCGTCGGAAAGCTAGGTGGTAAGTCATTCAACTCAGAACCACCAGCCTGGTTCCTCGTGAAGTCATAACCGTTCCCCGGCACTAATACTGGTTGCAGCACGGGATGATTGGGATCCACTCCCGTGTCAATGTCCGCTACGATCCCGTTCCCAGTCACGTTGAACGCTTTCTGCGCGTTCTGCACTCCCACGATCGAAGCCGCTGGCTGATTGACGTAACTGTTCCACGCCGTCTGCGTCGTAGAATTTGCGGGGTATGGCACCGAACTTCTGTCCTGCATCAGTGTGGGAGATATTGCCGTTGGAACGAGGTTCAAACCGCCCACCAAATTGAGCAGTTGATTCACTTCGGCATCCACGAATCCCGTCAGGCCGGGCAAGAGGCCTAGAAAATTTTGCAGCGGCAGAGGCGTGGTCACAAGAAACACCTGACCTAGCGCGCCGTCGAGCCCGCCAACCACGGTGCAGGTCGCCGGAAGGAAACACAGTGCCTGCAATGCTGGGAGCCCCCCCGTCGTCCGAATGATGACGCCAGTGTCTGCCCTCGCCGGCGTGGCCCACGACAGGGCCACCAAAGCCCCTATCAGCCACAATCTGCGCTTCATCTCGGCCCTCCTCCTTACGCCGCAAGCGCCTCTTTCACCTCCGTTTGCGGTGCCTCGTGCTCTCGTTCAGACTCTCCATCCAAGATCTCCGTCAGGCGCATGGATTCCCCCTCAAACTTCAGTGGCGCACGCCGAAAATATCATCCTGTGAAGAGAAAAGCGTGAAGGATGGCACATCGACAGATTCCTGTCTGAATTGAACGACAAGGTCCGGACTGGCCAACGCAACCATCCCCCTCGGAGGCAAATCGCAAAGTGGCCGGCGTGCGAAGGCCAGTCCGTCTCGTCCCGTCTAGTAGGGGTTAAAGTTAAGGGGAAAAATAGGGGGTAAAGTCTGCAAAATGGACTAGGGTAAAAACCCGAGTCAGACCTCTTTAGACCCAAGAGGTGAACTTGAGAGATACCAATGATTCTCGTGAGATCCGGCGCGGGCGGAAACTCGAAACTTGCGGGCTAGGCGCAATTACGCTTAGCCGGTGAACGGGCTCTATGGCTGCTGCGCACTGCCAACGGCCCGTTTCAGCACATCGCGTGAAATATTAGCTCCGCTCACTACCAGCACGACAGGATCGCCGCAGTCCGCCTTGCCCTGCAGCAGCGCGGCCGTGCTTGCTGCCCCAGCCGGCTCCGCCAATACGTGTTCCTCTACAAGCAGCGCCTCAATCGCGCGCAACATCTGCTCTTCACTCACCAGCACCACATCATCGACGAGCCTCTTCACCTCGCGCACATTCGCCGCTTCCGGCGTTCGCGTCGCCAGGCCATCCGCAATCGTGTCGCACGTTTCCGTGCCGACGACCTTCCCTTCCTTCCACGAAAGGTAGTAAGACGGCGCTCGTTCCGCTTGCACGCCGACGACCTTCACCTGTGGCGCCATCTGTTTCGCCGCAGCCGCGATCCCGCGAATCAGCGCCGTATCCCCCATTGGCACAAAAATCGCGCTGGTTTCTGGAAGCTGCTCCAGGATCTCGCAGCTAATCGTCCCGGGTCCCGCAGGTAAATCCTCATCGGTCGCATCGTTCAAGGAATACACGCCCGGTTGTTTCGCATACTCCGCAGCCAGTAGAAACGCAGACGCACAATCGCTGCCTCCGCTCTCCACAATCGCAGCTCCGAGCGACGCAATGCGCGCGCGCTTCACCGGATTGCAATTCGCAGGCAAAAATATCCTTGCCGCAATCCCAAACTGTTTCGCCGCAAACGCCACCGCTGCACCATGATTCCCCGTGCTGCAAGCCACCACCTCCGAAACCGGCCGCCGCTTTATCCTCTGCGCCAGCGCCCAAAACGCACCGCGCACCTTGAAGGATCCCGTCGGCAGCTCCGTCTCCAATTTCAAAGAAACGCTCTTGCCTGTTGCCTGACTGAGGAATGGCGCGGGAATCATCCGCGTCCGAGCAAAATACTTTGCCAGGAATCCCCGCGCCTCACGAATCATCGAAAGACTCGGAACAATTTGCAATTTAGGCTCACTTGCCGAAGAGTTCATCCGCACACCTCTCTTATCAACTCCCAACCATTTCCAGCGCCGCGCCTGAATCCGTCGTCAATTCTTCCGCAGCTCTCCCGGGAAGTCGAAGAATCACGCGGGCCAGCGCGAGACTGTCATTCGCGACCTCAAATCGCCCCGAACAATCCGTCTTCACATACGGAAGCCGATGCACAAAGCGCCCTCGACCGGAAATGCGCACTTCAACGCGCGTACCCAGCGCATCGGTGCATTCCAGTTTCCAACTGAGTTGTCGCGAATCGCGCTCGCTCTCATGAAGTTTGCGGAACGTGTACTTCTCTCCTCCATGCCACAGCACCGCCGTGCGGAACATCATCCCCAACGGCATCTCATAAACGAGCGCCTCAAACGTCGACCCTTGCCCCCGCGCGCCCGGAAAATGGATGTGAGTCCACGTCCAGAAATGCCGGTGACGGTACCCGCAATTGTGCCCCTGCATCCCAAATCCCAGCGGCTCCCCGCGAAAGAGGCGATCCTTCAGCGCAATCTCCCCCGAGAAAATCGCATCGGAATGCGGCGTCCGCGAAAACCCAATCCATCCCTTGCTGCTCAGCTCCGCTCGAAAAGTCGATCGATACTGCAAATTCCACGAAATGCGCTCCCCACCAACCTCAATTCGCCCGCGGCATGCATCCTCGCCAATTCGGTTCTCTCCAATCTCCAGGAAAAACGGACTAGCGCCGCGCTTGCTCAAACCCGCCCCGTTCACACCAAGACTCTCCACCGGAAATCCCTGAATCCAAGTTTCCGCCTTCCCTTCCCGCGGAAACCATGTCGCCCAAACCTGTATTGGCTGCCCCTGCGCGTCCTCCGCACATCCGCACCGCCCGGGGCTCATCACCAAATACCGAAACCACCAAGCTCCGCTCCCATCTCCCATCCCCACCCGCAAAAACCATACCTCGTACCGCCGCCTCATCGTCAGCTTGGTGAACACTTCGTTGAGCGTCTTCATACGTCAGGAAGAATAACACTGCCATGATCGCGATTCAGAGTCTCATCGGCCAGCAGCGGCGAAGCGAAATAGTTGAGCCTCAATCCGTCGCCTCCTTTCAAGCGCAGTTGCCATCAGTCCTAATCCCGGCTTAAATGACGGCAACAAATCGAAGAGGTAATAAGTATTGACGCCTGCCACTCCGGCAGCTTCCGTCTGCGAGACGGAATCGTTCACGCTATAATTGACCGGTACGCAATGAGCGCCGAAACCTCGCAACCGGTCCCCCTGGGCATGGAATGGGCTCATCCGCTCGTCCGTGATTGGTTTGTCAGCCGCTTCGGCACGCCTACGGAGCCGCAACAACAGGGCTGGCCTCACATCCTGGCCGGAAAAACCACGCTGATTTCCGCTCCGACAGGCTCGGGAAAAACGCTGGCAGCATTTCTGATTTGCATCGACCGCCTGGTGCGC
The DNA here is from genome assembly GCA_035279725.1 of Candidatus Acidiferrum sp. GTDB lineage: Bacteria > Acidobacteriota > Terriglobia > Acidiferrales > UBA7541 > Acidiferrum. Next base: position 150,692 of record DATEHF010000054.1, read on the forward strand.
AAAGCCCTCCACGGAGATTTGTTCGACCGCACGGAAGTCCTTTACGTATCTCCGCTTAAAGCGCTCAGTAACGACATTCAGAAAAACTTGGAAGTCCCCCTCGGGGAAATCCTCCAGCTCGCGGGACAGCGCGGCATGCTCATGCCGGAAATTCGTACCGCCGTGCGCACGGGCGATACGCTCGCTCACGAGCGCCGCGCCATGCTGGCTCGCCCGCCGCACATTTTGGTCACCACTCCGGAATCCCTCTACATCCTGCTGACCGCCGCCAAGAGCCGCGAGGTCCTCACCACCGTCGAATCCGTCATCGTGGACGAAATCCACGCTGTCGCAGACGACAAACGTGGCGCCCATCTCGCCCTTTCGCTCGAACGCCTCGACCATTTGACCGGCAAGCGTCTCACACGCATCGGTCTTTCCGCCACGCAGAAGCCTATTGAACTTGTGGCCCATTTTCTCACCGGCGCTGGCCAACCCGATCCCGCGATCGTGCAAATCGGTCATCGCCGTGAACTCGATCTCGCCATCGAAGTTCCCGGCAGCGAGCTCGGCCCGATAGCTTCGAACGAGATGTGGGACGAAATCTATAATCGGCTTGCCGCTCTAGCCACGCAGCACCGCTCCACCCTTGTTTTCGTGAACACGCGTCGCCTGGCCGAGCGCATGGCGCATCACCTTGGCGAGCGGCTGGGAAAAGACGCCGTTGCTGCGCATCACGGCAGTCTGTCGCGCAAGCTGCGCCTGGTCGCCGAACGAAAGCTGAAGGCCGGAGAAATTCGCGCGCTTGTGGCGACCGCTTCACTCGAACTGGGTATCGATATCGGCAGCGTCGATCTCGTCTGCCAGATCGGCTCCCCCCGGTCCATTTCAACGGCCTTGCAGCGCATCGGCCGCGCGGGTCACTGGCGCGGAGCCATACCCAAGGGCCGCCTCTTTGTCACGACGCGCGACGATCTTCTCGAATGCGCTGCGCTCGTGCGTGCCATTCGTCAAGGTGATCTTGACCGCATCGCCGTTCCCGAAGCGCCCATGGACATTCTGGCCCAGCAAATCGTGGCCATGTGCGCCGCGGAGGACTGGCAGGAAGAAGAACTGCTTCAATCTGTCCGCCGCGCTTATCCCTACCGCGATTTGCCACGCGCGGATTTCAACGAAATCATCGAGATGCTTTCCGAAGGCATCGCTAGCGCTCGCGGGCGTTACGCTGCCTACCTTCATCGCGATCGCGTGAACGGCGTGGTTCGTGCCCGTCGTGGCAGCCGTCTCGCGGCCATAACCAGCGGCGGCGCGATTCCCGAAAATTCGCTCTACACCGTCGTGGCGCATCCCGAAGGCACTGTCGTCGGCACCGTGGACGAAGACTTTGCCGTCGAAAGCATTGCCGGTGACATCATGCTGCTGGGTAGCACTTCCTGGCGTATTCGCCGCGTGCAGTCCGGCAGTGTCCTGGTGGAAGATGCGCAAGGAGCGTCTCCCACCATCCCGTTCTGGCGTGGCGAAGCGCCGTCGCGCACGGATGAGCTTTCCGTGTACGTCTCCGACTTACGCGAGAAAATCAGCGTGCTTGCTCCCATTGCTTCGGCGGGCCAGACTGCCACAGACGTTGCCGCGGCAGCACAATGGCTCAAGCTTGAATGCGGCCTCGACGACGCGGGCGCTGAGCAAGCCGTGGAATACGTGGTGGCCGGGCGCGCATTGCTGGGAGCAGTTCCCACGCAAACCACCGTCGTCGCCGAGCGCTTCTTCGACGAAAGCGGCGGCATGCAACTTGTAATCCATGCCCCATTCGGCGCACGCATCAACAAAGCCTGGGGACTCGCCCTGCGCAAGCGCTTTTGTCGGTCGTTCAATTTCGAACTCCAGGCTGCGGCTACTGACAACGGGCTGAATATTTCTCTCAGTGAACAGCACAGCTTTCCGCTCGCCGACGTCTTTCATTTTCTTCATCCTAATTCCATGCGTTCCGTCCTCGAGCAGGCCGTCCTTGCTTCCCCGCTCTTCACCGCGCGCTGGCGTTGGGACGCCGGACGCGCACTCGCCTTGCTTCGCTTTCGCGGAGGGAAAAAAGTTCCGCCGAACATTCAGCGCATGCGCGCCGACGATCTGCTGGCTGCCGTTTTTCCCGAGCAGCAGGCCTGCCCGGAAAATCTCGAAGCCGGCGATATTGAAATTCCGAACCATCCGTTAATCCGCGAAGTCATGAAGGACGTCCTCACCGAAGCGCTCGATATCGACGGCCTCGATCGCGTTCTCCGCGACATCCACGCCGGCCGCATCAACTGCATCGCTGTCGACACTCCCGCGCCTTCGCAATTTTCCCACGAGATTCTGAACGCCAATCCCTACGCTTATCTCGATGATGCGCCGCTCGAGGAGCGCCGCGCCCGTGCCGTCGAAATGCGCCGCATGCTTCCCGATGCCGTGCTTGGAGAAATTGGGAGGCTCGATCCCGCTGCCATCGCCGCCGTTTGCGATGACGCCTGGCCCGACGTACGCGACGCCGAAGAGCTCCACGACACTATGCTCACTTGGATTGCCTTGCCGGCTCGCGTTAACCAAGACGCGCTCCAAGATAATCCTTTGCGCTCTAAGTTGCGGGAATCGCTCGTTGCATGGAATTCATTATTCGATCAGCTCGTCGCCAGCCGTCGAGCCGGTCTTGCGCACGTAAACAACGAAACCTACTGGGTCGCTGCGGAACGTGTCCTCGCATTCACGCAGATTTTCCCCGCCGCCAAGTTCGAAGCCCCGCCGCCAACTGTGGACTCACCGGCGGCCTCGCGCGAGGAAGCCCTGCTGAGCCTCGTAACTGGATGGATCACTCATGCCGGCCCTGTCACCGCCAACCAACTGGGCAGCGCCCTCAGCGTCCCCGTCCAGGACATCGAGAAAGCTTTTTTGCGTCTAGAGTCCCGCGGCGTTGTGATGCGCGGCAAGTTTACCGATCCACACTCGAATCAAACCGAGTGGTGCGAACGCCTCTTGCTCGCGCGCATCCATCGCCTGACCCTGGGACAGCTCCGAAAGGAAATCCAGTCTGTCCCTCCCGCGCAATTTATGAATTGGCTGCTTCATTGGCAGCACCTGGCCCAGGGCTCGCAACTTCTCGGCGAACGCGGGACGCTCGAAGCCATTCGCCAGATGCAAGGCTTCGAAGCGCCCGCCAATTCCTGGGAAAGCCAGCTGCTCAAGCGCCGCATCACCGCCTTCGACCCCGGTGTGCTGGACCACCTTTGCCTGACGGGCGCTGTCGGCTGGGGCCGCCTCTCTCCCCATCCCGCCACGCTCGAAACGTTCACCGAAGGAAAACGCCGCGTCATCCCCACAAGCGTCGCCCCGATTACTTTCTTCGTGCGCGAAGATGCCGATTGGATGGTTCCGCGCCACGGATCGGGCGAAGCAAAAGTAGTGGGCCTCAGCGGTGATGCTGCTGCAGTTCTGCAGTTTTTGCGCCAGCGAGGCGCGTCCTTCTTCGCCGATATCGTGCGCGGCACCTCGAAGCTTAAGGCCGAAGTGGAAACCGCTCTCTGGGAACTTGTCGCCGCGGGCTTGCTCACGGCCGACGGCTTCGACAATCTGCGTGCGCTCATCGATCCTAAGCGCCGGTCCGGCCAGGGCCGCGGACGCAGTTCACGTCCGCGTCACAGCGCGGGTCGCTGGTCGCTGCTCGACTCGGGCGAGGTTGCCGACCGGGCTAAAGCGCTCGAAGCCACTTGCTGGATGCTCCTGCGCCGTTACGGCATCGTCTTCCGTGAGCTTCTCACGCGCGAGTCCATACTTCCCAAATGGCGCGAGCTGCTGATCACCCTGCGCCGTCTCGAAGATCGCGGCGAAGTTCGCGGGGGCCGTTTTGTGAGCGGCTTTCTAGGTGAGCAATTCGCTTTGCCTGTCGCCGTGGAATCTTTGCGCGCCACGCGTCATCAGCAGCCCTCCGGTGAAACCATCACTGTCTCCGCCGCGGATCCGTTGAATCTTGTCGGCATCATCGTTCCCGGCGATCGCGTCGCCGCCAATTCCGGAAAACTAGTCGCTTTCCACGACGGCCTCGCCGTCTCACCCATCGACCGCGCAAGCGTCCTGCAAATGCCCGCCGCCGGCTGAAAAAACACTTGCTTGTTAACCTCGGAGTACTCGGTCGAATGCCGTCTCGATCCAAGACGCAGAAGTACGTCTGTCATACACTTTCAGTCTTGTAGTACAATTAGGTATGCGCTCTGCAATTCAAGCAAGATTGGATGGCCGGTCACAAAAGAGGCTGGCGACCCTCGTTCGCGAACTTGGCTGGACCTCTTCGCAGGTTGTCCGGGAAGGCTTGCGTGTTCTTGAAGCAAGCTATCTGCGCAGGAAAAAACAAGGGATCATCGGTCTCGGCAAGTTCCGCTCCGGCATATCCGATCTAGGCTCGAACAAGAAACATCTGCGGAATTTCGGGCGGTGAAACCTGCCCTCCTCGATACCGGCGTAATCGTAGCTCTGCTGGACCGCAGCGAAAAGTTTCACCAAGCGTGTTCCGAGATCGTCCGTACTATCGAGGCCCCGCTAGTCACATGCGAAGCGGTCATCGCGGAGAGCTGCTACTTGCTGAGGAACCTCCCTGGCGCACCGGAAGCCGTGATCGAAAACATAGCAGCTGGAAATTTTCAACTCCCATTTCAACTCTCACGTGAAGCGGCTGGCGTAAAACAAATTCTGCGAAAGTATCGAGACCGCAAGATTGATCTAGCCGACGCCTGCCTGATTCGCCTGGCCAACGAATTTGGAACCGCCGATATTCTCACGCTCGACAAAGACTTTCAGATCTACCGCTGGGGCAAGAACAAACCCTTCCGCATCTTGCTGGACCTGACCTAGCGCTAAGCCCTCTCTTGAATAATCCCTCGCACTTCAGCGCGCTGCCAGTGCTACCTCTTTCATCCTCGATTCGTTTCAAAGATGAATGTACGGCTCCAGATCTTTCATCATTTTTTGGAATTGCGGGAGGTCCAGCGATTGCGCGCCGCCGCTGATGGCTCCGGTGCGGGATGTACTTCCGCGATCAGCCGCCGTCCTGCTCCGCTTCAGCACCGGCCTTTCCGCCCAAACCAACCGCCCATACCAGCGTCGACTCCAAGTAGCACCCTACAAAAGCAGGGACGCGACTAAGTCTGGGCGAACCCCTGCCCAATCTACTCCATTCACACGACTTCTTGTACGTCACCGCAACTTTTTCGATTCCACGGGGTTGTAAATAAAGACGCCCTGGTATTCGCACAGCCCGCGGTACCGTCCAACCCCTCGCCAAAGAAGAAGCGTCAAAATACAAGTTGAACCGATTTTAGCAATTTCGAGAGCGGCAAAGGCGAATGTGGTACTCAAGGGGGATTTGTTGTGCATTGGATTACATTCATCGGACGCGTCGCGAGTGGACGGTTAACGGGAAAGATCCTCCGCTCGATTGCAATCCCCTGCGCCCTAGCCCTCTTGCTCGCGGGCCTTGCTTGTCCGCTGGCTAGTGGTGATGTGGGAGTTGTGCTCAACGAGTCGTTGGATAGCAGCCTCGACAGAATCACTGGCACGGGGCACAGTGCTGTGTATTTCTCGCGCATCTGTCCCGATTCGCCGGTAAAACTCCGCCTATGCGGTCCCGGTGAACACGGCTCTGTGATGAGCAATTACATTAACATTGGTGAAGATGAGCCATTTGAATGGAACGTCGTTCCGTTGAATGTCTACCTCTATGGAGTCGAAGACACACAAAATCGGCCTATCTTCGGCTCCTTCAAGATCAAGCATGTGCTTGAGGAGAGATACAGGAAGAACTACCTGTCATCGCTCTGCGCGAGCTCTCCATGCATGAACAGTTACAAGTCCGAATGGAGAGAGATGGTCGCGGCCACTCTTATTCGCAGCGTCTACATCTTCGCCATCGATACCACGGAAGAGCAGGATCGCGAGTTAATCGCTGAATTCAACGCCTCGCCAAATGAAAATCATTTTAATGGCGTCACGCGGAATTGCGCGGATTTCACGCAGCGCGTGATTAATACATATTTCTCGAACGCGACGCGTACCGACTACTTGAACGACTTTGGGATGACCTCGCCGAAAGCTGTGGCGCGCTCGTTTACGCGCTATGCGCTTCGTCACCCGGAATCCAATCTTCGTGTGCTGCATTTTGCCCAGGTGCCGGGAACCATCAAACGCAGCCGTGAAGTTCGTGCAGGAACAGAACAGCTCTATCGCTCGAAAAAATTTCTCATCCCGTTGATCCTTTTCGCGGATCCCGCTGTGGCCGCCGTGGCAGGGTCCTACCTGCTCACGGGACGTTTCAATCCAGGGCACGAGTTCGAGCGCCATCCTGCGGTGCAGGAACTTTCGCCTCAAGACAAACGGAGTGGAACGGTTGCGCCGGAGGAGCGCACCCGCGTCCTTGGCACGTCTAAGGAGTGGAAGGAATATCGCAAAGCCTTTGACTCCTTGGTTGTTCAGAACATTCAGGAAGACGTTATCGATGACCGTGGCGATTTGAAGCATTTTTTCAAGCAGTTCGATAAAGCAGGTAGGCCCTTCGTCGATGAGCACGGTTCGCTTTGGATGGAGACTTCGGCGAACGGCGAGTCCGCCAAGGTGGGTTTGAGTGCCGGCAACGTTCTTGCCCAGGACTCCGACCCGAAGTTGGCTCACCAATTGTTACTGACGCGCATCGACCATGTCTTGAAGAGTCCCAAACACAGCCGTGAGCCGATGATTGAATTCGTTCAGGATTGGACAGCCCTGCAACACGCGTCCGAGAAACGCGCGATGACTCTCGCGCGCAGTGCCTCTCCCGCGAAGGGGCTAAAGGACACTCAGCTTCGAGATGGTGCTGACGATTGAAAACCAATCGGCAAATATAGCCGTGTAGTATTCGCGTGGAACTAATCGGGCCAGTCTGCCCCTTCAGGCCGGAGGCAATTTCGCACTAATAAGGGATTCCACCTGACTCCAAACTGCCGTGTCGCATTCAATTCTGGTGTGGTACTTTGCGAATGTTCGGAGGAACCACGGATATTTATCGCACTTGATGTTCTTCGATTTGTAGTCGAAACGATAATTGCCGAGAATCTTCGTGTGCTTTTCGTCCGCGGCTAGAATTTTGGGCTGGCCACGGAGTAGTCCATCGGACTGATAGAAATTCACGGCCTCGCCGACGTTGGCAGGGATAATCTGGTCGTTCTGCCGCATCTTGGCAACACTATCCACTTGAATCGTAAGCATCACCGGGATGTGATCCTTATCCAGTTCTTTGGCCAGTGAAACCGTCTCCGAGCCACCCCAACTCATCCCGTAAATGATAATGTGCGCCTCTTTCTTCTCCTCGTCAGACAGCTTTCCGTCGTGATCGGCGTCCAGAATTTTTAAGATTTCATGGTGTGCATTTTCCCTGCGCCGGTTCTCAAACACTTTTACGAATACGCCTGAAGGATGAGTCTCTTTGAGATGTGCGCCAAGTTGGACGCCGCTATGGACCATATTGTCGTGCGCGACGAAACCGCCGACGAATCCGACCACAATGACGGGCGGCTTTGCGGCATTCACAGGCGGCAGAAGAGGATGTGTCAGCCCATCCTGTCTCATAACAACGAGAGCCGCGCAAACTAGGATGGCCGTTCGGAGTAACTCACCGATACCCATGCGTTGGACCAGCAGCTAAAGTATTCTACCCTTTAAGACAGATGATTTCTGTGCCGGCCTGGTTGCACAAATGCGCGTGGAATGACTCTGCATTCACCGGGGCGCTGAAGGAGTGTCTTACAGTTCCAGTGAACGTGCATCCGGACTGAACCATTCAGCGGCTGGCAGCTGCGGCTATTTCCGTTTTCCTCGATTCATTCCACAGCTGAATGTAGGGCTCCAGGTCCTTCATCATTTTTTGGAATTGAGGCAGGTCGAGCGACTGCGCGCCGTCGCTGATGGCTTTTTCCGGCGCGGGGTGAACTTCGACGATCAACCCGTCGGCGCCGATCGCCACGCCCGCGCGGGACAGCGCCGGAACGAGACTGCGTTTTCCTGTCGCGTGACTCGGATCCAAAACCACCGGCAGGTGCGTCAATTCATTCAGCGCCGGAATCGCCGCAATGTCGCAAGTGTTTCGCGTCACCGTTTCAAACGTACGAATTCCCCGTTCGCACAAAATCACATCAGGATTCCCGTGTGCCGTGATGTATTCCGCGGACATCAATAGTTCCTTCACCGTGCTGCTCAATCCACGCTTCAGCAGCACCGGCCGGCCACATTTTCCCAGCGCTTTCAGCAGCATGAAATTCTGCATGTTTCGCGCGCCCACTTGCATTACGTCTGCGTACTTCGCGATCAAATCTACGTCTCGGTCGCTCATCACTTCTGTGATAATCGCCAGTCCCGTCACTTCTTTCGCCTTCTTCAGCAATTTCAATCCTTCTTCTTCCATGCCTTGAAAATCGTATGGCGAAGTCCGCGGCTTGAACGCACCGCCGCGCAGCATTTTCGCGCCCGCTTTCGCCACACCTTCGGCCGCCTGCATAATCTGCTTTTCCGATTCCACCGAGCACGGCCCGGCCATCACCACGAATTCGCCGCCGCCAATCGACGTTCCATTAACCTTGATCTGCGTCTTTCCCTTGCGAAATTCCTTGCTCACAAATTTGTACGGCGCCGATATCCGCACCACGTTTTCCACCTGCGGCATGGCTTCGATCGATTCCATGCACGCGGTCACATCCCCTACCCCTACGACGCCGATTACCACGCGCTCCTCCCCTTCGATGGAGTGCACTTTGTACCCGAAGTGCTCCACCTGTTTGCGTACTTCATCGATCTCCTCGCGCTTCGCGTGCCGTTTCATGGAGATAATCATCTTTCTGGCCCTCCCAGTTTTTTCCGTCCCAAGAACTTTCCTGCCCTAAAACAAAAAACCCACTCGGCTGGCGAGTGGGTCGGCTCTTTAACTTCTAAATTCGTTTACAGAAACGCCCCCCGCCACCTGGATGGATCTCCGGTAAATCGATACCAGCGATAGGAGTTGGCGAAGACAGCGCTCATGACCGGCATAGTGTATTTCTTCTCGTTTCGAGATTCAACACTTTCTTTTTTCTCTTGGCGCAATCGAAATTCCTTTGAGCATTTCAGAAAAACAGCAAGGCAACGCGAAATCGCGAAAAACCGGATGTCCCTTTCGGGTGGCATGCCCCGACGGCGACTTTCCCGAGCGGCCCGCTGCCGATTCTTTTCTCGACTTCCTCCGGCAAACTATTCAGGTCGGACGCCTCGAATCGCATCATGGATTTTGCGGAAGTTCCTGATACTCCGGAATCTTTTTCGCAAGTTCTGCGCGCGTCAGAGGTTGCGTCGGCCAGCCGGAATCCCTTCGCCGTAAGCAGTGAAACCACTTTTTGTTCCTGCTGCTCCACGCTCATTTCCGGAACGAATTGCGAAAAATCCTGCACCGCGTAGAGTCCGCCCGGTCCATGTACCACCGCGATGCCAATCGAAGTGAGTCGCGGATTTAATATGTTTTTTCGGTGGCCGGGGGAATTCATCCAGCCGTTGTGGATGGTCGCGGGATCTGGACCAATCGCAATGTTTTCGGCGATGACGGCGAAGCGCGCGCCGGCTTCCGCGAGGCGTGCGTCCAGCGTCGGTTCGTTGGGAAGTTGGTGCTCAAGCTGATTCAGGTTGAGCATCAGGAGGGCATGTTTGCGGGCGGCCTTAAAGAGGATTTCGTCCCATTCAAGGGCGGAGAGGCCTTGCGCGGCGCGTTCGCGATTGACGGACTCAAAGAGCTGGCGTTCCGAATCGTTGCGCTGCAATTGCGCGCTGGCGGCCGCCGAACAAAAACAAACGACTGCGGCGGCGAGGACAGATTTCCTCGCCGCCGCAAAAAACAGTCCGAGAGTTCTCATGCGAGAAAAATTAGCCGCGGACGCGAACAGCGCTAAAACTGAGAACCACGTGGCCGCCGGCAGTGGGACGGCCGAAGCTCAGCATGGGGCTGAAGCGCGAGAAAAGCAGCATCTGGTCGAGGTGGCGGCGAAGTTCCTGGCTCGTTGGGCCGGAAAGAATCTGGTAATCCGTCATCTGGCCGTGCGAGTCGACGGTGACATCCACGAGCAGGCCGTGAGGCAAAGAAAGTTCAACGTCTTGCTGCTCGGGCGCCCAGGATTGCGGATAATCCGACAAAGTAACCAGCTCGGCGGGACGCATGAGATTAAGGTCCACATCGTTCTGCACGGCGCGAACGGTGGTGCCCGGCACAATCATCTGAAGCACCAGGACGAAAACCAGGATGGCGGAAAAAAAACCGCCGGTGGCCGGAACGCTGAGCGGACGGAAAACGTTGTCGAGCAGAATTTCGGCACGATCCTTCATGCGCTGCAAGCGGCTGGGCCAATCCTGCGAATGCTGCGCCTGAGCGGCAGCAACTTTAATGCGGACGGCAAGATCAGCGGGAGGCACATTCTTAGGCACACGCGAAAGCATAACGCTCAGCTTGCGGAATCTTTCCAACTCTTCACGGCAAACATTGCATGCTTCCAGGTGCTGGCTGATTTGGACGCGCTCATCGACACGCGCCCCGCCAGTGATGGCATCGTCGAGATAACCCGCTAGTTTAGTTCGTACTGTATTGCACTTCATTGGACACCCTTGCCCGTGGAACTAGTCCGCGGGTCCAGACCATCAGAAGGCACAGTAACTCGCCGCGCCGCCGAAAATGCATCCCCGAAAGGCGACGGCTGAGACTCGGAAACATTTCCATGCGAAGTCGTCTGCGCGCGCGGCGCGCGAGCTTGTGGCGCGCCCAACATCGGCTCAAGAATTTCTTTCAGCGCGCGGCGCCCGCGAAGGATGCGGGACTTTACTGTGCCGACGCTGCATTCCAGAACTTCGGCAACTTCCTCGTAACTCAGGCCTTCGAGGTCGCGCAAAATCACCGCGCTGCGAAACACATCGGGAATCTGCTGCAAAGCGCCATGAACCGCGACTTGAATTTCCAGCGAAGCAAGCTGCTCGAAAGGCGTGGGGCAAAGATCTTCGACTTCGATGCGCGCTTGCCCTTCTTCCGGTTCGGCGTCGATGGAAACATTCTTTTGAAGATGACGCTTGAACCAGCGCTTGTGATTCAACGCTTCGCGAATGGCGATGCGATACAGCCAAGTTTTCAAAGAGCTGCCCTGGCGGAAATTGCGAATGCCGCGAAAGGCCTTTAAGAAAACTTCCTGGGAGCCGTCGGCGGCGTCCGAAGTGTCGCCAAGCATGCCGAGGATAAGGTTATAGACCGGCGCATGATAATGCGTGACGAGCCAGTCGAAGGCCGTCTCCGAGCCCGCTTGCAGCTCGTGGACGAGTTCGGCTTCATCGCGGCCCCATGACAGGGCACTAGCCCAATCGGACACTGCCGGCCTTTCCGACCCACCGCTGGAAGGTGAGCCACCCTGCTGCGGGTTCAACGTTTGAACGCTGGACCCAGGCACGACTTGCGATCGGGAGCGTCAGGTGGACAGTTCCCGATGTCCGCTCTCGTAATCTTAGACACCGGGAGGAGCGGACTTGTTTCCCGGATCGTGAAGAATTCTCGGGCCTTTGCGGATTGTGGCACCAAAGGCATTTGGCTGCAATGGGACGGATGGGGCACTTCAGGGCACGGTTTCAGCCGTGCCGTAAGTGCCGCCAAATCAACAAGGCTTAAGCCCCTGAGAACAGATGTGATATACTGCGGTATATACTGACTGAAAGGAGGGGATCATGGCCCGAACCGCAAAGCTCTTCAACAACGGCAGAAGCCAGGCTGTGCGCCTGCCTGCGGAGTTCCGCTTCGACGGTAAAGAGGTCTTCATTCGCAAAGACGAGAGAACCGGTGACGTGATCTTGTCACGGCGCCCGGAGTCCTGGGAAGAATTCTTTGGCTTTCGTGACAAAGCACTCAAGGCGGATCAAAAGGCCTTTGAAGAATTCCTGGCTGACCGCAAGGATGCGCCGCCAGAAAAACGCGAGCCGTTAGGATGAACGTCCGCTATCTGCTGGACACGAACGCGGCCAGCTACGCTATTAACAGGAAGGGTTCTGCGGTTGATCGTCATTTGGCCAAAGTGCCGATGGAGGAGTTGGCCATTTCCGCAGTCACTGAAGGCGAGTTGCGTTACGGAACGGCTCGCAGCCTTTCCCAGCCGTTGAAGTCCACCGTCGAGCAATTCCTGCTGGGGGTGACCGTCCTTTCTTGGGACTCCGAAGCTGCGCGGCAGTGTGGCGATCTCCGGGCGACCTTGGAGCGCGAAGGAAGGGTTATGGGAAGTTTGGACATGATGATTGCGGCGCACGCTTTAGCATTGGATGTGATCCTCATTACCAACGACCGCGCGTTTGCACGCATCAGGCACCTCAAGGTCGAGGATTGGACCAAGTAGCAACAAAGCAGGGTCAAACGGTTGTCGCGGACCAGTGCCCCGCAGGAAACGCAAAGTCCAAACCCCCAGGTGTGAAACCGCACCTGGTACCCGGCGGCGGGTGGGAGATCGTCCGGCGGTAGGACTCCAGATTCTGGATTTTGTCCAGGCTTTTGACTTTGCCTCCTCCTGCTCTCGCCCCGCGTCCGGCGACGCCTTCTGGATACCAGTACCACTCAGTTAGCTATTGACAGAATTAGCGTTTCGTGGTAGCATTGGTTGTGATCTTTCGCTCCACTCTCCGGCGGTCCCGTAAGTCTCACTCCCACCATGTCTTACCCTGCTCGGATTCTACTTCTCGCATCTTCCCCACTGACCACTGTCAACTAACCACTGCCGACTATCTGGCTAAGCCCTTTCCCGTCATATCGTTTACCGACCCCCACCCCATAACATTCATTGAATCATATCGTTACAAAAATAGGGGAAGGGGTGTCCTGGTGCTCAACCACCTCCAATCTTCCATACACGCTTCCAAGTTCCGTATCGCGCAAGCCCTTTGTTTGCCACTGTTACGAAAACACCGGGCTGTGGGGGTATTCTTCCCACTTTGGAACAGCGCGAGGGAATCTGTCTTCCTCGAACGGTCGAATACGCGATTCGTGTCACGGATGGGTTGGGGTCAGGAAACAGGAGGGCATCTGACTTCGTTAAAGATATCGACCCCATCGGACAGCAGAAGGTACGAACCGAACGGGTCTGAAGACCCGCCATTAAGACGGCAGGAGGATGAATGAGATCTGGATTGATGTACACGTTGGTGTTGGGAGCCCTATTGATTGGTTCATTGAACCAATCGGCAGGGCAAGGACGGCAGAAGACCGAGGGGCTTCCTCTGGAAAAGCTGGAGCTGCGCAACGTGAAAGCGGAGTCGGTGACTTATCAGGGGCACGGTGGGGTGCGCGTTACAGATGCGGGGCCGGAGGGTCTTGGTGATGAGGGGCGGTTCGCCGTCGTTCCGGGAAGCTCGTTTCAGGATGGGACCATCAACGTGAGCTTAACCGGCGATACTGTGCCAAACGCGCCAGAAAGCGCGCGGGGATTTGTGGGGATCGCGTTTCGGGTGACCGCGGACCGATCGCATTTTGAGTGTTTCTATTTGCGGCCAAAGAACGGACGGTCCGAGGACCAATTGCAACGAAATCATTCGGTGCAGTACATCTCCATACCAGGATTCCCATGGAACAAACTGAGGGCGGAGACTCCGGGAAAGTATGAATCCTATGTGGACCTGGTTCCCGGGCAGTGGACGCAAGTGAAAATCCAGGTGGCGGGAACGCGCGCGCGGCTCTATGTGAACGGAGCGGAACAACCGGCGCTGATCGTGAACGACCTGAAGCAATCGCCCACGAGCGGCGCCATTGCGCTGTGGGTCGGGCTCGGAACCATTGCTCATTTTTCGGAGCTGAAGGTTACGCCGTGACGGTGCGCGTGCGGTGGTAGCGCACGAACGGGCGGGGCAAGCCCCGCCCCTACGTTAAAAGCGGCAGCGCCCGACCACCATTTGAAAGGACCTAGTTGACACCGTTTTTCGGATCCCACGAGCCTTGCTCCTTGCGGACGAAAATAATCTGGCCGATGTGGTAGGCGTTGTGGGTGCTGATGTGCGTGAACGTCTGGGCGGATTCTTTCAACTTAGCTTCGTCGGCGGTTTCCACCCATTTTTCGAGTTCGCTCATGACTTCGTCAAGCTGCTTTACGGTTTCATTCCAAGTCTTAGCGTCAAATTTGGTGAACGTCTCGTCATTATTGCCACTGAATTTCTCGTTCTTTTCTCCTTTGAGGTTCGCGAGATTTCGGCGGTTCCAATAGACGAGATGGTAGGCGAGTTGTCCGACCGAGTGATTTTCTTTGCCGTCGGTCCAATTCGCTTGCTCGGCCGTCAAGCCTTTCACGGCCGTATTGGCGGGCACGAACCATTCGGCGTTGGTGTGCGTGGAGCGCAGTTCCGAAAGCAGTACCTCTCGCAGAGTGGTGGGTTTCTTGTCTTGAGCCTGAAGCGGTGCGAAAACGGGTGCAGCTAAAAGCAGAAGCAGAGAGATCGAGATTCGCCTGATCATCGAGGATTCCTCCGAGCCCTTAGACGTGTGTGGTTTCTGGACGGCTTCTGAAAGCGGGCGGGGCAAGCCCCGCCCCTACAAAAACGGAAAAAGAGGGAGGGCGCAGCCGGCCGCAGCGGGCGCCCTACAAAGAAAAATCACGCGCCTGGGGATTAGGACTTGGGAGTTTCTTTCACTGGGGCTGCGGCAGCGGTGGCCTTGGTGTAGATGATCTTTTTGGTGCCGCCGTCACAGGTGCCCACGACTTTGCCTTCGGCGTCTTTGTCCTTCGCGACGATGTCCAGGGTATAGCCCTTCACGCCTTTGGCGTCGAGCTTCTGCGCGATTTCAGTTTTCAGATCTTCACAAGGCTTTGCGACTTGCGCTTGTGCGTGAGCGGACGCCGAAACAAATAGTAAAACGCCGACTGCAATTAGTAATTTCATTGGGTAACCTCCGTGGTTGGGATCCAGATCACTGCGGAGCATACCACCGGTTGAGCGCGTCAAGCCACCTGATGCGCATCATCTTTACCTTGAGAGATACGGGATGGGTTCAGCAGGCTCACTTCCGCATGTTTTCGTCTAGAAAGGCAAACACGTCGGGCTCCCAAATGTTCACTCCGAGATGGAGGAAGTCGTGCCCATCGTCCACGGTCTTGCCGATGGGCGGATAGATCTTCAAGCGATGCGGCTTACCGAGCTGCTCGCGGCGGGCGTCCAACACCTTGCCGGACGAGAGGGAGAAATCGTTCTCGGCGTGAATGAAGAAGACCGGCGCCACGATGTGGTCAACAGCGGCCAGGAGTCTCGCTCGCAACTCCGGAGAGCGATCAAAACTATAGCCGGCTCCGGAGAAGACTACAACCGCTCGCAGGTTCGGTTCACGTTCAGCCATGAGCACCGCGAGCGAACCTCCAAACGAGTGGCCGATCGCGGCAACATCCGTCGGATCAACATACGGGAGCGCCCGCAGGAACTTGAGAGCGGACAGGGCGTCGTCCATCTCCCTACCTTCCAGCAACTGCATCTGCAGAGCGTTGCGCCCCTCCAGCCCGTGTGCAGCGGTTTCGCTGTCCATCAGGTCGACGGCGTTAGCTCCCTGGTCCGTGGAAAGCCCGACGCCGCGTCGGAACAAGTATAGAAATACATAGCCGTGGCGAGCGAAGAGCGGACCAAGTTTTTCGGCATTCTGTTCGTACGGTCCGAGGCGTTTCAAGTCTTCGGGGGTACGGCCGCTACCGTGATTCAGCAGGATGGCAGGGAACGGCCCGGTTCCCAGCGGGCGATAGACCAGCGCGTGCAGGGTAGCCGATCCACTGTGGATGACCACGGTTTCAGGCCCGGCGGACGTCTGGCCGAAAGCTGTAGCGAGCGTGAGCGTTAGAACGAGCGCCGCAAGGACGAACGCGCACAGCTTTGTCATTTGGCACTCCCCAATCAATGGATAACGCGGATGCGACCGACGCTGCCGGAATGCGCCAAGTATATCTGAAGTTGAGACTCGCACAAGCGGTGGAGCTACGGCGCCGCCCTCCGCACCTTTGGCTGGGATTTTCTATCTTTAACGAGGGGCGACGCGGTAGTGGAGGAGGACGACGCCTTCGGGGAAGGATTTGGAGGAGAGGAGCTTGAGGCGGATGGAACGGTGGCGAGGCTGCATGAGGGGGATGCCTTCGCCGATGAGGATAGGGATGACATGGATGCGGAACTCGTCGATTTCGCCGGCGTCGAGGAAGGAAGCGATGATTCCGGCACCGCCCATCATCCAGATATTTTTGCCGGGCTGGGCGCGCAGGCGCTGGGCGAACGGTTTGACGGGCTCATTGACCAGTTCGAAGGTCGGCAGTGGGGCCTCACGCGGTTGGCGGGAAAAGAGGTAGTTCTTGATTTTCGGGCCGAACCCGAAGGACTTCATGTCCTTCCCCATGCCCATTTCGAGGCCCTTGGCGTAGGTTTTGTAGCCCCAGAGGATGGTGTCAATGGATTTGAAGAAGGCGGAATAGCCGTAATTGCCCTTGGGGCGGGGACCGTTGAGCCAGGCGACGTCTCCATCGGGACGGGCGATGTAGCCGTCGGCGCTCGTGGCGATGTGGACGATGATTTTGCGGGAGTGCTTCATCCAAACAGAGTCTAGTTAGAGGCGGAATCGTCGGCGTCCGATTCGGATTCGATGCCGGCGCGGGCGATTAGGCGGCGGAGGGCGTCTTCGCCACCGGCGCCGCGTTGGGTGCCGACGATGAAGCCGTCGCGATCAATCACGACATAAATGGGATAAACGTTGGCCTGGTACATGGCGGCGAGATTGGTGTCTTCCATCATGACGAGCTTGCAGTTGCGGGGATGCTGCTCAAGATATTTCTTGACGGTTTTCTTGGATTCGCCGACGTCGATGGCGAGAAGGATGAGGCCCTTGTCGGCAAGTTCGTGGCCGATTTTGTCGACGAAGGCGGCTTCGTCGGCGCAGTAGCCGCACCAGGTAGTCCAGAATTCGAGGAGGACGACTTTGCCTTTGATGGTTTCGTTGGTGAACTTTTCGCCAGTGGTGGTGATGGCGTTGAAGCGCGGGGCGGGCTCTTTGTCCTTGGGAGCGGCGAGCGTGCAGAGAGAGGCGAGGAGCAAAATGCAGGAAAATGATGAGCGCTGGAGGAGGGTTCGCGCCTTCATGAGAGGAATGTAAACAAAAAGTGAGAGTGCCTGTCAATTACTTTGTTGGCACGTTTCATGGACCGCGTGCGTGCCGCTCCCTACGGGGCTTGTGATTCCTTTACCAACTCTCCCAGCGCTGACGCGCTGGGCTAACTTCTGCCGCGCCTATCGACGCTGGCGGTCTTTTATTTTGCGGGGAATGGAATACTCGGTCAGTCTTGCTGCTTGTGCCACCACTCGCGGAGGGAACGGCAACGGGCATTTTCGTCGAGGGAGATGAAGAAGATGCCGTCGAGCTTGGTTTGAAGGCCTTGGGGAACGATAAAGAACGAAGACCACCAGTGGGCGATGCCGTGTTCGGGAGTTACAGCGAGAATCTCGTAGCCAAAATGAATGTTTTGCTGGGTCTGAGCTACATGGTTCCAATACTCGAGGATGGCTTGCTTTCCGCGCATGGGTTCGAGGAATGGGGTGACTTGATAAGTGCCGTCTTCTGCGTAGAGGTCTGCGGCGGCCTGAGGGTTGCGGCTTTCCCAGGCGCGGCCGTAGGCATTCAGCCAATCGTCGAATGCTTGCAGCATCATTGGCATGGCAGGGGCAGAGGGTACACCAGGAAGGGCGGAAATTCCCATACGCGATTGGAAAGTGAAAGCTACCGAAGCACCGATTGGCAGATCGACGTACCCATTCGGCGTGAGTAGTATTCGAGGCGGGCGTGTGCTAAAGAGGGGCCGCGAGACAGGAGGGATCATGCGTGGAAGAATAAAATTCGGGCTCATCCTACTGTTAGTGGTGGCGGCGGTTCCGGCGTTTGGGCAGGGGCAACCGGCGGATAAGACGATTACCGTATTTGGGCAATCGATCCATTATTTTGATTTGGGCTCGGGGCCGGTCGTGGTGCTGCTGCACGGTCTTGGGAGCCGCAAAGAAGATTG
Source organism: Candidatus Acidiferrum sp. (assembly GCA_035279725.1). Taxonomy (GTDB): domain Bacteria; phylum Acidobacteriota; class Terriglobia; order Acidiferrales; family UBA7541; genus Acidiferrum. The sequence continues at coordinate 168,751 of DATEHF010000054.1, forward strand.
GCTGCCGGTGCTGGACCCGATGGCGCAGAAATACCGGTTGCTCGTGCCGGACCAGATCGGGTTTGGCAAGTCGGACAAGCCGCTGCTGGATTACAGCGTTCAAACGTATGTGGATTTTCTAAATGAGTTTTTGCGGCAATTGAAGGTGGAGAAGATGAGCCTGGTGGGTGAGTCGCTGGGCGGGTGGATCGCGGCGCTATATGCATCGGAACTCGGCGGCGGGGCGCATTTGATACCGGTGGAGAAAATGGTGCTGGTGGATGCGGCGGGGCTGAAGCAGGACGCGCCGATCCCGAGTCTGAATCCGAGTTCCTTGCAGGGCATGAAAGTGATGATGGAAGCGGTGTTCTACGATACGAGCTGGGTGAATGAAGATGCGTTGCGGAAAATGTTCACGGACAAGCTGGCGGTGAAGGACGGGTACACGGTGCGGAGTTTGTTGGGGAATCCGGCGACAGGAACGGAGAGGCTGGACGACCGGATGGGGAGCATCAAGGTGCCGACGCTGGTGGCGTGGGGGAAGCAGGACAAATTGTTGCCGATCGTGTCTGGGGAAAGATACGCGGCGGGAATTGCCGGGGCGAAGCTGGTGAGCTTTGACAAGTGCGGGCACGTTCCGGCGATTGAAAAGACGGAAGAATTTCTGTCGGCAGTGACAAGTTTTCTCGGCGGCGGGGCCGCGACTGCGCACTAAACGCGGCGCGAATCTTGGATGTAAAAGAATTCCCCTTAAACACGCAGAAACTATTTCGGAGTCGACTTGGTCCCCGCCAGGGATTGGTTGGCGCGGAAGATGACGTAGGCCCGGATGGCGGCGGCGTCATCATGGGAGAGATCCTTGTCGAAGGAGACCATGCCGGCTTGCTTCAGTTGCCCCTTCAGGACGATGTCGAACCATTGGTCGTTGTCGAGCGTACCGGAGTAACGGAGGTCGGGTAGAACGCCGCCGCTGACGGCGACGTCGCCGTGGCAAATCGAACAAACACTTTGGTAGAGCGCCTCTCCTTTCTTTACTGTTGCGGCGGTGGCGGTGGATTTCGGTGGTTTGAGTTGTGGCGGGGTGAAGTGCGGAAGTGGCGGAAGGCTGGCTTTGCTCCCCAATTTGAAGGCGAGCAATCTGTGGATATTTTGCGACCGGCCAGAAGAGAGAGCGACTTCGCCGCCAGCCAGAGCAAAGACGCCGCCCCATCCGGCGAGAACAGCAACGTATTGTTCGCCGTTGACGGTGTAGGTTATCGGCGCGGCAACCACGCTGCTTTGCGCGTCAGCGGACCAGAGCTTTTGGCCGGTGTCGGCGCGATAGGCTTCGAGATTGCCCTGCGCCGTACCTTCGAAAACGAGATTTCCCGCGGTGCAGAGCGTTCCGCCGTTGGCCAGGGATTGCCGATCGACACGCCAGATTTCTTTTTGCTGCACGGGATCCCACGCGGAGAGATGGCTTTTGTTGGCGCTGAGAATGGCTTTCTTGACTTCCGGCTGTTGCGGCAGGCCGGCAGCCGCGAAGTCGATGCCAACGTTAAAGCCGAGTGCTTTCTGCTTGAAATTCTCTTCCGACTTGTAGAGGAATCCTGCGTCCTGAACCGGGACGTAGACGAGTTTTGTGAGCGGACTGAAAGACATCGAATGCCACGTGTGGCCTCCTGAGGGACCGGGAGCAACCGGAGCGCCCTTCCCTCCCGCGTAACGCGCTTGAGGATTTTCGATGGGACGGCCGGTTTTCAAATCGATGCCAGTGGCCCAGGTGACCGTCGTGTAGGGCTTCGCGGAGAGGAGTTCGCCGGTGGCGCGATCAAGAACGTAGAAGAATCCGTTCTTGGGAGCGTGAAGGAGAACTTTGCGCGGGGAGCCATTGATGGTTAGGTCGGCTAGGATGAGGGACTCGGCGGAATCGAAGTCCCAGGCGTCGCCGGGTGTTTCCTGATAATGCCAAACGTATTCGCCGGTCTCGGCCTTAAGAGCGACTACGGAGGACAGGAAGAGATTGTCTCCGCCCTGTGGGCTGCGGGTGTGGCGGTCCCAAGGAGTGCCGTTGCCGACGCCGAAGTAGACGAGATCGAGATCGGGATCGTAGGAGATGGAGTCCCAGACGGTGCCGCCGCCAGGCAATTTGCGCGACGGGCTAGTCCAGGTTTTGGCGGCTTTTTCGAGAATAGGAGATTCGTAGGGCTGCGACGGATCGCCGGGGATTGTGTAGAAGCGCCAAATCATTTTTCCCGTGCTGGCATCGTAAGCGGAGAGGTAGCCACGCACGCCGAATTCCGCGCCGCCATTGCCGATTAAGACTTTGCCTATCACGATGCGCGGGGCGCCGGTGATCGTGTAGGGGTATTTCGGGTCGATGGTGAGCGTTTCCCAGACTGGTTTTCCGGAGGCGGCATCGAGCGCGACAAGACGGCCATCCAGAGTCCCTACAAAGACTTTGCCCTGCCAAACCGCGACGCCACGATTGACGACATCACAGCAAGCATTAACGGCCCACTCGGGAGGAACTTTGGGATCGTAAGACCAGAGTCTTTCTCCGGTGGCGGCTTTGACGGCGAAGACTTTGCTCCACGAGGTGGTGAAATACATCACGCCATCGACGACGATGGGTGTGGCTTCATCACCGCGACGAGAATCGAGGTCCACGTACCAGGCGAGAGCGAGCTGGCCGACGTTTTGATCGTTGATCTGCTTCAGCGGACTAAAGCGTTGCTCGCCGTAGGTGCGGCCGTGGCTCATCCAGTTGCCTGGATCGGCGTCAGCGTTGGCAAGCCGAGCGGAATCCACAGAGGCAGGGGAAGGCGTTGCGGTTGCTGGAGGATTTGAATGACAGCCAGCGAAGCTCAGAACGGATTGGATCAGTGCGAGGCTTGAAACAAATTTCCAGCGCATGAGCTCTCCTGCGATGAATGGTATGAGCTTGCAATATGGGCGAGGAACGCGGCTAACCGCGGTGCCAAGAACTGCAGCTCGAAATCCCTAATCCCCAAGCAGATTTGGTGGCCGAAGGATAGCACTTCTTCAAACCGCTGAGGAAGACTGCCAGGACATGATGGGGCGAGCAACTGAGGCCGCGGTTTAAGTCCGTGAGGAAGGAAAAGCGGCGTCTAGCCGCCGCACTCCCAAATGGCTGCCTACTGGACGCCAGTCCTTCGCGTCACGAGTTTGGCGGGCGCGTTGTTGAGGTTGGTTTCGCCGGCGGGGCGACTTTCACGGTGAAATCAGCAGTGCGGATGACGGTGAAGGACAGATTCCCGGTTTTGGAGGACACAACCCGGGACTGTTACGAGTTGTCACTCGCTTGCTATAGAGCCTGGTAGTAAAGTGTCGGGCATTGGAAAACCGGGAACAGAGGAGGAGTTCAATGTCGGGCGATGGAATGGATCGCATCAAGCATGTAGTTGTGGTGATGATGGAGAATCGTTCGTTCGATAACCTTTTGGGATTCCTATATGCCGACGTGAACAACCAGCCGCCGATCAACATTCCAGCCCCGCCACCGGGTGGGCAAACGACGTTTGATGGACTTGAGATTCCGAGCCCAACGAGTCCCTTCTGGAATCCTTCGAATGCAGACTATTTCAGTGGAAAAGATCCGGTGAAGGTTTTTGCCACCCGAGGCACGACAGGCCCGCCCCCGTTTCTGGTGCCGGATCATGACCCCCATGAGGAGTTTGTCAACATCACGGCGCAGATCTTCGGACCGAAGGACTCGACCCGCACGGAAAAGATGCAAGGTTTCCTGGTGGACTACATCACCACCGATCCTGGGCACCCGCAGAATGCCAACCAACTGATGGAGTGCTACAGCCCGGAACAAGTCAGCGTAATCAGCCAGCTCGCGCGGAATTATGCGGTCAGCGACGCGTGGTTCTGCTCGACGCCAAACCAAACGCTCCCGAACAGGGCGTTCATGCATGCGGGGACTTCGATGGGGCGCGTGAACAATAAGCCGAATCCGCTGTACGACGCGGAAACGATTTTCGAAGTATTGGAAGCGACGGGGCACACCTGGCGGGTTTATAACGACTCCTTCCTGATGTCGCTTGCGCGCTTGCAGTTTCCGCAGCTATGGGATCCGCTGCTGAAGCTGCACTTCCGCGGAGTAGGCGAGCTCGAAGAGGACGCTGCCGCCGGAACATTGCCGGAGTATTCCTTCGTGGAGCCCAGTTTCCAGATTCAACCTAACGACGAGCATCCTCCACACGACGTGAGTTTGGGAGAGCAATTCCTTCTTCGAATCTGGAAGGCGGTGAGCGGAGGCAAAGATTGGACCAGCACGCTCTTGGTGATTACGTTTGATGAGCACGGCGGTTGCTACGACCACGTGGAGCCACCACCAGCCGTGCCACCGGATGATGAGAGCAAGCCCGGAGAAGGAGGGTTTGGCTTCGATCGCTATGGAGTGCGGATTCCCACAGTGCTCGTTTCGCCGTATATCGAAGCGGGCACAGTATTCCGACGGCCCAAGGGCGAAATTCCTTACGACCACACGTCGATCCTGGCCACGCTGCAAGACTGGTTACAAATTCCGGATGATAAAAGGCTCGCCAGCAACCGGGTCAAGAATGCGCCGAAGATTGGCGAGGTTTTGACCCGTTCGACGCCCCGAACCGATTTGCCGGCGATTGCCATGAGTGCGAGTGCACCGGCGAAACCAACAACCCACCTTGTCGCTTGGAATGATTTGCAATCAGCGATGCTCAGCGCCCAAGGAAAGCGCTATCTGCATAACCTAGCGAATCCGTTGAAACTGAGAATGCTGCGCACGCCGCCGCCTAAGTCCAAATCGCGCTAGCAGACAGAGGCGTCGGGATCAGACGTTGCTGATTGGTCAAGAGCTCTCGCGACTCTCTAAAGCTCGATACCCAAACGTCGTATGATGAGGGCAGGGTAATCCATTCGGAGGCCGCCATCGAATATCCAGAGAAACGCCGCACGCCCAGATATTCGTTCATTGCCAGCGCTGAGCTGATCGAGGTGAAGGCTGATGTGCGCATCGCCTCGCGCGTCAGCGAACTGAGCCGCCACGGCTGCTACCTGGACATGATGAATCCGTTCCCCAAGGACACGATGGTCCTGGTGAAAATCTCCGCGGCTGAAGCATTCTTTGAGTCCAAGGCGAAGATCATTTACTCGCAGATGAACATGGGGGCAGGAGTAGGGTTTATCGAAATGACCCCCGCGTCGCAAGCTGTGCTGGAGCACTGGCTGGACGGAGCGGAGAAAGAACAGAAGAGGCAAGCCGAATAGTTCGGGCCAGAACAAATCTGTCAGACAGGTAGTTGAGGGTCGCGCTGAGTCGTGTCGCAATCGCTGTAACAATCAGTGAAAAATCCAGTGAGTACATTCTGACGTCATGCTCAAAAGAGCGTGCCGACTGGACGTGTGTCTAGACCTAAGAAGCGTAAGCAATGCTCAGCTCAGATAGCGTTTCGTTTGAGTTCGGACATCAGATAGTCGCAGGAACGAACGCAGAGAGCCATGATGGTAAGGGTGGGATTTTGGCAAGGATTTGAGGTGAAGCCGGAAGCGTCCATGACGAAGAGATTTTTTATGTCGTGAGTTTGCTGAAATTGATTGAGGACGGATTTTTTCGGGTCGGCGCCCATGCGGGCGATGCCGGCTTCGTGGAGCGCCCAGCGCGGTGCGGAGGGATGGGCGTAGGTGCGAATGTTTTTCGCGCCGGCGGCTTCGAGCATTTCGCCGGCGGAGTCGCCCATATCCTGAATCATGGCGCGTTCGTTTTCGCCGTCGGACATGTGAATTTTCAGGACAGGGATTCCGTAAACATCTTTCATGTTTGGATCGAGCTCGACGAAATTGTCCCAGCGCGGGAGGACTTCGCCGAAACCTGTGATGTCGATGGCGTTGCGGGGCTCGAGAAGGGCTTTTTTGTAGGTTTCGCCGAAACCGGGCGCTCGCCAATTGAATTCGGTGGAGGATTCGCCTTCATAGCCGAAGCCGCGGAGGAATTTTTTGTACGGCGGCGTGTTCGGCAGATTGCGGAAGCGCGCGATGTAAATGCCGAGGGGCTTCACAGGTGCGCCAAGAGAGGGCTTGCTTCCGAAGGCGGGAAATTCTCCGCTGCCGCCTCCGCTGCGTACGTGGGCAGTAAGGTAGTGGCCGAGGACGCCGCTGGAATTGGCGAGCCCATTGGAATACTGTGGCGTGGCGGAATTCAAAAGTATGCGTACGGATTCCTGCGATTGCGCGCAGACGATGACTGCACGGGCATAGACTTCGTGGGGCTGTTTGGTGATTCGATCAACGTAGAGAACGCCGCGGGCTCGATTGGGCTCCGGGTCCATGAGGACTTTGTAGGCCATCGCGTTGGAGATCAGCGAACAGTTTCCCGTGGCGAGGGCATCGGCGACTGTAGTGAAGGCGGAGTTGAAATACGAATGCGTCATGCAGCCGCGTTCGCAGGGTCCGCAGAAGTGGCAAGGGCCACGGCCGTTGGTCGGCTTGGTGAGGTTGGCGCTGCGCGTGGGCATGACCGTGCGACCTAGCTTTTCCTTTACTCGATTGCGAAAGAGAGTTTCCTGACAGGTGAGTGGAACCGGCGGCTGGAATTGGCCGTCGGGAAGATGCTCCAGGCCTTCCGCGCTGCCGGTTATTCCGACATATTTTTCGACGAGGTCGTAATAGGGCTCGATGTCTTTATAGCCGAGCGGCCAATTTTCGCCGTGGCCGTCGAGGGAAGCCGATTTGAAATCCCAATCGCTGAAGCGCAGGCTGACGCGGCCCCAGACGTTGGTGCGGCCGCCGGTCATGCGCAGGCGGCCCATCCAGTTGAAAGGCTTGTCGGCAGGCGTGGTGTAGGGCTCCTCGAGATCGTTAACGAACCAGTCGTACGTGTATTCGTTGCAAACGCCGAATTTGACTTGGATGGGCCGCGTCTTGCGGATGAGTTCATGGGCTTTGTTGCGATATTTGAGTTCGAATTCGGGCTTGTGCTCGGTGAAGTTCTTGTCGGATTGCGGGCGGCCCGCTTCGAGAAGCGCAACCTTCAGGCCAGCCTCGGCGAGACGCTTGCAGGCCCAGCCGCCGGAAGCGCCGGAGCCGACGACAATCACGTCAAAGGAATGATCTTTGCGTTGAGGCATAGGATGAAAATACGAAGCGAATGCTAGCAAGTGTACGAAGGCGGGTCAATTGAGCAATCGAAAAGAATTCGTGTTGTTCTTGTGAATGATTGTTGGTGGGTGATACCATCGGCGCGAAATTGGATGGTGGAGAGTTTTTGTTGGGAACAAGAACTGCATTGCCGGTAATTAGTCAAGCAGCCACGGGTGGGCAACTCACGCGGCGGGAGATGGTGCGGCGACTGCTCGCGGGAATGGGCGCAGGAGCGGCATGGCCTTTGGTGTTGGCTTCGCATCCGATTCATGAGCTTTTGCGAAATGATGCAATTCTCGAAGAAGCGGAGAATCTAGAAGCTGCAGATTGGAAACCGATTTTTCTCAGTGAGGGGCAGAATGAGAGCTTAATCGCGCTGGCGGAAGCCATCGTGCCGGGGTCGACGAAGGCTCAGGTGAACCGATTCATCGACCTGCTGCTGAGCGTAGAGACGGATAAGCACAAAAATGAATTCGCGTCCGCCCTTGCAGCGTTTGAGGCGGAGTCGCAGAAACGATTCGGAAAAGGATTCCCTTCCCTCAATGACCGCCAGCAGAATATGCTGCTGACCGATGCAGCGGCTCCAGCGAAAGACGTCGCAGTGGACGATGCTAGAAAAGAAAATTCCAGCCTTCGTGCGGACTTCGAAAACTTGAAAGGATGGGTCAGTGGAGCGTATTACTCTTCAGAAATGGGAATGAAAGAGCTAGGCTGGACTGAGGACCGCGTATTTGCAAGTTTTCCGGGCTGTGAGCATCCAGAAGGACATCACTGAGAGGGATGGCATGAACGAATCTAAGAGCCGCAGGGAATTTCTTCGAGCTGCAACGCTGACGGGCGCAGGTCTCGCGCTTTCAAACCAGCTGCTGGGGGCGGATAAGGAAAAATCGGTGCTGGTGTTTACAAAATCGTCGGGCTTTGAACATGCCGTAGTAAAACGAGTCGACGGCAAACCGAGCATCATGGATGACACGATCAATCTCCTGGGCGCCAAGCATGGATTTAAAGTGGAAGTAACGAAGGACGGGCGCATTTTCGATGAGAAAAGAATTCATTCCTTCGCGGCCGTAGTGTTTTTCACCACCGGGGACCTAACGACGCTGGGAACCGACGGCAAGCCCCCAATGTCAGCCAAGGGCAAGCAAACGTTGCTGGACGCGATCCAGGGTGGGCTGGGATTCGTAGGTGTGCACGCCGCGAGCGACACGTTTCATACGCCGCCGGACACGCCGGACCTCTCGAATCGCTATATCGCGCATGGAGAGCAGCAGGACCCCTACCTGAAGATGCTCGGCGGCGAATTCATCATTCACGGCAGAGAACCAAGACTGCAAGATGCGAACGTAATCGTGAACGATCCGAGTTTCCCGGGGTTGGGAGGCGTAAAGTCTCCAGTCAGTTTCAATGAAGAATGGTATTCGCTGAAAGATTTCACGCCTGATCTGCACGTGGTACTGACAGTGGACACGCAAGGCATGAAGGGCGAATGCTACCAGCGCGCGCCATATCCAGTAACCTGGGCGCGCATGCAGGGGAAGGGCCGCGTGTTCTACACCGCGATGGGCGACCGTCCGGAGAATTGGAAGAATGAGTTTTTCCTAACCGTGCTCGGCGGCGGAATCCGCTGGGCGATCGGGGATGCCAACGCGCAAGTGGATGTAAACCTGAAGCAGGCCGCGCCAGGTTACGCGGACATCCCTCCAAAGTTTCCACCAGAAAAGAAGTAATTTCGCACGCTCGCAATCGACATCATTGGACGAAATCAAGCGATCACATGGGGATCGGTTGGTTGATCCTCGGCTTGACGTACCAGCAGGGCGAGTAGCCGTGGTGCGGGAAGAGAGAGTGTACGCAAGTAACGGTCTGCTCGGGATTCTGGGTGTCCACCTCGTAAGACGTCTTGCCGTTCTTTTCGGGGATGGCGAGCACGCGCAGAGCCTTTATCGATTCAAAAGGGTCGGCAGATTTCGGGTGGAGTTGGCGAACCCGAACGTAGAGATAGTCACCAATATAAACAACAACTAAGGCCGCTACAGCACCGAGTAGGATCCGCTTGGGTAGGGTGCGAGGAGGGATCACGTTGAGCGACCCGAGACATAGGTGACAGTTTGTACCGGACACATAGGTGACACTTCCTCCCCTAGGGGAGGAAGCGATGCCTTGGAAGGAGTGTTCGGTGACGGACGAAAGACTGCAGTTTGTGGCTCGCCGGCTCGCTGGCGAGCCGATGGCCGAACTTTGCAGAGAGTTCGGGATCGCCCGCAAGACCGGCTACAAAATCTTTGACCGCTAGAAAGAATGTGGTATCGAGGGGCTGACGGACCGCAGCCGGCGTCCCTATCGCCATGCCCATCAGCTTCCCTTTCAGGTGGAGAATTTCATCCTGGACGTGAAGCGCGAGCACTGCAGCTGGGGCGCTCGCAAAATCAGAGAGCGCCTGCTCCGCCGGTTCTCCGGTATCCCCATCCCGGCGAAGAGCACCATCCATGCGGTGCTGGATCGCCACGGCCTGGTCGAGCGCCGTGGCCGCCTGCGGCGTCGCGCGCAAGGCACCGCTCTCTCCTTAGGCCAGCGTCCCAATGAACTGTGGTGCACCGATTACAAGGGCGAGTTCCTACTCGGCAATCGTCAATACTGTTACCCACTCACGGTCACCGACCACGCCAGCCGTTTTCTCCTCACCTGTGAGGGCCTTTCTTCCACCCGCGAGGACTACGCTTTCACTGTGTTTGAGCGGCTTTTTCGCGAGCGCGGCCTGCCCGCCCACATCCGCAGCGACAACGGCGTGCCTTTCGCTTCCGCGCACGCCTTGTTCAACTTGAGCAAACTCGCGGTGTGGTGGCTCCGCCTCGGAATCGGCATCGAACGCATCCAGCCCGGCCATCCCCAGCAAAACGGCCGTCATGAACG